>JAQTLN010000016.1 GCA_028714875.1 Gallionellaceae bacterium
GGGGTCGTGGTGGTTGTGGACAATTCCCCGGCAAACCCCGCCGAGGAATTGTCCACAACCACCACGGCACATATTCAGTTTGAAGAAATTCGATGGAAAAGAAACATACAAGGGGGATTTAGCGACGCTTGCCTGAGCAACCACCTCAGAAATCCCCCCTGCCCCCCTTTGGTAAAGGGGGGAGCCGCTTTGCCCAACGCGTCTGTTTTCCAAGGCGCGGTTCGCTTGGGCGGGCGATGGGGGTGAAGGTGCCAAGGTGCGTGGCTTCCCCCTTTTTCAAAGGGGGAATGAGGGGGATTTAGCGACGCTTGCCTGAGCAACCGCCTCAGAAATCCCCCCTGCCCCCCTTTGATAAAGGGGGGAGCCGCTTTGCCTAACGCGTCTGTTTTCCAAGGCGCTGTTCGCTTGGGCGGGCGATAGGGGTGAAGGTGCCAAGGTGCGTGGCTTCCCCCTTTTTCAAAGGGGGAATGAGGGGGATTTAGCGACGCTTGCCTGAGCAACCGCCTCAGAAATCCCCCCTGCCCCCCTTTGGTAAAGGGGGGAGCCGCTTTGCCCAACGCGTCTGTTTTCCAAGGCGCTGTTAGCTTGGGCGGGCGATAGGGGTGAAGGTGCCAAGGTGCGTGGCCTCCCCCTTTTTCAAAGGGGGAATGAGGGGGATTTAGCGACGCTTGCCTGAGCAACCGCCTCAGAAATCCCCCCTGCCCCCCTTTGGTAAAGGGGGGAGCCGCTTTGCCCAACGCGTCTGTTTTCCAAGGCGCTGTTCGCTTGGGCGGGCGATAGGGGTGAAGGTGCCAAGGTGCGTGGCTTCCCCCTTTTTCAAAGGGGGGGGGGATTTAGCGACGCTTGCCTGAGCAACCGCCTCAGAAATCCCCCTGCCCCCCCCTTTGAAAAAGGGGGGAACTACCGCACCAAGCGCATCACCAGCTAAAAGGAAAAGAGCCTTTGGGAAAGGGGGCCGCGGCGCCACATCCCACGGACTGTATCGCTACTCCGAAGCCGCCGGCCCAGCCTGAAAAATCGGCAACAGCTTCTCCAGTTCCTCGGCCGGAATCGGCCGGCTGAACAGGTATCCCTGGTAGGCATCGCAGCCCATGGCGCCGAGGATTTCCAACTGCTGTCGCGTTTCCACGCCCTCCGCCAGCACCTCCAGGCGCAGGTTGCGCGCCATGGCGATGATGGTGGCGGCGATCTCGCGGTCGTTGGGGTCGTCGGCGAGGCCGTCGACGAAACCGCGGTCGATCTTGAGTTTGTCGATGGGGAAACGCTTGAGATAGGCCAGCGAGGAATAGCCGGTGCCGAAGTCGTCGATGGCCAGGCGCACGCCCAGCGCCTTGAGGGCATCCAGGGTGGCGATGGCCTGGTCCGCTTGCCCCATGATGACGCTCTCGGTCAGTTCCAGTTCCAGGTAACTCGCCGGCAGGCCGGTATCAAGCAGCACCGCGCGCACCAGTTCCACCATGTCCACGGCCTGGAACTGGCGTCCCGACAGGTTCACCGCCATGACCAGCGGCGGCAGGCCGGTATCGAGCCAGGTACGCGCCTGGGCGCAGGCGGTACGCAATACCCATTCTCCCAGGGGCACGATCAGGCCGGTTTCCTCGGCGATGGGGATGAACTTGTCCGGCGGCACCAGTGCTTCGCCCGGTGGTTGCCAGCGCACCAGGGCCTCGACGCCGAAGATCTGGCCGCTGTGGGCTTCGATCAGCGGCTGGTAATGCAGCACGAATTCGTCGCGCTCCAGGGCATGGCGCAGATGGGTTTCCAGGGATAGCCGTTCGCTGGCGGCGGTGCTCAGGGCTTCGGTATGGAAGCTGTAAGTGTTGCGGCCCCGCTGTTTGGCCTGATACATGGCCACGTCGGCATGCTGAATCAGTTCCGTGACCGTCTCGGCGTCGTCCGGGAACAGGCTGATGCCGATGCTGACGCCGACGAACACCTCATGCCCGCTGGGCAGATTGAACGGCACCACGAGCTGGTCGATAAGGGATTGCGCCACGGCGGCGGCATGTTCCGGTTGCGCCACGAACTCCAGCACCAGCAGAAACTCGTCGCCGCCCAGCCGCGCCAGCGTGTCTTCCTCACGCAAACGGCTACTCAGGCGTCGCGCCAGGGCCGCGAGCAGTTCGTCGCCGATCGGGTGGCCGAGGCTGTCGTTGACCGTCTTGAAACGGTCGAGGTCGATGTAGAGCGCCGCGACCCGGTAGTCGTGGCGCTCGGCGCGTTCGATGGCGTGTTGCAGGCGCGATTGCACCAGCAGCCGGTTGGGCAGATCGGTGAGCGGGTCGTAGTGCGCCAGGTGGTCGAGCCGTTCCTCGGACTGGCGAATCTGGCTCATGTCGGTGAATACACCGACGTAGTTGCATGCTTCGCCCCATTCGTCGCGCACCGTGCTGATGGAGAGCCATTGTGGGTAGATCTCGCCATTCTTGCGCCGGTTCCAGATCTCACCCTGCCAGTGGCCGGTCTCGCTGACGCTGGCCCACAGCGCCTGGTAGAAGGCGCGGTCGTGGCGGCCGGATTGCAGAATGCTGGGATTGTTGCCCAGCACCTCCGCCTCGCTGTAGCCGGTGATCTCGCTGTAGGCGCGGTTGATGGCGACGATGCGCGGGCCGAGATCGGTGATCAGCACGCCGTCGCGGGTGCTCTCGAACACGGCGGCGGACTGGCGCAGGGCCTCGCCGGCGCGCACTTTCTGCACCGCGAGACTGGTGATGCGGGCGAATTCTTCGATCAATTCCAGATCGGCGGGCGCCGGTGCGCGTGGCGCGTCGTAATAGATGCCGAAGGTGCCCAGCACGCGTCCCGTCTCGTCCTTGAACGGCACCGACCAACAGGCATGCAGGCCGGCGCGTTGGGTCACCTCCAGATAGGGTGCCCAGTACGGGTGGCTGTCGATGTCGGTGACGATGACCGCTTCGCCCAGCCAGGCCGCCGTGCCGCAGGAACCACGCCCCTCGCCGGGCTCCAGGCCTTCAACCGCCGCGTTGTAGAAGTCCGGCAGACTGGGCGCGGCGCCATTGCTCAAGAGGCCGCTGCGCGGGTCGATCAGCAGGATGGAGACGCGCATGTCCGGGCCGATGGCCTCCAGGCGGCGCGCGATGTCGTCCAGGATGCCCGGCAGCGGCCGATTGGCGACGATCTGATCGAGCACCGCGTTGCGCGTCAGTTGCACCGACTCGGTCCGCTTGCGTTCGTTGATGTCGAGCCAGGCGCCCACGACTTCCAGCGGCCGGCCTTGCTCGTCACGCAGCAACCGTTGGTCGTCGCGGACCCAGAGGTAGCGGCCATCCCGGTGCTGAAAACGATATTCGTGGGCGTACTCGCCCTGCGTGAACAGGATGGTTTTGCCGGCCGCCGCCGCGTCACGGTCGTCCGGATGCACGTGCGACCACCACCAATGCGGCGCCAATGCCTCCGCCGGCGTGTAACCCAGCAGGCTTGCCATGTTTTCGCTCACCCAGGTCGCGCGCAGGTTCTCGCCCGCGACGCGCAGGCTGTAAAGAATGCTGGGGCTGGTGGCGAGCAGATGGGAAAGGCGTTGGCTGGCCTCGCGCAGGCTGGCCCGTTCACGCGCCAATTCCGCCTGGCGCTGCACCTTTTCCAGAGTCGCGGCGAGCTCGTAGAGATAGCCTTCGTGCTTGGCCAGATAGTCGTCGACCCCCAGATGCAGGGCGCGCGCGGCCACTTCCTCGCTGCCGTGCCCGGTGATCAGGACGATGGGCAAATCCAGGCCGCGTTCCTCGCGCAGCACCTTGGTCAATTCCAGGCCATCCATGCCCGGCAGGCGGTAATCGACCAGCAGCAGGTCGAAATCGGCGGCTTCCGCGAGTGATTGCGGCAGCCGCGCCAGGGCTTCATGGGCGCTGGTCACCGTGGTCAGGCGGATGTGCGGCGCGTGTTGCGCCAGATGGCGGCGCATCAGGTCCACATCGAACACGTTGTGTTCGGCATAGAGCACGCGCAATACCCGGCTTCTACGCAGCGTGGATTCGTGGAAACGGGCGAGCGCGGCATTCAGCGTGCGCGGCAGGCGCTCCAGGTAATCGCCGCGCTTGACCAGATAATCGTCCGCCCCGGCCTTGAGCGCGGCGATGGCGGCGTCCTGGTCGCCGGAGCCGGTGAGGATGACCACCGCCATCGGCAGGGCCTGGCCGCGCACATAAGCCAGTGCCTCCAGGCCGGAGCCATCCGGCAGGGAAAGGTCGGAGAGCAGGAGATCGTGGCGCTCCACCTCGGCCAGGCAAGCCAGCCCGTCGCGCAACGTGGGCGCCACCACCAGTTCGATTTCCGGCGCCAGTCGCGCCAGCGCGTGGCGCGCCAGATCGGCATCGCTGGTGGAGTCTTCGATATAGAGAACCCGCATGTCGCTTACCTCGGCCGCTCGTTGGTCACGCACCAATACAGTTCGATCCGTTGCGCCACCTCCATGAAGTTGTCGAAATCCACCGGCTTGACGATGTAGGAATTGGCGCCGAGGCGGTAGGCGGCTTGGATGTCGTGGTCTTCCTTCGAGGTGGTCAGGATCACCACCGGAATGTGCCGCGACACCGGATGGGCCTTGAGTTCGCGCAGCACGGTGAGGCCATCCACACGCGGCATGTTGAGATCGAGCAGGATCACCGCCGGCAGCGCTTCACCCGCTTCCCAGCGTGGCACCCAGGCCAGCGCCTCCTCGCCGTCGCGCGCCACCAGCACCGGGTTGGTGAGTTTGCGGCGGGCGAAGGCGCGCAGGGTGAGATCGACATCCACCGGGTTGTCTTCCACGAGCAGGATGGGGGGGTGAGCGTAGGCGGGGGTCATCATGTTCAGCTCCACGGTGAAATTCGCCCAGGCCGCCGCGTGGCGGTCGCTCGACGTCGGGCAAGCGCGCAGGTTACACCCGGCCAAACGTGTTTGGCTCGTGACGCCGGCTTACGAGGCTCCCCCCTTTGGGAAGGCTCTATTACCGTTACCTGGTGATGCGGTTGGCGCGGTGGTTCCCCCCTTTTTCAAAGGGGGGTTAGGGGGGATTTCTGAGACGGCCGCACAGGCAAACGTTACTAAATCCCTGCTTATACCCTTCGGTACCTCGTTCCCCCTTTGGGAAAGGGGGAGCGGGCTCCACGCGGTTCCGGTACCCACACCCCCCTGGCGGCGCTTCATTCAAGATTTCTCCAGGGGGGTCGATAACCCGACGACATTCACTGCCGGGATTGTCGCGGCCATGCCGAATAGTCAAAGCGTCACCCTCGTTTTCATCGTCGAATCGTTCGAGAAACTCGCGGCACCCGGTTTCCGTGGCGAGCCTGTTGGCGATGGCCGGCAAGATGCCTGATGCGCCCGCTGGCGACCCACTCCGGTTGCCCGCCATGAACTGGCCGCGCTGGTCGATCTATGTATTCGCGGTGGCGATTACCACGGCGATGCTGCTGCTCAGAATGACCCTGGCGCCGTCCTTCGGCGAGCGGCCGCTGCTGATTCTGCTCATGCTTCCCATCGTGCTCAGCGCACTGCTCGGCGGCATCGGGCCGGGGCTGCTCGCGACGTTCATCGCCGCCTGCGCTTCGGCCTGGTTCATCCCCCCGGTCGCTAAACTCGGGATCGAGGCCCGGCATGATCTGTTTCAGTGGGGCGCCCTCATCGTCAATGGCGTGCTCGTCAGCGCGCTGGCTGAATGGTTGCATCGCGTCCGTCGCCAGGTGGAGGTGGCCCGGTGCGCGCAGGCGGAACACTTGCGCACCCTGAACCTCATGGACGCCATCGCCGCCAGCTCCACCGATGCCATCTTCGCCAAGGACGCGGAGGGGCGTTTTCTGCTGTTCAACCGGGAGGCGGGGCGGGTGACCGGCCACCCGCCCGCGACAGTGCTCGGTCACGACTGCGCGATGCTTTTCCCTCCCGGACAAGCCGCCAAAATCATGCTCAACGACCAGTTGGTGATGGCGGAAAATCGCACCGTGACCTTTCAGGAGGAGCTTGTCACCACGGACGGCGAGCGCACCTTCCTGTCCACCAAGGGGCCGTTGCACGACGCTGATGGCAAGGTCGTCGGCCTGTTCGGCATCGCCCGCGACATCACTGAACTCAAACAAGTCGAAGCGGCGCTGCGGGAGAGTGAAGGGCGCTTCCGCGCGCTGGTGGAGGAGTCCCTGGCCGGCATCTACATCATCCAGGACGACCACTTCCGTTATGTCAATCCAGGTTTCGCCGCCCTCTTCGGCTATGACGCGCCGGAGGACTTGATCGACCGGGTGCCGGTCGCCGATCTGGTCAGCCCGGAAGACCGCGATTGGGTGGCCGAGTACCTCCGTCGCCGCCTCGAAGGCGAGATCGCGGATGCGCATTACACCTTTACCGGCCTGCGCCGCGATGGCCGCCGCGTCGATGTCGAGGTGCATGGCCGCGCCTTCGACTATCAGGGCCGCCCGGCGGTCATCGGTCTGATCCTGGACATTACCGAGCGCAAGCTGACTGAATTCAATCTCGCACGGGAGCGTGGTCTGCTCAAGACCCTGTTACAGACCTTGCCGGATATCGTCTGGCTGAAGAACCCGGATGGCATCTATCTGGCGTGCAATCCTCGTTTCGAGCGTTTTGTCGGGGCCGGGGAGGCGGACATCCTCGGCAAGACCGATTACGACTTCGTGGACAAGGAATTGGCCGACCATTTCCGCGCCAAGGACCGTGCCGCCATCGCCGCCGGCAAACCCACCAGCAACGAAGAGGAAGTGACCTTCGCCGACGACGGCCACCGCGAACTGCTGGAAACCGTCAAAACCCCCATGTTCGATGCCGACGGGCGGCTCATCGGCGTCCTCGGCATCGCCCGCGACATCACCGCCGCTCGCCAGGCGCGGGAGGCGCTGCGCAGGCAAGGCAAGCTGCTGGCCGAGTCGCAGCGCATCGCCCACATCGGCAGCTGGGAGGCCGAACTGCCGCTTAGCGTCATCACCTGGTCGGATGAGTTGTATCGACTCTATGGCGTCTCGCCCGAGTCTTTCGCACCCACGCCCGAGACGTTTATCCAGTTGATCCATCCGGATGACCGGCTTGCAATGCAGGTTTGGATACAAGCCTGTGTCGCCGGAGAACAGCCCGGCGACCTTGAATTTCGCGCGCTCCATCCCGACGGCGCGGTGCGCTTCATCAGCGGGCGCGGCGAACTGGTGCGCGACGCCGATGGCCGGCCGATCCGCATGGTCGGCACGGCGCAGGACATCACCGCGCGCAAACTGGAACAGGAGGCGCTGCGCGAGAGCGAGGAGCGGCATCGGGCCGTGCTGACCGCCCTGGGCGAGGGGGTGTATGGCATGGACCGGGAGGGTCGCTGCACCTTCGTCAATAGCGCCGCTCTGGCCATGCTGGGCTTCAGCGAGGAAGAAATGCTGGGGCGGAACCAGCACGAGCTGTTCCACCATCACCGCCCGGATGGTCGGCCCTACCCCAGTTCCGAATGCCCCATCTTCCTGACCTTGCGCGATGGCCAGGCGCGCAGCCGGGTGGAGTGGTTCATCCGCAAGGACGGCACCCTGTTCCCCGTGGAAATGATCGCCACGCCGATGACGGAGGGCGGCGAACAAGTGGGCGCGGTGGTGTCGTTCCAGGACATCACCGTGCGTCTGGAGGCCGAGGATCAGGTTCGCAAGCTTTCGCTGGCCGTGGAGCAGAGCCCGGAAAGCATCGTCATCACCAACCTGAAAGCCGAGATCGAATATGTCAACGAAACCTTCCTGCGCGCCACCGGCTATCGCCGCGAGGAGGTGATCGGGCAGAACCCGCGCCTGCTGCAATCCGGCAGAACCCCACGGGAAACCTACGTCGCGTTATGGCAGGCCATGGCCCAGGGCCACCCCTGGAAAGGCGAGTTCATCAACCGACGCAAGGATGGCGGTGAATATGTCGAGCTGGCCGTCATCACCCCCCTGCGCCAGGCGGATGGCCGCATCAGCCACTATGTGGCGGTACAGGAAGACATCACCGAGAAGAAGCGCATCGGCGTCGAGCTGGATCAGCATCGCCACCATCTGGAAGGCCTGGTGGCGCAACGCACCGCCGAACTGACGGTCGCCAAGACTCAGGCGGAAGCGGCCAACCAGGCCAAGAGCGCCTTCCTGGCCAACATGAGCCATGAAATCCGCACCCCCATGAACGCCATCCTCGGCCTCACCCATCTGCTGCAACGGGCGGGTGTGACCCCGGAGCAGGGCGATCGTCTCGGCAAGATCGACAGCGCCGCCCACCATCTACTCTCCGTCATCAACGACATCCTCGACCTGTCCAAGATCGAGGCCGGCAAGCTGCAACTGGAGCAGACCGATTTCGCCCTGGGCGCCGTGCTCGACCATGTCCGCTCGATGATTTCCGACGCGGCCCAGGCCAAGGGCTTGCGTGTGGAGGTGGATGGCGATGCCGTGCCGCTGTGGCTGCGCGGCGACCCCACCCGGCTACGCCAGGCCCTGCTCAATTACGCAGGTAACGCGATCAAGTTCACCGAACACGGCACGATTTTCCTGCGCGCCAAACTCCTGGGAGAGAACGACGAAGAGCTCAGGGTGCGCTTCGAGGTTCAGGACACGGGTATCGGCATCGCCCCGGATGCCCTGCCCAGGCTGTTCGCCGCCTTTGAACAGTCTGATGTGTCCACCACGCGCAAGTACGGCGGCACCGGCCTGGGCCTGGCGATTACCCGCCACCTGGCGCGGAAGATGGGCGGTGACGCCGGGGTGGAGAGCGAAGCGGGCCAGGGCAGCACCTTCTGGTTCACGGTGCTTCTGGCGCGCGGCCACGGGGTCATGCCGAGCGTGGTCGCCGCCGAGCCGGAAGCCGAGGCCGAATTGTGCCGGCGCCATGCCGGCACCCGGTTGTTGCTGGCGGAAGACAACCTGATCAACCGCGAAGTGGCGCTGGAACTGCTGCATGCCGTGGGCCTCGCCGTGGACACCGCCGAGGATGGCCAGGTGGCGCTGGAGAAGGCGCGTGAAAACGACTACGCGCTGATTCTGATGGACGTGCAGATGCCGAACATGGACGGCCTGGAAGCCACCCGCGCGATCCGCGCCCTGCCGGCCTGGCGCGACAAACCGATACTGGCGATGACCGCCAATGCCTTCGACGAGGATCGCCGCGCCTGCCTGGAAGCCGGCATGAACGATTTCGTCGCGAAGCCGGTGGACCCGGAGTCCTTGTTCGCCACGCTGTTGCAATGGCTGCCGGCGCGGCAAGCCGCCAACGCGCCGATCGCGCCGGCGAGCGGCGTGACGGCGCCGGCGAGCGCGGCCCTGGCGCGCTTCGCCACCCTGCCCGGCCTCGACCCGGCCAGGGGCCTGGCGCTACTGCGCGGCCAGGCGGACAAATACCTGCGTCTGCTGCGCCTGTTCGCCGAATCGCACGCCGGCGACATGGCACAACTGCGCGAACACCTGGCGGCCAGCCAGTTCGACGCGGCCCGCCATCTGGCGCACAGCCTCAAGGGGGTGGCCGCGACCCTGGGCGCGCATCATCTGGCGGACCAGATGGCGCGACTGGAAACCGCCTTGAAACAGCCGGGAGGTGGCTGTGAAGGCTTGATCGACAACATCGAAGCGGGGCTTTCCACACTGGCGGCGGCGATTCTGGCCTTGCCGCAATGGCCAACCGAGGCAACGGCGCTATCCCTCAATCCCGGCCGCCTGGAACAGGTGATGGACGAACTGGAACACCTGCTGGCGCAAAGCGATGCCCACGCCGGTCAACTGGCCGCTGACTCCACCGCTCAATTGCGCGCCGCGCTGGGCGACAGTTGCGACGAACTCCAGCGGCAGATCGAGCATTTCGACTACGAAACCGCTTTGGCGACCCTGCGCGCGGCGCGTCAGTGACCTGGCGGCAGGTTGAGGAAATGCCGATTGATTCCCCATCCGTCTTGGCGCGGTGGCATCCCCCTTTCTCAAAGGGGGAATGAGGGGGATTGAGCGACGTTTGCCTGAGCGGCCGTCTCAGAAATCCCCCCTAACCCCCCTTTGAAAAAGGGGGGAACCACCGCACCAACCGCATCAGCAAGCAACGAGAAAAGCACCTTACTTAAAGGTTTACGAATCCAGGTCGATATGTCTTCGCTATTCACCGCGGGGTTTATATGGTCTTGCTGTGCCTCCATTTCACCATCCATCTGATAAACGATATCGCCGGGAAGCGCGCGCTTGTCGGCCGCTGGCTGTCGCGCCTGCTGCTGGTATGCCTGTTCCTGCTGGCCGGAGGGGTGGCGGCGGGCCAGGAGGCCGTCGCCGCCGCGACAGCGGCCGCTCTGCCGCAATCGCTGACCGATCAGGAACGGGCCTGGCTGCGTGAGCATCCCGTCATCCGCGTGGCGGGAGATCCGGGCTGGCCGCCGGTCGAATTTGCCGATGAACGCGGGGGGCCGTCCGGCATGAGCGGGGATTATCTGACGCTCATCGAACAGCGTTTGGGCGTGAAATTCGAGCGCGCGCGCAATCTGAGTTGGCAGGAGGCCTATGCCAAGCTGAAGCATTGGGAGATCGACATGACCACCTCGGTGGTGGTGACACCGGAACGCGCGGAGTTCTGGGCCTTCACCCGGCCTTATATGCGTATTCCGATCGTCATCGTCACGCGCCGGAACGTCACCTATATCGGCGCCATGCGTGAGCTCGCGGGGAAGAAAGTGGCCGTGGTGGAGGGGTACGCGGTCAATGACTGGTTACCGAGGGACTTCCCCGAAATCCCCCTGGTCCGGGTCAAGACCACGCGCGAAGGCCTGGAGGCGCTGCGTCGCGGGGAGGTCTACGCCTATATCGACAGCATGCTCACCGTCGACTATTACCTGGCGAAGCTGGATATGGCGACGCTCAAGATCTCCGGGCAGACGCCCTATGTGAACCTTCAGTCCATGGCGGTGCGCAAGGACTGGGCGATCCTGGCCGGGATACTCGACAAGACGCTGGATTCGATTTCCGAAAGCGAACGCGACGCCATATACCGGAAATGGCTGCCGCCGCGGTATGAGCGCGGCTTTGACTACACCCGTCTGTGGCAGGCGCTGGCCCTCCTTGGCGCGGTGCTCCTGGGCATGCTGTTCTGGATACGCAAGCTGTCGCGGGAGATCCGGCGGCGCAAGGAAGCGGAAGCGGCTTCTGGCGAGAGCGAAAGGCGTTTCCACCAACTCTTTGATGTCGCGGCGGTGCCCTTGTGTTTCGTCAACAAGGACGGCGTGATCGTGGATTTCAACGACCGTTTCACGCGGATGTTTGGTTACAGCCATGCGGATGTGCCGACCCTGGCCGAGTGGTGGCGGCTCGCTTATCCCGACCCGGCCTATCGCGCCTGGGTGCTGGAAACCTGGAATGCCGCCGTGGAACAGGCCGCTCGAAGCGGCACGGATATCGCACCCATCGAGTACCAGGTCGTCTGCAAGGATGGCTCGCGCCGCACGGTTCTCATTTCCGGCAATACCCTGGGGGAGGATTTTCTCGCCACCTTCTTTGACGTCACCGAGCGCCGGGCCGCCGAGGATGCTCTGTACCGGCGGACCGAGGAATTGCGCCAGCGCAATGAAGAACTGGAGCGCTTCAACCGCGCCACGGTGGGGCGTGAGCTGGACATGATCGCGCTGAAACGGCGGATCAACGCCTTGTCCATCCAGCTTGGGCGGGCGCCGCCTTATCCGCTGTCCTTTCTCGATGACCCGGAACCTCCCGCCGGGGATGCGACGCCATGAGCGAACCCACCGATACCGATATGCGTGACAAGGCCGCAAAGCGGGCGGAGATGTCGCTGCAAACCTTTCTTACCCGGTTGATCTGGTTGTGCGTGCTGCCGCTGCTGCTGCTGACCGCCTGGCTGGCTTATGACAGCGTGCTGGACACGCAGGCCAGGCGTGACGTCGAAGCCGCCAACCTGGCGAACAATTTCGCATTGGCGATGGATCAGCGCCTGAACGCGCGCATCGGCGCCCTGCGCATGCTGGCGGCGTCGCCGCTGCTGGACGATGCGGCGCGCCACCGGGATCTCTATATGTTCGCGTTGGGGATGCGCCCGAATTTCGGTGGTCACGTCATCCTCGTCGATTCGGAAATGCACATGCTGTTCAATACCCGCGTGCCTTTCGGTACCCCGCTGCCCTTGTTGCCGCGGCCGAAGGGCCACGCCGCCGCGCCGACCGCGCTGGCGACCGGCCAGCCCGCGGTCGGCGATCTCGTCTTCGGGCCGGTCGCCAGAGTGCCGCTGGTCGCCATCGCGGTGCCCGCCCAGCGTCGCGGCAAGACCGTTTTCCTCCTGCTCGCCACTTTTGAGACCCAAAAATTCCAGGAACGCATCAACCAGCTGGCGTTACCGGCCGGCTGGTCTCTCAGCCTGCTCGATGGCACCGGCGCGGTGATCGCCCGGCGCGCACCGTCCGGCTTCAATCCGGCTAAAGATGTCGATGCCGCCGGGCGTTTTATCGCCAGCTCGAAATTGTCGCCCTGGACGGTGGTGCTGGAAATTCCGCGCGACGCCTATCGCGCGCCGTTGCTGGCGGCGGCCGCTTCCATGTTGCCGCTGGTGTTGGGGGCCACCTTGATCGCTGTGCTTGGTGGCTTGCTGGCCAGCCGGCGTCTGGCCGGGGCGGTGGCGGCGCTGGCGGAAAACCCCACTCCCGGGGCACCGCTCCCGGAAATCCACGAAATCGCCACGGTCCGCCAGTTGCTCGATGCCGCCGCGAAACAACAGGAGGCGGCCAAAGCCACGCTGCGCGAGAGTGAGGCGCGCTACCGAAAACTCTTTGAATATGCGCCGGATGGCATCGTCATTGCCGATGATGAGAGCCGCTACCTCGATGCCAATCCGAGCGTCTGCCGGATGCTTGGTTATGCCCGCGAGGAACTGATTGGGCTGCATGCTTCCAATATCATCGAGGCGACGGAGACAACCTATGTCGAACCCGCCCTGGAAGCGATCAATAGCGGGAAAAATTATCAGCGGGAGTGGCGCTTCCGCCGCAAAGACGGCTCGATCTTCACGGCGGAAGTGATCGCAACCAAGATGCCCGATGGCAAATTGCTTGGGGTGATCCGCGACATCACGGAGCGCAAGCTGGCCGAGGAGGCGATCAGTCAGCTCAATGCCGGTCTGGAACGGCGCGTGGCCGAACGCACCGTCGAACTGAGCGCCGCCAACCGCGAGCTCGACGCCTTCGCCTATGCCGTATCGCACGACCTGCGCGCGCCGTTGCGGGCCATGAGCGGTTTCAGCCAGGCGTTGCTGGAAGATTACGGCGATCAGTTGCAAGGCGAGGCGCGGGTCTACCTGGGGCAAATCGACAGCGCCAGCGCGCGGATGAGTGAATTGATCGACGGCCTGCTGGCGCTTTCGCGCAGCACGCGCGGCGAGTTGCGGCGCGACGTGGTGGATATTTCCGCCCTGTCCGAACTGTTGCTGGCCGAACTGGCGCGGGGTGAGCCGGAACGGCGGGTGACGGTGGAAATTGAACCTGGGCTGGCGGCGCGCGGCGATGCCCGCATGATCGAGGTGGTGCTGCGCAATCTGTTGGGCAATGCCTGGAAATACAGCGCCCACGCGGCGGCGGCGAGCATCCGCGTGTATGGCGAGGAAACGGACGGCGCGCGCCGCTTTTGCGTGGCCGACAACGGCGCCGGTTTCAACATGGCCCATGCCGGCAAGCTGTTCCAGCCGTTCCAGCGCCTGCACCGCCAGGACGAGTTCCCCGGCATCGGCATCGGCCTGGCCACCGTGCAGCGCATTGTCCACCGCCACGGCGGAACCATCGCGGCGTGGGGAGAACCGGGCAAGGGCGCGACGTTCTGCTTTACCCTGGGCGACGCGGCGAGGGAGGCGGTATGACAGTGAAGCGCCTGGCCGTGTGGTGGGGTGGCTTCCCCCTTTTTCAAAGGGGGGGCTCGGCTCTTCGCGGTTGCAGGCGTTTCAACAATGGCCGCATCCAGAGCTTTGAGAAAGTGGGGGATCTTTGCCCCGACCAGGTAGTCAGGAGCCCGGACGATGACCGCTAAAACCCTCCTTCTCGTGGAAGACAACCCGCAGGACGAAATGCTCACCCTGCGCGCGTTGCGCCGCGCCAATCTGGCCAACCGGGTGGACGTGGCGCGTGATGGCCAGCAGGCGCTGGACTATCTGTTCCGGGAAGGCGAATTCACCGACCGGGAAGGCCCCGATCTGCCCGCCGTGGTGCTGCTCGACATCGGCTTGCCGCGCCTGTCAGGCCTGGAGGTGCTGGAGCGGTTGCGCGGCGACGTCCGCACCGCGCTGCTGCCGGTGGTCATCCTCACCTCGTCGGACGACGAGCGCGACCGCTTGAAAAGCTACGAAAACGGCGCCAACAGCTTCGTGCGCAAGCCGGTGGATTTCGCCGACTTCGCCGAGAGCGTGGCGCGTCTGGGCGTTTACTGGCTGGCGACCAACGAGCCGCCGCCGGGGGAGTGAATCTGCCATGAGCAAGCCACTGAAAATACTGGTCATCGAAGACGCCATCGCCGACTTTCTGCTGCTGGAGCGCCATTTGCGCCAGCACGGGCTGGTGGCCGAGTGCCGGCGAGTTGGCGACGATGTGGCGCTGGATGCCGCGTTGCAAAGCGCATGGGATGTGGTGCTGTCGGACTACAGCGTGCCGGGCATGGATTTCGTCGCCACCCTGCGTCGCATCCAGGCGCGCCATCCCGATCTGCCGGTGATCCTGTTATCCGGCAGTGTCGGCGAGGAAACGGCGGTGGAGTTGCTGCGCCTGGGCCTCGCCGATTTCGTTCTCAAGGACCGCCTGGCCCGGCTGCCGCAGGCCATCGAGCGCGCGCTGAACGAGGCGGAAGAACGCCGCGCCCGCCGCGCCGCCGAAGCCGCGTTGCGCGAAAACCAGGCGGCCGCGCTGGAAGAGCAGCGCCTGGCGCACCTGGCGGCGCTGAATCTGATGGAAGACGCCATCGCGGCGCGCAACCAGGCCGAGGCGGCCAACGCGGCGCTGCGCGAGAGCGAGGAACGATTCCGCCGCGCGGTGTTGTTTTCGCCGTTTCCCATCCTGCTGCACGCCGAGGATGGCGCGATTCTCCAGGCCAGTAATTCCTGGTGCGAAATCACCGGATACTCACATGCGGAATTGGCCACCATCGCCGATTGGACCGAGCGGGCCTACGGTGAAAAACAAGCGCTCGTGCAGTCGGACATCGACCGGCTTTACGGCCTGGACCATCGCGTCGCCGAGGGCGACTACACCATCCGTACCCGATCCGGGGGCACGCGCATCTGGGAGTTCAGCTCCGCGCCGCTGGGCCGCCTGCCGGACGGTCGCCGCCTGGTCATCAGCATGGCCATGGATGTGACGGAACGGCGCGCGGCGGAACTGGCGCTGCGCGAGAGCGAGGAACGCTTGCGATCTACCCAGGATTTCGCTCGTATCGGCTCCTGGGAGCTCAGTCGGGACGGGGTGTCCGCGATCTGGTCGGAGCAGACCTGCCGGTTGTTTGGCGTGCCGCCCAATTTTCTGGCGGGCCCCACACGGCTTTGCGAGATTGTTTCGAGCAATGATTGTCCGGCAGTCCTTGCATCCCTTCATCACAGCCTTGCGACCGGCAAAGAGCATCGCATCGAATACCGGATTCATCGCCTCGATGATGGCGCGGAACGTTGGATTGAATGCCGTGGCAAGCCGGTATTCGGCAAGGATGGATTGCCCGAGAAACTGTCAGGGTTCGTGCAGGACATCACCGAGCGCAAACAGGTCGAGGCCGCGCTGGAGAGTGAAGCGCTGCGCCGCCGTCTGCTCATGGATGGCTCCCGCGACGGCATCGCCATCGTCAACCAGCAACATCAGGTGGTGGAGGCCAACCCCAGGTTTGCAACCATGCTGGGCTACACCCCCGAGGAAGTGCTGAGTCTGCATACCTGGGATTGGGAGGCCACGCTGACGGAGGCGGACATCCGCGCCAATTTCGTGAATCTCCTCGATGCCAACACCACCATCGAAACGCGCCATCGCCGCAAGGACGGCACGGTCTACGACGTGGAAGTCAGCCTCGGCGGCGCCATGGTGGGCAATGAAGCCATGGTCTTCACCATCAGCCGCGATATTTCTGAGCGCAAGGCGGCGGAGGAGCAGTTGCGCAAACTCGCGCAGGCCGTGGAGCAGAGCCCGGAGAGCATCGTCATCACCAATCTGGCCGCCGAGATCGAATATGTGAACGAGGCTTTCGTCCAGGCCACCGGCTATAGCCGCGCGGAAGCGCTGGGCCAAAATCCGCGCATCCTGCAATCCGGCGAAACACCGAAGCAGGTCTACGATGCCCTATGGGGCGCCATGACCGAGGGCCGCCCCTGGAAAGGCGAGTTCATCAATCGGCGTAAGGACGGCGGCGAATATGTGGAATTCGCCATCATCACCCCGCTACGCCAGCCGGATGGCCGCATCAGCCACTACGTCGCGGTGAAAGAGGATGTGACCCAGAAAAAGCGTCTCGGCCTGGAGCTGGATCAGCACCGCCACCACCTGGAAGAGCTGGTCGCCCAGCGCACCAATGAATTGCTCATCGCCAAGACCCAGGCGGAAGCCGCCACCCATGCCAAGAGCGCCTTTCTGGCCAACATGAGCCATGAGATCCGCACGCCGATGAACGCCATCCTCGGCCTCACGCATCTGCTGCAACGCGACAATGTCACGCTGGAGCAATCGGAGCGGCTCGGCAAGATCGCCGGTTCCGCTCGCCATCTGCTGTCGATCATCAACGACATCCTCGACCTGTCCAAGATCGAGGCCGGCAAGCTGCAACTGGAACAGAGCGATTTCGCCCTCTCCGCCGTGCTCGACCACGTGCGTTCGATGATTCTCGACGCGGCCCAGGCCAAGGGCCTGAGTGTGGAAGTGGATGGCGACGCGGTGCCGGTGTGGTTGCGCGGCGATCCCACCCGCTTGCGCCAGGCCTTGCTCAACTACGCCGGCAACGCGGTCAAGTTCACCGAGCACGGCGGCATCGCCCTGCGCGCGCGCTTGCTGAGCGAACAGGAGGGGAGGCTGGCGGTGCGCTTCGAGGTGCGGGACACGGGCATCGGCATCGCCCCGGACACCCAATCCAGGTTGTTCGCCGCCTTTGAACAATCCGATGTGTCCACCACGCGCAAATACGGCGGCACCGGCCTCGGGCTGGCGATTACCCGCAATCTGGCGCAAATGATGGGCGGTGAAGCGGGGGTGGAGAGCAAACCGGGCAAGGGCAGCACCTTCTGGTTCACGGTGCATCTGGCGCGCGGCCACGGCGTCATGCCGGCCGCCGCCCCTCCCGCGCCGGAGGCCGAGGCGGAACTGCGCCGCCGCCATGCCGGCGCCCGTTTGCTGTTGGCGGAAGACAATCTGATCAACCGCGAAGTGGCGCTGGAACTGCTGCACGCCGTGGGCCTCGCGGTGGACGCCGCCGAGGATGGTCTGGTGGCTCTGGAGAAGGCGGTGTCGGGTGGTTATGCGCTGATCCTGATGGATGTACAGATGCCCAACATGGATGGCCTGGAAGCTACTCGCGCGATTCGCGCCCTGCCGGCCTGGCGCGACAAGCCAATTCTGGCGATGACCGCCAACGCCTTCGACGAGGATCGCCGCGCCTGCCTGGAAGCCGGTATGAACGACTTCGTGGCGAAGCCGGTGGACCCGGAAGTCCTCTATGCGACGCTGTTGCGATGGTTGCCGGACGAGGCTGTCGATCCGCGGCCGCTCACGCCGCCGGCCCCCGTCGCGCGGACAGCCTTGCCACAACAAGCGGCCCTGGCTCGCTTCGCCACGCTGCCCGGCCTCGATCCGCAACGGGGCCTGACGGCGCTGCGCGGCCAGGCGGACAAATACCTGCGCCTGCTGTGCCTGTTCGCCGAATCGCATGCCGGCGACATGGCGCGGCTGCGTGAATTGCTGGCGACCGGGGAGATCACTGATGCGCGGCATCTGGCGCACAGCCTCAAGGGGGTGGCCGCGACCTTGGGGGCCAATCGCCTGGCGGATCAGATCGCGGGGCTGGAAGCCGCCTTGAAACAGCCGGGCGGCGAATGCGCGGGTTTGATCGACCAGATCGAGGCCGGGCTTGCCGCCCTGGCGGCGGCGATACTGGCCTTGCCGCAACACCTGGCCGAGCCGACGCCGGCGCCCGTTGATCCCGCCCACGTGGAACAAGTGCTGAACGAACTGGAACACCTGCTGAAGCAAAGCGATGCCCATGCCGGGCAACTGGCCGCGGATTCTCGCTTGCTACTGCATACCGCGCTGGGTGATGCGGGTGACGAATTTCTGCGGCAGATCGAGCGATTCGACTACGAAGCCGCCTTGGCGATCCTGCGCAATGCACGCATGTGAGGTGGGAGCGGGCTTGGCCGCGATGGCCTCCGCGGCATCGCGGCCAAGCCCGCTCCCACGGCGATGTTTTTCTGAATATCGACTTGGCCGCTGTTTATACTTACGCCGGTTTTTTCGCCGGTCACTTCCCCCCTCATGAGCTCCCCTCTGAACGTCGTCATCCTCGCCGCCGGCCGCGGCACGCGGATGAAATCCGATTTGCCCAAGGTATTGCATCCGCTCGCCGGTCGACCGTTGCTCAGCCATGTCCTGGCCGCCGCCGATACCCTCTCCCCGGAGAAAATCTGCGTGGTCTACGGCCACGGCGGCGAGGCGCTGCCCAAGGCCATCGCTCGTGATGAGCTGGCCTGGGCGAAGCAGGAACCGCAACTGGGCACCGGGCACGCCGTGCAACAGGCGGTGCCGCATCTCGACCCGGAAGCGATCTGCCTGATCCTCTACGGCGATGTGCCGCTCACCCGCCCGGAAACGCTTCAGGAAATGACCCTGATCGCGCGCGAGGGCGCCATCGCCCTGTTGACCGTGCGCCTGGCCAACCCGGCCGGTTACGGCCGCATCGTGCGCAACGCGCGCGGCCAGGTCGAGCGCATCGTCGAGCACAAGGACGCGACCCCCGAGGAACTGGCGATCGATGAAGTGAATACCGGCATCCTCTGTCTGCCCGCCGGCAAGCTGGCGGGTTGGCTGGCGCGCCTGGGCAACGACAACGCCCAGGGCGAGTATTACCTGACCGATGTGATCGGCATGGCCGCCGCCGAGGGCGAGAAGGTCATGCCCTGCCATCCCGCCGCCGAGTGGGAAGTGCTGGGCATCAACAGCCGTCAGCAACTGGCGCAACTGGAGCGCATGCACCAGCACAACGTGGCCGAGGCGCTGATGGCGCAGGGCGTCACCCTGATCGACCCGGCGCGCCTCGACGTGCGCGGTAGCCTGGAGTGCGGCCGTGACGTGCTGATCGACGTCAATTGCGTATTCGAGGGCGCGGTCGTCCTCGCGGATGGCGTCAAGGTCGGCGCCAACTGCGTATTGAAAAATGTGAGTCTGGCGGCCGGTGTGGAACTGCAACCGTTCTGCCATCTCGACGGCGCCAAGGTGGGCGCCGACGCGCGCATCGGCCCATTCAGTCGTTTGCGTCCCGGCACCGAGTTGGCCGAGGAAACCCACATCGGCAACTTCGTCGAGATCAAGAACAGCCAGGTCGGCTTCAATTCCAAGATCAACCACCTGTCCTATGTGGGCGACGCCACGGTGGGCCGCAAGGTCAACATTGGCGCCGGCACCATCACCTGCAATTACGACGGTGCCAACAAGCACCGCACGGTGATCGAGGACGACGTTTTCGTCGGTTCCGACACGCAACTGGTGGCCCCGGTCACCGTCGGCCAGGGCGCCACCATCGGCGCCGGCACCACCCTCACCAAGGACGCGCCGGCCGGGCAACTGACCCTGTCGCGCGCCAAGCAACTCACTCTTCCCGGCTGGCAGCGGCCGGTCAAAAAGAAATAAGCGGAGACAAATCATGTGCGGCATCGTCGGCGCCATCGCCCAACGCAACGTCGTTCCCATCCTGCTGGAAGGGCTGCGGCGCCTGGAGTATCGCGGTTACGACTCGGCCGGCCTCGCGGTACGCCGGCCGGATGGCGCGATGCAACGCATCCGTTCCGTCGGCAAGGTGGTCAATCTCAGTGAGATGGAGGCCGCCAACCCGATCCCCGGCGATCTCGGTATCGCCCACACCCGCTGGGCCACCCACGGCATGCCGGCGGAGCGCAACGCGCACCCGCACATGAGCGGCGAGAAGGTGGCGGTGGTGCATAACGGCATCATCGAAAACCATGCCGAACTGCGCGCGGAACTGAAGGCCCAGGGCTACCACTTCACTTCCGAGACCGATACCGAAGTCATCGCCCACCTGCTCGCGCACCTCCTGGAAAGCGAGCCCGATCTGCTCAAGGCGGTGCAGGCGGCGGTAACCCGACTGGTTGGCGCTTATGGCCTGGCGGTCGCCAGCCCGGACGATCCGGACCGCCTCATCGTCGCCCGTTCCGGCAGTCCGCTGGTCATCGGCCTGGGTATCGGTGAAAACTTCATCGCCTCCGACGTGTTCGCGCTGCTGCCGGTGACGCAACGCTTCGTCTTTCTGGAAGAAGGCGATATCGCCGAGATCGGCCGCGAAGCCATCCGCGTCTTCGACGTCGCCGGCAACCCGGTCGAGCGCCCGGAACGCCTGTCGCTGCTGTCCGCTTCCACCACCGACAAGGGGCCTTACGCTCACTACATGCTCAAGGAAATCTTCGAGCAACCCTCGGTGATCGCGGAAACCCTGGAAGGCCGCATCCACAAGGGGCGATTGCTGGAAGAGAGCTTCGGCCACAAGGCGCAGGAACTGTTCGAGCAGGCAAAAGGTGTGCACATCATCGCCTGCGGCACCAGTTACCACGCCGGCATGGTGGCCAAATACTGGCTGGAAGAAGCCGGCGTGCCCTGCCATGTCGAGGTCGCCAGCGAATACCGCTATCGCAAGGTGGTGGTGCCGGAAGGCACCCTGTTCCTGTCCATCTCGCAATCGGGCGAGACCGCCGACACCCTGGCCGCCCTGCGCTTCGCCAAGACCGCCGGCTACATCGGCAGCCTGACCATCTGCAACGTGCCGGAATCGTCGCTCACCCGCGAATCCGACGTCGCCCTGATGACCCGCGCCGGCCCCGAGATCGGGGTCGCCTCGACCAAGGCCTTCACCACCCAGCTCACCGCCCTGCGTCTGGTCACCCTGGCCCTGGCGCGGCGACGCGGCATGACGGCGGAACAGGAGGCCGTGTTGGTGGAGGAGCTGCAAGCCCTGCCGCGCCAGGTGGAAGTGGTGCTGGCGCTGTCGGACGAGATCAAGGTCATGGCCGCCGCCTTCTCCGACAAGAAAGACGCCCTGTTCCTCGGCCGTGGCCCGTTCTATCCGGTGGCCCTGGAAGGCGCGCTGAAACTCAAGGAAATCTCCTACATCCACGCCGAGGCCTATCCCGCTGGCGAACTCAAGCACGGCCCCCTGGCGCTGGTCGACGCCGACATGCCGGTGGTCTGCGCTCTGCCCGACGACCCCTTGTTGGACAAGGTGCTGTCCAACCTGCAGGAAGTGCGCGCGCGCGGCGGCGAACTGTTCCTGTTCTCCGACCACAAGGTGAAGATCGAGCTGGACCACTACCAGAACTTGACGCTGGCCGACATCTACCCCGGCACCGCGCCCATCGTCTACAGCGTTCCGCTGCAATTGCTGGCCTACCATGTCGCCGTGCTCAAGGGCACCGATGTCGACCAGCCGCGCAACCTGGCCAAGTCGGTCACGGTTGAATAAAGGAGTTATCGAATGGCGGTGATCGCGGTATTCAACCAGAAGGGCGGGGTCGGCAAGACCACCACCACGCTCAACGTCGCCGCCTCACTGGCCCTGCTGGAACGCAAACCGCTGGTCATCGACCTCGACCCGCAGGCGCACGTAACCCTGGCCCTGGGCGTGAAACACCTGCCCGGCAACGCCAGCGCCGCCGCCTTCTTCCGCGAGCAGACCCCGCTCGACCGCCTCACCCGCCGTCTCGGCAACGGTCTTCGCCTGGTGCCCGGCCATGCCGAACTGTCCAAGGTCGATACCCTGCTGGCCGCCGCCCCCGGGGTCGCCGGCACCCTGAAGAAAGGGCTGGATGCCGCACTGGCCTGGGACGACTCGCCCATCCTGATCGACTGCGCCCCGGCGCTTGGCGTGCTCTCGCTCAACGCCCTGTGCGCCGCCGACCGCGTGCTGATTCCAGTCACCTCCGAATTCCTCGCCATCCAGGGCTTGAACCGCCTCGACCTGGCCCTGGGCGTGCTGGAAAACGCGCTCAAGCGGCGCATCGAGCGGCGCGTGGTGCTGACCCGTTTCGATGAAGGCAAGCCGCTCTGCCGCGAGGCGCTGGCGTCCCTGAAAAGCCGCTATGGCGACGCCCTGTGCGAAACGAAAATCAGCGACGATCCCGCCCTCTCGGAAAGCCCGGCGCATGGCCTGGACATCTTCGCTTACGCCGCCGATTGTTCCGGCGCCCACGACTACCGGCTGCTGACGATGGAACTGCTGTCGAAGGGGTTCTTTGCCTGACCTTCCCCGCCAACCGGACGGAGACAAATGCTCGAAGCAGGCATGTAGCGCAGGCGTCTCGCCTGCTTTGTCCTTCTGATCAGGCCCTTGATGCAGGCGGGACGCCTGCGCCACAAGCGCGCCAAGATGCGGTTCGCTCTGCTCACCACATCCTACGTTCTACGTTCTACGTTCATCGCCATGTCGTTTCCAAACCCATCCAGCCCGCAAGCGGACCTCCTGCGCCGCACCCAATCCGCCGTCTGGCACCCGTGCACCCAGATGAAACACCTGGAGCGCACGCCGCCGCTGGCCATCGCCCGGGGCGAGGGGCCGTGGCTGATTGATCCCGATGGGCGGCGTTATCTGGATGCCATTTCCTCCTGGTGGGTCAACCTGTTCGGCCACGCCAATCCACGGATCAACGCCGCGCTGATTGACCAGTTGTCCCGCATCGAGCACGTCATGCTCGCCGGCTGCACCCATGCGCCGGTGGTGGAGCTGTCGGAACGTCTGGGACGACTGACCGGGCTGGGCCATGCCTTCTATGGTTCGGATGGGGCCAGCGCCACCGAGATCGCCCTGAAGATGAGCTTTCACTTCTGGCGCAATAGCGGGCGGCCGGAGAAGACCGGCTTCATCTCCCTGAAGAACGGCTACCACGGCGAAACCCTGGGCGCCCTCTCGGTCACCGACGTGGCTCTGTTCAAGGACACCTACGCACCGCTGCTGCGCCACAGCCACCAGGCGGTGAGCCCGGATGCGCGCCTGGCGGAACCGGGCGAGTCGGCGCACGACTATGCGCTGCGCGCCGCCGCCGAGCTGGAAGCGCATCTGGCCGAACACGCCGACAGCACGGCGGCGATCATCCTGGAGCCGCTGGTGCAAGGCGCGGCCGGTATGGCCATGTATGCGCCGGTCTACCTGAAACGGGTACGCGAGCTTTGCGACCAATACAGCGTGCATCTGATCGCCGACGAAATCGCGGTCGGCTTTGGGCGCACGGGGACGATGTTCGCGTGCGAACAGGCCTTTCTCCCCTCCCCCTCCGGGGGAGAGGGGGCGGCGCTTGATCAATCGCTGGAGCCGGATTCGGCGCTTCTCCCTCTCCCCCGCCCTCCCCCGGAGGGGGAGGGAGTGAAAACCGCCGACTTCCTCTGCCTCTCCAAGGGCATCACCGGCGGCTATCTGCCATTGTCCTGCGTGCTGACGACCGATCGGGTCTACGCTGCTTTCTACGGCGACGCGACGGCGCGCGGCTTCCTGCACTCGCATTCCTATACCGGCAACCCGCTTGCTTGCCGCGCCGCGCTGGCGGTGCTGGATATCTTCGAGCAGGACAAGGTGATTGAAACCAATCGCGCCAAGGCAGCCAGGTTCACGGAACTGCTGGCCGAGGTCGCCTCGCACCCGCGCGTCCGGAACTTTCGCCATCGCGGCATGATCTGGGCTTTCGACGTGGCGGATGCCGCGCCCGGTTTTTCCGAAGCATTCCACCGCCGCGCCCTGGCGCATGGCGTGTTCCTCCGCCCCATCGGCCACAGCGTTTATTTCATGCCGCCCTATGTCATCGAAGAAACTGAAATGCGCTTGCTGGCGAAGACCACCCTGGCTTGTTTGTAACCTGG
Organism: Gallionellaceae bacterium; assembly: GCA_028714875.1. GTDB lineage: Bacteria > Pseudomonadota > Gammaproteobacteria > Burkholderiales > Thiobacillaceae > PFJX01. Next base: position 24,035 of record JAQTLN010000016.1, read on the forward strand.
AGAAATTCATGTTTTTTCGCGCTCTGCCCCTCGTGCTCGTCCTGATCGCCGCCCCTGTGAAGGCGGGCGAGCACGCTCACCAAGCCGTCCCGCGGGAACAGCGCGCGGCGATTTATCTCACGACGGAAGAAAAGGCGCATATCCACCAGGAAATGCGTTTGTTCCTTTCCTCTACTCAGAAGATCGTCGCCAGCGCCGCCGCCAATGACATGAAGGGCGTGGCCGAGGCCGCGCGCGCGGCGGGCATGGCCGCCGCCCACGATGTGCCCGCCAAACTGCGGGAAAAATTGCCCATGCAGTTCAAGAAACTGGGCCACCTCACGCATCAGGGTTTCGACGACCTGGCGCGCGACGCGGACAGCCTGGGCGACGCCAGCCAGGCGCTCAAACAACTCGGCCAGGTGATGGGCAACTGCGTGTCCTGCCATGCCGTGTTCCGCATCGAAACGGGTAAACGCTGATGGAGATATTCAACATCTTCCATCTGGAAGCCTCGCGCCGCCTGCCGCGCCTGCCGGCCGAACACCCGTGTTCGCGCCTGCACGGCCATTCCTTCCGCGTCGAGGTGCATGTGTCCGGGCCGCTCGCCCCGGAACTCGGCTGGGTGTGCGACTTCGCCGATGTGCAGGCGGCCTGGCGGCCGATCCACGCGGCGCTGGACCACCGCTATCTGAACGACATCGCCGGCCTGGACAACCCCACCAGCGAACATCTCGCCATCTGGATCTGGGATCGGCTGCTACCGGCGCTGCCTGGTCTGGGCAAGGTGGTGGTGATGGAAACCCACGCTTCCGGCTGTAGCTACAGCGGGGCGTGAGCCCGTTTCACCTTTACATCGGGCGCCGCCGCAGCCCTACCATGCCGATCAGTCCCAGCCCCAGCAATCCCATCGTCGCGGGTTCCGGTACGGGGTTCGAGGAGATGTTCAGCGACCAGGCATAGAGCGCCCCGCTGTCCAATCCCGCCTGGTCGGAGATGCGCAATGTCCAGGTGCCGAAAGCATCCTGGCCGTTGAAGACCGAGAGAGGGTCTTCCGGGCGGAAACTGCCGGTGAACGGGGCGCTGCCGCCGCCAATCGCGGTCAGCGCCTGATCGTCGAACACGGTGTTGATGAAGTTGTCGCCACTGCCGCCACGGTTTCTGGAGAGCGTCACCGTGGTGCTGGACGGCGCGATCAAGCTGATCAAGAGATCGGCGTCAAAGGTATGGCGCAGGTCACCGATGATGGCTTCGAGATCGGTGATCACCATGTGGTCGTTCACCGTCAGGGTGGAATACGACGTGGTGTAGTCGTAGATGCCGACCGGCACATTGCTGCTGGAGATGACATAAGCATGCGCGACATTGCCCATCAGGCCGAGGGCCGCGAGGGTGCACGCGAGGAGGGTTCGGGTTTTCATGGCTTACCTTTAGAGTGGAGTGAGTCCATCCCTGCAAAGGCAAGCCGAGTGCCAGGAAAAACCTGTTCAATAACAAATGGTTATAGAAACGCAAAAACACCAGAAGTGTGAGCATCAACAACTACGTCAATATCTTGACGGCGGGTGGGGATGGAAAAAAGTGTCGGCTAGTTGGCGCATGTCCCCGCTTTGCTGTTCCATGTGGGCATTCCACTGTTTCCACGGAGCCGCATGTTCATGGACATTCTCTTGCTTGCCTCAGTAAACGGCGCGCCCTCGCGCATGCTCGACCACATCGCGGCCTGCCCGGAGGAGGGTTTCGTCTGGCTGGACTTCACGCGCGAGCGGGAGCCGAACTGGGCGGAAACGGTGGAACGCTTGTGCGGCGTCAGACTGCACGAAGGGCATGTGCGCGATAGCCTGAATCCGGCGCATCCGTCCTTCTTCGACAGCACCGGCGATTACGACATGGTGATCTTTCGTGGCCTGGCTCCGGAAATGGAGGACGAGCAGTTCAGCACCCATCCGATCGCCTTCTTCCTGTTCGACCGCCTCCTGGTGACGGTTCAGCCAGGCGAGAGCCGTTCGCTGAAATGGGTGAAGGAACGCCTGCTCAGCCAGAGCGGCCGCGTGCCGAGCGATCCGGCGGCGCTGATGCACATGGTGCTGAACGCGATGGTCGATCGCTTCCTGGCCCTGCGCGAACCGCTCACGGAACACATGGAGGTGTGGGTGGATCGTCTGCTCGACCCGCGCAACCGCTTTTCTGAGTGGTACCAGGTGATGGGCCACCGCAGCCAGTTGCGGCGCCTGGAAATCCTCTGCGACGAGCAGGAGGATGCCATCGTCACCTGGCGTAACAGCAGCCGTCTGGAGGTGGGCGAGAACCTGTATGTCCGTTACACCGATCTGCTCGAACACATCCGCCGGGTCGCGAAATTCGCCAGCAGTCAGCAGCATGAAGTGGAAGGCCTGGTGCAGTTGCACTTTTCCGCCGTGGCGCATCGCACCAACGAAATCATGCGTGTGCTGACTGTGCTCTCCGCCATCTTCCTGCCGCTCACCCTGGTCGCCGGCATCTACGGCATGAACTTTGAGTACATCCCGGAACTGCATACCCGTTACGGCTACTTCGTCACTCTCGGCGGCATGCTGTCGCTGTCCGCCTTGTTGCTGGGGTGGTTCCGCTGGAAGAAGTGGTACTGAGTGCCGCTGGACGCTTCAACGCAGGCTCAGCGCCAGCCAGAACATGCGCCGGGTGATCTCGGCCTTGCGCGCCGAGCTGGTGTGGGGACGGGCGTTGTTATGTACCGGGACGACGGCTTCGACGGCCCGCAAGGTCGGCACCTGGCGTGGCCGTTCCAGTTCCGGTTGTTCCGCCCGCGCCACGCCAATCGTCAGCAACATGCACAACAGTATGCTTTTCATGATCGTCTCCAGCTTTGCCGTCTCTCGCCCCATGCGGGAGACCGTGAAGCCAGACTAGGCAGGCCGGGTTGCGTGGGTAAGCAACCCGGTTGCGACCGGGTTGGCCCACCGGGTTGGTATGCGTATTCGCGCTTGCCGGCACGCGCGCGCTCCTTGCCAGGGGCGGGGAGGGCGGCTAAGTTAGCGCCGGGCATCAAACCCGGTCGCACTTGTCACGGCGCATTCCGGCCGCATATGCCTCCCGTTCAAGGCCATCACTTCGAGGTAACAAGCATGTCTGTCTGGACCGATTTTCTGGCCGCCCAGGGCGCCACATTGGATGGCGAGGTTGTCGCCAGTTTCGGCGCGCCCGCCGAGGAGCTGATCGCCGCGCGCGATGGCGCCGTCCTCGCCGACCTGTCCCACTACGGCCTGATCGCCTTATCCGGCGAGGAAGCGCAAACCTTCCTGCACGCCCTGATCAGCAACGATTTGCGCAACCTGCGCGAAAGCGCCGCCGTGTTCGCCGCCCTGCTTTCGCCCAAGGGCCGCATGCTGACCAACTTCCTGGTGCTGAAGCGCGGCGGCGACATCCTGGTGCTGCTGCCCGCTTCCCTGCGCGAGGCCATCCAGAAACGCCTGACCATGTACATCCTGCGCTCCAAGGTGAAAGCGCGCGACGCCAGCGGCGAATGGGTGCGCCTGGGCCTCTCCGGGCCTGGTTCCGATGCCGCCGTGGCGGCCGTTCTGGGCCAGGAAGTGCCGGAGGCCATCATGAGCATGGCGCAGGCGGAATCCGCCTTCGCGATCCGCCTGGGCGATCAACGCTTCGACCTGTTCGTGGCCCCCGAGTCCGCCCCGGCGGTTTGGGCCAAGCTGGCCGCCACTCACCGCGCGGTGGGCGCGCCGGCCTGGGACTGGCTGCTGGTGAATGCCGGCATTCCCGCCGTGCTGCCGGCCACGCAGGACCATTTCGTGCCGCAGATGGCGAACATGGAAGTGCTGGGCGGGGTGAGCTTCAACAAGGGCTGCTATCCCGGCCAGGAAATCGTGGCGCGCAGCCAGTACCTGGGCAAGGTCAAGCGACGCTTGTTCCTGGCTCATGTCGACGCCGAAGCCAAGCCGGGCGATGAACTGTTCAGCCCGGATCTGCCTGATCAATCCGCCGGCGGCATCGCCAACGCCGCCCCGGCGCCCGGCGGCGGCTTCGATGTGCTGGCCGTGGTCCACAGCAGCAGCATGGAAGCCGGCGAAGTGCATCTGGGCGGCCGCGACGGCCCGCGCCTCGCTTTCCGGCCTCTGCCCTATCCGGTGTGAGCTTCGGCTACTACATCTGGTATCGGGTACGCGCCGACGAGCGCGAAACCGAGACCGTCATCCGCCACATGATGGCGCGCCTGGCCTGCCGCGCCGGTGTCACTGGCCGGCTCCTGAAAAAACGCGAGGAGCCGCGCCTGTGGATGGAGATATACGAAGAGGTTGGCGACCCCGCCGCTTTCGAGCGACTGCTGGCGGCGGCCGTGGATGAATTCGACGTGGAGATGTTCTGCGAGGACAGCCGCCACAGCGAGTGCTTCACCCAGGCGGACGAAGTAGTGGCGGCGTGCCGCGCCGGATAAACCCGGATTGCCACTTGTAGCGCCGGCGCCTCGCCGGCCTCGTGGGCCTGATCGGGAGGGCGATGCCGGCGTTTCTGGCGCGCCTCAGATGATGGACCGTCCGGGATAAACATGGCCAACCCGGACCTGGCCGAACCCCGCCCCGCGCTTTGGTTGGCGCGGGGCGGCTCCTGTTACAGGTCGCCGTTGGCGGCGGCTCTCATGATGTTGTCCATCTTGTCGCGGATGTCGGTGGCGTGTTTCAGCAACTGACTGGGGGCGCCCATCTTGCCGGAGATGGAATCCAGCCAGGAGGTGTTCCAGTCCAGGCTGAGCACCCAGATGTTCTTGTCGGCATCTTCCATGATGGCGATGCGGCAAGGCAGGTAGACGATGGATTCCGGGGCGTATTTGAGAATTTCGCGGCCGGCGGCGATGTCGCAGTAGTGGTAGACCTCGATGCGCGGCGCGTCGGTGTCGCCCAGCACGGCCCGGATGTCCTTCCACATCGGGCTCTCGCCGACTTTCTTGAAGTTGAGCTGGTTGGCGCGCAGTTCCATGGACTGCTTGACGTCATCGAAGCTCAGGCCTTTCTTGGCCGGGTACTTGATGGCCATGAGGTTCATGACGTCCTTGATGTCCATGCGCGTGACCATGTTCATCATGGGCATCATTTTTCTCATCATCGCCTCTTTTTCTTCCGGAGGGATGGTGCGCGACATTTCATAAGGGCGGGTGCCACGACCACCGGGAGACACCGGTAAGACCATGGGGCCGGCGGAAATCGGCACATGAGTCAGATAGGGGTTGGCGGCGGGCGCGGGGTCGGCGGCCAGGGTGGGGACGGTCAGGCTCAGAGCCAGGGTGGCGAGTAGGGTTTGTTTCATGCCGCGAATAGTCATTGTCTGCATCCTTTCTCGTGAAAACTGATTTGATTGTGATGGTCACCAGGAAGTGACCCTGCTCAGGCTCAGCGATTTCCAGCTCAGCTGGCCGCCACGATACCACTTGAGTTTGCGTGCCGGATAACCGCGCTTGGCGCGCGATGACTTGATGTTGTCGGGGGATTTCCCCGACGGGGACAGTGTTTTTCCCCCTCGCCTCTCCGAGGTGAGGGGGGCCTGAGTTACTTGGCGGGTTCCGCCTGCTTCAGAAACATCTGCAGCAGTGTCGCCGGGTCCATAGGCATGACCGGGGTCGCTGTCAGCGCGGGCGTCGCCGGGGCGGGCAAATTGGCCTGTGGCGCGGCTTTCCCGTCAGCCGGTTTGGCCGCGGGCGCCGGCGTCACTGCCGGCGCGGCAACGGGGGGCGACGTCATGAACTGCGGGAACGGCTGTTGCGCGGCGGGCTGGTTGGGAGGGTTGAACGGGCTGGCCGCGGCGGGCTGTGCGGTGGCCTGCGGCATGGGTGGGAAGAAAGAGGAAGCCGGGCTTTGCGCCGGCTGGGGTGCCGCGGGCACGGGGAGCATCATGAAGAAGGGTAGCCCGGGTTGCTGGGCGGCGGGTGCCTGGAACGGGTTGCCCTGCTGAAAGGGGTTGCCTTGCTGGTATGGATTAGCCTGTGGATAGGGGTTGCCCTGCTGGAACGGATTACCCTGCGGTACCTGGAAGAAATTGGGCATGGCGGGTTGCGGCGCGGCGAAGGGCAGGCCGGGCATGTTCGGGATGGAGGGCGTGAAGGCCTGTGTGCCATAGCCGCGCGGTGTTGCGTAGCCTGGCATCGAAAAAGGCATCGGCGAGTTCTGCTGGGCGAAAGGATTGCCGGGGAAGGGTCCGCCCGCGTAAGGGTTGGAGAAGGGATTGATGTAACCACCGGTAAGCAGGCCGGGCGCCATTTGTAGCGCGGGGCCACCCAGCGCGCCGAGCGCGGCCAGTCCACCCAGGCTGAGCAAGGGGTTGGAGAGTGGGTTGAAGCCCCCGTAGCCGCCATATCCACCATAGCCGCCGAAGGGGTTGAACGAGGGTGTCGGCGCCATCATGGCGAGCGGGTTCAACATGTTCTCGAAACCGGCCTGGGCCGAACCGGCGACGGCGACGAGCAATAGCGGGGCTAGGCGTTTCATGAATATCTCCAGGAAGTAGGGAGGGAGAACCGGGAACCGGTGTCTCGTGCGGGTCGTGATGATCAGGACCTGGGATTGGTGCCCCCACCGGAGTCGGTGAGGGGCGGCTTGCCTGTTACAGGTCGCCGTTGGCGGCGGCTCTCATGATGTTGTCCATCTTGTCGCGGATAATGACGGCGTGGTCCCACAGCACGTCAGGCGTGCCCATCCGGCCTTTGACGGAATCCAGCCAGGTGGTATCCCAATCCAGGGTCATCACCCAGATGTTCTTGTCCGCGTCTTCCATGATGGTGAAACGGCAGGGCATGTAGACGGCGGATTCCGGGGAGTACTTGAGCATTTCCCGGCCCACGGCGATGTCGCAGTAGTGGTAGACCTCGATGCGCGGCGCGTTCATGTCGCCCAGCACGGCCTGGAAGTCTTTCCACATCGGGCTCTCACCGACTTTCTTGAAGTTGAGGCTGTTGGCGCGCAGCTCCATGGAGGCCTTCACGTCGTCGAAAGTCAGGCCCGGCTTGGCTTTGTACTTGATGGTCATGAGGTTCATCATGTCCTTCAAGTCCATGCGCGTGGTCATGTTCATCAAGGGCAGCATCGACTTGATCAGGCCCGCCTTCACATCCTGCGGAACGACGCCCGACATTTCATAGGGGCGGACACCCTGAGCCGGGAACTTCGGGATTGACGGGAGCGACGGGAGCGACGGGAACTTCGGAAGCGTCAGGCCGGTGGTAGCCGGTACATTGGTCAGGTAGGGGTTGCCCGTGGGTGCCGGATCGGCGGCCAGCGCGGGAACGGCCAGGGCCAGTGCGAGGGTGGCGAGTAGGGTGTGTTTCATGCTGCTGTTAGTCATTGTTGCGTCCTTCCTGGTGAATACCAGTTTGATTGTTACGGTTACATAGGTGCGACCGTGCTCAGGCCCAGCATTTTCCAGTCCTGGATGCCGCCACGATACCACTTGAGCTTGTGCGCCGGATAACCCAGTGCGAGTAACTGCTTGATGTTGGTGGGAGATTGCCCACACCAGGGACCGTTGCAGTAGAGGACCAGAGTCTTGGCGTTTTCGAAATTCCACAGGCTGCCCTGGCGCGCGGCGCCGAAGCGAAAAATCAGGGTTTCGACGATTTTTTCCACATCGGTGTGACCGGGATGCAGTTCCTGCCAAGGCAGTTGCACGGCGCCGGGGATGATGCCGGAACGTAACGGCCAGTCGCCGTCGCGCGAGTCGATGACCATGACGCTGGCATCGCGGCCGAGCTTTTTCAGGTATTCCAGCATTTCCAGTTCGCCGATGGTTTCCACGCCGGGGGCGAGGTGCATGGGCTGGATGCAATAAGGCGGACAGGGACGCGAGGTGAGGGAGTAGTCCGGGTCGAGCATGTTTTCCGTGTCCGGATTGCGCTCGATGATGACTTTTTTGCCCTGGTGCAGCACTTCCACCGCCTTGACGGTCTGGGTGATGTTGACCGGTTTTTCGCTCGCCTGGGCAGGCGGGGCGCTTGCCCAGAACAGTGCAAAGCACGCCGCGGTGATGGCTGTTTTCATGTCGTCCTCCTCCTGCTCACATGAGCATGGGGGAGGCATTGTGGACGCGCCGGGCGGCGGGCGGCAAGAGGCGGTTGCCTCTCGCCGGAGTGCTTCAGTCGATGTACTCGAACACCTTCACGACTTTGGCGACACCGCTGGTCTTGGCGGCAACCTCGGCGGCGGCGGCGCCCTCTTCGCGCTTGACCAGGCCTAGCAGGAATACGGTCCCGGCTTCGGTGACCACCTTGACGTGGTTGACGCTGAAGCGGCGGTCGTCCAGGAAGCGCGCCTTTACCTTGGTGGTGATGTAGGCATCGTTGCTGCGCGCCATGATGGTGCTGACGCCGGCCAGGAGGATCTCGTTCTGCACTTCGCGCACGTTAGTCACTTCCTTGGCGATCTGTTCCACCTTGGCGCGAGCGTCGGTGTCGGCGGTTTCCCCGGTCAGCAGCACGCGGCGGTTGTAGCTGGTGATGTTGACGTGAACACCTTCCTTGTAGGCATCGTGGATGCGGTTGGCCGCCTTCAGTTCGATTTCCTCGTCCATCAGGTAGGTGCCGGCGGTACGGCGGTCATCGGCCATCATCGCGCCGGCGCCGACGCCGACGGCGACGACAGGCACGCAGCCGCTCAGGTTGACTGCGGAAATGCCCAGCAGGGCGGTCAGGATGAGGGTTTTCATGGTTCAGGCTCCTAGCAACAAGTAATCAATGCCATCACACAGGCTGTGGATGGCGCGTAAATGCAGTTCCCGCGTGATCGCGGCCGACTCGGCATAGGTGCAGATCACCACGTCTTGTTCATTCAGCGATTCGGCCAGCAGGCCACCATCGCCGCCAGCCAGGACAATCACGCGCAGGTCTTTATCGTGCGCGCCGCGCAAGGCCGCGAGCACGCCGGGCGCGTTGCCGCTCCCGGAAATCGCCAGCAATACATCGCCGGCCTGGCCCAGGTTTTCGATCTGCCGGGCGAATACCGCGCTGGAATCGCCGTCATCGGCCAGCGCATGGGCGCCCTCGTCCAGCGCGATGGCGGTCAGGCCTGGGCGTGCCTGCTGGTACTGGTGGGTCAGCAGGGAGGCGAACAGGCGCGCGCTGGCGTGGCTGCCGGCCTGCCCACAGACGAGGATCTTGCCCTCGCGCATCAGGCTTTCCACCATCAATTCCGCCGCCCGCGCGAGTGGCTCGGCGAGTTGCTCGATGGCGTCGCGCTGAGCTTCGAGGCTGTTGAGGAAGCGGGAGTGAATGTGGGTTTGCAGGGGCATGGCGTGGTCATTATAGCCGGCTCCCTCAGACCCCCATGATTAGACCCCCATGACGGCGCGCAGCCATTCCAGGCGGCCACCCTGCACCAGCACGGCATCGAAGCGGCAGGGCAGATCGAGTCCGTGGCGGCTGAGGTAATGCTGCGCGGCCAGGCGGATGCGGGCCTGTTTGCCGGCGGTGATGCTGGCCGCCGCGCCACCGAACCCGGTGCCGGCGCGCTCGCGCACTTCCACGAACACCAGGCTGGAACCATCTTGCAGGATCAGGTCGATCTCGCCGCCACGGCAATGATAGTTGCGCGCAATCAGCTTGAGCCCCTGTGCCGCCAGATAATCCGCCGCCGCCTGTTCCGATGCCGCCCCTTTGAGCATGCCATTCTCCTGTTGAAAGCCATAGGTCGGGTTAGCGGCAGTATTGCCAACCTGACATTTGCGCATGGTGAAAGTCGGGTTACGGCGCCAAAAACCGCGCCTAACCCGACCTACACCTGTCTGACAGGCCGCTATCCCGCCATTTGCTAAACTGCCGCGAGCTTACCCGCCCCGCCACCATGTTCGACACTCCTCAATCCGCCCGCCCCGGCACGCTCTATATCGTCGCCACGCCGATCGGCAACCTGCGCGATCTGACCCTGCATGCGCTCGATGTCCTGCGTTCGGTGGATCTGATCGCCGCCGAGGACACCCGCAACACCCAGGGGCTTCTGTCCGCCTACGGCATCCAGGCGCGCCTCACGCCCGTGCACGAACACAACGAACAGGCCGCCGCCGCGCGCCTGGTGATGACGCTGCAAGAGGGGAAAAGCGTGGCTTATGTCTCGGATGCCGGCACCCCCGGTATTTCCGATCCCGGCGCGCGTCTGGTGGCGGCGGCGCGAGCGGCGGGCGTGGTGGTGGTTCCCATCCCCGGCGCCAGCGCGGTGGCCACCGCGCTTTCGGTTTCCGGGCTGGAATCGCCCTGGCTGTTCGTCGGCTTCCTGCCGGCCAAGGCTTCCGGCCGGCGCCGCGCGCTGGAAGGCCTGCGTGATCTGCCTTATGCCCTGGTGTTTTATGAGGCGCCGCATCGGGTAAAGGAGACGGTGGTGGACCTGTGCGCGTTATTGGGTGATGACCGCCGCATCCTGTTCGCGCGCGAACTGACCAAGCGTTTCGAGCAACTGCACGCCTGTCCGCTGGCCGAGGCGCTTGCCTGGCTGGAGGCGGATGAAAACCACCAACGCGGCGAGTTCGTGCTGGTACTCGCCCCGCCCGCCGCCAGGGAAGACAACGACGACGCCGAGGCGCGCCGCGTGCTCACCCTGCTCCTGGAAGAACTGCCGGTGAAACAGGCCGCGCATCTGGCGGCTCGCCTCACCGGCGCGCGCAAGAACGCCCTCTACCAATGGGCATTGGAAATGAAACAAGTTCCGTAGGATGTGGTGAGCGCCAGCGAACCGCATCAACGCTACGGCCTACGCCAAGTGATGCGGTTCGTACCTCACCGCATCCTACGAATGAGACAAGGGGAAAAACGTGGATCAACTGAAGATCACCCGGCCTGACGACTGGCATGTGCATCTGCGCGACGACGCCATGCTGGCCGCCGTCCTGCCCGACAGCGCGCGGCAGTTCGCGCGCGCCATCGTCATGCCCAACCTGAAGCCGCCGGTACGCGCGGTGGCGGAGGCCGCGGCCTATCGCGCTCGCATCCTCGCGGCCGTGCCGGCGGGACTCGATTTCACCCCCTTGATGACGCTCTATCTCACCGACAACACCACGCCCGAGGAAATCTTCAGGGCGAAGGAAAGCGGTTTCATCCAGGCGGTGAAGTACTACCCGGCCGGCGCCACCACCAACTCGGATTCCGGTGTTACCGACATCGCCAAGGTGCAGTCCGCGCTGGAAGCCATGCGGGAAGCCGGCCTGCCGCTGCTGTTGCATGGCGAGGTAACCGACCCGGAAGTGGATGTGTTCGACCGCGAGGCGGTGTTCATCGAGCGCGTTCTGGAACCCTTGCTCAAGCGTCTGCCCGGCCTGAAGGTCGTGCTGGAGCACATCACCACGCGCCAGGCGGCGGAATTTGTGACCGCCGCGCCGGCCAACGTGGCGGCCACCGTCACCGCGCATCACCTCCTGTACAACCGCAACGCTATGTTCCAGGGCGGCATGCGCCCCCATTACTACTGTCTGCCGGTGTTGAAGCGGGAGAGCCATCGCCGGGCGTTGATTGATGTCGCCACCGGCGGCAACCCGAAATTCTTCCTCGGCACCGACAGCGCGCCGCATGCCCGCCATGCCAAGGAAAGCGCTTGCGGTTGCGCCGGCATCTACACGGCGCATGCCGCCATCGAGCTGTATGCGGAAGCCTTCGAACTGGCCGGCGCGCTGGACAGGCTGGAAGCCTTCGCGAGTTTTCACGGCCCGGATTTCTATGGCCTGCCGCGCAACACGGAAACCATCACCCTGCGCCGCGAGCCCTGGCGGGTCGCGGCCGACCATGCCGCCGGGGTGGTGCCGTTGCGCGCCGGGGAAAGTCTGAACTGGAAGCTGGCATGTAGCGCAGGCGTCCCGCCTGCTTCGTCCTTCTGATCAGGCCCACGAAGCAGGCGAGACGCCCGCGCTACAGATGAGCCTCCGGCGTCGCCCCGGCTAATTGAGTTCAACCGTGCGGGGCGAAGCGGCCGAGCGTGGCGGGCGGCCCCAGCACCGCCCAGTCTTCCGTGTAGATGCCCTGATCGACCCGGGCGCGCAGACTGCTCCAATGGTAGTCATAAGCGCGCGCGCACAGGCCATGTTTGACCGGGTCGTAATGGATGTAATCGAGATGCGCGCGCAGATCATCGTGATCGGCCAGCACCCGCGCCTTGATGCCATGCTCCCAGAAGACGACCTCGTTGGCGTCCTTTTCGAGTTCCCGCCAGGCGCGCACGAAGCGTGCCCGCAGATAGGTCATCGGCCCCAGATGTTCGCTGTCGGCGGCGGTGACGAATACCAGATGGGCATGGTCATCGAGGATCACATAGCCGCCCACATGCAGTCCGAATTGCTTCTTCGTGTCGTGGATGGCGTTCAGCAGCAATTGCTTGAGCCGCGGCCGGGCGAGCAGCTGTTGGCGGTTGAAGCATTCCAGAGTGACAAAGTAGGTGGCGCCATCCTTGTACTCGTTCATGGTCTGTCTCGGGGATTTCCTGATGATTCAGTATATGCGCGGGTCGTCTGCTTTACAGTGAGGCATAGGCCGTATGCGCCCCTCGCGAAAGTAATGCCCCTCACGGCGTCGAGGCTTGTGTGCCTGCCGTTATAATTCCGCGCCTGCCGTATCCGACCCGACATTGCCGCCAACCATGCCCGCCATTACTACCGTCTCCTATCTCGACCCCAAATCTCAACTCGTGGCCCTGATCGAACAGGCCTTGCGGCAGGTTGCCGCCGATTCGATGCTCCTGATCGAACTGGAGCGCCCCAAGCAGGCCAGCCACGGCGACTTCGCCTGCAATGTGGCGATGCAATTGGGCAAGGCCATGAAGCGCAATCCGCGCGAACTGGCGCAGGCGGTCATCAGCGCGTTGCCGGCGTCCGATCTGCTGGAAAAAGCCGAAATCGCCGGCCCCGGCTTCATCAACTTGTTCCTCAAGCCGGCCGCCTGGCAGGGCGTCGCGGCGCAAGTCCTGGCGCGGGGCGCGGCCTATGGCGGCGGCAGTGTCGGGCAAGGCGAGAAGGTGCAGATCGAATTCGTTTCCGCCAATCCCACCGGGCCGCTGCATGTGGGGCATGGGCGTGGCGCGGCGTTCGGCGCCAGCCTGGCCAATGTTCTGAAACTGGCCGGTTATGACGTGCAGCGCGAGTATTACGTGAATGACGCCGGGCGCCAGATGGACATCCTGGCGCTCTCCACCTGGTTGCGTTACCTGGCCCTGTGCGGCGAGTTCGTGCCCTTTCCCGGAAACGCCTATCAGGGCGACTACGTCGGCGCGATGGCGGACAGCATCTATGCGTTGCACGGCGAGCGCTACAAACGCGCCGCCACCGAGGCGATGGTCGGTGTGCCGGTGGCGGGCGAGGACGCGGAAGGCCATCTCGACGCCCTCATCGCCAATGCCAAACGTCTGCTCGGTCCCGATTACGCCTACATCCACGGCCATGCCCTGGAAGAGCAACTGGGTGACACCCGCAACGATCTCACCGAATTCGGCGTCACCTTCGACACCTGGTTTTCCGAGAAGACACTGCACGAATCCGGCCTCATCGACCGCGCCGTCGAGCAGATGAAGCAGCATGGCCACGTCTACGAACAGAACGGCGCCCTCTGGTTCCGTTCCACCGCCTTCGGCGACGAGAAAGACCGCGTGGTGCGGCGCGAAAACGGCATCTACACTTATTTCGCCGCCGACATCGCCTACCACATCAACAAGTTCGAGCGCGGCTTTAGGCGTGTGCTGGATGTCTGGGGCGCCGATCACCACGGCTACATCCCGCGTGTGAAAGGCGCGCTCTCCGCCGCCGGCCTCGACGCCGATCGCCTCACGGTCGCGCTGGTGCAGTTCGCCGTGCTCTACCGCAACGGCCAGAAGGCCTCGATGTCCACCCGCTCCGGCCAGTACGTCACCTTGCGCGAACTGCGTGGCGAAGTGGGCAACGACGCCGCCCGTTTCTTCTATGTGCTGCGCAAATCCGAACAACACCTGGATTTCGACCTCGACCTGGCCAAGTCGCAAAGCAACGACAACCCGGTCTATTACATCCAGTACGCCCACGCCCGCATCTGTAGCGTGCTGAACAGTTGGGGCGGGGTGGAACGAGACCTGCTCGATGCCGACAGCAGCCTCTTGCGAGAGCCGCAGGAACTGGCGCTCCTGAAACGTCTGGTCGAGTTCCCGGAAACCGTCAACAGCGCCGCGCGCGAGTTGTCGCCCCATGTCATCGCCTATTACCTGAAAGACCTGGCGGCCGACCTGCACGGCCTTTATGTGGCCTGCCGCTTCCTGGACGCGGAGGAGCCGCTGAAGCAGGCGCGCCTGCTGCTGATTTCCGCCACCCGCCAGGTGCTGCGTAACGGCTTGAGCGTGCTGGGCGTCTCCGCGCCCGAGAAGATGTAAGCGCATGGCTCGACGTGAAACCAGATCGACTCAGCGCGAGGAGCCCAAGCGCGGGGGCGGCAAACCCGGTGGACTGTTCCTGGGCCTGTTGCTGGGGCTGGTAGTCGGCCTGGTGGCCGCCGCCGGCCTCGCCTGGTATTTCAATCTCACGACGGGCGAATTCAAGACTGTCGAGCAGGCCCCGAAAGCAACCGGGCCGGTGCAGCCGATCCAGCCCGACCGGTCCGTCGAACCCGTAAAAAAGGCGCCGCCGCCCGCGCGTGAGGCCATCCCGCCACCGCTAGCGCCACCGCCGCCGAAACCGGTCGAGGCCAAACCGGTCGAGGCCAAACCGGAAAAGCCCGCGAAAACTTCCAAAGGCGGCGAAACGGCCGCCCCCATCGTCGAGCGCAAACCCGCCAGGACTAACGAGCCGACCGCGCGCGTGCCGCTTACTTTCTACGGCATCCTCCCCGGCGAAAAACCGGCCAAGCCGGTGGAACCACCTAAGCCCACGGAACTCTGGTGGCTGCAGGTTGCCGCATTGAAAAGCTCGGACGATGCCGACAAGTTGAAAGCCCGCCTGAGCCTGCTCGGACTGGTCGTTACCATTCAGCAAGTGGAAAGCGCCGGGCTGTCCCTCTACCGGGTGCGTGTCGGCCCATACAAGCGGGACGAGGATGCCTTCGCCGACCTGGATACCCTGGCCGCCAATAATTACGAACCGAGATTGTTCAAGGAACCCGTGAAACCCTAGGAGTCATGCCGTGATGAAACGTTTTGCCCCGCTCGCCCTGATTCTGCTGCTCGCCAGCGCCCCCGCCGCCGCCCTGGAATGGGGCAAGGACTATGTGGAAGTGCCGGCGCAGCCGACCTCGGCCAAACGTGGCCAGGTCGAGGTGCTGGAGTTTTTCTGGTACGGCTGCCCGCACTGCTTCCATCTGGAGCCGGAACTCAACGCCTGGGCCAAGAAGTTGCCGAAAAACGTGGTGTTCAAACAAGTGCCCGGCGTCCTGAGCGATGGCTGGCTGCCGCTTGCGCGCGCTTTCTATGCACTGGAAGCCACCGGCTTGCTGGAAAAACTGCATGGCGATGTGTTCAACGCCATCCATGTCGAGGGGCTCGACCTCAATCCGCCGGACGCCTTCCTCGATTGGGCCGCGAAAAAAGGCGCCGATCGCAAGAAACTGGCCGCCGCCTACAATAGTTTTTCCGTGGAAACCAAGGTCATGCGCGCCCGGCAATTGACCCGCGCGTTCAAACTCAACGGCGTACCCGCCTTCGTGGTCGCCGGCAAGTACAGCACCTCCGCCTACCTGACCGGTGGCAACCCGCAGACCTTCAAGGTGCTCGATGAACTGATCGAGCAGGAGAGCCAGGGGAAGAAATGATCCTCAGCGCTTCAGCAACTCGCGCTTGCTCGGTTTGCCGAGCCAGGTGTCGGCCTCGGCCAGCGCGGGTTTCTTCTCGGTGATGACCGGCCAGGTCAGGGACAGTTCGGCGTTGAGGGCGATGAAGTCGCGTTGGTCATCCGGTACGTCGTCCTCAGCGAAGATGGCCTCGGCCGGGCATTCCGCCACGCATAGCGAGCAGTCGATGCACTCCTCGGGGTCGATCACCAGGAAGTTCGGCCCTTCGTGGAAACAATCGACTGGGCAGACTTCCACGCAGTCGGAATATTTACAGTTGATGCAGTTCTCGGTAACGACGTAGGTCATTCTTTCCTCGCTATGACTTTTTCGCTAGGATAGCGGCGAAATGCGCCCCCGACCATCCACGGTCAACTCCCATAGCTATTCAGGCAATACCTCAATCTCCTCCCGCAAAGGTTCCACAATGAGCGAACACATCCATTACGTCACCGACGACACCTTCGAACAGGAAGTTCTGCAATCCCCCATGCCCGTGCTGGTGGATTACTGGGCTGATTGGTGTGGCCCCTGCAAGATGATTTCCCCCATCCTCGACGAGGTGGCCAAGGAATACGCAGGCCGTCTCAAGGTATGCAAGCTCAACATCGACGAGAACCAGGGCACCCCGCCCAAGTACGGCATCCGCGGCATTCCCACGCTGATGATTTTCAAGAACGGCAACGTCGAAGCCACCAAGGTGGGCGCGCTCTCCAAGTCGCAGCTCACGGCTTTTGTTGACAGCAACATCTAAGTTCCGCTAGTTTCACGGCGTCCGGTGTTCTGCCGGACGCCTCTCTCCAAGCCCCCCCTGTTTTTCCCGCTCCCGGCCCTCCTCGCCGGTTCAGCCACACGCATCCATAAGCCATGCATCTATCCGAACTCAAGCAATTGCACGTCAGCCAGCTTCTCGAAATGGCCGAAGCCGAAAACATCGAGAATGCCAACCGCATGCGCAAGCAGGAACTGATCTTCGCGCTGCTGAAAAAGAAGGCGAAGAACGGCGAGAGCATCTTTGGCGATGGCGTGCTGGAGATCCTGCCGGATGGCTTCGGCTTCCTGCGTTCGCCGGATACCTCCTACCTGTCCAACCCGGACGACATCTACATCTCGCCCTCGCAGATACGCCGCTTCAACCTGCATACCGGCGACAACATCGAGGGTGAAATCCGCACCCCCAAGGACGGTGAGCGCTATTTCGCGCTGACCAAGCTGGACAAGGCCAATGGCGGGCCGGTGGAGGATCTGAAGCACAAGATACTGTTCGAAAACCTGACCCCGCTGTTCCCCAACAAGCCATACCGGCTGGAGCGCGAGATCAAGGCGGAAGAGAACATGACCGGGCGCATGGTCGATATCGTCGCCCCCATCGGCAAGGGTTCGCGCGGCATCATCGTCGCCAGTCCCAAGTCCGGCAAGACGGTGATGCTGCAACACATCGCGCATGCCCTCTCCGCCAACTATCCGGAAGCCATCCTCATCGTTCTGCTGATCGATGAGCGTCCGGAAGAAGTGACCGAAATGCAGCGCACCGTGCGCGGCGAAGTGGTCGCCTCCACCTTCGACGAACCCGCCAGCCGCCATGTACAGGTCGCGGAGATGGTGATCGCCAAGGCCAAGCGCCTGGTCGAGCACAAGAAGGACGTGGTGATCCTGCTCGACTCCATCACCCGCCTGGCGCGCGCCTACAACACCGTGCAGCCGACCTCCGGCAAGGTGCTCACCGGCGGTGTCGACGCCAACGCCCTGCAGAAGCCCAAGCGCTTCTTCGGCGCCGCCCGCAACATCGAGGAAGGCGGCTCGCTGACCATTCTCGCCACCGCCCTGATCGACACCGGTTCCCGCATGGACGATGTGATCTACGAGGAATTCAAGGGCACCGGCAACATGGAAATCCACCTCGACCGGCGCATGGCGGAAAAGCGCGTCTACCCGGCCATCAACGTCAACCGATCCGGCACCCGCAAGGAAGAACTCCTGATCGAAGCCAGCGTGCTGCAGAAGATCTGGGTGCTGCGCAAACTGCTCTACCCGATGGACGACCTGGAGGCGATGGAATTCCTCTCCGACAAGATTCGCGCCACCAAGAACAACGCGGAGTTCTTCGAGTCGATGCGGCGCGGCTGATCCGTCGGGTTGGCGCCGCGTAACCCGACGCAGCCACTCCACGGTCGGATTACGCGCCTGGTTATGTAGTCAAGCCGGTCACTCGACCTATACAGCGAACCCGCTCACCCATGTACCTTTTCCGCCTTCTGCGCATCTGCCTCACCGCCGGCCGTTTTGGCCTGGATGAGTTTTTCCTCGGCCACGAACGGGTGAGGCTCGTGCGCTGGGCGGTTCAGACCCTGTTCTTCTGGCGTCGCCTGTCGGCGCCGCGCGGCGAGCGCCTGCGCCTGGCGCTGGAGTCGCTGGGGCCGATCTTCATCAAGTTCGGCCAGATGCTGTCCACCCGGCGTGATCTGGTACCGCCGGACATCGCCGATGAACTGGCGAAGTTGCAGGATCGGGTGCCGCCCTTTCCCAGTGAACAGGCGTTGGCGGTGCTGCGCCGCGCCTATGGCCGCGATGCCGCCGACGTATTCGCCGAGTTCGACCCGACCCCGGTCGCCTCCGCCTCCGTGGCCCAGGTGCACAAGGCGCGCTTGAAAAGCGGCGAGGCGGTGGCGGTGAAGGTGTTGCGACCCGGCATTCAGAAAGTCATCGGCCAGGACGTGAAGCTGCTCGACGCCTTCGCCCACCTGGTCGAACTACTCTGGTGGGACGGCAAGCGCCTGAAGCCGCGCGAAGTGGTGGGCGAGTTCGCCAAGCACCTGGGCGACGAGCTGGACCAGATGCGCGAGGCCGCCAACTGCTCGCAACTGCATCGCAACTTCGCCACTTCCTCGCTGCTGGTGGTGCCCGAGGTGTACTGGGATTACTGCGCCCCGGAAGTGATGGTGATGAGCTGGATGGACGGCACGCCTATCTCGCGCACCGACGAGCTGCGCCGACAGGGGATCGATTTCCCCCGTCTGGCCCGTGCCGGGGTGGAGCTGTTCTTCACCCAGGTGTTTCGCGACGGTTTTTTCCACGCCGACATGCACCCCGGCAACATTCAGGTCACCCCCGATGGCAAGTACATCGCCCTCGACTTCGGGATCATGGGCACGCTCACCGATGGCGACAAGAACTACCTGGCACAGAACTTCCTGGCCTTCTTCCGGCGCGATTACAAAAAGGTGGCGCAGGCGCATCTGGATGCCGGCTGGGTGCCGGCGGATACTCGGGTGGACGAATTCGAGGCCGCCATCCGCGCGGTATGCGAGCCGGTGTTCGACCGGCCACTCAAGGAAATCGCCTTCGGCAAGGTGCTGTTGCGCCTGTTCCAGACTTCGCGCCGCTTCGGCATGGAAATCCAGCCGCAACTGGTGATGCTACAAAAGACCCTGCTCAACATCGAAGGCCTGGGGCGCGATCTCGACCCCGACCTCGACCTCTGGTCCACCGCCAAGCCTTTCCTGGAGCGCTGGATGAACGAGCAGATCGGCTGGCGCGGCTGGCTGCGCACCTTCCAGGAAGAAGCGCCCTACTGGGGCGCGCTGATTCCGCAACTGCCGCGCCTGGCGCATCAGGCCCTGCGCGCGGATCGCCTGGAAAAGCTGGAAGCCGGCATGGCGCTGATGCTGCGTCAGCAACAGGGGCGCAACCGCTGGCTGGGCGTGATCGCCGGCCTGCTTGCGGCGATGCTGGTGCTTTCCTTTGTCGTGATCTGAATGGCCGCCCGCTGATGGTTGCTTTCCGGGCGCGTAGCGGCGTACCTGTGGCTGAGCGCAATCGGAGACGCTGACACCCGCATCTACGCGGCCATTACAAGGGCTGAGGAGCGGTCAACTGCTGTTTCTAGGGTGAATCAAACTTGCTTCAGGGCGCGCCGCACTCTCCCCAGGTTTTTGAAGAAAAACAATTTGATGCCGAAATGCGTGGCGATACAGTCGGCATCGTTGTAATTGAACGAATAGGTCTCGGGTAAGGCGCGATGTTGGCTCGTACAATCAACCAGATGGTTGTAGGCATGCTGCTCGAAGGTGTAAACCCGGTCGACCCGCTCTTTGTTTTTTTCAAGCCAGTCCTCAAATACGGGCAGATCAAATGCGCCTTGATCAAGACATATCAGGCCTGAATTAAACCCGAGCGGCGCCTCCTCCTTGCGCGCGAAGCCGACCACGCTCTGGTTGGCATTCAGCACGGGCCGGTAGTACTCATGGCAATAGAGAGTCTCTCTGGTGTTTTTGTCATCGATCCAGGCAATGATTTCATCAGGCCGCTTGAAAAACAGCACGTCTGTATCCAGAACCAGAACCTTGCTGGCATTTTCCAACAAGTTGAAATCAATCAGTTTGAGAGAAAAAATACTCATCCTTCGGCCCCAGTCTGTTTCACCAAGCTGGCCAAATCGATACTTGAATACATGTGAATAATTCGCAACCCTGGGGGCGATCAATGAATCCGCTTCGGGTTTCCGAAAAATACGAACACCAACCAGGTGCCGCTGTAATTTGGCTATATCACCATCGGTCAAACTTCCGTCGTCATGTAATACAACGGCATAACGCTTTCCCGCGCAGTGCAGAAAGCTTTTTACCGCCCAAAGACACATGCCGACATGACGCGTACCAAGCAGCGCGTGAATTTCAAAATCAAGGTCGTCCTGGTTGGTCACCAGGCAGGGGGTGGCCTCTATGAGTCGGTCATGAATGCGCCGCAGCACCTCGATATGGTATTTCGCCAATCGTTGGCTCAACCACCAGGGGATTCTTTTCTCGCTAACCAGGGAAATGATTCGTTGCATCATCCGCATGCATCGCCTTCTTGTCGGATACTCAGTCAGACCGGGTTCGGTTTCCGCTCGAACCCCTCGAAATAATGGTGCGCCGCCAGTTGCAACCGCTTACTCACGCGCCGTGTGAGTGTAGCCGGGGTGGCTGGTGAGGGCGCCCCGCTGAATGGGGAATTCTGTCTCCCGGTTCCGCCGCCACCGCGACAGTGCCAGGGCTATCTAGCCACACCCAGCCTTTATGACTTTCCGCTTTCCGGCTTGCCATCGCCGCTATGTATAAGCACTCCCTTATAATCCGCTCGCCTTTCATAGCCCGCGCGTGCCTCCCATGTTCCATTTCTCCGATTCCACCGCCGTCAACCTGGCGCTCTCCGTCCTTATCCTGTTTTCCCTGATTACCTGGACGATGATCTTCGCCAAAGGCTGGTTGCAATGGCAGTTGCGCAAGTCCAACGCCGCCTTCGCCAAGCGTTTCTGGCAGGCCCCCGATCTGGAAGCGGCGCAGGTTGCCGCCAAGCAGGCCGATAGTCCGCTGGCGCGGCTGGCCAAGGCGGGCTTCGACACCCTCGCTTCGCTGGGCGATCGCCAGACCCTGGCGCACGCCGGCGACCGTCAAGCGGTGCTGGAACGCGGCCTCTCGCAGCAGGTTAAGAAGGAACAACACAAGCTGGAAGCCGGCCTCATGCTGCTCGCCAGCATCGGCAGCACGTCGCCTTTCGTCGGCCTGTTCGGCACCGTCTGGGGCATCATGAATGCGATGAGCAACATCGCCGTGTCCGGCGGTTCCGGCCTGGAAGTCGTGGCCGGCCCGGTGGGCGAGGCGCTGCTCGCCACCGCCATGGGCATCGCCGCCGCGATTCCCGCTGTGCTTGCCTACAACTATGGGGTACGCGTCACCCGCCTGATGGTTTCCGAGATGGAAGGCTTCGCCAACGACTTCCTTAGCCTGGCCAGCCAACCCGAAGGCAAGAAGGAGTCCTGAGATGGCAATTCGCCACGACTCGGACTTCCAGCCCATGAGCGAGATCAACGTCACGCCGCTGGTGGACGTGATGCTGGTACTGCTGGTGATCTTCATGGTCACCGCGCCGTTCATCCTGCAATCGGTAAAGGTACGCCTGCCGGAAACCTCGCCGGTGGCGGCGCTGAAGCCCGCGCCCGCGCTGGTGGTCAGCGTACAGGCGGACGGCATGGTGTTTCTCGGCCGCGAGGGGATCGACCTGACGCTCCTGGAAGCCCGCCTGAAGGGTGAAATGGACAAGAACAGCGATCTCGTCCTGCAATTGCGCGCCGATACCGGCGTGCCCTACGGCCGCATCACCGAAGTCATGGCCGCCGCCAGCCGCGCCGGCGTCGCCAAGCTCACCTTCGTCACCGCCGCCGCTCCGCAGGGGAACAAGTGATTCCAGCCGCATTCGCGCGCGCGGTCGCGGCACGCCTCGGTGGCGTGCTGGCTCGCCTGGAGCCGCGTCATTGGGTCGCCCTGGTCGGCAGTGCCGCGCTGCACCTGGGGGTATTTCTCGGCCTCAGCCAGGCGCCGCCACCCCTGCCGCCGCCGCTGACCTTCGAGGTCACACTGGAACCACCCCCCGCCGCGAAACAGCCCAGGACTCGCCATGTCGAGGCGAAACCCAAGGCGAGCAAGGCGAAAGCAAAAAAACGTCTGGCGAAGAAGAAACCCCTCAAGCCGTTGGTGCGCGAGCCGCATACGATGGAAGCGGAATGGAAAAGCGAAACGCGGCCAGCCAAGGACACTCCGGTGGTCACACTGCCGGATGCGCACGCCATCGGCATCAATGTGGCCAGCGCCGTCGGCCGCGTCGCGCCCGCCAAACTGGCCAGCGTGAGTACCCGCTCCAGTTCCGCCGAGACGGCGGCCGCCGCCAATAGCAGCGCGGCCAGTTCACTGAGCGAGCCTGGCGGAAAATCCGGTGCTGGCAATGGCGCGGCCAGCGGAGGTGACCCGGGCATCGCCCTGGCCGCCGCGCACGGACTCGGCAAGACCCAGGCGCTCTCCGCCAACAGCGGCGCCGGCGCTCAGGGCAGCGATGCGCTGGCCGGCAGTGCCGCCGCCTCCGGCAACTTCGCGGCGGCCGCGCTGTCCGCTAGCGCCGCCGCCGGTAGCAGCCTCAATCGCGCCGCCAGCGGTGGTGGCCACAGCGTGCAGGCCAGCGATTTCAGTTCACACAACCCCGGTGCCCTGGTGGCCGTCGAATCCAGCGGCGAACCCGGCGGCGTGCGTCTGACCATGGCCGGCGTCCTCTCCAGCCTGGCCGCGCTTCCCGCCGGTAACGGCAGTCTGGCCAGCGGCCAGCTTAGTGGCATGGCCGGACACAGCGCGGCCACCGCCGGCCAGGGCAGCCCGGCCAATCTGGCGACCGCCTCCAGCAGCGGACAACCCGCCGTGGTCGCCGCCGCTGGGCCGACCCGCGCCGGCGCGGGCAGCGAAACCAGCGCCGCCAGCGAGCGTGGTGCGGCGGCGAGCGGCGGTTCAGGCGCCGGCAGTCTGGCCAGTGTCGCCGCCGGTAGCGTTATTCCGTCCAGCAAGCCCAGCAGCGGCCAAGGCGGCGCCAAAGAAAGTGACAAGCCGGTCAGCGGCGCGCTGGCCGGCGCCGTCGCACCCGCGAGCGTGGGCAAAACCGCCCTGGCCAGCATCGGTGGCGGCGATAGCGCCGGGCGGGCACCGGCGGCGCGCAAGAACACACCCGGCGGCGGTGAGGCCGTCGGCAAATCGGCTGCCGCCGCGGCGACACCGGCGGATTTGGTGAACGGTGGTGGCAAGCTGGCGCGGGCTGCCGGCGCCGGCAGCCAGGCTGGCGCGAATGCCGGTGCCGGTGGCGTGGATTCGGGCGCCGCGGACGGCAGCCCGCATGGCCTGTCCGGCGCGGGAGCCGCCAGCGGCGCCGGCCGACTGGCCGCCGCGCCTTCCCTGGGCGGCGCCTTGCCGGGACAGGCCACGGCCAGCTTCGGATTGGCCAGCGGCCATGCCGCGCCCGCCGCGCTCGCCCCTGGCGAACCCGGCAGCGCGCCGCGCCTGGCCTTGGCCATGCAGGCGGTGCCCGCCATCCTCGAGATGCGGCCGGGCGGCGCCCGCTCCAACTTCCGCGCCCAGGCCGGTGAAGGCGGTGGTGGCGCCGCGCGCGCGACCGCCGCGAGCCTGGACCAGGCCGGCGGCGGCCAGGGCACGCCGCTGCAAGGTCGCGCCGACACGACGCCCGGCCTTTCCAGCGCAAGCCACCAGGCCAGCGTCGGTGGCGGTGGCAACAACCCCGCCGGGACCGGAACACTGCAAGGTGTGAGGGTGGCCGCCGTGCAACAGATCCGCGCGGATAGCCAGGTGCGGCCGCTCGATGTGCTGGCGCCCTCCACTTATTGCCCGCTACCCGGCCATGTGCAGCCCGATAACCGTCCACGCGACACCACGCAGGACATTACCGAGAAGCCGGCGTATGCCAGTGACAACCCCAGTTTTTCCTTTCCCCTGCGCGCCTGGGCTTATGGCCACCAAGGCCGCGCGACCGTGCGGGTGCAGGTTCTGGAAGATGGCACGCCGGGGCAGATGTGGATCAAACAGAGCAGCGGCTCCGGTATTCTTGACGTGGATGCTCGGGAACAACTCGCCAAATATCGTTTCAAACCCGCCCGCAAGAACGGCCAGCCGGTCACGGCCTGGATCGACGTCCCGGTGGATTACCGCCTGAACGCCGAGAAATAACCTTTAACTGAGAGGACTCGCCATGAAACTTCGCACCCTGCCCCTCCTGCTTGCTTTGCACGCCGCGCCCTTGCTGGCCGCCGCTCCGGCCGTTCCCGACCCCATGCAGGCCATGCAAATGGCGCTGCGCTACTACCAGATGGCGGCCAGCGCGGGCGATGCCGAGGCGCAGACCAAGATGGGCTGGCTGTTCGAGCAGGGCATGGGCGTGGCCAAGGATCTCGGCCAGGCCGCCAAGTGGTATGAACTCGCCGCCAAACAGAACGAACCGATCGGCCTCTACAACCTGGGCCTGCTGCTCCTGCGCGGCGATGGTGTGACCAAGGATGCCGATCAGGCCGCCCGGCTGATGACCGGCGCCGCCGAACTCAACCTCGCCGCCGCCCAGTCACAACTGGCCACCATGTACGAAAAAGGTATCGGCTTGCCGGTCAACCTGGAGGCGGCCTTTGCCTGGACCCGCCGCGCCGCCGAACTGGGCGATGTGCCCGCGCAGAATAATCTCGGCATCAAGCATGCCTATGGTCTGGGCACCAAAACGGACTATCCGGAAGCGGTGAAGTGGTTTACCAAGGCAGCCGAAGCCGGCAATTCCGAAGCCCAGGGCAACCTCGGCCTGATCTACAAGGAAGGCCTGGGCGGCGTGAAGCAGGACTTGCTCGCCGCCGCCAACTGGCTGGCGCTGGCAGGCAGCCAGGGCCATGTGCAGTCGCAGAACCGCCTCGGCTGGATGTTCGAGAAAGGCCAGGGCCTACCGAAAAACATGGCGGAAGCCGGACGCTGGTTCCGCATGGCCGCCGAAGCGGGTGACGCGCCTTCCGCCACCCACCTGGGCTGGCTGCTGGAGACCGGGGCGCTGGGTCAGGCGGACCTCGCCACCGCCTTGCCCTGGTATGAACGCGCCGCCGCCGCCGGTGACGCCGCCGCCCAGAACAATCTCGGCCGTCTCTACCGCGAAGGCCAGGGTGTGGCCGCCGACTACGCCAAGGCGCGCGACTGGCTGCTCAAGGCCAGCGCGAAAAACGAACCGCTCGCCTGGTACAACCTGGCGCTGATGGCGGAACAGGGGCAGGGACAGGCGCGTAATGAAACGGAAGCCCTGGCGCTCTATGCCAAGGCCGCCGAGCAGGGCGTGGTGCCGGCGCAGAGCCGCCTGGGCTGGCTGCTACAGAAGAACGGCAAGACCGAGGATGCCGTGCGCTGGCTGACCCGCGCCGCCGAAGCCGGCGACATCACCGCGCAGAACAACCTGGGCGTGATCCAGGAACAAGGCAAGAACATGGGCGAGGCCGCGCGCTGGTATCGCAAAGCCGCCGAAGCCGGCGACAAGGTCGCCCAGCACAACCTGGGCGTGCTCTACCGCGACGGTATGGGTGTCGACAAGAACGAAGCCGAAGCCCTCGCCTGGTTCCAGAAATCCGCCGAACAGGGCTACGCCAAGGCGCAACTCAACCTCGGCCAGTTGTACGAAAAACTGGCGACGCAGAAAAAGTAAGACGCGGTCTGGGCGCTAAGCCCATTCGACTTCCGCGATAATGCGCGTCATCCCATTCCCATCGAGACCCGCATGAAAGCCCTGCCTTCTTCCTTGCTGGCGGCCGTCGCCGCCGTTTCCTTCGCCACCACCGCCCTGGCGGCCGATGAGTGGAACGGTTCCGACAAGATCAAGCATGTCGCGGTAAGCGCGGCATTCGGCACGGCCTCGGCCATGCACTTCGAGGACAAATGGGTCGCCTTCGGCGTCGCCATGATTCCCGGGGTGCTCAAGGAAGTCGCCGATAGTACGCGGAAGAACAACCACTTCAGCGGCAAGGATCTCGTCGCCGACGCCCTTGGCGCCGCGCTTGGTGTGCAGCTCGGCAACTGGATCGTCACCACGCGCGGTGTTGGTTATCGCGCGGCTTTCTGAGTCGCGCCATCCGCCACGCGGCGGGAATGGGCCAAGCTTGCCATGACTCTGCAAGAACTGCGTTACCTGGTCGCCTTGGCCGATTGCGGCCATTTCGGGCAAGCCGCCGAGGCCTGTTGCGTCAGCCAGTCGACCCTCTCCACGGGCTTGAAGAAGCTGGAGGATTTTCTCGGTGTCATCGTGTTCGACCGCTCGCTGAAGCGGGTGACACCGACCCCGATCGGTCGTGAAATCGTCGAATCGGCGCGGCGTATCGTCGAAGAAGCCGCGCGCATTCGGGAACTCGCCAGTTATGCCAAGGACCCGATGGACCGCACCGTTCACCTCGGCATCATTCCCACGCTAGGGCCGTATTACCTGCCGCATGTGCTGACCGAAGTGCGCGCGGCATATCCGAAACTGAGATTGCTGCTGCGTGAGGAAATGACCCCACACATGCTCACTCACCTGGCTGAAGGCAAGCTCGACGCCGGCTTGCTGGCGCTGCCGATCAGCGACCCGAGCCTGGAAGTGGTGCCGTTGTTCGTGGAGCCATTCCTCGCCGCCGTGCCCGCCGACCATCCGCTGGCCGCCGCCGCTGAAATCCATATCGATGAACTCGCCCGGGCCGGCCTGCTGTTGCTGGAGGAGGGCCATTGCCTGCGCGACCAGGCCCTGGCGGCCTGTCATCTGCAAGGGCTGAAAAGTGAGGAAATACGCGCCACCAGCCTGGAAACCCTGCGTCAGATGGTGGCGATGGGCTTGGGTGTGACCCTCATCCCCACACTGGCCAGTGTCAGCCCGAGCGGTCAGCAGGTGGTGCTGAAACCGATCGCGGCCCCCGGCGCCTCGCGCGGCATCGGCCTGGTCTGGCGCCGCCGTTCACCGCTTGCCTATACGATGGCTCAATTGGCGGAAACGCTCGCCACCAAACTACCGCCGGGAACGCTGGCGATTGGGTAGGTCTGGTATTCACTTGTAGCGCCGGCGTCTCGCCGGCTTCGTGGGCCTGATTAGAAGAACGAAGCCGGCGCTACATTTCAATGCGGGCGCGGCATGAAGCTGACCACTTTCGCGCCATCTTGCGGTGGGCCTTTACGCGCGCCGCTGGAACAGGAGCCCCCTTCGGTATCCATGACCAAGCCTTCCGCTTCGTACAGCAGGTTGATGACGTCCACGTAGAAGCGCTCCTTGGCCATCATCAGCGCCGTGATGCCGCCTTCATTGGGGGCTTTCACGTCGGCGCCAG
This sequence comes from Gallionellaceae bacterium, assembly GCA_028714875.1. GTDB lineage: Bacteria > Pseudomonadota > Gammaproteobacteria > Burkholderiales > Thiobacillaceae > PFJX01. The sequence goes on from JAQTLN010000016.1 coordinate 51,427, forward strand.
CGCCGAGCAAGGCGGCGCAAACCGCGGCTTCACCGCCACCGGCGGCCAGCATCAGGGGGGTGAGGCCGAAGAAGATGCGGGCGTTGACGTCGGCGCCGGCGTCGATCAGCGCCTGCACCACCGGGGCGAAGCCGCAATCGAGCTCGTGGTTGTACGCGGCTTTGAAAATCGGCGTCCAGCCATTGGCATCCTTGGCATTGGCGTCGGCGCCCGCTTCGAGCAGCGTATTGACGACATCGAGGTGCCCTTGCAGGGCGGCGAGATGCAGTGCGGTATCACCCGCCTCGTCGAGTTCCTTGGGGTTGGCGCCAGCCGCCAGAAGGTTGCGGACTTGCGCGCTGTCGCCGGCGCGGGCGGCGTCGTGAAGTGCTGCGGACATAGGTCAATCTCCGGGTGTTAAATACCCGAGTATTATAATCAACTAATACTGGCCGGGTTGAAAATATTCATTGCGTCGAGTCCGCCGGTGAGCACATGGGCGTCGAATCCGCGCTGTGCCATGAGAAAGGCGGCGGTGCTGCTGCGGCGGCCGGTCTGGCAATAGAGGATGTAGGGGCGCGCCGGGTCCAGCGCCTTGGCGCGCAGGCGCAGCAGGTAGAGCGGCAAATTGAGGCTGCCCTTGAGTGCGCCATGCTTGTATTCGTCTTCCATGCGCACGTCGAGCAGCACGGCGCCGCGCCAGCGCACCATCGCCCCAGCCTCGTCGGCCGCCACCTGGTGGACCAGTGGTGCCTGCAACAGGATGCGGAAATCGCTGGCGGCCAGGCGCATGAGCAGGCCGTTGCTGAGCATGCTGACGGTGGCGTTGCGCGGTTCTCCGGAGATCAACGCATCCTCGCCGAAGCCCTGTCCGGGTTCCAGGCGCGCCAGCACCACCGGCTTGCCCCCTTTGGTGGATCGCGTCACCTGGGCGCTGCCTTCACGGATCAGGTAGTAGTAGTCGCCCACCTCGCCCTGGCGGAGTATTTCCTGTCCCGCCACCACCGGCAGAGCCTCGAAGCGGCCGAACAGAGAGTGCAGGTTGGCTGGCGGCACGCGAGAGAAGGACTGGTTGCGCAGCAGGTCGAACAGCCAACTCGGATCGTCGCCCTCGAATTCGGTCACTTCATAGGAGGTGGCCTGATCGCGCGCCACAAGGCGATCCAGAGCGTCATCGGCGAATGCCACCACCGCGCAGGGCGTGCGCGCCACGCAGGTATAGAGACGTGGCTTGAGACGGGCGAGCGGGTGGCGCGCGGCATCACCGCCGGCATGGATGACCAGGGACGGGGCATCGGCATCCTCGGAGTCCAGCGAGACTTCCCCCTCCAGCAAGTAATAGGTGTCGTGATCCATTTCTTTACGCGCGAACAGCGTCTGGCCCGGGTCCAGATGCAGCACACGGCCTTGCTGGACGGCGAGTTGCAGGGCTTCGTCGGAAAGCCCGTTGAAGGGGACAAGTTGCGATAGTTGTGTGGTTTGCATGTTCGATTTTCCCTGTACCGCCCCCGGTCGATTGTGGCCTCGGGGGCACCATCCCGAATTTAATGGAATATGTCATGCAAATGGCAATTGGCCTGCCCACCGGCGCTTCTTGTCCATGGATTGTGGATGGAGAAGATTTCGCCGACATCACAGCGCCGCATTCCGCTAACACGTGGTTGCCAGGTGCGGGCTGGGCGCGGTGAACCGCCCCGACGCCAGGAAGTCCATAAACGCCACCGGCGGCATCGGCTTGCTGAAGAAATAGCCCTGAGCGGAATCGCACTCATGCTGGCGCAGGAAATCGAGTTGCGCCTGGAGCTCCACGCCTTCCGCCGTCACTTGCAAGCCCAGGTTGTGCGACAAGGCGATCACCGCCAGGGTGATTTCCCGGTCGCTCTTGTCGCTGAGCAGGTCGCTTACGAAGGAGCGGTCGATCTTCAGTTTGTCGATGGGGAATTTCTTCAGGTAGGCCAGCGAGGAATAGCCGGTGCCGAAATCGTCGATGACGATGCCCATGCCCAGCGCCTTCAGGTCATGCAGCAGGTTCGCGGCCAGGTCCGGACGTTCCATCAAGGCGCTCTCGGTCACCTCCAGCTCCAGCTGACCCGCCGCGATCCCGGATTCCAGAAGGAGGCCGTGGATACGCGAGGTCAGGCCGGGCTGGCGGAACTGGCGCGGCGAAATGTTTACGGACACCCGCGGCGTCTTCAGGCCCCGCGCCCGCCAGGCGGCGAGATCGCGGCACGCCTGCTGGATCACCCAATCACCGATCTGCACGATGACGCCGGTTTCCTCCGCGATGGGGATGAACTTGTCCGGCGGGATCAGGCCGCGTTCCGGAGAGTGCCAGCGGATCAGCGCCTCGACACTGGACAGGGTGCCGCTGGCCAGGTCGAGAATGGGCTGGTAATAGAGCTGAAACTCGTCACGCTCCAGGCTCCCCAGCAAGGTGTTTTCCAGCTCCAGCTTTTCCCGCGCCTGCTCGTTCATGATCGGGGCGAAGAATTGCGAATTGCCGCGCCCCCGCGCCTTGGCCTGATACATGGCGGTATCGGCGTTCTGCATAAGCGTATCGGCGCTCTCACCATCTTCCGGGTAGATGGCGATGCCGATGCTGGCGGCGGCATGGAGATTCTGGGTGCCCACCGTCATGGGCCGGCCGAGCGTGCTGTGGATCTTGGCCGCGACGGCGACGGCATTGGCTTCGTCTTCCAGGTTTTCCAGCACCACCACGAACTCGTCGCCGCCCAGGCGCGCCACCGTGTCCACGTCCCGGACGCTGGCGCGCAGACGACTGGCCACACTCATCAGCAGGAGATCGCCGGCGGCGTGGCCGAGGGAGTCGTTGACGTTCTTGAAACTGTCCAGATCGATGAACAACACCGCCAGGTGATGCCGTCGGCGCTGGGCGTTGGCCATGGCATGCTGGAGCCGGTCGCGCAGCAGCAAACGGTTGGGCAGGCCGGTCAACACGTCGTGATAGGCCAGTTTGCGTATCCGTTCCTCCGCCTCCTTGCGCGCGGAGACATCCATGAAGCTGGCCACGTAGTAGTCCGCCACGTCGCGGCCCTCCACCTCCATCCCGGGCACTACCTTGATGTGCAGCCACTTGGGATAGAGCGAGCCATCCTTGCGCCGGTCCCAGACTTCTCCCGTCCACACGCCCCGCTCGCGCAGGTCACGCCACATGGCCTGGTAGAAAGCCCTGTCGTGACGCCCGGACTTGAGCAGGCTGGGCGTCTGGCCCACAGCTTCTTCCGAGCTATACCCGGTGAGCTGGCTGAACCCGGGATTCACCGCGATGATGCGGTTGTCCTGATCGGTGATCATGATCGCGGCCGGGCTGCTTTCGAACATGGTGGCGAACAGGCGCTGGCAATGCAGCGTCTCCTTGCTGCCGCCATCGCCGTCTTCACAGCTCACCAGCGCGGTGACGGCGGGGAATGTCGTGTCCATGTCCGTTCCCCTCACACCTGGAATCGTGCCGCGTCCATGCGTAGTTGCCGCGCCGTTTCCGAGAGCCGTTGCGCGGACGAGGAGGTTTTCCGCGCCACGGCGCTATTCTGTTCGCACATCTGCGCGATACGCTCCACATTCTTGGCGATGTCCTGGGAGGCGACGCCCTGCTCCTTGAGGGCCAGGGCGATGTCGTCGACGGATTGCACCACCCGGTTGGCGTTCTCCTGGATGCCGATGACGGAATTGCCCGCCTCATGGGTGGTGTTCACGCCCTCGCCGACCCGCGCCATGCTCGCTTCCATCTCCGCCACCGCCTTCTGGGCGCCGCTCTGGATGCGTTCGATCATCTGGGTGATCTGCACGGTGGAGTTCCCGGTGCGTTCCGCCAGCTTGCGCACCTCGTCGGCCACCACCGCGAAACCACGCCCCTGCTCGCCCGCCCGCGCCGCCTCGATGGCGGCGTTGAGCGCCAACAGATTGGTCTGATCGGCGATCTCCTTGATGACCCCGACGATGGCGGATATCTCGTTGGAATGGCTTTCCAGATCGCGAATGGCGTTGGCCGAATTGCCCACGGTTTCGGCGATGCCGCGCATCTCGGCGGCGGCGCGATGGATCACCGCGCCGCCCTGTTCGGAAGCTTCGCCGGACGCCTTCGAGAGGGCATGCGCCGCGTGGGCATGTTCCCCCACCTGGTCTATCGACACCGACATCTGCTCCACCGCCGCCGCCATGCTGGAGGCGGACTCCGACTGCTCCTCGGCGGAACGCGCGGCGGTGCCGGCCGCGCCACTGAGTTCAGTCGAGGCCTCGCTCAGGATCTCGGCCTTGCCGCGGATGGAGTAGACCATCTCGAACAGGTTGTCGCGCATGCGCGTGAGCTGGGTCAGCAGTTCCCCGACTTCGTCGCCGCGCCCACCGGGTAGCCGGGTCTTGAGGTCGCCCTGGGCGATGGCGCGGGCGGCGTCGCAAGCCGCGCGCACCGGGCGCACGATGGTGTTGCTCAGCGTCCAGGCGGCGACGATCAACAACAGGGTCGCCAGGAGCATCAGGCCGGAGCTGGCATCGCGAACCATCTGGAAGCGTTCCCCGGCGCGCAGGTATTCCGCCTTGGCTTCATTGGCCTGCAGCGCCATGAGCTGGTCGAGGGCGTGCCTGACCTCGCCCCCCACGCCCTGGTCCTCACGCAAAAAGGCGGTGAAAGGCGCGCTATCGAAGCGCCCGTCGCGCATCTCCTCCACCGCCGGGCGCAGATAGCCGCGCACATACTCCGCGCGCTTCTCGCTGAAGACAGTGGCCAGCGCCTCTTCCTCGGGGGTCAACGTGGTGACCATATAGGCCTTCCAGAGCCGGTCTATTTCCAGCCGGTTGTGCTCGATGCGTTCCAGGTGAACCGTCGCGTCACCCGCCGGCAACCCGGCGAACGCGCCCGGGGCGGATTGGTAGCCGCGCAACACCTCGGCCACGTTTTCGTTGAGGAGTTTCTGGATCTGCGCCAGGTCGCGTAGCGGCACGGTGCGATCCTCGTAGACCGATTTCAAACCCGCCATGTCCTGCCGCATCTGGTACAGCGTATTGCCACCCAGTACCAGGATGAACAGCAAAGCCAGGGCGTTCATCAGCCACAGCTTGCGACTGATCCGGATGTTCCCGAGCAGCCGCGCGACCCGGAGCCGGATTCCGCTCATGTAAACCTGGCCGCGATAAAGGCGGGCGGGGCCGCGGCCTTCCCGCATGTCCTTGTAGAGAGTCTCCGCGGCGGCGACTTCATCCCGCGCCGGCGTCTGCCGCACCGACATGTAGCCCCCATCGGCGAGGGGGGTGACGCTGGCCCGCACCCAGTAATGGTCGCCATCCTTGCGGCGATTCTTCACCAGCCCGCTCCAGCTCATCCCGGACTTGATGGTCTCCCACAGGTCGCGGAAGGCCTCGGCCGGCATGTCCGGGTGGCGCAGCAGGTTGTGCGGTTGCCCCAGCAGTTCGTCTTCTTCGTAGCCGCAGGAGTCCAGGAAATCCTGATTGACGAAGGTCATCCGCCCCTTGGCGTCAGTCTTGGAAATGATGGCGGTGCCAGCCTCCAGCGCGTATTCACGGTGGCTGACGGGATTGTTCAGGCGCATGGGGTTTCTCCTCTATTTGCGGGTTCCCGACCTTGGGCTTGCAGTTGAAATGATCGATCGAGATGCGCCAGGCGCAGGAGTTGGCCCACCTCCGGGTCGGCATAAAGGATGACCGCGTTGCCGTCGGTCACCCGGTATCGGCCTTTGAGATAAAGCATGGTGCCGAAGCCCACGGTATGCAGCATCCGGGTCTGGGTGAGATCGAATACCAGCCGTTTCGGCAGGCCTTTCCTGTCTTCGCGACAGTGGCGCAGGCAGTCCCTCGCCACGTCGACATCAAAGATTTCACCGATACGTATGCGCCATTCCCGCGCCGACGCTTCCATCAAAAAGGGGGGATTCATGATTCCAACTTCCCGATTAAGCACGCCAGCGCCAGACGAATAGCGTCAGGCATGGCGCGACACCACGCGCACGGCAACGCATGACCCGACAAACGGGTAAATGACTCGGGCGGGAATCGGCCCATCAGGTAGTGGCCGCGAGGGGCTGGGCGGCGGGCGTCTGGTGACCGCGGCGGCCGTGCTGGGCCGAGGTGACGAGGGTATTACGGGGTAATTACCGGCGGTATTATCCGGGACAAACTTTGGTAGATTTCGGGATATGCCTTAATAACTTGTCGTGATACTTCAGCGCTTGCTATCAGCCACGCCGTCCAGCACGCCATTGGTGGTTTCCACGGCGGCAATCAGATCCTCCGCGACTTCGTTGATCTTGCGCCGCTGCTCGCGCGCGCGATTACGCAGCAATTCAAACGCGGCCTGCCGGTCGAGCCCCTTGCGGACCATGATGATGCCCACCGCCGTGCGTGTCTTTTGCTCCACCTGAAGGGCCCGCTCAAGCCGTTCGTTGCCGCCGCGCAGGGCATCGATGTCCTTGCCACGAGCGAGGGCCGCCTCGATGAATGGCACCAGCTGCTGTGTATCCACCGGCTTGACCAAATAGCCGAGGGCACCGGCCTCGCTGGCTTGTCGCACCACCGTCTCATCGCTGTAGGCGGACAGGAACACGAATGGGGGGTCGCCGCCCCGCTTCAGTGTCTGAGCCAGTTCCAGGCCAGAGCGGCCCGGCATGCGCACATCCAGCACAGCCAGATCATATGGCCCTTCACCGATCAGTTTCAGCGCCTCATCGGCGGACTGCGCGGCGCCAACCCGGTAACCCCGGTCGCGCAGGCCCTCCGCCAACAGGTTAAGAACCACCCGATCATCGTCGACGAGCAACACGCTTTTCATGCTTCCACCTTTTGTTCAGTTCGTGGCGCCAGGATCGGGGGCTCGATGCGCATCTCCGTCACCACATCCCCACCCTCCTGACGCAGATCGAGGCTGACCCCATGGGTAGGCAGCAACGCCAGCACCAAACCCAGGCCGGTACCCAGGCCTTTGTTCCGGGCAAAATCGAACCCGGATGGCAGACGACCTGGATTGCTGATGCGCACACGGCCCACGGCAACCTCCTGGGATAAGGTCACCGATACGCCGGCCTGTTCCGATTCGGGCTTCAGGTGCTTGACCGCGTTGCTGACCAGTTCATTCAGAATCAGCGCCATGGCCACGGTCTCGCTTTCCTGGAGGCGCGGCGAGCCACCGCCTTTCGCGATGCCTTTTACCCGCACGGGCACTCCTCCGATGTCGGAGATACCGCGGCAGATGGCCGGCAGCAGTTCGCACAACATCACACCATGCTGATTGACGCCGCCATGCAGGCCGTGCACCACGGCAATGGATTGCACCTGATTGATGGCGGACTCCAGCATCGGCGCGGCTTCGGGATGTTTGGCGGCATCGCGCCGCAGCAACCCCACCACGGTTTGCAGATTGTTCTTGATGCGATGATGCACCTCGCGGATCAGGGCATCCCGCTGTGCCAGGACATCCTCCAGATGAGCCCGCTCCAGGCGCCGGTTCGTGCTCGTCAACATCCCCAGGGCGAGGAACGACATGCCGATAACCGTGATGAAACCGTGCAATGGCCGCACCCATTGTGGGTCCGACGACATCGCCATGGCCCAGTGTCCCCAATTCGCATTCGCCGCCAATACGGCATAGATCCAGGCCAGGGCCAGCGCGACCACTCGCACCTCCGCGCGCAAGGCCAGCCAGAGCAGGAAGGGCATGAGCGGGTAAGGACGCAGGGACGCGGCTGGCAAACCAAAGAGCTCTGGATTCGCCAGTAGCAGCGAGCCCAGCCCCAGGCCAAGCAGCGCCACCCCGGTCTCCACACGCGGCGTGAATAGGCCGGTGTTGTCCGTGTTGCGCCAACAGAGCATGAGCGGGGCGAATACCAGCACCCCATCCAACTGGCTCAGCAACAGGGCGGAGGCCTGCCAGGCAAGATCGAGCTCCCAGAATCCATTGACCTCCCGCAGCGCCAGATAAGCCAGGGGCAAGGCCGCCAGTCCGCCCAGCAGCCCTCCCGACAACACCAGTCGGAACAGGTCGCCAATCTGATTGAAGCTCTTTGTGACACCCGCCCAACGCAGCAAAAACCAGCTCAGTGTGGCCTGAACGGCTATGGCCAGCCCCAGCCATAGGGCCGGCATGGCTCGTGTTTCCTGGAACGCTGCCGCCAGCGCGGTGCCCAGGGCGGCCGCCGGAATGACGCGCCAGCCCCACAGCACCACCGCCGCCACAGCCACGCCGGCGGGCGGCCAGAACAGCGCGGGCGCCATCGCCGAACCGACCAGCGCATAGGCCAGGAGGCCGCTCAGCAGGCAGGCCGTGGCCGTGAATGCCCACTGGAAAAGCGGATACCGGAATAGCTGCGACATGAGGAATACAGGACAGGATTACGCTTAGGCATAAGTATCGCCCAGTACGGAGCGCCCAAGGAGCCGCTTTAAGCCGCCCCACTCATTTACTCAGGCAGCGCCCTTGTCGTTGGATTGCTTCAGCGCGCTGAGCCCTCCCGCCAGGACGCGCGCGTCGAGGCCGCGTTGCGAGAGGATGAAGGCGGCTATGCTGCTACGCCGGTCGGTGTCGCTGATCAGAATATGGAGACGTTGCCTGTCCAGCGCGCCGATCTTGAGGCGCAGCAGGCACAGCGGGACGTTGACGCTGCCCTTGATATTGCCCTGCTTGAATTCATCGGCCACGCGCACGTCGATCAGGTCGGCTTTACCGCCTTGCAGCAACGTCATGGCTTCCGTGGCGGTTACCTGGCGTACCAGCGGCTCCTTCAGCAGCGTATCGAAGTCGTCGGCGGACAGGCCCATGATCAGGCCGTCGCTCACCATGCTCACCGTGGCCCTGCGCGCGGCATGCGCGATCAGGGCTTCTTCGCCGAAACCGTCTCCCGGCCCCAGTTTCGCCAGCACCGTCTCCTGCCCGACTTCATTGTGCCGCGACACCTGGGCCTGGCCTTCGCGGATCAGGTAGTAATGGTCGCCGACGGGGTCGTCCTGGCGGATGACCACCTGGCCGGCGGTGACCGAAATCGGGTGAAAACGGGTGAACAGGGCATGCAGATTGGCTGGCGGCACGCGGGAAAAAGCGGGATTGCGCAGCAGATCGAACATCCAGTAGGGGTCGTTGCCCTCGAATTCCTGAACGGCATAGGCGGTGGTCTGGTCTTGCGCGATCAGTTTGTCCAGCGCCGCTTCGTCGAAGGCGGCAATGCGGCAGAGGGTCTGCGCCACGGCGGAATAACGGCGTGGTTTCAGACGCGCCAGGGGGTGGCGGGCGGCTTCGCTGCCGGCGTGGATCAGCAGCGGCGGTGAGCCGTCACCGGTGTCCAGGGAGATCCTGCCTTCGAGCAGGTAATAGCGTAGTGGGTCGGCATCGCCGCGCTGGAACAGTGCTTGCCCGATCGTCAGGCGAACCTCGCCGACCAGTCCCTCCACTTGGGTCAGGGCTTCGGCGGAAAGACTGTTGAGCGGGACAAAGCCGGTGACATGGGTGCTATCCATCGCGCCCGGTCACCTTGCCCCGGAGTCGAGGCCCAGTTCGGGCCAGAGTGCATCGATTTTCTGTTTCACGGCATCGCTCATCTTGATAGGTGTTCCCCACTCGCGGTGGGTTTCTCCCGGCCATTTGTTGGTGGCGTCGATGCCCATTTTACTGCCCAAACCGGATACCGGGCTCGCGAAATCCAGGTAATCAATCGGGGTGTTTTCCACTAGCAAAGTGTCGCGCGCGGGATCGACGCGGGTGGTGAGCGCCCACATGACGTCGTTCCAGTCGCGCACGTTCACGTCGTCGTCGGTGACGATGATGAACTTGGTGTACATGAACTGGCGCAGGAAGCTCCAGATGCCGAACATCACCCGTTTGGCGTGGCCGGGGTATTGCTTCTTCATACTCACCACCGCCATGCGGTAGGAACAGCCTTCCGGCGGCAGGTAGAAGTCGGTGATCTCGGGAAACTGCTTTTGCAGGAGTGGCACGAATACTTCGTTCAGCGCCACGCCAAGGATGGCCGGCTCGTCCGGCGGCTTGCCGGTGTAGGTGGAGTGGTAGATCGCGTCGCGGCGCAGGGTGATGCGCTCGACCGTGAATACCGGGAAGGTTTCCCGCTCGTTGTAGTAGCCGGTGTGATCGCCGAAGGGGCCTTCCAGGGCGGTTTCGCCCGGGTGGATGACGCCTTCCAGGACGATCTCGGCGCTCGCCGGCACTTGCAGATCGCTGCCCAGCGCTTTGGAAACCTCGGTTTTGGCGCCGCGCAGCAGGCCGGCGAACTGGTATTCCGAGAGCGAGTCCGGCACCGGCGTCACCGCGCCCAGGATGGTGGCCGGATCGGCGCCTATGGCCACGCAGACCGGGAACGGCTTGCCCGGGTGGGCGGCCTGGAACTCATGGAAATCGAGGGCGCCGCCGCGATGCGCCAGCCAGCGCATGATCAGCTTGTTGGGGCCGATGACCTGTTGCCGGTAGATACCCAGATTCTGCCGCGGCTTGTGCGGCCCTTTGGTGATGACCAGGCCCCAGGTCAGCAGCGGCCCGATGTCACCGGGCCAGCAGGTCTGGATCGGCAGGCGCGCCAGATCCACATCCTTGCCTTCCCACACCACATCTTGGCAGGCGGGCGAGCGCACGACTGATGGGGTCATGTTGAGCACCTGCTTCAACACCGGCCATTTGTCCCAGGCGTCTTTCAGGCCGCGCGGCGGTTCCGGCTCTTTCAGATACGCAAGCAGCTTGCCGATCTCGCGCAACCGCGCCGGGTCTTCCTCGCCCATGCCCAGCGCCACTCGCTTCACCGTGCCGAACAGGTTGGCCAACACCGGGATGTCGTAGCCCTTGGGATTCTCGAACAGCAGGGCGGGACCGCCGGCGCGCAGCACACGGTCACCGATTTCGGTCATTTCCAGATTCGGGTCGACCAAGGCGGAGATGCGCTTGAGTTCGCCGCGTGCTTCAAGTTGCGCGATGAAGTCGCGCAGATCGGCATAACGCATGGGGATTACTCTTCTTCGGCTTTGCCGGAGGGGTCGGCGGCAATGAACTGGAACACTTTGCCCTCGACACGGAAAGTGCCCAGCCTTACGCCCATATCCGGCGGCGTTTCCTTGAATTCCTGGACGCGGCAGGATTGGGTGCTGACCGCGAATACGCGCTTGCCGGTTCTCAGCAGATGCAGAGGTTCCGGATATTCGTCCGGGGCCTTGTAGAAGGCGATGCGGGTATCCAGCGGCACATCCTTGATGGTCATGCCGCCGCTGCACTGCGGCAGGCGGATGACGGCAACCGCGACCTCCACGGTGTCCTTCCAGAACCAGGTCTGGTTGCGCACCAGGGTGACGGCGTGTTCCTTCTCCCCGAAGGAATAGGAGGCCGTGTCCTGAAGACAGCCGGCCAGCGGCAGAACGGCGAGGAGCAAGAGCGAGCGGGACAGCATATTCATGAGTGGTCACCTCCAGGGGGCGTATGGACAAGCCGGCGCGCGGTATCGCCCGGTTACTTCGGCCGGCTCGGCCGGCGGCACACCACTTACGGCCAGCGGCCGGGATTTCTTGAGGTGAAGCTCAACGCCGCCAGCGGAAACAGGGGAGTGATCCGGTTCCCCGCATGCCGATTTGATGCCGCTACACCGCTTCCAGCTTGGCGTATTCCAGCAGAAACGCCTTCTCGCCGATCTTGGGGAAGTTGATCTTGATTTCCATGTCCGGGGCCTGGCCCTGATAGCCGGAGACCACGCCTTCGCCATAGCGGACGTGGCTGACCCGGCTGCCGACCTTGAAGGGAACATCGGCCAGGCGGCGCGGCGGCGGCGGGGCGGCGGGGACGATCTTGCGGGTGACGAAATTCGTGGCCTGCGCGCGAGGCGCGGGTTCCGTGTGGGCAATGCGATTCGATTCTGAGTGCACCAGTTTCTCCGGGATTTCTTCCAGAAAGCGGGAAGGCAGGCCGTAGCGCACTTGGCCATGCAGCATTCTGGATTGCGCGTGGGTGAGGTAAAGCTGTTTGCGCGCGCGCGTGATTGCAACGTACATGAGGCGGCGTTCTTCTTCCAGACCGTCGCTTTCGGTCAACGCGTTCTCATGCGGGAACAGGCCTTCTTCCAGGCCGGTGATGAATACGGTGTGGAACTCCAGGCCCTTGGCGGCGTGCACGGTCATCAACTGCACCGCGTCCTGGCCCTGCGCGGCTTCGTGCTCGCCGGCTTCGAGGGCGGCGTGGCCGAGGAAACCTTCCAGGCTCTGGTCTTCATTTTCCTGCGCGAAAGCGGCGGCGGCGTTGGCTAGTTCGCCGAGGTTTTCCACGCGATCCTCGCCGTCCTTCTCGTTCTTGTAGAACTCCAGCAGGCCGCAGCGGGCGACGACATGGTCGACCTGCTCGGACAGCGGCAGGTTGGCTATTTCCGCGCGCAGTGCTTCGATAACTTGGACGAAGGGGGCGAACTTCTTGCCACCGGCACAGGCCGCGGCCCACAGGCTGGAGCCGGCGGCGGCCGCCTGGTCGCTCACCAACTCGACGCTGCGATTGCCGATGCCGCGCGCGGGGAAGTTCACCACGCGCAGGAAGGCGTTGTCGTCTTCCGGGTTGGCGGTCATGCGCAGGTAAGCCAGGGCGTGCTTGATTTCGGCGCGCTCGAAGAAGCGCTGGCCGCCATAGACGCGGTAGGGAATGCCGGCGGAAAACAGGGCATGTTCGATGCCGCGTGACATGGCGTTGGCGCGGTAGAGCACCGCCATGTCGATGTACTGCTCGCCTTCCAGCCTGCGCTGCTGGATTTCCTCGACGATGAAGCGCGCTTCCTCGCCGTCGTTGTAGGCCTGGAAATGACGAATCCGCTCGCCCTCGCCCGCGTCGGTCCACAGATCCTTGCCGAGGCGGCCTTCGTTGTTGCTGATCACGGCATTGGCGGCGTCGAGGATGGTGGTCAGCGAGCGGTAGTTACGGGTCAGTTTGATCGGCTGCTCGATGGCGAAATCGCGCATCAGTTGCTGCATGTTGCCGACGTTGGCGCCCCGGAAGGCGTAGATCGACTGGTCGTCGTCACCCACCGCGAAGAGGGCGCAGTCCGGCCCTTTCAGCAGCTTCAGCCACTCGTATTGCAGGCGGCTGGTGTCTTGAAACTCGTCCACCAGGATGTGGCGGAAGCGTTCCTGGTAATGCTCGCGCAGCAAGGCGTTGCGTGTGAGCAGTTCGAAGGCGCGCAGCAGCAATTCGGCGAAATCCACCGCGCCTTCGCGCTGGCATTGCGCGTCGTAGGCGGCGTAGTACTCAGCCAGCCGGGTGCTGAACGGGTCCCAGGCTTCCACCTTGTCGGCGCGCAGGCCCATTTCCTTGTTCTGGTTGATGAAGCTCTGCACTTTGCGCGGGTCGTATTTCTCGGTATCGACATTGAGCGCGCGCAAGACACGTTTGACGGCGGAAAGCTGGTCGGAGGAATCGAGGATGGTGAACAGTTGCGGCAGGCCGGCATCGCGGTGATGCGTGCGCAGCAGGCGGTTGCACAGGCCGTGGAAGGTGCCCACCCACATGCCGCGCGTATTGATGGGCAGCATGGCGGTCAGGCGCGTGAGCATCTCCTTCGCCGCCTTGTTGGTGAAGGTCACCGCCATCAGGCCCATGGGTGAGACGTGATGCTCCTGAATCAACCAGGCGATGCGGGTGGTGAGCACCCGCGTCTTGCCGGACCCGGCGCCCGCCAGGACGAGCGCGGAAGCGGGCGTGGTGACGGCGGCGAGTTGGTCGGGGTTGAGACTGGACAGCAGATCGGAAGGCATGGGTACGCAGGTTTGCAACAAAAATCAGGTAACGAAGGCGACCTGGTCCATCAGGGTATCAGGTAGCGAAAAAGCCGCAACCTGCTCGCGCTACCTCGGGCGAATTCCGCGAGAGGATTTCATGGCGGAAAGACGTGCGGGAGGAACACCAACGCGCCGATCAGGGCGGCGGCGACGGCGAGGATCAGCACGGCGGCGGCGGCCAGGTCTTTCGCCCGGCCCACGCCCGCGTTGAACTCCGGGGAGACCACGTCGGCCAGGGCCTCGATGGCGCTGTTCATGGCTTCCGCCGCCAGCACCAGGGCGATGGCCAGGATCAGCCAGGCCCATTCCCAACGCGAGAGATCGAACACCAACGCGGCGGTGATGACCGCGCCGGTCGCGGCCAGGTGTATCCAGGCGTTATGTTGGCTCGTTACCAGGGTGGCCAGGCCGCGCCCGGCATGGACAAAGCTTCTGGCGCGGGCGGCGAGGGAGAAAGGCGCGCGGCGCACCCTAGGGCTCATGCCTTGTTCCCGCCACCATGCTCAAGGCCACCGCTTCCGCGACCTTGATGCCGTCCACGGCGGCGGAAAGGATGCCGCCGGCATAGCCCGCGCCCTCGCCGGCCGGGTAGAGGCCGCGCGTGTTCAGGCTGCGGCAGTCGGCGTCGCGGGTGAGGCGAATGGGCGAGGAGGTGCGCGTCTCCACGCCGGTGAGCACCGCGTCGTCCATCGCGAAGCCGCGTATCTGTTTGTCGAAAGCCGGCAAGGCTTCGCGGATTGTGGCGATGACGTAATCCGGCAGACAGGCGGACAGGTCGGTCCAGCGCACGCCCGGCGTATAGGAGGGAATCACCGCGCCCGCCTCGGTGGAGGGGCGGCCGGCGAGGAAATCGCCGACTTTCTGCGCCGGCGCGCGGTAGTCGCCGCCCCCGGCGACGAAGGCGGCTTCTTCCCACTGGCGCTGGAAATCCATGCCGGCGAGCGGGTTGGCGCTCACGTCGCCGGGGAAATCGCGCGGCTCGATGCCGACGACGAGGGCGGCGTTGGCGTTGCGTTCGTTGCGGGAATACTGGCTCATGCCGTTGGTGACCACCCGCCCCGCTTCCGAAGTGGCGGCGACCACGGTGCCGCCCGGGCACATGCAGAAACTGTAGGCGGAGCGGCCATTGCCGGCGTGGTAGACCAGCTTGTAATCGGCGGCGCCGAGGGTGGCGTTGCCGGCGAATTGGCCGAAGCGGCACTGGTCGATCAGCGCCTGCGGGTGTTCGATGCGCAAGCCGATCGAGAACGCCTTGGGTTCGATGTAGACGCCACGCTCGTGCAGCATCCGGAAGGTATCGCGGGCGCTGTGGCCGAGCGCCAGGATGACGTGGTCGGCGGCGATGCGCTCGCCGTCGGCCAGGATCACCGCGCTGATTTGCCGTCCGCCGTCACCCTCCGCGATTTCCAGGTCCACCACCCGGCTCTGGAAGCGAATCTCGCCGCCCAGCGCCTCGATCTCGCCGCGCATGTGTTCCACCATCGTCACCAGGCGGAAGGTGCCGATGTGCGGCTTGCTGACGTAGAGAATTTCCGCCGGCGCCCCGGCCTTGACGAACTCCTCCAACACCTTGCGGCCGTGGTGTTGCGGGTCTTTGATCTGGCTGTAGAGCTTGCCGTCGGAGAACGTGCCGGCGCCGCCCTCGCCGAATTGCACATTCGATTCCGGATTCAGCTCGCCACGGCGCCACAGGCCCCAGGTGTCCTTGGTGCGCTCGCGCACCGCCTTGCCGCGTTCCAGGATGATCGGCCGGAACCCCATCTGCGCCAGCACCAGGCCGGCCAGCAGGCCGCACGGGCCGCCGCCGACGATCACCGGGCGCGAGCTCAGCCCCGCAGGCGCGCGGGTGACGAAGCGGTAGGCCATGTCCGGCGTCGGCTGGACATGCTTGTCGCCACGCAGCCGCTTGAGCACGGCCGCCTCGTCCTTCACCTCCACATCCAGGCTGTAGATGAGGAAGATCGCGGAACGTTTGCGCGCGTCATAACCGCGCCGGTGGATGGTGAAACCCTGCAACTGAGCCGCCGAAATACCTAGTTTCCTGAGAATGGCGGCCGGCAGATCGGCATCGGGGTGGTCGAGGGGGAGTTTGACTTCGGTTAATCGCAGCATGGAGTTAAAGCCGTATTACATTGAGGCCCACGACGCGCCGGAACGCATCGTCGCCGGTAAACAACACATGGTCGTCGCCGAGTTGCAGGCAACACGCCGCTTGCAAGGCATCCGGCGTGCGCAGGCCATGCCGCGCCCGAATCACCGTCGCCAGTTCCACCACTTCCCGGGTCATTTCCACCCAGATCAAATCGGGCCGCTGGAAGAAAGCGTCGTAAGCCGCCAGCGTGGCATGGTCGTCGAGACGCATCGGGCGGATCCGGCATTCCAGCCAGGACAAGCGGCTGACCGCCGCCGCGAGGTTCGGGAACGCCGCCACGGCGGCCGCCATTTCCGCGCGCACGCGGCCGGCGAACGGTTCGGCGCCTTCGATCAGATAGATCAGGGCGCTGGTGTCGAAGAACGCAATCAACGGTCGGCCCAGCCGTCCCGCTCGGACTGGAGTTCCGCGTCGATTTCACCTCGCTCGCGAATACCGCCGCCCGGCTGCTTCAGCAGCCATTGCACCGCGTTCATGCCCTGGGCCAGGGCTGGCCGGCCCTGGGACAGGCGCTGGTATTCCTCTTCGCTGATGACCACGGCGGCAGGCCGGTTGCGCTTGACGATATGCAAAGGCCCCTGACGCAGGCCATCCTCGATGGCGGCCATGCCACGGCGTTTGATCTCGGCGGCGGTGACGATATTCATGGGGGATGCCTCGTTGGTACTGAAACTACCCGAACAGTACCTTGATTGGTGCTGTTCGTCACGACCACATCATGGCGGGGGCGCCGCGCATAAAATCCCGGCCGCTCATTCGACCGGAGAACCCCCATGAACAACCAACTTGCCGCCCTGGATCAGGTGCAGAGCACCGCCATCGACCTGGGCCTGAAATTCGGCCCCAAGCTGCTGGTGGCCTGTCTCATCATCCTCGCCGGCCACTTCGCCGGGCGCTGGGTGGGTAAAGGGGTCGAAGGGGTACTGGTCAAACTCGACCTGGATGTCACCCTGCGCATTCTCCTGGTGCGCATGGTGCGCGTGCTGGTGCTGGGCCTGTTCGTGGTCATGGCCTTGCAGAACCTGGGCGTGGAATTGCTCCCCCTGGTCGCCGGCCTCGGCGTCGCCGGCGCCGGCTTCGCGCTGGCCATGCAGGGCGTGCTGTCGAATCTCGCGGCGGGCCTGACCATCATCTTCACGCGGCCGTTCCGGGTGGACGAATACGTTTCCATCGCCGGCGAGGAAGGCCAGGTGGAATCCATCAGCCTGTTCAACACCATCCTCAGCCACTACGACCTTTCCCGCATCGTCATACCCAACCGCAAGATCGTCGGTGAAATCATGCACAACTACGGCCAGGTCCGGCAGTTGGACGTGAGTGTCGGCGTCGCCTACGACACCGATCTGAATGGCGCGCTGGCCGCCATCGACGCCATCCTGGCCGCCAACCCCAACGTCTTGCGCGAGCCGGCGCCCCTGGTGCAGGTCGCCACCCTGGCGGATTCCTCGGTCAACATCAGCATCCGCCCCTGGGTTTCGGTGGAAGCCTTCCCCACCGCCTCCAGCGAGATCAACAAGGCCGTGCTGGAAACCTTCCGCGCGAACGGCATCCACATCCCCTTCCCGCAACGCGAGGTGCGCCTCCTGGGGCAAGCCGGATGACGCCCGATCTCCTGGGCTACGGCGCCGCCGTGTTCACCACCGCCGCCTTCGTGCCGCAGGCGCTGAAATCCTGGAGCAGCCGCGACCTGTCGGGGATTTCGCTGTCCATGTACAGCCTGTTCACCCTCGGCGTGGCGCTGTGGCTGGCCTACGGCATCGCCCTGGAAAGCTGGCCGATCATCCTCGCCAACAGCATCACGCTGGCGCTGGCGGGCATGGTATTGGCCCTGAAAATCAGCCACTTGCGGCGTGGCTGAGGGCTAAGCCCAACCCGGCCACTCCACAAGCAGCCACTCGCAATTGCCGATCCCGCCGCGCGCGGCCGCGTCCACCTCGCGCCCGGCCAGCGCCGCCACCGCCAGGATCGGGTTCTCATGGGATACCGCCAGCACCACGCCTTCGGGATGGCGCGCCGCGATTGCATCGAGAAACCCCTTCAGCCGCGCCATCTGCTCAAGAAAAGACTCCCCCCTCTCGGGCTTGACCCGCGCCGGGTCCGGGCCGACCAGATCGTTGAAGGCCGCCACCGGCTGGCCGTCGAGGCCGGAATGGCGCTCATCGAGTCGCGCGTCGATGGCCAGGGAAAGCGCGCGTCCCGCCAGGATGATCGCGGCGGTCTGGCGCGCGCGCGGGAAGCGCGAGGCATAGGCATGGGTGAAGGGAATGCCGCGCAACGCGCTCGCGGCGCTGGCCGCCTGCTCCCGGCCCCGGGCGGTCAACGCCACCGGCCTGCCGGGATCGTCATTGATGTAGCCGCCGACATTGGCCTCGCTTTCACCGTGGCGGACGCAGTAGAGACGCATGGCGGGTCAACGGCCGCCGACGGTGAGAAAGTCACCGTTGACGCCGGTAATGAGGGTGAATCCATGAGTCGCTTCATTCATGCGGCAGATGATCCTAAGCCGGACGATCCAGACCCGTGTGGTTCGCGACCTTCAACGCCCCGTAGACCTTGTGAAGCAGGTGTTCCAGCGCCAGTTTGCGGAACTCGCCATCGCTCATGAGCTTGCCGAAGATCTCCTCGTTGCCATCCATGCGGTCGATCACCAGACCCTCGAAAGCCTTTTCGAAGACATAGCGGAAGTCCTCCTTCGAGTTCGACGCCGCCGCTTGTCTGAGCGTGTCGCTCTCGATGGCCTCTTCCTGAATCTGGTCGAAAAAGAGTTGGTCGGCCTGGGTGAAATCGGTACCGAAGCGTTCGTTGAGCAGGTCAATGAGTTCAGACAGACGGATCACCTGATCCTCCTGCCCGGTGCCCACGTCGCCGGGCCCTTTGAGCGGAGAGGCGTCACCGCCATGCAGGTCGATTCGGCCCTCGCTGATCTTCTGTAGCCGGTAATACCGCAACGCCACCTCGTCCTCCAGGTGCTGCGGCCCGCCGCCTTCGCGCCGGGGCAGCTTGGTGAGCAGGAAGCGCAGATAGGTGTAAAGCTGTTCCAGGTCGCTGTCCTGGTAGGGAATCACCTGAGAGAGGAAGGCATACAGGTTGCGGAAGTTCACCAGCAGCGCCTTGGCTTCCTCGCGCGCCTCCTCGTCGCGTTCCTCGAAGCGCTCCACCGCCTGATCCAGGAAGCCGTTCATGGCGGCGTGGTCCTGGATGCTCTCCTTGCGCCGGGGTTTGAAATACACGGTGCAGAAAGCCTTCACTTCCTCCTCGAAAATCAGACCCGTTTCCTCTATCTGGTGATGCAGCCGGTAAAGGTGCTGGGCATCGGTCAGCGGCTCGGTGGGCGTGTCCTCGTAATAGGGTTTGAATGCCTTGAATATCTCCTCGGGCGTGTTGCGAAAGTCCAGGATGAAGGTGTCCTCCTTGCCCGCGCAGGCTCGATTCAGGCGTGACAGGGTCTGCACCGCCTGAAGGCCGGTCAGCTTCTTGTCCACGTACATGGTGTGCAACAGCGGCTGGTCGAAGCCGGTCTGGTATTTCTCCGCCACCAGCAGCACCTGATATTCGTGGCTGTCGAATTTCTCCGGCAGCTCGCTTTCCTTGATGCCGCCGTTCATGCCCACTTCCGTCCAGGTCTTGCCCGGCGCATCCGGGTCTTCCACCACACCGGAAAACGCCACCAGCGTTTTCACGTCGCTGTAGCCCTTCTCGGCGATGTATTTATCGAAGGCCAGCTTGTAGCGCACCGCGTGCAGGCGGCCATCGGCCACCACCATCGCCTTGGCGCGGCCGCCGATCTTGTGGCGCACATGGGCGCGGAAGTGCTCCACCATCACCTCGGTCTTGCCGCGCAGGTTCACCGCATGGAAAGTCAGCGTGCGCGCCAGGGCGCGCGCCGCCTTCTTGCGTTCCACATGGGGATCATCGTCGCCCACCCGCGCCAATCTGAAATAAGCCTGGTAGGTGATGTAATGCTTGAGCACATCGAGGATGAACTTCTCCTCGATAGCCTGGCGCATGGTGTAAAGGTGGAAGGGTGCCTCGCCGGTCGGGCCGGGCTCGTCGAATACCTTCTTGGTCTTGTATTTCGGCGTCGCGGTGAAGGCGAAGAAGCTCAGGTTCGGCTGCTTGCCGCGCTTCAGCATTTCCCGCACCACGCCGGCCAGGGTGTCGGCGTCGTCGTCCGCGTTTTCGTCAACCCCCAGCCCCTGCTCAACCACATAACGGGCGGCTTCTTGCCGCACCCCCTGCGCGTTCAGCACACCCTTGAGTTCCATCGCGCCCTCGCCCGACTGCGAGCTATGCGCCTCATCGACAATCACCGCGAAACGTTTGCCCGCCGTGGAAATGGACAAGTCGGCATGGGTTTCTTCCCGCAGCTTCTCCAGGGTTTCGGCGATGAAGGGAAATTTCTGCAAGGTAGTGATGATGATGGGCGTGCCCTCGGCCAGCGCCTGCGCCAGTTGCCGGGTGTCCTCGTCGATCTTCCGCACCACGCCCTGTTTGTGCTCGAACTGATAGATGGTGTTCTGCAACTGCTGATCCAGCACCCGGCGATCCGTCACCACGACGACCGAATCGAAAATCTTCCGGTCGCGGGCGTCGTGCAGGCTGGACAAGCGATGCGCCAGCCAGGCGATGGAATTGGATTTGCCCGAACCCGCCGAATGCTGCACCAGATAATTGCGCCCCGGCCCGTGCGCCTGGGCGTGGGCCACCAGACGACGCACCGAATCGAGCTGGTGGTAACGCGGGAAGATCATCGTTTCCCGACTGATCTTGCGGATACCCGCATCCGTCAGAACCCGTTTCTCCTTCACCTCCAGATGCATGAAGCGGCCCAGGATGTCCAACAGGCTGTCGCGCCGCCACACCTCGCGCCACAGATAAGCGGTGCGGTAGCCGCCATCGGCCGCGGGCGGATTGCCGGCATGGCCCTGGTTGCCCAGGTTGAAAGGCAGAAAATGGGTCTTGTCGCCGGAAAGCCGCGTGGTCATGGCCACCTCGTCCGGGTCCACCGCGAAATGCACCAGGGTCCGCTGCTTGAATGCGAACAGTGGCTCGCGCGGATCGCGGTCCTGCTTGTACTGTTTCTTCGCGTCCTCCACCGTCTGGCCGGATAGCTCGTTCTTCAACTCCGCCGTGGCGATGGGCAGGCCGTTGAGAAACAGGGCCAAGTCCAGGCTCTTGCCATGGGCCACGCCGTAGTAAAGCTGGCGCGTCACGGACAGCACGTTCTCGTCGTACTCCGCCCAGCTCTCCGGATTCAGCCGGTTGCCGGGCGCGAATACCGCCACCCGCAGCTTCTTGCCGTAACACTTGAAGCCCTGGCGCAGCACCTTGAGCATGCCCTTGGTGTCCAGCTCCTTCACCAGATGATCGATGACCACCTTGCCGGTCTCGGCGCCGTGGATGTCGTTCAGGGTCTTCCACACCTTCGCCTGAGTGGCCTGGATGAAACCCAGCACCAAAGCCGGGTCCAGCGCCCGCGCCCGGTCATAGCGGCCCGCCGCCTCACCGTGGTTGTAGTCCACCGACACCCAGCCGCCCTGCGTGACCAGATGATCGACGATGGCGTCTTCCAGGCGGGCTTCGGTATGTTTTTTCATGGTGCTCCCTGTTTATCCGTCATTTCCTTGGCAAGAGAAACTGAACCGAACTTTACTTTAAGATCCGTAATAAATAACGTAAACGCATTTCCGTTATTTTATGAACAGATCAAGATAAGTCTCGAATACGTACAAGCGGTTCCGCCCGGCGCCGGTCACTTCGCGCAGCACGCCAAGGCGGCTGAAATCGTTCAGAAGCGCATTTGCGGTTGGCTGGCTGACATTCAGCCCATGCATCAAATCGGCCGCATTGACCATGGGGCGGCGATACAACAGGTTCAAAGCCTGCTTGGCGTTGGGCGCTCGTTTGCCCAAAGTCAGCATCTGGTGCTCCACCTCGGTCCGCAACGCCAGAATCTGCTTGAAAATGTCGCGCCCCTTCGCGGCTGTTTCCGCCACCCCGCGCAGAAAGAAACGCACCCAATGGATCAGGTCGTTGCTTATCCGCACCCGCATCAGCGCGTCGTAGTAGCTCGCCCGATTGCGCTCGAAGAAGTCCGACAGATACAGCGAAGGCTTAGCCAGCAAGCCGTGGCTGACCAGATACAGCGGCACCAGCAAACGCCCGATCCGCCCGTTGCCATCGAGAAACGGGTGAATGGTCTCGAACTGGTAATGGCTGATCGCCAGCCGGATCAGATGCGGCACGGTGATCGTCTCGTCGTGCCAGAACTTCTCCAGGTCGCCCATCAACGCCGGCACCCCGTCCGGATGCGGCGGAATAAACACCGCATCCAACAAACTGGAACCGCCGATCCAGTTCTGGCTGGCGCGGAACTCCCCCGGCTGCTTGTGCTCGCCGCGCACCCCGTGCAGCAGGATTTCGTGGGTCCGCTTCAGCAAACGGTTGGACAGCGGCAAAGTTGCCAACTCCGCGATGGCGGTATTCACCGCGTCCACGTAGTTGCGCACCTCGCGCCAGTCGTCGCGTTTTTCCGGCTGAATCTGGTCCTCCGGCATCAGCGCTTCTTCCATGCCGGTTTGCGTGCCCTCGATACGGCTGGAGGTCTGCGCTTCCTTGACCACATGCATTTCGATGAACAGGTCGATGTCCGGCACGATCAGCGAAAACGCATTCAACTCGCCCAGGGTCCGGTTGGCGGATTCCAGCAGGGTGTTGATCGTGGCGTCTTCCCAGACCCAGGCGTGGTCCACCGCCACCGGCTCAAAGCTTTTGTACTGGTAGCGCTGCCGCCATTCACCGGCCTGGAAGGTTTCGAATTTCATGGGGCCTCCGTGGGTATTCGCCCCTCCCCATCGGGTGGGGGAGGGGTTGGGGAGAAGGCGCGCACGTCGATTTTGCCGCTGGTCGCGGCGGTGATGAGAGCGGCGCGGTATTCGGTGAGGCGGGTGATGGCAAACCCCTTCGCAATCAGTGCGTCAATCTGCCCTGTTTTCCAGTCCAAGAAGGCAGCGATTTGCTTCTGTTCTGCTTTGTCGGTCGGGTAGGCAACAGGAAGACAGACAAGCGAACTCGGATTGATGGCCGGGTAGCTGACGCCGGCTGAATGGGCGACTACCCCATCAATGAAAGAGGTGCTTTGCAACGCATACCCAAGAAACCGGCTGTCGATGAACTCAAAAGGTCGGATCACCGCAAACCCGGTGGAAACGATCATGTTTTCAAGTGGCGTGCTGATAAAGGCAATTGCCTTGAGGTAAGTCCGCACCGTGGAAACGATGGTGTCACCATTCCTGACGATGCGCCGTGCGCGCGAGGGAGCGGCCTCGAAAGTGTGGGTTTCGACGGTCGTTATGCCATTGACCAGATCGACGCTGGAGATGTCCACGTAGGACATCTCGTAATCAGGGTCCGTGGTTTCAGGTAGTGCCTCATCGTTACAGGTGGCCGCGAACTTCAATCGCCGCGCCTCCCATCCGGCCGGGATTTGGCCCACTTCCAGCCAGCGTGTCGGAACGTATTGCGGATAAGCCGGATACCTCATTTCCCCCGCTTCCTTTTCGCCGGTTTCTCCATTGCCCCCAACAACGCTGGATTTGACGGGATCGCATGCGCTTGGATTGCTGGCACCCCTGCCGGGGTGCGGTTCCTGGGGTGTTCCTGTTCCGGTGGTGTCGCTGCGCTCGACCACCGGCTACAGGCTGTGAAGCCTCCGGCTTCCTGGATTTGGGGGCTTTGATGCCTTGGTTCCGGAGGTGTCGCTGCGTTTGACCACCGGCTACAGGTTGTGAAGCCTCCGGCTTCCTGGGTTTGAGGGCTTTGATGCCTTGGTTCCGGTGGTGTCGCTGCGCTCGACCACCGGCTACAGGCTGTGAAGCCTCCGGCTTCCTGGATTTGGTGCTCTGTGCATTCCGGTAGCGTTGTCCGTTCTCCGTCCAACCACCCGCCGCAATCTGCCATGCCTTCGGCATGGTGGCGGCGAAGAAGCCGGAGGCTTCCCGGTTTGTGGTGCTCTGTTTCCGGTGGTGTCGCGACGCTTAGCAGCGGCTGTTGTTGGCGCGAACCCGGAAGCCGGAGGCTTCTCAGCCTGTAGCCGGTGGTCGAGCGAGGAACGAGCGACACCACCGGAAACGGAATCGCCACACACGCATCCCGGAGGGATGCCAGCAAGGACGGCTTCAGTCGAGATAGCGTGCGTCGAATTCGACGCCGGATTTCTGGAGAAACGCCAGCAATTCGTTCCGGAATGGTTCCTTCTGGTGATGGGCTTCTTGTCGGGCGATGTAGGCCCGAACCGTATCCAGGGCGGAGGCGCTGACCGAGAAGGCGGCATAGCCTTCCTGCCAATGGAAATCCGGTTGCCGATGGGTTGCCCGAATCCAGGAGGAAGCGGCTTTTTTCAATTCCCGCATGAAATCGGCCAGGCAATGGGTGGCCTTGAGCGAAACGAGAAGATGTACATGATCGTCCACCCCTCCGATGCCTTGGGCGTGTCCATCGAGTCCCCGCACTGTTCCCCCCAGGTATTCGTGAAGTTGGCCACGCCACTCCGGCGCTAGCCGTGGCTCGCGGTTCTTGGTGGCGAAGATCAGGTGATAGTGCAGGCTGGTGTGGGTGGATGGCATGGGTTGCGTCCCTGGCTGGCACCCCTGCCGGGGTGCGATTCTCGTGGTGCGCTGGTTCCGGTGGTGTCGCTTCGCTCAACCACCGGCTATCGGCTGGGAAGCCTTCGTCTTCCTGGCGGACTTGTAAGTAATCCTCACAAGTTGCCGCTGCCGATAGCTCGCCCTCGGCAAAGAGGGCTTTCAGATGCGGCGTGACGTTTTGTGGCGTGGCTTGGAACAGATCGGCAATCCGCGCCTGGGTCAGCCGCAGGGTTTCGTTCGCGAACCAACACTGGGTGCGCGTGCCGCCATCCTCGGTCCGGCAGAGGAGGAGTTCGGATTGGGGAAGGGCGGCGTCACTCATATTGCCTGAGCGGGGTAGACGTCGAACAAAGCGTCGAACCAGGCGCGGCAGCGCGCAAAAATTCCCTCCTTCGCCAAGGGGGGAACACCCCACCGTCGCACCGTGTTCGTGTTGAACACGAAACGCATAAGGCGTCATTCCACGGCCCTGTTTCACGTGGTGACCTCCTTCAGCATGGCCATGATGTCCTTCTCCAGCGCCAGGATGTCGGCCTCGATGGCTTCCAGCGGGCGCGGGGCTTCGTATTCGTAGAAGTGGCGGTTGAAGGGGATTTCGTAGCCGACCTTGGTCTTGTCGTGGGCGATCCAGGCATCCGGGCGGTAGGGCAGGACTTCGGCGGCCAGATAGGCTTCGCAGTGGCCCTTGACCAGCGCGACCAGGGGCGCGACATCGACCTTGCCCTTGTTCTTCTTGCCTTCGTAGTCGAGCGGCAACGGCAGGGGAATGTCGGGCGGCAGGGGCACGTTTTCGCTGTCGCGCAGGTCGGCATCCGGCTCGGGAGCGCCCTTTTTGTCGCGGCAGATTTCGGCGCTCGGGTCGCGTTCGCCGAGGCCGCCGGGGGCCAGCAGGGCGTCCTTGAGCTTGGCGTCGAGGGCGATGTCGGTTTGCTTGAAGGCGGCAACAAGTTGTTTCTCGAAGGCGGCGCGATCCTGGATAAGGCGGCCTTCGGCGAACGCGGGTTTCAAGCCGTTCAGTACGTCCAGAATCGCGGCTTGGGCGACCGCGCCGACCAGGATTTCCGCCGCGATGGCGCGCTTGTCCTTGCGCTTTTTCGAGAGGGCCAGCGTGGTGAAGGCGGTGGTTTCCTTGAAGCGTTCGATGCGCGCGTCGGTCACCGCGAAGTTGAGCCGTAGCGGGCGTTCGACGGTGATCTTCAAATAGCCGAAGTCGCGGTTGTCGAAAATCTTGCTGACGAAGACGCGCTTGGTCTGGTCGCGCTTGGGGTCGATGTTGGTCTGGATTTCGGCCACGGTCTTGCGCGCGCCATGTTCGAAATCCCCATATAGGCGGGTGAGCACGGCGATATGGTCGGGTGAGCCATCCGGCGTGTCGTTTGTGCCGTCGGTTCCGTCGCCGATGCGCTTGCGCTTGTCGCCCAGGCTCTTTTTCATTTTCCGGGCGAAGTCGGTGGCATTGATGAGCTGGACTTTGCCGGCGCGGTGGGCGGGCTTGCGGTTGCTGACGATCCAGACGTAGGTGCTGATGCCGGTGTTGTAGAAAAGCTGGTCGGGCAGGCCGATGACGGCTTCGAGCAGGTCGTTTTCGATGATCCAGCGGCGGATGTTGCTCTCGCCGCCGCCGGCGTCGCCGGTGAACAGCGGTGAACCGTTGAACACGATGGCGATGCGCGAGCCTTCGCCGCCGCCTTCGGGGGCGGGCTGCATCTTGGAAATCATGTGCAGCAGGAACAGCAGGGCGCCATCGTTGATGCGCGGCAGGCCGGGGCCGAAGCGGCCGGCAAAGCCGAATTCGTTGTGCTCCCGGGTGACGTGGTCCTTCTCCGGCTTCCATTCCACGCCGAAGGGTGGGTTGGCGAGCATGTAATGGAAATGCTCGTCGGGGTGGCCGTCGCCATCGACGAAACCTTCCTTGGCCTTGCCGGTGCCGAGGGTGTCGCCGAAGGCGATGTTTTTCACGTCCTCGCCTTTGATCATGAGGTCGGAGCCGCAGATGGCGTAGGACTCGGGGTTGTATTCCTGGCCGAACAGTTCCAGGTTGGCGCCGGGGTTGAGGCCGGTTTCGGGGTCGGAGATGAGTTTTTCCGACTCGGACAACATGCCGCCGGTGCCGCAGGTGGGGTCGTAAATCTTGATGACTTTGGCCGGCTTGTAGACCAGGTCGTCGTAGGTGAACAGCAGGTTCACCATGAGTTTGATGACTTCGCGCGGGGTGAAGTGGTCGCCGGCCTCTTCGTTGGCTTGCTCGTTGAAGCGCCGCACCAGGTCCTCGAACAGGTAGCCCATGGCGATGTTGGGGATGGTATCCGGATGCAGGTCCACGGCGGCGACCTGCTTGATGACCTCGAACAGGCGGTTGGCGTCCTCCAGTTTTTCGATCTCTTCCTCGAACTTGAATTTTTCGATGATCCTGCGCGCCCGCGAGGAAAACCCGGCCATGTAGTGGCGCAAATTGACGGCCAGTTTGTCGGGGTCGCCCAGCAGCTTCTGGAAAGTGAATTCGCTGGTGTTGTGGAAGTTCAGGCCGAATTTCTTGTTGATGACGGCTTCGATGGCCTCGGCGTTGTAATGGTGCGCGGCCTTGATTTGCTTGTGATACGCGATGACCTGGTCCTTGCTGTTTTCCAGTACGCAATCAAGGCGGCGCAGCACGGTGAGCGGAATCATCACGCGGCGGTATTGCGGCGGCCGATAGGGCCCTCGCAACAGGTTGGCGATGTTCCAGATGAGGTCGCCGTGCTGCTTGAGAGACTCGGTATTTTTCATGGCTTGGGGCTACGGTGAGCGAGTGGGCATGGTGGCGGTATCTGGTGATTTTTTCCGCGTCCAAAATACGTTTTCTGGTTATTGGTCGGGGGGATGCATCTGCGTGCCGGCGAGCCTGTATAGGGAAGCGGCCGCGCATCGTGCCGAAAGCCGGGTGGAATATCAATCAAGCGGCTCTCAAGAAACACATGGCAACCCATTGATTCCGTAGCGTGCGCCGTGCGCACGATTGGACTGCGGGACATAAATCGTGCGCGCGGGGCACGCTACGGTGTTTCTTCGGCACGCCTTTCGGCCCGGTGGCCGATTACTTCGCTGACTAGCGGCCCGCGCCCGGTTTACGCCAGAGTATCCGGGAGCCGACGCGGCATTGCTCCAGCAGGCCGCGCGCTTGCAGTCGGTTCAGGGCGATTTCCGTGATCGACATGGGTTCTTCCAGGCCTGGCCAGCGTATCCACCAGCGGTGGATGCCTTCCAGTGTGTCGGCGCTGGCCGGGCGTGCTTCCAGATAGGCCAGCACTTCCGATTCGATGGCGAGGATGAGGCTTTCGTCCGGAGTTGCCGCGTTTTGCCTGGTTTTCATGAGCGATCGATCCAAAGCGGTGGGCAACGTCGCGCCGCGCTTCCCTTCGTGGGTAACCCGGCGATTGTAAATGGGCTTCCCGTCTTGCTCGGGGCGCGGCGCTCAGTCCAGGTTCTGAGCGGCCTGAAAAGCGCTGTGGCTGAGCTTGTGCTTGCGCGCCAGTTTGTTGAACGCGCTGCGATCCTGTCCCGCGAGTCGGGCCGCGTGCGTGATGTTGCCGCTGGTTTGTTCAAGCAACCGGCTGACGTAGTGGAGTTCGAATTCGGCGATGGCATTGGCCTTCGCGGTCTTGAACGGTGTGCCATCCGGGTGATGGTTGCTAACGGGCGGTGTCGCGTGGTTTTCCCGCGCCAGGCATATCCAGACATCCTCCGGCGCGCACATGAAGAATTCGCGCTGGATGACATTTTCCAACTCCCGGATATTTCCCGGCCAGGGGTATTGGCGAATGAAGGCGATGAATTCCGGATGCAGTTGCCGGGGTGGGTCGGCGTTATATTGGTGATTCAGCCTTTCCAGAAATGCGCGCGCTAATTCCAGGACATCGTTATCTCTTTCTCGTAAAGAGGGTATGCACAGACGAAATACCGAGAGGCGATAAAACAGGTCGTTGCGGAAATGGCGGGTATTGGAAAGTTGTTCGAGATCGGCATTGCTCGCCGCGATGATGCGCAGATTCGCCTGTTTCAATTGGCCGCCGCCCACCGGGCGAAAGGTCTTGTCCTGGAGGAAACGCAGCAAGGCGGCTTGCGCCTTGGCGGGCAGGGCATCCACCTCGTCGAGGAAAAGTGTGCCGCCGTCGGCTTCGGCGATCAGCCCGGCCGCGCCGGTGGCCGAACAGTTCACTTTCGACGATGTTTTCCGCCAGGGCGCCGCAATTGATCGGCACGAAAGGATGGCCCGCGCGCGGCCCCAGGTAATAAATGGCGCGCGCCGCCAACTCCTTGCCGGTGCCGGTCTCGCCCTCGATCAGGATCGCGGCGTCGACCTGGGCGATGCGCTGTATCCGGGAGACTGTGGAGGCGAATTGCGGTGAAGAGCCGAGCAGATTCAATCGGCCCAGATCGGTAACGCTGATAGCTTTCATCATGCCATTCTTCAGCGCCGGAATGACCACTAAGGCGACCGCTGTAGTCATGTCATTGCACACAACTTCAACACCCCTGCGTAACAGGCTGACTTTTCTGGACAAGTCAGGGATGTGTGATGAGT
Organism: Gallionellaceae bacterium; assembly: GCA_028714875.1. Lineage (GTDB taxonomy): Bacteria > Pseudomonadota > Gammaproteobacteria > Burkholderiales > Thiobacillaceae > PFJX01. The sequence goes on from JAQTLN010000016.1 coordinate 80,525, forward strand.
TGGGCGGTGGAGGAATTCAAGAATATCGACCTGGGAGATCGGCGTCTGAACAAGCGCACGGTGCTGCTGGCCGAGCGCATGGCGGCCAACCCGATGGCCAGCATTCCGCAAGCGTGCGGTGGCTGGGCGGAAACCCAGGCGGCGTATCGCTATCTGTCTCAGGACGATGTCGAATGGGAAGCCATCCTCGCGCCGCACTGGCAAAGCGCGGAGGTGCGGATGCGCGCCCATCGCGTGGTGCTGTGTCTTCAGGACACCACGGAACTGGACTTCAACGGGCAACGTATCGCCGGCCTGGGGCCGCTGTCTTATGAAGCCCAGCGCGGCATGTATGTGCACCCCACCTACGCGGTCAGTCCGGAGCGGGAACCCTTGGGCGTGCTCGATGCCTGGATGTGGGCGCGCGAGCCCAAGGACGCGCAAGGGAAGCGGGGAGGCCTGCTGGAAAGCACCCGCTGGACGGAAGGCTATACACGCGTCGCGGAACTGGCGACCCGCCTGCCGGACACCCGGCTGGTGTATGTGGCGGATCGCGAGGCCGATATCGTGGCCCTGATGGTGCAAGCCCGCGACCTGGGACATCCCGCCGATTGGCTGATCCGCTCCCAGCACAACCGGTCGCTGCCCGAAGGCGGCAAGCTGTGGGCCGAGGTGACGGCTGGCGAGGCATTGGGGGGCATTCGCTTCACGATGCCTTCCCGGCAAGGGCAGAAGGCGCGGGACGTGCGGCAACGGGTTGGGTCAAGGGTGCGTCGATTTCCGATGGCCGGGGCGGCCAGGTTGAAGTGACGTGCTTGATAGCGCGGGAAGAGAACGCCCCCGAGGGGGTGAAGCCGGTGGAATGGCGACTGTTGACCAACCGGCCGATTGACACTTTTGCAGCGGCGACCGAACTGATCGACTGGTACCGGGCGCGCTGGGAGATCGAACTGTTCTTCCATGTCCTCAAGAATGGCTGCCGAGTGGAGGCGTTGCAATTGAGCACGGTGGAACGGCTGGAACGCGCCCTGGCGCTGTTCATGGTGGTGGCGTGGCGGATTGCGCGGCTCATGCGGCTGGGGCGTACCTGTCCCAATCTGGATGCGGCCTTGCTGTTCGAGCGGGATGAGTGGCAGGCGGCGTATATCCTGAATCGGAAGAAAGTACCCAAGACCCCGCCCAGGCTCAACGAGGTGGTGCGTCTGGTGGCCATGCTCGGCGGCTTCCTGGCGCGCAAGGGTGATGGCGAGTCGGGCGTGAAGACCATTTGGCTCGGCCTTCAGCGCGTCATGGATTTCGCCACAGGAATCAGATTCGCTCGCGAGGCTCATGCGCTATGAGTTGTGTGTAATGAAATGAGGTGCGCGCCGCGCTGGTGGAGTCGCCAGGGATGGCGGATTTGTGCGTGCATCGGGTGCTCACGCGCGGTCAGGCGGTGGGCGACGCGCTCTGGTACATCACGCGCGATCGCAACGAGGCGACCGCGCGGGTCTGGTTCGGTTCCATCGGCATGAGCCAGCTCAAGGTGTGTTTCGTGGACAGCTATGGCGCGGCGGGATGGCGCTTGCCGCATCCACTGCGGGGACGTTTCTGAGTTACTTGGGTTCCGCCGGCAACTGGATGGCGCGGGTGGTATTCAGGGCGAGTCGCTCGCTGAGCCAGACACGGGCGCTTTCCAGTGCTTCCGGCTCATCCTGGTCGCCCGCCGCCGCGATCCACCAGGACTGGCCGGCGCGATCCCGCACGGCCAGGGTTTTTGCCTTGATTCCCGGCATATGCAGGGCTTCCACCTGGGCAGTCAGCGCATCGGCTTCCGACTGGTTGGGGAAAATGCCGAGTTGCAGCGTGTAGCGCGCTTTGCTGGGTGTGGTCGGGAGCAGCAGGTTTTCCAGTGGCTGTGCCTTGTCGCCAGGCCGAGTTACCGGCGCGAGCGCGCGCGCCGCAAGGCCGGCTGGCGCGGAGACACCGGTTTCGGCGCTGCCCTGGAGCATTTGTTCAAGGCCCGGGAGCTTGCCCCGCGCATCGTCCGGCGCGAACACGCCCATCAGGAAGGCGAGCACGCCAAATGCGATAAACAGCAGCACGAACCCCAGTTTCGCGATCATTTTGTAATTCCCCGTATTCGATTCGAGTCTTTGTTTCCCCTGTTGCGCCACACCCCTGCGCCGCGACCGGTCTGACATCACGCGCGTGACGCGACGTCAAGTGCGAATCATCACTGCATTTATTACTAAATGTCGAGTAAAGCGGTAAATCGCGCAAAGCCCGGCGCTTCTTTGTTCCATGCGCGCCCTGGATCAATCCGGGAATCAAGCCACGCGCATGTAAAATCGCCGGTTGATTTTTCAGGTGTCCACTCATGCTTACCGCTTCCAATCTCACCATCCAGTTCGGCGCCAAGCCGTTGTTCGAGAACGTCAACGTCAAATTCGGCGACGGCAACCGCTACGGTCTGATCGGCGCCAACGGCTGCGGCAAGTCCACTCTGATGAAGATCCTCGCCGGGGTGCTGGAGTCGACCGCCGGCAATGTCTCGATCGATCCGCACGAGCGCATGGCCTTCCTGCGCCAGGATCAATTCGCCTTCGAGGACATCCGCGTGCTCGACGTGGTGTTGATGGGCCACGCCGACATGTGGCGGGTGATGCAAGAGAAAGACGCCATCTACATGAACCCGGAGGCGAGCGAGGCGGACTACATGCACGCCGCCGAACTGGAGACGCAGTTCGGCGAGATGGGCGGCTATGACGCCGAGGCGCGCGCCGGCGAGTTGCTGCTGGGCCTGGATATTCCTTCCGACAAGCACCAGGGGCCGATGCGCGAAGTGGCGCCGGGCTGGAAGCTGCGCGTGCTGCTGGCGCAGGTGCTGTTCGGCGATCCGGACATCCTGCTGCTCGACGAGCCGACCAACAACCTGGACATCAACACCATCCGCTGGCTGGAGAACGTGATCAACAATCGTAACTCCACCATGATCATCATTTCCCACGACCGCCACTTCCTGAACCAGGTCTGCACCCACATGGCCGACCTGGATTACCAGACCCTCAAGGTCTATCCCGGCAATTACGACGACTTCATGGAAGCCGCCACCCAGGCGCGCGAACGCCAGAGCGCGGCCAACGCGCGGGCCAAGGACAAGATCGCCGACCTACAAAACTTCGTGCGCCGCTTCTCGGCCAACGCCTCCAAGGCCAAGCAAGCCACCAGCCGCCTGAAGCTGATCGACAAGATCAAGCCGGAAGACATGAAGCCTTCCAGCCGCCAGTACCCCTGGATACGTTTTGATTACGACGAGAAGGACAAGCTGCACCGCCTGGCCTGCGAGGTGGAGGGGCTGAACTTCAGCTACGAGCCATCGCAACCGCTGCTGCGCAACCTCAATTTCAACATCGCCGCCGGCGACCGGATCGCCATCATCGGCGAGAACGGGGTCGGCAAAACCACCCTGCTGAAACTGCTGGTGGGGGAATTGAGCGCGCAAAAGGGCACTCTGAAATGGACGGAGAAGGCCAAGCTGGGCTACTTCGCGCAGGACCATTCCGCCGATTTCGATTCCGACGCGCCGCTCACCGAATGGATCACCGAATGGGTGCGCGCCGGTGGTTACGACGGCAACGACGTGGAAACTCTGATTCGTGGCACGCTCGGCCGCCTGTTGTTCTCCGGCGACGACGTGAAGAAGGCGGTGCGGGTGATTTCCGGCGGCGAACAGGGCCGCATGCTGTTCGGCAAGTTGATGCTGCTGCGCCGCAACGTGCTGCTGATGGACGAGCCGACCAACCACCTGGACATGGAATCCATCGAAGCCCTCAACACCGGCCTGGAGAAATTCCCCGGCACCCTGGTGTTCGTCTCGCACGACCGCGAATTCGTGTCGTCGCTCGCCAACAAGATCATCGAACTCAAACTCGACGGCAGCCACGTGGTCTACGACGGCGGCTACGAGGAATACCTGGCGAGCCAGGGGCTGGAATAAGCGCGCGGGCTTACTCGGCCGCCGGGTTGGGCAGTTCCAGGTAGAACGTCGCGCCGGCTCCGGGCGCGCTTTCCGCCCAGACTTTGCCGCCCATGCGCTGCATGGCTTTCTTGACCAGGGCGAGGCCGATGCCGGTGCCGGGGTAGTCTTCCTGGCGGTGCAGGCGTTGGAAGATTTCAAAGATGCGGTCGTGGTATTTCATGTCGAAGCCGATGCCGTTGTCTTTGATCCACAGGATGACGTTGCCGTTTTCCTGGCGCGCGCCGATCTCGATGCGCGGCCGCGCGCTCTGGCTGCTGAATTTCAGTGCATTTTCCAGCAGGTTGCGCACCACCAGAACGAGGCCATCGGCGTCCGCGCTCAGGTTGAGTGGTGGCAAGGTTCGCTCGATTCGCACACCACGCGAGGCGAACTCTTCGCCATGTTCCGCCAGCAGGCTGTCGAGCAGGCGGTCGAGTTCGAGCGGGCCGGCGTTGAGCCGGCGCCGCTCCATGCGCGAGTAGGCGAGCAGGTCGTCGATCAACTCGTTCATCCGCGCGACGCCGGCGCGGATGTTGGCGATGAACAAGCGCCCCTCGTCATCCAGTTTGCCGGCGAAGTCTTCCTGTAGCAGCCGGCTGTAGCCTTCGACGCCGCGTAGCGGGGTTTTCAGGTCGTGCGAGACGGAGTAGACGAAGCTTTCCAGAGACTGGTTGACGGTTTGCCATTCGGCGGTGCGCTCGGCCACGCGCAACTCCAGTTCGGCATTCAGCTCGCGCAGTTTCTCCTGGGTCTCGCGCAAGGCCGTGATGTCGCGGGAAATGCCGAGGACGCCGATGAGTTGCCCGTCCGGCCCCCGAACCGGCGTTTTGATGGTTTCGAGCAGGCCACGGTAGCCGTCTTCGGCAAAGGTCACCCATTCCTCGTTGCTGCTGGGGTGGCCGGCTTCGATGGCCTTGCGATCGTGGGCGCGGAAGGAGTCGGCGAGCTGTGCGTCGACGAAGTCGTAATCGGTCTTGCCGACGATGTCGGCCTGCCGGGCGCCATAGAGACGCTCGAACACCGTGTTGCAGAAGAGGTAGATGCCTTCCGGGTCTTTCAGCCAGACCAGGTCGGGAATGGTGTCGATCAGCGCGCGCAGGCGCGCCTCGCTTTCGCGCAGGGCGGTTTCCGTTTCCTTGATGGCGGTGACGTCGAGCACGGTTCCGGAAAACTTGATCGCATTGCCGGCCGTGTCGTATTCGCAATGCACAGTGGGGCTGAGCCAGCGCGTGGGGCCATGTTCCGGGTTGCCGCGATAGAGGGACGGCGTCGGCGGTTGGCCGGCGGCCATGCGCTTCAGCACTTCCAGAACCGCGGGGCGGTCTTGTGGATGCAGGCAGGCCAGATAGTCCTCGAAGCTCGGGACGCCTGCGGACGGGTTCAGGCCCAGGAGGGCGTACATCTGCGCAGACCACCAGGGCTGGCCGCTGGCCACATCGAATTCCCAACTGCCCAGCCGGGCGTGCGCCTCGGCTTGTTCCAGCCTGTCCTTATGGATGATCAAGGCGGCTTCCGTCTGTTTGCGTTCGCTGCTGTCGCGTGAGACGACGATCACTCGCAAGGTTTTGCCCTGACTGTCCCGAATCACGCCGCCGCTTGATTCCATGTGGCGTATGCCGCCGTCGGGCAGCACGAAGCGGTATTCCGTGCGCTGGCCGATCCCGGTTTGCACGGTTTCCCGAAACATCTGCTTGATGCGCTCGCGGTCGTCGGGATGAATTTCGGCGAAGGAGTCGCTGCCGCGCAACGCCCTGCCCTCGCCGAAGAATCGGCGGTAGGACGGGCTGTTGTAGAGGCGTCGCCCTTCCGGATCGAGCACGGCGATGAAGTCGTCGCTGTTTTCGGCGATCAGTCGGAAGAATTCCTCCTGCTCGCGCAACGAAGCCTCCGTCTTGGCCAGCAGCGTCATTTCCGTGACGATCAACGCATACAGTAGTGCCGCCGTGATGATCACGAACAACCAGCCCTTCGCGGTCTGCAGCCAGACGAGTTGCTGGACATCGGCGGTTACGAGCAGCAGCACCTGGTCGGAAAACAATATCCAGAGCAGCCCGAACGCGACATAGATGGCGACTACCCGCAGTGCTTTCTTGCTCGTGCTCATGGGTTCATCCTGGATAGTCCATTAGCCGAGGCAGGCCCTAAATGAGGGGCCTTGGGCTGATGGGCAATTCGTGCTCATGGCGGCGGTTCCAGTTCCACCCGGTTGCGCCCGTGTTCCTTGGCGCGATAAAGCGCCCGGTCGGCGCGCGCCAGAATGGCGTCGATGTTGTCGTCTTGCGGCGCGAACGTGGTGACGCCGATGCTGAGGGTGATGGGAATGTCGCCGGATTCTCCGCGGGTCGGCTGCGCGGCGACTTGCTGGCGCAGACGTTCGGCGAATTCGTGGGCGCCGGTGGCCTCGGTATCGTGCAGAAGAATGGCGAACTCTTCGCCGCCGAGACGGCCGAGCAGATCGATGCGACGCAGGCTGGAGGCCATGACGGCGGTGGTATGTCTGAGTACCTCGTCGCCGGCTGCGTGGCCGTGGCGATCGTTTACGCTCTTGAACCAGTCCAGGTCGAGCATGAGCAGGGCGGTGTGCGTGTCATGCCGCTTCTGGCGCGCCAGGGCCAGGGCCATCTGGTCGAGGAAGTGGCGGCGATTGGCCAGGCCGGTGAGGGCGTCGGTGGCGGCGAGGTGAGTGAGCCGGCGCTCCAGGGCCTTGCGTTCGGTGATGTTGTGCAACACGCAATGCGTTTGTTTGAAGCGCCCTTCCGAGTCGCGGCCGACGCGCCCCTCCACCTCGAAAACAAGGGTGGCGCCGTCGTGGCGCAGCAGATCGAAATCGGCGCCGCGCACCGTTCCCGAGGCGAGAAACTGGCCGAAGCGCTCTTTCAACAAAGCCTCCTGACCCGGCGCCAGGAACTCGCTGAAGGGTCGGCCGATCACCGCCTCTGGCGGGTAGCCCAGTTGTGCCAGCCAGGCGGCGTTGACCTCCAGGATGTGCCCGCGCGCGTCCAGCGACTGGTAGGCCACCGGGGCGCGCTCATAGAGCAGGCGGAAGCGCTCCTCGCTTTCACGCAGCGCCAGTTCCGCCGTCTTCCTGGCGGTGATGTCGAGTTGAATGCCGACCATGCTCACCGCCTGGCCCTGCGCATCAAGGAAAAACTGACCCCGGTCGTTTATCCAGTGAACGCCGCCATCCGGCCAGACCACGCGGAACTCGATATCCATATCGCTCGATTGCGTCACCGCTGCTTCCACCTGAGCCTGGACGCGAGCGCGATCTTCCGGATGAACGCAATGCAACCAACGCTCATAACTGGCTGGCCCTCCCCCTTCGCCAGGAAGCGGCAAGCCTAGAACGCGATAGTTCTCGTCAGACCAGTACACGGCCTGGCTACGGATATTCCATTCCCAAATTCCCGCGTTGGCGCCTTGCAGGGCCAGGCGCAGGCGCTGTTCGCTTAGCCGCAAAGCCGCCTCGGCGGCTTTGCGCGCGCTGATGTCCTGTTTGATGGCGACGAAGTGGCTGACCACCTTGCCGTCGATGGAAACCGGGGTGATGGTCAGATCCTCGTGGTAGAGGCTGCCGTCCTTGTGTTTGTTGATCAGTTCGCCGCGCCAGACCTGGCCGGCCAGGATGCTGTCCCACATCCGCTGGTAGTAGGGCTGATCCTGCTCACCCGACTTGACCAGTTCGGCCGGCTTGCGGCCGATGGCTTCGGCCAGGGAATAGCCGGTGAGCGTGGAGAAGGCGGCGTTGGCCCAGAGGATGCGCGGCGTCGTGTCGGTGATGATGATGGCGTTGCCGGCGGCGTTGAGGGCGTGAATCTGCAATTGCAGTTGCGCGTCCTGCTCGCGGATGCGGCTCAGATCGCGCGCCGCCACGACCACGAACGCCTGGCCGTCGGCGTCGATCAGACGGGCATTGATCTGTACCGGCAGGTCGCCGCCGTCGTGACGGCGCAAGCCGGTTTCCAGGAAAATCTGTCCCCGAGCGCGCAGCGCTTCAAGAAAAGCCAGCCAGGCGGTGGCGTCGGGCAGCGCCTTGGAAAGGCGGTGCACATCCAGGGCAAGCAATGCCTCACGCGCGTAACCGAGGCTGTGGCAGGCCTGATTGTTGACCTCGACGATGGCGGCGTTGCCGGCGTCGATCACGAAAATAGCATCGCTAATCTGCTCCATCAGGCTGTAGCCGCGCAGACGTTGCTGCGCCGCGCGCGCCTTGTTATTGGCCCGCTCCATCTCCTCGCTCTGGCGCTGAAGGGTTTCGTGCAGATATTCGATGTAGCGCCCGTGCAGGGATTGGACGATGTCGTGGCGCGTGATCAGGCCGACCAGGCGACCGTCCGCGATGACCGCCAGACGGCGGATACCGGCGGCCCGCATCTGGCGGGCGGCCTCCCGCAAGGGGCTGGCGGCGTCGATGTCGTGTACCGGGCCGCTCATGACTTGCGCAAGGGGTATGGCGGCCGCGTCCAGACTTTGCCGGGCCAGGCGCACCAGATCGCGTTCCGTAATTACCCCCACCGGCGCTTCGTCGCGGGTGATCAGGACGCAACTGATGCGCCGCTCGGCCATCACGGCCACCGCCTCATGCAGGCTGGCGTGTTCGTCCAGGGTGATCGGGTCGGGCGTCATGGCGCTGGCCACGGTCTTGAGTTCCACCAGATATTCCATGCCCAAGTGATGCATGAAATCGCCTTCGCTGACGATGCCGACCAGACGGCCCGCCGCATCCACCACCACCAGATGGCGAAAACCACGCGCCGACATCTGCCGGTAGGCATCACGGCTATCCAGGTCGGCCGCGACGGTGAACACCGGTTGCCGCATGACATCATTCATCGTGACCGCGTCGAGGCCCGTGCCGCTCGCCATCAAGCTGACCGCGTCCCGTTCGGTGAAGATGCCCGTGGGACGCCGCTCGGCGTCGACCGCCAGCACGCAACTGATGTGGCGCCGCGCCATGCCGTCCAGCACGTCCGCGATAGACGTTTCCCCCGCCACCGTGGTCGGGTCGGCGCTGAGGATGTCCTGTAGCGTTTGGCTGTTCACGGTGCCGTGGCCTCTTGTCAATGGAGTCGCTGGCGAGGGTGTTCTGAGGAAAGTTTTTAGGGGCGAGCCTAGGCGACGATAGTCCGCGCTTGGCGGGCATCTGGCAACAGCCTGATCCGGCCGACTGTAGTTATCCCGGATGCTTCATCAGTCGAGGCTAGCGCTACAAGTTTGAATGCCCCCGCGCCGCCGCGCGGCGCAAGTATCCGTTGCGAGGCGGAGAACACTGTGACAGTGTGTCGGCCGATTAAGACTTTGTCTGAAAGCACGACTACCTGACCCGAGACGTCCAGGAGCACCGAGAGAAGTGAGTCAAGAGAAGCCCAAGCTGATTCCCGCGCGCGTGCTCGCGGTGGAGGACGACGCCATCACTCGTGTGCAGATGCAGCGCATGTTGTCGCGTATCGTCACGGAGGTTCGAGTCGCCGCCGACGGGGCCGAGGGCCTGGCGCTGTGGCGTGAATGGCGGCCCGATCTGGTGGTCACCGACATCATGATGCCGGTCATGAACGGCCTGGACATGAGCCAGGCGATCAAGGTGGAAGAGCCGGAAGCGCAAATCATCGTGGCGTCCTCTTCCTCCGAAGTGGAGCACCTGCGCCAGGCGCTCGACATCGGCATCGATCGTTATGTTTCCAAGCCCGTGGATGCACACCTGCTGCATGACGCCGTCGGCAAGTGCCTGCGCGACTTGCAGCGCCTGCATGACTTGCGCATGGCCAGCCTGGTGTTCGAAGCGGCCGGAGAGGGCGTGGTCGTGACCGACACGAAGGGCACCATCCTCGCGGTCAACCCGGCCTTCTGCGAGATTTCCGGCTATCGCGAGGACGAGGCGATCGGCCAGACCCCGGCCCTGCTTTCATCCGGCCGCCACGATGCCGATTTCTATCGCCACATGTGGGAAAGCCTGCGTGGCCTGGGACGTTGGTCGGGGGAAATCATCAACCGGCGCAAAAGCGGCGAGATTTATCCTGAGTGGCTGTCCATCGTCGCCGTGGACGAACCCGGCAAGCACGCGACCCGCTACATCGGCCTGTTTTCCGACATCACCGAGCGCAAACGCGAGGAAGAGCGCATCCGCCGCCTGGCGCATTACGACGTGTTGACCGGCCTGCCCAACCGCATCCTGTTTGGCGATCACATGCAGCGCGCCCTGGCTCGTGTGCACCGGCGCAACGGCCAGATGGCCGTGCTCTACGTCGACCTGGACCGCTTCAAACCGGTCAACGATCGCTATGGCCATGCCATCGGCGATCAGGTGCTGATCGAAGCCGCGCGCCGCATGGCGGCCTGCATGCGCGATACCGACACGATCAGCCGGCGCGGCGGCGATGAATTCGTCGCCACCCTGGAAGCCCAGGACGCCAAGGACACCGCCGCCCAGGTCAGCCGCAAGCTGATCGATGCCATATCACGCCCCTATCTGATCAATGGCCAGGCGATTTCCATCGGCGCCAGCATCGGCGTGGCGATTTATCCCGACGATGGCGGCGACCCGGACTCGCTGCTGGCTTCGGCGGATGCCGCGCTTTATTCCGCGAAACATGAAGGGCGCGGCGACTTCCGTTTTTACCGCAGCGAAGACCAGCGCGAGGTCGAGGCGCGCCAGTCCCTGGATGACACCTTGCGGCGCGGCCTGGACGAGGCGCGTTTCGAGTTGCGCTACCTGCCGGAAATCAACCTGCGCGGCGGCAAGGTGGAGCGGCTGGAAGCCCTGCTGCGCTTCCGCCAGACCGATGGCGAACTCATGGACGCGCGGTACTTCATGGCGCACGCGGAAAAACTCGGCATCACGCAGGAGTTGGGCAAGATCACGCTGCGCGCGGCGGCCCAGGCCATCGCCGCGCTCGCAGCCGCGTTTCCCGAGCTGCCGCCGGCATCCCGCCCCGGCCTCACTCTGGACCTGTCCGCCCAGCAACTGGCCGGCATGTCGGACGTGCCGGGCGTACTGGAACTACTGCGAGTGAATAACCTGCCGGCGGATGCCGTCACTTTCGAATTTCCCGAGAGTGTGGTCACCGGCAACTCGGCCGGACTCGCCAACCTGCATGCGCTGTCCGAAGCCGGCTTGCAATTTGCGCTGGACGATTTCGGCGCCGGCTTCTGCTCTTTCAGCTTGTTGCAGCAACTGCCCCTGAAGGCGATCAAGATCGACCTGTTCTTCGTCGAGGAAATCGAGACCAATCCGCAAAGCCGGGAACTGGTCGCCGCCCTTATCGCCTTCGCCCGGCGCCTCGGCATCCGCACCGTCGCCGAAGGCGTCGATAGCCCGGGCCAACTCGCGTTCCTGCGTGAAAACGGCTGCGACGCCGTACAGGGCTATCTGTTCGGGCAACCGCTCACGGCAGCGGAGCTGGCGCCCTACCTGCGGGATAGACCCTGGGGCCGCTGGTTCGACTGAAGCGCGAAGGGCCGGTCCGCGCCGCCGCGCCGTCATGTTTGTGGCGGCGACAAATGTCTGCTGGAAATAGTTCAATTGCCTGATCTATTGACCATTCTCAGTGCCCGGACAGATGCGTAATATGCGAGCCGCTACGAGAAGTAGCCTTTTTTGCAAAAAAGGAGATTACATATGAAAGCTATCGTTATCGCTGCTGCCGCTGCTCTGGCTTTGACCGCTGGTATCGCTTCCGCTGACCAGGCCCTGGCCCAGAAAAGCGCTTGCATGAGCTGTCACCAGCTCGACAAGAAAGTTGTTGGCCCCGCCCTCAAGGATGTCGCCAAGAAGTACAAGGGTGACGCCAAGGCTGAAGAGCACCTCGTTGGTGTGATCAAGAAGGGTGGCAAGGGCGTTTGGGGCCCGGTTCCCATGCCGCCGCACCCGCAAGTGTCCGACGAAAACGCCAAGAAACTGGCCGAGTGGGTTCTTTCCCTCTAAGCCCGTCTTTCCAGGCAGGAAGAGCCGGGTTCGCCCGGCTTTTTTTATGGTTGTACCCTCACTCGGGTTTCCCTCTATACACCGCCGCCCTGAATGGCTAATCAAGAACTCCTCCCCGTCACCCTGCTCACCGGCTTTCTCGGCAGCGGCAAGACCACGCTGCTGAATCATCTGCTGCGGCATCTGCCGCTCACCGCCGTGGTGATGAACGAGTTCGGCGAGATCGGCCTGGATCATCAGTTGCTGGAAGAAACGCGCGGGCCGCTGGCGCTGCTCTCGGGTGGCTGTGTTTGCTGCCAGGTGCAAGGCGCGCTGGCGCCGACCCTGAAAAACCTCTACATGGGGCGGCGCGACGGCAAACTGCCCCCGTATGAACGCATCATCATCGAGACCACCGGCATCGCCGACCCGGCGCCCATCCTCGACACCCTGCTCTCCGACCGCTGGATCGCCGCCCGGCACAAGCTGGATGGCGTTGTCACCACGGTAGACGCGGTACTCGGCGCCGGGCAACTGGATGACCATTACGAAGCGGTGCGCCAGGTCGCCGTGGCGGATCGCCTGCTGCTGACCAAGCGTGACCAGGCCGATGCCGCCACAGTCGCCGCCTTGCGCGCGCGATTGACTGAGCTGAACCCCGCCGCGCCCATCCTCGATGTGGTGAACGGCGTCGTCGACCCGGCGCTGATCACCGGCCTCGGCCTGTTCAGCGCTTCCGGCAAGCTTCCCGATGTCGCGCAATGGCTGGCGCATCAGCGCTACAAGCCGGCGGCGCGTTCACTTCTGGGCGGCAAGACGCGGCCCGCCGAAGCGGCGCCGCACGACGAGCGTATCCGCGCCTTTAGCCTCACCTTCGACGAGCCGCTCGACTGGGTCGGCGTGCAATCCGCGCTGGACATGCTGCAAGCCTTCAAGGCGCCCAATCTGTTGCGCATGAAGGCCATCGTCAACGTGAAGGGCAAGTCGAATCCGGTGGTGCTGCATGGCGTGCAGCACCTCTTCTACCCGCCCGCCGAACTGCCGGCCTGGCCGGATGCGGATCACCGCAGCCGCTTCGTGTTCATCACCGCCGACCTGGATGAAGCCTTCGTCGCCAAGTTGCTGGAAGACTTCACCCAGGCGGCGGCCGGTGGCCTGCTGACGCCGGGTTAGCAGAGCGTCGGGTTACGCTGGCGCTAACCCGACCTACGCCTGATGCGCCAGCAGCCCCAGCCTTTCAAAACACAAATACAGCTCGCGGCCGGCCCAGGCGTCGGTGGCGGCGTAGCCGATTTGCGCGGGCGTTAAACGCGGCACGGACCAGTTGGTGGTGCGCGCCCCTTTCGGGATGCGCGTGCCCAGGAACAGCGCGGTCAGGTTGCGCAAGCCGGTCTGGCGGTTGCCGTGGCGTCTGGCGACATGGCCCAGGTCCACGACGGAAGCGGGTTCCAGTGGGAACAGGCGCTTGAGTTGGCCGAGATCTCCGGCCAGCGCCACGCCGGTCTTGACGATGTTCGGGTTGTCCAGGATTTCGGCCAGCGCGTGGGAAAAATCCAGGCGCTGCAATTGCCACAGATACACGCGGCGCGCCGTCGCCAACTGCACCAGACAGGGCAGGTAGTCCTCGCCCTTGTGGAAGGCGGGGCGCGTCTCGGTATCGAAGCCGACAATCCGCTCCTGGCGGATGTCGGCCATCGCCCGTTCCAGTTCGTCCTCCGTGGCGACCACCATGACTTCGCCTTCGTAGCGCCGGATCGGCAGGCGGGCGATTTCCTCGCCGCTGATTTCGCGGCGATATTCGGCAGGTAGCAGGGCAGTGCTCAAGCGGCGAAGCGCTCGCGCAGGTAAGCCATGATGTCGCCGGATTCGTACATCCAGCGTTCCTTGCCCTGCTCGTCGCGTATCCACAAACAGGGCACGGAAGGTTTACCACCCCCTTGCAGCAACGCCGCGCGGTTGGCCGCGTCGTGCTGGGCGTCGCGCTGTTCGATGTTGAGCGACAGGCGGCGCATCTCCTGGCGCACCTTGATGCAGAACGGGCAGGTCTTGAACTGGTACAGCGCCAGATCGCGGCATTGCCGGTCCACCGCTTGTTGCGCTTCCGGCGCGCGCGCCAGCCCCTCGGGCGCGTTCAGCCGCTCGCGCAGCAACAGCACGGGGCCCAATACCAGGCGCAAGGTCTTGAAGAAAGTTCGGAATATCCATTTCATGGTCGAGTCTCGGTGTGTTGTAACTCCCCCCTTTATCAAAGGGGGGCCGGGGGGGATTGATACAAGGCGGGTGCGAGTGCGGATGTCGCTAAATCCCCCCTAGCCCCCCTTTGGGAAAGGGGGGGACTGTCATCAAGGCGGCGGCCGTCGCCGGATGCTGGCGTTGGCGCGGGATTCCTTGTCTTCCTGGTTGTCGCCGGGGATGTCGAGGATGCGGACTTTCACCGTCTTGCCCTTCAACTTGCCGGCCATCAGCCGACGTTGCGCTTCCCGGGCGATGTCACGCGCCACCGCGACATAGGTGTGGAATTCACCGACATTGATCTTGCCGATCTGGGCCGCGTTGAACCCGGCCTCGCCGGTGAGCGCGCCGAGCACGTCGCCGGGGCGAATCTTGTCCTTGCGCCCGCCCAAAATCTGCAAGGTCGTCATCGGCGGCAGCAGCGGTTCATTACTGGTGGCGGGGAGTTCGTCGATGGGGTGCCATTCCACCTCGGTGCCCAGTTCCTTGACGATGTTGGCGACGCGGCGCATCTGGTTGGGCGAGGCCAGGCTCAGCGCCCAGCCATCCTGGTCGGCGCGGCCGGTGCGGCCGATGCGGTGGATGTAGACCTCGGGGTCGGGCGTCACATCGACGTTGATCACCGCTTCCAGTTGCGCGATGTCCAATCCGCGCGCGGCCACGTCGGTGGCCACCAGCACCGAACAACTGCGGTTGGCGAACTGGATCAGCACCTGGTCGCGTTCCCGTTGTTCCAACTCGCCATGCAGCGCCAGTGCATGGAAACCCTGGTCGCGCAGCACTTTCAACAAGTCGCGGCATTGCTGCCGGGTATTGCAGAAAGCCAGGGTGCTGACCGGGCGGAAGTGGTTGAGCAGGCGGGCGACCGCGCCCAGACGTTCCTCGTTCGCCACTTCGTAGAAACGCTGGCGAATCTTGTCGCTCTCATGCCGTTCCAGCAGCTTCACCTCGCGCGGCTGGCGCAGGAACTGGCGGCTCAACTGGGCGATGCTGTCCGGGAAAGTGGCGGAAAACAGCATGGTCTGGCGCTTGTTCGGGCATTGCTTTGCCACGAACACCATGTCGTCGAAGAAGCCCATGTCCAGCATGCGGTCGGCTTCGTCGAACACCAGGGTGTTGAGCGCCTCCAGGTTGAGGCTACCGCGTTGCAGGTGGTCCATGATGCGGCCCGGCGTGCCCACCACGATGTGGGCGCCGTGTTCCAGGCTGGCCATCTGCGGGCGCATGGTGGTGCCGCCGACCAGGGAAAGAATCTTGATGTTGTCCTCGGCGCGCGCCAGGCGGCGGATTTCCTGAGTCACCTGATCGGCCAGTTCGCGGGTCGGGCACAACACCATGGCCTGTACCGCGAAGCTGCGCGGATTCAGGTTCGCCAACAAGGGCAGGGCGAACGCCGCCGTCTTGCCGCTGCCGGTCTTGGCCTGGGCGATCAGATCGTGCCCCGCCAGGGTCAGTGGCAAACTGGCCGCCTGGATCGGCGTCATGTTCAGGTAGCCGAGCTGGCGCAGATTCGCCAGCGCGGCGGGCGTCAGCGGCAGTTGTTCGAAGGCGAGGTTGTCGGGGGCGCCGCTCGTCTCGGAGTCGAGCGGCGGTTGTTCGGGGGAGGGGGAGCGATTGGGCATCGCCGGATTATACGGGGCCGGCACACCACTTCCGGCGGCTACCGGCTCCGGGCTTATGGCTCTTTGCTGGTCAGTGTCTTGCCCGCCGCGCCAGCATAGAACACCACGAGCTTGACCGGCGTGTCGCCGACATTGCGGCCATTGTGGGCGGTGTTGATCACCTCGGCCAAAGCCTCGCCCGCTTGCAGGCGCTTGGCGCGACCATCCTTGAGCGTCACTTCCAGCGTGCCTTCCAGCAGCATGGCGAAGGAGGGCACGGCATGGCGATGCCAGCCGGTTTCACCGCCCGGCGCGATCTCGACCCAGAGCGCGGTGATTTCGGCCTTGCCTTCCGGGTAGGCGATAGGCGCGCCGTTCCAACTTTCGCTGGTCTTGAGTAGTGGGATGACCTTGACGCTCGCGTTCTGCTCAAGGCCGAAGGCGGCCAGCGGCAGACATAGCGCCACGACGGCGCAAAGCGTTTGCAGGTGGCGTTTCATGGTGTTTGGCTGCCGCCAGGAATCAGTGGTCAGACTGTTCCGTCGTTTCATCCACAGGCGGCTGTGGCGTGGTCTCTTCCTCGGCGGGAGGCTGAGCTTCGCTTTTAGCCAGCCGCTTTTCTTCTTTTTTCTGTTTCTTGGCCAGGTCTCGCTGACGCTTTTCAAACGCATAGTTGGGTTTGGCCATGGGCAATTCTCTTCAGTTGGGTTCAAGGTGGGTATCAGGGTAACCCGTTTTGCCACGCGGCTGGCGTAGGCTGGAGCGGCGCGGGTGGATACACTTTCCCGCATGACACGACAGGAGATGATGATGAGCACCCCACAGCGCGGCATTCTGGCCCCCGTTCCACGCCTGGCCAGGCACCTGTTTTTTTCGCTGGAAGCGGGCGCAAGCCCCGCCGCCGTGAGTGCGGCCCTGGCCGCGCTGGTCGGTCATGCCGATGGCGAGGCAGTCGTGGTCGGGCTGGGCGGTGTTCTGGTTGCGGCGCTGGGCGCCGACATCGACGGCCTGCATGGCTTTCCGACTTACGAGACGGCGGGCGTCGCCGTTCCTTCCACGCCGTTTGCCCTGTGGTGCTGGCTGCGCGGCGACGATTGCGGCGAACTGTTGCATCGCGGCCGTGATCTGGAACACGCGCTCGCCCCGGCGCTACGCCTGGATGGCGTGATCGACGCCTTCCAGTACGGCCCCAGCCTGGACCTGACCGGCTACGAGGACGGCACCGAGAACCCCGTGGATGAAGCGGCACTGGCGGCCGCCGTGGTCAGCGGGCAAGGCCCCGGCCGCGATGGCGCAAGCTTCGTGGCGGTGCAGCAATGGGTGCATGAACTGGATCGCTTTGCCGCCATGAGCGGCGAGCGACAAGACCTGACCTTCGGCCGCCGCAAAGCGGATAACGAGGAAATCGACGACGCCCCGGAATCGGCCCATGTGAAACGCACCGCCCAGGAAAACTTCAGCCCGGAGGCCTTCGTCCTGCGCCGCTCCATGCCCTGGGCAGACGCCCACTCGGCGGGACTGGTGTTCGTCGCCTTCGGCCACTCTCTCGCCGCCTTCGAGGCCCTGCTGCGGCGCATGGTGGGCGCCGAGGATGGCATTCGCGACGCCCTGTTCGATTTCACCCGGCCGGTCAGCGGCGCCTACTTCTGGTGCCCACCGATGCGCGAGGGACGGCTCGACCTGCGCGCGCTGGGGCTGTGAAAGGCGCTTTTCACGGTAACGGGTGATGCGACGGGAAGCGCGCGAGGCTGTGGCCTCCCCCTTTTTCAAAGGGGGACTGAGGGGGATTTAGCGACGTTTGCCTGAGTAGCCGTCTCAGAAATCCCCCCTAACCCCCCTTTGAAAAAGGGGGGAACCGCCGCGTCACCCGTTAACGCGAAAAGCGCCCGGTGAAACGCATCACGCCGCCTGTTTCAGGTGCTTCTGATACAGGAACGCCAGCACCTGGCCGCGCAGGTGGTGATAGTGCGGGTCTTCGGCGAGTTTCAGGCGGTCGCGCGGGCGCGGCAGGTCGATGTCCAGGATTTCGCCGATGGTGGCCGAGGGGCCGTTGGTCATCATGACGATACGGTCGGAGAGCAGCACGGCTTCGTCGACGTCATGGGTGATCATCAACACGGTGTTGTTCAACTCGGCCTGAATTTCCATCACCGAGTCCTGCAAGTGGGCGCGGGTGAGGGCGTCGAGCGCGCCGAAGGGTTCGTCCATCAGCAGCACGTCGGGCTGCATGGCGAGCGCGCGGGCGATGCCGACACGCTGTTTCATGCCGCCGGAGATTTCACCCGGGCGTTTCTCGGCGGCGCTTTCCATGTGCACAAGCTTGAGGTTGTGCATGATCCATTCGCGCCGCTCGGCCTTGGACTTGTCGGCCATCACCTTGTCCACCGCCAGCTTCACGTTTTCGTAGACGGTGAGCCAGGGCAGCAGGGAATGGTTCTGGAACACGACGGCGCGGTTGGGGCCGGGGCCCTGGATTTCACGGTTCTTCAGCAGGGCGACGCCGCCGCTGGCGTCGAGCAGGCCGGCGACGATGTTGAGCACCGTCGATTTGCCGCAGCCGGAGTGGCCGATCAGGGCAAGGAATTCGCCCTTCTTCACTTCCAGGTTGACGTCCTTGAGAGCGTTGAAGTCCCCCTTGGCGGAGGAGAAAGTCATGTCGATGTGTTGCAGGTCGAGGTAGGCGGTCATGATGGGTTCTCCGTTCAGCGCTTGCTGTAGTCGAGGCGGTTCTGCATGTAGCCCATCATCAGGTCGAGCACGATGCCGACGCCGCCGATGACGCCGATGGCGACGATGATGGATGAGACGTTGAGGTTGTTCCATTCGTCCCACAGCCAGAAGCCGATGCCGACGCCGCCAGTCAACATTTCAGCGGCGACGATGACCATCCAGGCGATGCCCAGGGACAGGCGCATCCCGGTGACCACATAAGGCAGGGCGGCGGGGAAGAGGACGCGGCGCACCAGTTCCAGGCGGCCCAGCTTCAACACGGCGGCGACGTTCATGTAGTCCCGCGGGATGGCCTTCACGCCGGTGGCGGTGTTGATGATCATCGGCCAGATGCAGGTGATGAAGATGACGAAGATGGCCGAGGGGTCCACCGCCTTGAACAGCAACAGGCCGATAGGCAGCCAGGCCAGCGGCGACACCGGCTTGAGAATCTGGATCAGCGGCGCGAAGGCGCGCTGCATGTTGTCGCTCATGCCCATCATGAAGCCGAGCGGAATGCCGACCAGCGCGGCCAGGCCAAAACCGGCGCCGACACGGGCCAGCGAATTAAGGAGCTGCCAGCCGATGCCCAGGTCATTGGGGCCGTTCTCATAGAAAGGGTCGGCGAGCACGATCTTGGCGTGTTTCCAGGTTTCCGACGGGGCGGGGAATTCCGGCGCCACGTGGATATGGATGTAGCTCCAGGCCGCGATGATCACGGAGAAGGTGAGCAGCGGCAGCAGCAAGGTCTTCAGAATCAGGGCCGTCTTCTCGCGCCGGGCGCGGTCCTGCAACAGCGGGACGGCGCGGGCCTTGGGGGAGGCGGTGGTTGATGGGGTGGTGGCCGTTTGGGCCTTGGTTTCGCTCGTGTTCATGGTTTTCACCTTGGTCGTGCCGGTATCTGCCTCGCCGCCTTGGAATGCGGTCAAAGCTATCGCTTGTGCGTTCATGTCGGGCTCCTCGGGTTGCTGCCCCTCTCCCCGGCGGGAGAGGGGATAAGGCGTATTACTTGTTCAGCTTCGCCAACTTGTGCATATCCACTTTCATGTTGGCGACCTTGAAGCCCTTCAGGTATTCCATGAGCTTTGCGGGGTCGTATTTCATGCCGTCGAAGAACATATCCGGCCCCATTGGGATGGGCGTGGTCGCCTGCTTGAGCAGCCAGGGTGCCTTGTTCGTGCCCTCGGTTTTCCAGTCGATGGTCGGCGCGGCCACGCCCAGAGCCTTTGCGGCCTCGCGGTAGAGGTCGGGACGGTAGATGGACGCGGCGGTCTTGCGAATATCCACCGGGGTATCGAACTGGCCCCAGCGATACATCTGGGTGATGTACCAGGCGGCATGCGACAGCCAGGGGAAGTTGGCGGCGTAGCGGTAGAACACGTTGAAGTCGGGCATCGGCTGCGGCGCTTCCACCTTGTTGTAACGCCAGGTGCCGGTCATGGAGTTGTCAACCACGTCGGGCGGCGCGTTGACGTAGGACTTCTGGGAAATGATGCGCACCACCTCGTTGCGGTTTTCCGGCTTGTCGGCCCACATGGAGGCTTCAAGCATCGCCATCACCGCCGCCTTGTGGGTGTTGGGGTGCTTGTCGGCCCATTCCTGGTTCACGCCGAAGACCTTCTCCGGGTTGTTGTTCCAGATTTCATAGTCGGTGACCAGGGCGTGGCCGATACCGAGTTCCACCGCGCGCTGGTTCCAAGGCTCGCCGACGCAGTAGCCGACGATGTTCTTGGATTGCAGGTTGGCCACCATCTGCGGCGGCGGAATCACGATCAGGCGGATGTCGTTGTCCGGGTCGACGCCGCCGGAAGCCAGCCAGTAGCGCAGCTCGTAGTTGTGGGTGGAAACCGGGAACACCATGGCGAAGGTCATCGGCTCCTTGCCCGCCTTCTTGTCGGCGTCGATCACCTTCTTCAGCGCCACGGCGGTGGTGGGGCGATGTTTCATCGCCTCGGGATCGGCTTCCCGCATCCGCTCGTACAGCTCGTTGGAGACGGTGATGCCGTTGCCGTTCAGGTCCATGCTGAACGCGGTGATGGTCGGCTTGGGCGTGGCGCCGATGCCCAGCGTCGCGGCGATCGGCATCCCGGCCAGCATGTGGGCGCCGTCGAGCGCGCCGATGGAAACCTTGTCGCGAATGTTGGCCCAGGAGGCTTCCTTGGACACCGCCACATCGAGGCCGTGCTTCTTGAAGAAGCCCTTTTCATAAGCCACCACGATTGGGGCGCAATCGGTCAGAGGGATGATGCCGAAACTGACACTGGTCTTTTCCAGGCCATCGGAGGCTCCAGCCCAGGCGGCGCTACGCACGCCCGGCGGAATGAGAGACATGATTGCGGCGGCGGCTGACATGCTGGCGGCTTTCTTCAAAAAATCACGTTTACCGTCATGGACGGACTCGGAGGGGGTGCCGGGAGGCAGAAGCTTATCCATTTGCTTACTCCAAAAAAAACGGCGCCATTCCCGCGGAAGGGGAAGGACGCCGTTGTCCAAAATATGTCTGAGAAGAGCGAAAGCCAACGCGCCTTTGCGCTGGTCGTGAGTGCATAAGCAATGCCCGTGCCACCCATTTGACAATTCCGTAAGCGGTTGTTTTATTGCGACATATATGGGCGGGATCGGGCGTAAGAGCTAGTTCCACCAGATCGGGATGAGCTGGAGATGCACCAACCTTGAGCTGGATCAAGGCGCGATGCACCATTTCTGGATAAGCGAGTCGGAATTATCGGAAGCGCGGTCAATCGGCAACGCAACCGTGATGAAGAACGAACCGCCGCCGTCCGCCATTAAAGTTGATAGTCGATGGCTTCGGCGATGCGGAAGCCCATCAGCGCCTCATCACTTCGGTTTCTTGGTCGGCAACTACTTCATCATCTGGTCGAAATCGGATTCGAAACGCTGGTCATCCAGAACCCGGAATTTATCGAACTCTTGCTCGGCGTGAGCCTTCGCCAAGTCGGCGGACACCTTGCCCGCGCCTTGCAGAATCTCGCGGTCATTCAGCATCAGGAATCCTTCCAGCTTGGTAATCCAGTCCCGCATGGTCATGGCGATACGCCGCGCCGCCTGGCCTTCGGCAAAGATCAGATACTGCTCGGCCAGGTTGTTGAGGGCGCGCAGTTCTTCCTCGTTCAGGTCATTCTTGGCGATGCTCACATCCGCCTTGCGGATACGCGCACCGTCCCAGGTCGTCAGCCCCATGTTCGGCTGGCTGCTGTCGGCACGGGTGGTGATCAGCTCGGCGGCGGTCTGGCCGTGGATGGCGAATGCACCTTGTTCTGCACTGTGGCGAAAAAGGTCTGGGTGAGTGGATGACGCGCGTCGTAATCCACGATGGTGGCGTAAATATCGGTGATCTTCTGGTAGAAACGCCGCTCGCTGGTGCGGATGTCTTGCGGGCGACGGGTCAGCTCGTCGAAGTATTCGCGGCCCTTGCCGGGGTACTTCAAGCGCGCGTCATCGAGCACGAAGCCCTTGACGATGTATTCCTTCAGCTTGTCGTTGGCCCACTGGCGAAAGCGCACCGCGACCGGGCTACGCACACGGAAGCCGAGGGCGAGAACCATGTCCAGGTTGTAGTGCTCGACCTCGCGGGCCACTTCCCGACCACCCTCGATTTGAACTGTTCGGAATAACCGAACAGTTGCCTCCGGCGACAACTCGCCATCCTCGAAGATGTGCTTGATGTGCTCGCTGATGGTGCCCTTGGCCTTGCCGAACAACTCGGTCAACTGCTTCTGGTTCAGCCAAAGGGTTTCCGCCTCCAGCATCACGTCGATGCGGGTGGAGCCGTCTTCGCTTTGGTAGATTAGGAATTGTTGGGGGGCGGTCATGGCGCGGCAAGCTCCGAAGGGATTAGGTGTTTTGGAATGTCGCAATCAGTGGTCACTTCTCGGCTAGTAGGTGGCCTGACTGTCGGAGAGCAACTTTATAAATCGCATGACCCGCTCCGGGGTGGATTTCAAGAAAATTGGCCAGAAACTGGTTGCGCGGTAGCAATCGATCCACGCCGTGATGGGCGCTTCGATGGTTGTTGGGACACGTGGCAACCACATTCAACTCAACATCCGGCCCTTGCTCAGATAAAGGGATAACAGTGAGCTTTCGCCCCCAGCAACACATTATTTCTCTCACGACGCACTTGAAATAGCCTGGTCCCATCCCTACCATTAGCACTCGCTGGAGGTGAGTGCTAATCACGCCAAGTGCGGCACCGCTTCCATTGACCCCTGTTAAACACCGAATCCAGTTAGGAGCAAAGCAATGAAGATTCGCCCGTTGCACGACCGCGTCGTCGTCAAGCGTATGGAAGAAGAGCGCAAAACCGCATCCGGCATCGTCATTCCCGACACCGCCACCGAGAAGCCCGATCAAGGCGAGATCATCGCCGTCGGCACCGGCAAGAAAGACGATCAAGGCAAGCACATTGCTCTCGACGTCAAGGTCGGTGACCGTGTCCTGTTCGGCAAGTATTCCGGCCAGACCGTGAAGGTCGATGGCCAAGAACTCCTCGTCATGCGCGAGGAAGACATCATGGGCGTGGTCGAGAACTAATTTCTCCCGCAACCCTTACAACTCATTCAGGAGATTCAAACAATGGCAGCTAAAGACGTACGTTTTGGTGATTCCGCCCGTGCCCGCATGGTCACTGGCGTCAACATCCTGGCCAACGCGGTCAAGGTGACTCTGGGCCCCAAGGGCCGCAATGTGGTGCTGGACCGCGCTTTCGGCGCCCCCACCGTGACCAAGGACGGTGTGTCCGTGGCCAAGGAAATCGAGCTGAAAGACAAGCTGGAGAACATGGGCGCGCAGATGGTCAAGGAAGTCGCTTCCAAGACCTCCGACATCGCCGGTGACGGCACCACCACCGCCACCGTGCTGGCTCAGTCCATTGTCAACGAAGGCATGAAGTTCGTCGCCGCCGGCATGAACCCGATGGACCTGAAGCGCGGCATCGACAAGGCCGTGATCGCCATCACCGAAGAACTGAAGAAGATTTCCAAGCCCTGCACCACCAATAAGGAAATCGCTCAGGTCGGCTCCATCTCCGCCAACTCCGACTCCACCATCGGCGACATCATCGCCGGTGCCATGGACAAGGTCGGCAAGGAAGGCGTCATCACCGTTGAAGACGGCACCAGCCTGGAAAGCGAGCTGGAAGTGGTGGAAGGCATGCAGTTCGACCGCGGCTACCTCTCCCCCTACTTCATCAACAACGCCGAGAAGCAGATGGCCGTGCTGGAAGACCCCTTCGTCCTGCTCTACGACAAGAAGGTTTCCAACATCCGTGACCTGCTGCCGGTGCTGGAGCAGGTTGCCAAAGCCGGCAAGCCGCTGCTGATCATCGCCGAGGACGTCGATGGCGAAGCCTTGGCCACCCTGGTGGTGAACAACATTCGTGGCATCCTCAAGACCTGTGCCGTCAAGGCGCCGGGCTTCGGTGATCGTCGCAAGGCGATGCTGGAAGACATGGCCATCCTGACCGGCGGCACCGTGATCGCCGAGGAAGTCGGCCTGTCCCTGGAAAAAGCCACTCTGGAAGACCTGGGCCGCGCCAAGCGCATCGAAATCGGCAAGGAAAACACCACGGTCATCGATGGCGCCGGCTCCGCCGACGACATCAAGAACCGCATCATCCAGATCAACAAGCAGATCGACGAAGTTTCCTCCGACTACGACAAGGAAAAGCTGCAAGAGCGCAAGGCCAAGTTGGCCGGCGGTGTTGCCGTGATCAAGGTCGGCGCCGCGACCGAAGTCGAAATGAAAGAGAAAAAGGCTCGCGTCGAAGACGCGCTGCACGCCACCCGCGCCGCCGTTGAAGAAGGCATCGTGGCTGGCGGCGGCGTTGCCCTGCTGCGCGCCCGTTCCGTCATCACCGATCTGAAGGGCGCCAACCACGACCAGGACGCCGGCATCAAGATCGTCCTGCGCGCCATCGAAGAACCCCTGCGCCAGATCGTCAACAACTGCGGCGAAGAGTCCTCCGTGGTGGTCAACAAGGTGCTCGAAGGCAAGGGCAACTACGGCTACAACGCCGCCATCGGCGAGTACGGCGACATGATGGAAATGGGCGTCCTCGACCCCACCAAAGTGACCCGCATCGCGCTGCAAAACGCCGCTTCCGTGGCATCCCTGATGCTGACCACCGATTGCATGGTGGCCGACCTGGCGGATGACAAGAAAGGCGGCGGCGGCCCCGACATGGGCATGGGCGGCGGCATGGGTGGCGGCATGGGCGACATGGGCTTCTAAGTCCGGGTTGCTTTACCGGGTGCATTTGCCAGCAACTGCCCCGGTTGCCACACAGCAAAACCCCGCTTCGGCGGGGTTTTGCTTTTGTAGCGCCAGCAGGGATGCCGGCTTATTTCAAGAGCTGCGATGCATCGGCAACCCCCACATTCCCACGATCATTCGAGAATATGAGTCGGCTCCTCTCTGGAAGCAGGCATTCATAGACGGCGAGAGACTGGCACCTCGCGACCCGGAAGAGCCGCTCGGCCACCGACGCCTTGATGAGCGGATGTATGGGGTTGAACCGCCGTGCAATACAACGAGGTGGATGCCGTCTCATCGGCCTGATCTGTCGTCGTCGATGACGTTAATGCCCTCCTGCTTTGTGACTTTATATTCCGTTGATGGAATATTGTAGTTATAGTGGCACCATGAGTTGGGAAGTCGAATACACCGATGAATTCGGCGACTGGTGGACTGGCCTCTCTGAAGAGGAGCAGGAAGCAGTGGCCGCGTCAGTGCGCTTACTCGAAGAGCGAGGGCCGGCACTGGGTTTTCCGCACAGCAGTGGAATCAGTGGATCGAAGCACAGCCATATGCGGGAACTCCGCACGCAGCAAGGTGGCAGGCCATTGCGAACACTGTATGCGTTTGATCCGCTACGAACCGCCATCTTGCTGATAGGCGGGGACAAGACGGGGAACAACCGCTGGTACGACGTGCATGTTCCAATTGCTGACCGACTCTACGACGAACACCTGGAGCAACTTCGCAAGGAAGGGCTGATCGATGGCTAAGAAATTTTCAGAACTGCGCTCGCGTATGTCCCCCGAGTCTCAGGCGCGGGCCGAGGCCAAAGCGCAAGCTATGCTGGCTGAGATGCCGCTCAATGAACTACGCCAGGCGCGCGGGCTGTCACAAAAGATGTTGGCGGACGTTCTCCACGTCCAGCAACCCTCTATCGCCAAGATGGAGAAACGCACGGATATGTACCTCTCCACGCTACGCAGCCATATCGAGGCGATGGGTGGCCAATTGGAGGTGGTCGCGCGCTTTCCGGACGGCGCGGTGAAGATCAGCAATTTCTCCGACCTGGAAAGCAATGCCTCGGCCTGATTTGCGCGACAGCCGAGTCATTCCTCGGCGGACTGAATAAACGCCGTCTATGAAACCGTGGTACGTCCGTTCGCAGTAACAGCAGTAAGTCTGGCGGGTTGAAGTCCCGTCCGAGGAGTTGTCCGTGCGCCTCGGTAGCATGAGGAAGCGGCGTCGTGGTAACACGGGGTCGTGAGTTTCCACACAGCAAG
>JAQTLN010000017.1 GCA_028714875.1 Gallionellaceae bacterium
GCAACTGGGGGTCGTGGTGGTTGTGGACAATTCCCCGGCAAACCCCGCCGAGGAATTGTCCACAACCACCACGGCACATATTCAGTTTGAAGAAATTCGATGGAAAAGAAACATACAAGGGGGATTTTCCCAAGGGCGGCGCCTGTGCGGACGTCGGCAAATCCCCCCAGCCCCTCCTTTGGGAAAGGGGGGAACCTCGCATGTCGGCGTCGTCAGCATTCGCGAGACGAACCAAAGAAAATCCCAAACCGCTCAAGAATGTCGCCGAAGTGCCGTAAAGCGGCATGAAGTGGCGCCGTCGGCGCCGCGTCCGTTCCAAGAAAGGCACGTCATGCTGAACCTGCGCAAATTCAAGATTCGCACCCAACTGATCATCCTGCTGGCGTCCGTTATCGCCCTGTTCCTGGTCTCCACGCTCGTTTCCTGGCAGGCATTGAACCGCGCCAAGACTGAATTCACCAGTTTCATCAATCAGGAACAGCGGGTACTCCTCAACTACACCGAGCTGTATGCCAACGGCCTGCAAATGGGCCAGGCGCTGCGCAACATCATCCTCGACCCGGCCAACCCCAAGGCTTATGAGAACTTCGAGAAAGCCAGCGGCACGATGGACAAGTTGCTTGAGGAAACCCGCGCGCTGGTCGGTTCCGGCAACAAACAGGCGGAAGCCCTCAGCAAGGTCGCGGAAGCGCGCGAACGCCAGAAAGGACTGCAAACGGAAATCCGCGATCTGGTGAAGCAAAGCAATATCGAGGAAGCCAAGGTTCGCCTGAACAAGAACGAAACCCCGGTCTGGCGCGAAGTCCGGCAAGCCCTGCTGGACCTGATCAAGGAACAGAAAGCCGTGATCGACGCGCGCGAAACGGTGGTTCAGCAAAATACCGAGAACGCCCAGCATATCGCCCTGGCGCTGACTGTCGCCGCGGTCCTGGTCGGCCTCGGCATCGCCTTGACCATCGTCACCAACATCCTGTCGCAGCTCAATTTGCTGGGACGTTCCATCGAATCCCTGGCGGAAGGGGAAGGCGACCTCACCGTGCGTCTGCAAATTCAGGGCGACAACGAGTTGTGCCGCATTTCCATCGCCTTCAACCGTTTCGTCTCGGGCCTGCAAACCCTGGTCAACGGCATCAAGGGCAACGCCGAACAACTGCATGCGCTCTCCGCCAATCTGGCGCTGGCCTCCTCCGGGCTGCGTGGCGCCACCGCCGATCAGACCGGGGCCGTCACCTCCACCGCCGCCGCCGTGGAAGAAATGTCCGCCAGCATCGCCTCGGTGGCGGACAACGCCGAACAGGTCAAGGAAGTTTCCGCGCGCAGTGCCGACTACTCGGACCAGGGCCTCGATCGTATGAAACACCTCGATCAGGCCATGACCAGCGTTCAGAGCGCGGTTAAAGGCATGTCCGATTCCGTCGAAAAATTCCTTGGCAGTACCCAGAGCATCATCGGCGCCACCCAGCACGTGAAAGATATCGCCGAGCAGATCAACCTGCTCGCGCTCAATGCCGCCATCGAAGCCGCCCGCGCCGGAGAACAGGGGCGCGGCTTCGCCGTGGTGGCGGATGAAGTCCGCAAACTGGCGGAAAAAACCGCGCAGTACGCCAATGAAATTACCCGTGTCACCGCCGATCTCAACGCCCAGTCCAGCCAGGTCGAAGCGGCGATCAAACAGGGTGAAGCGGCGCTGGAAGAAGGCTCGAATCGCGGTGGCGAGGTCTCACGCATCGTCGAACAAGCCCACAGCGCCGTCCTCGAAGCGCGGCGCGGCATCGATGGCATCACCCATTCAGTGAAGGAGCAGTCACACGCCAGCCAGTTGATTTCTCGAAACATCGAGCGGCTGGCCAATCTCGCCTCGGGCACCGAACACGCCATTGTCCAATCCGACCAGACCGTGCAGGAAATGCGCCAGCTTGCCGATCTATTGTCCGGTACGGTGGGCCGCTTCCGCAGTTAACCAGTGTGTTGGACGGCTATCATGACGGCCATCGCATCCGCCACGAATGCCACCATGACACGCTTCCCCCTGTTTTTCCTTGCCACGTGCCTGATCGGCCTGCCCGCCCACGCCTTCGAGGTCGCCGAATTCAAGAGCGGCATGGCGCAGACCGAGGTCAAGACCCTGCTCATCGCCAACTGGAATTTTGACCGCGTGGCTGAACTGTCAGACGACGTGATCCTGGCTTACGACAACGACCCCGCCATCGCCCGGCGCTACCAGTTCCGTTTCTGCAAGGGCAAGCTGGTCGGCTTCGAACAGGATGTGCGGCCGTCGCTCAAGGCGCTGATCATCACCACCAGC
Source organism: Gallionellaceae bacterium (assembly GCA_028714875.1). Taxonomy (GTDB): domain Bacteria; phylum Pseudomonadota; class Gammaproteobacteria; order Burkholderiales; family Thiobacillaceae; genus PFJX01. The sequence continues at coordinate 2,306 of JAQTLN010000017.1, forward strand.
AACTACAACAACCAGTACGGCCAACCGTCACGTGTCTATTCCAATACCCACATCGTCAGCAACGGCGAAAAGGCCGTGTTTGCCATGTTCTGGAAGAACGGGACGGACACCATCGGTGTGAAATACATCGTCCTGCCCAGCGCCGAACAGATGAGCCTGGCTTTCGACAGCAACAACCTCTGCTACAGCACGCCGAGGATGTAATCGGCCACCGTGCCGAAAGTCTGTAGGTCAGGTTGCGGCCTTATCGCTACCTGACGATCCCCAATCAAAGCGAACGACCGCCAGGTAGCGGCTATCGCCGCTACCTGGCCTACGACGGGCTCACTACTTACAGCGCACCCCGCGTTTCAGGCGACGTTGTCCGCCACTTGGCGCGCTTGCGGTAAATCGTGGAATCGCTGATGCCGAGGCGCGAGGCATTGGCCTGTCCATGCGCCAGGCACGGGCTGATGTGGTCTATCACGCTCAGCATGATCCTCTGACCGGGCTACCCAATCGCCATCTACTGCTGGAACGTCCGCGTCAGGAAATGGCCATGGCACGCCGACGCACGGCTTTCGGCGCGGTGTTGTTCATCGATCTGGACAACTTCAAGACCTTCAACGACGCACTCGGCCACGCCAGCGGCGATACGCTACTCAACCAGATCGCCGCCATGCCGCACCACGGTGTCGATCGTCGGGCACATGGGCTTTGAAGTGATCGCCGAGGGAGTGGAAACCGAGGCGCAACGCCTGTCATTGCTGGAGATGGGGTGCACCCTGTTTCAGGGTTACCATCTAGGTTGACCCGTGGCAGCCGAGGAGTTGCCACTGCACCTGACGCCATGACCCGCAGGACACGATGAAAGCACCCGCAATCCGCGCTTTTCATGCCTTGTTTGCCCGCAACGGCCTCATGGCCGTCGCGGTGTTTCTGGTTGGGGCCGTCATCAGTTTTTCCGCCATGCGTTTCACCGATCAAATCCAGGAGCGCGGCCTGCGTAGTGAGTTCCTGCACCTGGCGGGACTGCACGCCGCGTCTTTCGAGCGGGAGATCGAGGTAAACCTGGAAGCCAGCCGCGATCTGCAACGCTTTCTACAAGCCGACCCGGCCATCTCACGGGATCAATTCAAGCGCTATGTCAGCCCGATGTTGCGGCAATTGGCCAGCATCCATGCGCTGGAATGGGCGCGCAGGATGCGGCACACGGAACGCGCCGACTTCGAGACCAGGGTTCGCGCCGACAACCTGCCTGAATTCCGGATCAGCGAGCGCGATAGCCTGGGCCAGTTGGTCCCCGCCGCCCGGCGCGATGAATATTTTCCCATCCAGTACCTGACGCCCCTGGAAGAAAACCGGGCGGCCCTGGGGTTTGATTTGGCCTCCGACCCCTTACGACGGGCCGCCCTGGAACAGGCAAGGGACAGCGGAAAACTGGTAGCCAGCGCTCCCGTTTTTCTGGTGCGGGATGCCACGCGCAAGCCCAGCATTCTGGTGGTCGCTCCCCTCTATGACAGGCCGGCGCTGGACCCCGCGCAACGCCGGGACGCGATCCAAGGTTTTGCGCTGGGGGTCTACCACCTCAACGACATATTCCAGGACGCCATGCAAAAGTCCCATCTCGGCCTGGCCGATGTCTCACTGCGTATCCGTGAGGTGGCGGCGCTGGAGCGTGACGAGCTGTTGTTCGCCCACCTGCCGCGGGAATGGGACAAGAGCCTGGCGGGCCTGGAATATCGCCGCAACCTGAAGGTGGCGGGCCGCGACTGGATTTTTTCCGCGCGTCCGACCCGGACCTATCTCGCCACCCAGCAGGAATCCGTGCCCTGGTTCGTGCTGCTCGCGGGCCTGGCTATCAGCGCGGTGCTGGCGGCCTACCTGGCGCACATGCTCAACCGGCACCAGACCATCCGCAACCAGGTGCGGGACCGTACCCGCGAACTGGCGGCCAGCGAGTCGCGCAACCGGGCCGTGGTGGACACGGCGGTCAATCCCATCATCACCATGGACGAGCGCGGCACGGTGCGACGGCTGCGCGAGCAGGGCTACAACGGCAAGATCGCCGCGGTCACCGCTTCGGCCATGAGCCAGGACAGCCAGAAGGCCATCGCGGCCGGCTGCAACCACTACATCAGCAAACCGGTAGGTGAGGATTTCGAACAACGCGTCGCCGACATTCTGGCCGGAGCCTGACTTCGGCCTTTTTTTGAGGCCCATTTGCCATGACCATCACCGAACAGGCTTACCAGGCCGAACTGGCCGCGCTGCGCGCCGAATACGCCGCCGACTTACCCGGCCGCCTGGCCGAAATCAACACCCTCTGGCACGCGCTGGAGGCCGGGGACTGGTCGGACAGCGTGTTGCACATGCTGCATCTTCAAATCCATCGCCTCGCCGGCGCCGGCACCACCTTCGGCTATGCCGGGATGAGCAAGACTGCCCGCGGCCTGGAAAAACACCTGTTGTCCTGGCAGCGGAATACGAGTCGCCCCGGTGCGTTGGCCTGGCAGGCCGCGCGGTTGCAATTGGCCAAACTGGCCGAGGAAGCCAATGGCGCGCCCCAAATCGAAACGGACCCGGCCCCTTCATCACTGCTCGCGCCAATGGAGTCACGTCTCATCTACCTGGTGGAAGATGATCAGGCGCTGGCCGAGGATTTCCGCCTGCAACTGGGTCGTTTCGGCTATGGCGTGCGCGTGTTCCCGAATACCGAAGGTGTGGAGGCGGCGGTAGCGGAGCAACGCCCGGATGCCATGGTGCTGGATGTCGTCCTGCCGGAAGGCGATCTGGCCGGCACCGACCTGTTGCGCGACCTGCGCTCGCGCCTGGATCTGAGCGAGGTGCCGGTGATCTTCGTTTCCGCGCGCGACGACTTCGACGCCCGCCTGGCGGCGATTCGCGCCGGGGCCGACGCCTACTACCACAAGCCCGTCGACCCGATGTTTCTGCTCGATCGCCTGGAGCATCTGACCCGCCGCGAAGCGGATGCGCCGTTCCGCATCCTGATCGTTGACGACGAGGCCGCCCTGGCCGAGCACTACGCGCTGGTGTTGCGCCAGGCCGGCATGCGGGCAACCGCCCTGACCCAGCCCCGCCAGGTCCTGGAATGGCTCGCCGGCAACGACCCGGAACTGCTGCTGACCGACCTGTACATGCCGGAGTGCAGCGGTATGGAACTGGCCCGCCTGGTCCGTCAGGATGATCGCTACCTCACCCTGCCCATCGTCTTCCTCTCCACCGAACAGGCGCTGGAACAGCAACTCAAGGCCATGAGCCTGGGCGGCGACGACTTCCTCGGCAAGCCGATCGAGGACCGCCATCTGGTCACCGCCGTGACCATCCGGGCGCGACGGGCGCGGGAACTGCGCGCCCTGATGTCCCAGGACAGCCTGACCGGCCTGCTCACCCATGCCCGTTTCAAGGAACGCCTGGACGCGGAACTGGCGCGCGGCCAGCGCAACGGCTCGGCGGTGACGCTGGCCCTGCTCGACATCGACCACTTCAAGACGGTGAACGACGAGCATGGCCATCTCGCCGGCGACCGGGTGCTGAAAACCCTGGCCAACCTGCTGCGTCGACGCATCCGCCGCAGCGACGTGGTGGCCCGCTACGGCGGCGAGGAGTTCGCGGTGATCTTCAATGATTGCGACGAGCGGGATGCCTTGCACATGCTGGGCACGATCCGCGAGGATTTCTCGGCGATTCAGCATGGCGCCAAGGAAGGCGCTTTCCAGGTCACTTTCAGCGGCGGCATCGCCGCCGCACACGCGGGCAGCAGCGTCGACAGCTTGATCGAGAGGGCCGACCAGAACCTCTATCGCGCCAAAGACAGCGGCCGCAATCGCGTTCTGGTGAGTTCAGATTAGGTTCAACGACGTAGCCACCGCGCCCGCTCGAATAAAACCGGAGAGAAATGTCTACATTGAAGAACATGAGCATTCCACCTGTTTGGACAAGGAAACCATCATGAAACGCCCTCCCCTCCCCCAGATTTTTTCCGGCTTGTTCCTGGTCTTCATGATGCTGTTCAGCTTCGCCGCCGACGCGGCCAAGCTGGCGATGGATCGCGAAGAAATAGCCGTCGGCGAAATCACCAGCGTCCATGTACTGAGCCTGCCCTTTATCGCCGTGGTCGAATGGAAAGTCAGCCCGGAACTGGAAATCCTCGACTCCGACAAGACGCATGTACGGGTGCGTGGCGCGCATGCGGGCAGCGGCACCGTCACCTGCGAAATGAACCTTCGCAGCATGAGCGTGACGCTCAACGTTCGGGCCGCCGCCGCGCCACTTGCGGCACCACCGGCACAGCCGGTCTACACGACACCGGCCTATTCCGCGCCGGCCTATACGCCACCCAGCTATCCGGCACCCGCCGCCGCGAGCGCGCCCGCCCAAGAGACCCAATCCGGACTTGCCGGCACCTGGCAAATCAACGCCAACGGCTACACGGGCAAGCTCGAACTCTCCAGCGCTCAGGGCATGTTGAGCGGCCGCATCTGGTTCGACGCGCACGCCATCTGGGAGACACTGAAAGAGTTGTACTTCGATGACGTCATCGGCGAACTGAGCTTCACCCGCCCAGGCGCGAACCAGTCCTACCGCGGCCGCTTGCAAGGCAACAAACTGGAAGGCCGATTCACGCAATGGAGCGGGAGCGATTACTCGGCCAACGCACCGACCTATGGCTGGTCGGCCACTCGCCCCGGCGCGGCGGCCAAGCCGCCGGCATACAACGCAAGCGTCAGCGAACCCGGCGGCAAAGAGGGAAGTCTTTATCTGGCCCGCGACCGTTACGCTCCGGGCGAAGCCATCGTGGTCGACTTCACGGCGCCAGGCAGTTACGCCAGCAATGCCTGGATCGGCATCATCCCGTCACAGGTGCCGCACGGAAGCGAGGCCGAAAACGACCGCCACGACCTCACCTACCAGTACCTCCAGAAGCGCACCTCCGGCAGCATGACCTTCACCGCGCCAACCGCCCCTGGCAACTACGACCTGCGCCTGCACGACACCGACAACAACGGCCGTGAAGTGGCTTCGGTCAGCTTCCAGGTCGGTGCGGTGGCCGCCCCCGACAGTGGGCGCGGCTACACGGCGCAGCCTCCCGCCGCAACGCAAAACAGCGCCCCCGCCACGGACGATAGTTTGAAAGACGTGGTGAACCAGTTGAAGGGCCTATTCGGACGCTGAGATGAACCCAGATTGTCCATTAGCTGGAGGCGCACATGTAGCGCAGGCGTCCCGCCTGCTTTGTCCTTCCGATCAGGCCTACGAAGCAGGCGGGACGCCTGCGCTACAGGCCTACTTTGTGGCTAATGGACAATTTCTGATGAAACGCCCCCCTGACTCGCTGCGCTCGTCCCCCCCCGAGGGGGAGGTCAGTTCCTTCGGAACGGCCGTGCGGAACTGACATGGCCACCACCTCCCTGCCCGCCAGGGAGGCCTGGCCGGCCTGGCTGCTGGCCGCCACGCTGCTGGCCTACCTCAACGCGCTGCCGGCCGCGTTCCAGTTCGACGACTACAACATCATCGTCGACAACCCGAACGTACATTCCCTGGCGCTGTGGTGGCAGCAGGTATTCACGCTGCGCCCCCTGCTCAAATTGGGCTACGCGTTGAACTGGAGCAGCGGTTTCGGCGCCTTCGGTTTTCATGCGGTGAACCTCCTGCTGCATCTGGCCAATGTGGCATTGCTCTGGCGCTTGTCGGCGCATTTTCCCCGGCCCGCCGACTGGAATCAGGAACAGAACCGCCACGCCCGCTTGTTGCTGCTCCTGCTGTTCGCCCTGCACCCGATCCAGAGCGAATCCGTGACCTATATCAGCGGCCGCTCCATGAGCCAGATGGCGCTATTTTCCCTGGCCGGGCTGTGGTTCTGGCTGGAAGCGGCCGCCCGCTCGCGGCCGTGGCTTTGGCGCGGCGCGGCCCTGTTCTGCTTCACGGCCGCCGTGTTGAGCAAGGAAGTGGCGTTGGTCGCTCCTCTGCTTCTCCTGCTGTTTCCCCGGCGGAATGCTCGCCGCGACGCGCTATGGCTGGCGGGTTTTCTGTTCGGCGCCACGCTGCTGTTGTTCCTCGCCTTCGGCTATCAACGCCTGCTGACGGAACCACCGGCGCGCGACCTGGGCGTCAATCTGGCATCCGAGCTGAACGCGGTGTTCTACCTGCTCGGCCAGTTATTGCGGCCGCTCGCGCTCAATATCGACCCGGATCTGCCGGAATTGCACGGTTTCTCGCCCCTGCTCGGCGTGCAAGCGGCGCTGCTGGCTGGCGCCCTGGCGCTGGCCTGGTGGCGACGCGCGCGGTGGCCCTGGTTCATCTTCGGCCTCGCCTGGTTCTTGCTGTTGCTGTTGCCTACCCACAGCCTGATTCCGCGTCTGGACCTGGCCAGCGAACGGCATCTCTATCTCGCCGCCATCGGCGTCTACTGGCTGGCCGCCGTCGCGCTGACCGGGCTGCTTTCCGCGCGCTACCGCGCCGCTTTGCTGATCCTTCTTGCCCTGGCCGGCATGAGTTTCACCGCCGCACGCAACGTCGATTACCAGAACGAGATCAACCTCTGGCAAACCACCGTAAAGCAATCGCCCGGCAAGGCGCGCGCCTGGAATAATCTCGGCTACGCTTATCGGCTGGCTGGCCGGCTTCCGGAGGCGCGAGCGGCTTTCAATGAAGCGCTGCGCCACGACCCTGGCTACCGGCGCGCCCAAGCCAATTTGCGCGAACTGGATAGGGGCCGTAAATGAATAACTTGGATGATTATGGGTGTGCTGACGAGATGTGCCGCAAGGCGCCGGGTGCGCGGCATGGCCATTCCCTGCAAGCGACCGGCAACGCGGTGGCGCACCCGCCAACGCGGCCAGAACATTCTAGTTATTCGTTTACGGCCCCTACGCTTGCAACCCACCCGTGAGCACATCATGAAAAAAACCACGCCGTCCCTGGTTTGGGAAACCGACCTGCCCCTGTTCAGCGCTTACATGCTGCGCCAATGGACCTACGGCATGCTCGCCACGGCCCTGGTGATGGTGCTGTTGCTGGGCACCATCTTCGCCGCGCAAGGAGAGTGGGATGCCATGCCCATGCTCGGACTCATGGTGGTGTCTCTAAGCGGCGGTCTCTGGCTGCTTGGCCTGATCATCATGGCGGTCATGTTTCGCGGCCGCTTCCATGTTCGCTACACCCTTTCCGACTCGGGCATCCTGCAGGAAACCGTGGAACCGCTGGCGAAGAAGGCAAACCGCGCGGCCATTATTCTGGGCATCCTCGCGCGCAAGCCGGGCCTGGCGGGCGCCGGCCTCATCGCCAGATCGCGCGAATCCGAGGCGGTTAACTGGAAAGGCGCTTTCAACGCCGTGGCGCAACCGGAACGCAACCTGATCGCTCTACGCAACGGCTGGCGCACGGTGATGTTCGTGCAATGCACGGCGGAAAACTTCGCCGAAGTGCTGGAGCGGGTCAACCAGTCCATGCAGCGGCACAAGACCAGCAAACGGGTGGAAACAAACTCGCCGCTGCCCTTCTACCTGCGCCATACCGCTCTGATCCTGCTGGCCTCGGTGCCATTGTTCATGCTGGCCGAGGAATATCACCTGCACCTGCTGGCCCCGATCCTGGTGCTCTGCTTCGCGCTGACCACGCTGTGGCTGATCAATATATTCGGCTACGTGGTCTACGCCGGGCTGCTCTACCTGGTTGTCGGCACCCTGATGGATCTGGCCCGGGTGCGGCAATCCTCGTTCTTCCCGGGTGAAAGCTATAGCGGTTTTTCGGTTATCGGCGATGACGAAACCGGCATCCTGATACTCGCGTCAATCGGCGCCGGCTATTTGATCTGGCTATCCTGGCGCGCCCTGCATGGCGGCTTCCTGGCGCTGTTGGTGAAGGACCATGGCGATATGGATGGGGGGTGAGGGTTTGCTCCCCCCATTGAAAAGACTGTTTTCGCGTTAGCTGGTGAGGCGGTCAGCGTAGTGGTTCCCCCCTTTTTCAAAGGGGTGTTAGGGGGGATTTCTGAGGCGGCTGCTCAGGCAAACGTCGCTAAATCCCTGATAAAGCCCCTAAGCGAAGGACTAAGCCGCTAAAAGACGGCAGCCAAGTCCCTGCTTATACCCTTCGGTACCTCAATCCCCCTTTGAAAAAGGGGGAAGTGTTCCTACGGCGCGAAGAACTCCTTCACCTTGTCCATGAACGACTTGGCGCGCGGGTTGTGTTTGCCTTCCTGGCCGCCGCAGCAACTGTCGAACTCGCGCAGCAGTTCCTTCTGCCGTTCGGTCAGGTTGACCGGGGTTTCCACCACCAGATGCGCCATCAGGTCGCCGGGGTGCTGGCTGCGCACGCCTTTGATGCCCTTGCCGCGCAGGCGGAACACCTTGCCGCTCTGGGTTTCCGAGGGAATCTTGATGGTCGCGTGGCCGTCCAGGGTGGGAATCTCGATTTCGCCGCCCAGCGCCGCCGTGGCGAAGGAAATCGGCATCTCGCAATGAAGGTCGTCGTGGTCGCGCTGGAAGACCTGATGCGTCTTGAGATGAATCTGCACATAGAGATCGCCGGGCGGCCCGCCGTTGACCCCGGCTTCGCCTTCGCCGGAAAGGCGGATGCGATCGCCCTCGTCGACCCCGGAAGGAATCCGCACCGACAGGGTCTTGTGCTTCTTGACCCGGCCCTCGCCGTGGCAGTGCGTGCACGGGTCGGCGATGACGCGGCCGTTGCCGTGGCAGCGCGGGCAGGTCTGCTGAATCGAGAAGAAGCCCTGCTGCATGCGCACCTGGCCGTGGCCGCCACAGGTCGGGCAGGTCACCGGATCGGTGCCGGGCTTGGCGCCGCTGCCGTGGCAGTGTTCGCACTCGGTCAGCACCGGCACGCGGATCTTGGTCTCGGTGCCGCGCGCGGCTTCTTCCAGGGAAACTTCCAGGTTGTATCTGAGGTCGGCGCCGCGATAGACGTTCGAGCGTCGCCCGCCGCCACCGCCACCACCCCCGAAGATGTCGCCGAAGATGTCCGAGAAGGCATCGGAAAAGTCGCGCCCGCCACCACCGCCACCGCCCATGGATGGGTCGACGCCGGCATGGCCATACTGGTTGTAGGCGGCGCGTTTGTTGCCGTCGGAGAGCACTTCGTAAGCTTCCTTGGCCTCCTTGAATTTCTCCTCGGAAGCCTTTTCGCCCTGATTGCGGTCAGGGTGGTGCTTCATGGCCAGCTTCTTGAAAGCCTTCTTGATTTCTTCGTCGGAGGCGCTCTTGGAGACGCCGAGAACTTCGTAGTAGTCGCGTTTTGACATGAGTGATTCGTTAAGCGGAGTGATGTGGATTAAACCTGCGGTGTCCCAACATGTTGGGACATCCACAGCCATATCAAGAGCGGGGGTGTACCGAGCTATCGAGCCATTCGATCAGGTGATGGCCGCGCGGCGCCAAATGCCAGAGAGCATAGCGGCGCGGCGCCGACGGACAGAGGCCGGCGGTTTCGTGGTCGGTGATTTCCAGGTCGCCGCCGCGCCAGACCCGCGCCAGCAGTTCGTCCAGGGGAATCGCCTGTTCAAGGGGTTCGGGCGCCGGCCCCTCCGGCGCGCGCGTGCTGGAAACCAGATCGTGCCAACTCGCCCAGAGGCGGCCCGCGAGCGCGGGTTCCAGTTCGGCCAGCCAGGCGCCGCGGTCGAAATCGGTCGGCTGGCCCTGGAGTTCCTGGCCGAGCAGGTTGCAGAACAGCAAGGCGGCGTCGGGAAACGTCGCCGCCAGACGCGCGAAACCACCTGGCTGCGCCAGATAGCCGCTCTCCCGCCACTCGAACGCGCACCCCGGAAACTGCCGCCGCAACAGCCAGCACGCCAGCGGGTCGGGCTCCAACACGCTGATGCGCTCGAACCGTTCGAGAAATTGCGCGGTAAGCGCGTAGCCGCCGCTGGGGCCGACCAACACCAGATGTTTGGCCTCCGGCCGCCAGCCGGTCAGCCAGCGCCGCACCGTGGTATGGAACGGCGCCCACAGCGTATGCCGCCGGCGCCAGGCGCGCAGGTGGTAAGGCAGACTGCCGCTGGGGTGCAAGAGATAGGACATCGGGCTGAACGGGGTTCGGGGCTAGTAGTCAGTCACGCTGAAACGCAGACATGAATCGGCGCCTTTCCCCGCCATGCATCGTTGCGGCCACTTGCCGTATACCCCATATGGCGGCGCGGCCGCGCCTCGCCTGACGAGAAAATCCATCCATTTCATTTATCTCCGTTTCAGCGTGACTGACTACTAGTAATGTACCGTTCAACCGGGCGAAACAGCGTTTACCTCTGCCTCGCCTGATGCCAATTCAGGCGGCACGGGCCTCCACCCCGATAAAGCTCGCGGCGATACCCTCTTCCCAGTTGCGCACGACCATGATCGGCAACCACTGCTCGGCGGGTATCCGACCCAAGTCATGCAGCACAACATCCAGATGCTTGCCTGGCGCGAGTTCGTCAGCGGAGTAATCCTGCTGGATGCACAGCCGCAAACCATGCTCGCTGATATCCACCGTCATCCCGCTGGCGACCAGATTGCCGTAGGCGTAGAGGCGCATGTCCAGATTCGTGGAGATGCGCTTGCTGATGCGCCGCTCCTGGCTTGTCTGCTGATCCATTCCGCTGTCTCCTGATAGCTATTGATCCCACCGCTTGCCACTGTCCGACAGGGTCGGTTCCGCTATGCCACGGTGACTGCTCCGGACAGATACACATCCTGAATCGCGTTGAGCAATTGCACGCCTTCCGCCATCGGCCGCTGGAAAGCCTTGCGTCCGGAGATCAAACCCATGCCGCCGGCCCGCTTGTTGATCACCGCAGTGCGGACCGCCTGGGCCAGATCGTTGTCGCCCGATGCGCCGCCGGAATTGATCATGCCAGCCCGCCCCATGAAGCAATTGGCCACCTGATAGCGCACCAGGTCGATGGGGTGGGGTGAAGTCAGTTCGGAATAGACCTTGGGATGGGTTTTGCCGAAGCCGATGGCGGTATAGCCGCCGTTGTTGGTGGCCTGTTTCTGTTTGACGATGTCCGCTTCGATGGTGGCGGCGAGATGATTGGCCTGGCCGGTCAGGTCGGCGGCTTCGTGATAGTCGACGCCGTCCTTCTTGAAAGCGGCATTGCGCAGATACGCCCACAGGAAAGTGACCATGCCCAGCCGGTGGGCTTCGGCGAAAGCCTCGGAGACTTCCAGTATCTGCCGCCGCGATTCCGCGGAGCCGTAATAAACCGTCGCGCCCACCGCCACCGCGCCCAGGTCGAACGCCTTGCGAACGCCGGTGAACAGGGTCTGATCGTGCGGGGTCGGGTAGGTCAGCATCTCGTTGTGGTTCAACTTCACCAGGAACGGGATCTTGTGGGCGAACTTGCGCGATACCGACCCGAGCACGCCGAGAGTGGACGCCACCGCGTTGCAACCGCCCGCGATGGCCAGCCTGACGATGTTTTCCGGATCGAAATATTCGGGATTGGGCGCGAAGGAGGCGCCGCCCGAGTGTTCCACCCCCTGATCCACCGGCAGGATGGACAAATAACCCGTTCCCGCCAGACGCCCGCTGTTGAATATCTGCTGGAAGTTGCGCAGGGTGCCGGGGATGCGGTCGCTGCCCGCCACCACCCGGTCGATGAAGTCCGGCCCTGGCAAATGCAGGGCCGTTTTCGGGAAAGTGTTGCAAGTGTGATCGAGAAGATACCGCTCTTCGCTACCGAGTAGCGCCTGAATATCGGTCATGTTGCCTCCTGAAAGGCCGGTGCGGCTGGCACCCGGCGGCAGGGCGAGAGAAAGACGGAGCCTTACCTTTTATAGCAGGGCGGCGCGAATCATTTCCCGCATCGCCATCGCATTCAGCCTGGCATAACCATGTTGGTCGTCGTCGAAATAGCAATTGGAACGCGATTTCGACGCTGTGCCGGAACTCGCCACGCAGGTGGCTGCCCTGCCATTTCTAGGGTAAGGCCGGCCCTACTCTCCGCCGAACACCCGTTTCGCCACATCCTTGTAATGCTTGACGAAATGCACGTCGAGGCCGGCTTTGACGTAGTCGGGCAGACGTTGGTAGTCGGGCTGGTTGGCGTGCGGCAGCAGGAGTTCTGTAAGCCCTACCCGCTTGGCGGCGATGACTTTTTCACGGATGCCGCCGACGGGTAGCACTTGGCCGGTCAGGGTGAGTTCGCCGGTCATGGCAAGTGGGCGGGTGATCTTTTCGTTCTTCGCCAAAGACAGCAGCGCGGTGGCCATGGTGATACCGGCGCTGGGGCCGTCCTTCGGCGTGGCGCCTTCCGGCACATGCAGGTGGACGAAGGCTTCGTCGAAGAACTTGGGATCGGCCTGATAGCCCTTGAGGTGGCTGGAAATGTAGCTGTAGGCGATCTCGGCGGATTCCTTCATCACGTCACCGAGCTTGCCGGTGAGCTTGAAGCCGCGATTCAACGTGTGCACCTTGGTGGCTTCGATGGTCAGCGTGGCGCCGCCCAGGGCGGTCCAGGCCAGGCCGGTGACCACGCCGATGCCGGTCATCGGTTTTTCCAGCAGATAGGGCGGGTCGGTGAGGAAGGTCTCCAGATTGGCGGCGGTGACATGCAGTTTTTCCGCCTCGCCGCGCACGATCTTCACCACCCCCTTGCGCGCCACCTTGCCCAGATTCATTTCCAGTTGCCGCACCCCGGCTTCGCGCGCATAGCCTTCGATGATGCGGCGAATGGCGGCTTCGGTCAGGGTCACCTGGCCGCGCTTGAGCCCGGTCTTCTTGATCTGTTTGGGCCACAGGTGGTGCTTGGCGATCGCCAGTTTCTCTTCCAGCAGATAGCCGGACAGGCGGATCACTTCCATGCGATCGAGCAGCGGCGCCGGGATGGTATCCATCTGATTGGCGGTGCAGATGAACAGCACCTTGGAAAGGTCGAAGCGCACATCCAGGTAGTGGTCGAGGAATTCCACGTTCTGCTCGGGATCAAGCACTTCCAGCAACGCGGAAGCCGGGTCGCCCTGGTAGGAGGCGCCTATCTTGTCCACCTCATCGAGCATGATGATGGGATTCTGCGATTCCACTTCCTTGATCGCCTGGATGAACTTGCCCGGCATGGCGCCGATATAGGTACGGCGGTGGCCCTTGATCTCGGCCTCGTCCTTCATGCCGCCCACCGAGAAACGGTAGAACTTGCGCCCCAGCGCGCGTGCCACAGAGCGGCCGATGGAGGTCTTGCCCACCCCCGGCGGGCCGACCAGCAACAGGATGGAGCCGGCCACCTCGCCTTTAAGCGCGCCCACGGCGAGGAATTCGATGATGCGTTCCTTGACGTCGTCGAGGCCGTCGTGGTCCTGGTCGAGAATCTTGCGCGCGCGCACCAGTTCCAGCTTGTCTTTGGTGAATTTTCCCCAGGGCAGATTGGTGAGCCAGTCCAGGTAGTTGCGCGTGACGGTGTATTCCGGCGAACCGTGTTCCAGGCCCGAAAGCTTGTCCATTTCCTCGCCGATCTTCTTGGCGGCATGTTGCGGCAGCTTCAGTTTCTTGATGCGGCCATGGTAGAGATCGAGGTCGGCGGTACGGTCGTCCTTGGCGATGCCGAGTTCCTTCTGGATCGCCCTGAGCTGCTCGCGCAGGAAGAACTCGCGCTGCTGCGCGGTCATCTTCTCCTCGACCTTTTCCTGAATCTTGCTTTGCAGCTTGGCGACTTCCAGTTCTTTCTTGACCAGAAGCAGCACCTTCTGCATGCGTTTGCGCAAGTTCAGCGCTTCCATCACCTCCTGGAGCTTTTCCTTGGGCGCGGTGGTCAGGCTGGCGGCGAGGTCGGCCAGGAGCGAGGGCTCGTTGGGCGAAAAACGGTTGAGGAAGAACTTCAGCTCTTCCGAATACAAGGGATTGAGTGGCAACAACTCCTTGATGGCATTGATGATTGCCAGCGCGTAGGCCTTGATTTCCTCACCGTTGCCACCCAGCCGGGACTCGGATGGGTAGTCCACGCGGGCGTAATAAGGCGGCTTTCCGGACATCCATTCGGCGACGCGAAAGCGGGTGATGCCCTCGGCGATGAACTGGATCTTGCCGTCCGAGCGCATCGGATGATGCATGCGCACCAGCGTGCCGGTGGCGTAGAAATCGTCCGGCCGGGCATCGTCGGAAACGTCGCCGTGCACCAGTACCAACCCCACCAGATGGTGCCCGGCATCGCCGATCTTCTTCACCGTCTCGGCCCAGGGCCCCTCGTTCATGATCAGCGGCAGGGTTTGCGCCGGAAAGAACGGCTTCTCCGTGAGCGGCAGGATGTAGATGGTCGACGGCAAGGTTTGCGCCGGGAGATTCGGCGTGGCCGTCGCGCCGTCCTCATCCGAATCGATCAATTCGCCTTCGATGGTTTGATTCTTGTCAGTCATATGTAGACACCGCGCTATCCCGTATTGGTCACGACGTAGTTGTCATGGCTTATGGTTGAGATTCAAGTGGCCGTATAGGATGGCTTACGGCCACAGGGGCGATTATCCGCCCTGCCGGCCCTGATTAGCGCTAACCGCCGCGCTGTGCACAGGCTCACCATGAACCAGCACGAACCACCGCATACTGTTTGCCCCGCCCTCACCCCTTCTGGAGAACACCCATGCCCAAGCAACCGCCGAAACGCGTTCTTCTCACCGCCTTGCTGTTCTGCCTGAGCGGCGGCAGCGCCCAGGCGGGATGGTGGGACAAAATCCTGGAAAAAACCCAGCAATTGCAGGGCAAACCCGCCGCCGAGGCCGTCACCTCCGCCCTCAGCGACGACGAGGTCATCCGCGGCTTGAAAGAGGCATTGGGCAAGGGTGCCGAGCAAGCGGTCAGCCGCCTGGGCAAGGAAGGCGGTTTTCTCAATGACCTGAACGTCAAGATTCCCATGCCCGAGGATCTGAAGAAGGCGGAAAAAGTGCTGCGGACCTTCCGGCAGGACAAATACGCCGACGAATTCGTCGCCACCATGAACCACGCCGCCGAGCGCGCCGTGCCCGAAGCCGCCGTCCTGCTCAACGAGGCGATACAACAGATGAACCTGGACGATGCCCGCGCCATACTCAAAGGCCCCGACGACGCGGCCACCCAGTATTTCCGCAAGACCAGCGAAGCCAGGCTGAACGAGCGTTTCCTGCCTCTGGTTCAGCAGGCAACCAATCAGGCCGGCGTCACTTCGGCTTACAAGCAACTCATGCAAAAAGCCGGGCCAGTCGCCAGCCTGATGGGCAAACAGGCCAATGATGTGGATGGCTACGTCAGCGGCAAGGCCATCGACGGCCTGTTCAAGATGATGGCGGCGGAGGAAAAACTGATCCGTCAGGACCCGCTGGCGCGCGGCACGGATTTACTGAAGAAGGTATTCGGGTCGTTGAAGAAGTAAACGCGGACTGGCGCCCAAGCCAGTTGTAGGCCCTGAACAGCGAAGTTCGATGGTGGATCGTCAGGTAGCGATAAAGCCGCAACCTGACCTACGACTTCCGCTCAGTCGTGAGTTATCGAGTTATTCCTCGACTTCGGAAGCCGCATCCGAATCTGGGTCCACATCCACATCAGCTTCCGAATCTGAATCCGTATCAAGTATCCGTTGCAGGCCCGAGAGCTTCTCGCCGGCGTCCAGGTTGATCAGCGTGACGCCCTGGGTGGAGCGGCCGAGTGAGCGGATTTCGCTGACGCGGGTGCGGATCAGCACGCCGCCGGTGGTGATGAGCATGACTTCGTCGCTCTCGTCCACCAGGGTGGCGGCGACCACCTTGCCGTTGCGCGCCGAGGTGGAGATGGCGATGAGGCCCTGGCCGCCGCGCCCGTGGCGGGTGTATTCGGCGACCGGGGTGCGCTTGCCGAAGCCGTGTTCGGTGGCCGTCATCACGCTCTGTTCGTCATTCTCGGCGACCAGCAAGGCGATCACACGGCCATCCTCGGACAAGCGGATGCCACGCACACCACGCGCGGTGCGCCCCACCGTGCGCACATCGTTTTCGTCGAAGCGGTTGGCCTTGCCCTCGTCGGAAAACAGCATGACGTCGTTCTCGCCGTTGGTAATGGCGACCCCAACCAGGTAATCGCCTTCATCCAGATTGATGGCGATGATGCCGGCGCTGCGCGGGCGGGAGAAATCGGAAAGCGGGGTCTTCTTTACCGTGCCTAGCGAGGTGGCCATGAAGATGAAGTGGTTCTCGTCGAATTCCTTGACCGGCAGAATGGCGTTGACCTTCTCGTCCTGCTCCATCTTGAGCAGGTTGACGATGGGCTTGCCGCGCGCGATGCGCCCACCCTGCGGCACCTCATAGACCTTGAGCCAGAACATGCGGCCGAGGTTGGTGAAGCACAGGATGAAGTCGTGGGTGTTGGCGATGAACAGCTTCTCGATGAAATCCTCTTCCTTGGTGCCGGCCGCCTGCTTGCCGCGGCCGCCGCGCTTCTGGGTGCGGTATTCGTCGAGTGGCTGCGACTTGATGTAGCCGGTATTGGACAGGGTGACCACCATGTCCTGCGGCGTGATCAGGTCTTCCAGGGAAATGTCGGCGCCGTGCGCGATGATCTCGGAACGGCGCTTGTCGCCGAAAGCGGCTTTCACCTCGCCCAGTTCGGTGGCGATGATTTCGGTGACCCGCTCGGGCGTGTCGAGTATGTCCAGCAGGTCGGCGATCTTGGTCATCACTTCGCCATATTCGCCGACGATCTTGTCCTGCTCCAGGCCGGTCAGGCGTTGCAGGCGCAGGTCCAGAATGGCCTGGGCCTGTACTTCGGTGAGGAAGTAGCCGTCGCCGTGCAGGCCGAATTCCGGCGCCAGGCTGAGCGGGCGGAAGGCTTCAGTGCCGATCTGCTCGCCAGCCACCCTGGACAACATTTCTTCCACCACGTTGGAACGCCAGGCTTTGGCCAGCAGTCCCGCCTTGGCTTCCGGCGGAGTGGCGGAAGCTTTGATCAGGGCGATGATCTCGTCGACATTGGCCAGCGCCACGGCGAGGCCTTCCAGAATGTGGCCGCGATCGCGCGCTTTCTTCAGCTCGAACTGGGTGCGGCGGGTGATGACTTCGCGACGATGGCGCAGGAAGGCTTCAAGAATCTGTTTGAGGTTGAGCAGGCGCGGCTGGCCGTCGAGGATGGCCACCATGTTCATGCCGAAGGTGTCCTGCATCTGCGTGTGCTTGTACAGATTGTTCAGGACGATTTCCGGCACTTCGCCACGCTTCAGCTCGATCACCATGCGCATGCCGGACTTGTCCGACTCGTCGCGAATCTCGCTGATGCCTTCCAGGCGCTTCTCGCGCACCAGCTCGCCGATCTTGATGCACAAGTTGGCCTTGTTCACCTGATAGGGCAGCTCATCGACGATGATCGCCTCGCGCCCGACCGACTTCTCGATTTCCTCGAAATGCACCTTGGCGCGCATCACCACGCGGCCGCGGCCGGTGCGATAGCCCTCTTTCACGCCCGCCGTGCCGTAGATGATGCCGGCGGTGGGGAAGTCGGGCGCGGGGACGATGTCGATCAGGTCTTCGATGCCGATCATCGGATCGCGCAGCACCGCCACGCAGGCGTCGACGATTTCATTAAGGTTATGCGGCGGGATGTTGGTCGCCATGCCGACGGCGATGCCCGAAGAACCATTCACCAGCAGGTTGGGGAACTTGGCCGGCAGGATCAGCGGCTCATGTTCGGAACCGTCGTAGTTGGGACCGAAATCGACGGTTTCCTTGTCGATGTCCGCGAGCAGTTCATGCGCGATCTTCGCCATGCGGATTTCGGTGTAACGCATCGCCGCCGCGTTATCGCCGTCGACCGAACCGAAGTTACCCTGGCCGTCCACCAGCGGGTAGCGCAGGGAAAAGGTCTGCGCCATACGAACGATGGTGTCGTACACCGCCGTGTCGCCGTGCGGGTGGTATTTACCGATCACGTCACCGACCACACGCGCCGATTTCTTGTAAGCCTTGTTCCAGTCGTTGTTCAGCTCGTGCATCGCGAACA
The DNA here is from genome assembly GCA_028714875.1 of Gallionellaceae bacterium. GTDB lineage: Bacteria > Pseudomonadota > Gammaproteobacteria > Burkholderiales > Thiobacillaceae > PFJX01. The sequence continues at coordinate 20,222 of JAQTLN010000017.1, forward strand.
GCACGCGGCGATGCACCGGCTTGAGGCCGTCCCGCACATCCGGGAGGGCGCGGCCCACGATCACGCTCATGGCGTAATCGAGGTAAGAACGGCGCATTTCCTCTTCCAGACTGACGGGCAGGGTTTCTTTGGCGAACTGGTTTTCCATTGCGGGGCGTCTTCTCGGTTTGTTCTTGGAAAAACGTTATGTTTTTGCTGGAAAAAAGCCGCGCGATTCTAGCACGCCGAGGCCCCTTTCCGGGACGGGATCGGGGCGGTTGTTCACGGGTTGGAAGGGCTTTCAGGTTGAAGAAATCCCCCCCTACCTTCCATTGGCAAAGGAGGGGACCTGGAATCGTCGCGGGCTTTCTCCCCCCTTTCCCAAAGGGGGGCCGGGGGGGATTTTGGGGTGGCCTCACCCCGGCCGTGTATCCTCCAGCCAGCGCCTGAACAACCAGACCACCGCCGCCAGCATCAGCCCCCAGCCCAGGTAAGCGGTGAACCAGGCGATGCGGGCATCCGCGTCGAGCACGCCCCAGCGGGAAAAAATCTCGGTCCAGTCGTGTTCGCCACCACCGACCAGGGGCAGCAGTTGGACACGCGCGTCGGCCATGTAACGGGCCACGTTGAGTAGGCTCTCACCCAGCCAGACCAGACCAAACGCCAGGCCCACTGCTTCGCCACGGCGCCGGAAGTGCCAGGCGACCAGGGCGGGAAACAGCAACTGGAACAATGTGCCGCCGTAAACCATCAGGCGCCCGCTCAACAGGCCGACGATGGGATGGCCGGCTTCGTGGATGACCAGATTGGCGCTGTCCAGGATCGGCACCCAGTCCTGCCCGGATTTGTAGCGGAAGAGGACGATCAGCAGCGCGAACGAGGCGACGCCGAGAAAGGCGGACAGGGTCACCGGGCGGAAGTCGGAGTCAGAGGGCACGGGGTCAACTGTAGCGCAGGCTTCCAGCCTGCTCGTAGGCCTGATCAGATTGAACGAGCAGGCTGGAAGCCTGCGCTACATCAGTCGCGATAGCGGCCGTAGGTGTAATGCGCGGCGCAAGCCCCTTCGCTCGACACCATGCAGGAACCCATCGGGTTTTCCGGGGTGCAGACGGTGCCGAATATCTTGCAGTCGGTAGGCTTCTTCACGCCGCGCAGGATGGCGCCGCATTCGCAGGCCTTGTTGTCGGCCACCGGCTGGTATTCCAGGTTGAAGCGCCGCTCGGCGTCGAACTCGGCAAAGCGTTCACGGATTTTCAGGGCCGAGTAAGGCACCTCGCCGAGGCCACGCCATTCAAAGCTGCGCCGCAGTTCAAACACTTCCGAAACCAGGTTCTGCGCCTTCTCGTTGCCGTCCGGGGTGACCGCGCGGGTGAACTCGTTTTCCACCACTGCCCTGCCCTCGTTCACCTGGCGCACCAGCATCAGGATGGCCTGCATCACGTCGAGCGGCTCGAAGCCGGCGATGACCACCGGCTTGCGGTATTCCTCGGCGAAGAATTCATAAGGCCGGCTGCCGATCACCGTGGAGACGTGGGCCGGGCCGATGAAACCGTCCAGCGGCACGGTACCCAGGTCGCGCACTTCCGGCGATTCCAGGATGTTCATGATCGCCGAGGGGGTCAGTACATGGCAGCACAGCACGGTGAAGTTCTTCAGCCCTTCCGCCTGCGCCAGCTTGATCGCCACGGCGGTGGGCGGCGTCGTGGTCTCGAAGCCGATGGCGAAGAACACCACTTCCTTGCCCGGGTTGTCGCGGGCGATTTTCAAGGCATCGGTCACCGCATAGACCATGCGGATGTCCCCTCCCCTAGCCTTCGCGCGCATCAGGGAAAGCCCACCGGAGGCCGGCACCCGCACGGTGTCGGCGTAGGTGCAGAGAATGGCGTCGTCCTCCAGCGCCAGCTTGATCGCCAGGTCGATACGGCCGATCGGCAGCACGCACACCGGGCAACCGGGGCCATGGATCATGCGCACGTTGTCTGGCAGCAGATCGGGCACGCCATAGCGGGAAATGGCATGGGTATGGCCACCGCAGAACTCCATGAAGTTGTAGCGGCGGTCAGCGCGCACTTCGGCGGCGATGGCGCGGGACAGCCCCTTGGCTACCTCGCCGTCGCGGAATTCGTCGACGTATTTCATGGCTGTTCTCCCCTCCCCCCACGGGGGAGGGGCTGGGGGAGAGGGAACAACGCTTGCATACCGAGTCGCGTAAGCCGAGGTTGCTCCCTCACCCCGGCCCTCTCCCGGAGGGGGAGGGAGAAAAGCCCGTTCACGCCAGCACCCCGGCTTCCGCCATCAGCGCCAAGGTCTTCTCCGCCTCCTCCGGGTCGAGCAAGGTGAGCGCGTAGCCGACATGGACGATGACGTAATCGCCCACCACCACCCCTTCCACCAGAGCCAGAGAGACATCCTTGCGCACGCCACCGAGATCGACGATGGCCTGGTCGTTTTCCTTGATTTCCACCACGCGGGCGGGGATGGCGAGACACATGATTTCGATCCTTATTAGAACTGAATGGTCAGCACGTAGGATATGGTGAGCGCAGCGAACCGCATCAACCTGGCGCGCCGCATGATGCGGTTCGCTGCGCTCACCACATCCTACATTTTTGAATTGCAACCCAAGCCTGTCCCAGGCTCAAGCCGCCATCGTTGGGCGGCGCCTGGCGGGCGGAGAGAACGGTAAAGCCGCGCGCGGCCAGCAGACTGGTCAACTCGCGGGAAAGGATGTGATTCAGGAAACAGCCGCCACCCAAGGCAACGGTGCTGAGACCTTCACGGGCGGCGGCGCGTTCCAGCCATTCCGCCAAACCCTGGGCCAGGGTGGCATGGAACAGCGCGGCGCCGAAGGCGGCGTCTTGCTCCTCCACCAGGCGGGCCAGCAGCGGCAGCATATCGAGACGACCATCGTCATGCAGCACATAGCCGCCGGCCAAAGGCGCAACCGGCGTTGCCTTCTCCGCCAACCCCTCCAGCAACATTGCCGCCTGGCCCTCATAGGCAATGACTTCACGCGCGCCGAGCAAGCCCGCCGCCGCGTCGAACCAGCGGCCGAGGCTGCTGGTCGGAGGACAATTCAAGCCACGCTCCAGCAGTTGCTGGAGTTGCGCCGCCGCCGGCTGCTCGGGGAAGCGCCGTGCGATCTCGTCGCCACGCCCCATCAAATGAAGCGCCGCCGCCGCCATGCGCCAGGGTTGGCTGGCCGCCTTGTCGCCCCCCGGCAAGGGGATGGGCAAGAGATTGCCCAAACGCGTGAAATCGGCGCCATCCACGCGCAGCAACTCGCCACCCCAGGCACTACCGTCACTGCCGAGACCGACCCCATCCAGCGCCAACCCGAGGAGCGGCCCGGTGACACCATGCTCCGCCGCCACGGCCGCGATATGGGCATGGTGATGCTGCACGGCGACGGCCGGCACCGCCCAGCGATCGGCCAGTTCCAGGGCATGGCGGCTACTGAAAAAATCTGGATGCAGATCGTGCGCCACGACTTCCGGCCGGACTTGCAGGATATCGAGCAGATGCCCCGCCACCTCGATCAACATGGCGCAGGTCGCCGGGTTGTCGAGACCGCCGATGTGCTGCGACACGAAAGCCTCGTCACCGCGCGTCACAGAGATCGTGTTTTTCAGATAACCACCCAGGGCGAGCACTGCGGGGCCTGCGCGCGGCAGACGGATAGCGCGCGGAGTGTAGCCGCGGGCGCGGCGGATGAACTGTGGTAATCCCCCCCGGCCCCCCTTTGGGAAAGGGGGGAGCACACCCGCCGCGCTCAATCGAAGGGTCTCCCCCTTTATTAAAGGGGGGACAGGGGGGATTTTTGGGACGCACCGCACCACCGAATCATCACACCGCACCACGATGTCCCGGTCATGCAGCAGCAGCGCGTCGGCGATACCGGCCAGACGCTCCAGCGCCTCGTCATTGCCGATCACCAGCGGCTCGCCGCCGGGGTTGGCGCTGGTCATCACCAGCGCCAGGGCTTGCGGCTGCGCCATCCATGCCGTGCCGTCCGATCGTCCAGCCGCTTCGTGGAACAGCAACCAGTGGATCGGTGTGTAAGGCAGCATCACACCCAGCCAGGCCAGGCCGGGCGCGATGCCGGGAAAGAGCACATCGGCACCGGGCTTCTTGCGCAACAGGACAATGGGCCGCTCCGGTGCTTGCAGCAGTTCGGCTTCCTCCGGGCTGATCTCCACCCAATCCGCGATGGACGCCAGGTTGGCCGCCATCACCGCGAAAGGTTTTTCCTCACGGTTCTTGCGCTCGCGCAGGCGTTGAACGGCTTCGGCATTGCGCGCATCGCAGGCCATATGAAAGCCGCCGAGGCCCTTGATGGCGACGATCCGGCCGGCCTGGAGGTGGCTCAAGGTGGTGGCGATGGGGTCGTCCGTGGGCTGATCCGGCGTTGTAGGAATCCCCCCCGGCCCCCCTTTGAAAAAGGGGGGAGCGACCCCCCCCTTTTTCAAAGGGGGGTTAGGGGGGATTTGTTCTAGCTCCCACACCCACAACCTCGGCCCACACACCGCGCACGCCGTCGGTTCCGCATGAAACCGTCTATCCGCCGGGGCGCGGTATTCCCGCTCGCAGTCAGGGCACAACGGGAAGGCCGCCATGCTGGTTTGCGCCCGGTCGTAGGGCAGGCGCCGGGTCAGGGTGTAGCGCGGGCCGCAGTGGGTGCAGTTGATGAAGGCATAGCGCCAGCGCCGGTCGGCCGGGTCAAACAATTCGGCCAGGCAGTCGGGGCAGACGGCGGTGTCGTGGCCGATCATGGTGGCGGCCTCGCCGGCGCCGCTTTCCAGGATGTCGAAGGCGCTGAATTCGCCCGTAGCCGGTGCATCGCTCCAGGTCAGATCGCGCACCTGGGCGAGCGGCGGCAGTTCTTCCGGCAAACGCCGGGTGAAAACCGCGATGGCCGCTTCGTCGCCCTCCAGCAATACTTCCACCCCGGCGGCGTCGTTGCGCACCCAGCCGGCGAGTTTCAGTTCGTTCGCCAGATGCCAGACCGTGGGACGGAAGCCGACGCCCTGGACGATGCCGGTGACGCGGAGGCGGCGTTGCAGATAGTGGCTGCGTAGAAATCCCCCCTGTCCCCCCTTTGATAAAGGGGGGAACCCTCCGATTGAGCACGGCGGGTTTTCTCCCCCCTTTTCCAAAGGGGGGCTGGGGGGGATTTCACGCCGCATCAAATCAGCACCACGCTCACCCCTTCGCCGCCAACCGTGCTTCCAGTTCCGCGATCCGCTTCTTCAACAGGTTCACGTTCTGTTGCCGCGCGGCGATGGCGACGTCGACGCCTTCGGTGAGCCAGGCGAGCCAGCGTTCCATGCCTTCGCCGGTGGTGGCGGAGACCTTGAGGACTTCCAGTTTGGGGTTGATGCGGCGGGCGTAGTCAATGCACTTGTCGACGTCGAAGGTCAGGTAGGGCAGCAGGTCTATCTTGTTGAGAATCATCAGGTCGGCGGCGTGGAACATGTCCGGATATTTCAGCGGTTTGTCCTCGCCCTCGGTCACCGAGAGGATCACCACCTTGTGTGCTTCGCCGAGGTCGAACGAGGATGGGCAGACCAGGTTGCCGACGTTTTCGATCATCAGGAGGCCGTCGTCGGGCAGGTTCAGTCGTTCCAGGGCATGGCCGACCATGTGGGCGTCGAGGTGGCAGCCCTTGCCGGTGTTGACCTGGATTGCCGGGGCGCCGGTGGCGCGGATGCGGTCGGCGTCAAAGCTGGTCTGCTGGTCGCCTTCCACCACACCGACCGGAAGGCGACCGGCGAGGTCTTCGATGGTCTTCACCAGCAGCGTGGTTTTGCCGGAACCGGGACTGGACACCAGGTTGATGGCGAACAGGCCGTGTTCGGCGAAGTACTGCCTATTTTCGCCGGCATAGGTGTTGTTCTTGCCCAGGATGTCCTGCTCGATCCGCACCATGCGTTCTTGCGAAAGGCCCGGCGCGTGCGCGTGGGCGGGGCCGAGGCCATAGTGGATGTCGCCCTTGTGCTCGTGATAGTGCGGCGTGTTCGGGTCGTGCAGAGGGTCATGCGCGTGGCCATGTTCGGTGTGCTCATGGCTATGCTCATGGGGGTGCGGATGGCTGTGCACGGTGCCGTCCTCATGGCGGTGCTCATGCGCGTGATCGTGGGGGTGGGAATGCTCGTGAGGATGCTCGTGCTCATGCCCTTCGATGCTGGTTTCGCCCTGGCCGCAGCCGCAAACTGTACACATGGTTATTGCTCCTGAAATACCTACAACTGTTCATGGATAGTTTGAGGGTGGATCGTCAGGTAGCGATAAAGCCGCAACCTGACCTACGTCCCGCAAACCAATCCGGGCTACTCGACCAAAAGGTCCTTGACCCGCATTTCCGTACCGCCGGTGGCCTGCACCTGATAGCTGCCGCATTTCGGGCAGGCATCGTACAAGGCCGTCACCGGCACCGTTTCGGCGCAAGCCAGACAAAACCCCTGTCCGGGCAAGCGTTCCAGTTCGACGCGGGCGCCTTCCGCGACACTGCCTCTGAACACCACATCGAGACAAAAAGTAAGCGCATCCGGTTCCACTCCGGAGAGTGCGCCAATCTCCAGGCGCACTTCGGTCACTTTCTTGAAATTTTGTTTACCGGCGGCGTCCTCGACGATCTGGAGGATGCCTTCGGCCAGGGACATTTCATGCATACATCATCTCGCTTCACTCAACTCGATTGCAAAAGCCACGCAGGGGTCCAGGGACTGGGCAACCAGCCGTGCGCGCGCGGCCAGATCGCCCCCCGCCGCCAGACCGGAGAGCGCCAGGAACAATGGGCCGGCGGGATGAAAGTTCCATTCGGTGGGGGCGACGATGCGGTATTCCGCCACCTTGCCATCGAGCAGTCGCACCACATGAAGCAACAGGCCGCGCGAGGTTTCGACTCCGGCGAGGCCGGTATTGTCGCCCAGGGACCAGGCGCGAACCCAGGTAGCGCCGGCAGCCCCGCCGGCGCTACATAAGGCGGCCAATCGCTTCGGCAACTCGGCCAGTTCCAGCAAGCGCGCCAGTAAACGCGCCCCGGCGCCGCGACCACGTTGCTTGATCCAGGCGGCGAGCAGCGGCTGTTCACTCATTCGGGCGAGCGCGCCGGTTTCGGCGGGTGCGTCGTGCCACATCGGTTGGCCGCAGAACGCCGGAGTTTCCAGCGCCCGCCGCGCGAGTTCCCGGGCCTCGCCCGCTTCCAGATTTCCCAGCGGCGGCAACAAATCGACTTCGCTGATACCGCTATCCGCGCCCTCCCCCAGCCCGGCGAACAGACGCGCCGTCGCCGTCCCCCCGGCCTGGCGCCAGGCATCGAAGCCGGCGAGATCGCGCGCCAGCCAGGCATCGGCCGGCTCGCCCAGCAAGGTGGTCAGCAACAACGCGTCGAGCGTTTCGGCGAAGCGCGCCGGATCGGCGGCGCTTTGGCGCAACCGCAACTGGCTGGCCTGATCGGGTGGTAAGCCTTGTTGTTGCGGCCAGTCGAGCAGCAAGCGCCAAGCGTGTTCCTGGGCCAGTTCCAGCAGCACGGCGGAGGCGCGCGCGCGACTCGTGGCGGCGTCGGGAAAGATGCCCCGCGCGGCTTCACAGGCGGTATCGGTGGCGACCCGCTGCGCCTTGCCGCACAGGCTGAAAATCAGCCCGGCGAGATGCGCGGCCTCCTCGGGCGTGCGCCCGGCCAGGAGTTTCTGCGCCAACTGCGGCCGGGTGGAATGAATGGCCACCATGGTCGGCGCGTCGCCGTGCCGTTGCAGGTGGATGTCGATGCGTCCTTCCAGGTTCATGTTCCGTGCCTCGCCAACGGCAAGCTCAAGATAAATTCTGCGCCGCCTTCGGGCAGGTTGCTGGCCGCAAGGCTGCCACCGTGGCGCTCGACGATGCCGTAGCTGATCGCCAGCCCCAGCCCGGTGCCCTTGCCCACCGGCTTGGTGGTGAAGAAAGGCTCGAACAGATGCGGCAGGTTCTCCTCGCGGATGCCGGGGCCATTGTCGCGGAAGCGCACTTCCACGTTGCCGCCACTTTGCTCGGCGCTGATGCTCAGGCGCGGCTGCGCTTCCTCGGCGGTGGCGTCGCAGGCGTTCTGCACCAGATTCATGATGACCTGCTGCATCTGGCTCGGCGAGCCCAGCACGTTGATGCCTTCGGGCAGCCGCGTGGTCACCTTGATCTTGTCCGTGGCGGCCTTGGTGACCCAGTGCACCGCCTGTTCGATGACCAGCGTGAGGTTGAACGGCTGGCTCTCGTTGCGATCCACGGCGGAGAAACGCTTGAGGCTGTCGACGATGTCGCGGGTGCGTTCCGCGCCTTCCACGGTGCCGTCGATCAACGGCGGCAAGTCCTCCAGCAGGCGGTCGATGCGCAGTTCCCGGCGCAGCGTTTCCAGGTCGCCCTTCGGCTTGCCGGCATGGATGGCGGCCAGATAGGTATCCAGGCGCTGCGCGTAGCGATGCAGTGCGTGGGCGTTGCCCAGCACGAAGCTGATGGGGTTGTTGAGTTCGTGCGCCACGCCCGCCACCAGGCGACCCAGGGAGGCCATCTTTTCCGAGTGCAGCAACTGCTGCTGGGTGCGTTTCAGGTCTTCGTGGGCTTCCCGCAGCGCCTGATAAGCGCGGCGTAGTTCGCCCACCGGCCGCCCGGTGATGACCATGCCGACCTGGGTACCCGAGTGGTTGATGCGCGGCGTGCAGTTCAAGGACACCGGCACCGTCCCGCCCTCCTGCCCGCGCAGGGGCAGTTCACAATCGGAGAGGCCCTGCATCCCGTGGTTGGCGAACATCCGCCCCGCCGCCTCACGGGCCTCCGCATCGGCAAACAGATCGAACAAGGGCGTGCCGATCAATTCGCTTTCCTGCTTGCCGGTGAACACCACCAGCGCATGGTTGACCACCTCGATGCGACCATCGCGGTCGCACACCACCAGGATGTCGGACATGGCGCCCAGCACCGAAAACACGAAGCGCTGCGACTCCTCCAGGGCCGTGTTCTTTTCCTCCAGAGCGACCTCGTACTGGAGCAGGTCGCTGTAGACCTCGTCCATCTTCTGGATGACTTCGATCCACGCTTCTTCACCGAGGCCGTGCGGGCCTTCGGCGAGTAGGGGTGGGGGGAGGTGTTTGGGGATGGTGGACATGGGTCAGGAGGGGGTGGCGTTGTAGAAATCCCTGATGAAGCCCCTACCCTTCGGTACCCCGGCCCCCCTTTGATAAAGGGGGGAGGCGATCCCCCCCCTTTTCAAAGGGGGGTTAGGGGGGATTTGTACTTGCTCAACCATCAATGCACCGTACAAACCATGCAAGGATCGAACGAGCGCACCACATGCTGCACCGCCACCGGCATCGGGTCGCCCGCCTCGACTGCCATGCCTGCCAGCGCCTGTTCCAGGGCGCCGGGTACGCCGGCCGCGTCGCGTGGCGAGAAGTTCCAGGTGGTGGGGGCGATGATCTGGTAATTCCGGATGCGGCCGTGGCGCACACTGAGCCAATGGCCCAAGGCGCCGCGCGCGGCCTCCACCAAACCCATCCCGCTCCCCTCGTCGGGAAGTTCAGCGTGATAGCACCAGGGCTCACCGGGGGTCAGCGCGCGCGCCCAGCGTTCCATTTCCGGCACCACGATGGCCAGCTCCAGCAGGCGCGCCAGCACCCGTGCCTGGACGCTGCCGCCGTGGACAGCCACCAGCTCACGAATAAGCGGATGCCCGGCCAGCATCTGCCGCGCCAGGGCGCCGGTTTCCATCACCTGGCCGCCATAGCGCGGCGCCTTGCACCAGGTATAGGCGTCGGCCTTGTCTGGCAAAGTCCGCGTCAATCCCTCGGCCGGCGGCAACGGGTCGCCGGCCATCCAGGCATGGCTGACATCCTCGACGATGGCACCGGGGTCGAGTTCGCCCGCGCCGCCATCCCACACCCCGGCGGGGAACAGGCCGTAAGCGCCGTGGCTCAGGAAGCGGTCTGTGGCACGGCCCAGGTCGTGCAGGGCCAGATCATCGGAGACGGTCAAAAACATTGCCAGATCGCCACGCCGGCCGTCGCGCCAGCGGTCCAGGGCCGCCAGGCTGTCGAGGCCGGCCACCGTTTCCAGGCTATCGCCGAAAGTGTGGCGTTCCAGGAAGCGGCGGAAGCCGCGCAACACCGTGACCAGGCGCAGGATGTCGGCCTGTTCCAGCGCGCGCGCCGTGCCGCCGGGTTGCAAACTCAGGGTGTGCGGCCACTTGCCCGCCATCAGGCCCATCAGGTGCATGAACTCGGCGCGGGCCGGCAACATGTCCGCCGCCGCGCTGCCCGCCACCGCCTTGAAACGCGATTCGACAGCCGCGAACCAGGGCCGCTCGTGATACACCAGCCGCGCGAAATCCGGCATGAAGAACAAGTAGAAATGGGTCAGATGGTCGGCCAGATTCTCGCAGGCAGTCACCAAATATTCAGCCAATCTCCCGTTGGGCGGCGGCGTCAGACCCATGAGATCGCGCAACGCCGCAGCCGCCGCCGCGCTCTGGGAAACCGAACAGATACCGCAGATACGCGGCACGATGACCAGGGCATCGAGCGGATGCTTGCCCGGCAACATCTCCTCGAAACCGCGATACAGCGGGGAATTGACGCGCGCGGCGGTGACGCGGCCATCGGCGATGTCGAGATGGACTTCCAGGTCGCCTTCGACGCGATTGAAGGGGCCGAGGATGCGGGTGGTCATGGGTGGGTGCTCTGGCTGAGGTTGTAGAAATCCCTGATGAAGCCCCTACCCTTCGGTACCCCGGCCCCCCTTTGGAAAAGGGGGGAGCAAACCACCGCACCAGCCCCCCCCTTTCTCAAAGGGGGGCTAGGGGGGATTTGCACCGCCAAAAACAAGTGGCTAGCCCTCATTTCAACCCCGTCTTGCGCACGACCGGCACCACCACCGTATGGTCCGCCACCGCGTTCTCGCGCACCCGTTTCGGCGTGGCGGATTTCGACAGGGCGGCGAGGGCGACGAACCAGGCTTTCGGCATGTCGGTGGGCAGGCCGATGGGGATACCGGCCACTTTGGGCGTCTCGGCGAAGGGATGACCGGGTTCCTCGAAGCGGGGTTCGGTGCAACTGACGCAGGCATAACCGCCGCGCAGGCAGGAGCCGTTGCCGTTCCACAGACGGGTGTTGCAGTCGGCGTGCGCCTGGGTGCCCTTGCAACCCATGTTCTCCATCATGCAGCCCAGGTCGGAGGCTTTCTCGGCGCTGGCCTTGAACTCGTAGAACTCGTTGCGCGGGCAGCCGTGGTGAACCAGATGGTCGGCGTACAGACGCGGGCGGTTATAGGGGTCCAGATCGTTTTCTGTGAAGCGCCGCAACGCCAGCGCCAGCAAGGTATCCAGCACCCAACCGGGATGGGTGGGACAGCCCGCCACGTTGATTACCGGCAGGCCGGAAGCGGCGCGGAATTGTGGGCCCAGCAGGCCGCCGACATGTTCACCGTCATATTGCAGACCCACCGCCCCACCCGGATTGCCACCGCCGGCGGTGATGCCGCCGAAGGCCGCGCAGGTGCCCACCGCCAACACCTGCCGCGCGCGCGCCGCCAGGTCGAGCACCCAGGACATCATCGGCCGGCCGGTGCCGGACAGCATGTGAAAGCGCCCGGTGCCATGCGGGCCGGTCATGATCGAGCCTTCCACACACAGAATATCCAGCCGCTCACGCCCCTCGGCGCAAGCCGCCAGGATGTCCAGCGCCTCGGCCCCGCTTTCCTGACTCAGGCTGGGATGCCAGAGGAGGTGGATGCCGGCCTCCTCCAGCAGCGCGAACAGATGCGGCTGCTCGGCGTTGAGCAAGGACAGCGTGCAGCCACCACAGCCGCCGGATTGCAGCCAAAGGAGGTTGAGGGGGTTAGTGGGCATGGTTGGGTTCCGTGGGAATTCCGGCGGTAACAAATCCCCCCCCAGCCCCCCTTTGAAAAAGGGGGGAGCCTTCATTTAGCGTTGCGCGGGTTTGCTCCCCCCTTTTCCAAAGGGGGGCCGGGGGGGATTTCGACAACGCATCCATGACCAGCATCTTATGCATCCCCACCCCTCCCCGGCCGCTCCAACCCCAATCGCTGCATCTTCTTGCGCAGCCCGAGACGCGACAGCCCCAATTCAAGCGCCGTTTGCGACAGGTTGCCGTTGTGGCGGGCCAAAGTTTCGGTCAGCAAGCGGCTTTCCAGGGCATCAACCTGGCCGCGCAGGCCGGGCTGGGTGGCGCCTTCCAGGGCTTCGGCCAGGCCGGCCTGGCGGATGTGGGGGGCGAGCAATTCCGGGGTGAGCACGGGGCCGTCGGAAAGCACCAGCATGCGCCGGATCTCGTTCTGCAATTCCCGCACGTTGCCGGGCCAGGCATAGGCGGCCAGGCAATCCAGGGTGGCCGCGGCGAAGCCTTCCACCGGGCGGCCGAGAGCGCTTCCCGCCTTGGTCAGGATGGCGCGGGCCAAAGCGGGGATGTCCATGGGCCGCTCACGCAGGGCCGGCAGGCGCAGGGGCACGGTGGCGAGTCGGTAATACAGGTCTTCGCGGAAGCGCCCGGCTTTCACCTCGGCTTCCAGGTCGCGGTTGGTGGCGGCGATCACCCGCACATCCACGGTTACCGTGCGGTTGCCGCCAAGCGGCCGGAATTCGCCTTCCTGCAACACGCGCAACAGCTTCACCTGGAAGGCGGGCGAGGTCTCGCCGATTTCATCGAGGAACAGGGTGCCGCCATGCGCTTGCTGGAACAGGCCGACGCGATCCTCGAAGGCGCCGGTGTAGGCGCCGCGCTTGTGGCCGAACAGCTCGGATTCCAGCAGGTTGTCCGGCACGGCGCCGCAGTTCTCCACCACGAAGGGCTGGTCGGCGCGACCGCTGGCGTAGTGGATGGCGCGCGCCAGCAGCTCCTTGCCGGTGCCGGAATCGCCGGAGAGCAGGATAGCCACGTCGTAGCGCGCCGCCCGCGCCACCAGATCGCACACCGTACTCATCGGGCTGTGCGGCACGCGCACGATGTTGTCCAGAGCGAACGCCTGTTTCACCCGCTGCCGCGTCGCCTCGACCCGGCCGCGCAGCACCGGCTCGGCGGCGCGCAGCTCCACAGCCAACTGGCAGTTTTCCCGCTGCAAACGATGCAGCTCGGCGGCGCGTTTCAGGGTCAGCAGCAATTGCTCGGGATGCCAGGGCTTGAGCAGGTATTGATAGATGCCCGCCTCGTTGATGCCGGCGATGATGTCTTCGCTGTCGGTGTAGCCGGAGATGATGATGCGCACCGTGTCCGGCCAGGCCTGCCGCACTTCCTTGAGAAATTCGACCCCGCTCACCTCGGGCATGCGCTGGTCGGTGAGCACCACCTGGATGGACTCCTTTTCCATGAGCGCGCGCGCCTGCGCCGCGCTGGAAGCGGTGAATACCTCGAAGTCCTCCTCCAGGGTGCGGCGCAGCGCTTCCTGCGAACGCACCTCGTCGTCGATGACCAGGACGGTGGGGAGGGGGGTCATGGGGTTGCCAGGGTGGGGGCCAAAGCCGAGGTCTCAGAAATCCCTGATGAAGCCCCTACCCTTCGGTACCCCGGCCCCCCTTTGGAAAAGGGGGGCCAGGGGGGATTTCTCCACCGCAAGCTCATCCCTCCTCCCCCTCCGGCACCACCCACCCCAACTCCCGATGAATCGCCAGGTGCCGGGGTGTCCAGGAATGCGGGGTCTTGCGCACGAAATGGTGGCGGGCGACGTGGTAGCTGGGGTCGAAACCATAGAAGTTGCGCTGCATGTGCTTGAGCTCTTCGCCGCGATAGCTTTCCAGCGGCTTGGCCGCCTCGTCTTGCGCGCGGCGTTGCAGCTTGGCTTGCAAATGTTCGTTGAAGTCCGTGCCGGCGGCCAGGGCTGCGGCGCGTGATTGAACTTCGGCCGTGAAACCGGGCAGATCGTCGCCAAATGCCGCGTCGAGGAAGCCCATGCGCGCAGCCGCCTCGGCGCCCAGGGGCAGGCGGTTGCGCATGATCGCGGCGGCCTGTTCGGCGCCCACCCGGCGCGGCAACAGATAGCTCCAGTATTCCGAGCCATACAGGTTGCCCATGTTCTTGTAGTGCGGGTTCAGGATCACCCCGCGCCGCGCCCATACCTGGTCGGCGGCCAGCGCCAGGAAAGCGCCACCGGCACCGGCATTGCCACGCAGGGCGCTGACTGTGAGCTGACTTTCAGTGGAGAGAATGGCGCGGCAGAGATCGTCCATGGCGTTGATGTTGCGCCAGGATTCCTCGGGTGGACTTTCCGCCGCCTCGATATGGTTGAGGTCGAGGCCATTGCTGAAAAAGTCCTCGCCGCCCATGAGCACGATGACCTTGGTCGGCCGCCGCCGCGCGGCCTCATAGGCGGCCAGTAGCTGTTGGCAGGCCGCCGTGCTCATGGCGCCGTTGTAGAAATCGAAGTGGAGGTAGCCGACCGAGGCGGATTCTTCGTAGTGGATTTCGGGAGTTGTAGAAATCCCCCCCGGCCCCCCTTTGAAAAAGGGGGGAGCAAACCCGCCGCCTTCGATCAAAGGGGTTTCCGCTTTGCCAACGGGGGGGACGCTCGAATGACCGTCGGTGGCACTCCCCTCTTTATCAAAGGGTGGCTGGGGGGGATTTAGCAACGTATCCAGCGCCGCCACTTCCGCGAACACCCTCGCCACCGGCAACTTGATCCCCACAGTCTCCGCCTTCGCATGCCCGATCCACACCGCGCCATCGACCGTGGCGCGCACCACGCCCTCCCCCACCCGCCCGAGCAGTTCGCCCGGCGCACCCGCTGCGAAATAGGGACCGGCGTTGTAGAGGTGGCAGGCTTGCCCAAACAGGCTGTCGCGCACGCCGGGGAAGCCATCGCCGCAGTTGAGCTTGGCCAACACCCGGACGGTGTCGTCGCGCCGCCAGTCGATGGCGCGATCCGTCTGTTTCATCAGCGGGCGCGGTTGTCCGCGTGCCTGGGCGGGTGGCGTGGGTTGCCAGGTTCCGGCGCGATAGTCCGGCAGGTGTTCCAGGGCGGCGCGCACCGCCCGCGCGGTCGCTTCGGTCACTTCATTGCGGTACAGGCTGGACTTCTTCGCCACGCGCATCGGGAAGGTTGCGCTCGCCCACACCGGGCCGGCGTCCATCTCGGCTTCCGCCTGAAGCACGGTGACGCCCCATTCGGATTCCCCATCGAGAATCGCCCAATCCAGCGCCGACGGCCCGCGGTCACCGACGATGCCGGGGTGCACGATCAAGCAGACATGCCGGCGCCAGATGGCTTCCGGAATCGCCCGGCGCAAATAGGGCGCCAGGATGAGATGCGGGCGGAACAGTTCGACCGCCTCGACGGTGACGCTGTCGTTGATGTCGAACTCGATGGAAACCTCATGGCCCAGCGCCGTGAGTTCCACATAAAGGCGCTGAGTCAGGCTGTTGAAGGCGTGGGTGAGGAAGAGGATGCGCATGGCTATTTCGGGGCGTGGTTGTTTGTTGACGCGTTGCTAAATCCCCCCTGTCCCCCCTTTGGGAAAGGGGGGGACCCTTCGATTGAGGGTGGTGGTGGTGCTACCGCTGCTCCCCCCTTTTCCAAAGGGGGGCCGGGGGGGATTTGTACAACGGTCGATTGCCGCACCACCCGCAAAATCACCTCCAGCACCGCTTCTGTCTCGGTCAGCACCTGCCGGTCATCGAAGCGCAGAACCTTGAGTCCTTGAGCGTTCAACCAGGCATCCCGCTGTGCGTCCCTGGCCTGATACTCCGGCTCGAAATGCTGGCCGCCATCCAGTTCGATCACCAGTTTGGCGGCTTGTGAGTAGAAATCGACGATGTAATGCCCGAGCGGGCGTTGGCGCAGGAATCTCACGCCCAGTTGGTCGCGGCGGAGGTGCTGCCAGAGATGTTGTTCGGCTTCGGTTTGCCGTTTGCGCAGATCGCGGGCGTAGGTTTTCAGGCGGGGGTCGAAGTCGTTGAGGGTTAGGGTGGGTGCGAGCGTCTCAGGAATCCCCCCCGGCCCCCCTTTGGGAAAGGGGGGAGTTACAGTCCCCCCCTTTTCCAAAGGGGGGTTAGGGGGGATTTGTACCGGCTTGCCCACTAGCAAATCCTCGGCAACTGCTCGCCGGAGAGCCAATCCACCATCCGCCGGCCGCCGAATTTGGTTTTCATCTGGACGAAGCCGTTCGGGTCTTCCACCACTTTGCCGATCAGGGCGGCTTGGCGGCCGAGGGGGTGGGCGTGCATGGTGGCGAGGAGTTTTTCCGCGTCTTCGGCGGCGCAGATGGCGATGAGTTTGCCTTCGTTGGCGATGTTGAGCGGGTCGAGGCCGAGCAGTTCGCAGGCGGCTTCGACTTCCGGCTTCACCGGAATGGCGGCCTCTTCCAGGTGGACGCCGACGCCGGATTGCTGGGCGATCTCGTTGATGGTGGCGGCGAGGCCGCCACGGGTGGGGTCACGCATCACGCGGATCGCGGCGCCGCTGGCCAGCATGGCGGCGGTGAGGCCGTTCAGGGAAGCGGTATCGGACAGGATGGGCGCGTCGAAGGAGAGGTTTTCCCGTTTGCTCATGATCGCCATACCGTGGTCGCCGACGCTGCCGGATACCAGCAGCACGTCACCGGGCCGCGCCAGATTGCCGGAGAGGTGGATGCCCGCGGGCAGGAAGCCGATGCCGGTGGTGGTGATGAACACACCGTCGCCCTTGCCCTGTTCCACTACCTTGGTATCGCCCGCCACCAGTTTCACGCCCGCCTCGTTCGCGGCCTTGGCCATCGACTCGACGATGCGCGCCAGGTCGGCCAGGGGAAAGCCTTCTTCCAAAATGAAGCCGGCGGTGAGGTAGAGCGGCGTGGCGCCCATCACCGCGACATCGTTGACCGTGCCGTGCACCGAGAGGCCGCCGATGTCGCCACCGGGAAAGAACAGGGGCGAGACGACATGGCTGTCGGTGGAGACCACCAGTTGCCCGGCGCCTTGTGGCAAACAGGTGCCGTCGTTGCCCTGGGCCAGGTATTCGTTGGAGAGATGCTTGGCGAACAGTTCGGTGATCAGTTGCACCATGGCGCGACCGCCGCCGCCGTGGCTCATGTCGACGCGACCGTGCTTGATGTCCAGGGCGCGGGCGTAGCCCTTTTTTACTTGGCCGCTCATGTCGGCAATTCCTTGGAGGATGGCTGGCGGCCGCAAGTGTAATGCGAGGTCGGGCCGCGCTCGCTAAGCATCGGGGTTCCCTGGGCGCAGTAGCGCGCCGAAAAAGCCGCGCCGACTCATCGGCTGCTCCAGCTTTTCCGTCAGCCCCACGGGCGGCGTGGGCGGGATGACCTCGGCGGGCTTGAACACTTCCGCCAGCACCGCCTCCGCCACTTCACGCGCTCGCGCCATGTCGGGAAACTCGAACATGGGCGAGAACAAGGAACTGGTGAGGTAATGCCCCAGCGCATCTTCATGGGCGGAGAGAAATTCATAGTCGCCGGAAGGGAGTGGCACGTCCTGTTTGCTGCCGCTCGATAGCGGCTCAAAGAGCGAATCCGGCCCCGGCAGACAGATCAGGCTCATGAACCAGGGGGTGATGAGCACCCCGACCCAATCCTCGCGCCATTGCTGAAAGCCCACGGCTTCCACTTCCAACGCCGGGTTGAGCAGGGAAACGCCGGCCATGCGGGTGGCGGCGATTTGGCGGAAGACCGCTTCGAGCGTGGAGGAAGGAGACTTCCCCCTTTCCCAAAGGGGGGTGAGCGGCGGGTTTGCCCCCCCCTTTTCCAAAGGGGGGCTGGGGGGGGATTTAGCTTCGGTAGTCATGGTGAGCCTGGGAGAAATCCCCCTAGCTCCCCTTTTGCAAAGGGGGGGATGGCATGTCCAGCACCATGAACTGTTCCCGCGCGCCGTCGCAGTTGGGGCAGCGCCAATGCGGTGGCAGGTCGGTGAAGGGGGTGCCGGGCGGGATCTGCCAGACCGGGTCGCCCTCGGCGGGGTCGTAGACATGCCAGCAGATCTTGCATTCCAGCCGCGCATCTGGCGGCAGGCGGCTGGTATCGCCGAGGAAGGAGCCTTCAAAAGTGGTCATAGCCGCCAAGTTTGTTTGCGCTGCAACATGGTGGCCCGGAAGGAGGGGGTTTGTCGTCCATTTTTGTAAAGAGGGATTGGGCAGGTAAAAAATCCCCCCTAGCCCCCCTTTGGGAAAGGGGGGATGGATCAGCTTATCCATTCCAGGACTTCCTTCAAACGCTCGGCGCTGTCCGCCAGGTCTTCCGGCGCGGCGCGGGCGACTTCGGGCACGTCGGTGATTTCGAGCGTGTTGAGGATCAGGGCATCCTGGGAGTTGAAGAACTGCACCCACCAGACCCGGGCGATCCCGGTGGCGGTGATGCGACAGTTGCCGTAGCCGCGCGACAGAAAGGTGACTTGCCCTCGGCCCAGGCACTGGTCCAGCCAGGCGCCGTCCTCCGGGGTGAAGGGCAGCAGGGAGAGGTTGATGACATGGCTGTCCGCGCTGGGCCGCGCCACCTGTTCGACGATTTCCGTCAGCAGCGCCTGGGCGTTGACCACGCCGGGATTGAGCGGCAATGCCACCGGGCTGGAAAGCCCACTACGAATACGCACGGCGGCGGGCACATCGCCCACTTCCACCCGGTCGGCATAGGGGTAACCCTCGTTATCCCGCCCACGCAGCCGCCAGATGCCGGCAAAGACGCTTTCCTGAATCGTCAGGGTGCCGCCCTCGCCTACTACCTGGACGCCGACTTCGCCTTCACCCAGCACCTGGTCGATCAGGAGCCGGTCGGCTTCGGCCAGGCCGCTCATGTCCAGGCTGACCGTCTTCTGCCTGGTCTGCCAGTCCCGCACCGCTTGCAGCAAACGGCCCAACCAGACGCGCGCTTCGGCGCGATCCTTTACGTCTTCCGGTTCCGGCAGAATCGGTGCCCGGTAGGTGTGCATGTCGTGGGGCATGGGCAGGTAATCCAGGGTCTCGTCTTCCTGCTGGGAACCAGGACCACGGGTGTCAACTGAGGCGACAACGGGAATGGGAAAAGCGTGCATGGCGGTTCCTCAGTGGCAGGTGGTGGAAGCGGTACTGACGGCGATGCCGACGGAAGGCGGCCGGCTACTCGGCGCGGCAAGCAAGTCCTGGATGCGGGCGAGATAGACCGACCAGTCCTTGATGCCGGGAATCACACCGACGTAGGCGCCATTACGCAGAAAAACCAGCGCGGGCCAAACGCTGAAGCCGAAACGGGCCTGCATGGCCGGCTCGAGATCGGTTGACGCAACCGCCGCGCGGAAGCGGCCGGCGAAGGCGCGCAGGAGTTCCGGCAGCACCACGGCGACATCCAGGCATTCCGGATGCTGGGCCGGGTTGCCGCCGCAAAACAAAACCGCGTCGCCGGGGGCGTCGCAGAAGGCTTCAAGATTGTCGGCGGTCAACAGGGGGTAGCCGAACTCGTCGAGCAAACGGGTGATCAGGGGATGCATGGGGTGACTCCTCTCAGGTGAGGCGGTAATTCGGGGGTACGGTCGAACAGATCGGCGAAGTGCGCCGAGACGTCGGTTTCGCCGGCCATCACGGCTTCCAGGCCATCGAGGGCGGCATTGATGCGCGTGGCGGAATCCGCGTCGATGACTTCGCGGGCGGCGTCGATAAAGGCCAGCAACCAGGTGCCGGGGGGCTGCTCGCCGACCAGGGCGAGATCGATTTGGCGCCGGCCGCCGCGTCCCTGGCAAAGGCCGACGTAACCGTTGCATTCGATGACCTGCATGGGGAGGCCTAGGCACATGGGGTGCTGCTCCAGGCGTCGCTAAATCCCCCCTGTCCCCCCTTTGATAAAGGGGGGGACCCTCCGATTAAGGGCTGTGGGTTTGCTCCCCCCTTTCTTAAAGGGGGGCTGGGGGGGATTTGCACTTCCACCTCGCCCCTCACCCCGCCACCCCCAAAAACCGCCCATCCCCCATACGACAAGCCATCGCGGCGCTGGGCCGCTGGCCTTCGTAGCGGTCCAAGCCGAGGCTGTCCAGGGTGAGGTTTTCCACCGGCGCGCTGCGGTGTTCGGGTTTGGCCATCCAGCCGTAGAGCGTTTCCAGCGCCAGATTCAGCGCTTCCGGAATCCGCTCCTTGACCGTGTCGGAAAGGCTGCCGCCATAGTCGTCCAGAGTTTCCGGCTGGCAGCCGATCAGGGTAACGTTTTCCGGATTCCAGCCGCGTAACTTGGCGACGCACAGCACTTCCTGGAAGCCGGTCTGGTGCAGGCTCATTTTCTTGACGCCCATGAAGGCCGGCACTTCGTCGTCGCGCACCACTTTCAGGGTGCCGGGTTGCAGGCCGTAATCCACGGCATCGAGGATCAACAGGCGGCGGCAGCCTTCCACATAGGGCAACAGGTAGAGGCCCTGGGTGCCGCCGTCGAGCAGGTGAACGCCGGGGCGAAATGTCCATTCGGCATCCAACTGTTCCAGGGAGCGAATGCCAAAGCCTTCATCGGCCCAGAGCAGGTTGCCGATGCCCAGCACCAGTATGTCGCAGCGATAGTCGAGATCGCTCATGGCTTGTCATCCTTGAACATGCGCCATCCGGACAACATGGTGGACACCATGCTCTGGCGCGACATGATGTCCTCGCGGATGGCGGCGTAGACATGCACCAGGACGAACAGGCCCATCACCCACAGACCCAGGTGGTGCCAGGTGTGCACATCCTGGCTTTGCCCGAACAGCGGGATCACCCAGGAGGTGAACAGGGTGTGTGACCAGCTGCCTTCCTGCGCGCCTTCGCCGTAGAGCGCGAAGCCGGTGACGATCATGAACAGCGTGGTGGTGAGGAACAGCGTGAACATGGAGAACTGCGCCAGCGGGTTGTGGCCGACGTACTTCTTCGGGTTGCGTTCCAGGAACAGATACCAGCGCAGCTCGAACACCACCTCCTTCCACCAGGTGCCGTTGAAGATCGGCAGCACGAACAACTGCCGGGCATGATGGTTGCCGACGAAAGCCCAGTAGAGCCGCCCCAGGAAGCCGACCAGCAACATATAGCCGGCGGCGAAGTGGGCGAAGCGGATGTAGCCCATCAGGAAGTTGGCGCTGGCCTCGCCGGGCTGACTGGGCAACGGGCTGGCGATGAACCAGCCGCTGAGGGCCAGCACGGTGATGGCGAGGGCGTTGACCCAGTGCCACAGCCGCACCGGCGCTTCGTAGACATAAACCGCCTTGACGGATCGGCCGTGGGCCGCCGCTTCCTGCATGTCTTGGGATGAGAGCATTTGTGTCTCCTTGGTTAAGCGGCGGAGGGGGTGCTGGCGTTGTAGAAATCCCCCCTGTCCCCCCTTTGATAAAGGGGGGGACCCTTCGGCACAGGGCATCGCGGGTTTGCTCCCCCCTTTCCCAAAGGGGGGCCGGGGTACCGAAGGGTAGGGTCTTCATCAGGGATTTGCCGCGCGTCGATCAAGCGCCAGCGCATGGCGAGCACGATCACCGCACCCGAACCCGGCTCATTTCCTGTCCATCCGGCGCCATCACATGGGTGGAGCAGGCCAGGCAGGGGTCGAAGCTGTGCAGGGTGCGGAGGATTTCCAGGGGTTCATCGGCCTTGGCCACCGGGGTGTTCATCAGGCTGGCCTCGAAGGCGCCGATCTGGCCCTTGGAGTCGCGTGGGCTGCCGTTCCAGGTGGTGGGTACGACGCACTGGTAGTTTTCGATGCGGCCGTCCTTGATCTTGATCCAGTGGCCAAGGGCGCCGCGTGGCGCTTCGGTGAAGCCGACGCCCTTGGCTTCTTTCGGCCAGGTGGCGGGGTCCCACTTTTCGATGTTGGCCGTGGCCAGGTCGCCGGCCTTCAGGTTGGCCACCAGCTTGTCCTGGAAATAACGCAGCTTGTGCGCCGCCCAGGAAGCTTCCAGGCCGCGCGCGGCGGTGCGCCCGAGGGTGGAGAACAGGGCCGGCAGCGGCAGGCCGAGCGTCTTCAGCACCTTGTCCACCGGTTCCTTGAACTCGGGCTTGTTCTGTACGTAGCCGATGATGTAGCGCGACAGCGGCCCCACTTCCATGGCGTGGCCACGCCAGCGCGGCGCCTTGATCCAGGAATACTTGCCGCCTTCGTCGATCTGCTCGATGTTGGTGGACGTGCCCTTGGCATTCTTGCCCAGCTCGTAATGCGCCTCGGTTTCGCCATCCCAGGGGTGCAGACCCTTGCCCACGCCATTTCCGGCGTACTTGAACCAGGAATGGTCGACAAATTCCTGGATCTGGCTCGGGTCGCGCAAGTCGATCTCGTGCACTTTCGACAGATCGCCGTTGATGATGGCGCCGCGCGGCAGCATCAGGTTGGACTCCGAATAATCGTTGGCGTGGTCCGGGATGTCGCCGTAGGACATGACGCTGGTGGAAGACAGACCGCCGCCGTGGGTCCAGTCCTTGTAGAAGCCGGCGATGGCGATCAGGTCCGGGACGTAGACCATGTCGATGAACTCGATGGTGCGGTCGATGATGTGCGAGATCAGGTTGAGCCGTTCCATGTTGATCGCGCCCACCGCCCCCGTGTCGTGGATGTTGATGGCACAGGGCATGCCGCCAACCAGCCAGTTCGGGTGTGGGTTCTTGCCGCCGTAGATGGTGTGGATCTTGACGATCTCCTTCTGGAAATCGAGCGCCTCCAGGTAGTGGGTCACCGCCATCAAATTGGCTTCCGGGGGCAGCTTGTAGGCCGGATTGCCCCAGTAACCGTTCATGAACGGGCCCAACTGGCCGGATTCGACAAATTTCTTCAGACGGTTCTGGATGTCGCGAAAATAGCCGGGCGAGGACAGCGGCCAGGCGGAAATGCTCTGCGCCAGTTCCGAGGTCTTCTTCGGATCGGCTTTCAGGGCGGAAACCACGTCCACCCAATCGAGCGCGTGCAGGTGATAGAAGTGCACCAGGTGGTCATGCACTTGCAGGGTCAACTGCATGATATTGCGGATGGAGTTGGCGTTTTCCGGGATCAGGATACCCAGGGCATCCTCCACCGCCCTTACCGAAGTCAGCGCGTGGGTGCCGGTACAGACCCCGCAAATGCGTTCGGTGAAGGCCCAGGCATCACGCGGATCGCGGCCCTTGAGAATGACCTCCAGGCCGCGCCACATGGTGCCGGTGGAAACCGCGTTACGGATCACGTTGTTGGAATCCAGGTTCACTTCCACGCGCATGTGGCCCTCGATGCGGGTCACCGGGTCCACCACGATGCGTTTGCCGGAGTTGTCGAGTTTGAAGCCTTGGGTTTCGTAGGCGCTCATGTTCGTTCCTTATTGGTCGTTGCCGGATTTATTCTTCGACTGCTTGATGGCGCTCACCGCCGCGTGCGCCACCACCGCCGCGCCCACCACGCCCAGCGCCGCGCCACCCACCTTGTCGGCGTTGGCTTCCACGCCGAATTGCTGGATGTCGGTGACGCGGTCGTAGAACGAACCCTTGTCCCAGAAACCGTCCTCGGAACAGCCGATACAGCCGTGGCCGGACTGGATCGGGAAGGACACGCCGCCGTTCCAGCGCACGGTGGAGCAGGCGTTGTAAGTGGTCGGGCCCTTGCAGCCCATCTTGTAGAGGCAGTAGCCCTTGCGGGAACCCTCGTCGTCCCAGGCTTCCGCGAACTGGCCGGCGTCGAAGTGGGGGCGGCGATAGCATTTGTCGTGGATGCGCTGGCCGTAGAACATCTTCGGGCGGCCCTGGCGGTCCAGTTCAGGCAAGCGGTCGAAGGTCAGCATGTAGGTGATGACGCCGGTCATCACCTCGGCGATGGGCGGGCAGCCCGGCACCTTGATGATGGGTTTGTCGAAGATCACCTTATGGACGGGCGTGGCCTGAGTCGGGTTCGGCTTGGCCGCCTGCACGCAACCCCAGGAAGCGCAGGAACCCCAGGAGATGATGGCCTTGGCATCCTTGGCCACGTGCTTCAACTGCTCGATGAACGGCTTGCCGCCGATGATGCAGCTCATGCCTTCCTGATTCAGCGGCGGGTTGCCCTCCACCGCCAGGATGTAATTGCCCTTGTACTTGGTCATCACCTCTTTCAGGATCGCCTCGGCCTGGTGCCCGGCGGCGGTCATGATGGTGTCGTCGTAGTCCAGGGAAATCATCGACAGCACCGCGTCCTTGGCCAGCGGATGGCCGGAGCGAATGAAGGACTCGGAGCAGCAGGTGCACTCCAGGCCATGCAACCACAACACCGGGGTGCGCGGCTTGGTCTCCATGGCATGCGCGATCCTCGGCACGAAGGCCGGGCCGAGACCCAGCGAGGCGGCGGTGAGGCTGCAATATTTGAGGAAGCTGCGGCGGGTGATGCCCTGCCTGCGCATCACCTCATAAAAGGTCTCCACCATGAACGGGTCTCCTCTCGATCGTTGAAGCCTCCCCGGAGCCGGATGAAACCGGTGGATGGCGAGGTAACTAGATCAAGAAGCGTGCCAGCGCTTAAATTGTGTTGTTAGTTGTTATTAATCAGTGTGTTATGGATTATTTATATAGTTTGCCATGGCATTGAATATGGTTACCTTGTAACCATTAATAAGCGCAGTTAGAAACAAACTTGCCAGATGCGAACGACGTTGAAATGGGGCGCCCTGGCTCCCCCCTTTATCAAAGGGGGGCTGGGGGGGATTTCTCCAAGGGGGCGCGAGTGCGAGCGTTGCTAAATCCCCCCCTGCCCCCCTTTGGGAAAGGGGGGTTCCCCGTCGCGCGGTGTCCTGGCTCCCCCCTTTTCCATAGGGGGGCCGGGGGGGGATTTCTACAAGGGGGGCGCGGGTGCGAGCGTTGCCAAATCCCCCCTGCCCCCCTTTGGGAAAGGGGGGGGCCGGATCGCGCGGCGGCCTGACTCCCCCCTTTCTCAAAGGGGGGTTGGGGGAGATTTCTACAAGGGAGGCACGGGTGCGAGCGTTGCCAAATCCCCCCTGCCCCCCTTTGGGAAAGGGGGGCTCCGGATCGCGCGGCGGTTTGGCTCCCCCCTTTATCAAAGGGGGGTTGGGGGGGGATTTCTTCAAGGGGGGCGCGGGTGCGAGCGTTGCCAAATCCCCCCTGCCCCCCTTTGGGAAAGGGGGGGGCCGGATCGCGCGGCGGCCTGACTCCCCCCTTTACCAAAGGGGGGTTGGGGGGGATTTCTACAAGGGGGGCGCGGGTGCGAGCGTTGCTAAATCCCCCCTGCCCCCCTTTAGGAAAGGGGGGTTCCGGATTGCGCTGCGGCCTGACTCCCCCCTTTTCCAAAGGGGGGCTGGGGGGGATTTCTACAAGGGGGGCGCGAGTGCGAGCGTTGCCAAATCCCCCCTGCCCCCCTTTGGGAAAGGGGGGTTCCCCGTCGCGCGGTGTCCTGGCTCCCCCCTTTTCCATAGGGGGGCCGGGGGGGGGATTTCTACAAGGGTGGCATGGGTGCGAGCGTTGCCAAATCCCCCCTGCCCCCCTTTAGGAAAGGGGGGTTCCGGATCGCGCGGCGGCCTGGCTCCCCCCTTTATCAAAGGGGGGTTGGGGGGGATTTCTACAAGGGGGGCGCGGGTGCGAGCGTTGCTAAATCCCCCCTGCCCCCCTTTAGGAAAGGGGGGTTCCGGATTGCGCGGCGGCTTGGCTCCCCCCTTTATCAAAGGGGGGTTGGGGGGGGATTTCTTCAAGGGAGGCGCGGGTGCGAGCGTTGCCAAATCCCCCCTGCCCCCCTTTAGGAAAGGGGGGGTCCGGATCGCGCGGCGGCTTGGCTCCCCCCTTTATCAAAGGGGGGCTGGGGGGGATTTCTACAAGGGGGGCGCGGGTGCGAGCGTTGCCAAATCCCCCCTGCCCCCCTTTAGGAAAGGGGGGGTCCGGATCGCGCGGCGGCTTGGCTCCCCCCTTTATCAAAGGGGGGTTGGGGGGGATTTCTACAAGGGGGGCGCGGGTGCGAGCGTTGCCAAATCCCCCCTGCCCCCCTTTGGGAAAGGGGGGTTCCGGATCGCGCGGCGGCTTGGCTCCCCCCTTTATCAAAGGGGGGTTGGGGGAGATTTCTACAAGGGAGGCACGGGTGCGAGCGTTGCCAAATCCCCCCTGCCCCCCTTTATGAAAGGGGGGGTCCGGATCGCGCGGCGGCCTGACTCCCCCCTTTATCAAAGGGGGGTTGGGGGAGATTTCTACAAGGGAGGCACGGGTGCGAGCGTTGCTAAATCCCCCCTGCCCTCCTTTGGGAAAGGGGGGTTCCGGATCGCGCGGCGGCCTGACTCCCCCCTTTATCAAAGGGGGGTTGGGGGGGATTTCTACAAGGGAGGCACGGGTGCGAGCGTTGCCAAATCCCCCCTGCTCCCCTTTGGGAAAGGGGGGGTCCCCAGCCACGCCTCGAACTCTTCCAGCGGCAACGGCCGGCTGAAGAGAAAGCCCTGGAAGTGGGTGCAGCCGTATTGGTCGAGGCGGGCCAGTTGTGCTTCGCTTTCCACGCCTTCGGCGATGACGTCTAGGCCCAGGGTATGGCCCATGGTGATGATGGTCTGGACGATGGCGGCGTCGTTGGGATCGGTTGCCAGGTCATTGACGAAGGAGCGGTCGATCTTCAACTGATCCAGCGGCAGGCGTTTGAGGTAGGACAGCGAGGAAAATCCGGTGCCGAAGTCGTCCATCGAGAACCCGACGCCCAAGGCCTTGAGCGCCTGCATCCGGGCGATGGTTTCGGCCACGTTGTCGATCACCAGGCTCTCGGTCAGTTCGATCTTGAGAAGACCCGGATCGGCCCCGCATGAATCCAGCGCCGCCTTCACCTCGGCGACAAAACCCGCCTGGCGGAACTGGCGCGCGCTGACGTTGACCGCCAGACGCAGATCGCGGGTGACGGCATGCGCGGACCAGACCTTGATCTGGGCACAAGCGGTCTCCAGCACCCAGCGGCCGATAGGCAGGATCAGTCCGGATTCCTCCGCCAGGGGAATGAAGACATCCGGCGCGATCAGGCCACGTTGCGGATGGCGCCAGCGCAATAGTGCTTCGGCGCCGATAACGCGACGCATGCTGTCGACCTGGGGCTGGTAGTAGAGCTGCAACTGCTCGCACTGCACGGCCAGACGCAGATCGCTCTCCAGCGCGCTGTACTCGTCGAGCGCGGACTGCATGGCCGGATCGAAGAAACGCAGGCAGTTGCGCCCGGCGCCCTTGGCCTGATACAGGGCCAGGTCGGCCTGTTTGAGCAGGGTTTCCACCGACTCATCGTGGTTCTGGAACAGCGTGACGCCGAGGCTGGCGGTGCAGTGGAACTCGCGGCCGTCCAGGTCATAGGGCCGTGCCAGGCCTTCGCGCACTTTCTCGCCCACCTGCCTGGCCTGGGTGGCGGCTTCCACCGCCTCCGTGCTCAGATCTTCCAGCACCACCACGAATTCGTCGCCGCCCAGGCGCGAGATGGTGTCGCCGAGACGGGAAATGGTGTCGCCCTCGCGCACGGCGCAGTGCAGGCGTTGCGCCACTTCGGCCAGCAACAGATCGCCGACCGCGTGGCCGCGGGTGTCGTTGAGGTTCTTGAAGTTGTCCAGATCGAGAAAAATCACCGCGCCGTGGCGCCCACTGCGGCTACTGCTGGCCAGGGCCTGGCCGAGACGATCCATCAACAGGCGGCGGTTGGGCAAGTGGGTGAGCGCGTCGTAATAGGCCAGGCGGTGAATCTCCGCTTCGGCTTCCTTGTGCTGGGTGATTTCGGAAAACGCGCCGACGTAATGCGTGGTCGTCCCATCGGGTGAGGTGACGGCGGAGATGGTCAGCCACTCGGCATAAATTTTGCCGTTCTTGCGCTTGCTCCACACTTCGCCCTGCCAATAGCCCTTCTCTCTCAGGGTCTGCCACATATGGTCATAAAAGATCTTGTCGTGGCGCCCGGATCGCAGCAGGGCCGCCGTCTGGCCGATGGCCTCCTCGGCGCGGTAGCCGGTCAAGCGGGTGAAGGCGGGGTTGACCCGGACGATGACACCGTGGGAATCGCTCACCATCATGCCTTCCTGCGATTCGAAGGCGATGGCGGCGATGCGCAGTTCCTCCTCGGCGTGGCGGCGCTCGCTGACGTCGCTGAGGCTGATGCGTACCTGTTGCGCCACGCCGGCCAGATGCAGGCAGTCGAGATGGGCGTGGAAGCGGGAGCCGTCGCCACGCAGCAGGGCCAGATCGCAGTTCTGCCTGTCGCCCTGTTGTGCAACCCGCATGAACTGGCGCTGCCAGCGATCACGGTCTTCCGGCGCGATGCGGTTCACGAAACGATGCCCAAGCAGTTTCTTGCGCGCCACGCCCAACAGTTCGGCGCCGGTGAGGTTGATCGCTTCGATCAAGCCCGCACGCGTGAGGGTGAGGTAGCCCACCGGCGCGAAGTCGTAGAGATCGACATAGCGGTCGCGCGATTCCTCCAGTTCGACCTGCGCCTGGCGCAACGTTTCGTTCTGCATTTCCAGTTCGATCTGGTGCACCTGGAGTTCGTGCAGAAGCTCCACGGCGGGGCGGTTTGGCGCCTGCTCCGGGGCATCGGTGAGCCGCGACTCGGCGGCGGCGCGCAGGGGATTCGCGGGTTTTTCCGTCATGGGCGGTCGAGCCATTTCAGCAGCACGGCGAACAGCAAGTCGGGTTCCACCGGCTTGCCGATGAAGTCGTTCATGCCCGCCGCCATGCATTTCTCGCGATCTTCGGCGAAAGCGTTGGCGGTCATGGCGACGATGGGGAGCGCCTCACGGCCGGGCAGCGCGCGAATCGCGCGGGTCGCCTCCAGGCCATCCATTTCCGGCATCTGCATATCCATCAGGATCGCGGCGTAATCGTTCTCTCTCGCCATGCGCAACGCTTGCGCCCCGTCTCCGGCGAGGTCGATCTTCAGGCCGACCTCCTCCAGCAAAGACTGCGTCACTTCCTGGTTGATCGGCTCGTCCTCGGCCAACAGGATGTGCTTGCCGGCGTGGCGGCGGCGCAGGAGCGCCTCGACATTCTCCAGCGGCGGTGCCGCCTCGATGGCTGCGGCTTTTCCCTTGCCCAGCCGCGCGGTCATCCAGAAGCGGCTGCCCTCGCCCGTGGTGCTGTCGACGCCGACTTCGCCACCCATCATCTGGGCAATCCGTCGGGTGATGGTCAGCCCCAGGCCGGTGCCTCCGTACTTGCGGGTGGTCGAACTGTCGACCTGTTCAAAGGCCGCGAACAGACGCGCCTGCTGTTCGGCGCTCATACCGATACCGGTATCGCTGACCTCGAAGCGCAGCAGATAGCCGGCGGCCGTTTCCTCCAGAACCTGGCCCGAGAGGGTAATGCTGCCCTGTTCGGTGAATTTGAGGGCGTTGCCCAGGTAATTGACCAGCGCCTGCGACAACCGGGTGGGGTCGCCGCGCAGCGTCGCCGGCAAGCCGGAAATCCTGACGCGTAGATGCAGCCCCTTGGCCGTCACCGCATCGCCGATGACCGCCATGATGTCGTGCAGCAGGCCGGCCAGCGCGAAGTCGGTCTGTTCCAGCACCAGTTTTCCCGCCTCGATTTTGGACAGGTCGAGGATGTCGTTGATGATGCCGAGCAGGTGCTTGCCCGAGGCGGCGATCTTGTCCAGGCGTTCGGCCTGTTCCGGGGTGACGCCGCCGCGCCGCATCAGGTGGGCCATGCCGAGGATGCCGTTCATCGGCGTCCTGATCTCGTGGCTCATGTTGGCCAGAAAAGTGCTTTTCGCGCGGTTGGCGATTTCGGCCGTTTCCTTGGCCCGTTCCAGTTCGCCCGTCCGGATCACGACCAGTTCTTCCAGGTGATGGCGATGCTGATCCAGTTCCTCGGCATTGCGCTTCTTCTCGCTGATGTCCTCCTGCACCGACAGATAGTGGCTGATCCGCCCATCGGCCTGGCGGATCGGCGAGACGATGGCGAAGTCAATGAATTCGCCGCCCTCCTTGCTCCGGTTATGAAATTCACCTTTCCATGTCCGGCCTTGAGTCAGGGCGTCCCAGAGCTGGGTGAAATGCTCCGGCGGTGTCTTGCTGGAATGCAGGAAGCGCGGGTTCCGGCCGATCACCTCGGCGCGGCTGTAGCCGGTGGCGCGCTCGAACGCCTCGTTCACATACTCGATCTCGGCCGCCAGATTGGTGATGAGGATGCCGTCCGGGCTTTGTTCCACAGCCTGGGCGAGCTTGCGTATTTCCTCCTCGTCGGCCTTGCGCGCGCTGATGTCGCGCGAGGAGTTGAACACCACCGGCCGGCCATCGAGTTCGAGCGGAAAACCGCTGACCTCCACATCGAAGACCGTTCCATCCTTGCGCCGGTGACGGCGCTCGAACTGGCTGCGGATCGGCCGTTCGAATTGCCGCTTGAACACTTTCTCGCGCTCAATTTCCGAAAAGTCCACATCCCATTGGGCGAGATTCATCCCGATCATTTCTTCGCGCTGGTAGCCCAGCATGGCGCAGAAGGAATCACTGGCCTCGACGAGGTTGCCGTCCACATCCAGGATATGGATGCCGTCACTAGCATTGCGCAGCAGCATCTGGTTCTTTTCGCTCTCCCGGCGCAAATCCTCTTCAGCCGCCTTGCGCGCGGTGATGTCGCGGTTTCTGCCGTGCCGACCAAGTGGGCGACCCGAGGCGTCAAACATCGGGTGGCAGTGGTGGCTGATCCAGCGCTGCTCGCCGTCACCAGGGAGGATGCGAAATTCCAGTTCGCAGGCATCGGCGACGCCGGATTCGATATGTGCCTGATAGCGCGCGCGATCGTCGGGATGGATCAGGCGCGGCAACAGGCCGGGATCGGCGAGAAATTCCTCCGGCGCGTGGCCGCTCATCCCCTGGCAGGCCGGTGAAACATAACGATACAGCCCGTCTTCCCCCATCCAGAATATCCAGTCGATGGCGTTGTCCGCGAGCAGACGGTATTTCGCTTCCGACTCACGCAGCGCCGATTGCATCCGCGCCTGCTCGCTGATGTCGGTGATGGCCATGCGCAGCACCGGCGCGGCGCCACCGCGATCCATGCGCAGACAATCCAGGCGGGACTGAAAGCGGACGCCATCGCCACGTTGCAGCGTCAGATGGACATGCTGGCGCGCCTCGCCGCCCATCACGGCGATGAACAGGCGCCGCCAGCGCTCACGGTCATCCGGAATGACATACGAATCGAAACGACGCCGCAGCAAGCCCTTGCGCTCCATCCCCAGCAAGGCGGCGCCGGTGAGATTGACCGCGTCGATCAGGCCCTCGCACGTGAGAGTCAGGTAGCCGACCGGCGCGAACTCATAGAGATCGACATAACGGTCGCGCGACTCCTCCAGTTCGACCTGGACCTGGCGCAGCGCCTCGTTCTGCATTTCCAGTTCGATCTGGTGTACCTGTAGCTCGTGCAGGAGATTGGCGTCGGACTGCGGTGACTCCGGCGCGGCCGTAGCGGCCAGACGTTGTTCCGCCTGTTTGCGCAGTTGCGATGGAGACGGCCCCGGGTCGGGTTTTTGATCATCCATGCCTATCGATTCCTGTCTGGCTTATTTGTCGCATGCTCGCGCCCATTCAATACTGGACGGCACGGTCTTGGGTCATCCATGTAATGAAAATCATCGGTCGCCCAAGACTGTATCGGTTGGTGTCGGGAAATCTTGAACGGCTCATTCCGGCAACCTCATGCCGTTCTCCCGCACCACCTTGACGCAGGCCGCCACCACCGCCGGGTCGAATTGCCGGCCGCTACCCCGTTCTATTTCCGCGATCGCGGCATCCATGCCGAGGCCGACGCGGTAGGGACGGTGCGCGGACATGGCTTCGACCACATCGGCGACCGCGACGATGCGGGCTTCCAGGCTGATCGCGTCACCCTTGATCGCATGGGGCTATGCCATAGACCAGGTCGGCCGCCAGCTCCTCCATCAAGCCGACTTCGGCGGCGTCAAAAAGCATCGGACTGGGTTGAAAAAATAGTCAGCGCGCCATAGAGCCGCCCATCGTTCTGCAACGGCAGGGATAGCACGGATTGCGCGCCGAGTTCGCTCAGTTCGCCAAAGGCGCACTCGGGCGTCGCGTTGAGCCGATTGCATACCTGGCTGCGCTGGCTGCCAAGCGCCGCGCTCACCAGGCAATAGCGCAGATGATCCGGGTCATGATCGAGACGGGCATGAACCAGATAGGAGGTCTCGTCGCCGGCCCAGGCGATCGGTGTGCTCGCTCCGGGAAATGTTGGGTCGGCCTCCGCGACCCAGGCCAACAAATAACTGCCGATCTCGACGATGTCACGGCAGATGTCACCCAGCAAATCCGCTTCGCTGCGGGCACGAACCAGGTCTTCGTTGCAGGCGCTGATGGTGCGCAGCACGCGGTTGAGGTGTTTTACCTGGGCCTCGCGCAGCACCTGATCGCTGATGTCGGTCAGGACCATGCGCAGCGTGGGCGGGTCGTTGGCGTGCGCCTTTTGCGCAGGCAATCCAGATGTGCCTGAAACCGCGTGCCATCGTCACGCAGCAAGGCGAGTTCGCAGTGCCGGCGCGCTTCGTTGCTCATCGCCGAAATGAACAGGCGCCGCCAGCGTTCACGATCTTCCGGGGTGACGTAATGCTCGAAACGACGTTGCGGCAGTTGCTTGCGCACCTCCCCAAGCAGCGCGGCGACGGTGAGGTTTGTTTCAGCGATCAGCCCCTCCCGCGTAAGCGTGAGATAGCCGACCGGAGCAAATTCATAGAGATCGACATAACGGTCGCGCGAAGTTTCCAGTTCGACCTGTGCCTGGCGCAGGGACTCGTTCTGCATCTCCAGTTCGATCTGATGCACCTGGAGCTCATGCAGGAGTTCCGCGACGGGGCGATCCGCCTCGGTCGACCCCACACCGGCAAGCCGCGCCTCCGCTGCCTCGCGCAGTTGTGTCTTGCGCCGCTCCGAGCCATCCCAACTCTCATCCATACGACATCCTTGCGCTTGACCAGATCAACGTAGCCCACGTCTGAGTAGACAGCCATTCGGCAATACAAATACTTGCCGAAACGCCTGATTTCTGGACGGGAATTTGCTGATCACCAGCATTCTCGGTTGAGATGTTTAGAACTTAATAGGCAGGCTGGTTTTATCGGGCTCTGCTTAGGTTGGCTGGTGTCGAGATCGGCGACGACCTGTCCCATTTCGGTAACGCGGACCGCTTCGCGTCCTGGGGCGCCCCGCGCCCTGGCAATCATGAGAGCGCGGGCAAGCGGAAGAGCGGGAAGACCCGCAAGGGCAATCCGATGGTCCGGTAATTATTGTGTGAGGCCGCGAACGGGGCGATTCGCACCCTGACCGTCTTTCGGGAGAAATACCGGAGCCTTGTGGTTCGACGCGGCCACAAGAAAGCCATCGTGGCCATCGCCCATAAATTGATTCGCACGATTTACTTCATGCTCACCCGCGGCGAGACGTATCACGACACGGGGTTTGATTACGCCGCGGCGAACGTGAAATAAGCCTTTCGCTACACCGATTACGCGAACGAGCCCTTGAGTTCGTGCAGGCACACGGCTTCGGCGGGCAGGGTTTCACGGGCCAGGTCGAGCAGGTGCTGGTGATGGGTGAACAGCAGCACTTGCGTGGTCCCGGCGAGTTTGCGTAACAGGGGCAGGATGGCGCGGGTACGGTCGTCGTCGAAGGTGATCAGGAGATCGTCGAGGATGAGCGGCATCGGCTCGTGGTTAAGCTGATGCAGTTCGATGGCGGCGAAGCGCAGGGCGAGGTAGAGCTGATCGCGGGTGCCCTCGCTCATGCCCGCCACCGGCACGTTCACACCATTCTTCTGCCCGACCAAAGTAGCTGTGTCGTCCTCCGCGTAATCGGCGCCGAGACCACTGAAGCTGGCGCCGGTCATGCGCCGGAACAATTCCCCCGCCTTGGCCAGCAGCGGGCCTTGATTGCGCTCACGGAAGGTCTCTATCTGGGTTTGCAGGAAGCGGGTGGCGAGGCGCAGGCGCAGGTAGCGGGTGGCGTCCTGGCGTATCCGGGCGGCGGCGTGGTGGGCGCTTTGCAGGTGTTCGGCGGCATCGGCGCCGCTGGCTTCGAGGAGAGCCTTGGCGTCTGTTGCTCGGGCTAGATTCTGGATGGCCTGCTCGCGCCGCGCTTCCAGTTCCCTGATCTGGTCGGCCAGGTCTTCCAGTTCCGTCGCCAGGGATTCGCCATCTTCGCCGCGCACGCGCTCGATGAAGTTGTCCAAATCTTCGCCGCGTGCCTGCACATGCAGGGCGGCGCGCAGGTTGTCCTGATCGGAAATCAGCCGTTGCCGAATGGCGAGATCGGCCAACAGGGTTTGCAGGGCGGCCAGATCCGCGACCCCGGCCTGGGCCAGGAGTGCCGCCAAATCGCGGCGTGCGGTTTCCGCGCCCTGTTCCGCGCGGGACAGGCTGGCTGTCAGTTGTTCCAGGTCTTCTTCGGTCTGGTTGCGCCGGATTTGCAGGGCGCGGGCTTGGGCAAGCGCCTCACTCAGGGCGTTGACCTGAACTTCGGCGCCGGCGGAGTTGGTGGGGGGTGGCTCCCCCCTTTCCCAAAGGGGGGCGGGGGGGGATTTGGCAATGTTTGCCTGAGTGGCCGTCTCAGAAATCCCCCCTGCCCCCCCTTTAAAAAAGGGGGGAACTGTTAGCGCCGCCGCGAGCGTTTCCGCCTGGCGCGCGTAGGCCGCCAGAGTGTTCTTCTTTTCCGCCAGCGCGGCACTGAGACGGGTCCAGGCATCGTATTGCGTGACCAGTTCGAGGCGCGCTTCCAGCAAGCGCAGGGCGGTTTCCGGGCGGAGTTCGCCGCCGTGCCGGTTGCCGCGCCAGCGCGTTTGAGCTTGAGCCAGCGCGGCGTCGAGCACGACCCGTTGCCGCGCCAGCGCATCATCTTCGCCGACCAGTTCGGCCAGGCGTGCTTCCAGGGCGCGACGTTCGCCCAGCACCTGATCGGCGGCGCGCAAGCGGCGTTCCGCCAGTTCGCGCAGTTCCAGCAAGCCGCCGTCGGCGCCATCCAGCGGGGGGCGCAGCAGGGCTTCGGCCGCGATGATGTCTTGCCGGATGGCTTCTACTTCGTCGCGCAGCTCGCGCCAGGCTTCGTGGCGGCTGCGGAATTCCAGCCATTGTTCACGCCATTCCAGCATTTCCGCGGGGCTGGAAGCGGCCAGGCCGGTGGCTTGCCAGAGCGCGTTCCAGTCGTTCCGCCAGGTCTGGCGGGCCTGGTCCAGGCGCTGCTGTTCTGCCTGTTGTTCCTGGCGGGTGGCTTCGCCATCCCGGATTTGCCAGCGCAGTTCTTCCGCCTGGGCGACGGCATCGGCCTCTTCGCGCAGGCGGTCGGCCAAGGCGTCGGCTTGCAGCACGGCGGCCGGGTAGGACTCGGCCAGAGGGGTACCGTCCCAGCCTTGCTCCGGGGCGCCTTCAAGCCAGCAGGTGAGCACGCGCCGCCAACCGTCATCGCGGTGTGCGCGTGCCTGGGCGAGCGCGTCATGCGAAGGCAGGGCACCGCGTTGCTCCAGGCGTTCCAGCTTGGCCTTCAGATCGCGCAGACTTTTCGCTGTTTTCCCCATCGTTTCATCCACTTGCCGCGCACGGCCGGCCAGATCAGTGGCGGCGGCTTCGTACTCGCGCAGCCGGGCGGAGGCGGGCAACGCCAGGGCGTAGATGGCCGCCGCGTCGGCGGGGGCGCCGGGCAGCAGTTGCTGTTGGCTCGCCAGACGCCGGGACAGGTTTTCCAGGGCGGCCACCTTGTCGGCGAGGACCAGCGCGCCGGTGGCGGCGGGCGCGCTGGCGGTTTGGGCAGCGCGCAGGGCGACGGCTTCGCTGCGCGGCAACAGGCCTAAGCGGGCGCGCGTTTTTTCCTGCTCGGCGGTGAGGCGTTCCGCTTCGCGCCGCTGTTCCGCGCCGGCGCGCTCGGCCTCGACCAGGGCATCGGCCGCCTCGCGCAGGGTCAGTTCCTCGGCGAGGGGTATGCGCAAATCGGCTATGTTGCCGGGCTCCGCGCTCTGGCCCAGGCCGAGCAAGCCGGTACGCAAGCCGGCTTCGCGTTGTTCCACCTCGGCTTTATCCGCCGATAGCGCGTCCCTGCCCTGCCGGTAGACGGCGAGGCCATGCGCCAGCGCGTCGATTTCGGCGGCACAGGCGAGCACCTCGGCGCGTGGTGCCAGGCTGTCGCGACGGGCGACCAAGTCGCCGATGCGTTGCCGCAGGTCGCTCAAGGTCTGTTCCGCCTGGGCCAGATACTTTTGCGTGGCTTCCGCCGCCTCGGCGAAACCGGCGGGCAAGACGGGCAGTGCCGGCAAGTCGTTCAGAAGGACCAGTGTGTCGCGCAGCCGGCCCAGCGTGGGCAGCGCGTCCAGGCAGCGGCGCAGCCAATCCTGGCGCGCGCGCAGGCTATGCAGGCCGGCATCGAGTTCGCTCTTGCCATGGAGCGCGGCATCGAGTTCGCGCAGGGTGTCTTCCCAGGTTTCCGCCTTGACCTGGGCCTGCTTGCTGGCGCGCAGCGCTTCCTCGTAGGCATCGACAGCGGGGCGCAGGCTGACGCCGACCCTGGCGCGACCATTGAACAAGGTGCGCGCTTCGCCATCGAGCACTTCCAGCACGTGATGGATGGGCGTGCCGGCCAGGCTGGCGGAGAACAGCGCCTGGCCGAGGTCGCCCTTGCCTTGCAGCAGGTCGTGGGCGCCCTGGCGCAGTTCATCGGAACCGAGGCCGAACATGGTGGTGAAGAACTCGCGGTCCACCGGGCCGAGGTAGGGGGTCAGGGCGGCTTCATCCAGGGCATTGCCGTCCGCGTCGAGCAGGGTGTTGCGATTGCCCTTGCGCCGCTGCACGGCTAGGCGCTGGCCGGCCCGGTTCTCGATTTCGGCGCTGATGCGCAAATCTTTGTAATCGTGGATGAAGTTGTCCGCCGTCTGGGCGTGGATGCCGTAGAGCAGGTCGCGGATGGCGCGCAGGAGCGAGCTTTTTCCGGCTTCGTTGCGGCCGTAGATCAGGTGGAAATCGGCGGCGTTTTCTTCCACCCCCTTGGGGAATTCCAGCGCCAGATCGGTGAACGGGCCGTAGGCGGGGATGGCGAGGCGGCGGAACCTCATGTTTTCAGCCCTCGCCCCGTTCCAGCGCGGAGAGCAGGATGCCGCGCACGTCGTCGAGCAGGTCGGCGCGCTGTTCCAGGGCCAGTTCGGCGGCGACACTCTCGCGCAATTCCGAGGGCAGCATTTTCAGCAGATCGCGCACTTCATCAGGCATGGCCAATTCGCCGGCGGCGGCCTGTTCCAGGGTTTCCAGGACGATGCGAGTGAGATCGTCGCGCGCGGCCAGTTCGGCCAGGTTTTGGCGCGGCGTGGTACGCACTTCCACTTTTTCGATCCAGATGCCGTCCGGTACGCTCTGCGCCTGATTGACGCACTCGGCGCGCAGGCCGGGCAGGTCGCGCTTGAGGAAGCCGTGCAGATCCGTGGCGCCGATCAGAACGACACGCGCGGCGAGCAAGCGCCCTTCCGAAGTCGCGGCGGCCTCGACCAGGGCCGCGCCGATGCGCGCATACACATCGGCGAGCGCGATTTCATCCGACACGTCCACTTCCAGACGCCCCCAGCGCAGCACGTCGAGGGCGCGGAATTCGGCGTCCCGCACTTCCATATCGTCGCCCACCGTAACCAGCCGGCAGCCGCGCGCGCCGGGTTCGCGGATGTGGCGGCCCTGGGTGTTGCCGGGGTAGACCACCCACGGCGCCCGCGCCAGCACCTGGGGTTGATGCACATGGCCCAGCGCCCAGTATTGGTAGCCCTTGGCGGCCAGATCGGCGAGAGAACACGGTGAGTAGGTGTCGTGACCGGGGGCGCCGGTGAGACTGGTGTGCAGCAGGCCAATGTTGAACCGCGCCGGCAGCGGCGCCGGGTATTCGAGGGCCAGGTTCTCCGGCACGGCGCGCTGCGGGAAGCCGCGTCCGTGGATGGTCACCGGCAGGCCGGGCACTTCCTTGCTTTCCGCCGCGCGCGTGGAAAACACCTGCGTGTTGTCCGGCAGGCTGAGGCGCCGGGTCAGCACCGAGGCGGCATCGTGGTTGCCGGCGATGAGATAGACCGGAATTCCCGCCGCCTTCAGGCGCGCCATCTGCCGGGTGAAGAACAGGCCGGTGCTGAAATCCTTCCAGTCGCCGTCGTAGACATCGCCGGCCAGGAGCAGGAAATCCACCTTTTCATCCAATGCCAGACGCACCAGATTCTCGAACGCCACCCGCGTCGCTCCGCGCAGGGCGGCGACCGGCGCGCCGTCATAGGCGTCCAGCCCTTCGAGCGGGCTGTCGATATGAATGTCGGCGGCGTGGAGGAAGCGGAACAAGGTCGGTTATATATCTCGAAACTCGGCCGCTTGTGAGTCATCGCCACTCAACTTATGATGTGTATATATCAACAAACTCATACACATCATGCGCACCAATATCGTGATAGACGACCAACTCATCGCGGACACCCTGCGGGTGACCGGCCTTAAGACCAAGCGCGAAGCGGTGGAACTGGGCCTACGGACCTTGCTGCAACTGCGCCGGCAGGAGGAAATACGGCGTTTTCGCGGCAAGCTCAACTGGCAAGGTGATCTCGACGCCATGAGGACAGACGCGTGATCATGGTCGATTCGAGTGTCTGGATCGACTACTTCCGCGGCACGCCGACACCCCAGACAGACAGACTGGACGCGCTGCTCGGCACGGAACCGATCGTGATGGGGGATCTGATTCTGGCGGAAGTGTTGCAGGGCTTTGCCTCGGAGCGGGACTTCAATCAGGCCTTGAAGCTCATGACGGCGCTGGAGGTGGTGAACCTGGCGGGCAGGGACATCGCCATCCAGGCCGCCAGGAATTTCAGGCACTTGCGCGCGCAAGGCGTCACGGTGCGCAAGACCATCGACACCGTGATCGCCACCTATTGCATCGAAAACGACGTGCCCCTGCTTTTCAGTGATCGGGACTTCGACCCATTCGTGGATCATCTCGGCCTGATTTCCGCGCTACCGGCAACCTGAACGCGGCCCAAATCAGAGTATCCCCGCCGCGTAATCCGCCAGGCGCGAGCGTTCGCCGCGAGCCAGGGTGATGTGGCCACCGTGCTGCCAGCCCTTGAAGCGGTCCACCACGTAGGTGATGCCGGAACTGCCTTCGGTCAGGTAGGGCGTGTCGATCTGCGAGATGTTGCCCAGGCAGACCACCTTGGTGCCGGGACCGGCGCGGGTGATCAGGGTCTTCATCTGCTTCGAGGTGAGGTTCTGCGCTTCGTCGATGATCAAAAACTTGTTGATGAAGGTGCGGCCGCGCATGAAGTTGAGCGATTTCACCTTGATGCGGCTGCGCACCAGATCCTGGGTCGCCGCCCTGCCCCACTCGCCGGCTTCCTCGTCGGGCTTGTTGAGCACGTCCAGGTTGTCTTCCAGGGCGCCCATCCAGGGCGTCATTTTTTCCTCCTCGGTGCCGGGCAGGAAACCGATGTCCTCTCCCACCGGGATGGTCACGCGGGTCATGATGATTTCGCTGTAGGTCTTGGCTTCGAGTATCTGGGTTAGGCCGGCGGCGAGGGTGAGCAGGGTCTTGCCAGTGCCGGCCTGCCCGAGCAGGGAAACGAAGTCGATATCCGGGTCCATCAACACGTTGAGGGCGAAGTTCTGCTCGCGGTTACGCGCGGTGATGCCCCAGACGTTGTTCTTGTGGTGGGAATAATCCTTCACGGTTTCCAGCACGGCGGTCTTGCCGGTCACTTCGATCACCTTGGCCTGGAACGGGTTGGGGCCTTCCTGCCAGACGAACTCGTTGACCAGGAAGGTGGGCACCAGCGGGCCGCTCAGGCGGTAATAGGAGCGGCCGTCCTTCTGCCAGGACTCCATGCCCTTGCCGTGCTTGTCCCAGAAGTCGGCCGGCAGTTCGATCACGCCGCTGTAGAGCAGGTCGCTGTCTTCCAGCACCTTGTCATTGAAGTAGTCCTCCGCCGGAATCGCCAGCGCGCGCGCCTTGATGCGCATGTTGATGTCTTTCGACACCAGGATGACCTGACGCTCCGGTTGCGCGCCCTGCAGATGCGCCACCACCCCGAGTATCTGGTTGTCCACCTTGCTGAAAGGCAATACGGCGGTGACGTCGCTGGTGATCGGGTGAGTCTGCAGGAACAGGCGGCCGGTGGCGGCCTTGTGGCTGTGCTCGGCGAGAGAAATGCCGTCCTGGATATTGAGTTCGGCGGGGCTGACGATTTCTTCCAGGAAGCGGGTGACCTGGCGGGCATTGCGCGCGACTTCGGTCATGCCCTTCTTGTTGTGGTCGAGTTCCTCCAGGGTCGCCATCGGCAGATAGATGTCGTGTTCCTGGAAGCGGTAGAGACAGGTGGGGTCATGCAACAGCACATTAGTATCGAGAACGAACAACTTGGTCGCTTGCTTGGCCGCTTTTTTGCTCGTGGCGGGCTTGCGTGTTTGCTTCGTCGTGCCGGTCTTGCTCACCATCAGGGTCTCTCCAGTTAGCCGTTGGGAAATTACAGGGTACGCACGAATTCCAGCACTTCCTGAGCATGGCCGGGCACTTTCACGCCACGCCATGCTTTCGCGACCGTGCCGTCCGGCGCGATCACGAAAGTGCTGCGTTCGATGCCGCGCACCTGTTTGCCATACATGTTTTTCAGTTTCATGACGCCGAACGCTTCACAGGCCAGTTCGTCCGGGTCGGCGATGAGATCGAAGGTAAACGCCTCCTTGGCCTTGAAGCCCTCATGCGACTTCACACTGTCACGCGAGATACCGAAAACTTCCCAGCCCAGCGCCTGGAACAGCGCATGGAGATCGCGAAAATCCTGGCCCTCGGTGGTGCAGCCGGACGTGTTGTCCTTGGGATAAAAATAAAGGACGACACCGCGTCCTTTGAAATCACTGAGTTTCACGTTCTTGCCGCCGGTGGCGGCGAGGTCGAAATCAAGGGCTGCGGGCTGATCCATCGGGTTCTCTTGGGAAGAAGGATGAAGCCATTATCCGGAGGCGCTGGAGGTGGAGCAACTCAAGAAAACGCTGACTTGCGCGCTTCGATCAGACTACCCAGGAAGCCCATGTAGGAGCGTCCGCTTGCGGCGCGGACCACCGTCGCCCGCCAGGGTGAACGCCGCATGTGGCGGGACGCTATCCAGACGCCTTGTGAAGCCGATACACTCGCGCCCCATGTGCCTCGCCATCCCCATGCGGATTCAATCCATTGACGGTTTAACCGCGCGTTGTGAAGCGAAGGGCGTGCTGCGCGACGTCTCGCTCTACCTGTTGCAGGATGAGCCTCCGCTGGTTGGCGACTACGTCATGATCAGCCTGGGCAACGCCATCCAGAAAGTCAGCGAGACGGATGCCCGCCTGGCCTGGGAACTGTTCGATCAGATCCTCGCCGAGATTGGCAACTGAGCGGTTCACATGGCGGCACAGGTGCCGGCGATGGCACCTTCCCCCTTTTTCAAAGGGGGAGTGAGGGGGATTTAGCGACGTTTGCCTGAGCAGCCGTCTCAGAAATCTTCCCCTACCCCCCCTTGCAAAAGGGGGGAGTTGGCGCGGCCACGTTCACCTCGATTTCAACGCCCAACGCGCACAGAGCCTAATAGAATCCCGCGCCATGACCGACACCCCCGAATCCTGTTTTCATTGCGGCGAACCGGTACCTGACGGTGCCCACTATCCGATCCATTACCAGGAACGCGTTGAACCGACCTGCTGCCTGGGCTGTCAGGCGGTGGCACAGACCATCATCGGCTCCGGCAATGCCGACTATTACCGCCTCCGCACCGATCTGCCGAAAACCGCGGAAGCGGCGCTGGAAGAACTCAAGAACCTCAAGCTCTACGATCTGCCCGAAGTCCAGCAAAGCTTCGTGAAAAACGACGGTGACCTGCGCGAAGCCCACCTGATCCTGGAAGGCATCGTCTGCGGC
This sequence comes from Gallionellaceae bacterium, assembly GCA_028714875.1. Classification (GTDB taxonomy): domain Bacteria; phylum Pseudomonadota; class Gammaproteobacteria; order Burkholderiales; family Thiobacillaceae; genus PFJX01. The sequence goes on from JAQTLN010000017.1 coordinate 61,948, forward strand.
GCCTGCGTCTGGCTCAACGAGCGACATCTGCACAGCCTGCCCGGCGTGCTCGCGGCCGACATCAACTTCTCCACGCGGCGCGCGCGGATACGTTGGGACGACAGCCGCATCCACCTGTCCGACATCCTCGCCAGCATCCAGCACATCGGCTACCTGGCCTACCCGTTCGACAGCAGCCGCCAGGAAGACCTGTTTCGGAAGGAGCGCAACACCGCCATCCGCCGCCTGGCCATCGCCGGCCTGGGGATGATGCAGGTGATGATGTACGCCGTGCCGGTCTACCTGGCGCATGAAGACACCATGGCCAACGACATCGAGGCGCTGATGCGCATGGCCAGTCTCATCCTCACCACGCCCGTGGTGTTCTACTCGGCCTGGCCGTTCTTCCAGGGCGCCTGGCGCGACCTGAAGCTCAAGCGCGCCGGCATGGACGTGCCGGTTGCGCTGGGCATCGGCGCCGCTTATGCCGCCAGCGTCTATGGCACTTTCGTCGGCGCGGAACACGTCTATTTCGACTCGGTGACCATGTTCGTTTTCTTTCTGCTCACCGGCCGCTTCCTGGAGATGAACGCGCGCAAACGCTCGGCGGAAGCGGCGGAAAGCCTGATCAAGCTGATTCCCGCCGCCGCCGTCAAATTGCCCGGTTTCCCCGCCACACGAGAGGAGGAAAACATCGCCGCCGCCAAGCTGGTGCCGGGCGATTTCGTGCTGGTCGGCCCGGGCGCGAGTTTCCCGGCCGACGGCGCCGTGGCCGAAGGCCATGCCAGTGTCGATGAATCCCTGCTCACCGGCGAATCGCATCCGGTCGCCAAACATGCCGGCAGCCCCATCATCGGCGGCACCCTCAACCTCGACAGCCCCCTGGTAATGAAAGTGGAAAAGGTGGGCGCCGACACCGTACTCTCCGGCATCGTCCGCCTGCTCGACCGGGCCCTGGCGGAAAAACCGCGCCTGGCCATGGTCGCCGACCGCGTCGCCAGCTGGTTCGTGCTCGCCCTGCTTATCGTTGCCGCCAGCGTGGCCATCATCTGGTATTTCGTGGACGCCTCACGCGCCTTCTGGATCACCGTCTCGGTCCTGGTCGTCTCCTGCCCCTGCGCGCTCGCGCTGGCCACCCCCGCCGCCCTCACCGCCGCCCTCGGCCGGCTGACCCGGGTCGGCCTGCTGTCCACGCGCGGCCATGCACTGGAAACCCTGGCCCACGCCACCGACTTTGTGTTCGACAAGACCGGTACCCTCACCACCGGCGAATTCAGCCTGCTGGATATGGCCGTCGTGCGCGGCAGCCGCGATCAGGCCCTGTCATTCGCCCGTGCCCTGGAACAAGGCGCCACCCATCCGGTGGCGGCGGCGCTGCGCGAAGCCGCCGGCGACACGGCGCTCAACGCCGAAGCCCTGCAATACCACCCCGGCCAGGGTATCGAGGGCACGATCAATGGCCAGGTCTATCGCCTGGGTGCGCCCGATTTCGTCGCCGCCACCCCACCCATTGCTCAACTTCCAGGCGGCGCCACCCTGATCGGCCTAGCCGACGGCGAGGGCGTCCTGGCCTGGTTCGCGCTTGGCGATGCCGCGCGTCCGCAAGCAAAGCAACTGATCGCCGACCTGAAAGCCCTGAATGTGAACCTGCACCTCTACTCGGGAGACCGTCCGGAAAACGTCGCCGCCCTGGCGCGGGAACTGGGCATCGCCGACGCGCGCGGCGGCATGCTGCCGCGGGACAAGCTGGAAGCCGTGAAAGCCATGCAGCGGGAAGGCAGAATCGTCGCCATGACCGGCGACGGCGTCAACGACGCCCCGGTGCTGGCGCAAGCACAAGTCTCCATCGCCGTCGACCTGGGCGCCGAAGCCGCCCAGGCCGCCGCCGACATGGTGCTTCTCTCCTCGGAAATCGGTCGCCTCGCCGATGGCGTCCAACTGGCGCGCAAGACCCAGACCATCATCCGCCAGAACCTCGCCTGGTCAGTGATCTACAACGCCATCGCCATCCCCGCCGCCGCCCTCGGCCACGTCACCCCCTGGCTGGCCGGCATCGGCATGTCGCTGTCATCGCTGCTGGTGGTGCTCAACGCGATGCGGCTGGCGAAACCGGGGAGGCGGGAGGACAGCTAACCAAACACAAGCCCGCACGAGGGCATGGATAGCTGTCCAGTCCCGCCTGTTCACATAACCAGACTGCGTGTAAGTGAAAATCGGGATAACAAATAGGCAAAGGAAACGGAACAAAAATAAATAGCCGCCACAAAAGCGGCAATACCGGGGCCGGTATTCCATATCGACAGCGATGAAAGGAATTGATCGAACAAAGGGTGCACCACGTATACACCCAAGGTAAAGCGGCCCAGCATGGGCAACCACGTACTCTGTCCCAGAGCCGGATTGGCAAGGCAATATATCAAGCCACCGACAGCCATCAGCAACGATCCCGCGCCAAAGGAAACGACAATATTCATGTCGTCGTAGCCGAATACGACTACCAGGGCGGCATTGATAACCAGGCCAAGGAAAGCCAGCGCCATTCCCAGATCAGCACGATACTGACCCTTGGCGCTATTGGAACTCAAATGGAGGCCTATTGCACAGGAAATTATAGAAAAAACGTAATTAACTCCATACCAACCGAAAAACAGGACATCGATCAAATAGAGAATGGCCGCCAACCAGAATAAATGACGTTCGAACTTGAAGACGATAGACAAGGATACCGCCAGAAGACCCAGCGCGAGCGCGGGAATGAACCAGAGGTGATACATCCCGCCGTCAACAAGAAAACCAAGGAAATTATTGGTCACGGGGGCAAGGGCACGCTGATATAAGGCCATGAGCTCCCAGTACAAGGACTGGGTGGAATTTGCATTGGCCACAAGATGAATAAGTGCCGGCAGATTGAGGAGATAGAACAGTGCCCAGAAAAGATACACCAGCAACAGCCGTTTTATATATTTCGTCAGCACAGCATACATATCGGCTGTGTTGCGAAGCTTGAGTGCAAGAAAATAGGCGGATGCCAAAAAAAAGAAAGGGACCGAGAACCGCCAGACTGTACGAAATACGATGAATACATCAGATTCCGACCCCGTCGGCTTCAATGCATCGATATGCAGCAGGATAACGGCAATAATTGCGACCACCCGGATCGTATCAATACTGTATATACGCATACTGATAAGAGAAACAATTGGTGACACAATATTCGGCCGTTACGCCGACGGCGCCCGGTTGATGCATTGCAACGTCCTGGTTGTCCAGTCCCGGCTGTATATAAAACCCGATCACCCCACCCACTTCCGCGCATTCCTGAACAAGCGTAGCCATGGGCCATCTTCCCGCCAGTCGTCGGGTTTCCAGGAGTGTTGTACGGCGCGGAAGACGCGTTCCGGGTGCGGCATCATGATGGTGAAGCGGCCGTCGGGGGTGGTGAGGCCGGTGATGCCTTTGGGGGAGCCGTTAGGGTTCTGCGGGTAGGTTTCGGTCTTGCGGCCGCGATTGTCGACGTATCTGAGGCAGATTTCGGCGTCGCGGCGTTGTGCCTTGCTGTCGAACACCGCCCTGCCCTCGCCGTGGGCGACGACGATGGGCATGCGGGAGCCGGCCATGCCGTCGAACAGGATGGAGGGGGTTTTCGGGACTTCAACCATGACGAAGCGGGCTTCGAACTGTTCCGAGACGTTGCGTTCGAAGCGCGGCCAGTGTTCGGCGCCGGGGATGATGTCTTTCAGGCGGCTCATCATCTGGCAGCCGTTGCATACGCCCAGTGCGAAGCTGTCTTCGCGCTCGAAGTAGGCCTGGAATTCGTCGCGGGCGCGGGCGTTGTGCAGGATGGACGCGGCCCAGCCGCCACCGGCGCCGAGCACGTCGCCGTAGGAGAAGCCGCCGCAAGCCGCCAGGCCCTTGAAGTTCTTGAGTTTCACCCGGCCGGCGAGGATGTCACTCATGTGCACGTCCACCGGGGCGAAGCCGGCGCGGGCGAAGGCGGCGGCCATTTCCACCTCGCCGTTGACGCCCTGCTCGCGCAGGATGGCGATCTTGGGCTGGGCTGTTTTAGAACCCCTCCCCTTGCGGGGAGGGGGAACTGAGGTAGCGATAGCAACCGGCTTAGATGAAGCCGCCGTTGTTCCCTCTCCCCCGGGGAGGGAGGGGAGTGTGATGTCTTCATTCAAATCAAACGTCAGCTTGGCGTGTAGTCCTGGGTTCTTCTTCGCGGCCAGTCCTTCAAATTCTTCCCGCGCGCACTCCGGGTTATCGCGTAGCGCCTGCATGCGATAGCTGGTTTCAGCCCAGGCGCTGAGCAGATCGGCGCGGGCTTCGTCGAACACAGCGACGCTTTCACGCAGGATGCGGATGTGATCCGTTTTGTTGGTGCTGCCGACGATGAAGAACTCGTCGCGCATGCCGGCTTCCATGCAGGCGTCCGTGACCGCTTTGGTATCGCCGCGGCGTACCTGGATCACCGCGCCCAGTTCTTCGTTGAACAGGATGCCGAACAGACGGCTGGTGTAGGGCTCGTGCGGGTCGGGAGCGTCTTCCACGTCATTCATGATGTCTTCGTGGATGCGGTGGTATCTCAATTCATCCACATCGAGATCGACGCCACAGCGGCCGGCGAAGGCCATTTCACAGAGGGTGGTGAACAGGCCGCCATCGCCGCGATCATGGTAGGCGAGCAGTTTGCCTTCAAGGTTGAGTTTCTGGATCAGGGCGAAGAATGTCTTGAGACGTGCCGGCTCTTCGAGGTCCGGGCAGGTGTCGCCCAGTTCGCCGTAGACCTGGCCGAGGATGGAGCCGCCCAGACGGTTCTGGCCGTGCCCGAGGTCGAGCAGTATCAAATCGGTTTCGCCGCAATCGGTTCTGAGTTGCGGCGTGAGGGTACGGCGCGCGTCCGGGCTGGGGGCGAAGGCGGTGATGATGAGGGAGAGTGGCGACACCACGGCTTTGTCTTCCCAGCGACTTGCCATGGACATGGAGTCCTTGCCCACGGGAATGCTGATGCCGAGTTCCGGGCACAGTTCCTTGCCCACGGCGCGCACGGTGTCGAACAGGGCTGCATCCTCGCCGGGCTGGCCGGCGGCGGCCATCCAGTTGGCGGACAGGCGAATATCGGCGATGTCGTTCACCGCCGCCGCCGCCAGGTTGGTGATGGCCTCGCCCACCGCCATGCGGCCGGAGGCGGCGGGATTGATGAGGGCGATGGGGCTGCGTTCGCCCATCGCCATCGCCTCGCCGAGATGGGTTTCGTAACCCATCGTGGTCACCGCCACGTCCGCCACCGGTATCTGCCAGGGGCCGACGAACTGGTCGCGCGCGGTATAGCCGCCCACGGTACGGTCACCGATGGTGATGAGGAAGGACTTGCCGGCCACGGTCGGGTGGCGCAGCACGCGGTAGGCGACTTCGTTCAGGTTGAGGCCTCCGGCGGTGAAAGGCCTGAGCGTGGCGACCTGATGCTGCACGTCGCGGGTCATGCGCGGCGGTTTGCCAAGCAGGACGTCCATTTCCATATCGACCGCGTTGTTGCCGAAATGGCGGTCAGTCACCGTCAGTTGCCCATCATCGGTGGCGGTTCCGACCACCGCGTAGGGGCAGCGCTCGCGTTCGCACAGTTGCTTGAACAGCGGCAGGCTTGCCGGGGCGATGGCCAGCACATAGCGTTCCTGCGCCTCGTTGCACCAGATTTCGCGCGGGCTCATGCCCGGCTCCAGGCTGGGCACATCGCGCAGTTCGAATTTCGCGCCGAGGCCGGCGCCGTGCGCCAGTTCCGGCATGGCGTTGGAGATGCCGCCGGCGCCCACGTCATGCACGGAGAGGATCGGGTTGTCCTCGCCCATCTGCCAGCAGCGATCGATGACTTCCTGCGCGCGGCGCTGGATTTCCGGGTTGCCGCGTTGCACGGAATCGAAGTCCAGTGCTTCGGCATTGCTGCCGGCGCCCATGCTGGAGGCGGCGCCGCCACCGAGGCCGATCAGCAGGCCCGGCCCGCCCAACTGGATCAACAGGGTGCCGGCCTGGAACATCAGCTTGTTGATGTGGCGTTCCTGGATGTTGCCGAGGCCGCCGGCCAGCATGATCGGCTTGTGATAGCCGCGCATGCGGCCATCCGGGGTTTTTAGTTCGAACGCGCGGAAGTAGCCGGTGAGGTTGGGACGGCCGAATTCGTTATTGAAGGCGGCGGCGCCGATCGGGCCGTCGATCATGATCTGCAAGGGTGAAACGATGCGACCGGGGCGGCCGTACTCGTGTTCCCAGGGTTGCTTGAAGCCGGGAATGTGCAGGTTGGATACGGTGAAACCGCACAGGCCGGCCTTGGGCTTGGAGCCCTGGCCCACCGCGCCCTCGTCGCGAATCTCGCCGCCGGAGCCGGTGGCCGCGCCGGCGAACGGGGCGATGGCGGTGGGATGGTTGTGGGTTTCCACCTTCATCAGGATGTGGGTGGGTTCGAGCTGGAAACGGTAGACGTGCTTCTGGTCCGGGTAGAAACGGCCGATGGTCGCGCCGGCGATCACCGAGGCGTTGTCGCCATAGGCCGACAGGGTGCCTTCGGGGCGCACGCTGTGGGTGTGGCGGATCATTCCGAACAGTGATTCCGTCTGCTTCTCGCCGTCAATCACCCATTCCGCGTTGAATATCTTGTGGCGGCAGTGCTCGGAGTTGGCCTGCGCGAACATCATCAATTCCACATCGGTGGGATTGCGCTTCACCCGCTTGAAGTTGCTGACCAGATAGTCGATCTCGTCCGGCGACAGGGCCAGGCCCAGATCCAGGTTGGCCTGTTGCAGCGCTTTTTTTCCGCCTCTGAGGATATTCACCGTGGCCAGCGGTTGCGGGGCGACGTGGTGGAACAGCTTTTCCGCGTCGCGTTCATCGAACAGCACGCTCTCGGTCATGCGGTCGTGCAGGTGCGGAAGCGCGGCTCGCGCCACTTCGGCCTTCACCGGCCTGCCCTTCTTGTTCAGCAGGCGCCAGGCGACCCCGTGCTCGATGCGCTTAACCGCGCTCAAACCGCAATTGGCGGCGATGTCCGTGGCCTTGGACGACCAGGGTGATACGGTGCCCAGGCGGGGAGTAACCAGAATGCACTCGCCCTCGGCCTGGCGCGGATCGGCATGCAGCAACTCGCCGAGGAAATCGAGATCGTCGGGGTTCAGTTCCGCGTCGAGTTCGACGAAGTAGCGCTGTTCCGCCTGTACCTCGGCAACGCCCAACGACCCGATGGCCTCCAGCAATTTGTTGATACGGAATTCGGAGAGGGCGGAACCGCCCTTGAGGAACAGGACGCGGGACATGGGGCCGGGCTCTGATACAAGAAAACGCGGATTTTAGCTTGAAACCACGTGCCGATTTCCGTGGGTCGGGTTAGCGGTTTATCGCGTCATCATCCCCGAATGGGGAAACCCGACATTGTCACTCAGGAAAAAATCGAATCGCCCGAAGGAGCTAGCGCGGCTTTCAAGGCATCGGCGACACGGCCGGCGTTGAAGGGTTTGATGATGTAACCCACCGCGCCGAAGCTCACCGCCTCGCGCACGGTGGCCATGCTGGCATCGCCGGTAATCATCACCACGCGTACATCGGGATATTTCTCACGCAGTATTTTCAGAGTATCCAGGCCGGAAATACCGGGCATGTTGACGTCAAGGCAGACCGCGTCCGGCCGCAGACGCTCGACTTGCGCGAGACCCGCCTGGCCATCCTTGGCCTCACCGGCCACGGCAAAGCCCTCGCTGCGCAGGATCGCTTTGAGCACCTCACGCATGAGGGTGTCGTCATCCACCACCAGTACTCGTTGTTTTTCTTTCTCGTCCATTTTTTCCACCAAAAAAACATGCCGGCCAATGTGTTCACTTCAGCCGGCATGTTCATCGACACAGAGGGACGAAACTTTAACCGTCATCCCCTTTATTGCTTACAGGTCTTTGCAAATATTGCATGCCGCAGTAGTGCGCCAGGAACTCTTCACCTTCCGAAGTGGATAACAAGGCATCGGCATAATCGTCCATGATGGCATCGCAATCCAGGATGGAGCAGGCATCATCCATGGCGCAGGGCAGCAGCTTGCCGCCCGCGGTGGTATTGGGCGCTTCCATGACAGTCTCCTTTATGAGGGTTGTACTGTTTCTTATAGCTCCATGACGAGAAAACAAAACCATGCGCGACATACGGTTGAATACGCTTCCCGCGCGACTGGCGCCGCGCGGGGTCGATTGCAACAAGGGGGACTTCGGCGCCGTGATGGTGATCGGCGGCGCGCCGGGGATGGTCGGGGCGGCGCTGCTGGCGGCGCGCGCGGCCTTGTTCTGCGGCGCGGGAAAAGTCTATGCGGGGGTGCTCGACGAGCGCATCGGCCTAGACCCCGCCACACCGGAATTAATGGTCACCCGCCCGGACGCCTTGCCGCCATTGCCACAGACAACTTGTCTGGTGGTGGGTCCGGGTCTGGGACAATCCGCCGCCGCGCGCGCGGCCTTGCTGGCTGTCTTGGACGTGGATCGGCCTCTGCTGCTGGATGCCGACGCGCTCAACCTGATCGCCGCCGACCACGCCCTGCGCGACCAAGTACGAGCCCGCGCCGCGCCCACCGTGCTGACGCCACACCCCGGCGAGGCTGGACGCTTGTTGGGCTTGAGCGGCGCGGAGGTACAGAGTGACCGTCCGGGCTGCGCGCGGCGGTTGTGCGAAGCCTTCCACGTGGTGGCGGTTCTGAAAGGCGCCGGCACCCTGGTCCAGGCCCCCGGAGGCGAACTCTGGCGCAATACCAGCGGCAATCCCGGCATGGCCGCGCCCGGCATGGGCGACGTACTGACCGGCATCATCGCCGCCCTGATCGCTCAGGGTATGGCGGTGGAAGCGGCGGCCGTTGTTGGGGCCTGGCTACATGGCGCCGCCGCCGATCTGGCGCTGGCGGAAGGGCTGGGGCCGCGTGGTCTGACCGCCTCGGAACTGATTTCGCGCGCGAGGCGATTGCTCAACCCCGCTTGATCCATTTAGTAAGAAACCCGGAAACGACCACTTTGTTGCCGCGGGAAATACTGGCATTATCCGGACGGCATATATCATTTATATCAATGGTTTTGAGGTCGGCCGCTGTCAGTGAGTGGCGCTCACAGCCCATAAAGAAAAAAACACGTGAAGGTAATCAATCACCGCCTGGTACAAGATGACGGCACGCCCGTGCCGTTCAAGGCCAGCCCCAACACCGGCGGCGGCCTGCGCGCGCGCTGGCTGGTCATGCACTACACCGGCGGGCGCAGCACGGAAAGTAGTGTCGCCTGGCTGCTCAACCCACAATCGCGGGCTTCCGCGCATGTGGTCATCGGCCGCTATGGCGGCATCATCCAACTGGTTCCGTTCAACCTCGTCGCCTGGCATGCCGGCATATCGACCTGGCAGAACGTGAACGGCCTCAATCAGCACGCCATCGGCATCGAACTCGACAACGCCGGCCGGCTCGACCAGATCGCGGGCAAGTGGGTATCACCGCTCAAGATCATGATGCCGGATGACCAGGTGCGCGTCGGTAACCACAAGCATGACGCCTCCGGCGCCCCGCCAAGCGGTTGGCAAACCTATACCCCGCAGCAGATCGAATCCGCCTTCGCCGTCTCCCAGGCGCTGGTTGCCCACTACGACCTGGAAGACGTCATCGGCCACGACGACATCGCCCCGGGACGCTGCCAGGACCCCGGCCCGGATTTTCCCATGGAGCATCTGCGCACCACCCTGTTCGGCCACCAGTACGACTCGCCGCCCATCTTTCTCGCCCGTACCATGCTCACCGTGCGTAGCGGGCCAGGTACCGAATTCCCCTGTCTGCCGGGCAGCCCGATACGCGCCGGCACCCGGGTTCAGGCGTTGGAACAGCAGGGCATCTGGTGGAAAGTGGATGTGCTCGACGAAGCCAACGGCGTGATGGATCTGGTGGGCTGGTGCCACGGCCGCCACCTGGTGGTGGAGAGCTGAGTAATTTGTAGCTTGTAGGTTGGACAAAGCCGCGGGCGGGCCCAACGCTTACCATCGATGTTGGGCACACCGCGCTTTGCCCTACCTACGAACTGCACGAGAGCATCGAGCATCCCGGCTGGTTGCGTGCCCAATCCGGGCGTTTTGCGGCATAGCGCGCGTACTCGGGTTGCTCGTCATAAGGCTTGCGCATCACCTCCAGCAACTCATGCACACGGGAAAGGTCACCCTGTTCGGCCAGGTTGATGGCTTCCTGAGCCAGGTAATTTCGCAGCACATAGCGTGGATTGACCGCGTTCATTCGGCCGCGCCGGCTTTCCGCAAGCTCGCCTTCGGCCCGCGCGCGGGCGGCGTAACGCTCCAGCCAGGACAGAAAAGCGGTTTCATGCCGGCGCATCAGGTCTTCGCGATAGAAGGCCTCGCGCAGTGGTTCCAGGTTTGGCGCATCCAGGTCGATCAAGGCCAATGCGCGGAAGAACAGCGTCATGTCCACCTCGGCCGCTTGCAGCAGGCTGAATGCCTCGGCGATCAACTCGGTATCGCCATCACGCAAGGTGGCAAAGCCGAATTTCGCGGCCATCATTTGCCTGTTATCGCCGTTGTAGACCTGAATGAAGCGTTCCAGGCCGGCTTGCAATGGCTCCAGCGTTGTCGACAACGGCGCCAGCGCCTCGGCTAGACGGGACAGATTCCAATGCGCGATCGACGCCTGCTGGCCGAAGCGATAGCGGCGGTTTTCCTCATCGGTGGTATTGGGGGTCCAGTCCGGATCGTAGTTGTCGATCCAGCCATAGGGACCGTAGTCGATGGTCAGGCCGAGGATGGACATGTTGTCGGTGTTCATCACCCCATGCACGAAGCCCACGCGCATCCAGTGCGCGACCATACGCGCGGTACGTTCGCAGACCGTGGCGAACCAGCGGGCGCGCTTTTCCTCCACGTCATCACCGATGATGTCCGGGAAGTCGCGGCGAATCGTGAAATCCACCAGGCGCGCGAGCAATTCGTGATCGCCGCGCGAAGAGGGAATCTCGAAGTTGCCGAAGCGGATGAACGAAGGCGCCACCCGGCACACCACGGCGCCCGGTTCATGACGCGGATTGCCGTCGTACATCATGTCGCGCAACACCGGCTCGCCGGTGGCCGTCAGGCTCAGAGCGCGCGTGGTGGGCACGCCGAGATGGTGCATGGCCTCGCTACAGAGAAATTCGCGGATCGAGGAACGCAGCACCGCTCGGCCATCGGCGCGACGCGCGTAGGGTGTCGGCCCGGCGCCCTTGAGTTGCAGATCCCAGCGCTGTCCGGCGCGGTTCACCACTTCACCCAGGTTGATGGCGCGGCCATCGCCCAACTGCCCAGCCCAATGCCCGAACTGATGCCCGCCATAGCAGGCGGCATACGCCCGCATGCCCGGCAGTTGGTGGTTACCGGTAAACACCTCGGCAAACTCCGCGCTGACCACGTCCTCGCTGGAGAGATCGAGCAACGCCGCCACTTCCGGCGACCAGGCCAGCAAGCTCGGCGCCGCTACCGGCGTCGGCAATACCGGTGACCAGCAGGCGCCATGCACCTGGCGCCGCCGCGCGCCCTCCTCGGGATCGCCGGGAAGCTCATTGACGAAACAGTTGTCGAAATTGAAAGCCAGCATGGGAAGCACGGAAATAAGAATATTCAGCAGATGTGGGCACGGCGGCGCAACTCAACCGCGTTACAGACAGGGCTTCTCCGCCTCCCGGATTTGGTAGTAGTCTTGCGCGCTCACGTAATAGCTGTCCCTGGGAGACTCCATGACACGACGCGCAATAGCCATCGCCTTGCTCTGCTTCTCGACCGGAGCCCTGGCCCAGTCTCCCATGGCCAAGGACAACCGTATCGCCATCCAGGTCAGCCCGAGCGAGCGTAATCATGTGCTCTATGAGATGCGTGATTATTTGCATGGCTTGTTCAACTTGAACAACGCTCTGTCGAGCAAGGACATGAAGGCGGTTGCCACATCCACTCAGCCGATGGCGGGCATGCTGGAGCACCTGCCGGGCAACCTGAAAGATCGTTTACCGGAAACATTCACCCAGATGGCCATCGGCATGAACGAAGTGCTCAAAGTCATTGCCCGCGATGCGGAAACCAAGGCGGATATGAGCCTCACACAAAGCCAGATGGCGGAACTGTTGACCTATTGTTCAGGCTGCCATGACACCTATCGCTTCGATGTGCTTCCGCCGCGGGCACGCCCATAAACAACCCTTTTCACCCGCTCAAAGAGCGTCCGGACGACCGATGAAATAGCCCTGGGCGGCCAGCACGCCCAGATTTTGCAGACTGTCCCACTCCTCACGGCACTCCACCCACGGGGCAATCACCGGCACATCCAGAACCTTGGCCACCGCGACCAGGGAACGCACGAAGAATCGATTGTCGGGGCGCAGGTGAAGATCATGGATCACGCTGCCGTCGAGCTTGATGTAGGCCGGCAACACGCTTTCCAGATAGCCGAACGCGCCATGGCGCGCGGCGAAGCGGTCAATGGCCAGGTCGCCGCCCAAGGCGCGCAATTGCCCCGCCAGCGCGACGATTTCCCTGGTGTGGCTGGCGACCGCCAGTTCATCCACCTCGAACACTAGACGCCGCGCCAGTTCGGGGCGCGCCGCCAGTTGCGCGGCCAGCCACGCGACGAATTCCAGATCGACGGCCGCCCGCGCGGACAGGTTGATCGCCCAGCGGCCATCCGGCGCGGCAACGGCAAGCAATCGCGGCAGCGCGATCTGAATCACGGCGCGGTCCAGTTCCACGGCCATTCCCAGGCGTTCCGCCACCGGCGCAAAACGCCCCGCTGGCAACGTGGAACCATCGTCGGCAATCGCCTGAACGGTTATTTCCCGGGCAAAAACCGAGTCATCGGCCAAGCGCTTGATGACCTGTCCAAACAGGCGCAAGCGGCCTTCTTCGAAAATCCGCCCGAGCAGCGCGCGCCAGGCCTGGGCACCCGGTTCATCTCCAGCGGCCGAAGGGGCATGCACGGCCAGGCAGTTCGGCCCCGAGGCACGGGCGGCGGAGAGCGCCGTATCGGCGGCGGCCAGGAGCGCGCCCAACTCGCGTTCCCGCTCGAACACGGTGCCTCCCAGCGCATAGCCATGAACGCGCAACTCCGGGTCACCCTCGGCGATCCGCGCCAGGACTGATCGCACCTCTTGCGCCCAGGCGTCCGCGTCGGCGCCCGACATGCCATCGGCCAACAAGGCAAAGGCCGCGCCCCCCAGACGGGCGGCGAAGATCGAAGGCCCGGCCACGGCGGCCAGCGCGGCGGCGGTTGCGCGCAGCACGGCATCGCCACGCCGGTAGCCGTGCTGTTCGTTCAGTTCACGAAAACCGTTGATTTCCACCATCAACAGCAATCCACAGGGATGCTCCTCGGTGGCGCGCAGCAGATGAGTGGCCCGATCTTCCAGCGCGCGACGGTTGGGCAGGCCGGTCAGGCTGTCGTGAAAAGCCTCGCGCCGCGCGAGGACCAGCGCGCTCGCTTGCTCCTCGAACGCCGCCTTCAACTTGCCCGTCATGCGGTTGAGCGCTGCAACCACGGCGGCCAACTCCCGCACCCGAGGCATGCGGGTAATTTCGCGAAAAATGCGCTGCCCGATCTGCCCCGCCTGTGCCTCGATGTCCCGTAGCGGCGCCAGGATCGCGCGCAGCACCAGCCACAGGAAAACTAAAGAAACCGCGAACGTGGCCGAAAACAACAGCAGCAGCCAACGGCCCACTTCCCACAGTTCCCGGTAAGCGTGGCCGGGATGGCTGCTGACAAGCACCCGTCCCATCTGCCGCCAGCCGGAAGTAATCAGCGACTCGCCCACCGGCATAGCCAGCGGCACGGCGCCCGCGAACCAGGCTGGAACCCCTTCCAGGGCGGGCGCCAGCTTACGAACCAGGAGCGTTTTGCCGTGCACATCAAGCAGCCGAATCTCGCTGTAATAGCCGCGATCGAACAGGGCATCGACAGTCCGCGCCACCACCAGTGGATCGCCGCCTTGCATGGCCGGCGCCAGGGACAGCCCCAGCGAAGTGGCCGCGTCCTGGGCATGGGAAGTCAGTTGCGTGGCGACATAGGACCGGGTCTGCTGGAAACTCACGCCCAGCGCGCCCAGCAGTGCCAACAACAACAGTAGCGACACCCCCACGAACAACTGATGCGACAGTTTCATTGTCATTTTCCCTTGGTGCCAGGTTGAAACGTAACGTCTTGATCCTGCTAGCCACCTTCGCCGCCGCATCCGCGCTTGCCGGGCTGGCCGACCTGCCGACTCGCCTGATCGAAACCATGAGCGAACGATTCGGCCCCCAGGTTCCCGCCCATCTTGCCGCCTGGCGCAATCATCTGCTGCGTCCGGAAGAGAGCGAGCAAGCCAGGCTTGCCGGCAGCAATCGCTTCTTCAACGCCATTCCCTATCTGCGCGACATTGACCACTGGAAGGTCGAAGACTACTGGGCCACCCCGGTGGAAACCGTCTCCAGCCAGGGCGCGGACTGCGAGGATTATGCCATCGGGAAATACTTCTCCCTGAAGGAACGCGGCATCCCGGTCGAGAAACTGCGCATCGCCTATGTGCGCCACCTGCGCCTCAACGAACCGCATATGGTTCTGGTGTATTACCCACACCCCGACGCCGATCCGCTGGTGCTGGACAACACCGACCACGAATTGAAACCCGCCTCCCAGCGCCCCGATCTGGTACCCGTCTACAGCTTCAACGACGACGATGTGTGGACCGCGAACAGCGGCAGCCGCAGCATCGGTTCGCCACGCCAGATTCGCTTGTGGAGCGGCTTACTGGCGCGCATGCGGCGCGAGTATGAACAATAAGTTGGCTCAGAATAACTTGACGACTTGCAGCCAGAAGCGGCCGGAGCTATCGGGTTCCGACTGCGCTGACTGGGAGCCCAGCCTCCAGGCGTAATCGGCGCGCAGACGCCAATCGCCGGGAGTTTTATATGCAAGCCCCAGGCCAACAGATGACAGGCGACGCACGCTTTCACCCGTGTAGCCCGCCCAGGTGTCATGGACCAGGCGCGAGACGCCGAAATCGGCGAGCAGCATGAGGTCCAGGGAACCCTGCGCAAGGGGATCGAGGGCGTAGCGCAGTTCCAGGTTGATCAGATGGGCATCATCCCCCGCCGCTTCAGCCTGGGGATAGGCGCGCACGCCGTTGGGTCCACCCAGGGACATCTTTTCCGAGGAGTCCAGATTTTTCGAGGCCAGTTGGCCGGAATAGGCCGCCGTGAAACTGAATCCGGAACCCAGATAGCGCTGGTGGCTGGCACTCAGGGTGAGTTTGTTGAAACCACCCGATGCTCCCGCGGCGGTTGCGGGGGCATCCAGATTCCCCGAATACAACAACGCCGAGAAGTTGCTCTTGCCGTACTGCCCGTCAAGATCGCCCAGCAGACCCAGACTGACCGCCCGCGATTGCTTATCGGTGCCACTTGCCGCGATACGGTCGCGCAACTTCTTGTAGTCGAAGCCGATGCGGCCGCGCAGGTTGTATTGCGTCGAGCGGATCAGCGCGTGATTCAACGTCACGCCGGCGATGCGGGCGGTACCGCTGGCATCCAGGTTGGCAAAATCGCTGCCCAACTGATAGTCAGCCTGAGTCAGAGACAACCCCAAGGTAGTGCCGGAATAGCCCAGTGGCATTTGATAGCCGAGTTGGCCGTAGATCAGGCCTTCACCGCTGCTCAACACCCGCGCGGAGAAGCGGTCGCCGATGCCGGCGGGGTTGTTGAAGGCGATGCTGCCGCCAAGACGGTAGCGGCCGGTGTAGCGGCTGCCGCTGTTGTCGAATTCCAGGCTGCCGTCACGTGGCTTGCCCTCGCGCAGTTCCAGCACGAAATCGGAAGTACCCACCACGCTTCCCGGCCGCAAGGTCGCGGCGGCTTCGATGCCGTGAAGATCGTCGGCGAGTAGCGTGACCCGCTCCACCGCGCGACCGGTAATGACGCGGCCGGGCGGGAGAGGTCGCGTCAACGCGCGCGCGGCGCGGTCTTTGAGGCCGCTCTGGTTGCGTAGCACGATTTCACCGAATTGCCCTTCCAACACGGCGATTTCGACGATGCCCTCCTTGATGTCCTGCGCCGGGATATAGGCACGCGCCAGCATGCAGTCGTGATCGCGGTAATAGCGGGTGATGCGTTGCGCCAGGGCATCCAGCTCGCGCAGCGTCAACTCGCCGCCGATGGCGTCGTGGAGCAGGGCTTCGAGGGTCGCGGCGGGGTAAAGCGTGGCGCCGGTGATGCGTATCCCGCGCAAGGGAATCTGAACAGTGTCCGGGCCGCTCAAGGCGGGACGACTGGCTTCCTCGCGTTGCGGCAATGCCGGCCGCGCGGCGGGCGCCGCCGGGGCTGGGCGCACACTTTCCAGGATCTGGCCGGCGTCAGGTAGTAACGGAGCGGAATAGGCCATCGCCGACCCCAGCAGCGACAAGGCGGCCATACGGCCAGTCGCGAGCAGCAGCGCGCGCGCCCTCCAAGGCACCCAAACGGGCCGGAAGATGGGCGACAGGTCGAATTGCTTGCGCTTCATTGCCTCAATCATTCACCTATTTCATTAACTAAAAATTCTATCTCATTGTTTCTACATATCCCGCAATTTCAAGCACTTCTTATGCCAAAGTCGGAACGGCAATCCGCGGATCGATCGCATAAAACAAGGCCTTCCCATGCCGGGGTCTGTGCGAAACAAGGCCGCGCGAAGGCGCCAAAACTCGCCGTAATGCCTTGATTATGTGAAATAACTTCCGGAAGACGAGAGATACTCGGAAGCGCCCCCGCCACCATCCGAGCCGCGAAAAAGCACGACCGACACTGTCGAAAAATTTACAGCGCCATCCGGACCGCGTCTTCCACATCCACCATCACCGGGCGCGAGACACCCGGCTCCGGCATGGTGACGCCGACCAGGCTGTGCGCCATTTCCATGGTCAGGCGGTTGTGGGTGATGAACAGGAACTGGGTATCCGCCGACATCTTGGTGACCAGGGCGCAGTAGCGTTCGGTATTGCTGTCGTCGAGCGGCGCGTCAACCTCGTCGAGCAGGCAGAACGGCGCCGGGTTGAGACGGAAGAAAGCGAACACCAGAGACAACGCGGTAAGCGCCTTCTCGCCACCGGAGAGGAGATGGATGGAGCTGTTCTTCTTGCCCGGCGGTTGCGCCAGCACGGTAAGGCCGGCATCGAGGATTTCATCGCCGGTGAGTGTGAGTTGCGCTTCGCCGCCGCCGAACAGCTCGGTGAACAGCACTTTGAACTCGCGGCTGACCTTGTCGTAGGTTTCTTTCAGGCGGCTGCGGGTTTCCGCGTCGATGCGGCGGATGGCCTCTTCCAGCGTATTGGCGGCGGTTTCCAGGTCTTCGGCCTGGGCATCGAGATAATCCTTGCGCTCCCGCGCGGCCGTGAGTTCGTCGAGCGCGGCCATGTTGACCGGGCCAAGCGCCGTGATTTCGGCTTCCAGGCGGGTGAGTTCGTTTTTCAGCCAGGTTTCGCCACGGGCGGCAATGGCGGCCGCCTGCGCCGCCGCCTCCAGTTCAGCCTCCAGCACACCTTCCAGTTCTTCCGTATAGCGCGCTTCGTTGAGCTGGGCTTCCTGCAATTTCAGTTCCAACGAGACTTCGCGCTCCTTGAGCGGCTCCAGGGCGCGCTCGCTGGTGATCCGCGCCGTGTCGAGGTCGCGCAGGGCGGCGTTGGCGCCTTCCAGCGCATCACGCGCGGCGGTCAGGCTGGCTTCGGCGGCCTGACGGCCCGTGAGGGCGGCATCCAGCGCCGCCAGCGTGGGCGACTCCTGAGCTTGGTCGAGTTCCGTCTGTAGCCGCGCGTAAGCCTGGGCCAGGTCTTGCAGGCCACGCGCGGCGCGCTGCTTGCGCTCGTCCAGGTCTTTCAGACGGGCGCTGAGGGAACGTACCAGGAAGGCCGCTTCCTGCGCTTCCCGCTCGGCCTGGCGCTGGCTTTCGCGCACGCCATGCAACTTTTGTTCGGCGGCCTGGCGCGCGGCGCGCGCGCTATCCAAACGTTCGCGCGCCTCGTCGTGTTCCAGGCTGGCTTCGCGCTGACGTTCGCTGGCGTCGTTCCAGGCCTCCTCTTCAACGGCCAGTTGCTCGTAGATTTCGTTCAGCTCCTTTTCCACCTGGGCACGGCGCTCGGCCACCCGGCGCGCGGCTTCCCGCACCCGCACGAGATTCAATTGCAATTCATGCACCTGGTTCTGCGCCTGCGCCAATTGCGTCTGCAAGGCTTCGCCCTGGCGGCGCGCGGTTTGCTGCGTGGACTCGGCCTGAATGACTTCCTCGGCCACTTCCTCGACACTGGCCCGCGCCAGTTCCAGCGCATCTTCCAGTCGCTCGATTTCCCGCACCCGCGCGATCAGGCCCTGATGATTCTTCTCAGGCGCGTTGAAGATCAGGCTGTCACGGCTGACCCGGTGACCCTCGCGGGTGGCGATGAAGCCGCCGGGCGGCAGCTTGCCGCGCTGCGCGATAGCGTGTTGCAGAGTGTCGGTGGCATAGGCCAGGGCCAGGCGGTCGGCGAGGAAACGGGCGATCAAGGGATCGTCGGTATGGATGAGGTCGGCGAGCAGGTTCAGGTCGCCCTCTCCCGTAGCGCCGGCTTCCAGCCGGCTGTTTTCGAAAGACGCCGGCAAGGATGCCGGCGCTACAAAGGGCAGCAACAGCTCGAACCGCGCTTCCGGCGGCTGTGCCACCCACGACGCTTCGGCTTCCACCGCCAGCGCCGCCATCGCCTCACCCAAGGCCGCTTCCACGGCGGTTTCCCAGCCCTCCTCCACCCGTATCCGTTGCCACAGGCGCGGCACCGAATCCAGGCCCAGGCGTGTCAGCCAGGCCGCGCCCCCGCTTTCCGCCTGATGCGCGCTGTTTTGCAATTTGGTCAGGGCGCCGACTTCCGCTTCCAGGCGGTGCAGTTCACGGTTGGCGGCATCCTGCGCCTGGCGTGCCTGGCGCAATCGCGCTTCGTGCCGCGGCCATTCGCCACGCGCGGTTTCCAGATACTCGCGCAGGCGTTCCACCCGCTCCCGCTCGCTTTCCAGGTCCATCTGCTGGCGCTCGACTTCGGCTTCGTCGTTTTCCGCCAGATGTTCCTGTTCCTGGATCAACCGGAGTTCGCGCGCCTTCAACTGGTTGATGGCGCGCTCCGCGTGGGCGGCGTTGGCTTCTTCCAGTTGCGCGGCCTGCGCGAATTGGGCCATTTCCCGCTGCACTTCGGCGACGGCGGCCTGCGACGCACGCCAGGCGGCATCGACTTCAGGCAGGTTGTCACTGGCCTGAATGGCGCGCTCTGAGAGGATTTCCGCCTGTTCCTCGGCCAGTTCCATGTCGATACGGCACTGCTCTATTTCCAGCGCGGCGGCCTCCTGTTCGGCCTGAGTAGCGGCTTGTCGCTCGCCGGAGAGGCGAATTTCCTGGGCCAAACGCTCACGCGTGGCATGCAGGTGGCGCAGTTCCTGCTCCACCCGCGACACTTCGCCGCTTTCCGCATAGAACCGCGCCTGTGCCTGGTTGAGGCTTTCGGTGGCGTTGAACTGGTCGAGGCGGCGGCTTTCCAGGTCGGATTCCAGTCGACGCAGTTCGGCGGTTCTGGCTTCGATGTCGTTGCGCGCGGCCTCCCGTTGCCGCGCCAGTTCGGCCTGGCGCGCCTGGGCTTCGCGCTTGCGGGTGAGCGCCAGGAAGCGGGTTTTCAGGGTGCGGTCGGCATCCAGTCCGAAAAAACGACGCGCCACTTCGGCCTGAACGGAGAGTTTTTCCAGTTGCCGACCGAGTTCCTCGCGGATGTCGGACACCCGGTCGAGGTTTTCCCGTGTGTCGCGCAAACGATATTCGGTTTCGCGGCGCCGTTCCTTGTACTTGGACACGCCCGCCGCTTCTTCCAGGAAACCGCGCAACTCCTCCGGCTTGGCCTCGATGATGCGCGAAATCATGCCCTGCTCGATGATCGCGTAAGCGTCGCCGCCCAAGCCGGTGCCGAGGAACAGGTCGGCCATGTCGCGCTTGCGGACCTGGACGTTGTTGACCCAATAGCTGGAATCGCCACTGCGGGTCAGCATCCGCTTGACCGCGATCTCGGCATATTGCGACCACTGCCCGGCTGCTTTGCCGTCGCTGTTGTCGAACAACAATTCGACCGAGGCGCGCGAGGCCGGCTTGCGCCCGGAGGAACCGTTGAAAATCACATCCTGCATGCTCGCGCCGCGCAACTCGCGCGCCTTCGACTCGCCCAGCACCCAGCGCACCGCGTCGATCACGTTCGACTTGCCGCAACCATTCGGCCCGACGATGCCGGTCAACTGCGCGCCGGCGGGGAGCGTCACCGGATCGACGAACGACTTGAAGCCGGCGATGTGGATGTGTTTGAGGCGCAAGGATGGGGGCGAGGGCTGGTTGGTCGAACGTCTATAATCCGCGCCGCATTCTACTTTTTCTCTCCGCTCCCATGCCGACCCAAGCCAGCAAATCCCTGGAAACCTTCGACAACCCGAATCCCGGCCGCGATTACCACATCCATATGGAAATCCCGGAGTTCACCTGCTTGTGCCCGAAAACCGGTCAGCCGGACTTCGCCACCCTGTATCTGGATTACATCGCCGACCAGCGTTGCGTGGAGTTGAAGAGCCTCAAGCTCTACATCTGGTCGTTCCGCGAGGAAGGGCATTTCCACGAAGACGTCAGCAACCGCATCCTCGATGACCTGGTACGCGCCACCGATCCGCGCTTCATGCGCCTGACCGCGAAGTTCTATGTGCGCGGCGGCATTTTCACCAACGTCGTCACCGAGCATCGCAAACCCGGCTGGGAGCCGGCGCCGCGTATCGAACTCAGCCAATTCGCAGGTAATTCAAACACTCGCGGGTGAGATCGGCGCTCAACCCTGCCGGCGGCGCTCCTGTAGCGCCGGCTTCCAGCCGGCTATAGAAATGCCGGCAAGGATGCCGACGCTACATTCTCGGCCCCGGCGTCAGCCAGAGCAGCGCGTCCAAACGGCGCACATCCTTCTGTTCCACTTTTATGCGCGCCATGCCGGCGGAAGCGACATTGATGCTGTAAGCCTGCGTCGGTGACAGCCCGAGCACATGGCAGATCACCATGCGCATCACCCCGGCATGCGCCACCACCAGGACATGGCCGCCGACATGCCCGGCGAGGATGTCTTCATAGGCGGTGGTGACGCGCGCATGGAAGGCTTCCAGCAATTCCGCGCCTGGCGGCCGATGGCGCACCGGGTCGCGCTTGAAGTCGAACACGCAGTCGGGCGCCGCCTGCTTGAGTTCGTCCGGCGTCTTGCCTTCCCAGGCGCCGAAGCCGACTTCCTTGAGCCGTTCATCGAAACTCAATGGCAGGCCGGTTTCCGCCGCCAGCCATTCCGAGAACGCCGCGCAACGGGCCAAAGGTGAACTGACGATGGCGCCCCAGGGGCGATCATCGGCGGTCGCGGCGCGCATCTGCGTCCAGCCTTTTTCGGACAACGGATCGTCGATCTGGCCGCGATAACGGCGGCCGCCCATCGGTTCGCCGTGGCGCAGGAAATCGAGTTGCGTATAGATAGCCATCAATCCTTCTCCCCGTTCAGCAGTCTCTCCACTTCGCGCCGCAGCGCCTCCAATTCCATGATCGCCATCCCGGCGCGCGCGCCCAGGGCCGCGATGGTCGCGCCCAGGGCCGCGCACTGGCGGTAGGCGGTGCGGCTTTTCAGGCTGGCGGCCAGCAGGGGAATGCCGAATTCCGGCAGCATGCCCATCACCTCGCGCGCCAGCACCGTGTTCGGCTGCATCTGGTTGACCACCAAACGCGCCAGCAGATCGGGATTCTTATGGCGAGCGGCGACGATGGCCTCGCGGATACGCACCGAGGCCCACAGGTCCAGCGGCGAGGGAATCACCGGCACCAGGGCGAGGTCGGCGATGCGCAGGGCGCTTTGCGTCACCGGCGCGGCGGCGGCCGGTGGACTGTCGATGACGATGTAGTCGTAATCGTCACGTCGGCGGCGCAAGACCTTGTGCAACTTGCCCTCCTCACCGGAAACGTCCTCCACCGCGGCCGGGTAACCCTGCCCCATGCCGGCCCAGTGCAGGGCGGTGTTCTGCGGGTCGGCATCGGCAACCAACACGGTGTGGCCGGCATCCGCCAGGCTGCCCGCCAGCAACATAGCCAGGGTGGTTTTGCCGGCCCCACCTTTCTGATTCACCACGGCGATTATTTTCGCGTTCACGACATCACTCCAGAATTCAACCCGCGCCATGGTAGCGCCGACCAACGAGCCATGCAGCGCTACGGGTATAATCCGCGCCGTTTCATTAACCGAGTACCGCGACATGGGCTTTCTCTCCGGCAAAAAGATTCTTATCACCGGTCTGATCAGCAACCGCTCCATTGCCTACGGCGTGGCCAAATGCTGCCACCGCGAAGGCGCGGAGCTGGCTTTCACCTATCAGGGCGAAAAGGTCAAGGACCGTGTCATGGGACTGGTTCGTGATTTCAGCGGCGGCGAGCCGCTGGTGTTTCCCTGCGATGTCGCCAGCGATGAGGAAATCACCGCGCTGTTCGATAACCTGGGCAAGCACTGGGATGGTCTCGATGGCCTGGTTCACTCGATTGCCTTCGTGCCCAAGGATGCGCTGGTCGGCAGCTACATCGACAACGTCACCCGGGAAAACTTCCGTATCGCCCACGACATTTCCAGCTATTCCTTCACCGGTCTGGCGAAGGCCGCCCTGCCCATGATGCAGGGCCGCAATGGCGCCATGCTGACCATGAGCTACCTGGGCGCGGTGCGCTCGGTGCCGCACTACAACGTCATGGGCCTGGCCAAGGCGAGCCTGGAATCCAGCGTCTATTACCTGGCCGCCAGCCTGGGCCCGCGTGGTATCCGCGTGAACGGTCTCTCCGCCGGACCGATCAAGACCCTGGCCGCTTCCGGCATCGCCGACTTCAACAAACTCCTGGCCTGGGGCGAACAACACTCACCGCTGCGCCGCAACGTGACCATCGAGGAAGTCGGCAATGTCGCCGCCTTCCTGATGTCCGACCTCGCTTCCGGCGTGACCGGCGAAATCAGCTATGTGGATTCCGGCTTCAACAGTACGGCCGGCCTGTCGGTAGACGACTGAAGCTCAAACCAGACAAGAAAAAAGCCGGGTATGCCCGGCTTTTTTCTTGTCTCGCGCCCTTCCCGCTTACTCGGGCTTGGGCTCCAGGGCGCTCGGTTCGATCTTGATCTTGGCGTTGGCCTTGAGGTTTTCCAGATAGGCGCGCATTTCTTCCTGGGCAACCAGGCGACGGACATCGTTGCGTATGCGATTGGCCATATCCGGCTGCGCCTGTCCCGCCGTAACCCGGTTGAGGCGATATACGCGATACCCCTCGGGCGTCTCCGCGCCGACGTAGGCCGGCAACTTGCCGGTAGCGGCCCGGAAGACGGCCTTGATCGCCAGCGGCGGCAGATTGAGCGGCTGCATGCGTGACACGGTCATCGCGGCGGACCAGTTGATGGCCTGGTCGGTGGCCGCGTTCTCGAGCGCTTTCTTGCCGGCTTCGATCGCCAGTTTGCGCGCCCTCTCCGCGCTCAGTTTCAGGCGAATTTCACCCGCCACCTCGGCCACAGGCCGCTGCCCGGCGGGGCGGTAGTCGATGACGCGCGCGGACATCAGGGTGTTGGGCGCGACTTCAATAGCTTCCGTGTTCTGCCGCTTCTTCTGCGCATCTTCCGAGAACACGGCCTCCAGCAGGCGCTCATTGGCCAGGGGCGCGCTTGCCGACTTGCGGTTGAACCAGCTGCTTTCCTCGACTTTCAGGCCGAACTCCTTGGCCGCCGGGGCCAGACTATCGGGTTGTTCGTAAACCAAGTTGCTGAAGCGCTCGGCCGTTTCGATAAAGCGACGCTGCGCCTCCTGTTGCCTGAGTTCCTTCTGGATGTCGCCCTTGGCCACCTCATAACCGATCTTGGCGCCGGGCACGATGCCATCGAGACGGATGATGTGGTAACCGAACTGGGTCTCCACGAGATCGCTGATCTCGCCCTGTTTCATCTGGAACGCCGCGGCGGAGAAAGGCTTGACCATCATGTCACGGGTGAACGAGCCGAGGTCGCCCCCCTTCTCGCCCGAGGCGGGATCTTGCGAGTATTTGCGCGCCAGTTCGCCGAACTGGGCGGGTGCTTTCTTCACTTCGGCCAGAATCTGTTCGGCTTTGGCTTTGCTCGCCGCGCGCGCTTTGGCATCGGCGCCGGCATCGATCTTTATCAGAATGTGGCTGGCGCGGCGGCGTTCCGGCTCCTGGAAACGAGCGGCATTCGCCTCATAGAACTTGTGAGTCTGCTCATCGCTGATCTGCACTTTCTCTTCCAGCGCGGCTTGGGACAAAACCAGGTATTGCACGCGCAATGAGGCGGGAGTCGCATAGTCGGCCTTGTGGGCGTCGTACTCGGCTTGTACCGTTTTGTCGTCGACACTGGCGGACTTCAGGAAGTCCTTGCGGTCAAAGACGGCTTCGTTCACTTCACGTTGCTGCGCGAGCAGCGCATTCAAGCGAACGGCGATGGGCATGGGCGCCACGGCGCCTTCGCCATAACCGATCTGAACCTGCTTGAGCAGCAAGTCCTGAGCAATCATCGACATGAGGTGTTGTTGGCTCATGCCTTGTGAGCGTAGCCAGGAATCCAGACGTGCCGGAGAGAACTTGCCCGCCTCCTGGAAAATTTCGATGCCCGCGAGTACCGCCTGAATCTGGGGGTCAAGGACGGTAAAACCGGCTTTTTGCGCCGCCTGCGACAGCAGGCTGGTATTGACCATCTGCTCCATCACTTTGGCGCGCAACGCCTTGTCGTCCACCTTGGCGCCCATCTCCCGCCGCATGGACTCGACCTGATCCTTGAGCGTCTTGGTGAATTCACGCTGGCTGATCTCGGCGTCGTTGACTTTGGCGACGGGCGGCGCCTCGCCATTTCCCTTGAGATAGGACTCAACACCCCAGACGGCGAAGGTGAGTGCGAGCAATCCAAGAATGACGCGAGCAATCCAACCCTGGGCACGTTCTCGTATGGCTTCTAGCATGGTTCCGGCAAGGAAAATAGTTCAAAAAAAAAGGCGAACTCGCGTTCGCCTTTGAGGTGTTGGCGGAGTGGACGGGACTCGAACCCGCGACCCCCGGCGTGACAGGCCGGTATTCTAACCAACTGAACTACCACTCCATGTATTGCATTGTTTCTTCAATTTCGTTGCGGTTGTTTTTAGGCAACTGCGAAGCCCGTGCATTCTAGTGAGCCTCTTCAATTCTGGCAAGAGGGAATTGGCATTCTTCTCGCTTCCAACTCTACCGAATCAGCCAAGCGCGAAGCACCTGGACACTTCCTATTCGCGCCTTGCGGCATCGCTCACCAAGCAAAGCCAGATGGTTGATGATTGGATGACATTGACTGAATTCCAACCATAAAACGTCAAACGGCCTTGCCATGTATTAGTGGCGGAGAGAAAGGGATTCGAACCCTTGATACGCTATTAACGTATACACGCTTTCCAGGCGTGCGCCTTCGACCGCTCGGCCATCTCTCCGCAAGAGGGCGCGCAGAATACATGCCGGAACGACGCAAATCAAGGAGGAATAAGTCCGCCGCATCACGATAGGGCAACCTGGCGGAGACGAGTCGCTACTCGCCCCAGTCTTTGAGAAAGCGCTGGTAGAAAGCGCGATCCGCGACGGTGGCGCCACGCACCCCGACGATGGCGGATGCGAAACTCTGTGCCCGCTCCAGAGTGGCGGCCAGCGGCCAGCCGCGCAATTGCCCGAGCAGGAACACGGCGGTGAAGGAGTCGCCCGCTCCCACCGTATCCACCACTTGGGTCGCGGCGGCGGGTCTGACCGACTCGTCCTCCCCCTTGGCGCGCAAAGCCAGCGCGCCCTCCTCGCCTCGGGTGAGGAGAAGCTGGCGCAAATCATATTGGGCGAGAAACTGGCGAGCCCTGACCGTCAGATCACCCTGGCCCGGGGCCAGCAGTTCCAGTTCATTCTGATTCAGCTTGACCCAGTCGGCCCGCGCCACCCAGCGCAGGATGTCCGCCTTGCTCCACCAGGGCGGGCGCAGATTGACATCGAGGAAGACCGGCATATCGAGATGCCGCAGCAGGGTTTCCAGGGTGGTTCGGGACTCCTCACGACGCAGCGCCAGGCTGCCGTGATAGAAAAACGCGGGGCGTTCCAACTCCGGAATGTCGGCGAGGTAGATGAAGTCATAGGCCTGGTCCGGCAGTATCTCGAAACGCGGTTCGCCGCCGATCAATTCGATGCGCACCGCGCCGGTAGGGTGCGCGGGGTCCGTCTGCAATCCCGCGCAATCCATGCCCCAGGCGGTCATGGCCAGGCGCACCTGGCGACCGCTATCGTCGTCCCCCACCCGGCTGATGAACAAGGGGTTCTCGCCGAAGCCGCGCAAATGCCAGGCCACGTTGAACGGTGCCCCGCCCAGCACTTCGTTTCCGTCCGGGAAACGATCGAACAGGACTTCGCCGAACAGGATGGGGCGTGAGTGTGCTTGGTGCATGTTTCAGGCCTCCAGCCAGGATCGGGTGGCGGGGATGAAATGCGCCACGCCCTCCAGAATGCCGGCACTGTAATTGCCGTCCATGCCGCCCAGCCCCCCATGGGCCAAATACAGCGTCGGACCATGGCCCCGCCTCATGGCATGGCTCACCGCCTCGGCCCGCACCGTTTCCTGGGCGTTGGCCACCAACACAGACGGGATGTCGCTCACCAGGACTTCCATGTCGTTGCCGCTGTCGCCGGCGAAAACAGTGTGATCCAGCGGTATGCCCAGATGCTCGCGCAAAAACTCCAGCGCATGGAGCTTGCTGGCGCGGGCTGGCAGCACGTCGAGCAGACCGGTGGCCGTGGTTTCGTCCACGCTCCAGACCAGATTGACGCGGGCGCCGGTGGGCGCGAGATGGTCGCGCACGCGGGACAGGAGTTCGGATGGGTCCGCCAGCGGCGCGGCGTAATAACTCAGTTTGCAGGGGCCTTGCTTGGCCGCTTCCTGCAAGCGCAGATTGGCGATGCCGGCCAGCGCGGCGGCCAACTCGTCGTGGCCACGCCCGGCCCAGTCCACGGCGATGGCTTGCAGCCAGTCGCCTCGCTGGCTCCAGTCGTCTCCCCGCAACTCATACAGGCTGGTGCCCACGTCACCAATGACGAAGTCCGGCCGGGGCAAGTCGTATTCGGCCATCGCCGCTTCCACCAATTCCCGGTGGCGGCCGCTCACGTAGGCGAGCCTAACCTCGGGGCGGGCGACGAAGCGGCGGAAACGCGGTCGCGCCAGGGGGGACTCCGGCTGAGCGCCGTTGGGTAGCAAAGTACGGTCGAGATCCGTGGCGAGGAGGATGAGGTCATCCATTCAGCGAGCCTCCAGTTGCGGCACCTGGCAGGCACTGTAGAAATCGTAGTAGTCGATGGCCTCCAGGATGCCGCGCGCATAGCCGGCCTGGGCGAAGTAGATGCGCTCCACCTCGGCCAGGGCGCGCAGTTCGTCGTTATGGCGGTTGGCCACCACCACCGCCAGGGTATTGCCCCGCATCATGTCTTCGTCCGAGCCGGAACCGCCCGCCGCCAGGATATGCTCCAGCGGAATGCCCCACTGGTCGGCAAACCAGCGCACGGCGAAACCCTTGGAGGCGCGTACCGGCAGCACGTCGAGGAACTGGCCGAAGGAGAGGGTGACGTTCACCGTCTGGTCGCCCTGATGCAGCAGGCGGTTGATCTCTTCAAGCGAGGGAGCCACTTGGGGATCGATGTAATAACTGATCTTGTAGCGGCTCTGGTCTTCCTTGGGCTGGCGCTTCACGCCCGGCAATTCGTCCAGGATGGCGCGTACCGCGGAGGGGGTCCAGAGGTGGTCGATATGCCGGGTCCAGGCCTGGTCAACGGCATATTCCGGCGCGAAGTGGATCTCCGAACCGAGGCTGGTAATAAGCACGTCCGGCATCGGAATGCCGTAACGGCGCATGACCTTGAGGGCGGATTCCAGCGAGCGGCCGGTAACGATGCCGAAGCTGGCGCATTTGCGATGCTCGCGCACCACCCGCACGAATTCCGTCAGCGACTCCGGATCGCCCAGCAGGTTCTGGTCCAGGTCGGTGAAGATGGCGCGGTCGTGATACAGCATGGGACGACGCCGTGGTGGCTTGCGCGCGGGGCCGCCGTGTTCCACGAGCGGCTTCACGGCTTCGAGATAGCGTTCGGCGTGGGCCTGCCAGGAGTAATGCCGCAGCACGCCGCGCAGCCCCGCCTGTACCAGGGTCGTCCAGGTGCCCTTGTCCTTCAGCACTTCCAGCAGAGCCCCCGTCATATCGTCCGTGCTGAGTGGGTCGATCAGGTAACCGTTGTGGCAATTGCCAATGATGTCCTGTGGGCCGCCATCGAAAGTGGCGACGATGGGTAGACCGCTGGCCGCCGCCTCGATCAGGGTCAGACCGAAGGGTTCGGTCAGCGCCGGGTTGACGAACACGCCACCGGAGGCCGCCGCCAGGCGGTAAAGCGTCGGCACTTCATCGCGTTTATGGTGTTTCGGATAAGCCACCCGGCCATAGAGATCGTATCGATCAATATCCAGGAGCAGATCGCCCAGGACGGTTTGAGCTCCGCTATCCAGGTCGCGGATGTCGTCGCGGTTGCCGGCCACCACCACCAGGTTGGCCAGCTCCTGTAGCTCCGGCGATTCGCCGTAAGCCCGTACCAGGGTGGCGATGTTCTTGCGCTCGTCCGGACGCGACAGCGCCAGGATCATGGGCTTGGCGGGATTGGTCAGAAAGCGGCCCACTTCGACGGCGATGGGCGTGCCCTGCTCGTCCCCATTGGGCGGCATGAAGCATTTCAGGTCCGTGCCCGGCGGCACCACACGCATCTGTTCGGGCTGATAGTGATCGTACAGCCCGTACTGTTCCTCGATCTCGTTGGCGGTGGAAGCGATCACCAGCGACGCCGAGCCCAGCGTCAGTTCCTCCGCTTCCACGCGCCGGGCCATGTGGTAACGCTCCTCGATCACGTCCCGCTTCAGGCCCGAAGCGATCAGGCGACGACGCTTTACCCGGCCCAGGGAATGGCCGGTATGCACCAGGGGCACGCCCAACAGGTTGGCCAGGCGGGTACCCACATAGCCCGCATCGGCATAGTGGCTGTGGACGATGTCCGGGGTTTGCCCCTCGGCGCGCAGGTAGGCCAGTGCATTGTCGGCGAAGGAATCGAGGTGATCCCAAAGCTCCTCCTTGCGGATGTAGCCCTCCGGCCCGGCGTCGATTCGCACGATACGGGCCTTGGGGCCGAGGGACTCGATGGGTTGGCCGTAGTCCGAGCCGACCTGAATATCCTGCACGCGCCGGGTCATCAGATCCACGCGCGCCACGCCGGGCAGTTCCGCCAGGGCGCGGGCCAGCTCCACCACATAGAGGGTTTGCCCGCCGGTATCGGCATCCCGACCCAACTCCAGATTGGGGCCGCGAATAAGGCCGTGGACGCTGATCAACAACAGGTACAAGCCGTGAGGGTCCGAGGACGATGGCTGCGTGGCGACGGAATGGTTCATGACGGCGACTTCTCCTGCCCGACACAGCCCATTGCGGCTGTCCGGGGCTGGCGATCAATGGGATTGAGGCATCGGAGACGCAGAACTTCGGGGCCTCCGCGATAGGGGTTATGGCTCGAACTCATGCTTTTTAGGGTAAACCGTGTAGGCCTCCCTTGGCAAAAGACGCTGCTCTCGTTACCTGGTGATGCGGTTGGCGCGGTGGTTCCCCCCTTTTTCAAACGCTCTGTATGCGGCAATTGTTGAAACGCTTGCGGCTGTGGAGAGCCGAGTTCCCCCCTTTTCCAAAGGGGGGGCTGGGGGGGATTTCTGGGACGGCCGCCCAGGTAAACGTTGCTAAATCACCCTTTCCCCCTTTGAAAAAGGGGGGAGGCCACCTCCTTGGGCGATTTCTGTCGCATCCCCAGCTAACAAGAAAAGCTCCTAGGCAAAAACCACGCCTATCCGCCCCACCCCGTCGCCGTCGCGGATGCCGCTGTTACAGTTCCAGCAGCAGGCGCGCCGGGTCTTCCAGGGCGTCCTTCACCGCGCGCAGGAAACTCACCGCTTCACGGCCGTCGACGATGCGGTGGTCGTAGGAAAGCGCCACATACATCATCGGGCGGATGACCACTTGGCCGTTCTCGGCAATGGGGCGATCCTGGATCTTGTGCAGGCCGAGGACGCCGGATTGCGGCGGGTTGAGGATGGGGGTGGAAAGCAGGGAGCCGAACACCCCGCCGTTGGAGATGGTGAAAGTGCCGCCTTCCATTTCCTCCAGGGTGAGCTCCAGGCTGTTGGCGCGGCGGCCGAAGTCGGCGATCTGTTTTTCCACCGCCGAGAACGACATGCGGTCGGCGTTGCGCAGAATGGGCACCACCAGGCCGCGTTCCGAACTGACCGCGACCCCGATGTCGAAATAGTCGTGGTAGACGATGTCACGCCCTTCCACGCTGGCGTTGACCAGGGGATAAGCCTTGAGCGCCTGGCACGCCGCCTTGGTGAAGAACGACATGAAACCCAGCTTGACCCCATGTTCCTTCTGGAAGCGCTCCTGGTAACGCGCGCGCAAATCCATCACCGGCTGCATGTTGATCTCGTTGAACGTGGTCAATATGGCGGCCGTGTTCTGAGCTTCCTTCAGGCGTTCGGCGATGCGCTGGCGCAGACGGCTCATCTGCACATGGCGATCGTTGCGTTCGAGCGAATCGGCGCAGGGTGGGCACGGCGGGCATTTCCCGTGAACCGCCGCGAGCACGGCGGGCGCGGGTACGGCCGCTTGCGCCGGCGGATGCTCCTGAGCACCGTGGCGGCCGATTTCGCGTCGCTGCGAGGGGGGCAGCACGCCGGCCGGCTTATCCGCGGCGGGCTGAACTGTGGGCTGAGACACAGGTGGTGGCGCGATTTGTGGCGCGATTTTCGGCGTCTCGGAAGGCGCCGGCGCCGTGCTGCTGGCGACGGTCGCTTCCGTGTCGATCAACGCCAGCACCTCGCCCGATTTCACCTCGCCGCCAACCGGCACACGGATTTCCACCAGCACGCCGTCGGCCGGCGCGGCCACTTCCAGGATCACCTTGTCGGTTTCCAGTTCGGTCAGGGTTTCATCGCGTTGCACCCGTTCGCCGGCCTGCTTGCGCCAGACCAGGAGAGAGCCGCTCTGTACGGATTCGGACAATTCAGGCGTTTTCAGTTCGATCAGCATGGCGGGCACCCGGATGAGGTTGATGCGCGGGGATTATAGGAAGTAAGCCCGCGTTTTGTGCGCTGCGATAAGCGTGAAATTCGGCACGCGCGGGACCATCTTGCCAAGCCCCATCGCGTTCATAGAATGAGACAAGCATGTCCCGAATAACACGCTCCGCCTGGAGATCATCATGCCTGGCCTCGCCACTTTCGCGCGTTTTCTGAGCGCCCTGTCGCTGGCATTTCTGCCGGCCTTGTTTTTCACTCTCCCAGTTCGCGCCGATGATGGCTTGCGCGCCGACAAAACGGAGATCGCGGCCGGTGAAACCACCACGGTTCATCTGCAAGGCGCCTCCGGCTGGTTCAAGACCCGCTGGCACGACAGCCCGGACGGCATCGTCCGCTTCGACAGCACGAGCGACAACGAAGCCCGTGTCACCGCGCTCAAGCCCGGCCGGGTAACCATCACCGCCAAGGTGCTGACCAGCAGCTACAGCCTCGACATCAAGGTGCTCGATGCGCCCGACAAGAAAGACCCCAAGGGCGGCTGGCACACCAAGATCGAGGGCATGGCCAAAGTATTGGGCTTCCCCGACACGCGCGCGCGCATCGTGCGCATGCTGGCCGAAGTGAATTCCGGCAGCCGCTCGCCACAGTCCTTCTATGCCGATCTGGCCAAGCTCCCCGCCAACATGTTCGACGTAATCGAGGTGCGCTCGAAACTGGTGGACGGCAACCCCGTCTTCGCGCGCGATGTGCTGGGAGCCACTCAGTCGGGAGGCGGCACGCCGGTGGAACAAACCCTCCTCTCCTGGCGCCGCGATCAGACGCTGTCGGCCATCGACGAGGTGGTAAAGCGCTTCGTCGAAGCCGGACGGATGCCTAAAGACGGTTACTCGATGCTCATCTCCCACGTCGGCAAATGGGCCTCGCAGGATCTGGACGCCCTCACATTCACCGGCGACATCGACTTCAGCTTCGTCTGCAACGACGTGGAACTGGCTCAGGCGATGAAGGACGCCTACGCGGAAGTCATCAAGCGGCGCACCGGGCTTGATCCCATCGCGCTCGATTCCGTCGCCACCGCGCATGGCAAGGCCGGCCTGGAGGTTTACATCGGCAAGCACGGCATGGCCTTCGCCGAAGAGCAGATGAAGATCAACCAACTGGTGGACATGAGCAACGGCTCGAAGAGAAAGATCGAGTTCGAGGACGTGACCCTGGGCCTCTCGATGGAACGGGCGATGGCGGAAACCTTCGGCAAGGAACCGCCCAAGCCGGCGGTCGACACCGAACCCGGCCTGTCGATGGAAATGGTGCGCCACTTCGGCCATGACATCGTCAAGACCGGTATCTACGACATGAGCAACGCGGTGGTAAAAGCCGCGAAATACCTCGACCGCAGCTACAAATCGCTGGCCGCGTCCGGCGGCCAGCCGGCCGACGCCGATCTCGCCAAATTCGCCGCCGACATCACCGCCTGGGCCAACACCAAGCCACAATCGGCGGCCATCCGCGAAAACATGGTCAATCGCATCTCCGAATATCTCGGTTCCAAACCGAAAGCGATATTCGACGAGGGCACGCAAAAACTGGTGCTGTCGCTCGATGCAGGCCAGATCGCCGCCTTCCACGAAAAGGCCACCCAGGCCATGTGGAAGACAGTGGAACAAGGCTCCAACACCCGCACGGCGGAGATGGAAACTCGTCTGGCCGAACTGACCGAACGCAAGCGGCGCGGCGACAACGTGGACGAAGACGTCGCCAAACTGAGAAAGGACATGGCCGGACTGGTCGACATGGTGGAAGCCGAGGTGAAAGCCTTCAAGGATGTCGAAGTGCCCAAGGTGGTGATCGACAACAACGCCAAGGTGAACCGCCTGATCAACGTGATGTCCGCCCGCTTCGGCACCAAGGTGCTGAGCGCGGAAGAACTCAAGGACAAGAAGTTCGTCGAGGAACTGCTCAAGGCCGAAGGCCAGCACGGCAGCGAGGTGCGCCGCCAGATGACCGCCAGCTACATCATGGAACGCAGCCTGGACGCCCTCGCGCGCAGTCCGGAAATCGCCATGTCCGGCGTCGAAAAAACCAATCAGATGCTCGATTTCATCGACGACGGCCTGCTCGGGTCGATCCGGGGTGAAACCGGCTTCAGCGATTTCGAAACGGAGATGAAGTTCATCCGCGCCGCCGCCGCCGATCCGAAAACCAGGCCCGGCGCGCTGAAGAGCTTGAACGCGCTGAAGAGCAAGGTCGCCCTCGGCGTCAAGGCCACCAACCAGTACCTCAACCAGAAACTGCAAGGCACCGCCGCCGGTCGCCAGGGTATGAAGTTCATGATGGTCTACGGCCTGGCGGATGAAATGAAGTCCTACCGCGACGCCTTCGATCAGGATGGCTGGGGTGGTTTCGCCACGGAAATCTTCCGCCGCCGCATTCCGCTTGGCTCAGCAGTGGAAGGCGTGGTCATGGGCAACACCTACCGCGCCGGCTGGGACGTGGTCACCACTCTGATTCCCCCGCTGGCCCTGCCGGAAGCCGCATGGGGCCTGGGCACCGCCATCGGCACACAGACCAAGGCGACCTACTGGAACGAACAACTTTCCCTGTTCGTGGATTCCCTCTACGACAGCGCCACCTTCAAGCTGATCGAGATGGAACAGCACGACAAAGCCAAAGTAGGCGTGTATCGCCTGGTTTCGGTCAAACACCGGGGCATCCCCATCGACCTGTCGCAGTTCGCCGCCATGCAGAAAACACAGGTGGATGCCCTGCGCGAACAGATCGGCAAGGGTCGGCTCGATTGGGGCGCCTACAAACGGGAATTCCAGGGCCTCAGCAACTGGATGGACGTGGATACCGTCCTGCAGAAAACCATCGCCGACAGCGACCCCGGTCTGGCCTTGATCGAAGAGATGATGAACCACCCCAACGTCGGCCCGAAACTCATGGACCGCCTGACCGAAAAAGGCCTGGTGCGCTGGGAGGAAGTGAAACTCGGCTTCATCACCAACCTGATCAAACGCCTGGAAGACCGCAAGCAGGCCGATCAGGCCCTGAACGCCGGCATGTTGCCGGACCTGTTCCTGGAACTGCGCAAAGCCGCAGCCGACCTGGAAATAGAAGACGCCATGCTGCGCGCCCTCGATGCCGAGGTGGACACCAACAACCTGAAAGCCCTGATGAACTGGCTGTGGGAAGCCAAGCGCAACGTCCAGGGTCAGGCGCCCACGGAAAGCGAAACCACACGCGCCGCGCAGGTGGTGAAGAAGTATCTCGACACCTACCAGGGCATCGTGAAATCGCGTGACTCGCTGCTCGCCTCGTTGCCCGCCGTGGCGGCGAGGGACGGCTCCACCCGCTATCTCACCACCGATCTGTTCCTGTCCGGCCGCGCCGCCGCCGACAAGGACGCCGCCGCGGCCTGGGTGAAGCACGTCGGCAGTTCGCTGAACGCGAGTAGCGACGCCCTGCTCGCCATCAAGAAGGAATATCTGCCCAACCTCGCCCTGGATGCCGACGACCAACCCTATCTGGAACGCGTGTTCCCGCGCGAACTCTGGATGAAACCCTACAAGGACGCCGGCATCGCGCGCCAGAAAACCTGGCTGCTCGATCGCGCCATCGACCACGGCAAGGCGCGCAACGCCATCCTCGACGAATACAAAGCCTGGCTGGAAAAACAGGCGCCGGTGCAACTCAGCGTTACCGTGCTCGACGCTCTCGACGGCAAGAAGCAGGTCGGCGGCGCATCCGGCGACCTCAAACCCACGGACATCCTGGGCAAGCCCGGCACTGGCAAACCCAGTGGCAACACCCTGGTATTTGGTGTGCCCAGCGGCCGCTACCGGCTGACCCTCCAGGCGCCCGGCTATGAAGACGCCAGCCAGGACGTGTTGCTCGGCCGCGCCCTCAATCCCAAGCCCTCGCTCACGGTGAAGCTGACGCCGACGGGCAAGAAAGACACCGGCGATCTCGCCCAGTTCATCGCCTCCGCCCTCCAGGCGCGCGACTGGAAAGCCCTGGCCGACCGGCTGGATAGCGAGAAGAAGAGCGACCTCAAGATGCAGAACGTGGTCGCCTGGCAAGCCCATATCGACGCCCTCAACGAAGCCCTGCTAACCCTGAAAAAAGAGCGCATGGAATGGGCGTTGGCCTGGCAGAGCTATATCGACGCGCTGAACAACATCGACTCCAGCGTCTGGGACAAGCTCACCCGGCAAGTCGAGCAGAAACGCGGCGAAGTCGAGGAACGCTGCTGGAGCGGCGGCAGCGCCAGCGAAGACTCGAAAAAGCGCACGGAGCGTTGCCAGAAGGAAGGCCAGAAGTTCGAGGCAAGCTGTGTCGGCACCTGGCCCGATCAACATTGGGAAGAAATGAAGCGCATCCGCATGGCGAAACAGGAACTGCCGGATGCCGTGCTCACCCTGCACAGCGCCGGTTACTTCACGCAGCGCGCCTGGTTCGAGGCGGTGGAAAAACTCACCGAGAAATACAAACTGCCCTTCCCCTACCCGAAACCCGTCACTCCGCGCCTGAAATACGCGCTCAGTTGCGCCAATGTCGATCTGCCCACGGGGAAAAAGAATCTGGATGACCTGTCCGCCATCAAAGTCACGGTAGCTGCGCCCAGCGCCAGCCTGCCCTTCGGCAAGTCCGTCACCCTCAACGCCAGCGCCAGCGGCGGCAAGTCGCCCTATAACTTTGCCTGGTCGAGTGGCGGTAGCGGAAATCGGGTCAGCGTCACCCCGCGCTGGGCCGGTGAATGGACGGTCACCGTCACCGCCAGCGATGCCGACGGCAAGCGCGGCGAAGGCAGCGCCACCCTGCATGTCAGCCCGGCACAGGTGAAACTGCAAGGCACCCAACCCACCGTGTTCTACGGCAGCAGCGCCACCCTTTCGCTGCCCGGCAAGGAACCGCCCCCACCCGCGCCCGACCCGTGCGCCGGACGCGGCTACACCGCCAGCAATCCGTTCGACGAATGCATCCGGATTACCAGCATCAAAACCGTAACGACCGACCCGCGTTGGGATGCGGGAGGCGTGACACCACCGCCACCAGAGGTGGACAGCGTTGCGACATCGGCAGCCGCGCCCACGGGTAGCGGCAAGCAACAAGTGGTCTGGCAGGCGGAACCCGCCCTCACCTTCAACCCGCCGACCAGCGGCGACGGCAAGACCAAGGTCAGCTACGACCGCATGGGTGAAATCAAGCTCTGGTGTGAAATCCAGGAACAGGTGGAAGGCGCCTTCCATACCGTGGGCGAATGCGGCCAGGAAACGGTCAAAGTCATCGCGCCGAAATTCAGCGTCACCTTCACGCCGCCCGAAGGCCAGGGCCGGGTGGGCCAGGACATCCGCGCCAGCATAAGCAGCCAGCCCGGTGTCACCGACAAGCTGATCGACTTCCGCTGGTTCGACCCGCCCTCCTCCAACCGCATGGAACTGAGTACGAACGCGCGCGAGATCGGCTTCAAACTCAAGGACGCCAAGCCGGTGGTGCTGAAAGCGCTGGCGCGAGTGCCCTATCACGGCGACGAAATCGCCGACATCAGCGCCACCTACACCGGCCAGGTCTATCAGGTGAAAGCCTGGGCCGAGGAAGCCGGCACACGGCCGATGATGTGGGACGCCAAGAAAGGCGGCCTGGTGCCGGTGCCTAAAGGCTCTTACGCCACCCATGAACGCATCCCGCTTCGCGCGGAAATCCAGGGAGGGGGCGCGCCCGCCGGCGTGCGCTGGAACTGGACCGTGAACGAAGACACCACGATCTCCAACCCCATCTCGCAGACGCCCACCGTCTCGCGCTCCTCAGCCGGCGGCATCTCCGCCCATGTCGAAGCGCGCGATAGCGAAGGCGCCCTGCTGGGCAGTGGCGACGTCAGCCTGAGCGTGATCGAGGTGCGCGACACGCCACCCGCGCCAACGAATTTGCCACAAGCGCCGACGCCCACCCTCACCCCGGATAAAACCACGCTGGAACGTGGCCAGAGCGTCAGCATCAGCGCCGAGGTCAACGGCGGCAAAGCGCCCTACAGCTACACCTGGCAAGGCGCCAGCGGCCAGGGCGCGCGGGTGACCGCCACACCGGGCAAGGCCGGAAACCATGTAGTCAGCGTCATAGTGCGCGACAGCAAGGGCAAGAGCGGCAACGCCAGCCTGACCCTGGAAGTGCAAGCCAATCAGGCCGACCGTGACCGGGCCGAAGCGACCCGCCTCGGCGATCAGGCGATCCAGCAGTTGCAACAGGGCGATCTGCCCGGCGCCATCAACACGGCGCGACAAGGCAACAAGCTTGACCCGGCCGCCGCGCGCGCCGCCGGCGCCAAGGTCGCAAGCGCGGCCAAAACAGCCGGCTGGCGCAACGTCTACGACCGTGATTTCGTCCAGGCCGTGCCCAATCTGGAAGCCGCCCATGAACTCGATCCGGGCGACAAGGACGCTGCGGACAAACTCGACAAAGCGAAGCGATTCGCCCAGGTCTGGCCGCAAGTGGAAGCCAAGGCGCGGGAATTCGACGCCCAGATGGCCGACAAGAAAGTCTGGACCGCGCAGAAAACCATGCTGCAAATGCAGGACTTGCAATTTGAGATGACCGGCGGCATGGCCAACCCGCTATCGAAACGGGTCAGCGACGACTTCAACGCCGGCATCGCGGAATACAACCATTTCATGCAGGACGTGCACGCGCGGCATAGCGCGGCCTTCAAGGAGAAAAACTGGCAAGCCATGCTGGACAACGCCCAGGAAGCGCTCAAACGCGAACACGTCCTGGCGAACGAGAAAGAGTTGAATGGCAATGTCGCCTTCGCCAAACAGATGTTGCGTGAAGAGGAAGCCAAGAACGCGGCGGCCAAGCCCACTCAGCCGGTGGACCTCGGCGCGGTCGGCGGCAAGAAAGGCGCGCCGCGCACGGTGAACAACGTCAGCATCGACGACGGCTCCTGGGTCCGCTTCAAATCCACCGACGAGAAGCGTCTGACCATGAGCATCCCGATTGCCACCCCGACCCGCGCGGCCGCCGTGGCGATCGTCTCCAACCTCGATGACGCCACCTATCTGGACCAGGGCAAGACCATCGCCCGCATCACCGTGATCAAAGACACGGGCGACGAAACCCTGGACATCCAGGCCGGCGTGCACAGCAGCGAATGGAACTACGGCACCAATCCGAAACATGCCTGGGTCAAGGAGTCCTTCATCGGCGGCGACCGCTTCCTTGCCGTGCTGCCGCTCCAGCGCCCCGGCATCGTGCGCGGCCTGCGCATCGACTATGTCGACAGCAACGCGCCGAAATGGTCCGGCCACGCGCCCGGCTTCTGCCTGCGCGGCATCAGCCTGGTCGAGAACACCAAAGGCATCACCCTGACACCATCTACCGGCGCGTCGAACCCGCAGACGACCGGCGGCCTGATCGCCGCCTATGCGCTCGACGGCGACGCCCGCGACCGTTCCGGCAACAACCGCCACGGCACGGTTCAGGGCGCGAAAGCCGTGGCCGACCGCTTCGGCCATGCCGGCGCCGCCATGCAGTTCGACGGCCGCTCGTTCATCGAACTGCCCATCGACATCAACCCCGGCACCACTCCACGCCTGACCTTCACCGCCTGGGTACGCGCCGATGACATCAGCCCGATCCGCCAGGTCATGTCACACGACGACGGTGGCTTCGACCGCTCGCTCGGCATCGACAGCCGTGGCGGCGGCGCCGGCTGGTCGCTGTTCACCGGCAGTGGTGGCGTGCTTGGCTTCAAGCCGGTGGAAAAAGGCCGCTGGACCTTCGTCGCCGGCGTCTGGGACCAAACCACGCACAAAGCGCGTCTCCAGATCGATGCCCAGATATTCGAGAAAGCCGGCGATTCCGGCGGCAGCGGCCACAAGCTCAATCTCGGCCGCAACCCCGGTTACGGCGAGTATTTCGTCGGCGCCATTGACGACGTGCGCCTCTACGACCGCGCGCTGGACGCCAACGAGATCAACGCGATCCGGACGGACCAGGGTGGCGGCACGATGGCCGACAGCGGCGCTGCCGCCAGCTACGGCGACTGGGACGTGGTGGAAACCACGCCCGGCATGTATCGCCTGGAACAAGGCGGCGGCCAGGTAAAAATCGCGCGCCAGAAAAACAGCCCCGGCGGCCTGCAACACGCCGGCCTGCGCCTCAATCGCGGCCTGCCGGTGACAGGCGACTTCACCGCCCAGGTCAGCTTCAGCGACGCGCGCATCGAAGGCGGCCTCAACCAGATCGAACTGCACGCCAGCTTCGCCGACGGCTCCATCTTCTTCGTCGTGCGCGACCGCGAAGGCGGCGGCAGCCACATCTGGGCGCCCGGCCTGCAAGGCAATGCGTCCTGCGGCCGCGCCGGCACCTTGCGCATGGAACGCCGGGGTGAAACCGTCACCGGCTACTGCGACGGCCGCGCCATCGGGTCCGCGACGCGCAAAGCCGCCCTGACCCGGCTGCAATTCGTGTTGCAGAACAACGGCAGCAACGACCCGATCTCGGCCACCTTCCGCGACTGGAAACTCGACGCCGCGACCGCCCCGCACTCGACCAACGCCAGCGGACTGGCCGGCACCTGGAACATCAACGCCAACAACTACATCGGGAAATTGGAGTTGACCGAATCCGGCGGCAACCTCGCTGGCCGCGTCTGGTACGACGCGCACCAGGTCTGGGAAGACCTGCGCAACATCACCTTCGACGGCCGCACCCTCAAATTCCTGCGCCCCGGCCCCAGCCAACGCTACAGCGGCACCCTGTCCGGCAACGAAATACGCGGCACCTTCGACCAGGCCGGCGGCGGCAGTTGGAACTGGGTCATCACCCGGGTAAGCGCGGCGCCCCCACCGGAAGCGGGCATCACCGGAGTGGCCAACCTGGCACGCGGCAAACCGGCCAGCCAGAGCAGCCGCTCGCAGTGGTCACGGCCGGACGACCCCCAAGGCGCGGTGGATGGCGTCATCAATGGCAGCTATGGTTTCCACACCAACAACGAAGCCAACCCCTGGTGGCAAGTCGATCTCGGCGCCCCCTACCCTCTCACCGAAGCGCGTATCCACAACCGCATCGACTCCAACCCCGAACGCGCGCGCACGCTGCAAGTCATGCTCTCCGACGACGGCCGCAACTGGCGCACGGTCTACCGCCACAATGGCTCAATCTTCGGCGGCAAGGACGGCAAGCCCTTAGTCGTCAGCCTGAAAGGCGAGAGCGCGCGTTACCTGCGCATACAACTCAACGAAGCCAACTGGTTCCATCTCGATGAGGTGGAAGTGATGGGCTCCTCCGCATATACACCAAGCGACGGCGGCCGCGACTACAGCGGCCGCACTCCGCAACCCGCGAGCAGCGCCCCGCCAGCCGCCGCGGCAACCCTGCTTGAGCAGGTCGATGCCATCAAGGACACCTGGAAAGGACTGAAGGGACTGTTCGGGAAATGATGCCGGCGGTAAGTAGTACGTAGGATGTGGTTACCGAAGGGTAGGGGCTTCATCAGAGCGCGGCGAACCGCATCAAATACGGTGCGAATAG
The DNA here is from genome assembly GCA_028714875.1 of Gallionellaceae bacterium. Lineage (GTDB taxonomy): Bacteria > Pseudomonadota > Gammaproteobacteria > Burkholderiales > Thiobacillaceae > PFJX01. Next base: position 102,711 of record JAQTLN010000017.1, read on the forward strand.
CACGGTGCGGTGCGGTTCGCTGCGCTCACCACACCCTACGGCCGACTGTTCGGGAAAGGATGCCGGCGCTGCAAGCGCGTATCGCCGCCACTTCGCCTTTCCAGGCGTGCTATCAGCCATAGCTTTCGTGATAATGAGCCGCGCATTTCCCCTGGCTCCAACCCTACACGCCCCCACCCAGATGCATGACCCGACCGCAACGCCTTTGAAACAGGACGCCCCCAGCCAACTCACGCCCACCGAAAGCGCTCCTGACCGGGGAGCGGGTGGCGCCTTGCGGCGTGAACGTGACCTGATCCGTCTGGAACTATCAAAGGTGAAGGATGCGATGCCGTTGCTGATGAAGCGGCGCAATGGCGGAAGCTGGACCCGCGAGGAACAAATCTATCTGTTGGAACGGCTACGCGGCCTGTCGTATCTGTCGCCCTACCTGCTTGTGCTGCTGCTGCCGGGTTCGTTCGTGCTCATGCCCGCGCTGGCCTGGTGGCTAGACCGCCGCCGTGGCACGCGCGATGCTCACATTCAGGGCTGAACGAAGACTGTTCGAACAGTTTCCAAAGGCGCTTTTCTCGCTAACTGGTGATGCGGTTGGCGCGGCGGTTCCCCCCTTTACCAAAGGGGGGCAGGGGGGATTTCTGAGGCGTTGGCTCAGGCAAACGTCGCTAAGTCCCCCTTCCCCTTCCCAAAGTGGGAATGAGGTACCGAAGGGTATAAGCAGGGATTTGGCCGCCGTCTTTTGGCGGCTTAGTCCTTCGCTTAGGGGCTTTATCAGGGGCTTTATCAGGGATTTAGCAACGTCTGCCAGAGCACAGAAGGGGGTAGAGTAGAAAACAGGTTTTCACCTGCCCTCCCTCATCAAACCGTGCATGCAGTTTTCCCGCACACGGCTTTCCGATGTTCTTCATGCCGAGGCATGCGCCGAGCGCCAGCCCGCGACCATTGG
>JAQTLN010000018.1 GCA_028714875.1 Gallionellaceae bacterium
AGGATCTGAAGGAACGCGTCCTCAAAGGGATCGCTGAGATCAATGCGGCACCTGTCGTATTTCGCTGGAACAAATTTGACCTCGGCCTGACTTGATATGTATTCGTTTTAATGGAACGGGCTACTAGTGCGTCACCCGCGCCTGGCCACCGGATTCCAGCAGGCGCACGCGGTCACCCTTGGCGAATTTCTCGCCGGTGTCTTCCTGAACCACGGCGATGGTGCGGCCCGAATCGAGCCTGAGGGTGATTTCCTGACCAGCCTTGCGGGTGACGCCTTCTTCCGCCGCCGCCCCGCCGATGCCACCGATCACGGCGCCGATCACGGCGCCGACCGCGGAGCCTTTGCCGTGGCCCGCCTCACTGCCGGCGATGCCGCCTATCGCGGCGCCGGCGGCGGTGCCGACGCCGGAGCCGGTACCTTCCAGTTTCACGGCGCGGACATTTTCCACCACGCCCATTTTCACTTCATAGACGCGGCGCGCTTCCGCGCGCTCGTAGTCGTCGCTGCCCTTGCCGCCGGCACAGCCGGCCAGGGCGACGGGGATGAGCAACAGGCAAAAGGTCTTTTTCATGGCGTACTCCTTCATCACAGTGCGTAACCGTATTCGGTTTTGAAGCGTTCGGCGATCTCGTCCCAGGTGAAATGGTGGTTCTGGCCGCCACGCTGGGCAATCTTGATCGCCCCGAGCAGCCCCGCCAGACGCCCGCAGGTGGGCCAGTCCATGCCCTTGTGCATGGCGGTCATCAAGCCGGCGCGGTAGGCATCACCGCAACCGGTTGGATCGACCACCGCGCTCGCCCTGGCCGCCGGAATGTCGTGTACCTGGCCATCGGCATAAATCCGCGAGCCTTCGCCGCCCAGGGTCACCACCAGCGCGCGCACCTGCTTCGCCAACTGCGCCAGTGTCTGACCGGTGCGTTCCTGCAAGAGTTTCGCCTCGTAGTCGTTGCAGGTGAGGTATTCCGCCTGCCGGGTGAAATCCAGCAACTCCTCGCCATTGAACATGGGCAAGCCCTGGCCGGGATCGAAGATGAAAGGAATACAGCCCTCGGAGAACTGGCGCGCGTGATCGATCATGCCCTGGCGGCCATCCGGCGACACGATGCCGAGTTTGATCCCCTCCGTGCAGTCCACCTTGTTCTGGTGCGCGAAGTTCATCGCGCCGGGGTGGAAGGCGGTGATCTGGTTATCGTCCAGATCGGTGGTGATGAAGGCCTGCGCGGTGAAAGTGTTGGCGACGCGGTGAATGTGGCCGGCATCAAGGCCCAACTGCTTCAGGCGCTCGGCATAGGGGGCGAAGTCGTCGCCCACGGTCGCCATGATCAGCGGCTCGCCGCCCAGCAGCTTCATGTTGTAAGCGATGTTGCCGGCACAACCGCCGAACTCGCGGCGCATGTCCGGCACCAGAAAAGCCACGTTCAGGATGTGTATCTGATCGGGCAGGATGTGGTTCTTGAACTGGTCGTGGAACACCATGATGGTGTCGTAGGCCATGGAGCCGCAGATTAGGGTGCGCATCGAGTTTCCTTTTTGCATTGGTGGTTATCCGGAGGATTTTCCTGTGTATCAACGGTAGACGTCGCGGCGATGGCCGACCTTGACGATCTCGACCAGCACGGCGTCATCTTCGATGCCATAGATGATGCGGTAGTTGCCCTGACGGACCCGATAGCGTTCCTGGGCCGACAATTTTTCCGAACCGGGCGGGCGCGGATCGTCGCACAAGGTTTCCATCCGGGCCAGGATGCGAGCCACGTCCTCTTTGGGCAAGCCGCGCAAATCCTTGGCGACGGAGGGCCGAAGCCGCAGTTCATAGCGTGCCATCGGCTTTCAGCAGGGCGAGGAATTGCTCGTAGCTGACCGGCTTCTCGTTCACGCGCTCATTGAACGCGGCCAAGTCTTCTTCATCCTCGCGCAACGCGGCGCGGATCGCGTCGTTGACGATTTCGGACATGCTGCGCCGGGTGCTGGCGGCTTTCAGGCGCAACGCCTGATGCAAGGGGTTTTCCAGATATACCGTGGCGCGGGTGGTTGCGGCTTCCATGAATTTGATCCTGATGGACTTGTATCTCAGTCACTATAGCGTCATGACTACTTGGCGACAACCTCGCACCTTTGACTCGGCTCGCAGGAAACTACGGGCAGTAGGCTAAACACGCACCTTCAGAATTGAATGCCTTCACAACCACCACCGCATTTTGGACACTTGCGTTGAAACACGTCGGCGCCGTTTGCTCCATACACTTGGCCACAGTTGAGACATTCCATGCGGTATGCAAATTGGTAGTGGTCCGTCCCCGCAACACCGCGATGTCCTGTACATCGTTGGTTATTGCGGTTGACGTAGCCGATTTGCGTGGTTTCCGTGCTTCCATCTCTGAATTCACTCATTTCGCTTGCTCCTCACTCGTCCGCTCGATATGCAGCGTTCGCGTCGGAAACGCGATTTCCGCGCCGTGGGCGGCGATCACTTCGGCGACCTTGAGCAGCACATCCTGCTTGATCTCCTGGTAGCGCACCCATTTGGTCATGGTCGTGAAGGTGTAGAGCATGAAATCGATGGAGGAGGCGGAGAAGGTCGTGAAATTCACGATCATCGTCGCGTCGTTGTCGATGTCCGGGTGGGCAATCAGCATGGCCTTCACGTCGGCGGTGATGGCGGCCATCTTGTCGATGTCCTGGTAGCGGATGCCGATGACTTCCTTGATACGCCGGTGCGACATGCGCGAGGGGTTTTCCACCACGATGGTGGTGAACAGGGCGTTCGGCACATAGAGGGGGTTCTTGTTGAAAGCGCGGATGCGGGTCTGGCGCCAGCCGATGTATTCCACCGTGCCTTCGATCGCCTTGTCCGGCGAACGAATCCAGTCCCCCACGGAGAAGGGGCGATCCAGATAGATCATCAGACCACCGAAAAAGTTGGCGAGCAGGTCCTTGGCGGCAAAGCCGACCGCGATGCCGCCGATGCCGCTGAAGGCGAGCACGCCGGAGACGCTGAAGCCGAGGGTTTGCAGTATCACCAGGGCGGAGACGATGAGCACGATGACCCGCCCCAGCTTGCTCATGGCATCCACAGTGGTCTGGTCCACCCCCTCTCCGCTCGCCCCACTCTGCGCCAGGACGCTGAGCGCGGCGTTGTTGATCATGCGAATGAGAAACCAGGCGAGGCAGGCGATCACGCCGACGCTACGGGCGGGCTGCGCGTAATCCAGCGCATGGGAGCCGATTTCCCGGTCGAGAATGCCCGCCACATGGGCGAGTCCGATCACCCATAACAGCACGGTGAGTGGCCGCTTCACGGAACGGATCAGCGCGTCGTCCCATACCGTGCTGGTTTGGCTGGCGGCCAGTTCGATGCGCCGCAACACCTCGCGGGCCAGCAGGATCAGCAGCAGCACCCCGGTCAGCACGAGCAATACTTCGGGCAACCAGGAGGCCGCGAGGAAATCGAAACCGGTAAAACGAGCCCAGTCTTGCATGCGGTTTGTGGCCTTTCTAGTGCTTGGGAGAGGGCGAAGTGTAAAACCTAAAACGCTGGCGTCGCCCCCTCTACCCGAACGCCGGCAATGCTTCGCAGCGGCGGCGGCGCATCGATACGGCATTTCGGCCAGGCCGGGAACTTCTCCAGGGTTTCGCTTAGGCGGGTGCTGGGGGCGAGACTGTTGCGGCGGGCGCCGCCGAAAAGGCTCTGAATTGCCGCCACGCGCGGCCGTGGGGTGACTATGTCGCTAGCCCAGCCGCTTGCGCGCCCGCTCCACCGCCGCGCGCACCGCCACCGGGGCGGTACCGCCGAGATGGGTGCGCTGTGCCAGTGAGCCTTCCAGGGTGAGCACCTGGTACACATCGTCCGAAACCAGCGGTGAGAACGCCTGCAATTCGGCCAGCGGCAGGTCGGCCAGGTCGCAGCCTTTCTGTTCCGCCGTCCGCACCGCGCGCGCCACGACTTCGTGGGCTTCGCGGAAGGGCAGGCCCTTCTTGACCAGGTAATCGGCCAGGTCGGTTGCGGTGGCGAAACCCTCGATGGCGGCCTGGCGCATGCGATCGGCGCGAACCTGGATGCCGGGCACCATTTCCGCGTAGATCGCCAGCGAGTCGATCAGGGTGTCGGCGGCGTCGAACAGGGGTTCCTTGTCTTCCTGGTTGTCCTTGTTGTAGGCCAGCGGTTGCCCCTTCATCAGGGTCAGCAGGGCGATCAGATGGCCGTTCATGCGCCCGGTCTTGCCGCGCATCAGTTCCGGCACGTCCGGGTTTTTCTTCTGCGGCATGATCGAGGAGCCGGTGCAGAAACGGTCGGGCAGATCGATGAAGCCGAAGCGCGGCGTCATCCAGATCACCATTTCCTCGGACATGCGCGACAGGTGGGTCATGATCAGGGCGCCGGCGGCGAGGAATTCGATGGCGAAGTCGCGATCCGACACCGCGTCCAGCGAGTTCTCGCAGATGCCCTCGAAACCGAGTTCGCGCGCCACGAACTCGCGGTCGATCGGATAGCTGGTGCCGGCCAGGGCGGCCGCCCCCAGGGGCAGGCGGTTGACGCGGCGGCGGCAGTCGACCAGCCGTTCATGGTCGCGCCCCAGCATCTCGAACCAGGCCATCATGTGGTGGCCGAAAGTGACCGGCTGCGCCGCCTGGAGATGGGTGAAGCCGGGCATCACCGTGTCGCTGTGGCGTTCCGCCAGGTCCAGCAGCGCTACCTGGGCGGCGCGCAGCAGGGCGAGGATGCGGTCGATGGCGTCGCGCAGCCACAGGCGCACGTCGGTGGCGACCTGGTCGTTGCGCGAGCGGCCGGTATGTAGGCGCTTGCCGGCGTCGCCGACCTTGCGGGTCAAGGCCCGCTCGATGTTGAAATGGATGTCCTCGTCGTCCAGATTCCAGACGAAGTTGCCCGCCTCGAAATCGGCCAGGATTTCACCGAGGCCGCGGCGGATGTCGGCGAGGTCCTCGACTGAGAGCACACCAACCTTCTGCAACATGGCCGCGTGTGCCAGCGAGCCCTGGATGTCGAACGGCGCCAATCGCCAGTCGAAGGGAATGGAAGCCGTGTAACGCTTGACGCGCTCGGAGACCGGTTCGGAAAAACGGCCGGACCAGGCCTGGGCGGGAGTGGAGGGAGTGCTCATGGAGTGGTAGCTTTCGCGGCGTAGCTCAGGAGACGCGCATTATGACAAAGACGACCGAAGACTCCCGTTTCTCCCTGCCCGATTTCCGCAATCTGGGCATCCTGCTGCGCCTCATCCTGGCCGCGCAGGTGCTGGGTCTGGTCGCCGCCTTGCTGGCGGCAGCGAGTCCGGCGGAGTCCCTGGGCATGTTTCTGGGTGATGCCGCCTACCTGCAACCGCCCCTGCTGCTCACCCTGTTGCTGCTCTTTTTGATCGGTCCCTGGCTGGCGCGCAGCCCGCCGCGACAGGGCGTGGTGGTGGCCGTGCTGGCGGCCGGCACCAGCGCCGTGCTGTGGCGCCTGATCATGGAGATCAGTTATCCCGACGCGGCCGCCGGCAGCTTGGTACGCACCGCCCTGCTCGCGGCGCTTATGGCCGTGGCCCTGCTGGCCTGGCATGACTGGCGCGCGCGACGGCTTTCCCCGGCCCTGCCGGAAGCGCGTCTGCAAGCCCTGCAAGCGCGCATACGCCCGCACTTCCTGTTCAACAGCCTCAACAGCGTGCTTTCGCTGATCCGCTCCGAACCGGCGCGCGCGGAAACCGCGCTGGAAAACCTGGCCGACCTCTACCGCGTGCTGATGGCCGACAACCACGAACTCTCGCCCTTGAGTCGCGAAATGGAACTGGCGCGTTCGTATCTCGATCTGGAAACCATGCGTCTGAATGATCGTCTGCATGTCGACTGGCGCACCGACAACGCGCCGCCCGGCGCCCTGTTGCCCTCTCTCCTGTTGCAACCGCTGCTGGAAAACGCCGTTTATCACGGCATCGAGCCGAATCCCCGGGGCGGCCGCATCGGCATCGACATCTTCGCGCGCGACCACCAGTTGCACGTCGTGGTGCGCAATCCTCTCGGCGGCGCCGTCCGCCCCGGCAACAGCATGGCGCTGTCCAACATCCGCGAGCGTCTGAGGCTGCATTTCGATGCCGAAGCGCGCCTCTCGACCCACGAAGCCGGCGGCGAATTCCATGTGCAGGTGGTGATGCCGTTGAAGACCGTGCCCGCGCGTCATGGGCACTGAAGCTGGACGCGGCGCTTTTCTCCCCCCTTTTTCAAAGGGGGGCCGGGGGGGATTTGCCGTTGATTTGCGGCCGATCAACCCGTGTAAATCCCCCCTAACAAGTCGATCGCCGGGCCGTCCCAAGATCGACTTGGCCGCCACGGGGGGCGGCTCGGGTTTTCGAGCCGGGGGCTCGCTATTCCCCCTTGGGCAAAGGGCGGGATCGTAACCATGACCCTTCGCATCATCCTCGCCGACGACGAAGCGCTAGCGCGCAGCCGCTTGCGCAGCCTGCTCGACGACCTGAACACGGAGTTGCCGGTGGCGGTGGTAGCCGAAGCCGCGAACGGCGGCGAGGTGCTGGCGCGCGTTCTCGACACGCCCGCCGATGTCATCCTCATGGACATCCAGATGCCCGGCATGGGCGGCCTCGAAGCCGCGCGCCACCTGGCGGCCATGAGCGGCGCGACGGGAAAGCCGCCGGCCATCATTTTCGTCACCGCGCACGACGAACATGCCATCGCCGCTTTCGAGTTGCGCGCCGTCGATTACCTGCTGAAGCCGGTGCGCCAGGCACGCCTGAAAGAGGCCCTGAGCCGCATCCGGCCGCTGCCGCCGGATACCGCCGCCAGCCTCGCGCCGCGCCGCGCCAGCTTCACCGTGCTGGAACGCAATCGCATCCTGCAAGTGGCGGTGGCCGAAGTCCTCTACCTGCGCGCCGAGCAACGCTATGTCACCGCTTGCACGCGCGAGCGCGAGTACCTGCTGGATGAATCGCTGGTGAAACTGGAAGAGGAATTTGCCGACGAGTTCCTGCGCCTGCATCGCAATTGTCTGGTCGCCCGCCGCCATCTGGCCGGCTTCGAGCGCATGGAAGGCGGCGGCGAGCCGGCCTGGCAGGCGTTGCTTCGGGACTGGCCGGAAAAATTGCCGGTGTCGCGGCGGCAACTGCATGTGGTGCGCGAGTTCAAGGCGAAGTAAGCGGCGCGGCGCCGTACTGTAGCCGGCATCCTTGCCGGCGTTTTTTCAACCCAAGCCGGATAAGCCGGAACCAAATAAGCCGGAACCAAACAAGTAGCCCGGATGCAGCGTAGCGGAACCCGCGCTACGGCACTGTTTGAAAGGACGCCGGCAAGGATGCCGGCGCTACAACGCTCCTCAACGGTAGCGCAGCAGCGCCGCCGTTTCCTCCAGCCAGGCGGCTTCATCGACCCTCGCCAGGGCATCCAGGTCGTCCGGCGTGGCGGCGGGGTCATCCACCCAGCGGCGCAGCGCTTCGCCGCCGTTGATCAGGTCGATGGCGAGGCGGTCGTGTTCGTATTCGTAGGCGAAGTCGCGCCACAGCGGGTAGTCGGGCTGGAGTCGGCGCAGCGCCTTGAAGGCGAGGGCTTGCAGGCGCCAGGGGCGGAAGGCGGCGTGGTCGTAGGCGGCGTCTTCGACGTGGATCTGCACCCCGGCGCACAGCTTGCCGGCGTGTTTGTGGAAGGTCGGTTCGAACCAGCATTCGCGCAGGCGGCAGCCTTGCAGCCAGTTTGGCGCCAGGTCGCGCATGGTGGCGAGCAGGGCGCGCGCGTCGAGGTCGGGGGCGCCGAACAGTTCCAGCGGCCGCGTGGTGCCGCGCCCTTCCGACAGGGTGGTGCCTTCCAGCATCACGGTGCCGGCGTAGGCGCGCGCCATCCACAGGTTGGCGGCATTGGGACTGGGGTTGACCCAGGTTCGTTCGCCCAGCGGCCAGCCATGGCCAGGCGCCGCGTCGGGCCGCCAACCTTCCATTTCGATCACCTGGTAGTCGACATCCAGTTTCAACATGCGGATGAACCAGTGCCCCATTTCGCCCAGGGTGAGACCGTGGCGCATGGGCATGGGGCCGGCGCCGACGAAACTCTCCCAGCCGGGGCGCAGGCTCAGGCCCTCGACCGGGCGGCCGGCGGGGTTGGGCCGGTCCAGCACCCAGACGCTCTTGCCATGCTCTGCCGCCGCTTCCAGCACATAACGCAGGGTGGTGATGAAGGTGTAGATGCGGCAGCCGAGGTCTTGCAGATCGACCAGCAGCACGTCGAAGGTATCGAGCATGGCCGGGGTGGGGCGGCGCACTTCGCCATAGAGGCTGAATACCGGGATGCCGTGGACGGGGTCGAGGAAGTCGGGCGACTCCACCATGTTGTCCTGCTTGTCGCCGCGCAGACCGTGCTGCGGGCCGAAGGCGGCGGTGAGCTTGAGGTCGGGCAGGGCGGCGAGGGCGTCGAGGGCATGGGTAAGGTCTTCAGTCACCGAGGCGGGGTGTGCCAGCAACGCGACACGGCGGCCGCGCAGGGATTGCCGCGGGGCGGGGTCGGCGAGGAAACGGTCGAGGCCGAATTTCATGGGCGTGCAAGCTCCAGGGCGAAGCAATCGGAATGGTGGAAATCGGGGCGGCCGGGCGGGTGGCGCAAGGCCCAGTAGGAAAGTGAGCCGTCCACCGCTTCGATGACGGCGGACAGGCCGAGGCGCAGACGCGGCCCCGGCGGCAGAACTTGCGCCGGCAGGAAGACGCGCAGGTCGAGTTCGGTTTCCGTGCCGCGTTCGATGCGCGGGGCGGTCGCCTCCGCCAGTGCTTCGCCCTGGCGATAGGCGTGGAAGCCATAGGCCTGCCAGGCACCCGAGGGGGAGAAATTGAATTCCCGATAGGCGGAGGTGCCGGCGCCCATGACAAAAGCCTCGAAGCAGGTGTGGCGCCAGAGGCCTTCGACCCGTTCCGGCGTTGCCGTGTCGGGGATGACCAGGTGGGCCTGGCCGGCGGCGAGCCGGTAGCGAAGCGACAGCCCTTCAGTGGCCAATTCGGCGTTCACCCGGATGCCACGCAGCCACGGCGCCGGGAAGTCTCCGTGGCGGATCAGGTCGATCACGTGAGTCTCCGGGCGGCGAGGTGGGTACAGGGAGGGTGGGTGGACTTCCGCATGGCCGGGATAAATACCATGAAATCACGCGGCGAAAGCGCGAGGCGATACCCCGCAATCCACTTCCGTAACCGCCGCCAATCGGAAAACCCGGTCAGAATCCCGGCCCAACCGCTACTTTCGAGATTGCGTAATGGATGACCTGAACACCCTTTCATCCCTTGGCTTGGCGCTGCCTAGCCCGGCCTACCTGTTTGGCCTCATTTTCTTCGGGATTGCCGGTTACGCGGCCTACCGTTACGGCAAGAAGGCCGGGCTTGCCAAGCCCAGGTGGATCGGCATCGCCATGATGCTGTACCCCTATGCCATTTCCGAGACTTGGTTGCTGTATGCCGTAGGCGCCGGCTTGTGCGCGGCCTTGTATGTGTATCGCGAGTCGTAGCGGGATGGCTGGCTGGATGAGCGGGCTGAAAATGGTATGTAACAACTACTTACGGCCTGGTAACACAGCGTCTACACCCGGCTTACATCGCCCCCTCAGGATGCGCTCCACCCGCCACGCATTCCGCGTCAACCGGGTTTACCAAGGAGTGATGTCATGAAATCAGGCTCGATGTTGAAGGCCTTCGGCGTTTGCGCAATTTCCTTCCTGTCGCTATCCGGAGGCGCCGCCCAGGCGGCCGATAGCTGTGTGTTGTCTTCCCTGTCTCGCGCCGCCGCCGCGGTCGATGGCGCCGACGGATCGGGGAATGCTCGCGAGGGCGGCAATGCCTCCGCCCGGAGCCAGAGCATGGTTGCCACCCTTGCGCCCGTCATGGGTGGCATGGCCAAGGAAGGACTCCACACGGCCTCCTCGGTGATGCGGGCGTTGACGCAAGAGGCGAGCCGGCTGCTTCAGGACTAGCGGCGGGCGCCGGTATCCGGCTGGCCGTTTTCAACGCTGGATTCCGGAGTCCCAAAAAAACGGGCCGCCCATCGGGCGGCCCGTTTCCGTCATGCGAGAAGCTTACCTAGTGGTGCGCAGTTCCACGCGGCGGTTCTTCACGCGGCCTTCTTCCGTGTAGTTGTTGCCGATCGGCTGGGTTTCGCCATAGCCCTTGGCGCTGAGACGGTCGGCGGCGATGCCGTGGGCGATGAAGTAGTCCATCACCGCCTTGGCGCGACGGCTGGACAGGTCGAGGTTGTGGGCGCTGCTGCCGTGGCTGTCAGTATGGCCGGCCACTTCCACCTTGAAGACGGGGTAGCGCTTCAGGGTCGCGACGGCGCCATCGAGGATGGCGATGCTGTCCGGGCGCAGGGCATCTTCGTCGTTGTCGAAGTTGACGCCCGCCAAAGTCAGTGTGATGGCCAGGGTGCAACCCGTAGCGTCGACAGGTTCGCCCGCCGGGGTGCCGGGACACACATCGGCGGCGTCGATGACGCCGTCGCCATCGCTGTCCACTTCGCAGCCCTCGGCGTTAACCCAGCGACCGCGCGGAGTCGTCGGGCAGCGGTCGAGGCGGTCGACGACGCCATCACCATCGCTGTCCAGTTCGCAACCCTCGGCATCAACCTTGCTCCCGGCCGGTGTGGTCGGGCAACGGTCGAGGCGATCCACCACGCCGTCGCCGTCACTATCGAGTTCGCAGCCATAGGCGTCTACCTTGGCGCCCTTGGGCGTGCCGGGGCAGCGATCCTGGGTGTCGATGATGCCGTCACCGTCGCTATCGGCCGGTTTTTCAACGGGCGTGGGCGCGGGCTTTTCCACGGGCGCCACGGCGGGCTTTTCCGCCGGCTTCATGGCGGGAGCGGCTTTGGCTTGCACCGGCGCCTCGCAGGGCGCTTCCAGTATGCCCCGGCCCGGGCAGCCGATGGTCTTGTAAAGCTCATAGCCCGAGGTCATGCCGCTGGCGCTGGCCGGGTTGGCCGGGTTGTAGTAGGGCGTGTCCGCCGCCTGGACATTCATGGTGGACAGCAATGCCGCGCCGAGGGTGCTCAATGCAAAAACGGAAATACGCATGTTTGACTCCTGTTCAATCGTGGTTTTCAGGACCGTCGGAGGACGGCTCAGTTCAGTAATCCGAAGACTTTGCCGACCACACCGCCGGCGTAATTGAGAGGCTGCGCGCGGATGGCGTGTTCTTCCTCGGCGATCAGCGTGTAGAGGCCATCGAGCGCCTTGCGGTTGACGTAGTCCTCGACCGTGGCCAGCTCGCTCTTGATGCCGGCCAGTTTGACCAGCTGGCTGGATAGCGCGTGATAGGCGCGTACCAGATCACTGCGTTCGGCGACCGCGTGAATGATGGGCGCCATTTTATCGACGAGATGGGCCTCCGTCTCCTTGCGGAACCAGGCGGTGGCGGCGCCGTCGCCAGCCGCGAGAATGGCTTTGGCGTCGACCACGCTGATCGTCCGCAACATTTCCAGCAGCGCTTCGCGCGCTTCCGGAACGGCGGCTTCGGCGGCGCGGTTCATGGCCAGAACCAGGTCATCGACCTGTTTCCCCAGCCCGAGAAAACGCAGGATACCCTCGGCCCGTGCGAAGTTTTTCGGCAGCCCGATCTTGACCTTGGCATAGCCGAAATAGCCGTTTTCCCGGCCCAATCTGGCGATGGCCGCGCGCGCCCCCAAGCCCAGGCTGTCACGCAGTGCCTGAGTGGCTTCGGCGGCGCCGATGGCTGACCCGTCCTCGGCGCGCGCCGGCGGGATGCAGGCCAGGCCGGCCAGCGCGAGGATGAATTGGCGTCTGGACAGGCTCATTTTTTCAGGGAATCGCGGATTTCCCGCAGCAGAACGATGTCCTCGGGTGTCGGCGCCGGCGCGGCGGGCACGGCTGTTTCTTCGCGCTTGAGGCTGTTGATGGCTTTCACCACCATGAAGATGGCGAGGGCGATGATGAGGAAGTTGACCACGCTGTTGATGAAGATGCCGTATTTGATCAGCGGCACACCGGCTTTCTCGGCGGCCTCCAGGCTGTCGAAGACCTGGCCGCCCAGCGTCAGATAGAGGTTCTTGAAATCGACGCCGCCGGTGAGGCTGCCGACCACCGGCATGACGATGTCCTTGACCAGGGAATCGACGATTTTGCCGAAGGCGCCGCCGATGACCACAGCGACGGCGAGATCGACGACATTGCCGCGCATGGCGAATGCCTTGAATTCCTGAATGAAGCTCATGAGTTTCTCCGGATGGGGATGGGACGGCCGCATGGGAACATGGCCGCAAGGCGCTGTCCTGTGAAGCCTATCACTCGCGGGTCGGCAAAACGTACCAAGCAGCCGGCGCGGCTCAATCCACGCTTCGGCCGGCGACCGCGATGCCGCTCTGGCCGGCGAATTCCAGCATGCGGTTTATGGAACGCACGGCGCGCGCGCGCACGCCGTCTTCCACCTGGATTTCGTTGCCGCCGTTCTCCAGCACGGCAAGCAGGTTCTTCAGGCCGTTCATGGCCATCCACGGGCAATGCGCGCACGACACGCAGGTGGCGCCGGTGCCGCCGGTGGGCGCTTCGAGCAGACGTTTGTCGGGGGCGACCGCGTGCATCTTGTGGAAGATGCCGTTGTCGGTGGCGACGATCAGCACCGGGTTCGGCAATTCCGCCGCCGCGCGGATGAGCTGGGTGGTGGAGCCCACCACATCGGCCAGGGCGATCACCGCCGCCGGCGATTCCGGGTGTACCAGCACGGCGGCCTCCGGATATTCGGCTTGCAAGGCGCGGATGCCTTCGGCCTTGAAGCGCTCATGCACCACGCAGGAACCTTGCCAGAGCAGCATGTCGGCGCCCGTGGTCTTCCGCACGTAATCGCCGAGATAGCGGTCCGGCGCCCAGATCAGCTTTTCGCCGCGCGCCTTCAGGTGTTCAGCCACTTTTACGGCGATGCTGGAGGTCACCGTCCAGTCGGCGCGCGCCTTCACCTCGGCCGAGGTGTTGGCGTAGACCACCACGGTGCGGTCGGGATGGGCGTCGCAGAAGCGGGTGAACTCGTCCGCCGGGCAGGACAGGTCGAGGGAACATTCGGCATGCAGGTCCGGCATCAGCACGCGTTTTTCCGGGTTGAGAATCTTGGCGGTCTCGCCCATGAATTTCACGCCGGCGACGATCAGCGTCTTTGCCTTGGAAGCATGGCCGAAGCGCGCCATTTCCAGAGAGTCGGAGACGCAGCCGCCGGTTTCCTCGGCCAGTCGCTGCAATTCGCCCGAGGTGTAGTAGTGCGCCACCAGCACCGCATCCTGCTCGCGCATGCGTTGCTTGATGCGCGCGATCAGTTCCTCCCGCTCGCCGGGTTGCAGCGTTTCTTCCAGTACCGGTGGAACGTCGGTGACGGGATGGGCGGGGGGGATGAATACGGCGGACATGGCGGTGGTCGAAACTCAGGTCGTGGAGAGCTAACCTTTTATGGGCGGGGATGGGGGCTGTCAAGCCGGCGTCGCTCAGCGCCGTCACGCGATGCATCCGCTATAGTTCTGTCGCCTCCTCCTTCCTGATCGCCGCGTGCCTACGACGTTTCCGTTCTCCTCCCGGGTCGACGCTTTTCTGAAGGCGCTGCAAGCGCGCCAGTACAGCCCGGCCACGGTTTCCACCTATGCCATTGACTTGGCGCATCTGCTGGAACTGGTGGGGGATGTTGACCCCGCCGGGCTGGCCGTTCACGACATCCGCCGCGCACTGGCGACCCTGCATGCGCGTGGCCAGCAGCCGAAAACCCTGGCGCGCACGTTATCTGCCTGGCGCAGTTTCTATAACTACCTGGCGCGCCAGGGCTTCGTCGCGGCCAATCCCTGTCTCGGCCTGCGCCCTCCCAAGGGCGACCGAAAACTGCCCAACGCGCTGTCCGTGGATGAAATGGCGAAGTTGCTGGAAGGGCCGGCGGATGATCTCGGGTCGCTGCGCGATCAGGCCATGTTCGAACTGATGTATTCCTCCGGCCTGCGCCGCGCCGAGTTGATCGGACTGAATCTGGATAGTGTGGATCTGGCCGCCGGCGAAGTGACGGTAACCGGCAAGGGGCGCAAGACCCGCCTCGTTCCGGTCGGCCAGCGGGCGCTGGAAGCGCTGCGCGCCTGGTTGGCGCGGCGTGGAGAAGTTACAACCGAGGTGGCAACCGAGGTAGCGCGTGACACCCAGGCTTTATTCCTCGGCGCCCGCGGCGGCCGCGTCGGCGCCACGGCGGTGCGGCTGGCATTGAACAAACTGGCGCTGAAACACGGCGTCACGGCGCATGTGCATCCGCATGCCCTGCGCCATTCCTTTGCCTCGCATGTGCTGCAATCGTCCGGCGATTTGCGCGCGGTGCAGGAGATGCTGGGGCATGCCAGCCTGTCCACCACCCAGGTCTATACCCATCTGGATTTCCAGCATCTGGCCCAGGTCTATGACCAGGCCCACCCACGCGCCAAGAAGAAATAGCCCGGTCCCTGTTCGCCTCCGGCGGCAAACAAGCGGATGCTCACCCTGGTACGGCCTTAAAATCAGCGTTCATATTTACAGCTTCAGCGGGAGGCGCCATGAAAAAAAAGGCGTTCATCATCGAGGACAACGATAACAACCTCGAACAGATCAGCAACACGCTGCGCGACGCCGGCATCGAGGCGCGTTTCGTGCCCTGTAGCCTTGAGAACGCGCGCGCGCTTTTTTCCGGGCCGGTGGATTGCGTCAGGCTGGCAAACAAGGCCTATGAACTGGAACAGGCGCACGAGCGCTTGAAATGGAGCGAGGCGCGCATGCGCCATTTCGCCCGTATCGCCGCCGACTGGTTCTGGGAAAGCGACGAGGAGCACCACCTCATCTGGTCCAGCGACGGGCCGATTCGTGAGGGGGACCGGCTCACCGATGCCTTCAGCGGCTGCCTGCCAGGGCTACTGCCGGTGGATCATGAGATGGAGACGCTGGCGGCCCTGAAGGAAGGTCGGCCGTTCCAGGATGCCGTGCTGGAACTGGAACTGGACTCGGGTGAGCGCGCCGCGTTTCGCCTTTCCGGTGAGCCGTTGATCGATTCGAGCGGCCATTTCTCCGGCTTTCGCGGCGTCGGCCACGACATCACCGATGCGCTACGGATCAGTCGCCAGATTCGGCACGAGGCCAGCCATGACTCGCTTACCGGGCTGGCCAACCGGCGTGAATTCCAGCGCCGCGTGCAGCGTGCCTGGCTACGTTCACGTCAGGAAGGCGCGGTGCATGCCCTCTGCTTTCTCGATCTGGATCGCTTCAAGGTGGTGAACGACAGCGCCGGCCACGCAGCCGGAGATGCCCTGCTGGCGCAGTTGGCCGAGGTGATGAATGCCCAGGTGCGTGGCGCCGATACCCTGGCGCGCCTGGGGGGCGACGAGTTTTGTGTATTGCTGGAAAACTGCGCCCTGGAATCCGCGGTGCGCGTCTCCGACAACCTGCTCAGGACATTGCGGGAACTGCGCTTCGAGTGGCGGGGCGAGTTCTTTTCGATAGGCGCCAGTGTCGGTATTACGCTCATTACCTCGGAAACCGAAGACGCGACCCGCGCGCTGCTGGAAGCCGATGTGGCCTGCTACGCGGCCAAGAAGCTGGGCCGCGATCAGGTTCAGGTCTACCAGGGTTCCGACAGCGGCGGTCAGACGGTGGGCGGGTAAGGAGCCGAGAAATGATAAGTTGGACAACTACGGGTGTGTTGGCGGGATGCGATGCAAGGCGCCGGTCGCGCCGCATGGTTATTCCCTGCAAGCGACCAGCAAGGCGGCAGCGCGCCAGCCAGCGCGGCCAAAATGTTCAACTTGTTGTTTCTCGGTTCCTTACCTCGCGGCTCGCCTCGGCATTGTTCGATCCCGGCTTGGGGCCGCACAATGGCCGTATTTTTGGAGCGACACGCATGGATCAATATTCTTTCGATGTCGATGCCGGTAATTTCCAGCAGGTGGTGATCGAAGGCTCGCAACATGTGCCGGTGCTGGTGGATTTTTGGGCGGAATGGTGCGGCCCCTGCCGCGCGTTGAAGCCCATCCTGGAAAAACTGGCGGCGGAATTCCAGGGCAAGTTCATCCTGGCCAAGGTGGATTCCGACAAAAATCAGGACATTGCCACGCAATTCGGCGTGCGCGGCATTCCCAGCGTAAAAGCCTTTCTCGGCGGCGAGCTCGTCGATGAGTTTTCCGGCGCGCTTCCCGAATCGGAAGTGCGCGAATTTCTCAAGCGCCTGATTCCCTCGCCGGCCGGCGAACTGCACATCGCGGCCGGCCGCGCGCGCGATCAGGGCAATCTGGAGGAGTCTCTGCGGCTTCTGGGCGACGCCGCGAAACTGGAACCGTTGAACGAGGCGGTGCGCCTGGACGCGGCCGACATTATGGTGGAACTGGGGCTGCTGGATGAGGCACGGCGCCTGTTCGACAGCCTGTCACTCCTCATTCGGATGGAAGATCGCGCGCAACAGGTGCTGGCGCGGCTGAGTTTTGCGGAAGGTGGCCAGCAAAGTGGCGATGAAGCGGGTTTGCGCGACCGTATCGCGGAGCAACCGGATGACATGGAGACCCGCATGCGGCTTGCCAACCAGTTGGTGGCCTCCGGCCGCCATCAGGAAGGGCTGGAGGAATTGCTGGAAATGGTGCGGCGTGACCGTTCCTGGAACGAGGAAGCGGCGCGCAAGGCCATCCTCGCCGTGTTCAGCCTGCTGGGTGGCCAGGGGCCGCTGGTGTCCGAATATCGGCGCAAGCTGGCGCGCGCCTTGAATTGAGCGTTGACACAGGAGGCAGGGCATGAATCCAGAGCGTCAGGGAAAATTGCTGGAACTGGCGGGCTTCGAGCCCACCGGTCGCTTCGAGGACAACCTTTATCGCATCACCTGCATAGCCGGCGATGTCATGGCGGCGCGTCGGGTTTCCCTGATGTTGCTGGATACCGGCAGCGGCAAGGGCGTGCGCCTGAAACTTGCCGCCGTCTACGGCGAGTTGCCGGAAGTGGCCTGGCGCGACGATGCCGCCAGTGAAGAAGGCATCGCTCAGCATGTCCTCGGCCTGGGCCAGTGTCTGCACATCAAGGACATCGGCCATTCCCGCTGGCGCGCCCAGGCGCGCCGTCTGGGCGGCACCGGCAGCTTCATCAGTTGCCCCATCCTGCTCGCCGGCAAACCGGCGGGCGTGCTCAATATCAGCGAACCGATCGAGCGCGTGCATTTCACGGCCTCCGATCTCGACGCGGCCGAACTCGCCGCTCGCCTGATCGGCCGCAGCATCCATGCCGCGCGCCTCGACCGCGTGCTCGATTCGCGCTTCGCGCAGATGGCTTTCACCCTGGAAGGCCGCGCCGATTCCTGTTCGGTGGTGTCATTGTCCAGTCACGAACCGGACAAGGTCGCGCGCATGCTGGCGAAAGCCTTCTTCAAGGAAATGCGCCATTGCGGCTTCACCCCCAACCAGATCATCCGCGCGGCGGGCGAGATCATCTCGGAACTCACCGGCAGCCTGAACCGGCACAAACATCGGCTGGATCGGGAGTAGGTCGGGTTAGCCGAAGGTGTAACCCGACAATCGGCATTGCCGTCGGGTTACGCGACAAAGCCGCTAACCCGACCTACCTTGATATTCCCGCGCCAGACGCGCGTAATTTCCTGCCTGATAGGCGAAATAGTCCAGTTCTTCCGGCGTCAATCGGCGCACCGCCTTGGCCGGCCGGCCGAGATACAACCAACCCGACTCCAGAACCCGCCCCTCCGGTACCAGGCTGCCCGCCGCCAGCAGCACACGTGGTTCGAGCACCGCCTTGTCCATCACCAGCGAACCCATGCCGATCAGGCATTCGTCGCCGATCACGCAGCCATGCAGGATGACCGCGTGACCCACCGTCACATCTCGGCCGATCAGCAGCGGTGAGCCTTCCGGATCGGCGGCGCGGCGATGGCTGACGTGCAGTACCGAGTTGTCCTGGATATTGCCGCGCGCGCCGATGCGAATGTGGTTCACATCACCGCGAATCACCACGCCGGGCCACACCGAGACTTCATCGCCCAATTCCACATCGCCGATCACCGTGGCGCCGGCGTGGATGAATACCCGCTCACCGAGACGCGGGCGATGGTTCTGAAAGGGCTCAACGGGCATGGCGGGCGGATGTGGCAAGCAAGGAGCGGCGAGTATAGCGGTGAGGGAATCCAGGCTTTGTCCCTCCCCCCGTTGCGTATAAAATGCGCAGCCTTCTCCGCCCGCCATTCCCCCCTCGCATGCAATCCGGCTCCCTTGTCGGCCCGCTTATCGGCCCATTCCAACTGAAGAACAAGCTGATCGTCGCCCCCATGGCGGGCGTGACGGATCGGCCGTTTCGCCAGTTGTGTAAAAAAATGGGCGCGGGTATGGCGGTGTCGGAGATGGTCACCTCCAATTCATTGCTCTATGGCTCCGCCAAAACGCTGCGGCGCGCTAACCATGAGGGTGAGGTGGAACCGATTTCCGTGCAGATCGCCGGCAGCATTCCGGCCATGATGGCCGAGGCGGCGCGCCACAACGTCGACAACGGCGCCCAGATCATCGACATCAACATGGGTTGCCCGGCCAAGAAGATCTGCAATGTGATGGCCGGTTCCGCGCTGTTGCAGGACGAGCCCCTGGTGGCGCGCATCCTCGAAGCCGTGGTCGCCGCCGCGAAGGACACGCCGGTCACCCTGAAGATACGCACCGGCTGGGACAAGGCGCACAAGAACGCGCTGGCCATCCTGCATATCGCCCAGGAATCCGGCATCCAGGCGCTGGCCATCCATGGCCGCACCCGTGCCTGCGGTTATTCCGGCGACGCCGAATACGAGACCATCGCGGTGGTGAAAGGCGAGGCGCGCATCCCCATCATCGCCAACGGCGACATCACCACGCCGGAGAAGGCGCGATTCGTGCTGGAAACGACTGGCGCCGACGCGATCATGATCGGCCGCGCCGCTCAGGGCCGCCCCTGGCTGTTCCGCGAGATCGCGCACTACCTGGCGACAGGGGAGAACCTGCCGGCGCCCGAGGTGGCCGAGATTCACGATGTCCTGCTCGCTCATCTCGAAGACCTTTACCAGTTTTACGGCGCGGTCAGCGGCGTGCGCATGGCGCGCAAGCACATCGCCTGGTACACGCGCGGCCTGGCCGATTCGGCCAGCTTCCGCCACGCCATGAACCGCCTGGAAAGCACCGCCGAACAACTCGACGCGGTCAACGATTTCTTCTGGTGCGCGCGCGGCCGTGACAGCCGCCTGGTTTACCTGGAAGCACCCGCCGGTGAACGCGCGGCGGCATAAATACGACACGAGCGAGACTAGAGTCCCCCATGGCCACGGAACAACATATCGACGAAAGCGAACTGGCGGCCTGCGTGCGTCGCGTATTGCTCGACTATTTCAAGGATCTCGACGGCGAAATGCCGGCGGGCATCTACGACATGGTGGTCAACTGCGTGGAACGCCCGGTGCTCGACGTGGTGCTCTACCACTCCGACGGCAATCAGAGCCGCGCCGCCGAATGGCTGGGCATCAACCGCAATACCCTGCGCAAGAAGATGCAGCAGCATGGAATCAAATAAAGCAGGCAGCTTGCGGTCGGCGGCAACTCCGACTCGATCTGCCAACTGAAGACTGCCAACTGAAGACTACAAACCATGATCAAACGCGCTCTCCTTTCCGTCTCCGACAAAACCGGCCTCATCGACTTCGCCCGCGCGCTTGCCGGCAACGGCGTGGAACTCCTCTCCACCGGTGGTACCGCCAAAGCCATTCGCGACGCCGGCTTGCCGGTCATGGACGTATCCGACTACACCGGCTTCCCGGAAATGCTCGATGGCCGGGTCAAGACCCTGCACCCCAAGGTGCATGCCGGCATCCTGGCGCGGCGCGACCTCACCGCGCACGTCGAGACCATGAGCGAGCACGGCATGGGCTACATCGATCTGGTCTGCGTCAACCTCTACCCGTTCGTGGAAACCGTGGCCAAACCGCATACCCTGGACGACGCCATCGAGAACATCGACATCGGCGGCCCGGCCATGGTGCGTTCCTCGGCCAAGAACTATAAGCACGTCGCCATCGTCACCGACCCGGCCGATTACCCGGCGCTGGTCACGGAAATGCAGGCCAACGGCGGCGCCCTCACGGATGCCACCCGCTTCGACCTGGCGAAAAAGGCCTTCACTCACACCGCTCAGTACGACGGCCACATCAGCAATTACCTGACTGCCTTGAATGCTGAGGGCGGCAAGGAACAGTTCGGCGACAAGCTCACCCTGCAATTCAGTCGCGCCCAGACCTGCCGCTATGGCGAGAATCCGCACCAGAACGGCGCTTTCTACGTCGAGGCCAATGCGCCGGCCGGCACCATCGCCTCGGCGCGCCAGATCCAGGGCAAGGAACTCAGCTACAACAACATCGCCGACACTGACGCGGCTCTGGAGTGCGTCAAGCTGTTCAACGCCGGCCCGGCCTGCGTCATCGTCAAGCACGCCAACCCCTGCGGCGTCGCCTACGGCGCCAGCCTGATGCAGGCCTACGACCGCGCTTATCAGACCGATCCGGAATCCGCCTTCGGCGGCATCATCGCCTTCAACGGCCGCCTCGATGGCGAGACCGCGAAGGCCATCGTCGAACGCCAGTTCGTGGAAGTGATCATCGCCCCCGAAGTCAGCCCGGAAGCCAGTGAGGCCGTGGCCGCCAAGAAGAATGTGCGCTTGCTGGAATGCGGCGCCTGGGCGGGCAGCGTGGCGCAGATGGACATGAAACGGGTGGCCGGCGGCCTGCTGGTACAGGATGCCGACATCCTGCTGCACGGCGACCTCAAGGTGGTGACCAAGCGCGTGCCGACCGAGAAGGAAATGGAAGACCTGCTGTTCGCCTGGCGCATCGCCAAGTTCGTCAAATCCAATGCCATCGTCTACTGTCGGGACGGCATGACCATCGGCGTCGGCGCCGGCCAGATGAGCCGCGTCAACTCCGCGCGTATCGCCGCGATCAAGGCCGAACAGGCCGGCTTGAAGGTGCCCGGCTCGGTGATGGCCTCGGATGCCTTCTTCCCGTTCCGCGACGGCCTCGACCAGGCCGGCGCCGCCGGTATCGTGGCGGTGATCCAGCCTGGTGGTTCGATGCGCGACGAGGAAGTCATCGCCGCCGCCGACGAGCACGGTATCGCGATGGTATTCACCGGTGTGCGGCATTTCCGGCATTGAGCGCTGCCTGAAGTCTGCATGTTCCAACTGAGCCGTGACGAGTGGCTGAACTTGAAATCACAAAATGTGATTTCAAGTTGGGGCGGCAGCCGCACGCCACCTTATGCCTTCACCGAGCAGGCCGTGGCGATGCTTTCCAGCGTGCTGAAAAGCCCGCGCGCGGTATCGGTCAATATCGAGATCATGCGCACATTCAACCGGCTGCGCCGCAGCCTGGCCGAGAACGTGGACCTCGCGCGCGGGCTGGATGAGCTGGAACAGCAGTACGACGAACAGTTCAAAGCCGTTTTCGACGCATTGCGTCAGTTGATGGCTCCACCCCAGAAACCAGGCCGTCCCATCGGTTTCATTCAGAACAGGGATACCCCATGAAACTCCTAGTCATCGGCTCCGGCGGGCGCGAACACGCGCTGGCCTGGCGTTTGTTGCAGTCTCCCCGCATCCAGAAAGTTTTCGTGGCTCCCGGCAACGGTGGCACCGCGCGCGAAGAAGGGTTGGAAAACGTGGCCATCACGGCCATTCCCGAGCTGGTCGAATTTGCGCAAAAAGAAAACATCCAGCTCACCGTGGTCGGCCCGGAAGCGCCGCTGGCCGCCGGTGTGGTCGATGCCTTCCTGGCCGCCGGGCTGAAGGTGTTCGGGCCGGTCCAGGCCGCCGCGCAACTGGAAAGCTCGAAAGATTTCGCCAAGCAGTTCATGGCACGCCACAAGATCCCCACCGCCGAGTTCGCCACCTTCACCGATGCCGCCGCCGCCCATGCTTATCTCGATGAGAAAGGCGCGCCCATCGTGATCAAGGCCGATGGCCTGGCCGCCGGCAAGGGTGTGGTGGTCGCCACCACGCTGGAAGAGGCGCACGCGGCGGTCGAGGCCATGCTCGCCGGCAACAGCATGGGCGAGGCCGGGCATCGCGTGGTGATTGAGGAATGCCTGTTCGGCGAGGAGGCCAGTTTCATCGTCATGGTCGATGGCGAACATATCCTGCCGCTGGCCACCAGTCAGGACCACAAGCGCCTGCTGGACGGCGATGAGGGCCCCAATACCGGCGGCATGGGCGCTTATTCACCGGCGCCGGTGGTGACTCCGGAGATTCACGCCCGCGCCATGCGCGAGGTGATCCGCCCGGTGGTCGCTGGCATGAAGGCGGACGGCATTCCCTATACCGGCTTTCTTTATGCCGGGCTGATGATCGATCCGAAAGGGCAAATCAAGGTGCTGGAGTTCAACTGCCGCATGGGCGACCCGGAAACCCAGCCGATCATGATGCGCTTGAAGAGCGACCTCACCTTGCTTCTGGAAGCGGCGGTGGAGGGCCGACTCGATCAGGTCGAGGCGGAGTGGGACCGGCGCTATGCCCTGGGCGTGGTCCAGGCCGCCGCCGGTTACCCGGAAGCGCCGCGCAAGGGCGATGCGATCACCGGGCTGGGCGCGGCCGGCGAGGATTTTCATATCTTCCACGCCGGCACGGCCATCGCCGGCGATCAGGTCGTCACCTCGGGCGGGCGCGTGCTGTGCGTTACCGCGCTGGGCGATACGGTCAAGATCGCGCAGACCCGCGCTTATGAGGTGGCGGCGTGCGTCGAATTCGCCGGCCGCCAGATGCGCCGCGACATCGGCTGGCGCGCCATTTCGCGCAAGAAGAAATAATCCGGGTTCATACGGAGAGCTTGGCAGTCAGGACGCGGCCGCGCAACGCCGGTACGGCGGCTTCGGGCCAGAGCCGGATCGCCTGGGTCAACCAGGCGCCGGCGCCGCCGACCAGTCCAATCTCCGGTAAGCCGAGAAAGCGTCCCGCCAGGCGCAAAGCTGGCAGCGGATCGGCGTCATCCAGCGCCGCCGCCAGGGTCTGCTTGCTGAGCTTTTCCCCGCGCGAATTCAGCACCACGGGCAGATGCGTGTAGGCCGGCGTGGGATAGCCCAGCGCCTGTTGCAGAACAATCTGGCGCGGCGTCGAGGTCAGCAGGTCGGCGCCACGAACGATATGGGTAATGCCCTGTTCGGCATCATCCACCACCACGGCAAGTTGATAGCTGAACACGCCGTCGGCGCGTTGCAACACGAAGTCGCCGCACTCCCGCGTGACAGCACAGGCAACGCGGCCAAGCAAGGCGTCGTGAAAGACCACCCGTTGTTCGGGCAAGAGAAAGCGTAGGGCGCCCGCCGCGTCGGCATGCCCGTCTCGGCAGGTTCCGGGATAAACGGGCCCGTCCACGCCGGGCACCGCCAGCTCCGCCAGTCGCTTGCGACTACAGACGCAGGCATAGGCCCGGCCCAGGTCGACTAGGCGCGCCAGGGCTTCCTGATAGGCCTCGTTGCGGTCGCTCTGATGCAACACACCGCCATCCCACTCGAAGCCGTGCGCCGCCAGGGTACGCACGATGCCGGCGCTGGCCCCGGCCGCGACGCGCGGCGGGTCGACATCCTCGATGCGCAGCAGCCATTTTCCATCGTGCGAGCGCGCTTCCAGATAGCTCGCCAAGGCGGCAACCAGTGAGCCGAAGTGCAAGGGGCCGGAGGGGGTCGGGGCGAAGCGGCCGCGGTAAGGTGCGCTCATGCCTGGGTACTCCGGGTCGGGGATCAGGCGTTGCCCACTTCCTGGAACTGGAGGTGGTAAAGACGGGCATAAGCCCCTTTGCGCGCGAGCAGGTCGCCATGGCAGCCGATTTCGACGATATGGCCGCGATCCATGACCGCGATGCGATCGGCATTTTCGATGGTGGACAAGCGATGCGCGATGACCAGGGTGGTGCGCCCACGCATGAGATTTTCCAGCGCGAACTGAACATGGCGTTCGGATTCGGTGTCCAGGGCGGAGGTCGCTTCATCGAGGATGAGGATGGGCGCGTCCTTGAGCAGGGCGCGGGCAATGGCGAGACGTTGCCGCTGGCCACCCGATAGTTTCACGCCATTTTCCCCGACCAGGGTTTCGAAACCTTCCGGCAACGCTTCGATGAATTCCAGCGCATGCGCGGCCTGGGCGGCCTGGCGGATCGCTTCCGGAGTGGCGCTGGCGAGTCGACCGTAGGCAATGTTCGCGGCCACCGTGTCGTTGAACAAGGTGACGTCCTGCGACACCAGGGCGATGTTGGAACGCAAATCCGCCAGCCGGATATCCGCCAGGGGTGTGCCATCGAGCAGGATCTGGCCGGCGCTCGGGCAATAGAAACGCGGCAACAGGTTCACCAGGCTGGTCTTGCCGCTACCTGACGCGCCGACCAGCGCCAGGGTTTCGCCGCGTGGAATTTCCAGATTGATGTCGACCAGCGCGGGCGTGCTCTTGCCCTCATAGGTCAGGCCGACCCCCTTGAAGCTGATTTCCCCCTTGGCGCGGCCGAGTTCGCGGGTGCCGGTATCCACCTCGCTATCCTGGTCGAGCAATTGAAACACCGCTTCGGCGGCGGCCAGGCCGCGTTGCAGTTGCAACATGACGCCGGAAAGTCGCTTCATCGGGGCCGACAGCATGAGCATGGCGACCATGTAGGAAACGAAGCCGCCCACGCTGGTTTCATCCGAGGAAGCCTGAAGCGTGGCGATATGGACGATCACCGCCAGCGCGATGGCGGCCAGCAATTGCAGAATGGGGTTGTAGCCGAAGTCGGCGACGGACTGCTTCATGGCGAACTGGCGGGCGCGCTGCACCGCCGCGAGAAACCGCGCGCTTTCCTGCGCCGTGCCGTCGAATACCTTGACCAGCTTATGCGCCCCGATGCTTTCCTCGAGCACATGGGTGATGTGGCCGACGTTCTTCTGTATCTCCCGGCTGGTGTAGCGCATGCGCTTGCCTGCGATGCGAAATATCCAGGTGCCGATGGGAATCATGACGAAAGTCACCAGCGTCAGCTTCCAGTTGAGCCACAGCAGCCAGGCCAGCAGGCCGACCACGGACAAACTGTCGCGCACCAGCGCGGTCAACGCGGAAGTGGCCGATTCGGTGAGCTGGGTGACGTTGAAGGCCACCGTGGCGATCAGATTGCCTTTCGGCTGATCATCGAAAAACGCGGTCGGCAAGGTCACCAGTTTGCTGAACATGACGCCGCGCAGATCCATGATCAAACGTTGCCCGACATAGGTCATGGCATACGAGGACGTAAACATGAGAATGCCGCGCACCAGATACAAGGCAACCAGGGCGATCGGCACCCACTGGATGATCACCGCGTCCTTTTTCACGAAACTGCCGTCCAGCATGGGTTTCATGAGCGCCGGCAGAACAGGCTCGGTCGCCGCCATGAGCACCATCGTCAGGAGCGCGAAGGCGAACATGCGCCAGTGCGGACGCACATATTTGAGGAGGCGCAGGTAGAGGGTTTTGCTGTCCATTTTGGAAGGCCGCGGATGATCTGCCGCAAACCCTGTGTTGACGCGGGAAAATGCGGGCAATTATAGTGCGGGCATGCATGCTGAACTGGACGCTCTCGAAAACAAACTCGCGCAGATTCTCGAACGCCATCAAGGCATGCGAGTTGAGAATCTTCGGCTACGCCAGCAACTGGTCGCCATGGAAAATGCCAACAAGCAGCTTTCAGATCGCCTGGCCGAAGCACGCGGCCGCATGGAATCGCTGCTCAACAAGATCCCGGATTAAGATGTCCAGCCAAACCAACGTCAGCCTAGACGTCGCTATCATGGGACGAGAATTTCGGGTCGCCTGCCCGGAAGATGAGCGGGAAAGCCTGCTCCAGGCGGTCAGCTATCTTGATCGCAAGATGCGCGAGATTCGCGACCACGGCAAAGTGATCGGCCTGGAACGCATCGCGATTATGGCCGCCCTCAATATCACGCACGATTACCTCGCCGCGAAGCCGATCAACCCTGACGAGCAGCTACACCGTGAGCAAATTGGTCGTTTGACCGGCCTACTTGATCAAGCACTGGCTCAGCAAGATAATCTGTTCTGAACGGACTGGTTGCATCAGTCCTCCCATCAATCTCCCTGCTGCGTTCGCGAAGGTTGCGCATTCTTTGAACCGATACGCGTAAGCGAAGGTTGCGGCGATCAAGTCTGCTGTTGTGCGTCTGGCTAGCCCAGGTGCCTGAAGCGGATGCGCCGCGGCCACTCTTGGACCCCTGGGTTCAGGAAAGCAACCAGGTCGGCGCAAGCGGGGAGACCCTCCACTTCGATATGTTTCCCACCCCCGAGTACACGGAAAAGGCCGCGTTGCGGCGGCAACTCCGCGCGCGGCGCCAGTCGATCGCCACATCGCCGCGGCGCGCGGCGAGCACTGCTGTGGTCAGGCTGGCCTTGCGTTATCGCCTGTTGGCCAAGGGCCGTCGTGTCGGCATCTACATGCCCGCGAAAAGCGAAATCGATGTGCGGCCCTTGCTGGATCGCGCGCGGGCCATGCAGGCGCGCTGTTTTCTGCCCATCGTCCCCGGGCGGGGGCACAAAAGAATGTGGTTTTCGCAACTTGGCGAGCATCCCGCCTGGGTTTTGAATCGCTATGGGATACCCGAATACCGCCACCCAACGGCAAAACGAGTGCGTGTACAGCGCCTCGATTTGCTGTTTTTGCCCCTGCTGGGATTCGACTCGCGTGGCTTCCGCCTGGGTATGGGTGGGGGCTACTACGATGCCAGTCTGGCCAACCTGAAGCGCTTTCGTCGTTGGCGGCGGCCTCGCATCATCGGTGTGGCGTTCTCCGTGCAGGAGGTGGATCGGGTGCCGAACGACCCCTGGGACATCCCCCTGGATGCTGTACTTACAGAACAGGAATATCGCGTGTTCCGCGCGACCTGATTTTGCAATCCACGAGGCAGGATCGGTAGTGGTAAGCCCGCTGTTCGCCGGCAGAATCCAGGGGTGCCTCTCTCGGAACGGCCCTTTTTTGTCGATTATTTTTACAGTTACGTCCAAGTGTGAATAGCACCTCTTTTGTAATCAGGGTGTTATGTAGAGGCATGCTTATTGCGTAGAATGGGATGTCAATTTTTTGGGCGCCTCACTCCATGACAGATCGACCTACTAAGCCGAGTTCCAAGCAACCAGACCCGTTACGCAGGAAACTTGTCAAAGGCGGTGTCGCGACCCCCGTTGTGCTCGCCACGCTCGCAAGCAAGCCCGTTCTCGCCGTTTCTTGGAACTGCACGATCTCCGGCCAGTTATCCGGAAATGTATCCGGTCATGGGGAGGAGTGCACGAACATTGGAGAAAGCGCATCCAGCTTGGCTTCCAACACGTATAAGTATCCGTCCAATGCCATGAGCATGATCAGCGTGCTGTTCTCGGATTCCCCGGTATTGTCGACGACGAACTATTTCTTCATCTCTGGAGAGAGCACAGACCCTACTACAGGAATAGTCAGTGGCGGAACATTGAGCTTCAGCAGTAGTGGCACCCAACCGAGCGGGAGCTCTCCGGCCTCAATCAATCAAATTCTGCACTTGCCTACACCATCGGGAAGGGAATACGCGGTAAAAGCGTTGGTGTTGTTGCTCAATGCCAAGGACATTACCGACCCCAGCGTGTACCCGCTTATCCGGTCACAGGCGGAGCGTATGTATGTGGCGGCCGCGACGGGTGGGAGTTTTTCCGATACCAACCCGACTGTCGACTGGAGTAATGCCGAAGTCTTGCATTTCGTGAATCTTCTGTACTACCCGTAACCCAACCAACCACCATCAACCTGAAAAAGGGCTCTTCGCGGAGCCCTTTTTCATCTGGCGCGCCGGCGTTGGTTTTCTGCTTGCACGGCGAGGATGTGTACGCATCCTCGCTATTGCGCGAGGCCGTGCGGCCGCCTGATGCGGGAAATTCGCCGAGTATTCGACGTTGTCGTGGAGTTTCCTGTCAATGCCGCGGGTCGAATGGCACACCTCGGAACACTCAATAACCATCCGCGAGAGCACTGACGAAACGCTCGCTTAGCCTGGCCTGGCGCGGTATACGGGTGCGGATGGCAGTTGTACCTGGCGGAAGAATTGGTTGGGGCATGAAAGTTGCGTATGAATACCTAAGCGTATTCAAGGGGTCGCAACACATGAACCATCCTGTAAGCAAGATAGTCTCGGGCCAGCCTGATGTCTTGCGCAGAAGGCTAGCCAAGGGCGCACTGGCGCTTCCAGTCGTTTTGGCTACCCTTGCCAGCAAGCCCGTATTGGGCGCGGCGCCCTACAATTGCACGATCTCGGGGGCGCTTTCCGGCAACACGTCAACACATGGCCAGGAAGCACCCTGCTCCTCACTGGGCCTGTCGCCGGGGTACTGGAAGAATCACGATTATGATTGGCGCACGGTAAACCCGAACGCCGCCTTCAAAACCGTGTTCGCGGATGCCTACTGGTGGATTTCACAAAATGCCAACGAGGTGGAGCTTTGTCCCGCCCAATATCAAAACTGCGCGCCCGATCCCACGCTCATGCAGGTTCTGACCAGCACGGCCGGCATGCGGCCCAA
This sequence comes from Gallionellaceae bacterium, assembly GCA_028714875.1. Lineage (GTDB taxonomy): Bacteria > Pseudomonadota > Gammaproteobacteria > Burkholderiales > Thiobacillaceae > PFJX01. Next base: position 28,552 of record JAQTLN010000018.1, read on the forward strand.
CTTGAATTACCCGGCACTTGCTCGCGCGGCGGTGGCTTCTTTGCTGAACGCCTATAAATTCGCGCCCGACTATCCTCTGACGCCCAATCAGGTCGTCGCCATGTTCAATGCCGTGTATCTGGGGGGGAGCTATGAGATCAATCCCGCCACTTCATGGGGGCCCAGCCAGGTCATGACGTATTTCGAGAGTCTCTACACTGGTCCGTAACCCTGATAAGCCCCGAACGGGCGCCCTCGCGGCGCCCGTTTTGTTTCTGGTCAGGCCTGGTGATACCCCACGACCACTTCCACCTCGTTCTTCGATCCCAGAATCACCGGCACACGCTGGTGCAGGTTTTCCGGTTGCATGTCGAGGATGCGTTCGCGGCCGGTGGAGGAGACGCCGCCGGCCTGTTCGACGATGAAGCTCATCGGGTTGGCTTCATAGAGCAGGCGCAGTTTGCCGGGTTTGGCCGGATCCTTGGTGTCGCGCGGGTACATGAAGACACCACCGCGGGTGAGGATGCGGTGCACCTCGGCGACCATGGAGGCCACCCAGCGCATGTTGAAATCCTTGGCCCTGGGGCCGGTCTCGCCTTCCAGGCATTCCGACACATAGCGCTGTACCGGCGCTTCCCAGAAACGCTGGTTGGAGGCGTTGATGGCGAATTCCTTGGTGTCGGCGGGGATCTTCATGCCCGGGTGGGTGAGGACGAACTCGCCGATGTCGCGGTCCAGGGTGAAGCCGTTGACGCCGTGACCAGTGGTCAGCACCAGCATGGTGGAGGAGCCGTACAGGGCGTAGCCGGCGCACACTTGCTTGACGCCGGGTTGCAGGAAATCGGCCGCGACAGCGGCGCGATTGGGCACCTGGGCGCGCAGGATGGAGAAGATGGTGCCGACGGAAATGTTGATGTCGACGTTGCTGGAGCCGTCGAGCGGGTCGAATACCATCAGGTATTTGCCGAGCGGGTACTGGGTGGGAATCGGGTAGACCTCATCCATTTCCTCGGAGGCCATGCCGGCCAGGTGGCCGGCCCATTCGTTGCTGCGGATCATCATTTCGTTGGTGATCACGTCCAGCTTCTTCTGGGTTTCGCCCTGCACGTTCTCGGTTTCCAGCGCGCCCATCACGCCGATCAGGGCGCCCTTGTTCACCGCGTTGGAAATGGTCTTGATGGCGGTGACGATGTCGTTCAGCAGCGCGGTGAAGTCGCCGGTGGCGCCGGCGATATGGCGTTGTTCTTCGATGATGAACTGGGTGAGCGTGGTTCCGGTGTGCATGGGCTGGGTCTCTTGTGCGTATTGGAAGGCGTGGATTTTATTCGATAAGCCTGATTTATAACCAAGGAATCCTGGTTTATCGGCTGATATTCCGTGAGCGAGGTTGCGCTGGCGGCGCGCCACATTACTGGCTGGTGAGCTGGTCCGAGCGGGTAAATGTCCAGGTGCGGCTGATGCCGAGGATGTCCACCTTCTTGCGCATGCTTTCCGGGAAGGGCGCGAAGGGGGCGGCCATTTCGACGATATGCACCGCCGCCGCGTCGAGGATCTTGTGGCCGGAAGAACGGTCCACCTGGATCGATTCCAGGGTGCCGTCGGTGTTGATGCTGACGGTCAGGATGGGAGAGCCGTACAGGCGATTGCGCCGCGCGGCTTCCGGGTAATTCATGTTGCCCACCCGCTCCACCTTGATGCGCCAGTCCTCAACGTATTGCGCGAAGGTGTATTCCTGCGCGCGGGCGCCGACAAACATGCGCCGTGGGCGTTTCTGGTACTCATCCATCTGGGTATCGATGCGTGCTTGCAGGCGCGCCATTTCCAGGCTGCGCGCGGCGAGATCGAGCGGCGCCGGGTTGGGCGCGGCCGGGTGCTGTTCCGTGGGCGGCGCCGGCTTCTGCTCCGCCACCTTGTAGTCAGACTTCACCTGGGTCATCAGGGCCTGCGCCTGGGCCTCCAGAGCCCGTACCCGGGCGTTGAATTCGGCTTCGGCGCTTATGGCCTGTTCCCGGTCTGAGGCGGGCAAGGGCGATTTCGCCTGGCGGTCCTCGTCGACATTGCCACCGCCGTCCAGGTTCGACTGCGCCAGCACGTCCGCCTTGATCGGCTTGGCTTTGGTCTTGGCGTTGACCAGCACCACGTCCAGGGGCGGGTTCTGGTTTTCAAACAGCTTGGGGTTGGCCGCCTTGAATTGCATGCCGAAGATGAACAGGACATGCACGATGGCGGAAATCAGGATCGCCTTGGTGAAGCGGTCGTCCCAGTCCGCCGAGGTCAGCGGCGCATAGGGGAGCGGCTCGAGGAACTCACTCAGGTGTCTGGGCGCGTGCGGGTGCGACATTCCACGAGTTCGCTCAGGTGTCCAGGTGCGCGAGGTAGCGACAGGTCAGGTCGATGTCGAGCAGGTCGATGTCGGACAGCGCGACGCGGATGCGGTCGCCCGGATTCAGCGTCGGCGCGCCGGTGATGCGGGCAACGAAGGGAAGGCCGTCGAGGCGCACCAGATTCTCGCGCCAGGCGGTGGCGTCGATCTCCTCTACTTTTTCCTGCTGAATCCAGCGCAGGCACCAGTAGCGTTCCATGCGGCGCTGGTAGTCGTTGTAGACGTCGTAGGCCAGTTCGAAGTCGCGCACGGCGGCGAACAACAGCGGGTCGGAGGCGGTGTGCGGCGGGATTTCGCCGGCGGCGGCGGCGAGTATCTGGCGCTGGTTGACCAGGTCGACATATCGCCGCAAGGGCGACGTGCTCCAGGTGTAGCAGGACACCCCAAGGCCTTCGTGCGGCGCCGGGCTCAGGGTCATGCGAACCTTGCCGCCGGTCTGCGCGCGGTAGATGCCGGCCACGTTTTTCTCGGCGAGGAATTCGCCCCAACGGTTGTTGGCCAGGATCATCAATTCCGAGACCAGCTTGTCGATGGGGTTGCCGCGCGCGCGCGGGTTGATTTCTACGAGCTCGTCCCGCACACGAAACACGAAATCATGGCGCTGTACCTGCTCTGCCTTGCCGCGCCCGATTTCCAGGCTACGGGCAAAGGCGTATAGCCATTCCAGTTCGCGGCGGAACGGGTAATCCGGGCCGGGCTGGCCGATCGTGTTCTCGTTGAACAGCGGCTCCAGGGTCTCGTGGCGCAGGTTGGCGGCGATACTGATGCGATCCGCCACGGTGGCGACAGTTTCGATGTTGTAGTCGGGGCCGACCTCCAGATATAGGGAGAGCGCCGGGCATTCGCAGTTTTCCGCCAGGGTGTACTGGGCGATCAGGTCCTCCGGCAGCATGGTGAATTTTTCCGCCGGGGCGTAGACCGTCGACAACCGGCTCGCCGCCAGGCGGTCCAGGTCGGAGCCGGGCAGGATGCCGAGCGCGGGCGCGGCGATGTGGATGCCGACGCGGGCGCCGCCGTCGGGCCGGAAGATCACCGAGAAGGCATCGTCGATCTCGGTGGTGGCGGCGTCGTCGATGCTGAACGCGGGCGTGTCGCCCGCCGGCAGGATCGGCGGCGGCAGGGGCGCGGCCAGTTCGGGAAAGCCGAAACCCTTGGGGAAATGTTCGAGACGAAACGCCTGGCGGTGGAATTCGTGGCTGGAGGGAATCGCCCCGCATTTGTCCAGCAGGCGCACCGGGGAGAGGCTGGTCGCGGCGCAGGCCTCGTTCAGCGCTTTGTACTCCAGGCCGTTCTTGTCCGGCTTGTGCGCCAGCTCGAAGACATGGCCGTGGAAGGGTTCCGGCAGTTTACCGGCGACCAGCAGGGCCACCCACTCGGCGCGCAACGCCGCCTCGCGCGCGCGTCGTTCCAGGCCGGCTTTGGCGGCGGCGAGGATGTCGGCGGCGGCGGCCTTGTAGCGGCCCTTGCCTTTTTTCTGGAAGTAGATGGGCGCGTTATGCAAGGCCAGGACGATGGCGCTGGCTTCGGTCGGCGTGGCGGCATGTCCGAAATAGTCGGCCGCCAGCGTCTCGAAGCCGAACTCTTCGGTGCCCGCCACTTCCCAGAGGAAGTCCAGGTCCAGTTCCTCCTTGAGCGCGCGGGCGTTTTCCATGACCTCTGCCGGTAGCGGCGAGCCAAAGCGCAGCAAAACGTGGTTGGTTTTCAGCTTGCCGCGTTTGCCATGCTGGGATTCGATCTGCAGCGAGCTGTCGTTGTCGGCCAGGATGGTTCCGGCCTTGATGTCGCCGTCTTCTTCGTAAAGCAAATACATGAGTTAAAACGCCAGGATGTCGGGGAGATATTCGGTGAAGCGGGTGAAGCCGTGGTCGCCACCTTGCAGGACCACTTGGCGGGCGCCGGGGAAGGCCGCCACCGCTTCGCGGTAATCGAGCACTTCGTCGCCGGTTTCCAGGAGCAGCAGGTAACGCTCCATGTGCTCGGGTTGGGGCGCCAGTGCCTGTAATTCGGCCAGATGTTCAGGGGAGAACACATATTCGATCTCGCTATGCCAGTTCTTCTGCACGCTACCGAGGTAATCGGCCAGCTTCTCGTGGCAAGCCACACAGGGATTGACCAGCACGGCTTTCAGGCCATGTTTTTCCGCGAGATAGGTGGCATAGAAGCCGCCCAGAGAGCTGCCGATCAACTTGGCCGGGCCGACACTGCGCGCGATCAGGCCTTCGAGCAGGGCAATGGCGGCGGCGGGACGATCCGGCAGGTCGGGGCAGACACAGGCCTCGCCGAGGCCATGCTCCACCATCCAGGAAATAAGGTCGCGCGCCTTGCCGGACTGGGAGGAACTGTTGAAACCGTGGATGTAGATCAGCATGGCGGGCATTTTAGCGGGAAGCCCGCCCCGCCTCGCGAACAATCCGGGTGATTCGTGGGATGCGGTTCGCCGCGCTCACCACATCTACGATCTTGGGATTTGCCCCAGCCACGCCGTGAGCCGATCCAGCGCTTGCGTGAGGGCGGCATTGGCCCCTTGCGCGGCGCCACGCGCGTCGTGGCTAGGGGCGGGTGCCTGGGTTTCGATGCGGGTGCGGGCGAGCAAATGGGCGTCGCCGCGGCGCACCAGTTCGACTTCCAGCAGCAATCTCACCTCGCCCGGCGCCCGCGCGGCGTCATGGTAGAAGTCGAGCAAACGGGTATTGAGCTGATAGCCGCCTTCGACGCCGGAGCCCAGCGGGGCGACCGCCGGGAACAGCGCGGATTGCTCCAGGCGCTGGCGGATCAGTTGCGCGATGCGCGGCGCCGGCAATTCCGTCTGGCGCGCGTATTGGTAATGCCCGCGCGTGCCCGGCGCGCGGCTATAGGCCATGGCGCTGCTCTGATAGAAGGTCGGCGCGTCGGTTTCCCGTATCAGCAGCGTATCCGGCCAGGTGGGTTTTGCGCCGGCGCTGGCCGTGCCCTGATCTTCCAGCACATACCAGGTGGCGGCCTGGCGTGGCCCGGACAGGCTACATGCGCCGAGAAACAACAGACTGAAGATGATGAGACGGGTATTCATTAACGTTCCTCCCCCGGGCCCAGGTTCCCTTGTGGCGGGCCAAACAGAATGCGTTCCGGTTCGCCCAGGGCGCGCGCGGATTGCTGCATGGCGCGGCCGCTATCGCGCAGTACTTTGCTGGTGGCCTGTAGATCCTGGCTGGCGAGGTCGGCGGTGAGGCGCAGGCTCAGGCTGAGGGCGCCGATTTCCGTCCGGGTCTGTTCCAGGGTGGCGCCGGCGCTGTCCAGGGTGGCGCGTACCGTGTTCAAAGTGTCACGCGACTGCGCCGCGAGATTGTCGATATGGTGGCCGGTGGCGGTCAGGGTCGTTTCTACCGCCACACCGACCTGCTCCAGTCGCTCGGCGGCGCGCCGCGATTGCTCCAGCGTTTCGCGCAAGGCCGGGGCGCTTGCCGCCAATTGCCCGGTGAGCGCGCGAGTATTAGCCAGGGTGCCGGCGATGGCGCGCTGGTTGTCCTCCGACAGCAAGCGGTTGATGCGTTGCAGCGCCTCGCTGCCGTTGTTGCCCAGGTCCTCCAGCACACTGGTCATGCGGGTCATCTCCGGCACACCTTCCGCGATGACCGGATAGGTCTCGCCGGGTGGCAGATGGGTGAGCGGGGGGGCGTTGACCGTGGTGTTGGTCAGGTCGACGCCGGCGATGCCGGTGACCAGCTTGCGGTTGACCATGGCCAGGGCGCCTTCCAGCACAGGGATGCGCGCGTCCACTTCCAGCAACACGCGCACACCGCGCGCGGTATCGGGCAGGATGCGGTAGTCCGCCACGCGACCCACCTTGATGCCGCGCATGCGTACCTCGCTGCCGATTTGCAGGCCTTCCAGCGACTGCTTCTGGAAATACACGGTGTAGCGCGTGCTGGGTTGACTGTCCTTGGCGCCGGACAGCCAGTAGAGGCCGCCGGCCAGGGCCATGAACAGGGCGATCAGCGTGCCGCCGATCCAGGCATAACGTGCTTCGGATTCCATGGTTACTCCACCATCGTAGGGCGGAACGCGAAGCGGTTCCGCCGATTCATGCGGCGGATCGCCCGTTGGGCATCCGCCCTACCGCAAGGATCACTCCACCGCCCGTGTATCGAAATAAGATCGTATCCACTCATGCTGGACCTGTGCCACTTCACGCACCGGGCCGTCGGCGATCACCTTGCCCTCGAACAGCACGATGACGCGATCCGCCAGGCCCCACAAGCTGTCCAGGTCATGTGTGGTGAGCAGCACGGTCAAGCCCAGGCTATCCACCAGGACGCGCAAGGTACTGTCGAATTCGCGCGCGCTGATCGGGTCGAGGCCGGAAGTGGGTTCGTCGAGCAGTAGCAATTCCGGTTCCAGCGCCAGGGCGCGCGCCAGGGCCGCGCGTTTGCGCATGCCGCCGGATAACTCGCTGGGCATCTTGTTGGCGGCATCCGGCGGCAGGCCGGCGAGCGCGAGCTTGAGTTGAACCACTTCGTCGCGCAGGGACTCGGGCAACCAGGGCAAGTGTTCACGCAGCGGCGTGGCCACGTTTTCCGCCACGCGCATGGCGGAAAACAGGGCGCCGTCCTGGAACAGCAGGCCGAAGCGGCGGCGCAGAGTCTGCAACGCGCCGGCATGCAACTTCGCCAGATCCTGGCCGAACAGCTTCACCTGGCCGCCGCTGGGGCTGAGCAGACCGACCAATTGATTCAGCAACACGGTCTTGCCGGTTCCGCTACCGCCGATCAGGGCGGCGATTTCGCCCGGCCGCAGCGCGAAGGAAACGCCATCGTGTATCCAATGCCCGCCCAGCCGGGTGCGCAGGCCGACGACTTCGATGACCGGCGCCACGTCGTTCATCTGTACCCTCTCGCGCCGCGCGGAGTGCTCATGGCCCGATTTCCGGATAAGCCACGGCGAAGACGGCATTGATCAGGATCACCGCGACGATGCTGCGCACCACCGTGGACGTGGTGTGCAAGCCGACGCTGCGCGCGTCGCGCCGTACCGTGAAGCCGCTGTGGCAGGCGATCAGGGCGATGGCGGCGGCGAAGACCGGGGTTTTGCTGAGGCCGAACAGTACCGTGTTCAGCGGCAGCACATTTTGCAGGCGGTCGTAAAAATTGACCGCGGGAATGCCCAGGTTCCAGGCGGCCACGTGAGCGGCGCCGATGATGCCGGCGACATCTGCGACGAAAGTGAGCAGGGGCAGCATCAGGACGATGGCGAACAGGCGCGGCAGCACCAGCACCTGGAACGGCGACAGGCCGAGGGTGACGATGGCGTCGATTTCCTGGTTCACCTTCATGGCGCCCAGGTGCGCGGTGAAGGCGGCGCCGGAACGGCCGGCCATCAACACGGCGGTGATCAGCGGCGCCATTTCGCGGGCGATGCCGATGCCGACGCCATCCACCACCAGATGGTTGGCGCTGAATTTCTGCATCTGGATGCCGAGCAGGTAGGCGAACACCACGCCGATCAGGTAGCTCATCAGCATGACGATGGGAATGGCGCGCAGGCCCACCATTTCCAGTTGCACGAAAAACTCGCGCCAGCGCATCAGGCCGGGATGCCGCGGCAGGTGCCCGATCGCCTGGCAGGTCTGGCCGATGAAGGCCAGGCCGGCGCGGGTGCCGCGGGCAATGGCCCAGGCATGCCAGCCGACCACCTGGTTCAGGCCGCGGCGGCCGCGCCGTCGCGAAGCGGGCGCGACCACACCGCGCCGCCCCGCCACCAGCTTGAGGAGGGCGAGCCCCTGCGCGCTGAAACCCGCCAGACACAGATGCGGGAAGGGGATGCCGAGGCGGTCGAGATGGCTGATCAGGTGATTCGCCCCGGCGCTGTCCAGCATGCTCAGGCCGCCGCCGTCGAGCCGCAGGGGCTGGAGCGGGTCGATCGCCAGGGTGTTCAGGTGGGCCCGCAATTCCACCAGTCGCGTCAGGGTCCAGGCGCCGCGTAGATGCAACACCTGCCCATCCACGCCAACCTCCAGGCGGCAACAGAGTGCGGGCAGGATGGCGTTTGACATGGCGCTAGAGCGCGGGCCGGTTCATTCCGCCAGCCGCCGCAACAAGCGTTCGTGGATGCCGCCGAAACCGCCGTTGCTCATGACCAGCACCTGATCGCCAGGTCGAGCCGCGTCGGCGATGGCTTCCACCAGTTCGCCGAGATCGGCATGAATACTGGCTTGTTCGCCGAGGGGGGCGAGGGCGCCGGCCGCGTCCCAGTCGATGCCGCCGCTGTAGCAGAAAACGTGGTCGGCGTCTTTCAGGCTGTCCGCGAGCTGTGCCTTCATCACCCCCAGCTTCATGGTATTGGAACGCGGCTCCAGCACCGCCAGGATGCGGGCGCCGCCGACGCTCGCGCGCAGCCCGGCCAGGGTGAGGCGAATCGCGGTGGGGTGGTGGGCGAAATCGTCGAAAACCTTGATGCCGTTGCGCTCGCCGCGCAGCTCCATGCGCCGCTTCACATTCTCGAAACGACCGAGGGCGGCGCAGGCATCCTTGCTCGGCACCCCGGCATGGCGCGCGGCGGCGATGGCGGCAAGCGCGTTCATGCGGTTGTGTTCACCCTGCAACGACCATTCGACGCGGCCCTGGAGGCTGTCGCCGAGATGGACGTCGAAGGCGGAAGCGGACACGGTTTCGGCGCGCCAGCGGGGTGCTCCCTCCCCCTCCGGGGGAGGGCTGGGGAGAGGGAACGACGCCGGATCTGACGCTGTCGCTCGATTGACCCGAGTTCCCTCTCCCCCGGGGGGGGAGGGGATCTGGGCGCCAAACCTTTCCACCGGCGTCCAGCAGCCCCGCTGTATCACCCGATCCAGGCTTTCCTCGCGGCCGTTGGCGACGATCAGGCCGTTGCCGGGCACGGTGCGGACCAAGTGGTGGAACTGGGTTTCGATGGCGGCGAGGTCGGGGAAGATGTCGGCGTGGTCGTATTCCAGATTGTTGAGGATGGCCGTGCGTGGCCGGTAGTGGACGAACTTGGAACGCTTGTCGAAGAAAGCGGTGTCGTATTCGTCGGCCTCGATCACGAAGAACGGCGAGTCCGGGACGGACGTGCCCGCCAGGCGCGCGGAGACGCCGAAATTCATCGGCACGCCGCCGATCAGATAGCCGGGCGAAAGGCCGCAGTCTTCCAGTATCCAGGCCAGCATCGACGCGGTAGTGGTCTTGCCGTGGGTGCCGGCGGCGGCTAGCACCCATTTGTCACGTAAAACGTTTTCCGCCAGCCATTGCGGCCCGGAAATATAGGGCAGGCCGCGATTGAGAATTTCCTCCATGAGCGGCTGCTTGCCGCGCGCCACCACGTTGCCGACAACCCAGATGTCCGGCTCCAATGCCAGTTGTTCGACGCCGAAGCCCTCGATCAGGCGGATGCCCTGGGCTTCCAGTTGCGTGCTCATGGGTGGATAGACGTTGGCGTCGCAGCCGGTGACGGTGTGGCCGGCCTGGCGGGCGATGACGGCGATGCCACCCATGAAGGTGCCGCAGATGCCGAGGATGTGGAGATGCATTTGATTTCGGATTTCGGATTTCGGATTTCGGATTTCGGAGGATCGACTGGTCAGGTCATGTTCGCTTGCACTCGGCAGCTGCGGGCGGCGAATGATAGCCCCTCGCATTTATTAGGAAGGAGGATGTGCCCATATCCGAAATCCGAAATCACCGCAGATAGCCTTCGTGTTCCAGTTTTAGCACGATCATCTGCACGGCTTCATCGACGCTATAGCGGGCGGTGTCTATGGTCAACTCCGGGTTTTCCGGGATCTCGTAGGGGTCGGAGATGCCGGTGAACTCGGGAATCAGGCCGGCGCGCGCCTTCGCGTAGAGGCCCTTGCGGTCGCGCCCTTCGCACACTTCGACGGAGGTGGAAATATGCACCTCGATGAAGCCGCCCCATTGTTCGATCATGGCGCGCACATCACGCCGGGTCTGCCGGTAGGGCGCGATCGGCGCGCAGATGGCGGTGCCGCCATGTTTGCTGATCTCGCTGGCGACAAAGCCGATGCGGCGAATGTTGATGTCGCGGTGTGCCTTGGAAAAGCCCAATTCCGAGGAAAGATGTTTGCGCACGATGTCGCCGTCGAGCAACGAGACACGGCGCCCGCCCATTTCCATCAGGCGCACGGTCAGCGCGCGCGCCACGGTGGATTTTCCCGAACCGGAAAGACCGGTAAAAAACACGGTGTAGCCCTGGTGGCTGCGCGGTGGATAGGCTTTGCGCAATTCCTCAATGACTTCCGGATAAGAGAACCATTCGGGAACCTTCAGCCCCTGCATCAAGCGACGGGCCAGTTCCGGCCCGCTCATGCTCTGGCTACGCGCGCCGGCCGGTTTATCCGCTTCGGCCAGCCACTCGTCGCGATCTTCCACATAGACCAGGCGCGGGAACGGCACCAGGGTCACGCCCAGGCTCTCGCGCGCCAGGGCGAAGGCGGCATCCTTGTCCAGATTGGGGGTGTCCGCGCCGCGCCGCCGGCGTCCTTCGATCGGCGTTTCGCCGCCGGTGACCAGGAGGGAGCAACCATAGTTGCGCGCCATGATCGCCTTCATCAGGGTCTTGCGCGGCCCCGCCGCCCACGGCGTCATCGGGTTTAGCGCCAACATCGAGGTGGCCGCCGGCAGGCGCGGCATCAGGGCCTGGCAGGCGCGTACCAGGGCGAAATGGCCGGATTCCATGACCGGGTCGGAACCGGCCACGGCATGGATCAGCAGATTGGCTTCGCCGCGCATGGCTTCACGCAGAAGGAATTCGTACTGCGGCCGATGCAGCGGCTGGCCGGCCTGATAGGCCATGACCCGGCGCCAGCCCTGGCGCGCGAACTGCTCGCGCATCTCGGCCGGGGTCAGGCGCAGAGCGAGGAAGTCGTGCCGGGGAGGCAGGGCGATACCGTCCAGACGGCCCGCCACGTAATACTGGCCGGCCTCCGCCTGCGAGCGCGCCAGCGGCACGCCGGAGGCCTCGGCCAGGCGCATCTCGGCTTCCGGATCGGCGGCCCAGACCTCGGAAATACGCAGGACGGCGGGCATGAAACCTTCGCCGTCGCGCAGCGCCACGCTCTGGCCGGGGGACAGTTTTTCCGCGGCTTTGGCCGGCAAAACCAGCAGCACCGGACGCGGCCAGAAAGTGCCGTCAGGAAGCTTCAGGCCGGATAGCACGGATTCCAGTTCGGCCTTGCCCATGTAGCCGGTGAGCGGTGACAGGGCGCCGTTCAGAAGTAACTCCAGTTCGCAGATCTGCTTCCAGGAAAGGTCGATGGAATCCAGGCCCAGCGCTTCCTGTTTGATTTCCTGGGCACGCTCCGGTGTGGCGATCAGATTGACCAGGGTGCCGCCATAAGGGGAGATCAGGGTGTCCATGCGAAGGCTCAGGGGTAGGTTGCGAAAAATGCGGCGATGAAGTCGGGAATTTGGGCTTCCGGCAGCACGTTGATGCCGGCCGCCGCCTTGCGGCCCCCACCGGTTGCAAAACGTTGGCACAACGCGTCGGCGCCGCGTTTGTCGGCCAGTGGCGCGCGCACGCTGACCACAAAATGGCCCTTGGGCGAGCGGGTCAGCAGGGCGTGCGCGCGATGGGGGGTCGCCGTCGCCAGATCGTTGGCATAAACGCCGGAGACGCGCCGTGCCCAGGCGGCATCCGGGAGGATGAACACGGCGCCGGCCGCGTGTGCCTCGCTTGGCCGCACGGCTGCCGCGCGCGCCATATCGGCGGCATAACCCTGGCTCAAGGTCTGGAACTGGGGGGATTCCTGGATGAAGGCGAAGGGATCGGCATAGTCGGACAAGCTTCGGTAGAGATCGGCCGGATGAAAGTGAAGATCCTCCAAGCTCTCGCCGTAGCCGTTGTAATTGAGGCACTCGCCCAACGCGCGCAGTTGATCGAGTTGTTCGCTGGACAGGCCCAGGGGTTCGGCGGCGCGCCGGGCGGCATCATGCAGGTTGTCGCCGAAGGCGGCGGTCACCGCCCAGACGCGGTGCTTGCCGGCGAGAAAGCGATCCACCAGCAGGCTGGTGCAGACGTCGGCGGCGGTGTCGATCGTGGCCTGGAAGTTGGGATGCGTGGGCAGTTCGCCAGGGTTGTGGTGATCGAACCAGCGCACCTTGACGCCTCTTTCCAGCAGTGTCGCCAGGGGGACCGCGTTTTTCTCCACCGCGATATCCAGGGCGAGGATGCTGTCGCCGGCCTGGGCGTCAATTTTCTTCAGCAGGCCGATGTCGCGTTTGACACCGGTAATCAGCGTGGACTGTGCCGGCTCGGCCAGGCGCATCTGGTGCAGGGCACAGATGCCATCCGCATCCCCGTTGAAAGCATCGAATAACATCATTTCCCTTTGTTGTGCGTTGAGTCGGATGGTCGCTCGTGACAGGATGCAAGGCCCGCTTACCCAACCTGCCGGCCGTGCCCTCTAATCCGCGTTCCGCCCTACTGTTTCTGGCCCTTTATGCGGCGTTGATCGCCTTCGGCAGTTTGTATCCGTTTGCCGGGCTGAAGGGGCTGGAACACTGGTCGGGCGAGTTTATCACGGCCCCTTTGCCACGCTTTATCACGCGCAGCGACATCTCCACCAACCTGCTCGCCTACCTGCCCCTGGGATATGCCCTGGCCTTGCGGTTTGGGCTGCCGCGCCGGCGTTTGCGTGCCATTGTCTTTGCCTTGTTTGTCGGTTTTTCTTACAGCCTGAGCATGGAAAGCCTGCAACAACTGCTGCCCGGACGTATCGCCTCGAATCTGGATGTCTTTCTCAATACGCTGGGCGCGTTTGCCGGCGCCTTGCTGACCTTGCATCACCAGCGCTGGTTGCGTGCCGGGCGGGCGCTGCGGCGTTGGCGCGCGCGCTGGTTCCTGGCCACGCCGGCGGCCGATTTCGGTCTCTGGCTGCTGCTGCTCTGGGTGCTCGCGCAGTTCACGCTGCATCCCTTCCCCGGCGCGGGCTGGCTGGGCCTGCACTTGCGCCCATTCGACACGCCGCCGGGCGGACTGGATCAAATCAACTGGCCCTGGTTTGCCGCCGCTTGGCTGGAGATGGCGGCGCTCGGCGCCTTCGCCGCCAGCCTGTTGCGGCCGGGGCGTTACGTCGGCGCGGTGCTTTCCCTGCTGGTAGTGGCGTTCGCGATCAAACTGCTGGCGGCCACGATGCTACTGAAACTGAAGGTGGTGGGGGGCGTGCTTTCCCTGGAAACCCTGGCCGCTTTCCTCCTGGCGTTCTGGTTCCTGCTCATCCCCCAGGTTTCCCGGCGTCGTCATGTGGCCGCCCTGCTGCTGCTTGTCATTATTCTGGGGGTGCGCGTGGCCTTGGCGGGTTATCTGCTCTGGCCGGTCGCCAGCGTGTTCAACATCGTCGGCCTGGCCAAGGTCAGTGCCTCGCTCTGGCCCTATCTGGCGCTTGGGGTACTGGCGGCGCTTGGGTACCGGAGGGGAGGAGGGGGAGATAGCGCACGATAGTTGCTCATCTCTCTCATCGAGCATCCTTACGTTTACCCGCGGCGGCAGCTTGCTGATCGGGGAATATTGCCGGACAGATTGTGGGGGTCTGTGCCCGCTCGTTTTTGATCACCACACGACTCGCCTTTTCGGCCAAACTTCTTCGTGGCCCACTGCAACCAGACTGGATATCAGCGATGCCCCTCGACGCAAACCCACCATTCCCGGAAGCCATGGAACGCCGCCCCGAGGCACGCGCGCTCAAGGTGGAAGACCTGCTCGCGGAATTGCGGCAGGGGCGGATGCGCATCCCTTCATTTCAACGCGGCATCAAGTGGAAGCGGGAGGATGCCACCAAGCTGTTCGACAGCCTGTATCGCGGGTTTCCGGTCGGCACGTTGTTGTTCTGGGAAACAAGCGCGGAAGCGGGCGAGGTCACTTTCGGCACCGTCCACATCAGTGCGGGGGCGCGGAGTGACGCGCTCTGGGTGGTGGACGGCCAGCAACGTCTGGTTTCGCTGGCCCGCGTGTTGCTGGCGCCTCGACCGGACAAGGATGAGTTCGCGCTCTATTTCGATCTGGATGCGGGTGTTTTCCAGCCACCACCGCCCGCGCGTGACGACGACCCTTCACGCTGGCTGCCAATGACCGAAGTGCTGGAGTCCGAAAAGCTGATGCAGTGGGTTTTTGCGCACACTAGTGAATACAAGGAGCGTCGCGAGCGCGCATTTACCCTGGGCCGGCGCATCCGGGAATATGACATCCCGGTCTATCTGGTGCGTACCGACCGGGAAGAAATCCTGCGCGAGGTGTTCGGGCGGATCAATTCCACCGGCAAGAAACTGTTGCAGTCCGAGGTGTTCGACGCCCTGCACGGCGCGCGCGCGCAGAGCCGCCCCGCCACCATTCCGCAGATTGCCGCCGAATTGGAAGAACTCGATTTCGGTCGTGTGGATGACAAGCTGTTGTACCGGTTATTGCGCGTATTGCAGGGCGAGGAGGTGTTCGAGCGGGTAAAGGACGGGCCGCTGCGATTGTCCGAAGCGGATGCGGAGAAAGCCTATCGGCAAACCACGGATACCGCGAAGCGGGTCATCCAGTTCCTGATGAAGGATGCCGGCATTCCGCGCTATGACTTGCTGCCCTACAAGCAACCGTTTGTGCTGCTGGGCAAATTCTTCCACCTCTACCCCAGCCCGCAGCCGCGTTCCCGCGAGTTGCTGGCGCGCTGGGTCTGGCGTGGTGCCCTCAATGGCGCCCATCGCGGCGACACCGTTTCCACCCGCGCCAACCTGGAGCGCATCGTCGCAGGTGGCGAGGAGGCTTCGGTTCAGCGTCTGCTGGAAATGGTCGCGCATCGCCCGGAAGAACTACCGGACGTGGACAGCCCTTTCAACACCCGCTTCGCCACCAGCAAATTGCAGGCACTGGCGCTACTCGACCTCGGGCCACGCGATATGGAAACAGGGGAACCGCTTTACCTGGGGAATGGCTATGGCCTCGTTTCTGACGACGTCATTCCGATACCCCTTCCCGCCTTGATCCAGGGTAGCCACAAAGGGCTGGAGCAATCCGTCGCCAACCGGCTGATCCACCCGCCGCGCGCGAAGCTGCGGCGGATATTGGAACAAGCGCACCTGGACACCCTCGCCTCCCATGGCATCACACCAGACGCCCTCGAAGCATTGCTCGCAAAAAACAGCGACTCCTTCCTGACTCAGCGTGCCGCCTTCCTGCGCGACCACTTCCAGCACTTCTTCGCCCGCCACGCCCGCTGGGACGAAAGCGACCGGCCTTCCCTGCAATCCCTGCTGGCCGAGGTGGACTGAATGGCCAGCACCTTGCGCGTATTTCTACATAACGCCCCAGTGGGCCTGCTCAGTCTGGACCAACGTGATGGCAGCGACTTTCGCCTGCTCGAATCCTACAAGCAGGCTTACCCGCGCCCGGTTCTGGGGCAAGCCTTCCTGGATGACCTCGATCAGGTCCAACACACCCGTAACCGCGTGCCGCCGTGGTTCTCCAACCTGTTGCCGGAAGGGCCTTTGCGGGAACTGGTGGCAAAACAGGCGGGCGTGCATGCCTCACGGGAGTTTTTTCTCCTGCGCCATTTGGGTGAGGATTTGCCTGGCGCGGTGCGTATCGTCGCGGACGCGGCGTCGGACGGCCCCGATGAAACGGACCAATTGGACGGAGAACCGGCGGATAAGGAAGCAGCGGATGCCTGGCATTTCTCTCTGGCCGGGGTGCAGCTCAAGTTTTCCGCCCGCCAAAGCGAGCGCGGGCTGACGGTGCCGGTAAGCGGACGTGGTGGCGACTGGATCGTCAAACTACCCGACATTCGCTATCCAAAAGTCCCGGAAAACGAGTACGCCACGATGCTCTGGGCGCGGGAGAGTGGAATTCGTGTGCCGCAAGTCGAATTGGTCGATATCGCGACCATCACGGGGCTGCCGGCGACCTATCGCGCGTTCACGGAACAGTACGCCCTGGCGATCCGCCGTTTCGACCGTCCTTCGACGGAAGAGCGGGTGCATATGGAGGATTTCGCGCAAATTCTCGGTCTTTATCCCGATGAGAAATACGAGAAATACAACTACGAAACCCTGGCTCGTTTGATCCTGGCTTTGACGGAAGAACGGGGTCTGGACGAGTTCATCCGCCGTCTGGTCTTCATCATCGTCTCCGGCAACGGCGACGCCCATCACAAGAACTGGAGCCTGCTCTACCCCGACGGCGTTCAGGCCGAACTCTCCCCCGCCTACGACCTGGTTTCCACCATCCAATACCAGCCGGAAGACAAACTGGCCCTGAATTTGGGCGGCTCGAAACGCTGGGAGGATGTGAGTATGGATGTCTTCCGCCGATTGGCGCGCAAGATCGGGGATGACGAAGCGCGTGTGGCCAACCGGGTCGCGGCGGCCCTGGACGCCATTCTTGGTGCCTGGCAGGCCGCCAGGGGTGATTTCGGTTTCACTGCCCAGGCGCGTGAACGCATGGAAGCGCATTTTTCCCATATCCCCTTGCTTCGCGGCCACTGAACCAGCAACTTTTTGAAGAAAAAAGAGCGGCCGTAGCCGCTCTTTTTACACTCAGGGTGCTGTTTTACTTCACCACTTCCTTCAACTGATCCAGGATCGCCGGATTCTCCAGCGTGGAGATGTCGGAGGTGATTTCCTCGCCCTTGGCCAGGGTGCGCAGCAGGCGGCGCATGATCTTGCCGGAGCGGGTTTTCGGCAGATTGTCGCCGAAGCGGATTTCGTCCGGCTTGGCGATCGGGCCGATCTCGTGCCCGACATGGTTGCGCAGCTCGGCGACGATCTGCTTGGCCTCGTCGCCGACCGGCCGGGAACGCTTCAGCACCACGTAGGCGACGATGGCTTCGCCCTTGATGTCGTGCGGCTTGCCGACCACGGCGGCTTCCGCCACCAGGGGGTGTGATACCAGGGCGGATTCGATTTCCATGGTGCCCATGCGGTGGCCGGAGACGTTCAGTACGTCGTCGATGCGGCCCATGATGGTGAAGTAGCCGGTCGTTGCGTCGCGCACCGCGCCGTCGCCCGCCAGGTAGAGCTTGCCGCCCAGGTCTTCCGGAAAGTAGCTCTTCTTGAAACGTTCCGGGTCGTTCCAGATGGTGCGGATCATCGACGGCCAGGGGCGCTTGATCACCAGGAAGCCGCCCTTGCCCCATTCCACGTCATGGCCGGCCTCGTCCACCACCGAGACCATGATGCCGGGGAAGGGCAAGGTGCAGGAACCCGGCACCAGCGGGGTGACGCCAGGCAGCGGGGTGATGACGTGGCCGCCGGTTTCGGTCTGCCAGAAGGTGTCCATGACCGGGCATTTCCCGCCGCCGATGTTGTCGTGGTACCACATCCAGGCTTCCGGGTTGATCGGCTCGCCGACCGAGCCCAGCACGCGCAGGCTGGTGAGGTCGAAGTTCTTCGGATGCGCCACATCCGGGTTGGCTTCGCCCGCCTTGATCAGGGAGCGGATGGCGGTGGGCGCGGTGTAGAAAATATTGACCTTGTGTTCCTGGATCATCTTCCAGAAACGGCCGGCATGCGGGAACGTGGGTACGCCCTCGAACACAACTTCGGTGCCGCCACAGGCGAGCGGGCCGTAGGTGATGTAGGTGTGGCCGGTGACCCAGCCGATGTCGGCGGTACACCAGAACACGTCGTCGGGCTTCAAGTCGAAGGTCCACTTCATGGTCACGATGGCATGCAGCAGATAGCCGCCGGTGGAATGCTGCACGCCCTTGGGCTTGCCGGTGGAGCCGGAGGTGTAGAGCAGGAACAGCGGATGCTCGGCATCCACCCATTCCGGTTCGCAAACGTCGGACTGGCCGGCCACCACGTCATGCCACCAGAGGTCGCGCCCGGCCGTCATGGTGGCCGGCCCGCCGGTGCGCTGGTAGACCACCACATTTTTGATCGAGCCGGTGCCGGGCATGGTCAGGGCTTCGTCGACGGCGGGTTTCAGTGGGATGTTCTTGCCGCCCCGGCATTGCTCGTCGGCGGTGATGATCAGCACCGCGCCGGCGTCCTCGATACGGTCGCGCAGCGATTGCGCGGAGAAGCCGCCGAACACCACGGAGTGGGTGGCGCCGATACGCGCGCAGGCCTGCATGGCCACCACGCCTTCGATCGACATGGGCAGATAGATGATGACCCGGTCGCCCTTCTTCACGCCCAGGCCTTTCAGCGCGTTGGCGAATTGGGCGGTGCGGGCAAGCAGTTCCTTGTAGGTGACCTTGGTGACTTCACCCTTGTCAGCCTCGAAGATGATCGCGACCTTGTCGCCCAGGCCGGCTTCGACGTTCTTGTCGAGGCAGTTGTAGGAGGCGTTCAGCTTGCCGTCCGGAAACCACTTGTAGAAGGGGGCGTGGGATTCGTCGAGCACCGTTTTGAACGGCTCTTTCCAGGCCAGATGTTCCTTGGCGAGCTTGCCCCAGTAGCCTTCGTAGTCGGCATCCGCTTCGGCGCACAGCGCCTTGTAGGCATCCATGCCGGAGACGTTGGCCTGGGCCACGAATTCAGGGGAGGGATTGAATACGCGGTTTTCGTGCAGGACAGATTCGATGGTGGTGCTCATGACGGGCGTCTCCTTAGTTGGCAATTGAGCGGCAATGACGGGAAATCCTACGTTTTCCTCCCCCAAGGAAGGCGCAAAATTAGGCCACTTCCGGTCTTTTCGCATTTTGCACTGCAACATGACTCTCTCGCCAGCCCCTGAAATGCTATCCCGCACTGCCGCATACAGCCGTTGGCTGGCGGCTCGTCTTAATGCCCATCCCGAGTTGGGCGAGTGGTTGCTGGAAACGATCCTGGCACCGGTTACACGTCAGGACATGAATGATTTCCTGGCAACCGGGATCGCCGGTGAAGCCGACCTGAAACGCCAGTTGCGCCGCCTGCGCGAGCGTGTGTTCGCCCGAGTCATGGCGCGCGACCTGAACGGTCTGGCCGATCTGTCTGAAGTCACCCGCGCCCTGACCGACCTGGCGGAAGTCACCGCGCGGCTCGCCGTGGACTTTCACCATCGCGATCTCGCGTCTATCCACGGCGAACCGCTCGACAGCGCCGGGCGGGCACAGCAACTGATCGTGGTGGGCATGGGCAAGCTGGGCGGCGGCGAATTGAATGCGTCATCCGACATCGACCTGATTTTCGTGTTTCCCGAAGAGGGCGAGACGGCCGGCCCGCGCCGGCTTTCCAACTTCGAGTTCTTTACCCGCCTGGGCAAGCGCGTGATCAACGCGCTCGACGACAAGACCGAGGACGGCCACGTATTTCGTGTCGACATGCGTCTGCGCCCTTACGGTGATGGTGGCCCGCTGGTCTCCAGCTTCGCCATGCTGGAGCAGTATTTCTATACTCAGGCGCGGGAATGGGAGCGCTACGCCTGGATCAAGGGCCGCGCCCTGAGCGGCGACCGCATCGACGAACTGGAAAAGCTGCGTATTCCCTTCGTGTTCCGCAAATACCTGGATTTCGGCTCGTTCGGCTCCATGCGCGACCTGCACGCCCAGATTCGCCGCGAAGTCGCGCGTAAGGACAAGGCCGACAACATCAAGCTCGGTCCCGGCGGCATCCGCGAAATCGAATTCATCGCCCAGGTATTCCAGCTCATCCGCGGCGGCCAGCAGGCCTCGCTGCGGATGCGGCCGACCCGCACCCTGCTGCACCAGCTTGCCGCTTACGGCCTGATCCCGGAAACCCATACGCGGGAACTGGAAGACGCCTATGTCTTCCTGCGCAATCTGGAACACCGCCTGCAATACCTGGATGACGCGCAGACCCAGACATTGCCGCACAACATCGAAGACCGCCGCCGCGTCGCCGAGGCCATGGGCTATGCCGATTGGGAAGGGATGGCGGGGCATCTCAACAGCCTGCGCCGGAAAGTGGCCGGGCAATTCGAGCAGGTCTTCGGCGCCCCACAGGAAGACCAGTCCGGCCACCCGCTCGCCGGCCTGTGTGAACTGCCCGAGGAAGAGGCGCTGGAGCGTCTCGTCGTCGCCGGCTTTCACGAGCACGCCCGCGACGCCCTGGAGCGCCTGCGCGCGCTCAAACACGGCAGCCGCTACGCCAGCCTGCCGGCGCAGAACAAGACCGCGCTCGATGGCCTTCTGCCGCCCCTGGTGGAAGTCGCCGCGAGCTTTTCCAACGCGCTCGACACCCTCGCGCGCATCCTCGATCTGCTCGAAGCCATCTGCCGCCGCGCCCCCTACCTGGCCTTGCTCCAGGAGTACCCGCAAACCCTCATGCAGCTCGCGCGCATCCTCAGCGCCAGCCCCTGGGCGGCCGCTTATCTGTCGCGGCAACCGCACCTGCTCGACGAACTGCTCGACCATCGCGCCCTGATGGCCGTGCCTGACTGGAACGCCACGCGCGAGGAACTGCGCCTGCGGCTGGAAAGTGACGCGGGCGACGTGGAGCGGCAAATGGACGCCCTGCGCCACTTCAAGCAAAGCGAAACCTTCCGCCTGCTGGCGCAGGATCTGGCCGGCCTGTGGACGCTGGAAAAGCTCTCCGACCATCTCGCCGACCTCGCCGATCTGCTGCTCGACGCCACCCTCAAGCTGGTCTGGGCCGACCTCAAAGGGCGCCACCGCGAGCAGTTCGCCTTCGCCGTCATCGCCTACGGCAAGCTGGGCGGCAAGGAGCTCGGCTACGCCTCCGACCTGGACATCGTCTTTCTTTACGACGATCCCCATCCCGATGCGCAGGAAATCTATGCCCGCCTGGGCAAGCGCCTGATCACCTGGATGTCCACCCATACACCCGCCGGCATCCTGTACGACACCGATCTCAGATTGCGCCCGGATGGCGCTTCCGGCCTGCTGGTGAGCAGTCTGGACGCCTTCGACGATTACCAGCGCAACAAGGCCTGGACCTGGGAACACCAGGCGCTGACCCGCGCCCGCTACTGTTGCGGCGACCGCGATGTGGGCGAACGCTTCGCGGAGATTCGCGAGCGTGTTCTGTCCAGCGCGCGCGACGTGGAAAAGCTGCGCGCCGACGTGCTGGAAATGCGCCGGAAAATGCTCGACGGCCATCCCAATCCCAGTGGCCTGTTCGACCTCAAGCATGACCGGGGCGGTCTGGTGGATGTGGAATTCGCGGTGCAATACCTGGTGCTCGCGCACGCCGCCCGGCATGCGGAACTACTGCCGAATGTCGGCAATATCGCCCTGCTGAAACGCGCCGGCGCCCTGGGCCTGATTCCGGAAGACCTCGCCCTGGCCGCCGCCGACGCCTACCGCGAACTGCGCCGCCGGCAACACGCCGTCAAACTGCAAGGCGCCGAACACGCCCGCGCCGAACACGGCGGCCTGGCCCAGGAAATCAGCGCGGTGCAAGCGCTCTGGAGCGCGGTATTCGGGGCGCCCGCCGAAGCGGAAGCCTGAAGGCTCAGGCCTGCTTGAACCCCAGGTCGCTACCCAACGAATTCGCCGGGTAGTGGAAATGCACCGGGCCATCCGGTTCGGCGTGGATGAACTGGCGCACGAAGGGGTCGTCCGATTCGAGTATCTCGGCGGTCGGGCCTTCGGCGACGATGACGCCCTCGGACAGGAAGTAGACATAATCGACCACCTTGAGCGACTCGGAGACATCGTAGGTGACCACGATGGAAGAGACGCCGAGGGCGTCGTTGAGGCGGCGCAGCAGGTTGGCGATGACGTTGAGCGAAATCGGGTCGAGGCCGGCAAAGGGCTCGTCGTACATGATCAGCATCGGGTCGAGGGCGATGGCGCGCGCCAGGGCGACGCGCCGCTCCATACCGCCGGAGAGTTCGCGCGGCATCATGCCGTGGGCGCCACGCAGGCCGACCGCGTGCAGCTTCATCAACACCAGGTCGCGGATCATGCGTTCCGACAGGTCGGTGTGCTCGCGCATGGGGAAGGCGATGTTCTCGTAGACGGAAAGGTCGCTGAACAGGCCGCTGACCTGGAACATCATTCCCATCTTGCGGCGCAAGCGGTACAGGCCGTCGTTGTCGAGGGCATGCACGTCCTCGCCATCGACCAGCACCTGGCCGCGCTCGGGTTTCAACTGGCCGTTGATCAGGCGCAGCAGGGTGGTCTTGCCGCAGCCGCCGGTACCGAGCACGGCGACGGTCTTGCCGCGCGGAATGGTGAGGTTGATCCCGTTGAGGATCTTGCGGTTCTCGTAGGAGAAATGCAGGTCGCGGATTTCGACGACATTTTCGTTGGACAACTTCGACTCCATTCGGGGCAAGGCGGCGGGGTGAAGGTATGCGGGGCGCGGGTCCCGGTCAAGCGGGCATCAAGTGGTTTTGGCCACCAGCACCGGGCATTTCGCCTGTATCACCACCTGTTGCGAGACGCTGCCCATGAGTAGGCGATCCAGGCCGGTGCGGCCGTGGCTGCCGACGATGATGAGGTCGCAGTCGTTTTCCGCGGCGGCGGCGACGATGGCCTGGGCCGGGTTGCCTTCCTTGACCACGCTGTCGGCGGCGACACCCTCCTGGCGCAGCAGGTCGCGCACGCGGTCGGCCATGGCCTGCACCATCTCGCATTTGAGGTCATCGTTGGCGCACACCGAAAGCACGGTGACCGGCAAGCCGCAGCGTCTGGCCAGATTGGCGGCCGCCACGGAGGCGGCATCGGCGAAGCGCGAGCCATCCACGGCGAGCAGGATGCCCTTGTCCCACATGCCGGATTCCTTGGGTACCACCAGCACGCTGCAATGCACATGGCCCACCACGCGGGCGGCGGCTTCGCCCAGCATCAGCCGCTCCAGCCAATGCACGCCACGGCGGCCCATGATGACGACATCGGCCTGGCTTTCTTCCGCCTGGGCGGCGATTTCATGCACCGGCTCCTCGCCGTAGCGCAGCACCGGCGCGCAGTTCACACACGCGGTGCCGGCCTGCCGCTCGACTTCCTTGAGAATCGCGTGGCCTTCGTCTTCCGCCTGGCGCACGCCGTCCGGGTTGAACATGGCGTAGTCGCGCAGGGTGCGCGCCATGTGCATCACGGTGAGCTTGGCGCCGCAGCGGTCGGCCATGTGCAACGCCACGCGCACGGCGCCGGCGCTGACCTCGTCGCCATCGGTGGCCAGCAACAGGTTGTCGAAACGAGCCAGGGGGGAAAGCTGGGCGGTCATTTTGTTACCTCGGGGTGAACTCTCAGCAGACAGCATAGTGAATTCCCCCACTTTCGCCGGGCACTTTCACGCCGTCGCCGCCACGCATTGTGCAATTGCAGCAAAGACAATGGCATCATCTTTGCGTTGCCCGTCACCATCGATCGCCATGTCTCCCTCTTCCTCCGCCGACCTTCGTAGCCGCGAACGACTGCTCAACCTGCTGTTGAGCAAGATACTCAAACGACAACTCGCGCCGGACGTCTACGCCGCCATCGGCGAATTGCGGCGCGGCTTCAGCGCCTTGCGCTCGAAGGAGTCGGCGACCCGGCGGCAACGCCTGATCGCGCTGATCAACCGGCTGGAGCCGGAGGCGATGTCCCAGATCATTCGCGCCTTCAACCTGTACTTCAGCCTGATCAACATCGCCGAGGAGGCGGTTGCGCTGCGCGCGCGGCGCCGCCTGGTGCAGCGTGGCGCGCAGATGTGGCCGGGCTCCTTCCACGACACCCTGACCGCCTTGCGTGAGCAGGGGGTGGATGCCGGCCAGTTGCAACGGCTGTTGCGCGACATGTGCTATCTGCCGGTCATCACCGCGCACCCGTCCGAGGCCAAGCGCCGCACCATCAAGGGCGCGCTGCGCGGCATCTTCCTGTCGATCGAGGCGCTGGACGATCCGCGCGTGGTCGGCATGTACCGCACCGAGGCGCTGCGGCAACTCTCCAATCAGATTCATATCCTGTGGAATACCGATGAAGTCCGCGCCAACAAACTGGTGGTGCGCGACGAGATCAGTACCGGCCTGTCCTACTTCCCCTTGTCGCTGTTTCAAGCGGTCGTCCAGATGTATCGCAACTTCGACCGCGCCCTGCTCGATGTCTACGGCGAGGACGTGAACGCGCGCGCGCCGAGCATCCTCAGATTCGGTTCCTGGATCGGCGGCGACCGCGACGGCCATCCGCTGGTGACGGCGGAAGTCACCGCCCTGGCCTGGCGCATGCAGGCGCTGACCGTGTGCCAGGAATACCTGCGCCGCGTCGAGGCTTTGAGCGACCAGTTGTCCTATTCGATCAACCTGTGCCAACCCTCGGCCGCCTTCATGGACAACCTGGAGGCCGATCAACGCCAGGCGGAAGCGATTTATGGCGCGCGCGCCAATCGTTATCTCCAGGAACCCTACCGGCGCAAGCTGGAAATCATGCATCTCCGTTTGCGGCGCGACCTGGCGCGCTACGAACGCGCGCTGGAGGACATCGACAATCGTTATGAGCAGCCGGGTTACGCCAGCGACCGGGCCTTCCTCGCCGACCTGCATCTGATTCGCGACTCGCTGATCAGCCACGGCGACGAGGATGTGGCGAACCAGGAAGTGCTGGACCTGATCCGTCTGGTCGAGACCTTCGGCTTCCATCTGCTGCAACTGGATATGCGCCAGGAGTCCACCCGCCATACCCAGGCGGCGGCGGAAATCCTCAAGGCCGGCCTCGGTGTCGATTACCTCGCGCTGGACGAAGATGCGCGCCTGACGCTGCTTTCCGACGCCATCGCCAATCCCAACGCCGTGCAGTTCGACCCCGCCGCCTTCACTCCGGAAACCCGCGAGACGCTGCGCACCTTCCAGCTCATCGCGCATTTCCGCCGCGAGCTGGGCGCGCAGTGTTTCGGCAAGTATGTGATTTCCATGACCCACACGGCCTCGCACGTCATGGAAGTGATGCTGCTCGCCTCGCAAGCCGGACTGGCCGGGCGTCTGGCCGGCAACTGGTATTGCCATATCGGCGTCTCGCCCTTGTTCGAGACCATCGAAGACCTGCAGCAGGTCGAAGCCGTGCTCACCCGCCTCTATGGCCTGCCGGTTTACCGCCACCTGCTCGACGCCGAGGGCGGCGGCCAGGAGGTGATGCTGGGCTATTCCGATTCCTGCAAGGACGGCGGCATTCTGGCTTCCTCGTGGAACCTCTACGACGCGCAAAAACGCATCGTCGCCCTGTCGCGCAAGGAAGGCATCCCCTGCCGTTTGTTCCACGGTCGCGGCGGCACCCTCGGACGCGGCGGCGGCCCCACCCATGAAGCCATTCTGGCGCAGCCGCCGGGCACGGTGCGCGGCCAGTTGAAGCTCACCGAACAGGGTGAAGTGTTGTTCTACAAGTACAACAACATGGAAACGGCGGTGTACGAACTCACCCTCGGCGTCAGCGGCCTGATCAAGGCCAGCAGCCACCTGATCGGGCAGGCGGCGGAGGATCGCAAGGATTACCTGGGCATCATGGACGAGATCGCGCGCGCCGGTGAGCAGCACTACCGCGCGCTCACCGAGCACACGCCGGGCTTCCTCGACTACTTCTATGAAGCCACCCCGGTGCGTGAAATCGGCCTGATGAACATCGGCTCGCGCCCCTCGCACCGCAAGCAGGGCGACCGCTCCAAGGACTCGGTGCGCGCCATCGGCTGGGTCTTCGCCTGGGGCCAGTCACGCCACGCGTTGCCCGCCTGGTATGGCATCGGCCGCGCGCTGGAAGCCTGGCGCGGCAACGATCTGGCGCGTCTGATCAAGTTGCAGCGGATGTATCTGGAATGGCCGTTCTTCCGTACCCTGCTCGACAACGCGCAAATGGCCCTGGCCAAGACCGACATGAGCATCGCCCGCGAATACGCCGCCCTGTGCGTGGACGGGGGGGTCGGCAAACAGGTCTACGACATCATCCGCGAGGAATATTGGCGCGGCATCCACCAACTTCTCAACGTCGCCGACACACGGGCGCTGCTGGAAGACACCCCCGCGCTGGCCGACTCCCTGAGCCAGCGCAACGACTTCCTCGACCCGCTGAACCAGATCCAGGTCTGCCTGCTGCGCAAGTTGCGCCAGGAGGAAAGCACCGACAGCCCTTGGCTGGAACCGCTCCTGCGTTCGATCAACGCCATCGCGGCGGGGATGCGCAACACCGGGTAGTAACCACTCGTTACAACTGAAAACCGGGCCGAAACGGCCGGGTTACGCGCGCCCCCCAGAGTGGGGCCACCGACACGAGACGTGGCGGCCTTCCACTCGACAGGAGCACTTCATGAAAACCGCGAACCTCGCCAAGAATCTCAGCCTCATCGCTCTGGCCAGCCTCTCTCTGGCCGCCGCTTCCGCCCAGGCCCACGGTTGGGGCGGCTACAACCCCTACCTTCCGGTCGTCGCGCAGCCCGCGCCGCAACACGGTGATCCGCGTGATTTCGGCGGTCGCTTCGAGCGCGACTTCGCATTCCGCGATGACCACAACATCGACGCGCGCCAGCAACAGCAGATGTGGCGCATCCGCGAGGGCATGGCGACAGGCCAGATCAGTCGTCACGAGGCGCGCGATCTGATGCGGGAACAAATGGAAATCGAGAGAACGCAACGCTATTACCTGGCCGACGGACACCTGAGCCGCGACGAGTGGATCAGCCTGGATCGCATGCTGGATCAAGCCGACGCCAACATCCGCGAAGAAAAGTACGACAGGAATTGGCGTTGATGCTCAGTCTTCCTCATCCAGCAGCTTCCCGGCGATGGCCCAGTTTTCCTCGGGCAGCTCCTCGAAGGCGATAGTGGTGTAGCGCCTGGGCTTGAGGGCGTGGCGTTCCAGGGTGTCGGTGATTTCCTCGGCGATCTTTTGTTTCTGTTCGCGGCTGAGGCTGCCGGCGAGTTTGATGCTGACTACGGGCATGTTGAATCCTCCTGAATACGTTGGAACACCGCGCGGAACATCTCCGCGGTGAGGCGCCGGGTTTGCGTGTTGTAACGCGAGCAATGGTAGCTGTCGTGGAGGCGGCGGCCGTCCGGCAGAACATGCGCGGCGTCGTGCGCGAACGGATACGCGCTCAGCTTCAGGCCCAGCGCCATGAGCACGGCCTTGTGGGCGACCAGGCCGAGGGCGAGGATGGCGGTGGCGTCAGGCAGGGCGGCCAGTTCCTCCTTCAGATAGGCGTTGCAACGCTTGATCTCGCCGGTTTCCGGCTTGTTTTCCGGCGGCACGCATTTGACCGCGTTGCTGATGCGGCAACCGCTCAGGATCAGGCCGTCGTCGGCGGCGACGGACACCGGGCGGCTGGCATAGCCGAAAGCGTGCAGTGTTTCGTAAAGCAGCACGCCGGCATGGTCGCCGGTGAACGGCCGCCCGGTGCGGTTGGCGCCGTGCAGGCCGGGGGCCAGGCCGACGATGAGCAGACGCGGGTGGTCATCGCCGAACGCCGGCACCGGGCGGCAGAAATAGCCGGGGTAACGGGCGCGCGATTCGGCCAGGAATGTGGCGAGGCGGGGGCAGGCGGTGCAATCGGAGAGCGGCATGTTGTGTGTAGCGCCGGCATCCCTGCCGGCGTTTTTGGCCAGAATGGCCGGCAAGGATGCCGGCGCTCGATACAACTGAAATTGTCCATTAGCCTAAGCAGGCATGTAGCGCAGGCGTTTCGCCTGCATCAAAGGCCTGATTAGAAGGACGAAGCAGGCGGGACGCCTGCGCTACATGTGGGTCTCCGGCGTCGCCACGGCTAATAGGTATTTAGGGCTTAATGCAGATGCGCCGGCGTGCCCTGCATTTCTTCCGGTAGTTCGGCGTGGACGCTTTCACCGTCGGGGTTGGGAAACAGGGGGGCGCCGCAGTCGTCGCAGTATTCCAGGGGCATGCGGGTGTCCAGCATGCGGACTTCGCCGAGACCGGTTTCTTTGAGCAGGGCTTCGATGCTGCCCGCCAGGTCGGCATTTTCGTCCTCGCCGCCGAGTAGCGGCCAGGTGACGCCGTGCACCACGTCGTCGGAGTCGATGCCGGTGAAACCGATGCGCCATTCCTCCAGCCAGCGGTCGTAGTAAGGGGCGGCGACGGCGCGCAGGCGGCTGGCGGGAACGTTGAACAGCGATTTCAGATATTCCACGGCGGCGCGCAGGGCGAACGGGCGGGTTTCCCGGTCAGCGCGGCGCCAGGCGGAGAAATAGGCATCGGGCAACAGCAGTTCGTGGGCGCAGCCGGTCAGCAGCGGTTGCAGATTGGCGCCGGCCTGTTGCCGCCAGGCTTCGAGCGCGGTTTCCCGGTTGCCGTCCGCTTCGTTCCAGCGGAACGGCGGGCGGCCGGTGGGAATTTGCACCACGGCGAGGAGATAGCGCACGTCGGAGACGAAGGTCTGCGATTCCGGCAGGCTGCCGGCATCCACCGCGAGGTCCTGGCCGGCGGCGGCGCTGGCCCAGAGCGCCTCGGCGAACTCGCGGGTGTCGCAATAGCCCTGTGGCAACTGGTCGGGGCTGAACAGGTAGTCGGCGAGATACACGCGCGCATCGCTGGCCAGGATATGCCCGGACAGTTGCGCGCGCAGGCCATCCAGCACGGCCTTCGGCAGCGAACGCGCGGGAATGGCGTAGCGCGACCAGGCCAGCACCGGCATGGCCAGGATCAGGCGCGAGGTATCGTCCACGCGACTGATCTCGCAGGCGGCCTCGATCAGGTCGGCGAGATCGTCATAAGCGCGCGGGTTGCTGTCGTGGAGCCGGTCGAGGGCCTGGTTGAGCGCCTCCTCGTCGCCGCCGCGCAGCAGTTTTTCGATCAAGGTGCCCATTTCCGATTCCAGCCAGGCATCTTCCAGGCGGCTGCCGGAATCGGCGAGCGCCAGGGCCAGCCAGGCCAGTCGTTCGGCGTCGCGGGAGAGGCGGGGGCGGGCATAGAGGCGGCGGCGTTTCATGGAAGTCCTTTGGTGATCGTGGGTTGGCCAAAGCGCGGCGTGCCCAAGCTACGGCTTGGCGGGTTGATTTTTCAGTTCCGCTTGCAGGGTGACATGACGGATGCCGTGACGCTGGTCGAGCCAGACGCGGCTGGCCTCAAGGATACGGTCCCAGTCGTTGAAACTGTCCAGTTCGAGATGCGCGGTGAGGCCGATCTGACCCGATGACAACGTCCAGATATGCAGGTCATGCACGCGCCGCACCCCGGGAATGGCCGCCATGTCGTGGGCCACGTTGTCCAGATTGATATGTGCCGGCACGCCTTCCATCAGCACATGCAGGCTTTCCCGCAGCAGGTTCCAGGCGGAGAACAGGATCAGCGCGGAGACCACCAGGGAGAGGATGGGGTCGATCGGGGTGTAGCCGGTGAACCAGATCACCGCGCCCGCCACCAGGGCGGCGACCGAGCCGAGCAGATCGCCCATCACATGCATCAACGCCGCGCGCGTATTGAGGCTGTCGCCGCCGTGGTGCAGCAACCAGGCCACGGCCAGATTGACCAGCAGGCCGATGAACGCCACCAGCATCACCGTGCCGCCCATCACGGGTTGCGGGTGGGATAGGCGGTCGAGCGCTTCGACGGCGATGAATATGATCAAGGCCAGCATGGCCAGGCTGTTGACCAGGGCGGCGAGGATTTCCAGGCGCACCAGGCCGTAGGTGTGGCGCTTCGAGGGTGGCCGTCGCGCCAGCATGGCGGCCAGCGCCGCCAGCCCGAGGGCGGTGGAGTCGGTGACCATGTGGCCGGCGTCCGACAGCAGGGCCAGGGAGCCGGACCAGTAGCCGGCGAAGACTTCCACGACGGCGAAGCCGAGGGTGAAGAACAGCGCCTTGAACAGGGCCTGGCCGCCGTTGTCGTGGCCGACGTGATGTTCCACATGGGTGGTGTCGCGATCGACGGATAAAGCCATTAGCCACGATTCCCGGTAGGGCGGAACGCCAGCGGCGGTTCCGCCAAGCTGTGATGGACGGAGAGCACCCTCACCTCCGATTCCCGGTAGGGCGGAACGCCAACGGCGGTTCCGCCAAGTTGTGATGGACGGAGAGCACCCTCACCCCCGATTCCCGGTAGGGCGGAACGCCAACGGCGGTTCCGCCAGGCTGTGATCGACGGAGAGCACCCTCACCTCCGATTCCCGGTAGGGCGGAACGCCAACGGCGGTTCCGCCAAGCTGTGATCGACAGAGAGCACCCTCACCTCCGATTCCCGGTAGGGCGGAACGCCAACGGCGGTTCCGCCAAGCTGTGATCGACGGAGAGCACCCTCACCCCCGATTCCCGCAGGTATTGGTCGGATCGACCAGGATCAGTTCCGCGTCGGCCTGACCCAGGCCGCCAAGGTGGCGCACCGCCTCGACGTAGCGCGGGCTCATCTGCAACACGGTTCGGTTGGGCGGGTGCGGGCGCCCGTGCATGCGCGCCAGGCGCACCAGGGAGGTGGGCGGCATCGACCATTTCAGGTGGCGCAAGAGGTCGTCGGCCAGATCCGGACGATTGCACACCAGCACCATGTCGCAACCAGCCTGCAAGGCCGCCTGCGCGCGTTGGGTGATGCCGCCGGCCACGCTGGCGCCTTCCATGGTCAGGTCATCGCTGAAAATCACCCCCTCGAAGCCGTACTGGCCGCGCAGGATTTCCGTCAGCCAGCGGTGTGAAAAACCGGCCGGATTCGGGTCGACATGCGGATAGATGACATGCGCGGGCATGATGCCGGCCAGCCCCAGGTCGATCAGGTGGCGGAACGGCTGGAGGTCGCTGAATTCCATATCGGTCAGGCCGCGCTCATCCACCGGCACCGCCAGATGCGAATCCGCCGCGACAAAACCATGGCCGGGAAAATGTTTGCCCACCGCGCTCATGCCGGCTTCGTTCAGGCCCAGGCTGAGCGCGTGCGCCAGATCCGCCACCGCGCGCGGATCGCGGTGGAAGGCGCGGTCGCCGATCACGCCGCTGTTGCGGTAGTCCAGGTCGAGCACCGGCGTGAAGCTGAAATCCACCCCGATCGAGCGCAGTTCCGCGCCCAGCACATAGCCGGCGTCGCGCGCCAGGCGGCGGGCGCGTTGCGGATGGCTGTCCCACACATCGCCGATGGCGCGCATGGCGGGAATCTGCGTGAATCCGCAACGGAAGCGTTGCACTCGGCCACCTTCATGATCAATGCCGATCAACAGGTGCGGGGAGCGTAGGGCGTGAATTTCCCGGCAAAGGGCGGCAACCTGTTCCGGACTTTCGTAATTACGCTTGAACAGGATCACACCGCCGATCGACGGGTGCCGCAGGCGTTGCCGCTCGTCGTCGGTCAGGGTGAAGCCCGCGACATCGGCCATCACCGGCCCGAGCGGGAGGTGGTTGGCCAGGATCATTTCTCCTCCACCACGACGTAGGCGACCACATAGTCGCGTTCGTCGGAAATCGACAGATGCACCCGCCCCATGCGCCGTTCCCGCATCCAGGTGGCCAGTTCCGGCGAGAAGGAAAAACCGGGGCGGCCCAGCTTGTCATGCACCACGCTGAGCGCGGTCAGCATCACCGGCGCCCGCATCCCGGTGCCGACCGCTTTGGAAAACGCCTCCTTGGCGGCGAAGCGCTTGGTCAGAAACACATCCTTGTCACGCGCTTCGGCATATTCACCCCACTCTTCCGGGGACAGCATGCGCTGCGCCAGTTTGCCGCCATAGCGCGCATGCACCTCGCTCATGCGGCGTATCCCCGCGATATCCGTGCCGATGCCATAGATCATGCCGTCGCCTCCTGCCTGATGCGCGCGAGTCGCGCCAGGGCATAGTGGGTGAAGGCCAGACCCATGTAAACCGGGGCGAAAAAGTTGATTACCGGCACCAGATGCAGCAACCCGAGGAAAGCCGCCAGACCATACAGCGGCCAGCCACCTTCCGCGCGCAGCATCGCCAGTTCCTCTTTCGAGGCGTGTTCCGCCAGCGCGTCATAAAGGAATAAACGCTGGTTCAGCCAGGCATTGAGAATGATCGCGACCCCAACGCCGAACGGCCCCAGCAGCCAGAACGGCAAGGTGATCAGCCAGACCAGAAGATAGATCGCCAACGCGAACAGGCTGTTGCCGAGGCTGCCGAGAAAGCTGCCGCCATACTGCCGCCCCAGCCCCGGGTAATAACGATGCGCCACCACACTCAACAGGATGGGCATGAAGATCAGCGAGGTAATGAACAACGCGGTGACGTAAATCGCCGGCAACAGCAGCAGGATCAATACCGTATAGGCGCCCATCCCGACCACCCAGCCGGCGAGGGTCGGCCCCACCCAGCCCGGCAAGGGCGAATCGTTGAACACCCCTTCCAGCCCCGCCACCCAGACCGTCCCGAACCCCCAGAACAGGCCGCCCCACAGCATCAAGGCCAGCAACATGGGCAGGAACATGATGGTGAGCACTCGCGGTCGCATGAGATCGACGGCGGCGCGGCGGAGGATTTCGAAGAGAGAGGCCATGTAAAGGTGTGGTTTTTCGGAAGGATTCAGGGATGTGTCGTTTCGACGGCCGCGATTCTACCTACCCGCGCGAAGACGCTGAAATCTGCTTGCTCGACTGGGTGGGGGCCGGTTCATGCCAGAGTGCCCATTGACCAATGGCAGGCATGTGGCGCCGGCGTCTCACCGGCATCGTTCTTCTGATCAGCCCCACGAAGCCGGCGAGACGCCGGCGCTACAGGGCAGGCCGCCGCCATAGCTTAGGCTCATGGACAATTCGGGTTCATGCCAAATCCCGCGAAAAATTCACAGCCGTATCGTTTGGTTCCAGCTCCTCCGGGCTTGAAATCAACCGATCTGGCGAAGCTGATTTTTCATGGGGCACTTCAGTAGTACTGCCGAATGTAGCTGTAAGCCTTCTCGAACAATTCCTCGTCGGCGTGCAGCCGGTATTTGAACAGCGTCTTGCGCAGGGCCTGCTTCACCAGCCGCTCACCGGCGCTGGTGGCCTGCCAGCCATCGAAGCGGACCTGGCGCACGATCTCGTCGATGTCCGCCACCACCCGTTCCACCAGGATCGGCGTCTCGGCGGTCTTCACCTCGTTGAATAGATCGGTCAGCGCCGCCTTGCCGCGATCCTCGTCCTCCTCGGGCGGGGTTTCCTTCTCGGCCTGCAACACCTCCCTGGCCAGTTGCAGCAAGGCTTTCAGGAATTCCACGCTGTTCAGCACGCCGGACTCGAAGCGGTCGCGCAGCGCATCCAGGCGTTCCGACAACGCCTTGAACTTCGGATTGCCCAGATGCCGGCGCAGCCGCCGCGCCACCTTGATCTCGATTTCCTTGGTCTTGTTCGGATTGGAGAGCACCGCTTCCAGCAGGTCCGCGTCCAGCACCAGGGTATCCAGGTCATCGCGCACGGCGTCCACATGCACGTTCTGGTGGATCAGTTCGATGGTCTTCGCGCCCAGCGCATGCCAGATCAGCTTGCCGTGGCCGCTGGAAGGCCGCACCGACTGATACACCTGGGACAGCCATTTGTAGTCCCGCTCGTATTGGCCCAACACCGGGTCCGGCGAAATCGCCTCCCACAGCTTGCCGAGCAGGCTGTAGGCGGCGGCGAAGTGGTCGCGCACTTCGTTGTTCGGCAGGCATTGCTGGGCGGCGATCAGGCCCTCGTAGCCTTCCACGCCGCGATCCACGCCGGCGAAGAAGGCCAGACACTTCTGCATCGCCTCCGGCAGCCGGTCCTTCAATTCCTGAATGTTGGACACCACGGCGGTGATGCCCTTCTCGTCGAACTCCAGGGCGCGGGCCACGTCGTCGAAGATGCCCAGGTAATCGACGATCAGGCCGTGAGTCTTCTGTTCCGAGTAGGTGCGGTTCACCCGGCAGATGGCCTGCAACAAGGTGTGGTCGCGCAGCGGCTTGTCGAGATACATCGCCTGCAAGATCGGCGCGTCGAAGCCGGTGAGCAGCTTGGCGGTGACGATCAACAGCTGCAACGGGTCGCCGGGGTCGCGGAAGCGGTCGAGCAGCCGCTCCTCCTCGTCGCGGCCACGGGCGAAGGGCTTGTAGGCCAGCTCGTTGCTGTTCACCGTCATCACCACAGCGCTGGCCTCGGGCGGCAGCAGCTTGTCCAGTTCGGCCTTGTAGAGCAGACAGGATTCGCGGTCGAAGGTGACGATCTGGCCCTTGAAGCCGTTCGGTTCCACCTTGTTCCGGAAGTGCTGAACGATGTCCTCGCACACCCGGCGGATGCGTTCCGGTGTTTTCACCAGCACCGACATGCGGGCGGCGGTCTTGCCCAGGGTGTCGCGGTCCAGATCGGAGAGGCCGCCGGTCATCTCCTTGAAAGCGGCGTCGATGGCGGCCTTGTCGATGTGCAGTTCCAGCAGGCGCGGCTCGAAGTGCAGCTTCAGCGTCGCGCCGTCGCGGATCGACTCCTCGAAGCCATAGCGGCTGAGGTAGCCCTTTTCGTCCTCGTCGGCGCCGAAGGCATAGAAGGTGTTGCGGTCGAAGCGGTTGATGGGGGTGCCGGTGAGGCCGAACAGAAAGGCGTTGGGCAGTGCGTCGCGCATCTTGCGGCCGAGGTCGCCTTCCTGGGTGCGGTGCGCTTCGTCCACCAGGGCGATGATGTTGCCGCGCGGGTTCAGCACCCCATCGGCTTCAGTGTCCACATCCGCGAACTTGAAGATGGTGGTGATGATGATCTTGCGCACGTCCTGGGCCAGCAGTTGCCGCAGCTTCTCGCGGCTGTCCGCCTTCTCCAGGTTGGGGATGTCCGCCCCGGTGAAGGTGCCGGTGATCTGGGTATCCAGGTCGATGCGGTCCACCACGATCAGCACCGTCGGGTTTTTCAGGCGCGGGTGCAGACGCAGCTTCTGCGCCGCGAACACCATCAGCAA
Organism: Gallionellaceae bacterium; assembly: GCA_028714875.1. Lineage (GTDB taxonomy): Bacteria > Pseudomonadota > Gammaproteobacteria > Burkholderiales > Thiobacillaceae > PFJX01. Next base: position 63,535 of record JAQTLN010000018.1, read on the forward strand.
CGACTTGCCGGACCCCTGGAAATGCCAGATCAGGCCCTTGCGCGGCGCGCCCGCCAGCACCCGCTCGACGATCTTGTTGGCCGCCTCGTATTGCTGGTAACGGCAGATGATCTTGATGCGGCGCCGCTTCTTGTCGGTGGCGAACAGGGTGAAGCTGGCGAGGATGTCCAGCACCACATGCGGCCGCAACATGCTCTCGGCGGCACGTTGCAGGCCCGACAGTTCCCCTCTCCCCCCGGGAGAGGGGTTAGGGGTGAGGGAGCGCAGCCCCCCGGGAGAGGGGTTAGGGGTGAGGGCTTTTCTCCCTTCTCCCCCCGGGAGAAGGGCCGGGGATGAGGGAAGCTTTTCTAGTGCCCGCCAAACAGCCTCCAGTACCGCCTCGGTGTTTTGCAGTACATCGTTGTTCCAGAACCGCAGCACCCGTATGCCCTGCCGCGACAGAAACGCCGTGCGCTCATCGTCCCGCGCCGTCCGCTCGACGTGCTGACCACCGTCCAGCTCCACCGCCAGGCGGGCTTCATGACAATAGAAATCCAGCACGAAGGGTGCGACGGGATGTTGGCGCCGGAACTTCATGCCGCGCAGGCGGCGGTCGCGCAACAACCTCCAGATCAACTGTTCGGCATCGGTCTGGCCCTGCCGCAATTGCCGCGCGAAGGCTTTGAGGTCGTCGGGTAGGGGGTCGTGTCTTTCCCTCACCCCCGACCCCTCTCCCGGAGGGCTGCGCTCCCTCACCCCCAGCCCCTCTCCCGGAGGGAGAGGGGAGTCCGGACGCCACGGCCCCCAATCTTTCACCGGCAGGCCGAGGGAACCGTAGTGGTACTCCTTGCCCTCGGTGGCCACCGAGAACACGTTGCAGACGAACAGTTCCGGCACGGACTTCTCGTAGTCGTCATGCACCTGTAGTGCGCCATCCACCCAGCTCACCGCCGCCCGCGTCGGCGTCTTCGCCTCGATCAGCACCAGGGGGAAGCCGTTGACCAGCAGCACCAGATCGGCGCGGCGCTCGGCATATTTACTCCCCTCTCCCCCTGGGAGAGGGGCCGGGGGTGAGGGTGGGCCAGCGCGGAAAGTGAACTGCTGGGTGACGACGTACTGGTTCTGGTCGAGCCCCGAACTTGCCGAAGGATCGAAGTCGATCAGCCGCACCGGCACATGCGCGTTGTTCTCGCCGAAAGGCATGGAGCGCTCGCCGCGCAGCCAGGCGGTCATTTCCTCGTTGGCGCGAATCAGGCCGTCGGAACGCACCGAGAGAACGATGGCGCGCAGCCGGTACAACACCTCGTCGGCCAGATCGGGCCGGGCGGCGATTTCCGGGTTGAGGCGGATCAGCGCCTCCCTCACCCAGGGCTCGACGAAGGCATCCTGGGGCTGGCGGGGAATGTCGGCGCCGGCAACTCGGTGCCAGCCGAGGCCCCTCACCCCCGGCCGCTCTCCCGGTGGGAGAGGGGAGTAGTGCGCCCGCGGTTGCTGGACGCCAGTAAAGCCCCTCTCCCCCTGGGAGAAGGGTTGGGGTGAGGGAGATTTGGCCAGACCGGAGAGCAGGTCGTGGAGGTAGGCTTCGACGGTGTTGGATTCATTAAACATCGACCGCTCCCTTGAGCATATCCTGCCTAGCTGCTGCGAATTGAAGCAGGGTGTCAATCTTCCGGGTGATTACGGAGCAAATCCCCTGGCTGATTCCATCGAGTTCGTTTGCGAGTTCGACCTGCTGGTCCAGATCACATGAGGGGATCGTCACCTTTCGAAGATCGGCCAAGTTAATCCCCTGCACCGCAAGTCCCATCGTGTTGGCTTTTACTTGGGACACTGCGTTTGGCGACTCAAGCATGTAGCGCACATAGCGCGGATCAAAATTTGAGCTAATCGTTAGTCGAGCCGTATCCTGGGTAATCTGTGCGCCCTCGAGCGTATCTGGCACAAATGCCATACGACCAACTGTCCCTCTGATGGAGAAAAGCAAGTCACCAGGGAGCAACCTTGATCGCCTGTAATCTTTCTCGATCTCGGGCGATGTCAGCAGTAGGTCGCCTTCAATAACAACACCGTCAGGAAAATCCCTGACTTTGATGACAGGAATACCCCCCTTATAGGGCAAACCGGGCTTCACAATCCCGTACGTGATCGGTCTGCCGTCGGCTACGACAGACTCAAGATTGACTGTGTTGTATTTCCTGATTGCTTCCGCTCTATCGAACAGAAGGGATTTGCGAAGCACCCTGGCCGACGCCTCCAAATTCTGAAGCGCACCCAATGTGTCCATGTACCCTTGGAGAATGGCAACCAGTCGCCGCTGCTCCTCCATCGGCGGCAACGCAAATTCAAAACCCGCCAAACTCGTCCAGTTGGTGCGCGGGCTCAAACTCCCCGCCGAAGTCCCCACCGCGTGCTCGAAGAAGGCATCGGTCTGGCAGATGAACGGCAGCAATTCCGGCAGCAGAACGCTCGCGTCCAGGCTCTCCAGCACGTAGATGTCACCCGAGCACACCCCGGAAAAATCGGCCACCGCCACCTTGCGCTGATAGGCGCGGCGCTTGCCGAACAACACCTGCCCCGGCTGGAACACGCTGGTGAACGTCACCCCGTCCGCCACGTTGCCCCAACGGCGTATGCGCAGGTCGCCCGGTTCCAGATGTTCCAGGCCCACATACCGCTCAATGCCCTCGGCCAGCGGATCGGCACAGCGCGCCTTGGACAGGCGCACCACCTCGCCAAACTTCACCCGCCGCCGGCCAGGCTTCAACCCTTTATTCACCGGTGCCCTCCGTTGACTCGGTCGCTACGGTGTAACGCTGATTCGGGTGGTTTTCCATCTCCGGGATGGTGTAGCCCAGCAGGCCCTCCGTCACCATGGGGCTCAGAATCTCGCGCACCAGGTGTTTGTGGTCCCGCCCGCCAAGCAATTCGGCCATCTCCCGCGCACTGAGGGCCTGCCAGCGGCAGAGGTCGTGGATCAGCGCCCGCAAAGTCTCGCGGCGTGGCTTGGTGCCTGAGCTGGGAATCCGCGCGCGGAGCTCGGCCGGCAGCCTCTGCGCAAGCTGGTGTGCATTCGCAATGAGCTGGTGTGTATTTGTGACAGGCTGGTGTGTATCCGGTGCGTGGTGGTGCGTATTCCGCTCCGGTTCGGCGTCGGGCATGACCGGCGATTGCGAGACGAATGCCGTGCCGGGCACATAGTAGGTGCGGCTACCGGCGCCTTTCATTTCCAGGAGTTCCAGGTCGCGCAAGCGGCGCAGGTGGCCGGAGGCGTTCAGGGTGTCGGTGCGGTTGATGGCCCGATAGGCGGCGTTGTCGATGGCGCCCAGTTCCCGGACGAAGACCAGGGCGCGGGACTCCTCGTCGCTGATGGGCTCAATGGTGAGCTGACGCAGCCAGGCCAGGTCGTCCGGCCCCAGGAAGTGATGGAACAGGAAGGTGGCGACAAACTGGTCGGGGCGGCGGGAGGATTCGAAGGTGGGGGGCAGCAGGTCGTGGGCGAGCATCAGTTCGCGCATGGCGCGGATGCCGCTGCCCTTGGTCTCGGCGATGTTCACTTCGTGCAGAACGGCGGCGATGCGCGGGTTGCGGGTTTCCGAGCCGGGTTCGCCCAGTTGTTCTTCCGCCTTGATGGAGTGGCCGGGGTTGCGGATTTCCAGACGGTTGGCGTAGCGGATGATCTGGATGGCGCCGTGGATGCGGTAGCTGCGGTGCATGACGGCGTTGACGATGGCCTCGCGGATGACCCGCAGCGGCAGGGTGGGTTCGTCCTCCCGCGCCAATGCGCCTTCAGGGAGGGAGAAGGACTGGATCAGTTCGTCGCGCACGGTGTTGGTGGCGCGACGGATGGCGGTGAACAACGGGGCGCGAATTTCCAGGGTGTCGAAGCGGTGATCGGGGTTCTCGACCCATTGCCGGCCGGGCACCCGGATGTAGTCGATGCGCATCATGGGGAAACAACGGCGCAGCGCCATGACGCTTCCGAACAGTACGATGCCGGCGACCGTGGGCTTGAACTGGCCGTTATCGCGCTTGGCGCAACCCAGGGAGCGCAGCAGGTCATCGTTGGACCAGGCGAGTTCTTCCGCATCGGGATTGATGGCGCGGCGCTGCTGACGGTAGTCGTCGATGGCGGCGGGGTCGATGTCGTCCATGTCGGCATCGGGGAGCAGGGCGGCGTCGAAGGTATCGACCTGGTGGCCGGCATAGAGGGCAACCAGATCGTCTTCCGTTCCCTCCTGGTCCGTGGGGCCGATGCGCCGGTAAGCGCCGCGCGGCAGGCCCAGGTTCTGGAGGTAGATGGGTTTCTCGGTCGGCGCCGCCTCGGGGACGTAGACGACGATGACCGTCTTGTCATTCAGTTCTTCCACCGAGACGCGAGGACGAATCGGTCGATTGAAGACGCTGGCGCACTGGCTGGCGAGGTCCGACTGAAGCTTGTCCGGGTTGTCGATGCCTTCGATCTTGTAAGCGTTGGTGAACAGGTCTTGCGGATCGCGGGCCACGCCCAGAAGCAGATAGCCGCCGCCCAGGCCGGGTTCGGTGGCAAACGCGCAGACCGTTTCCATGACGGAACGATCTATCTGGCGGGCTTGCTTGGCCTCGATGCGATGGGATTCGTCCAGAGCGGAAAGCTCCTGAAGCAGGTCTTCGGCGGTGCGCATCATGGTTGCGGCTCCTCCTCGGTCAGGCGATCAAGCGTTTCCACCAGGGCATCCATCCGCCACGGCTTGGGTGACCGGGAGGGGCTGGTTTTACTTACCAAGGTTGCATGCTCCTGCGCTCAGGTTGCATGTTCAGCTTGCAACCTTTCGCCCAATTGCGCCCTGTTGCGGGTCTGGGCGGGAGGGACATGTCAGGCGGTCTCCACGAAGCGGAAGCTGTCGCGCAGGTCGTTCATCCATGAGGGGTCGATCAACCCGTCATGCTGGAGCCGTCCCACCACGATGCCGGGGTGTATGCCGAGTTCCTGGGCAAAGGCCCGGACCTTGGCCTTGGAGTTGAGGTTCGCCAGGGCATTCACGTAGCCCGGTGGTATCAGGAAATCTCCGGCCCAGTCATTGGCTTCTCGCTCTTCCTCAGAGGGATGGGCGGGCCGGCTGGGGTCGTCCAGAAAGACCGATCTTTTCTCTTTGGCATGAAGCAGCACATGGGCCGCTTCATGGAACAGGGTGAACCAGAATTTGTCGTTGGTCTTGCCGTACAGGGATAGCTGGATCAGCGGGCGGTGCGGGTTGAGCCAGCGGGCGACGCCACTGACATGGGCCTTGGGGATGGCGGGCAGAATGACGAAGGCGACGCCTGCCTTGTGAAACAGCTCGCGCAGTCGGGGCTGGAAGTCTTCGGGGGCCTGCACCGTCAGGGCGCGGATTTCCTGGAGGGCTTCTTCGAATCTGCCTCGGTCGTATTTCGGGCCGTCCAGTTTTTCCGCGACTTGCTCTCCCATGCGCAGCCAGGCGGAAATGGCGCCGGTGTCGCTTTGTTCTTCCCGGCTGCGGCGGAACGATGCCTGCATGCCACCGTAATGGGCACGCCATTCGTCCGGTGAGGCGACGCCGAAAAAGCGCAGGCAGTCTTCGACCAGTCCGAGCCTTGTCTTGGCATCCACCCGGCGTTTGGCGATGGCTCCGGCGGCCATCATTTCGCGCAGGGGGAGGGAGGTGAGCCAGTCCACCCAGCCGACGTATTTCTCCGTGGCTTCCAGCCGGGCGAGGCGTTCCCGATAGCGGGCCTCACGCGCCAGCCAGAATCCGACACTGCTGCCCAGCACCCGCTCCAGGCGCAGGGCTGCGTCTTCACTTAAGGGAACCTTGCCCTTGATGAGCTGGTTGATGTGCTTTGGGCTGAAGCCGAGCCGTTGGGCCAGCTCAGCCTGGGACCAGCCGCGCTCTTCGATGATGTCGAGAATGGTGTCGCCGGGGGGGGATACCCAGTCCGGCGTGAACGGGGCCGCCAAGTCAGTCATGGTAGTCACCAATGTATTCAATGCTGATGATGGTTACGCGCGACCAGTCGATGGATTGGTCGTCCTTCACGGGGCAGGGGTCGTGCATGGGGGCGAAAACCAGACGCCAGCCACCGGCGAGATCCAAAGCAAACTGTCCATGCCGATCTCCTTTCAGGGGATGAGGATTGCCTGCGGTCAGGTCCGTTACCCGTGTTGCCGCTTCCAGATCATCCAGCCGGGTTCGCAGCTTGCGAGCGCTGGCTGCGCCCAGCTTTTTCTCGGCTACGGCCCGCTTTTCGCAAAGCTCGCGAAGTTTTTTGTCTTTGAAATGAATGTCCAAAACATCGCCCTTGAATTCTATTTGTCTTTACCTATCAGGTAAATGTCTAAATGTTCGTTTCGGCTATTCCCGTTGTCCTGACGCAGCATCGAGGCCATCCAGGGTTTCCACCAGGGTATCCATCTGCCGCCAGAAGGTGCGGCCGTCACTTTGCCATTTCTCCCAGGTGGCGGCGAGGGTGGCGGGCGGTTCTCCCTCCGCCCCGGCGGTTCCCTCACCCCCAGCCCCTCTCCCGGGGGGAGAGGGGGGCCTTCTCTTGACATAGAGCGGGATGGAGAGGTTGGTGTTGTTGCCGGCGATCTGCTCCAGGGTGGCGATGCTGGCGAATCCCGGTTCGGCGGCGAAAGTCTGGAACGCTTGCAGGATGCGCCGCTGGTGTTCGGGCTTGAGGAAGCTCTGGGCCCGTTCCCGCGTCACTTCGTTCAGCGCGTCGATGAACAGCACCTTGCCACGGCGCGCCGCCGCTTTGCGCCGGTTGCAGACGACGACACAGGATTCCATCGGCGAGTTGTAGAACAGGTTGGGACCGAGGCCGATCACCGCTTCCACCCAGTCCAGCTCGACCATCCTGGCGCGCATGGTCTGCTCCTCGTTACGGAACAGCACGCCGTGCGGCCAGAGAACGGCACAACGCCCCTGCTCACTGAGACTGGCCAGGAGGTGCTGCTGGAAGGCGTAGTCGGCGCGGCCCTGGGGCGGGGTGCCGAGGAAGTTGCGGCCCCATTTGTCCTTTTCCCAGGCGGCGCGGTCCCACTGTTTGATGGAATACGGCGGGTTGGCCAGGATCACGTCGAACGTCCGCAGGCGGTCGCCTTCGATGTGCCGGGGGTCGGCCAGGGTGTCGCCACGAATGACCTGGAAGTCCTCCACACCATGCAGGAACAGGTTCATGCGGGCGATGCCGGAGGTGATGAGGTTGCGTTCCTGCCCGTAGAGCTTGAGGGTGCGGTATTCGCCGCCGCCGCGTTTCACCTCGGCCAGCGCCGAGATGAGCATGCCGCCGGTGCCGCAGGTGGGATCGTAGATCGACTCGCCGGCCTGGGGGGCGAGCAGTTGTGTCATCAGGTGGACGACGGTGCGGTTGGTGTAGAACTCGGCGGCGGTGTGGCCGGAATCGTCGGCGAATTTCTTGATGAGGAATTCGTAGGCGTTGCCAAGTTCGTCCTCGGGCACGTTGGCCACCGAGAGCGTCTGAGTGGAGAAGTGCTCGATCAGGTTCTTCAGGGTTTCGTCGGGCAGGCGCTCGCGGTTGGTCCAGGGCGCATCGCCGAAGATGCCGGCGAGCAGGTCGGGGTTGGCCACTTCCAGTTGGCGCAGGGCGGTCTGGATCGCCATGCCGACATTCTTCGGCACCTGGCGCACGTCGTTCCAGCGCGCGCCCTCGGGAATCTGGAAACGGTGGTTCTCGGCGAACTCGGCATAGGAGAGGTCGCCATCGGAATCCGCCAGCGCGGCCTGGTATTCCTCTTCCCAAATATCCGAAACGCGCTTGAAGAACAGCAGCGGAAAGATGAACTGCTTGTAGTCGCCGGCGTCGATGAGGCCGCGCAGCAGGACGGCGGCACCCCAGAGGTAGCTTTCGAGTTCTTGTTGGGTGATGCGGGGTTTGCGTGGATGGCTCATTGCAGCCACCCTCCCGCAACCATGACCTTGGCCAGCCGATCCTCGGCTTCCCGGCAACGAGTCAGCGCCTCCTTGAAGGCGGCGATGGCCTCGGGCAGCGGCGGGATGTCTTCCCGCAAGGGCGGCAGCACGTAGCGGGAGATGTTGAGGGTCCAGTCCTCGGCCTTGATCTCTTCGAGGCTGACGATGCGCACAGCATCCGGCACATCCTCGAACTTCTCGAACCAGCCCTGGATTTCCAGCGCGTGTTCCGGTTCCAGGTAGTTCTGCGCCCGGCCACGGCGGAATAGGCGCGAGGCGTCGGCGATCATGACCTTGTGGCGGCGTAGCGCCGGTTTCTTCTTGCGCAGCACCAGAATGCAGGCGGCCAGGCCGGTGCCGTAAAACAGGTTGGGCGCCAGGCCGATGACCGCTTCGACCAGATCCATTTCCAGCAATTTTTGGCGAATCGAACCCTCGGCGCCTTTGCGGAACAGGGCGCCCTGGGGTAGCACCACGGCCATGCGTCCGCTGACATCGGCCATGGACTTGACCATGTGCTGCACCCAGGCGAAGTCGCCGGAACTGGAAGGCGGCAGGCCGGCGAAGTTGCGGCCGAAGGGGTCGTTGATCCACATCTCCTCACCCCATTTCTCCAGAGAGAACGGGGGGTTGGCGATGACGCAGTCGAACTGGGCGAGGCGGTCGACCTCGAAGAAGGCCGGGTTGCGCAGGGTGTCGCCACGCACAATCTGGAAGTCCTCGATGCCGTGCAGGAACAGGTTCATGCGGGCGATGGACGAGGTGGTGAGGTTCTTCTCCTGGCCGAACAGCTTGCCCCATAGCCGCTTCACGTCGCCGTGTTTGTCCTTCACATGCTGGACGGCGGCCAGCAGCATGCCGCCGGTGCCGCAGGCGGGGTCGTAGATGGTTTCGCCTTCGCGGGGGTCGAGCATCTCGGCCATCAGCCGCACCACGCTGCGCGGGGTATAGAACTCGCCGGCCTTCTTGTTGGTGGCGTCGGCGAACTTCTTGATCAGGTATTCGTAGGCGTCGCCCAGCAGGTCGGAGTTGATGTTCTGGTTGCCGAAGGACAGGCGCGAGGAGTGTTCGATCAAGTCCTTCAGCAGGGCATCGGAAAGCCGGTCCTTGTTGCTCCACTGGGCATCGCCGAACACGCCATAGAGGGTGTCCGGGTTGGCCTTCTCGATCTCGCGCATGGCGCGCTGGAGAGCGCTGCCGACGTTGCTGGCCACGGCGCGCACGTCGTTCCAGTGGCAATCCTCCGGAATCTGGAGCGGTGCGACTCGGGAAACCACGCCAGTGCTTCGTCGCCGGTCTCGTCGACGATGTCGTCGTACTCCTCGTCCCAGACATCGCAGATGCGTTTGAAGAACAGCAACGGAAAGATGTAGGTCTTGAAGTCGGCCGCATCCACCGGGCCGCGCAGGATGTTGGCGGATTCCCAGAGGTGGGATTCGAGGTGGTTGAGATTGACCGGCTGCCCTGTGCCCATTTCGATTTGTTGTAGTGCCTGTGGATGTTGCCGCCGCAAAGCACGCGGTCGGCTCCTTGTTCCCCCTTTGGGAAAAAAGGGAAACCTCGCCTGCCCGCGTCACTGGCTAACGCGCACAGCACCAAAAAAAGACCGGAAGCCTAATGTAGGTGGGCTTGTCGGTCGTTTTCGGACTGCTTGGGATGTGTGTCTGGTGCCGGGAGGGGGACTCGAACCCCCACGTTGTTTCCAACGGCGGATTTTGAATCCGCTGCGTCTACCGATTCCGCCATCCCGGCTGGGTGGGGCGGCGATTATGGCCGATACAGCGCGAGACGGGCAATGGAAAAACCACCCGTATAATCCGCGCCCTCATGAAAACCATAGACTTCGATTACTCCCTGCCGGACGAACTGATCGCCCGGCATCCTCTGGCCGAACGTGGCGCCAGCCGTCTTTTGCATGTGGATGGCGCGAACGCGCGTTTCACGGACAGGCTGTTCAACGAACTGCCCTCCTTTTTCGGTCCCGGCGATCTGCTGGTGTTCAACGATACCCGCGTCATCAAGGCGCGCCTGCATGGTCAGAAAGACAGCGGCGGCAAGGTGGAGGCGTTGGTGGAGCGCATCGTCAGCGACCATGAAGTCCTGATGTTCCTGCGCGCCAGCAAGTCGCCCAAGACCGGCAGCGTGTTGCTGTTCGCCGGGTCCATCCAGGCTTTGGTGCTGGGGCGCGAGGGGGAGTTGTTCCGTTTGGCGTTCGACCCCGCGCGCACCGTGCTGGAATGGCTGGAGCACTACGGCGAGATTCCGCTGCCGCCGTATCTGCACCGGCCGGCGGAAGCCGACGACGATGAACGTTATCAGACCGTGTATGCGCGCGATCCCGGCGCCGTCGCGGCGCCGACCGCCGGCCTGCATTTCGACGAGGCGATGCTGGAACGTCTGCGCGAGGTGGGGGTGAACAGCGCCTTCGTGACCCTGCACGTCGGCGCCGGCACGTTTCAGCCGGTGCGCGCGGATGATCTGGCGGATCACCAGATGCACAGCGAACGCTATGCCATTCCCGAGGCGACCGTGGCGGCCGTGGCGGCGGCGCGCGCGGCCGGCGGGCGGGTCGGCGCGGTCGGCACCACCAGCCTGCGCGCCCTGGAATCCGCCGCGCGCGACGGGGTTCTGCGCGCGGGGAGCGGTGAAACCGATCTGTTCATTACCCCCGGTTATCGCTTCAACGTGGTGGATCGCCTGGTTACCAACTTCCATTTGCCACGCTCTACCCTGCTGATGCTGGTTTCCGCCTTCGGTGGAATGGATCTGTTGTTGCGCGCCTACGCGCACGCCGTTGACCAGCGCTATCGCTTCTTCAGCTACGGCGATGCGATGTTGATCGAGAAGCAGCCGGGGTAGCAGCCTGTCGTCATAAATCGGCTGGATTGTTTGTGGGATGCGGTGAGCGCGGCGAACCGCATCAAGTACGGGCGCATTGCCTGGCGCGGTTCGCCGCGCTCACCACACCCTTCGTCCGCTTGGGGGACGTTTGTGTCCTCGCGTTTCACACATGACTGACACTGGCAGTCTGTCAGCTATGCGGCGTCCAGCGTATTCGCCAACTGCCGCGTCAGTTCGACCAGTTTTCGCATGCGGGCGTTGTCGGGCGGTTGCGTCTGGGCATTGGCCCAGGACAGCGTGAGGGTGTCGCCGCCGAGATGCAGGATCAGGCCGGGCGCGGTGGCCAGGGCGTGGAGAAAGGCCTCGGGCAAATCGGGCGTCTTGCCGTAGCTGGCGACGAAATAGAACTCATCCAGGTCGGAAATGTGGGGGAATTCCAGGCGCCGGGCGTTGGCTTCCACCAGGGTGTCAGCCATGCGGTTGGCGAAGGTGGCCAGTCTTCCCTGTCCAATGAGGCGGGGGGTGGCGACGCAACGCGGCCAGTTCCAGGCGGGGTTGACCAGCGCCACGGCATTGAGCTCCAGAGGCGAGTAATGAGATTTGCTCGGGCGCTTGCCGCGCCGCACGCCTTCTTCGTTGAAGTTGCGGCGATGCAGGCTGTATAGCCAGAGCGCGCCGATCGCTTCCTGACGACGGAATACGTGGGTCAGTTGCAGCAGGCCGGGGCGTTGGCGGCCGCGCAGCGCCGCCAGGCGCGTCTGTAATTCTTTGGCGTCGGCCACGGGTAGAAAACCGAGTTCGCTCGCCAGGCGCTTCCGCGCGGCCGATTCCTTGCGGATGGCGCGCGCGACGAAAAAGATCATCGCCGCCAGGATGGCGATGAAGCCGAACAGGAGCAGGGAAAGGGGGGCGGTCATATCGCGTTCTTGAGTCCGAGCGGTACGAATGGTGGCTATCAGTATAGAAAAATCAATGGCTTCCGCGCATGGCATCGCGTATAGTGCGCGCCGTTGTGTAACGCAGTAGTTGGCTTCCCGGTATCTAAGCCGGAATTTCAAGCCCACGGGACTGTTTTCACAGCCCCATCGTCCCCGACCTTACCTGATCCTTTCACGGAATTCGCTTCCGTCGATTCGGCTTCGCGGCATCCGGTTGGCGCCGATGTTTCGCGAGAATCGACGTGGTCGAACTGGATGAAGACAAGTCATCCCGGCCCGAGCGTTTCTGTTTTTTGCGTCCCTACCCCCCCTCCAGGGCGGACGCGGTTGCCTTTTGCCCACGCCAAATGATGGCGGGCAGGGGCACGCTTTGAAAGGATTTGTATGACTTTTGCTACTTTGGGCCTCAACCCCCTCGTTTTGAAATGCCTGGAAACCACCGGCTACACGGTTCCCTCCGAGGTGCAGCGCCAGGCCGTGCCCGCCGCCATCGAAGGGCGCGATCTGCTGGTTTCCAGCCACACCGGCAGCGGCAAGACCGCAGCCTTCCTGCTGCCCAGCCTGCACAAGCTGGCCGAGCCCTCGACCCTTCCCGGCAGTGGTCCGCGCCTGCTGGTGCTTTGTCCCACGCGTGAACTTGCGCTGCAAGTACAGAAGCAGGCCATGATCTACGGCGCCGGCATGCGCAAGCTGCGCACCGTCTGTCTGGTCGGCGGCGCGCCGTTCGGGCCGCAGTTCCAGGCGCTCAAGGTGAACCCGGAAGTGATGATCGCCACTCCCGGCCGCCTGATTGACCATCTGGAGCGCGGCCGTCTCGATTTCTCGCGCCTGGAAGTGCTGGTGCTGGACGAGGCCGACCGCATGCTGGATATGGGCTTCATCGAGGATATCGAGCACATCGTTTCGCGCACGCCGGAAAGCCGCCAGACGCTGCTGTTCTCCGCCACCCTGGATGGCATGGTGGGCAAGATCGCCGCCGAGATGACCAACAACCCGTTGCGGATTCAAGTGGCGACCCAGGAATCGCAAAAGGCCAACATCGACCAGCGCATCCTGTTTTCCGACGACATCGGCCACAAGCATCGTCTCCTCGACGTGCTGCTGCGCGATGTCGACCTGACCCAGGCGCTGATTTTCACCGCCACCAAACGCAGCGCCGAGGAACTCTCGGAAACCCTGCTGGAGCAGGGCCATTCCGCCGCCGCCCTGCATGGCGACATGCCGCAGCACAAGCGCAACCGTACCCTGCAACGCTTGCGTGACGGCCAGACCCGCTTTCTGGTGGCCACCGACGTGGCCGCGCGTGGTATCGACGTCGCCGGCATCAGCCACGTCATCAACTTCGACGCGCCGCGTCAGGCCGAAGATTATGTGCACCGCATCGGCCGTACCGGCCGCGCCGGCCGTTCCGGCATCGCCATCACCATGGTGCACGGCAAGGAACGCCATCTGGTGCGCGAGATCGAGCGTTACATCGGCGAGAGCGTGCGCGTCGACGTGATCCCCGGCCTGGAGCCGACCCCGCGCACCGAGCGTGGTGGCTTCGACAAATCGCGTGGCGGCAAGAGCGGCGGCTACGGCAAGAGCAGCTATGGCAAGAGCGCGGGTTATGGCAATAGCGGCGCAGGCAACGGCGGCTCAGGCAACAGCGGCGCCGGCAATAGCGGTTATGGCCAGAAGCCCTGGGGTGAGCGGAAGTTTGGCGACAAGCCCGCGGGTGATCGTCCCTGGGCCGAGAAGAAGTGGGCTGATAAACCGCGCGGCGAGTCTCAGGGCCAGGGTTACCCCCAGCGTGAGGCTCAGGCACCGCGTCACGATGACGACAATCGCGGCAATTCCGCCAACTATGGCGCCGGCAATGGTCGTCCCGCGCGCGAGGGCAATACCTGGAATCGGCCGGAGAAGAACGGCAACACCTGGGCCAAGCCGGAAGGCCACGCTCCCGCCAAGGAAGGCGGTTATTGGGGCAACAAGTCCGATGCGCGTCCGGCTTTCAAGAGCGGTCCTCGCACCGACGACCATCGTCCCTCCGGCGCCGCTCCGAAGCCGCGCGGTCGCCAGAGCTGGTAAGTAGCTCGACGCGGCAAGTCGAAGCGCGGCGTGCCATCACCCGAAACCGGGTGGTGCGCACGCCGCGCTTTTTTTTGCCCAATCTATGGGTGGCAGTTCCACTCCACCTTGTCTCCCGTCCGGCCGGCAAAACGACCGGCGCCGATCTCCAGCACATAGGCGGCGGGCGCGGCGGGATAGGTGATGGGGCAGGGGGCGTCGCGGCAAACCGGCAAGGTCGCCACGCCCACGACGCGTTGTTTCGGGCCGACCCAGATCAGGTCGATGGGAAAGCGCATGCCGCGCATCCAGAAGCCGATCTTGCCGGCTTCCGGCAAGACAAACCACATGCCGCTGTCGGGCGCCAGGCCCTCGTGCCCGGACAGGCCACGTTCCCGCGAGGTCGGGGTGGCGGCAACCTCCACCGCGAAGCGCTGCGCGCCGATCTGAACGGTTCTCGCCTGTTCCGCCGGGCATGACGCCCGCGCCAGGGCGGCGCCGAGCAACAGCAACAAACCGGCAGCGCTTTTCCAATTCCGCATGCTTTCCGCTCCATGAATCAATCGCCCCGGATTGTCCATGAGACGAGCCTGTAGCGGTGGCGTCTCGCCGGCTTCGTGGGCCTGATCAGAAGGACGAAGCCGGCGAGACGCCGGCGCTACTTGTCTTCAGCGGCTATGTGGCGCTCATTGCGCCGCGCTATTCTCCGCGACGATGTGCAGGGCCGGCGTGGAGCCGTCCTTGGCCTGGCCCGGGTACAAGGTCAGGTGGGGGAAGGGGATTTCCACGCCGTGTTGGTCGAATACCCGCTTGAGGCGATGCAGGTACTCGCGGCGCACCCCCCATTGTTCCAGAGGCTTCACTTTGAAGCGGCAGCGCAGGATCACGGCGGAGTCCGCCCACTGGTCCATTCCGGCCATTTCCATGTCTTCCAGGAGTTTTTCACCCCAGACTCCATCTGCGCGCATCTCCGCGCCCACCTGATGCATCAGTTTCATGACCTCGTCCGTGTTTTCCCGGTAGGCCACGCCGATGTCGATCACCGAGTAGGAATAGTCCCGGCTCATGTTGGTGACGGTGGTGACGCAGCCGTTGGGGATGTAGTGCACCTGGCCCTCGTAGTTGCGCATCTTGATGTAGCGCAGGGTGACTTCCTCCACCAGTCCGCTCTTGCCCGCCACTTCCACCACGTCACCCTGGCGCACTTGGTTTTCCAGCAGCATGAAAAAGCCGTTGAAGTAGTCCTTGATCAGGCTCTGCGCGCCAAAGCCCACGGCGATGCCGAGAACGCCCGCCGTGGCCAGGATGGGAGCGATGGAGATGCCCAGTTCGCTCAGTATCACCATGCCCGTCACCAGGAGGATCACCACCGAGGCGATGTAGCGGAATACCCGGCCCAGAGTGGCGATGCGCTTGACCTCCTCCATGTTGTCCCCCGCCTGCTCCGAGAGATAGATGCGCAACATGCGAATGCCCTTGTTGGATAGATGCAGCAGCACCCAGGCCAGCACCAGAATGACGACGATGTGCAGCGCGGATTGATAGACCTGCGACAAGACGCGCGCGCGCTCACTACCGAGGTGCTCTAGGAAGGTTTCCAACATCAGGCTCTCCAATACGGTGAAAAAACAAAGTGCGACTGGATGCGGCGGCCGCGGTTCCGCAATCAGATTCGCGGCACCGGCGCGGCAGTCGAACCTGTGTATTTGTCCGCCATGCTTGGCGCCGCCCCCGCCGCCATTAGAATGGCGCCCCCAAGCCGCGTAGCCAATCGCGCCTTTCATCCCGCCTTTCAGCGAATCGACCCCATGCGTTTTTCTGTCACCCATCGCGCAGGCCACGCACGTCGTGGCGTGCTGGAAACCGCTCACGGCACCATTCAGACCCCGGTATTCATGCCGGTCGGCACCGTCGGCACGGTCAAGGGGGTGTCTCCCCATGAACTCATCGATCTGGGCGCCCAGATCGTGCTCGGCAACACCTTCCATCTCTGGTTGCGCCCCGGCACGGAGGTCATCGCCGCGCACGGCGGCCTGCACGGCTTCATGTCCTGGAATGGGCCGATCCTCACCGACTCCGGCGGTTTTCAGGTGTGGAGCCTCACCCACCTGCGCAAGATTACCGAGCAGGGCGTGAAATTCGCCTCGCCCCTGGATGGCCAGCGCCTGATGCTCTCGCCCGAGAAGAGCATGCAGATCCAGAAGGTGCTGAATTCGGACATCGTCATGATCTTCGACGAGTGCACGCCTTACCCGGCCGACTGGGAAACGGCAAAGGTATCGATGGAGCTTTCCTTGCGCTGGGCGGAGCGTTCGAAGCTGGCGCATGAAGGCAATCCAAATGCTTTATTCGCCATCGTCCAGGGCGGCATGTACGAAGACCTGCGCGAGCGCTCCCTGGAACGCCTGAACGAGATCGGCTTCGACGGCTATGCCCTGGGCGGCCTTTCCGTGGGCGAGCCGAAGGAGGACATGGAGCGCATCCTCGAACACATGGGCCACCGCCTGCCGGAGGACAAGCCGCGTTACCTGATGGGCGTCGGCACGCCGGAGGACATCGTGCACGCGGTGCGGCACGGCATCGACATGTTCGATTGCGTCATGCCCACCCGCAACGCGCGCCACGGGCTGCTGTTTACCTGGTCCGGCGATATCCGCATCAAGAACGCCCGCTTCAAGGCCGACACCGGCCCGATCGACCCGGAATGCGGCTGCTACACCTGCCAGCACTACAGCCGCGCCTATCTGCATCACCTGCAACGGTCCGGCGAGATGCTCGGCTCGCGCCTCAACTCCATTCACAACCTGCACTTCTACCAGGACTTCACCGCCCGCATGCGCGAGGCGCTGGAGCAGGGGCGGTTTGACGAATGGACGGCGCAATTCCAGGCGCGGCGGGGGAAAACACCGGTGGGATGATTTCCCTGCGACGGGGCCATAGGATGGCCGCCAGTTGCAAACCAAAAATCAATAAGGGAAGCCCATGGCCGAGGGAAGTCGCGTCTATCCGTTTCAATTCACCGGCAGCGGAGGTGAGTATTTCCGTATCTGGATCGTCAATCTGGCCTTGAGTGTGCTGACCCTGGGCGTTTATTCCGCCTGGGCGAAGGTGCGGCGCAAGCGCTATTTCAATAACCACACACTGCTCGACGGCCACAATTTCGATTATCTGGCCGACCCCATTGCCATCCTGAAGGGACGGCTGATCGCCTTCGGACTGTTTGCCCTCTATGCGCTGGCGCAGAAAAACATGCCCTGGTTGGCGTCGGCGCTGCTGGTCCTGTTTTTCTTCGCCACCCCCTGGATCGTGCTGCGTTCGCTGCAATTCAACGCCCGCAACAGCCGCTATCGTGATGTGCGTTTCGATTTCAAGGGCGATCTCGGCGAGGCTTTCCGCATCTTTGTCGGCTGGGGATTGCTGATGTTGCTCAGTCTGGGTTTGTTGCTGCCTTATCTGCTCTATCGCAAGACCGCGTTCATCGCCGGCAACCATGCCTTCGGCGCGACCCGAGCCAACTTCCTGGGCCGGGGCAGATCGTATTTCGGAATTTTCATGAAAGCCTCCCTGATCATGCTGGCTCCCCTGGTCTTCATTGTGGCCGGGGGCGTCATCTTGATCAGCCTCGGCCATGAGGGCCCGGTCGGGATGGCGGAACTGCTCGGAACGATAGGTCTGGGCCTGCTGTTGTTTTATGCCGTCCTGCCCATCGTCGCGGGTTACGTCAAGGCGCGGGTCGCCCGTCTGATGTTCCTCGGTACGCGCTTAGGCAAACTGCGTTTTGCCGGCCGCCACACGGCGCGCGGCCTGATCGTCCTGTATGTCTCCAACTTGTTGTTGATTGTCCTGACCCTGGGTTTGTACATCCCCTGGGCGCGGGTGCGCGGCGCGCGTTTCTGGCTGGACAACCTGGCCGTGGTCGGGCCGGAGAACGGGCTGGATGATTTTGTCGCCACCGCCGCCGCCACCGCTGAGGGCGTGGCCGCCACCGGCGCGGAAATGGCCGATGTCTTTGCCGTGGATGTGGGCATCGCCTGATGTCTCGTGGCACCTCCTTCGAGGCGGGAACGTATCAAAGTGTTTCAGGTACAAGAGCTTGTCACACGGGGCTGTTAGAATGCGCCGGTTTTTCCCAACCTACTCGTTCCCCATCATGCTGATTTCCCCCGCTTACGCCGCCGATCCCGCGCAACCCGATCCGATCATGAGCTTCCTGCCCCTGGTCGTGTTGTTCGCGTTGTTCTACTTCATGATCATTCGCCCGCAGATGAAGCGCACCAAGGATCAGAAGAAGATGCAGGAAGGCATCGCCAAGGGCGACGAGGTCATCACCGCCGGTGGCCAGGTCGGCCGCGTGGTGAAGGTTTCCGAGCAATACATCACCCTGGACATCGGTGGCGGCGTGGAATCCCACTTCCAGCGCGGCGGCGTGCAGACCGTGCTGCCCAAGGGAACGATCAAAGACATCTGAGGCGTCAGGCATGAGGCGCGAGGCGGACCCCCGCCGCGCTTCGCGCCAGACGCCTCACTCCCTCACGCCTAACGCCCCACGAAGAAAATGAACCGCTATCCTCTCTGGAAATACCTCGTCATCGGCGCAGCGCTGCTGGTTTCGTTTATCTACACCCTGCCCAACTTCTTCGGCGAGGTACCGGCCGTGCAGGTGCTTCCGGTGCGCACCACCGAGAAGGTGGATACCGGCCTGCTGCAACGGGTGGAGAGTTCACTGACGGCGGCGGGTATCGCCAGCACCGGGGTGGCGCTGGACGAACACAGCGTGAAAGCGCGCTTTGCCAGCACCGATGTGCAGATCAAGGCCAAGGATGCCTTGCAAGCGGCGCTCGGGCCCGGCTATACGGTGGCGCTCAATCTCCTGCCCGCTTCGCCGCATTGGCTGTCCGCGCTGGGCGCCAAGCCGATGAACATGGGCCTGGACCTGCGTGGCGGCGTGCACTTCCTGTTGCAGGTGGATATGCCCAAGGCGCTGGAGAAGGCGGCGGAGCGCTATCAGGGCGACATTCGTACCCTGTTGCGCGAGAACAAGGTGCGCTACACCGGCATCGGCCGCGAGGGGGATCAGGTGGCCATCAAGTTCCGTGACGCCGTGCAGCGCGACGCCGCGCGCAAGGTGATCGAGACGGCCTACTCCGAGTTGCAACTGGTCGATAGCGAAAGCGGTGGTGAATTCGTGCTCACCGGCGGCCTGAAGAAACAGGCGCAGGTGAAGACCCAGGAATACGCGCTGCAACAGAACCTCACCACCCTGCGCAACCGGGTCAACGAACTTGGCGTCGCCGAGCCGGTGATTCAGCAACAGGGCATCGACCGCGTCGTGGTGCAACTGCCGGGCGTGCAGGACACCGCCAAGGCGAAGGAAATCCTCGGCCGCACCGCCACCCTGGAAATTCGCATGGTGGACGAGGAGCGCATGCAGGATGCCGCCACCGTTCAGGCCGCCACCACCGGCCAGGTGCCGTTCGGAACCGAGCTTTATTACGAGCGTGATGGCCGCCCGGTGCTGGTGAAAAAGACCGTGGTGCTGACTGGTGACTACATTACCGACGCGCAACCCGGCTTCGACAACCAAACTTCCCAGGCCGCCGTGCATGTCAACCTCGACGGCCGCGGCGCCCGCTTGTTCAAGAACGTCACCCGCGAGAACGTGGGCAAGCGCATGGCCATCCTGCTGATCGAGAAGGGCAAAACAGAAGTGGTCACCGCGCCGGTGATACGCGAGGAAATCGGCGGCGGCCGGGTGCAGATCACCGGCATGGACTCGCCCCAGGAAGCGTCCGACGTCTCCCTGCTGCTGCGCGCAGGCGCCCTGGCGGCGCCGATGGAAATCGTCGAGGAACGCACCGTCGGCCCCTCGCTGGGCGCCGACAACATCGAACGCGGCGTGAACTCGACGCTGATCGGCTTCGCGCTGGTCTCCGTGTTCATGATCGTTTACTACCAGTTGTTTGGCGTGGTTTCCGTGCTGGCCCTGGCGACCAATCTGTTCCTGCTGGTGGCCTTGCTGTCGATGATGCAGGCGACCCTGACCCTGCCCGGCATCGCTGGTGTCGCCCTGACCCTGGGCATGGCGATCGACGCCAACGTGATCATCGCCGAGCGGATTCGCGAGGAACTCCGCCTGGGCAATTCGCCGCAGGCGGCGATCGCCGCCGGTTATGACCGCGCCTGGGACACCATCCTGGACTCCAACGTCACCACCCTGATCGCCGGGGTCGCCTTGTTCTGGCTGGGTTCCGGCCCGGTGCGGGGCTTCGCGGTGACGCTTTGCCTCGGTATCCTGACCTCGATGTTCAGCGCGGTGACGGTGTCCCGCGCAATGGTCAACCTGACCTTCGGTCGCGTTAAGCGACTGACCAAAGTCTCTATCTGATAGGCATAGACATGGAACTCTTCCATCTGAAACGCGACATCCCGTTCATGCGCTATGCGCGCAGCACGATCTACGTGTCGGTATTGTTCATCGTCGCCTCCATCGCCCTGCTCGCCACCAAGGGCCTCAATCTCGGTGTGGATTTCACCGGCGGCACGGTGATGGAGGTGAGCTATCCGCAGCCCGCCAACGTCGCCGGGATCCGGGAACAACTGGCGAAGGCTGGCTACCCCGATGTTTCCGTGCAGAACTTCGGCACCTCGCGCGACGTGCTGGTGCGTCTGCCGGTCAAGGCCGGCGTCACCTCCGCGCAGTTGTCGGAAAAGATCATGGTGGTGCTCAAGCAGGCCGATGCCACTGTGTTGTTGAAGCGCGTCGAATTCGTCGGCCCGCAGGTGGGCAAGGAACTGTTCGAGGATGGCGCCCTGGGACTGCTGGTCGTCTCCATCGGTATCATGCTTTATCTGGCGCTGCGCTTCGAATGGCGTTTCGCCGTGGGCGCCATCTTCGCCACCGCGCATGACATCTTCATCGTGCTGGGCGCCTTCTCCCTGTTCCAGTGGGAGTTCTCGCTCACCGTGCTGGCGGCCGTGCTGGCGATCATGGGTTACTCGGTGAACGATACCGTGGTGGTGTTCGACCGGATTCGGGAAAACTTCAAGAAGACCCGTTCCAATGACGTCGCCGCGATCATGGACAACGCCAAGACCGCGACCTTGTCACGCACCATCATCACCAGCGGCAGCACGCAGCTGATGGTGCTGGCCATGCTGTTTCTGGGCGGCGAGGTGCTCTATGGATTCGCGCTGGCTTTGACCATCGGCATCGTCGTCGGCACCTACTCCTCGGTGCTGGTCGCCAGCCCCGTCGTCATGTGGCTGGGGGTGTCGCGTGAAGACTTCATCAAGCCAGTCAAGACGGAATCCGGCGCGGTGGTCTGAAATGATGCGCCGGCCCTTGCCGGATTTTTTGTAGCGCGGGCTTCCAGCCTGCGTTTTCAGGAGTTCTCCCATGCGCTTGCTGTCCGCCATCCTGTTCGCGGCGCTGTCTTTCCCCCTCCAGGCCGCCACGGTCAGCGTCGAGAAAACCATCTCCGGTTTTTCCTCGCCCGAGAGCGTCGTCGTCAGCGGCGACGATGTGTTCGTCTCCAACCTCGGCATCAAACTGGAGCCGCTCGCGAAAGATGGCGATGGCTTCATCTCGAAGCTCGACCGCCAGGGCAATATCAAGGCGCTGCGGTGGGCGGACAAGCTCGACGCTCCCAAGGGCATGGTGGCGGTGAATGGCGTGCTCTATGTCGCTGACATAGACCGTGTGCTCGGTTTCCGGCAACGCGACGGCAAGCTGGTTTTCGAGCTTGATCTGGCCGCCAGCGGCGCCAAATTTCTCAACGCCTTCGCCCGCTACGACAACCGCCGCCTGCTGCTCTCCAGTACCGATCTCGGCCGTGTGTTCGTGATTGACCTGCCCGGCCACAGCTACGGCGAAATAAAATTCGATAGCCCGCCGACCGGTCCCAATGGCCTCAAGAAGCTGGGCAGCCGTCTGATCGTGGTGGAGTGGGGCAGCGACAATCAGGCCAACGGCAAGGTGAAGACCTATCTGCTCGACGGTTTTACGGCGAAGTTGGAGAAAACCTGGGAGCCTGTACCCGCCGGCTACTTTGATGGTGTGGTGAGCCTGGGCGCCAATCGCTGGTTGATTTCCAACTGGGTGAAGTTCGAGCCGGCCGGTCTGCTGCAAGTGCTGGATACCCGTACCGGTCAGATCAGCGTCGCCAACGAAAAAATTCCGCTTGCCGGTCCCGCCGACATCTTCCTCGACGACCAGGGCAAGCTCTGGGTGCCGGGAATGATGGAAGGCAAGGTTTACCGGATGAGCGTGCGCCCCTGATAGGCTGAGTAGCCCGCGCGCGGGCCTCTTTCGAGGGCGCCTTGTCGGATGATCGGGAAGGCCATCCGGCCATGAATGGATAGGGAAACAAATCACAGCATGGAACTGATCACCTACTTCATCGACATCGTCCTGCATCTGGACAAACACCTCGCCCTGCTGGTGCAAAACTATGGCGTCTGGGTTTACGCCATCCTGTTCGCCATCGTGTTCATGGAAACCGGCTTCGTGGTGACGCCGTTTCTGCCCGGCGATTCCCTGCTGTTCGTGGCGGGGGCCGTGGCGGCGACAGGGGGTATGGATCCGGTGATGGTGGCCGCTACCCTGGTTGTGGCGGCGCTCTGCGGCGATAACGTGAACTACGGGATCGGACGTTTTCTCGGGCCGAAGGTGTTTCAGTTCGAGGGCAGCCGCTGGCTGAAACAGGAGAATCTGGATCGCACCCACGCCTTCATGGAAAAACATGGCCCGAAGGCGATCATCATCGCCCGCTTCGTGCCGGTGGTACGTACCTTCGTGCCCTTCGTATGCGGCATCGGCCGCCTGACCTATCCGCGCTTTCTGGGCTTTTCCGTGCTGGGGGCGCTGCTCTGGGTGGGCTTGCTGGTGCCCGCCGGTTACTTCTTCGGCAACCTGCCGATCGTGAAGAACAACCTCACCGCCGTCATTCTCCTGATCATCCTGCTCTCGATCCTGCCGGGCATCATCGAGTACATCAAACACAAACGCGCCGCCCGTTGAGGGCGGCGCTACTTGCGCTACTTCAGCGTGGAGAGATAAGCGGCGATAGCCGGGATGTCCTCGGGGGCCAGGTTGCGCGCGACCGTGGTCATCACCGGGTCGGTGCGCGGGCTCTTGCTGGCGCGGTAGTTGGCGAGAGCTTCGGTAAGGTAGGAGACGCGCTGCCCCGCTAGGCGGGCGATCGCCTTGGTGCCGTTGGCTTTGGGGCCGTGGCAGCCGATGCAGGTGGCCTGATAGCGTTTCTTTCCATGCTCGATCAGATTGGCGTCGGTCGCGGCGGGGGTGTTGGGGCGCATGGTGGAGTAGTACACCGCGATGCTGACGCGATCCTCGACCTTGAGTGATTTGATCAGGCCGGACATGAACTCGTTGCTGCGGCGGCCGTCGCCGAATTTCTCGATCTGGGTGAGTAGATAGACCGGGTTCTGGCCGGCCAGGTTGGGGATGTTTTCCTGGACGCTGCTACCGTCCTCGCCGTGACAGTAAAGACACAGGAAGGCCGCGCGCTTGCCTGCATGAGCCGAGGCCGCGAGCGTTTTCGAGTCGATCATCGCTTTTTGTATGCGTGATTCGTATTCCTCCGGGGTATGCGAGGTGGCGGGAGACGTGGCCAGGGTGGCACCGCTGGACAGGGTGATCGCCATGGCTAACGCCAGGCGGGTAGTGCGCTGCTTGGACATAATGGTCATCCATTTTATTGATCGCGCGAGGCGACTTGTTTTCCACTCGGGCTTGGCGGGGTGCTGCCCCCGCCAGCCGTCTTGTTTCAACCGGCTACGGCAAGACCGACCAGTCGATTGATTTCTTCGAGCAATTCTTCTTCCTGGTAGGGCTTGCCCATATAAGCATTCACCCCGAGTTCCTGGGCGTGGCTGCGATGCTTATCCGCCGTGCGCGAGGTGATCATGATGATGGGCAAATGGCGCGTCAGGCCGCTGGCGCGGACATGGCGCGCCACTTCAAAGCCGTCCATGCGCGGCATCTCGATATCCAGCAGCATGATGGCGGGCATTTCGTCTTCCAGCGCTTCCAGAGCTTCCACGCCGTCGCGCGCGGTGGCGACGCGGAAACCTTCGCGTTCCAGGAATCGGCTGGTGATTTTGCGTACCGTGAGGGAATCGTCGACCACCAGGACCAGAGGGGCCAGCGTCTTTTCCTCTTCCTCGATCTCGATTCCGACATGGGGTGCCCGTTCCGCCAATTGGAACGGGTTGATGATCAGGGCGACGCGGCCGTCGCCGAGCACGGTAGCGCCACTGACGCCGGCGATACGCGCCAGTTGCGGGCCGATGTTTTTCACCACGGCTTCGAAGTTGCCTTCCAGGGCGTCGACCCGGATCGCCAGGCGTTGCTCGCCGGAACGCAACAGCAGGATGGTGCGGTAACGACCCTCGCCGGCTTGCGCGCTGCGCCCCACCAGTTCGGCCAGGGTGCGCAGGGGGAACACCTCGTCGCCCAGCGTGACTTCGCCGGCTTCGTGCAGGGCGGCCATCTGTTCGGGGCGGACTTCACGCACCAGGGCGATGATGTTGGCGGGTAGCGCGTAGGTGACGCCACCCGCGCGCGTCAGTACGACTTGAGAGAGCGCCAGGGTGAGGGGCAGATGAATGGTGAATTGCGCGCCCACTCCGGGGCTGGTCACCAGACGCACGCGGCCGCCGATACCGGCGATTTCACTGCGCACCACGTCGAGGCCGACGCCGCGTCCGGCCAGTTCGGTAACTTCTTCAGCCGTGGTGAAGCCGGAGCGGAACAGCAGCGCTTCCAGTTGTTCGTCGCTGGCTTCGGCATCCGCCGCCAGCCAACCGTGGCTCACCGCGCGCGCGCGCACGGCGGCATGGTTGATGCCGACGCCATCGTCGCTCAGATCGAGCACGATTTCATTACCTTCCTGGCGGGCCGTCAGGTGTACTTCGCCATACTCCGGCTTGCCGGCGGCGGCGCGTACTAGCGGGTCTTCGATGCCATGCGCGACGGCATTACGAATCAGGTGCTCTAATGGCGCGGCGATCTTCTCCAGCACCGTGCGGTCGATCTCGGTCTGACCACCGTCGATTTCCAGTTGCGCGCGACGTCCGGTTTCCTTGGCTGCCTGGCGCGCGACGCGGTGCAGTCGCTCGGCCAGGTTGTTCATGGGCACCATGCGGATGTGCATAAGCTGTTGTTGCAGGGTGCGGGTCATGCGCGACTGCTGGATCAAGGCGCTATCCGCCTCGGTCAGGCCGGACAGCAGGTTGTCCTGCACTGTGGATACGTCGTTCACGCTTTCCGCCAGTAGACGGGTCAGTTCCTGCAGGCGCGAGAAACGGTCGAATTCCAGGGGGTCGAACTGGGATTCATCCTCCATTTGCGAGAGGCGCGAACGCATCTGGGTCTCCGCCTGGATTTCCATTTCCCGCAGTTGCGAACGCAGGCGGTCGACGTTGGAGGAAAGTTCCTGTGCGGTCTGCTTGTAGCCGGCGAGCACGTTTTCAATGCGCGCGCGGGCGATGGAAACTTCGCCAGCCTCGTTGAGCAGCGTGTCCAGAATGTCGGATTTCTGCCGCAGGCTTTGGCGCAGGCGCAGTTCGTCGTCCATGCGCGCGATGGCGTCCTGCTCCGGTCGCGTGGGCGCGGGTGCCGCGGCCACCGTGGGCTGGGCCTCGTCCTGTGCCGGCGGCTCCGCCGGGGTGGGCGTCGACGCGGTGCCACCCTTGTAGCGCTCAACCTTGTCGGCGATGTGATCGTAGGCGGCTTCCAGTGAGTCGAGCAGCGAGGCGTCGGGGCTGTTGTTGCCCAGGTCGATGATTTCGCTTTCCAGGGCGTGCACGTCCTCACCGAGGGTCATGGCGCCGGCCATGCGCGCCGAGCCTTTCAGAGTGTGCAGGCTGCGCTTCAGCGCGTCATGTGATTGGGCGTCGCCCGGGTCGCCGCGCCAGGTGCGCAGCGCCGCGCCGATCTGAGGTAGTAGCGTGGTGGCTTCTTCGAGAAAAATCGGTAAAAGCTGGCTATCCAGGTCGTCCTCGGTGGTCCGGGATACGGGCCTGATGGGCGCGGGGGCCGGGACTGGCGCCACGATGGAAGGACTCGGCTCCGCTACCGGGGGCGGATCGATGGGCGCCGTCTTCTCTTCAGCGGAAGCGGCTGACGTCGTCGGGACGCTGGCGTCAATGGCTTCCGCGGCATCGGAACCGAGGCTAGGGGACGCCGCTTCAGTGGCAACCTCGGTGGCAACCGCGTCGGCAACCGCGGCGGGCGGTTCGTCCGGCAGCAAACCGGCGAGCAAGGTGTCGATGATCGGCATGGGTTGCGGGAAGCGGTGTTCCAGAATGCCGTGCACGCTGGCCGCGAGATGGCCGCTGACGGCCTCCAGTGTGCCTGTCACCAGTGCCGTCAGGGGCTGGGTTTTGTCAGGCCATTCGCCGGCCCATATTTCCACCGCGTGGGCGGCGTCCGCCAGCGGTGTGAAGCCGGTGGTGCGAGAGATGCTGGCCAGGGTATGGACGGAACGGATGAAAGTTTCCCAGGCGCCCGGATGCAGGTTGTGGCCGAGAACGCCTAGCGCGCCGCCCAGGTCGGCCAGGCGCTGCGCCGCTTCATCGCTGAATATGCGGAAGAGTTCGATGGGCAGGACGTGCTTGCCGATGCTGATGGTGTCATTCTCGGCAGCCATGGCTGCTTGCTTGTCCGCTTCCCGCGCGGGGGCGGCGGCGCCGGCCACCGCGGCGTTCTCCGCCCGGGGGCCGGCTTCAGGCTTTGGGGGCGTTGTCTCCGCGGGTTTGTCCTGGTCGCGCAGACCGCGCGCGACCTTGATCAGATGTTCACTTTCCACCCGTATCTGGCCCTGATCTTCCAGTTCCATGATCCAGACCTGGAAAGCGTTGGCGGTGTCATCGATGAATTGCAACAGCTCACCACTGGGCGCGCGTTCATCACGCAGCCACTGGTTGAGTGTCTGTTCCACTTCCCAGGCCAGTTCCGCCAGGTCAGTCAGGCCAACCATGCGGCCGCTGCCTTTGAGGGTGTGGTAACCGCGCCGGATCGAGGTGAAGGCCTCGCCATCGTAGGGGCTGACGTGCAGCCGGGAGAGTTGAATGGCGATGTTGCCGAGTACGTCCTGAGCTTCCTCGATGTAGGTGAAGAGAATGTCGCGGTCGATGGCCTCATCCGTGGCGCTGGACAGGCGCAGCGATTCCGCGCTGGGGATGGGGGCGGTGGCCGCGGCGGGCGCGATATTCTGGACCGACTGCCGTATTTCTTCCGGGCTGCTCGCGCTTTCCAGTGCCTGGGCGGCGGCGGTGGCCTTGTCGCGCAGGTCGCTGTCGGCGACCAGATCGGCATCGCGCGCCAGTTGCGTGAGTTCCGCCTTGAGCGCGGCGCGGCCCGCGGCGTCGCCGCCCTGGTCCGCCAATTGCCGCGCCGCCGCCTTGATCTGCTCGGCTTCGCCGCGCAGTTCGGTTTCCACGGTGGCTTCTTGCGGGCCGCTGGCCATGGGCCTGTCCAGCAGGGTCTTCAGCGACTTGCTGTCATCGCGGCCGTAGCGCAGAGCTTCCATGTAGAGGCCGAGATAGGACAGCGCTTCCGCCACCCAGTCGAGGTCTTCCGGGGCGATTTGCGCGTCGCTTTCGGCGAAGTAGGCCACCCGTCGGGTCGCCTCGTTGACCAGTTCCGCCGCCACATCCAGTTGCAGGATGTTGAGCGCGCCGACGATCTGTTTCATCAGGGTCGGCACCATGGGCAGGCCGCCGCGTTGCGTCGGGTCGCGGAAGAATTTGTCGAGTATGTCTTCGGCCTGGTTGAGGTTGGCCTGGATTTCCTGGGTGACCTGGGCCAGAACCAGCTTTTCCTGGGCGGCGTGCGAGAACTCGTCGAGCAGATCCACTTGCGGAATTTTCGAGACGTCGAACATTGGGTCGATGGCGGCTTGCAGACGCATCGCCTGGGTATCGCTCTGGCGGTCGAATTCGGGGCCGAGGCGCTCGAAGTGGTCGACGGCATTCTGCGCGAGCAGCAGGCCGGTGGCCATTTCCAGTTGCAGAGCCTCGTTCTGGGTCGCGTCGGCGGCTCCCGGCAGGCGCTTGGCCACGGCCTGGATGATGCGGGCAAGGGATTGCAGGGCGCCGTTGGGTAGGCGTGTGCTGCTCTCGAACAGGGCTAGCGCCGCGCTCTGGAACGGTTCCAGGCTTTCCGCGCGGCCGGCGCAGTAGCGCATCCAGTGATCGCGGGCAGCGGCAAGGCTGTCGTGCAGACTGTTCAGGTGCGGCAGATGCGCTTCCGCCAGGTTGTTGCCGGCGGGTTGCGCTAGATAACGCTCCAGTTGGAACAGATCGCGCGCTTCCGCGACGCGGCCGTCCGTGGCGCTGTCCTGGGCGACGTAGTAGAGCACGTCGCGGAACAGGCGTTCGGCGAGCTGACGCGAGCCTTCCATGAGGCGGCGCATTTGCAGGTCGATGCGGCCGCACAGGCGCTTGAGCCAGAAATCGCTGGGGGCGCCATTGCGCCGCAACAGTTCCATGAGGCCGGCGGCGGTCCACCAGAAGGTGTATTGCGATGGCCCGGGGGCGAGGCGTTCGACCGCGCGCACGGCCTGGTCCATCTGCATCAGTCCGGCAACCGGTTCGCGGTCCTGGAGGAATTGCAGCAGGCCTTTCTGATACTGGGAGCGTGCCTTGCGGATGGCGCGCGCGCGGCTGGCGTCGTCCATCGGTAACTCCGGCTCGGCGCGGGGGGCGCGTACCTGGGTGTCCGGGTAGAACAACTCGCTGGGCGCGGGGGGCTCGCCACCGCGTTGCAGCATGACCTCCTGGTAGATCGGGGCGAGCTTCATTTCGATGTGCGGGGCGCCGCCCATCAGACCGTCGAGGTAGGACTGGATGGCGTCGATCGCGCGCACGGCGATTTCACTCGACTTGCCGTCGCGCACCTCGGCCTTGTCCGCCATGGTCGCGAGCAGGCGCTCGGTTTCCGCTGTGAGCAGGGAAAGGCCGCGCAGATCAACGATCTGCAAGGCGCCATAGACCTGGTGCAAATGCGCGGCGGCGCTCTTGAGCGGCGTGGTGTCGCTGCCATTCCAATCGGACAGGGCCTGTTTCGCGGCCCGCAGCGCATTGTCGAGTTCCGCCTTGACCCAGGTCAGCGATCCCAGGTCGAACTCCATCTCCAGCTCCATGCTCATGCCGCGAACTCCCTTGGTCTGTGTGTTCAGAGCTTGAAGCCCGAGACGGAAACTTTCAGTTCATCCGAGAGCAAAGCCAACTGGCCGATCGACACCGCGCTACGGCGGGCGCCATCGGATGCCTGGCCGGTCACCGCGAGAATCTCGCGCATGTTCTCGGCGATGTGCTGGGCGGTGCCGGTCTGCGCCTGGGTGGCGTCCGAGATGCTCTGGATCAGGCGCGCCAGTTCGTCCGACACCGACTCGATTTCGGATAGGGAGTGCCCGGCCGCGTCGGACAGCACGGTTCCTTCCACCACACCCTGGGTGGAGCTTTCCATCGCGTTCACCGCGTCCTGGGTGTCGCTCTGAATGGTCTTGACGATGGCGCCGATGCGTCGCGTTGCCTGGGCGGAGCGTTCCGCCAGGCGCTGCACTTCTTCCGCGACCACGGTGAAGCCGCGTCCCGCTTCGCCGGCCGCCGCCGCCTGAATCGCGGCGTTCAGCGCCAGCACGTTGGTCTGTTCGGTAATGTCCGAGATCAGGTCCACGATTTCGCCGATCTCCTGGGAGGATTCGCCCAGCCGCTTGATCCGCTTCGAGGTTTCCTGGATCTGGTTGCGGATCGAGTTCATGCCGGCAATGGAGTTACGCACCGAGTCACCGCCCTTCCGGGCGGTGGCCAGGGATTGCTCGGCCACTCGGGCGGAGTCGGCGGCGTTCTGCGATACCTGCGCGATGGAGGCGGACATCTGACTCACCACCTCGCTAGTCTCGGTGATCTGCCGCGACTGCCGTTCGGCGGCGGCGAGGAGCACGTCGGAACTGGCCTGCGCTTCGGAGGCCGCTAGAGTCACTTGTTCGGAGGCGCGGTTGATACCCTGCACCAGCAGTCGCAACTCCTCGATGGCGTAGTTGACCGAGTCGGCAATGGCGCCGGTGATGTTTTCGGTCACGGTCGCCTGCACGGTCAGATCGCCGTCCGCCAAGTCGCCCATTTCGTTCAGCAGCCGCAGAATGGCTTCCTGGTTGCGCTGGTTTTCCTGAGCGGCTTCCTCGGCGCGGCGGCTGGCCTCACCCACGTTCAAGACACCCAGCACCAGCAGCGCTGCCAGCGCGATCAAGGCGAACACGATGGCGAGGAACAGCGAGATGCCCGCGCCCAGGGCCTGATAGCGTTGCGTGATTTGCTGGGTCAGGGTGAGCAGTTTTTCCGACTCGTCGAACAGTTCACGCGCGGCGCGCTTGGCTTCCACCAGTTGCGGCATGTTCTTGAGAATGCTGTCGACCTGTTTTTCGAAGGCGGTAAATACTTCGCGCAGGTCGAGCAGTTTGTCGTGCGCGTCCGCGTCCGAGACTTTCGCCACGCCGATGTCGCTGTTGCCTTCGATCAGGCCCTGCAATACCTCGCGGAAGGTGCGCACGTCCTGGCCCAACTGGTAGGCGATTTCCGGGTTGATCTGGTCGGAGGAGAGCAGGGCGTTGGCGTTCTTCGCCATACGCTGCGTCCACAGCGCCTGCTGGTTGGCGAAGGCGAGTTGTTTCTTGGAGTCGGCGGGGAGCAGCGAGATCACCTGCTCGGCCAGGTCCAGCAGTTCGGTATTGCGTTGGTTGATCTCGCCGAGCGCGAGGCCGAGAGAAATCAGCGTGTTTTGCTGGGTAACCAGTGCCTGGATGTCCTTCCTGGATACTTCCCAGCGCTTTTTCAGCTCACCCAGTTCGCCTTGCATGGAACCGGGCGAGGAGGGGACGCCGGCGCCCCCGTCGACCAGGGCGGTGAGGCCGTCGCCGAAGGCCTGCCGGCTTTCGTCCAACTGCTTGAACGCGGCCTTGTTGCCCAGCACCGCTTGCTGCGCGGTCTTGCTGTAGCGCTGCGAGAGCATCTGCAGGCGGGTGGAAATTTCCACATATTCCGCGCGGTTGCCAACCTGAACCGTGTACCAGATCATCAACAGCGCGGCCAATATCAGGGAAACCAGCAGGGTCAGCACCACGGCGGGGTGGCGTTGTTCCACCGGCAGCTTGTTCAGCAGCGGCACGCGCGCCGGGTCCAGCGTCATCCAGCGGTTCAGTAGCGCGGCCACGCGTGGGCCCAGGTTGCCGAAAGACTTGCCGATTTCTATTTGCGGCTTGTTGATTGCCATTGTTGCCTCCAGATCCTCTAGCGCTTTCGCTTATGCGAAAGACCTCAAATTACAACCCGGCTTCCAGGAAAGTCGGGGACGCGACCAGTTTTTCCACATCGAGTTCAGTCCAGACCTGATCGTCCAGGCCGCGCCATTGGCCCGCAGACCAGGGCGTCGCGGCGTCCGGCGACGCTTCCCGCATCAGCTTGTCCAGCGAGCGCAGGCCGAGGGTGCGCTCGATGCGCAAGGCGGCATTGACGCCGAAGCGAGGGTGCGCCAGCAGGAGGTGTGATTCTCCCTGAGGCAGGGCTTCCGAGAGATTCAGGAAGACGCCCAGATCGGTGCAGCCGAACAGGGCGCCACGCACGCTGGCGACACCGGCGAACCAGGGTTGCACCCAGGGCACCGCGATCAGTTCCGGAACCGTCACCACTTCGTTGATCTGCTCCAGGCTGACCAGCCAGTGGCGGCCGCCGGCGATGAAGCCCAGCTTGGAGGATGGCCCCGTGGCCACCTGAGCGGCTTTGAGTTTTTCCGCGAGCTGGGTCTGAAAATCCCGGAGACTTTGTTTGTCCTTCATGTCTTCGTGCTTGCCGGCTACTGGCCCAGGGCCTTGATCTTGGCCAGCAACTCCTCGACCACGATCGGCTTCACCAGGTAGTCGATGGCGCCCTGACGCAAGCCCCAGACGCGGTCGGTTTCCTGGTTCTTGGTGGTGCACATGATGACGGGGATAGCCTTCGTGGACAGGTCCCGCGAGAGCATGCGCGTGGCCTGGAAACCGTTGAGGCCGGGCATGACCACATCCATCAGGATCAGATCCGGTTTCTCCTGTTTGGCCTTGGCGACGCCTTCTTCGCCGGTTTCGGCGGCGACGATTTCAAAACCGTTTTTGCGCAGGAGATCGGTCAAAAAATAACGCTCGGTAGGCGAGTCATCCACGACCAGGATGGTCTTAATCGGCATGATGTTCCTCTGGTTTTTTGTAATCGGGAGAGCAATCAGCTGCTACGGGCGCGATGTCGGCGCACGGCGTCAAGCAGGGTGTCCTTGGTGAAAGGTTTGGTCAGGTATTCATCCGAGCCGACCATGCGGCCACGCGCCCGATCGAACAGACCATCCTTGCTCGAGAGCATGATCACCGGGGTGTCGCGGAAGCGCGCGTTCTTCTTGATCAACGCGCAAGTCTGGTAGCCGTCCAGGCGCGGCATCATGATGTCCACGAAAATGACTTCCGGCAGATGGTCGGCGATTTTTGCCAGAGCATCGAAGCCGTCTTCCGCCAGGATTACTTCGCAGCCGGTCTGCAACAGGAAGATTTCGGCGCTACGACGGATGGTGTTGCTATCGTCGATCACCATCACCTTGGCTCCGGCCAGATTGTTGGAATTGTCCACTCCGCTCTCCGTGTGTTCGAGTTCTGCTCAGGAGCCTTGTTTTACCTGGTAGCCCGCCGCTTTCCATGCCGGCAAACCGGTGCGGAACCAGTAGACCCGTTTGAAGCCGCGCTTGACCATGTAACGCGCCGCCTTGTAACTGAACCAGCATTCGGCGCCATTGCACTGGAAGATCATGGCGGCGTTTTTGTCCTGTGGCAGTTTGGACAGGTCGAAATGGTCGACCGCGTCGTCGTAGTCGACTTCCTTGGGACTGTTCAGTCCATAGGGCACGCTGGTCGAGCCGGGTATATAGCCGTTGAGCCGGTGCGCGACCGGACGCACGTCGAACAGGGGCACGCCCTGGGCCATCAGGTGCTTGACCTGCTCGGCGGTGGGGATGGTGGCGCCCGGCAGAACCTCTGGGGTGAAGAAGCCGCGTGTGGAGACATATTCGAAGTCAACCTTGTCGGCGGGGTCGAAGCTGCCGAATTTGACCCGTTTCAGCCGGTTTTCCATGTCCTTATCCAGCTTGGTGAAGGCCGAACGGATCTTGTCTTTGACACCCTCGTCGAGCTTGCCGCTGACCACCACGCCGGCGCTTGGCACGTCGGGGAAGGTCTTCAGCACGATGCCCTTGTGTTCCCGGTCGATCCAGGCGCGCGCTTCGGTGTCCGGCAGCACGGCGAGGTCGGCCTGGCCGATTTCCATGGCGTAGAGCACCGCGCCGTACAGGGTCATGTGCATGGTCCGTCCGAAATAGGTACTTGGTGACAGGCCCAGCGCGTTCATCTCGCCCTTGAACATGTAGCTGACCAGCGACTCCCGGTGCGGTAAAGCAAGGCGCTTGCCACGCGCGGCCTCCAGCGTTTTGACATTCGCGCTGTTGCGCGCAACCAGGGAAACACGGGTGTGCTGCTCGGTCTTGGCGACTGGCACATAACCGTTGCGCATGGCCAGGCCGACCAGTTGCGCCGGGGCCAGCAGCAGGGCGTAGGAATTGGTGCGGATGCGTTCGCCGACCCGTTCGGCGTTCTGGGTCATCACCAGTTTTACCGGCTGGCCGATGCTGCTGGAGAGATGTTTGGCGAGGTCGTTGAACACGGCCTGGGTGCCGATGTGGTCACGTTCCTGGTCGTAATCCAGGGTGACGTTGAACAGCAATTCGTCTTTTGCCTGGGCATTGATGGCCGCTGTGGCGGTAAACAGGGCGATGATTGTGGCGATTATCCAGCGCATTTATATCCTCCTTTGTTGCCGCTCCCTCCGATACTCCTCCCTGGAGCGACTGGCCGCGGCGGCGGCCATTTTGTACGGATAGCAATCAAATTGCCACCATCTCGAAATCTTCCTTGCGGGCGCCACACTCCGGGCAGGTCCAGTTGGGCGGCACGTCGGCCCAGCGGGTGCCGGGGGGGATGCCTTCTTCCGGGTTGCCCTTTTCCTCGTCATAGAGGTAACCACACAGCAGGCACATCCAGGTTCGATATTCCATCGGCGAAAGCGGGTTAGTACTTATGTAATAAGATCGCATTCTGCCCCGCCAATTCGATAACGCCAAGCATGTCCGCCTCCGTCGCCAACACCCCTCCGCCCATCGTGCTGGTATTCGCCGGCACCGACCCGACCGGCGGCGCCGGTCTTCAGGCCGACATCCTTACCCTGGCCAGCCTGGGTTGCCATGCGCTCTCGGTCGTCACCGCCGTCACGGTGCAGGACACCGTGGGGGTGGACGACTTTCTCCCGATGGAGGCCGAGTGGATCGCCGACCAGGCGCGCAGCGTGCTGGAAGACATGCCGGTGGCGGCGATCAAGATCGGCATGATCGGCAGCGTCGAAGCCGTCGCCGCCATCGCCGAGGTGGTTTCCGACTACCCCGACATCCCTCTGGTGCTCGATCCGGTGCTCAGTTCCGGACGCGGCGACCCGCTCGCCAACGAGGAGTTGATGGCCGCCCTGATCGACCTGTTGTTGCCGCAGACCACAGTACTCACACCCAACAGCATCGAGGCACGGCGTCTGGCGGAGGGCGTGGGTGACGATGACGAGGAAGAGTTGGATACGGATTCCGAAGAGGCTCCCGATCTGGTCGATTGCGCGCGCGAACTGATCGACCTGGGTTGTGAGTTCGTGCTGATCACCGGCGCCCACGAACAGGGCGCGGAGGTGGTGAACACGCTCTACAACACCCGCGGCGTGGTGCATCGGCAGGCCTGGGAACGCTTGCCCGGCTCCTATCATGGTTCAGGTTGTACCCTGGCTTCGGCGCTGGCCGGGTTTCTCGCGCTTGGCCAGGACGTGGCCGAGGCGGCGAAAGAAGCGCAGGCCTACACCTGGCAGACTTTGAAACACGCCTATCGGCCCGGCATGGGCCAGTTCATTCCGGATCGCATGTATTGGGTGCATGGTGACGATGAAGAGTAGGAGCGCCGCTGGCGGCGCGAATACGCGCAACAGCCTGCAAGGCCTCTATGCCATCACCCCCGATTGGGCCGACACGCGCCGCCTGCTGGTCGCCACGGAAGCCATCCTGGCCGGCGGTTGCCGGATACTGCAATACCGCAACAAGGCAGCCAGCGACTGCCACCGCCAGGAACAGGCGGTCGCCCTGCGCGGCCTGACGCGACGTTACGGTGCCCTGCTCATCATCAACGACGACGTCGACCTGGGCTTGTTCGCCGAGGCCGACGGCGTGCATCTGGGCGAGGATGACGGCGAGCTTGCCGCCGCGCGCGAGCGTCTTGGGAGCGCCGCCATCCTCGGCGCTTCCTGCTATCAGAGTCTGGACCTCGCGCGTAACGCGGCGCGGGCCGGCGCCGATTACCTCGCCTTCGGCAGTTTCTTCGCCTCCGCCACCAAGCCGCTGGCGCGGCGCGCCGATCCGGCCCTGCTCGCGGCGGCGCGCGTGGAAATTGGCCTGCCCTTATGTGCCATCGGCGGCGTCACCCTGGATAATGCGGCCC
This sequence comes from Gallionellaceae bacterium, assembly GCA_028714875.1. Taxonomy (GTDB): domain Bacteria; phylum Pseudomonadota; class Gammaproteobacteria; order Burkholderiales; family Thiobacillaceae; genus PFJX01. The sequence continues at coordinate 98,887 of JAQTLN010000018.1, forward strand.
CGCTTTTGTCGGCGGGCGCGGATATGTTGGCGGTGATTACCGCGCTGTACGAGGCCGCCGATCCCGGACTGGCAACTGAACAATTCATCAAGCACTTCGAGGAAAAGACCCCATGAGTTCCCGTAACGACCAGCTGTTCGACCTCTCCCAGAAAGTCATACCCGGTGGCGTCAATTCGCCTGTGCGCGCCTTCCGTTCCGTCGGCGGCACGCCGCGTTTTTTCAGCAAGGGCGCCGGCAGCCGGGTGTGGGACGCGGATGGCAAGAGCTACCTGGACTATGTCGGCTCCTGGGGACCACTGATCCTCGGCCATGCCGATCCCGACGTGGTGCGCGTGGTGCAGGAAACCGCCGCGCTCGGCCTTTCTTTCGGCGCGCCCACGGAAATGGAACTGCGCATGGCCGAACAACTGGTCGCCATGCTGCCCAGCCTGGAAAAACTGCGCTTGGTCAGTTCCGGCACAGAGGCCACCATGAGCGCCATTCGCCTGGCGCGCGGTTACACCGGCCGCTCCACCCTGATCAAGTTCGAGGGCTGCTACCACGGCCACGCCGACAGCCTGCTGGTCAAAGCCGGCTCCGGCCTGCTCACCTTCGGCCAACCGAGTTCCGCCGGGGTGCCGGCCGATTGTTCCGGCCACACCCTGGTGCTGGATTACAACGACATCGACCAGGTCAACCAGCTCTTTGCCGCCAAGGGTGACGAAATCGCCTGTGTCATCGTCGAAGCGGTGGCCGGCAACATGAACCTGATCAAGCCGAAGGCCGGCTTCCTCGAAGCCCTGCGCGAAAACTGCACGAAACATGGCGCCGTGCTGATCTTCGACGAAGTGATGACTGGCTTCCGTGTCGGCGCCGGCTGTGTGCAAGGTTTGTATGGCATCACCCCCGACCTCACCACCCTCGGCAAGGTGATCGGCGGCGGCCTGCCGGTGGGCGCATTCGGCGGTCGCGCCGAGATCATGGACAAGCTGGCGCCGCTTGGGCCCGTGTATCAAGCTGGCACCCTGTCCGGCAACCCGGTGGCGGTCGCCGCCGGCCTGAAGACCCTGGAAAAAATCTCCGTCCCCGGCTTCTTCGAGGCACTGACCACCCAAACCCGTCGCCTTGTCGACGGTATCAACGCCGCCGCGCGCGATGCCGGCGTGGTTGCCTGCGCCGATTCGGTCGGCGGCATGTTCGGTATCTACTTCCGCGCCACGCCGCCCACGTCCTATGCCGAAGTCATGGACAGCGACAAGGAAGCCTTCAACCGTTTCTTCCATCTGATGTTGCTGGAAGGCATTTATCTCGCGCCTTCCGCCTTCGAGGCCGGTTTCGTCTCGGCGGCGCACAGCGACGCGGACATCGACGAAACCATCGCCGCCGCCGCCCGCTGCTTTGAGAAGCTGGCCGGCTAAGTCGTAGGATGTGGTGAGCGTAGCGAACCGCATCGCATGCGCGTGATGCGGTTCGTCCCTCACCACATCCTACGGTTGGCTGCAAACTCATGATCGAAGACCTTTCCCCCGAAGACAGCTTCCGCCTGCAAGTCCTGCTCGCCCAGGATTTGAGGGCGGTGCGTATCGAGGAATCCGAAGCCAGCCCGGTGCTGCATGCGCTCACCGACAAGGGCGAGGCGAGCATTCCGCTCAGTCCCAACTGTCGCCTGGACAAATACCTGCGGCTGATCCGCGAACTCCTGTCCGGCCATGCCCTCGGCTCGCCGGGTGGCTACCCGGTCTACCTCTCGCGCTGGACCCGGCATGGCCAGATGGAAGGGCTCAACCTCGGCCGTCTGCTGCTCACCGGCGAACCCGAGGCGGTGGTGGCCGTGGTGCATTCCCCCGCGCTCACCGACGAACTGGCGCGTGACGCCTGGTGGGCCATGCCGTCCATCGAAAACGCGCGCCTGATGCTGGGTCGGGAAAAGGTGGCGCGAGGCACGATGGGGCCGGTCCTGGCGGATTTCCTGGTCGAACACCTGCCATTCCTGCAGGACGAGCACCTGGACATCATGGATACCGTCGTCGTGCTGCTCTATTCCGGCGCGCTCTCGGATGACAGCCGCGTCGCCATCTGGCGCCGCGGCAAGCAGGTCAATACCCACTACGTGGCGTTTCTCGAAGTCGCCGGATGGGAGCGTTGTGCCCCCGGCCCGGAAACGACGCCCGAGCCGCCCCCCGAGGGGGCCAAGTCGTTCTTGGGGCGGCCCGGCGAACGACTTGCCGGCCGCCAGCTCTTGCCCCTGCCTTTGCCGGCGCGCGCCGATCGGGATCTGCGCCTGGCCGATATGGCCTTATTGCTGGAGTCGGGCGATCTCGCCGCCCATGCCCTGGCGCGCGCCCTGGAAGCTCAGGGCCAGACCTTCCTCGCCGCCGCCGAAGCCATTCTCGAACGGCCGGAAACCCAGGAAGTGGTCAACCGCACCCTCAATGCCCTGGGCCGCTATTTCTCCGCGGGTGTCGCGGAAGCTCGGGATGAGTCGCGCATGAATGTCTGCCAGGCACTGGAGCCGCACCTGGAAGCCGCCGCGCGGCTGGCCCGCATGAGCGAGGAACAGGTGGCCCCGATCTTCGCCCGCAGCACCGCCATCGGTTCCCTCATGCGGCGCAAGATCGAGCCGGTGGTGAGTGGGGTGTTGGCGGATATCCGGCTGCTGCGCGGCGAGTAGGGCGGATGGCCGCCAGGCCGATCAGCCATGAGGTTGCAACCTTGCGGCGGAACCGCTGGCGCGTTCCGCCCTACCGTTCAAGCCTTCGCGGTCTTGTCCCGCTCGATCAACGCATACGCCGAGTGGTTGTGGATGGACTCGAAGTTCTCCGCTTCCACCACATAGGCGTCGATGCGCTTGTCCTTGTTCAAGGCGGCGGCGACGTCGCGGACCAGGTCTTCCACGAATTTCGGGTTCTCGTAGGCCTTTTCCGTGACGTACTTCTCGTCCGGGCGCTTCAACAGGCCGTAGAGCTGGCTGGAGGCGTTTTCTTCCGCGATGGCGATCACTTCCTCGATCCACACGAAGCTGTTGGTACGCACCGTGATGGTGACGTGGGAACGCTGGTTGTGCGCCCCGTACTGGGAAATCTTTTTGGAGCAGGGGCACAGGCTGGTGCAGGGCACCAATACCTTCATGGTCTGGATGTATTCGCCGTCCTTGATCTCGCCGATGAAGGTCACGTCGTAGTCCATCAAGCTTTTCACACCGGACACCGGCGCCTGCTTGTTGACGAAGTAGGGGAAGTTCATCTCGACGTGGCCGGATTCCGCTTCCAGTTTCACCACCATCTGGCGCAAGGTGTTTTCAAACGACTCCACCGAAAACTCGCGCTCGTTGCCGTTGAGGATTTCGATGAAGCGGGACATGTGCGTCCCTTTGAAGTGGTGCGGCAGATACACATACATACCGAAAGTGGCGATGGTGTGCTGGGCGCCACCAGTCTTGTCCAGCACCTTGACCGGGTGGCGGATGGCCTTGATGCCGACCTTGTCGATGGCGATCTTGCGCGAGTCCGGATAGTTCTGGACGTCGGCGATGGGCTGCGTGTTATCGGTGGGGCAGGGGGCGGCGGTCTCACAGACCGATTCGCAGGTGCTCATGGCGGTTTTTCCTGTGTGCGGGATGCGCGAAGTATAAGCGATGGCTAATAGTTGAGTAAACTACTCAACAAATATCCGTAGCCGGCGCATGAGCCTACTTGGAAGAGGGGATGGTGTGCCAGCGGTACGTTCAATACATGGGCATTCGTAGAGGGTCTATCCTGTGATGCCGCGTGGGCTAACCCCTGGTAACGCCCTGGAAGAAGTGGGCGACTTGTGTAATCGAGGAAGGAGATAGAGATGGCAAACAAATACTGCATGATGCTGGCGCTGGCTATTGGTTTGGGAAGCGGTATCGCCCAGGCCGCCGAGGTTGGAGAAACGTTGGCCAAGGAGAATAGCTGTCTGTCGTGCCATAACGTGGACAGAAGAGTGGTGGGGCCGGCCTACAAGGATGTGGCGAAGAAATACAAGGGCGACTCAGGCGCCGCCGCGCGTTTGGCAATAAAGGTCCGCAACGGTGGCAAGGGTGTGTGGGGCCAAGTCCCCATGCCTCCGCAAACCAAGGTGAGCGATGCGGACCTGAAAACGATCATCGCCTGGGTGTTGACCCGGTAACTCCCATGACGAATTGAGGGCGATGTGAAAGGCTGCTTTACCGTTAACTGGTGATGCGACAGAAAACGCCCGAGGGAGTGGCCTCCCCCTTTCTCAAAGGGGGAATGAGCAACCGTGTTCATCGTCAAGCGGTTTTGGGGTTCCAGGGGTCATTGTTTTTCAACATGGCATTCATGATGGTGAGCAATTTGCGCATGCAGGCAA
>JAQTLN010000019.1 GCA_028714875.1 Gallionellaceae bacterium
TCTACAACCACCACATCCAACAACGTGCCTTGAACCACCAGACACCCATCCAGGCGCTCAAGAAGTGGTACGACGAAAACCCCAAGTTATTCGTTAAACGCGTTTATAAACAGACGGGACTGGACAGCTACCCACTACGAATCACATAGAGCTGGAAAACGTTTCTAAGCCCTGCCAAAACGCTAAGATTTGCACAATAAACAATCAATTCCCACTTGTTTTCCCCGGAATTCCGTCTTTTCGTAGTGTGTATTTGCTCCTTGTGGGAGATTGTCATGATTTTCAGTACCCTGCTAAGGGTCAAAAGGGGAGCGCTAATCAAAAGGGCCAAGATCGAATTAATTTGCATCCATAGCCGAAGTAATAAGGATGGGTCGGATTCAGTTAAGCCCACGCAATATCACCGATATAGCCCCATTATCAATCGCAAGAAGTAGTTCATGATTTATCGGCATCTGGTCAGCGTTGCAAATCTTCGCGGCGGGAATTGCCACTCAGGGAGTTATCATGCTGAATCGTTCCGGCTACGCATTCGTCCTCGCGGCACTGCTCGCTTTCACGGCGTGCGGCGCTGTTGCCCAACAACCCCCTTTCTGGGCGTCGGGGGTGGGGGATGCCGCCGCGCGGTTCGAGTTGGCGAAGCGTTCCGAGCCGGAGTTGATTACCTTTTTGCGGCGCATGCCCAAGGGGGGTGATCTGCACAATCATTTGAGCGGGGCGACTTACAGCGATTACCTTCTGGATTCGGCGCGGGCCAATGGGCTCAATTACGATCTTGCCGGCAAGCAGTTCACGAAGGACGTGCTGGGCGACAAGGTGATTTCTGTCGATGCGTTGATCGCCAACAGCGCTTATCTCGCCGGCTTTCTCGATACCTACAGCATGCGTGGCTGGTATCCCAACACCAATCCTCTCAACTTAAGCGTCCCCCTCAAGTGGTTGATTTGTAGGCATGTTTACGATGCGGCTTAGGAAGGTCAGGTCTGGGCTTGGCGGCGCCGGCCACGAAGCGGATCAAGTTCCTTGCCAGCTCCGTGAACACGGCGAGAACCAGATCGGTAGGCGGCGGCGCAATGAGGAGCCAACGAGGGAGGCAGCGTTTCAGATGCGCGAAGGCATAGGTCCGGTTGAGCTTGTAGCTATCGGGAACCTTGCCGAGCGCCGTGGCCTCCAGCACCGCCAGGGCGTGCAGATTATCGGCCAGCACCTTGGCCCCGAAGTCCTGCTGCGCGGCCAGCCAGGACAAGCCCGAAGTGTTCTCCAGCGCCATGCGATGTTTGAGCCGCTTGAAGGCCTCCTCAATGCGCCAGCGGCTGTGGTACAGCGCGGCGAAGTCCTCAGCGGGATAGGCTGTGGCATCCAGCAACGAGGTGATCACCGCATGGACCCGCCCGTTGGGCGTCACCACGCGGACCAGACGTACCTGGGTCGGGATCGGCGCGCATTCATAATCGACACAGTCCCGCTCATCGGGCGCGCGCAACGTCACCACGGCTTCCGGCAAGCCGCAACGCAAGAAGCGCTTGACCGCCGCGAAGCCGGAATCGTCGGCGCGCACGCAGAAGGAGATGCGCTGTTGTGTCAGATAAGCCATCAACCATCGAGCCGGATAACCGCGATCCAGGACCAGCAGATCGCCGGGAGCCAAGCATTCCAGATGCTCGAACAGCATCTGCCGTTCGCCTGTCGAAGGCGAGTACAGCTTCGCCGCCAAGGTCATCTCCAGACCCGGCAGATACAGGGCGAAGGCGACGGCCTCGCGCACCTGGCGACCGGTGGCGTCCTGCAGGAACAACCGCATCTTGGACGCATCGGCGGCCACTACGCGCAAGCCCTGCCAAAGCGGGACGGGCAAGCGTTGCTGGACGAGCGACAACAGCCGCGTGTTGAGCGTGGCGAAGGCCAGGTGGGAGAGGTTCTTCCGCGCCTTGGAAAAAGCCTGGGCGCTGGCCTGTCGAACCAGGTCCGCCTGGTTTGCCAGATGCGCAAAGAAGGCATTGAGCTCGTTCTGGACGCTGGCCTTGAATCCCGACAGCATCGCTACGACCAGAACGGGAAAGGTCAATACGCGTTGGCGAAGAAACCGGTTGGATTCAAGGCGAGACTGAGCGAGAAGTTCGTCAGAATGGAGGTAGTCGAAGAACTCGACAAGAATGCTCTGGTATTGAGGTCATCATGGTGAATTGCCTTCAATATCAATGTATTACGAGCGTTATTCTACCACGGCACAGGCCGCCTTTGTGCAGGCGGAGAGCTTAAGTTGAGAGGATTGATCCCAACACCACGAATGGCCATGATCATTTCTTTGCCACTTTCAATTACATGGCGAGTGCCGGCCGTTCCGGCGCGCGCAATCTGGCGGAGTTGATCCAGCGCAATCTGTATCAGAACGTCGGTTACCTGGAGTTGATGACTTCCACCGCGCCACGGGAACTCGGCCAGGCGCTGGACCAGGCGTTGGCGCCTTTCGATGTGGCCGGGTTCGGCCCGGAACAGTTGGATGCGGCCTTTGCCGCTACCGAGGCTGTGCGGCGCGACGCGCACTGGAACCAGGCCATTCCGGACTTCCTGGATACCTTCGAGCGGCAGGCTTTTGCGTTGCTCGATGAGGCGACGCGGCGGCGGGTTTCGGGCGAGGAGCGGGACCGGGAACTGGTGCTGCGTTACATCCCGCAGTTGTATCGCCAGGTGCCACTCAAGACCTTCTTCCGTGATGCGATGGCGGCCATGATGTCGGTGGCGGCCGACCGGCGGGTGGTGGCGTTGAATCTGGTGCAGGCGGAGGACGATCCGCGCTCGCGCTGGCAGTTCGATGCGCAGATGAAAATCCTGGACTATCTCTGGGCCCGCATGGGCAAGCCGGACATCGCGCTGCATGCCGGTGAACTGGTGCTGGGCGGCTCGCCGGTGGAGCCGATGTGGAATCGCATGCGCGACTCGATCGAGATCGGCCATGCCCGGCGCATCGGCCATGGCGTGGCGGTTGCCTGGTCGCGCGATGTGGTGGGGTTGCTGGAGGAGATGCGCCGGCGCCCGGTGTTGGTGGAAGTTTGCCTGAGCAGCAATGAGTCCATTCTGGGGGTGAGCGGCGCGGCGCATCCCTTTATGCTTTATCGGCGCGCGGGCGTGCCGGTCAGCCTCAACACGGACGATGAGGGCGTTTCGCGCGGGCTGTTGACCATGGAGTTCGTCAAGGCGGCGGAGCGTTACCCATTGTCTTATGCCGATCTGAAGGATTTGGCGCGCAACAGTCTTGAGTATGCCTTTCTGCCCGGTGACGGCTTGTACCTGGCGCGCGACTATGGGCAATTGCGTCCGGAATTCTCCGAGGTGCGCGGGCCGATCTGGCGGGCGACGCCGGCGCAGGAGGCGTTGCTGGCGCAGGATGCGAAACTGGCCCGTGAGGTCAGGCTGGAGCGTGCTTTCGTGGCGTTCGAGCGCAGCCTGGAGACAGGTTTTCGCGAGCCCTGAACGGCGGCTCAGTGCGGTTGCAGCAGCCCCGTGGCGTCGCGCGCGGCGACCGGGCGGCTGAACAGATAGCCCTGGTAGGAGTCGCAGCCGATCGATTCCAGGTATTCGAGCTGGGCGCTGGTTTCCACGCCTTCGGCCACCACGTTCAGGCGTAGTCCTTTGGCCATGGCGGTGATGCCCGCGACGATGGTGCCGCCATTGCTGGGGGCGGATAAATCGTGAATGAAGCTGCGGTCGATCTTGAGGGTGTGTACCGGCAATTTTCTCAGATAGGAGAGGGAGGAATAGCCGGTGCCGAAGTCGTCAATGGAGATTTCCACGCCTTGATCGGCGAGGCGGCGCAGCTTTTCGATGGCGCCTTCCATGTCGCGCATTAGCGTGCTTTCGGTGATTTCGATCTCGATGCCTTGCCCGTCGATGCCATTTTCTTTCAGGGAGTGGATGAATTTGTCGACGAAATGGGGGTGCTCGATCTGACGCGCGGAGAGATTCACGCCTAGGGAGATCGCGGGCATGTTCGCGGCACGCCAGGCTTTGGCCTGTTTGCAGGCGGTATCCAGCACCCATTCGCTGATCGGCGCGATGAGCCCGCATTCCTCGGCGATGGGAATGAAATCGTTGGGCGGCACCATGCCGCGTTCCGGGTGATGCCAGCGTATCAAGGCTTCCATGCCGCGTATGCGTTGGCTCTGGATGTCCACCTGCGGCTGGTAATACATCTCGAATTCGCCGCGCGTGAGGGCATGGCGCATGTCGTTTTCCACCGCCAGGCGGCCGGTGAGCGAGTGCTGCAAGTCGTGGGTGAAAAAGCGGAAGTCGTTCCGGCCGTGGTCCTTGGCGTGGTACATGGCCAGGTCGGCATGTTTGATCAGGGTTTCCTGGTTGTCGCCGTCTTCGGGATAGACGGCGATGCCGATGCTCATGCCGGAATAGATTTCATGGCCATCGACATGGAAGGGGTGCTTGAGCGAGGCGATGATCTTGTCGGCGATGAAGGCCGCGTTGTCGCGTGAGCGCACGTGCGGCAGCAACAGCATGAACTCGTCACCGCCGATGCGCGCCAGCGTGTCGCCTTCGCGCAGGCTGCCGCGCAGGCGTTGCGCCATGCCTTGCAGGAGGCCGTCTCCCACCAGATGGCCGTGGGTGTCGTTCACTACCTTGAAACGGTCCATATCCAGGAACATAACGGCCAGCGCCTGCCCGTGGCGGCGTGCCTGGGCAATGGCCTGGCCGAGACGGTCGTTGAACAGGGCGCGATTGGGCAGGCCGGTGAGCAGGTCGTGATAGGCCTGGAAGGTGATGGTCGCTTCCGCCTGTTTGCGCGCGCTGATGTCGCGCGCCACGCCGTAAGTGCCGAGGAATTCGCCGCTGCCGTCGGGGAGCGGGCGGTACATCCCGGCCGCCGAGACTTCCACCGCCACGGTGGCCTCGCCACTCCCGGTGAGCAGGTCTTCCTTGCGCTTGAGGAGCAGGTCCACATTGCGCGTGGAACGGTCGCCGGTACGGCGTTCGTTGAGGCGGTAGCGCGCGTTGTCCAGCTCTTCGTCCGGCACGATGGCTTCGTAGCTTTTGCCTACCAGTTCGTCCGGGTGATAGCCCAGCACGCGGCTGATACTCTCGTTCAAGAAGGTGAAGCGTCCTTCGCCATCCAGGGTGTAGATCACGTCCGGCGAGGTGTTGACCAGCAGACGATGCCACTGCTCGGACTGCTCGATCTGTTGCAGCATGCGCAGGTTGTCCCGTTCCAGCCGTACCTTGTGGGCGGCGTTGCGCACGGTCTTGATCAGCTCTTCCGGCTCGCAGGGTTTGCGCAGGTAATCGTAGGCGCCGAGTCGAATGCTATGAATTGCCGATTCGATATTGCTGTTGCCGCTCATGACGATGATGCGGGTGCCGGGATGCCGCTCGCGCAGGTGCGCCATCAGGTCGTGGCCACTGGTGTCGGGCAGGCGCAGGTCGAGCAGGACCAGATCGTAGCTATGCTGCGCCAGCCAGGCCAGGGCCTGCGCCCCGGTCATGGCGGCATCGATTCGTTGGATAGAGGAGGTCAGCAGCAGGCGTGTGCTATCCAGGTAACGCGGCTCGTCTTCGACTATGAGCAGGCTGACAAAAGCGGAAGAAACTTCAGCATCAGATGGCATAGGCAGCCCGCAAAAGTGAAATGAGGATGCACGTATAACTTCTGGCTATCCCAGGGGGAATAGTAGTTGGAATGAGGTACCCGAGGAACCGGTTTTGAAAGATATGGTAGCGCCCAGGTCTTCCATCAGCTTGTTGACGATGGCCAGTCCAAGCCCGGCATGGTCTTCGCCTTTCTCTGTTTCCAGGGGCGCGAACAACTTATCCGCCACTTCCGGGCTGATGCCGGGGCCGGAGTCGCTGATTTGCAGCTCGATAAAACGTTCTCGCTTCTGGTTGGTGATCCGCGCGGTTTCCAGACGTATTTCGCCCCCGTCAGGGGTGGCTTCCAGCGCGTTGAGCAGCAGGTTGAGCAGGACTTGCTTGAGCTTGTCGCGGTCGCAGTTGAGGCGCGGCAAGGCCGCGCCGGGCTTGTGTGTCACCTGGATGCCGCGCGCCTGCCAGGTGGGCGCGGTGACCTTGACCAGATCCTCCACCAGTTGGCCGATGTCGGTGTCTTCCGAGAGTTCGGCCAGGCTGTCATCGTCATTGGTCAGGGCGCGCACGATGCGCACGATGCGATCCAGCTCTTCGTGGATGATGCGCAACTCGTCGGCGATGGGAGCCGCGTCGCCCAGCTTGGCTTTGAGGATGGCCAGGTAGTTTTTGATGATGCCCAGGGGGTTGTTGATTTCATGAGCGGCACGGCGCACGCGGCCACCCAGGTAAGCATCGCCCGCATCCGGCGGTGGCGCGGCGGCGGGGATTGCGCGCGCCGTCAGTTCGCCCATGCGGGTGTAGCGTTCCGCGTGCGCGGCGACGTCGGCCAACGCTTTGCGGTCGCCGCACACCAGCAAGACGCCGCGCGTGTCGCCTTCGCCCACCGGGATGGCGGCCACGCCGTCCGCGTCGGCCTGGCGCGCCAGTTGCATATCGAGCAGGGAAGCGTCACCGCCCGCGTCGGTGTAGACCACCACGAGCGCGCGCGTGAACAGGGCGCGCACGGCGGCGGAATTGCCGCCTTCCATTCGGATCGAGATGGGGGGGGCGTGAAATTCACCCAGGTCTTGCGATTCGAGCATGCTGGTGCGTTTGTCCAGGCGCAGATAGAGCGGGTCGTATAAGCCCTCCTGTTCCGCCAGCAGGCGGGCCGCCGCCAGCACGCCATCGCAGTTCCGCTCGTGCATCCCCGTCGTGGCGAGTTCCGCCCGGGTGAAACGCGCGACCGCGCCGCTCAGATCCTGTTGCGCGCGCGCCAGCGCGGAGAAGACTTCAACCGATTTGTCCATTTCCTGAAGGATTGCCCTAAGCGACGCATGGTCTGGAGAGGGCGGCAAGGATAGCGTATCGAGGTCCGCAGGGGTGCGCTTCTCCAGCAGCCGCCAAGCCATGGCGGCCAGGCGTGGCAAAGGCGTGGCGTCGCGCAGGCGGTTGGCCGGTTCGCGCAGAAAACGTGGCACATCGGCAAGAAAGCCGCGTATCGGCAACTCGGACAAGGCCGCCTGGCTGCCTGGCAGAGCACAGAACAAGCCGGCCAGCCAGGCTTCATCCAGGGCGGGATAGTCCGACTCTCGCGCCAGCGCGCGGCACAGGTAGGCGAGGGAAATCGCGCGCGACCAGTCGGCATCCTCGATCGCCGTGGCGGGGTTGGCCAGTTGCCGGATGGCGGCGTCGCTGGCCAGTCCTTTCAGGGTGGTGAGCGATACCCGCTCACAGAGTTCGGCGAAGTCGTATTGGCCGGGCGCCGCGCCGTGTTGCGCCGAGAGACGCAGCACTTCCAGCGCCAGGGCGGGATCGAGCAGCAGCCAGGTGCGCGCCTCTTCGCTCAAGCCGCCGGCGCCGGCAAGAGCGTCGAGCAGGTTGATCAGAACGCCGGGATGCGAGGCAAGCCCGGTGATCGGAATGGGAGCGGCGAGAGGAGGGGGAGCGCTGCGAGGCACGGCGGTGGGAGGCGGTTACATGGAGCGGCCTGGAGTTGTAGCAAGCACCATGCCGTTCGCAACCCTTCAGGCGTGGCGCGCAATCGACTGTTTTTCGGATCGGAAATGTAAAAACAGCCGACAAATATGAAGAGGCTGTCGGGATGTCGGCGGGAGTGATGATCCAGGCAACCCGCTCCCCGGCGGGCAGGCATGCTGAAGCGGCCGTGGTTCTGTAGCGCCGGCATCCTTGCCGGCGTCTTTTGAGGTGCTGCCCGCGGTGGCGGTTGATCAAAGTGGGCGCGGGTTTCCCCCTTTTTTTCAAAGGGGGGCTAGGGGGGATTTCTGGGACGGCTGCCCAGGCAAACGTCGCTAAATCCCCCTCAATCCCCCTTTGGGAAAGGGGGAAGTCACTCCCTCACGCGCTTTCACATTCATCAACCGCCGCCGCGGGCAGCACCAAGAAAAACGCCGGCAAGGATGCCGGCGCTACATGGGCGCCAATATTCCGCGTTCGCTCGATGGGTTGAAGCGTGCTTTCTGCGCGTGCGAGACGCGGCGAAGCGCGCTACGGCGTGCTATCCCGCAGCAGCTTGAACAACAAGCGGCTGGATTTGGGCGGTCTGCCTTCGCTGGCTTCCTTGCGGGCGTTGCGTATCAATTGCCGCATTTGCTGGGCGTCGGCGTCGGGATGCCGGGCCAGCCATTCGGTGAGGGCCGCGTCGTGTTCCAGCAGGCGTTCGCGCCACTGTTCCAGAGCGTGGAATTCGGCCTTGGCGGTGTTTGATTCGCCTCTGATGACAGCCAGGTGTTCGATGATGGGTTCGGCGTCCACATCGCGCATCAGCTTGCCGATGAACTGCATCTGGCGGCGGATGGCGCCGTTCGCCTTGAGGCGCTGCGCTTCCAGCAATTCCGTGAGCAGGCGTTCCGGCAAATCCATTTTTTCCAGGCGCTCGCGCGACAGCTTGACGAGCTCCACGCCGAGATCCTGCAGGGCGTTCATTTCGTTCTTGCGTCGGGTCTTGCTGATACGGGAATCCGCGAAATCATCGGCGTTCTCGTCGTGTTCTTCCGGATGGTGGTGCATGGCATGCGGGCGGATAGCGAGGGGCGGGTATCATAGCGGCCTTTGTCAATAAGTCAGGTTCTACCGTGTCCGAGAGTCCATTCAGCTTCACCCGCGAGGCCTTGCAGGCACTCGCCGCTAAAACGCTTGATCTGGCCCGAGCCGGCGGCGCTTCCGCCGCCGAGTCCGAAGTTTCCGAAGGCAGTGGCTTGAATGTTTCCGTGCGCCATGGCGAGGTGGAAACCATAGAGCACAACCGCGACAAGGGTATCGGCGTCACGGTCTATTTGGGGCAGCGGCGCGGGCATGCCTCCACCTCCGATTTTTCCCCGGCCGCGCTGGCGCGCACGGTGGAAAAGGCGCTGACCATCGCCCGCTATACCGCCGAGGACGATTGCGCCGGCCTGGCCGAGGAAAACCTGCTGGCGCGCCTGCTGCCGGATCTGGACATCTATCATCCCTGGGCGGTTGATGTGGCGCGCGGCACGGCCCTGGCACAGGAATGCGAGGCGGCGGCGCTGGGCGTGGATAAGCGCATCAACAATTCGGAAGGCGCTTCGCTGTCCACCCAAAGTTCGCAATTCATCTATGCCAACAGCCTGGGTTTTTCCGGCGGTTACCCGACCACGCGGCAGAGTCTCTCGTGCGCGGTGATCGCCGAGGAAGACGGCGCCATGCAGCGCGATTACTGGTACACCACGGCGCGCGCCGCCGAGGATATGGACAGCCCGGAGTCGGTGGGCCGGCGCGCCGGAGAGCGCACGGTGCGGCGCCTGAACGCGCGCAAGCTGTCCACGCGGCAGTGCCCGGTGCTGTTCGAGGCCCCCATCGCCACCGGCCTGATCGCCAGCTTCGTCTCGGCCATTTCCGGCGGTCACCTGTACCGCAAATCCTCTTTCCTGCTCGACAGCATGGGCAGCCAGGTTTTCCCGTCTTTCTTCCAGTTGCTTGAGAACCCTTTCCTGCCGCGTGGCCTGGCTTCGGCGCCGTTCGACTCGGAAGGGGTGGCGACACATGAGCGGGAGGTGGTGCGCGACGGCGTGATCCAGGGCTATTTCCTGGGCAGTTACAGCGCGCGCAAGCTGGGCATGAAGACTACCGGCAACGCCGGCGGCAACCACAACCTGATCGTGCCTTCCACCGGCGAGGACTTGGCCGGCCTGCTCAAGAAGATGGGCAGCGGCTTGGTGGTGACCGAGTTGCTGGGCCAGGGGCTGAATATGGTGACCGGCGATTATTCGCGCGGGGCGGCGGGTTTCTGGGTGGAAAACGGCGTGATCGCCTATCCCGTGGAAGAAATCACCATCGCCGGCAACATGCGCGACATGCTGGGCGGCATCGTCGCCATCGGCAAGGATGTGGAAACGCGCGGGTCGCGCCGAGTGGGGTCGATACTCATCGGGAATATGACGATAGCGGGCGAGTAAAGTGCGCGGCTTGCTGAATCTGGCGCGTGACATCGACGCGCTCAACGAGCGCGTCGGCCGCGCCGCCATGTGGCTGGTGCTCGCCGCCACACTGATTTCCTCCGGCAACGCGGTCATGCGCTATGGCTTCGACCGTTCTTCCAACGCCTGGCTGGAAATCCAGTGGTATCTGTTCGCCCTGATCTTTCTCCTCGGCGCCGGCTACACCCTCAAGCACAACGGCCATGTCCGCATCGACATCCTTTATGGTCGTTTCTCGCCGCGCTTGCGCGCCTGGGTGGATTTATTCGGCGGCCTGTTGTTTCTGCTGCCGCTGTGCGGTCTGCTGGTCTGGATGGGTTGGGCTGGGTTTGCGGCGTCCTGGGCGGTGAGTGAAACTTCGCCGGATGCCGGCGGCTTGTTGCGCTGGCCGATCAAATTCGCGATTCCGCTCGGATTCGGCCTGCTCTGGTTGCAAGGCGTGGCGGAAGTCATCAAACGCGCCGCCTTCCTCAGCGGCCATGCCCCCCTGGTTCAGGAACACGCCGAGGAGATCGTGTGATGTTCGAGCTCATGGCGCCCCTGATGTTTCTCGGCTTGGTGGCGTTCCTGCTGCTCGGCTACCCGGTGGCTTTCTCGCTGGCGGCCAATGGCCTGTTGTTCGCCTTGGTCGGCACGCAACTGGGCTATTTCGGTTTCGAGCAGTTACAGGCGCTGCCGGAGCGGGTGTTCGGCATCATGTCCAACGCCACCTTGCTGGCGATCCCGTTCTTCACTTTCATGGGCTTGATCCTGGAAAAGAGCGGCATGGCGGAAGAGTTGCTCGACAGCCTCGGCCAGTTGTTCGGGCCGATCCGCGGCGGCCTCGCCTACGCGGTGGTGTTCGTCGGCGCGCTGCTCGCCGCCACCACCGGCGTGGTGGCCGCTTCGGTGATCGCGATGGGCTTGATCTCTCTGCCCATCATGCTGCGTTACGGCTACGACAAGCGTCTGGCCAGCGGTGTCATCGCCGCTTCCGGCACCCTGGCGCAGATCATTCCGCCTTCCCTGGTGCTGATCGTGCTGGCCGACCAGTTGGGTGTCTCGGTGGGCGACATGTATCGCGGCGCCTTGACCCCCGCCCTGGTGCTCACCGCGCTCTATGCCGGCTTCGTGTTGCTCGTCAGCCTGGTCTGGCCGAAGGCCATGCCGGCGCTGCCCGCCGAGGCGCGCAGCCTGCGCGGCGGCGCGCTGCTGGTGAAATCGCTCTCCGCCATGCTGCCGCCGCTGCTGCTGATCTTCCTGGTGCTGGGCACCATCTTCATGGGCATCGCCACGCCTACCGAGGGCGGCGCCATGGGCGCGACGGGCGCCCTGTTGCTGGCGCTGGCCAAGGGACGGCTGCGGCGCGAGGTGCTGACCCAGGCGATGGAGGCCACCACTCGCCTCACCACCTTCGTCATCTTTATTCTCATCGGCTCCACCGTGTTTTCCCTGGTGTTCCGCCTGCTCGACGGCGACCTCTGGGTGGAAGCGCTGCTCACCGGCCTGCCCGGCGGCGAACTGGGCTTTTTGCTCGTCGTGAACCTGCTGGTTTTCCTGCTGGCTTTCTTCCTGGATTTCTTCGAGATCGCTTTCATCATCGTGCCGCTATTGGCGCCCGTGGCGCACAAGCTGGGCATCGATCTGGTCTGGTTCGGTGTGCTGTTGGGCATCAACATGCAGACCTCATTCATGCACCCGCCGTTCGGCTTCGCGCTGTTCTACCTCAAGAGCGTGGCGCCCAGAGAGGTGAAAACCACCGACATCTACTGGGGCGCGGTGCCTTTTCTGATCATTCAGGTGCTCATGGTGGCCATGGTGGTGGCGTTTCCCGGCCTGGTGGGCATCGACCCGGCTCAGCTCGACGACACGCCAGTAAAAATCGAACTGGAAGACGCCGGAAATATTTATTACCCGTCGCAGTAAAAACCCTGATTCGATATTGGACGTTCCGCGCCGATAAGTTATCCTGCAATCAACACGTTACTGAAAAATAATGGAGCTTTAGATGAACAACATTCCGAAGTTGCTTGTTATGGCGCTCATGCTTTCCGGCTGTGCCACCAAGGAATATGTGCATGAGTATGTTCAAGCCCAGCTCAAGCCGGTTAATACCCGTGTCGAAGCGCTGGAAAGCCGCGCTAACACCACGGATGCCGCGATCAAATCCGGCGCTGTCGGCCTGGACGCCACCAGCAAGCGACTCGACGATGCCGTCATCACGCTGCGGGTACATGGCGATCGTCTGACCAAGAACGAGACCGACATCGCCCAGATTTCCAAGACCGCCCAGGAGGCACTGGAACGCGCCGCCGCCGCCGGCAAGCTGGCCGAAGGCAAGATGGCTTACGAAGTGGTGCTGTCCGAGGACAAGGTCAAGTTCGGGCACAGCAAGGCGCTGTTGAGCAAGGAAGCGATGGACGCGCTCGACGAATTCGCCAGCAAGGTCAAGTCTGAAGCTCGCGGCGTCTTCGTCGAAGTGCAGGGCCATACCGACAGCACCGGCAGCGAAGCAGTCAACCTGAAAGTAGGCCAGCAACGCGCGGATGCGGTGCGCCGCTACCTCTACGCCAAAGGCGGCATCCCGCTGCACCGCCTCTCCGCCATCTCCTACGGCGAGAGTGTGCCGGTGGCCAGCAACATGAACCGCGACGGCCGCGCGAAAAACCGCCGCGTTGTGTTGGTCGTGCTGTACTGAACTACGCCTCACAGCGGCCGGGTGTCCTGGACACCCGGCTTTTTTTTGCTTTTCAAAAAAGTGGCTGAGCCGAGAATCGCGCCGAAGAAGCATGGCCCCTTGTAGCGCCGGCTTCCAGCTGGCGTCCTTTATTACGGCCGGCCAATCTAAAGATGCCGGCTGGAAGCCGGCGCTACAAGCGCGCGAACGCCTCCGTAATTGAACCCGTGTGCTGTGCACGGTTCCCGCAGGGGGCGTCTTGTGCTCAAATCCGCCCCTTTCCCCGCACCAGTATGGCGCGCGGTTCCCGAGGCATGACTTCGGCGCGCCGCGGCAAGCCAAACGACATGAAAATTTCCGTCAGTGAATTGATCGTCAGGTATCTGGAGCGTCTCGGCGTTGAACATATCTTTGGGATGCCGGGCGCCCACGTTTTGCCGATCTACGATCACCTGCATGGCTCGCGGGTTCAGAGTGTGCTGGTCAAGCATGAACAGGGCGCGGCCTTCATGGCCGGCGGCTATGCCCGGGTTTCCCACAAGATTTCGGCGTGCATCGCCACGGCCGGCCCCGGCGCCACCAACCTGGTGACCGGCATCGCCAACGCCTACGCTGAACGCCTGCCGGTGCTGGTGATTACCGGCGAAACCTCCACCTACATTTTCGGCAAGGGCGGCTTGCAGGAGAGTTCCGGCGAGGGCGGGGCGATCGACCAGGGCAGTCTGTTCAGCAGCATCACCCGCTATCACAAGCTCATTGAACGCACCGATTACCTCGGCCAGGTGCTCAACCAGGCCACCCGCGCCCTGTTCTCGCGCGACCCCGGGCCGGTGCTGTTGTCGATTCCCTACAACGTGCAGAAGGAACTAATCGACGCGAGTGTGCTCGACCACCTCCACATTCCGCACCACGGCGAGCAGCGCCAAACCCAGTCCGGGCCGATAGAGGCATTGGAGCGGCTGCTCCAGGCGGCGAGCACGCCGGTCATCGTCGCCGGTTACGGCGCCATCAAGGCCGGCGCGCGCGGCGACGTGGCGCGCCTCAGCCAGGCGCTGGGCATTCCGGTGGCATCCAGTCTCAAGGCCAAGGGCGTGGTGAGCGAAGGCTCGCAACTCTCACTCGGCTGCCTGGGCGTCACCTCGAACGGCGACGCCTACCGCTACATCGTCGAACATGCCGATCTGGTGATCTTCCTCGGCGCCGGCTTCAACGAGCGCACCAGCTATCTGTGGGACAGCAAGTTGCTGGCCGGCAAGAAAGTGGCGCAGGTGGATCGCGATGCCGCGCAATTGAACAAGGTGTTCAAGGCGGACGTGGCGATCCACGGCGACATCCGCGATGTGCTGACGGAACTGCTGGCATTGCTGGAATCGGACGCGGCCAGCCACGGGTTGGCCAGCCAACGGCTGGAAAAGTTGAGGGGCCACCGGCACGCGGCGGCACTGCCGGAAGACGCGGAGACGGCCGGGAAACGCGCGCAATTCCACCTCATGGAAGCGTTCTTTGCCGGCCTCGCCGCGCGTTTTCCCGAAGACGCGATGATCTTCGACGACAACATCGTGTTCGCGCAGAGTTTTTTCGACGTCTCCCACGCCAACCACTATTTCCCGAATTCCGGCATCTCCTCGCTGGGGCACGCGATTCCAGCGGCGATCGGCGCCCAATTTTTCGCCAAGAACGGCCCGACCTTCGCCATCCTCGGCGATGGCGGTTTCCAGATGTGCTGCATGGAAATCATGACGGCGGTGAACTACAAAATTCCGCTCAACGTGGCGGTCATCAACAACGCCAGCATGGGGCTGATCCGCAAAAACCAGTTCCAGTTGTACGGCGAGCGCTACATCGACTGCGATTTCGTCAATCCGGATTTCAAATTGCTGGCCCAGTCCTTCGGCATCAACCACCGCAAGATCGAAAGCGTGGCCGACCTCGACGACCTGTTCGCCCACGCGGACCTGGAGGGTTCGATCAACCTCATCGAAATCATGCTGGACAAGAATGCCTTCCCAACCTATCTGTCCGCCCGCTGACCTCGAAACCTGGATCGCGGATCAACGCGGCGCCATCACGGAACTGGAGAGCGCGCTCTGGGATGGCGGGCTGAATGAAGCGCTGCTGGCGCCCTACCAGGCGGCCTTCCGCGAGTTGGAAGCGCTCATCACCGCCAGGGGCGAAGACCGCCGCCACCATTTCGTCATCGCCATCCCGGTGGCGGACAGCCCGCTGCACCTGAAGGATTGCCTCAATAGCCTGCTTGAGTTGTGCCGGCTCTACGGCTACGGCGGCCAGGCCGATGGCCGCTGGCAAAAGGTTGCCGTGCTCCTGGCCGACGACTCCAGTGATGCCGCGTGCATCGCGAAACACCGGGAAATTGCTCGTGAATTCGATCAGGCGGGCCTCGCCACCCACTATTTCGGCCTCGAAGAACAACTCGCGCTGATGGATAGGCTGGAGAACCCCCCTTTCCAAAAGGGGGGTAGGGGGTACCGAAGGGTAGAAGCTTCATCAGATTTCTCCAACGCTGACGCACCCGCAACCGTCGCTAAATCCCCCCCCGCCCCCCTTTGGGAAAGGGGGGAGAAAAAAAAACCGCTGGACCTCTCCACCATCGTCGGCATCCACCGCCGCGCGGACTACGGCCACAAGGGCCAGGCGATGATGCGCAACATCGCCTACCTGAAGCTGGCCGAGATGTTCGCGGATGACGAAGCCGTGCTGTTCTACACCATCGACGCCGATCAGGAATTCAAGGTGAAAGTCGCCACGGCGGCGGGCGGCAAGGAAGTCTGCGCGGTCAACTTTCTGCATCGTCTCGATGAAATCTTCAGCCGAACCGACGCGCAAATCCTGACCGGCAAGGTCGTCGGCGACCCGCCCGTCTCGCCGGCGGTGATGGCCGGCAATTTCATGGAAGACGTGATCGGCTTCCTGCGCGAAATGGCCGCCGGCGAACCCGGCCAACGCTACCGCCAGCCCCGCGTCACCGGCGGCGGAGACGCCGCCTATCACGACATGGCCGACCTATTCGGCTTCCAGCAGGCCGGCGACGCCTATCGCTATCGTTGTCCCTTGCCCGGCTCACCCAATAACGCGGCCTGTTTCGCCGAATTCGCGCGCCACCTGAACGGCTTCTTCCACGGCGAACACCCCACCCGCATCACCTGGTTCGAGTACCAGGCCGCGCTCGCCAGCGTGCAGCCGGCGCGCACCATCTACACCGGCAACTACGTCTTCCGGCCGGCGGCGCTGGGCTGGTTTATCCCCTTCGCCCCGCTGCGCCTGCGCATGTCCGGCCCGACGATGGGCCGCCTGCTCAAGGCCGAGATGGGCGAGCGCTTCGTCTCCGCCAACCTGCCCATGCTGCACAAGCGCACGGTGGAGGGCACCGGGGCATCCGAATTCCGCCCCGGCATCGTCTCCGAACAGGCGCGGGTCGACCTTTGCGGCGAGTTCGAGCGGCAGTTTCACGGCGACGTCATGCTGTTTTCCATGCAGCGCCTCACCGCCCTGGGCTACCCGGCGCGCCCGCTTCCTGAAGGCGTGGTCGCGGAAACCCTGGAAAGTGTGCGTGGCGAAATGCGCGAGAAATACCGGGTAAAGCAGCAGACCATCCTGGAACGGCTGGACCTGCTGATGTCGCTACTCGCGGCCCCCTCCAACTGGTGGAATCAGACTGAAGCCCACGCCGCCGCCGTCGCCGAATTCCGCGCCTTCGTCGGCAACATCGCCCACAACTTCGGCACCAGCTCGCCCTGTTACGCCCGCATCGACGCGCCCGGCAACTGGGAGAACTGGCGCGCCCGGCAGATCGCCGCGATCCAGGGATACCACCGTGACCGGCAAGCCTGGAGTGCGGCGCTGCATGTGCTCGCGGCGCGGCTGCTCCCCTGTAGCGCCGGCTTCCAGCCGGCTTGTTCGTCTAATTAGATGTACGAAGCCGGCTGGAAGCCGGCGCTACAAGTGGGGCCGCCATCATCACGCACACCTCCGGCGGCGCACCACGCAAAGCCGATTGCGAGAAGCCATGGTGGGCTGCTAACCTGTCTTACCTTGATCTTACATTGTGGGGTATGAAATGGAGACGACCCGCTTGTCCAGCAAGGGGCAGGTGATCCTGCCCAAATCCGTCCGCGCCGCCCACCATTGGGAGCCTGGCGTCGAATTCACGGTCGAGGATGCGGCCGACGGCATCCTGTTGCGCCCCATCAAATCCAACCCCGCCACCCGACTGGAAGATGTCATCGGCTGCATTGGCTACAGCGGCCCGGCGAAGACGGTAGAAGAGATGGACGCCGCCATCGCCGCCAGTATTCAGGCCCAACATGATCGCGGTTGATACCAATGTGCTCGTGCGGTTGCTGACCGGGGATGACCCGGGCCAGACGAAACGCGCCGCCGAGTTGTTTCGCCGCGAGAACATTCTGATACCCAAAACGGTGCTGCTGGAGACGGAATGGGTGCTGCGTTACAGCTACCAACTTTCGCCACCCGCCATCCTCGCCGCATTCCAAAAACTCCTGGGCCTGCCCCAGGTCACTCTGGAAGACGGCCCGGCCATCGCCGAGGCTTTGACCCGCTATGAGGCGGGCATGGACTTCGCCGACGCCCTACATCTGGCCTCGGGGCGCGCGGCGGAAACTTTCGCCACTTTCGACGCTCGCCTGAAAAAGCGCGCCGGCAGGCAGGCGAAGGTGAAGTTGCTGTGAAGTCGTGATCCCCGCGCTGCGCCACTGGCTGCACGCCCGCCGGCATCCGCTTCGCTACACCCAACTCGACCAACTCCTGCGCAACCAGGCCTTGAGCCGGGATGAGGTGCTGGAAAAGCAGCGGCGCGACCTCGCCGGCATCGTCGCCCACGCCGTCGCCAAGGTGCCTTACTACACGGCGCGGTTTGCCGGGCTGGAAGGCGCCGCGTTCCGGAATCTCCCCATCCTGAGCAAGGAAGACGTTTCCTCCCGCCTCGACGACCTCCTCGCGCGAGACGCCGACCGCGCCCAGGTGAAACTCGGCCACACCGGCGGCTCCACCGGCAAGCCGCTGGCCTTCTGGTACGACGAGGCCAAACACGAACTGATGCGCGCAGGCATGATGCGCGGCTTCATGATGTCCGGCTGGCGGCCGGGGCAGAAGGTCATGTACTTCTGGGGCGCGCGCCACGACACCGTGAAAGGCGGCGTGTTCGGCGGCGGCTGGGGTGCTCATTTGGGTGACCTCATCGCCGCCGAGAAGACCATCGCCGCCGTCGAATACAGCGAAGCGAAACTGCACGAATGGGCGCGCGCGATCCAGACCTGGCGGCCGACCCTGCTCTACGGCTATGCCTCGGCCATGAGCGAACTCGCCCGCTACATCCTCGCCAGCCGCCTGCCCATGCCGGAAAGCCTGATCGGCGTCTACTCCACCGCCGAAATGCTCGCCGACAGCCAGCGCGAATTGATGCAACAAGCCTACGCCTGCAAGGTGTTCAACCAGTACGGCTGCCGCGAGGTGCCGAACATCGCCTGGGAATGCCGCCACGGCCACATGCACGTCTTCGCCGACCTGGTGCATCTCGAATCCGTAGCCATCGAAGGTGAAGATCGTTTTCTGGTCACCTCGCTGAGCAACCGCCTCATGCCCTTCATCCGCTACGACATCGGCGACTCCGGCCGCCTGCTCGACGGCGAATGCGAATGCGGCTCCCCATTCCCACTCATGGAAATGGGGATGTGCCGCCAGAACGATTTGATACGCACCCGCGCCGGCAAAACCCTCCACCCCTCCTGTTTCAACCGCCTGCTCTACGGCATGACCCAGATCAGGCAATACCAATGGGTACAGACCGAAATCGGCCGGCTCACACTGAACCTGGTCGCCGAAGCGCCGCTAAGCGCCGCAACCCTATCCAGCCTGCGCGACCGCCTGCGCCAAGAGGTGGACGCCGAAATGCGCCTGGAAGTGAATTATTTGGATGACATCCCACGCACCGCCGCCGGCAAGCATCGGTTCGTGATTGGGTTGAAGTAACTGACGGGTTATTTGGCCGAACTTATTCTTGGCTCTGTGTGAATCGTAGTGGGTAACGCGTAGCCGTAGTGGCAGGTTTGAAACCCGCCCCTACCCGCGATGCAACGGTTAATCCACCCGATTTGAAGCTGTTCTACAGCCGTCAAACGCCCCGGCCCGCCTGCCTTCCTGAACAGATCGGCTTCGCCCTGCTATCCTCGCGCCTCTTTATTTCGCATACCCCGCATGTCCAGCAAACCCGCTCGCCTCCGTTTCCCCGATGACGAAAAACGCCTGCCCTGGTTGGCGTTGCTGCTTGAGATTCAGTTCATTACCAATCAGGGGGTGGGCGTCGCGATCAAGGCCGATGGCCGCAAGCTGGCGTGCGCGCGGGGGTGCGCCAGTTGCTGCCGCAGCCATACGGACATCCCGGTGTATCCGCTGGAGTTGATGGGCATCACCTGGTTTGCCGTGGAGAAGCTGGCGGGGGAGACCCGCGAACGGGTGCGGCAACAATTGCTGCGGCACCGCGACCTGGGTGCCTGCCCGTTCCTGGTCGACGAGGCTTGCGCCATCCATCCGCTGCGGCCGATGGCCTGCCGCCAGTTCAATGTATTCACCACGGTCTGCGAGCCGGGGGAGGACGCCTTTCACACGCGGCGCGGCGATGTGCTCAACCCGGACGCGAAGCGCAAGCACGAGGCCCTGCGCGAAATGCTGCGTCACCACGGGGTGAAGGAGGGGCTGGAGCGGCGTCGGCTGGTGGAAACCGGCGAGGTGCATCGGCTGGCGCAAAGCTTGCGGGAAATGCGTTGGGAGAGCTTGGCGGCGCGCATGGGTAGCCATGAGTCCTGATAGCGGCAAGCCGGCGATGCGCGATCTCGCGTGTCATTTCCCGCGCGCGGGCCGCGTCGATCGGATTTTTCTGCGCCCCGGCCGGCGTGTGCCGGTGCTGGCCGCAGACGCCGCGCTGGCCATCGCCGGGCGCGGCCTGGAGGGCGACCGCGCCGCGTTGCGAGCGCCGGCGCGCGCGGAAGGCGGCGCCCGCCAGATCACGCTGATTCAGGCCGAACATCTGGCCGCCGTGGCCGCGTTCATGGGGCTGGCCGGCGTCGATCCCGCCTTGTTGCGGCGTAATCTGCTGGTGTCCGGCCTCAACCTGCTGGCCGCCCGCGCGTTGTTTCGCGATCAGCCGCTGCGCTTGCGGATCGGCGCCGAGGTGGTGCTGGAGGTGACAGGCCATTGCGCGCCCTGTTCGCGCATGGAGGAAGTGCTCGGTTCGGGTGGCTATAACGCCATGCGTGGGCATGGCGGGGTGACCGCGCGGATATTGGTTGGTGGGCGGATCGAAGTGAACGATGCGGTGCTCTGTAGCGCGGGCGTCTCGCCTGCCTCGTAGGGCTGATCAGAAGAACGAAGCAGGCGAGACGCCTGCGCTACATTTTCATTACTGGAAGCGACATGACTCAGGAAGCAGTGAACAAGGAAGAAGTGCTCGCCGCCACGCGGCTATGGCTGGAAAAGGCGGTGATCGGGCTGAATCTGTGCCCGTTCGCCAAATCGGTCTATGTGAAGAATCAGGTGCGTTTCGTGGTCAGTGAGGCCACCCACCTCGACGGTTTTCTCGAAGATCTGGATCGCGAACTGGATTTATTGGCGGCGACCGACCCGGCGAAAATCGACACCACCTTGTTGATCCACCCGACTTTGCTGGCGGATTTCGAGGATTTCAACGACTTCACCATCATCGCGGAAGCGGCGGTGGATGAGCATGGGCTGGAAGGCGTCCTCCAGGTTGCCAGCTTCCACCCGGCGTTCCAGTTCGCCGACACCGAGCCGGATGACATCAGCAACTACACCAACCGCTCGCCGTTCCCGACCCTGCATTTGATCCGCGAGGACAGCATCGCGCGCGCCGTGGAGGCCTATCCCGATGCCGAGGCGATCTACGGCCGCAATATCGAAACCCTGAAAAAACTGGGTATCGCCGGCTGGCGAGCCCTGGGTTTTGCGCCGTACGCGAAGAAAAACGAAACACCTTGATCGGCCGTAACCGGCTTGGAATGGGATAATGCCGCCATGAACGAACCACTACCTGTCTCCCCCCGCCGTCGCCTGCAAGAGCTTCTGGCCATCTCCGACCGGCTGCGCACCGAGGCCGAATGGGATGAACTGCATGAGCTGGAAATCTCGTTGGCACCTGGTAACCGCGCGGATGGCGCGCCGCCGCAACCACGATCGGATGGCGCGCCGCCGCGCTCGCGTCAGCGCGCGAACGCGCCTTCCGGCCACGGCAATCCCAGGCCCAACCCCCGGCCGAACCCAAACCCCCATCCTCGGCCCAACCCTCCCGCTGAAGGCGGTGAGGGTGGTGAGCCGCGCGAGGGCCGGAAGTCGTTCCGCAATCGCCGCAAGAAGCCGCCCAAGCCACCCGAGGCGACCTGACCGTCCATGGCTGATCAGCGGCCCCCGAACATGGGAACCCCGCGTAGGTCAGGTTGCGGTTTTATCGCTACCTGACGATCAACTTCACAATTTGAGCGACGATCGCCAGGTAGTCGCTACGCGCCAACCTGGCCTACGCCGTGCTTTTTCAATCAAAACGGCCACACCAGCGGCGCGATCAGCACGGTCAATATTCCGGACAGGAAAGTCAGCGGCACGCCCATGCGCAGGTAGTCGCTGAAGGCGTAGCCGCCCGGCCCCATGACCATCAGATTGGTCTGGTAGCCGATCGGGGTGGCGAAGCTGGCCGAGGCGGCTTTCATGATGACGATGGCGAACGGCAGCACGCTGACGTCCAGTCGAGCGGCGGCGGCCAGGGCGATGGGGAACATCAGGGCGGCGGCGGCGTTGTTGGTGATCAGGTTGGTGAACAGCGACGTGGCCAGGAAGAACAAGGCCAGGGTGGCCCAGGGGTTGTCCCCGGCCAGGCCGATCAGGCCGCCGGCGAGCAGGGCGGCGGCGCCCGATTTCTCCAGGGCGATGCCGATGCCGAACGCGGCGGCGATCACCAGCAGCACCTGCCAGTCCATCGAGCGGCGCGCGGCCGAGGCGGAGGTGCAGCTGCTCAACAGCATCAAGCCCGCCGCCAGCATGGAAGCCTGCAACATGCTCAGCCAGCCCAGCGTGGCGAACAGCACCATGCCGATCATGATCAGCACCGCGACCCAGGCGCGCTCATGGCGCGGCGGCGTGGAGTTGTCGAGGCGGCTGACCAGAAGAAAATCGCGGGTGTTGCGATAGCGTTCGAGAAAACTGGGGTGCGTCTCCATCAACAGCGTGTCGCCCGGTCGCGGCACGATGTCGCCGATCTTGCGGTCGATGCGCTCGCCATTGCGCGCCACGGCGATGATGGCGGCCTGGTAGAGGGTGCGGAAACGCCCCTCGCGGATGCTTTTTCCCAGCAGCGGAAAACTCTCGGAAATCACGGCCTCAACCAGGCAACGCTGGTGGCGTGGTGATCCCAGCTTGAACACCTGATCGGTGGCGGGTTTAAGGCCACGAATTTTTTGCAGGTCGAGCACCGAATCCACCACCCCGGCGAACAGCAGCCGGTCGCCGCCGCGCAGGGTTTGTTGTGGCGACACGGCCGGCATCAGATGGCCATCGCGGTCCACTTCCACCAGATACATGCCGGGCAACTGGCGCAGCCCCGCCTCCTCGATAGTCTTGCCTTCCAGTGGGCTGTGCGCTTCCACCAGCATCTCCACCGTGTATTCGCGCGCGTTCTCCAGTTGGCTGAGGATGGAATGCCGCTCCGGCAGCAGGCGCCGGCCGAATAGGGCGGTGAACGCGAGCGTCAGCAACAGGGTGGGCACGCCTACCCAGGCGATCTCGAAAAAGCTCAGGCCGCGTTGCCCGCTCTGCCCGACCAGCAGGCCGTTGACCACCAGATTGGTGCTGGTGCCGATCAGGGTGCAGGTGCCGCCGGCGATGGCGGCGTAGCTCAACGGCAGCATCAGGTGGGACGCCGCGATGTTGTGGCGCTTGGCCCAGTCCTGCACCGCCGGAATGAACATCGCCACCACCGGGGTGTTGTTGAGAAAGGCGCTCAGGGCCGACACCGGCACCATCAAACGCATCTGCGCATGCGCCACCGAACGTGGTTTACCCAGCAAGGATTGCGATACCCAGGCCGTACCCCCGGTTTCCTGCAAGCCGGAAACCACCACATAGAGCACCGCCACCGTCACCATGCCCTCGTTGGACAACCCCGCCAGTGCTTCGGCGGGGGTCAGCACCCCGGTCAGCAGAAGCAGCGTCAGGCCGCCCAGCATCACCGTATCGGGCGGGTATCGGTTGCTCGCCAACAGGCCGATGCACAGCGCGACAACAGCGAGCGTGAGCCAGGCTTCCCAAGGCATGATGAATATTCCGGCGGTGGCGATGCCCGGCACTATAGAGACCGCCGGCGGATAGAGACAGCGCTACAGGTCTACCTCGGCTAATGGGCAATCTGGCACCAATTCACCATTGCCCGCGTCCCCGCGTGGGCATACCTTCGCGGCTCTCGCCCAGCCGCCCGCCGCCATGCCCCATCAAGCCCGAATACTCGAACTGCGCCAGGCGCTGGAAGGCGTCATCGTCGGCCAGTGCAAACTGCTCGACCGCCTGGTCATCGGCCTGCTCGCCGGCGGCCATGTGCTGGTGGAAGGGCTGCCCGGGTTGGCCAAAACCACGGCCGTGAAAACCCTGGCGGCGGGTGTCCAGGCCGGGTTTCGCCGCATCCAGTTCACCCCGGACCTGTTGCCGGGCGACCTCACCGGTAGCGACATCTACCGGCCCCAGGACGGCAGCTTCCAGTTTTCCGAAGGCCCGCTGTTCCACGAAATCATCCTCGCCGACGAGATCAATCGCGCCCCGGCCAAGGTGCAGTCGGCATTGCTGGAAGCCATGCAGGAACGCCAGATCACCGTCGGCAACCACACCCGCAAGCTGCCCGACCTGTTCATGGTGATGGCCACCCAGAACCCGCTGGAACAGGCCGGCACCTACCCGCTGCCTGAGGCACAACTCGACCGTTTCCTGCTGCATGTGCCGCTGAATTACCCGAGTGCTGACGAGGAACTGGAGATCATGCGCCGCGACCGTGCCCGCGACTGGGGTGAGACCGCGCCAACGGCGGTGGTGGACGTGGCCACCGTCCTGGCGGCGCGGGCGGAAGTGCGCCAGGTGCACATCGCGCCGGAAGTGGAGCGTTACCTCGTCAGCCTTGCCCGCGCCACCCGCGACCCCGGCGCGTTCGTCCCCGCCTGGGCCGGCAGCGTCGCCGTCGGCGCCAGCCCGCGCGCCGCGCTGGCCCTGGCGCACGCGGCGGCGGCGCTGGCCTATCTGCGTGGGCGCGACTACGTCAGCCCGGACGATGTGCGCGAAATCGCCCCCGATTGCTTGCGCCACCGCATCGTCCTCAGTCTGGAAGCGCGCCTGAAAAAGCTCGACCGCGACGCGCTCATCGCCGCATTGCTGGATGCGGTGCCGGCGCCGTGAATTTGCCATTTCGTCGCGGTGGTGCGGGGCGCGCCGCGCACCCCACATCGCCACTATTGGCCGCCGACGAAATTGCCCAACTCGCCGCGCAAGCCGAGTTGCTGGGCGACCTGCACGGCCAGCGCGAAGTCCACGACCACCATGCCGGCGACTGGCCCTCGGCCTGGCTGGGGCGTGGCCTGGATTACGAGGAGTCGCGTCCTTATGCCGCCGGCGACGACATTCGCGACATGGACTGGCGCACCACCGCGCGCGGCGGCCGCGCCTTCCTGAAAATCTACCGCGAGGAACGCCAGCCCATCCTGCATCTAGCGGTGGATCGCGGCGCCAGCCTGCGCTTCGGCACCCGGCGCCGGCTCAAGGCCGCGCAGGCGGCGCGGGTCGCCATCCTGCTGGCTTTCGCCGCCGCGCAAGACAACACTGCTGTGGGCGCCACGCTGTGGGATCGGCATGATCTCGAACTGCCGCCCCTGCATGGCCGCGCCGGCGCCCTGGCGCTGGCCGAAGCCATCGCCGCGCCGTGCCCGCCGCTGCCGCAAACCACCCCCACTGAACCGCTGCGCGACCTCGACCGCCTGGCCTGGCTCGACGCCAATCTGCCACGCGGCGCGCGTCTCGTCCTGGTAAGCGATTTCGCCTGGCTGGAGACCTCACACGAAGCCCCGCTCGCGCGTCTGGCTGAGCGCCTGGACGTGCTCGCCGCGCGCATCAGCGACCCGGCGGAGCGGGCCTTGCCTGACCTCGGCCTGGCCTGCTTCCACGACTCTTCAAAGCAGGGCGTGAGCTGGCTCGATACCCGCCAGCCCGGCCACGCTGAACGCCTGCGGCAACAACTGAATCAGCGCGCCGAACGCCTCGCCCGCGCCGGCATCCGGCTGATCGACATCGCTTCCGAAGTGGACGACCTGTTGCCCCTGCTCGCCCACCATGCCTGACCCGCACAAGGATCTCGCCGAAATCATCGAACCGAGCGCGCCGCCCGTCGCCGCCGCGCGGGCCGATTACGCGCCGCTTTTTCTGCTGGCTGCGGTCGTTGTCTTGTTGGTTGTTATCGCCTGGTGGTTCTGGCGCCGCCGCGCACCGCTGCGCGCCCTGCGCCGGCTGGCGCGTTCACCGGATACCCAGGCCGGCGCGGCCGGGCTGGCGCGCCTGACGGAAGGCCGCGCCGTGCCCGAATCCTGGCGCATGGACCTGGAGCGCCTGCGCTTCGCCCGCCCAGCGCCCGATGCCGCGGCCACGCTAGCAAGGTTGTGCCGCGAGGCGGAAGGTTTGTTGCGAGCCAGGGGCGGGAGCAAATGAACTTGTCGCCCCCGATGACGAAGCCGGCGCGACTCACACCCCCCTTTGGGAAAGGGGGGAGCAAACCGGCGTTCCGCCAGACGCCTATTGTCGCGACCACGTCGGCGCGGCTCACACCCCCCTTTTTCAAAGGGGGGCAGGGGGGATTCTTGCAAGCGTGGGTGGTCGGGCAGAGGTTGTTAAATCCCCCCCGGCCCCCCTTTGGGAAAGGGGGGAGCAAACCGGCGTTCCGCTGCTTCCCGGTTTCAGGTTCGTTCTGGCGCGCGTGAATGTTTGAACTTGCCCAACCCCTCTGGCTCCTGCCGCTGCCGGTCATCGTCTGGCTGGTCTGGCGGTGGGTTGATGCCGGGCCCGCCGCCGGCATGGTTTTGAACCATCCCGGCCTGGGCCTCGACGCGGCCACCGGGGAAACCGCCCCGTCCCGCTGGCCGCGCCTACTTGAGGCGCTGGCTTTGGCGCTGTTGCTGCTGGCTCTGGCGCAGCCACGCGAGGTGGGGGAGTGGATCGCGCCGCCACCGGAAGGGCGCGACATCGTTCTGGTCGTCGATACCTCACAGACCATGAGCATCGACGACTTCCGGCTCTCCGGAAAAAAAGCCGAACGCCTGGCCGTGCTCAAGGCGGTGCTGGGGCGCTTCGTGCGGGGCAGGGTGGGCGACCGTTTTGGCGTGCTGGCCTTCGGCTCCACGGCGGCGACGCTGACCCCGCCCACCTTCGACCACACCCACGTCATCGCCCAGATCGAACGTCTGCAAATCGGCATGGCCGGCGACAACACCGCGTTGGGCGATGCGCTTGGCCTGGCGGTCAAACAGGTCAGGCAAACCGGGTTGCGGCCGGCAGTGATCCTGGTCAGCGACGGCGCCGAATCGAATAGCGGCGACCTCACTCCCGGCGAAGCGGTGGCGGTGGCGCGGCAACTGGGGGTGGCGGTGCATACGCTCCAGATCGGCGGTGACCTGTTTGCCGCTGGCCGGCCGGCCAACGCGGCGGAAGCCGACCCGCAACCCGGCCTGGCCGACATCGCCCGACTAAGCGGCGGCCGGCACTGGATCGTGAAAAGCACGGACGACGCCGAACAGGTCATCAACGCCATCGGCCAACTGGAGCCGACCCTGGCGCGCCCGGCGCGGCAACGCCAGACCCATGAGTGGTACTGGCTGCCGCTGGCGCTGAGCGCGGCCTTGTTGAGC
Source organism: Gallionellaceae bacterium (assembly GCA_028714875.1). Lineage (GTDB taxonomy): Bacteria > Pseudomonadota > Gammaproteobacteria > Burkholderiales > Thiobacillaceae > PFJX01. The sequence continues at coordinate 26,649 of JAQTLN010000019.1, forward strand.
CTGGCGCAGTTCACGCGGTTGCGGACGGCATGATCGACTTCCTTACCAACCTTGAATGGCGCGCGCCCTGGTGGGGACTGCTGGTTTTGCAGCCCCTGTTGTTCTGGGCGCTGGCGCGTCGCCGCCGGCAACGCCTGGCCGGCTATGCCGACGCCCATCTTCTGCCCTGGGCGGTCACCGCCGCGCCCCGAGAACGCGGCGCGGCCTGGCGCGCGGCGGCCAACGGCCTGGCCTGGCTGCTGCTGGCCGCCGCCGCCGCCGGGCCGCGCCTGCCGCTGGAAACCGCCCCCGGCCAGGACGCCCCGGCCAGCCGCCACCACGCCATCAGCGTCATGGTTCTGCTCGACGTTTCCACGTCGATGGCCGCGACCGACATCGCGCCCACACGGCTCACCCGCGCGAAACTGGAGCTGAGCGACTGGTTGGGCCGGCTTTCCGGCGAGCGGGTCGGCCTCATCGTCTATTCCGGGGCGGCCGGCGTGCTGCTACCGCTCACGGATGACCCGGCCCTGTTCCGGCGCGCATTGGAACAGGCCGACGCCGGCCTGATCGAGCAAGCCGGCACCCACCTCGGCGCGGCGCTGGACCTGGCCGCCCGGCAACTCCAGGGCGCGCCGACGCGCGGCAAGGCGATCCTGCTGATCAGCGATGGCGAAGCCGACAGTCTGGCCAGGCCGGCCGGTGAAGCCGTCCGCGCCGCCGCCGCCAGGCTGGCAAAACAGGGCATCCCGTTGTTTGTTCTGGGCGTGGGCACTCAAACCGGCGCCGCCATTCCCCTGCCCGAAGGCGGCTACGCGGAACGCGACGGCGCGCAGGTACAAAGCCGTCTGGATGCCGCCGCCTATGCCGATCTGGCTCGCCTGGCCGGTGGGCGTTACGCCACCGTCGCGGATGGTGACGCCGATTGGGTGGAGCTGCACGACCATGGTCTCGCCACCTTGCCCGGCGACCCGCCAGCGGCCGCCCAGGCGCGCGCCTGGCGCGAGTTGTACCCCTGGCTGCTGGCCCCGGCATGGGCGCTGTTGTTGAGCGGCTTCGCGGGGCGAACCGGCCGAGTGACCGCCAAGGACGAATCAGGCGGTCAGAACCCCCCTTTTCCAAAGGGGGGCAGGGGGGATTTAGCAACGCTCGCCGTCATGCAACCCTGGGATAAATCCCCCCCAACCCCCCTTTGGGAAAGGGGGGAGCAGGAGCGCCTACCTGATGGCTCCGCTCAGGGTGACGGCCATGCGTAGCGCGCTCCTGCTGGCATGGCTGATCTCTACCGCCGCCTTCGCCGAAGGCGAGCCTACCGCCCACGCCCTCTACCAACGCGGCCACTACGCCCAGGCGCAGACCCGATTCGCCCATGAGGGCGGCTATGCCGGCCAGTTCGGCGCGGGGGCGGCGGCGTGGAAGCTGAACGACTACCGCGCCGCCGCCGCTCACTTCGGCGCCGCCCTGCTGCTGGCGCGGGATGCGCGGCAGCGTGACGACGCGCTCTACAACCTGGGCAACGCCCACTACGGCTTGGGCAACTGGCGCGCCGCCGTGGAAGCCTATACGGCGGTGTTGCTGGCACGCCCGCGGGATGCCAAGGCGCGCGCCAACCTCGAACAGGCCCGCATCCGCCTGGCGAAGCAGGGCGGCACGCCGTTCGATAGCGACCTGCGCGGCCGCCGTGGGCAACTGGCACAGGGCGAGGTGAACCTGGACTGGGAAAGCGAACGCGCCGTGCGCGAGCTGGACGCCTCCGAGGCCGGGGCGATGGTCGGCGGCGGCACGGCGGCGGGGGCGCGTCTGCGCGGCACGAGCGGCGGGAGTAACAAAGCGGAACTCAGCGCCGCCCATCTGCAATCCGGCTTGAAGAAACTGGAACTGCTGGGCGACCGGCCACAGGCGATGCTCAAAGGCCTGTTGCGGCAGGATCGTGGTTCGCCCTCCGAGCCGGGGGGCGAGCCGTGGTAGTCCGCATCCTGAGCTTGTTCTGTCTGTTGCTCATGGCCACGGCCGCGAGCGCCGCCGGTGTGAAAACCCGCCTCGACCACCCCACCCTGGCCCTGGGCGAGCCTCTGACCCTGACACTGACCGGAGCGGCACTGGAGCAGATCGACCTGGCGCCCCTGGCGGCGGATTTCGAGGTGCGGGGCCGCACGCTGTCGCGATCCGGCGATGAGGAAACCCTGGTCCTGACCCTCTACCCGCTGCGTGAGGGCCGCCTCAACCTCCCCACTCTGCAAGCCGGCGCGGCGCGTACCCGGCCGGCCGGGGTGACGGTGACGGCGGGTTCCGCTGACATGCCCCAGGTTCTGTTCCGGGTCGAAACCGATCCCGCCGCGCCGATCCAGCGGCAACCCACCCGCCTCACCCTGGAAGCCTGCGACGACGGCAGTCTCGACTGGAAGCGCCCGCCGCTGCCGCTCCACGCCGCCCTTTACCACCGGCCACTGGGCGAGGAACAGAGGGATGTGGAGCGCGACGGCGTCCGTTGCACCGCGCATCGTTGGCACTGGATGATCATTCCGACCCAGGCCGGGCCGCTGCAACTGCCTCTACCCATGCTGGAAGCCGGCAAGTTCGGCCGGCAACTGCGTTTCCCCGCGCCCGCCGCCGCCTTCACGGTCGCCGCCGTGCCGGCCTGGCTGCCGCTCAATGTCGCCATCGGCCAGCCGCGCCTGACGCTGGAAAAGCGACCCGCGACCTGGCCCGTGAACCGGCCCCTGGCCTGGCGCTTCGAAGTCGTCGGCGGCTATAGCGAGGAAGGCCTGAAAGCGCTGCTGGCGCTGCAACTGCTCAACCAGCCGGGGTTCAACACCTACGCGCCGACGCTGGAAGCCCTGCCCGGCGAGGATCGCAATTCGCCGTTGACCCTCCTGCGCGTGACGCTTTACGCCGACGTGCGCGAGACTGGCGCGCTGCGTCTGCCGACCCTGACCCTGCCCTGGTTCGATCCCGCCAACGGCCGCCTGGAAAGCCTGGCCGTGGCGGGCGGCCAGGTGCAAATCGTGAACCCCGCGCGGGAGTCTCTGACGCGCTGGCTGACGCGCCTCCTCGCCGTCGCCCTGCTCGCCGCCTTGTGCGCCTGGGCGGCTCGCCGACTCGCCTGGCGCTGGTGGAAACGGCGCGGCCTGATGGTGGTGGCCACCGCCGCGGATATGGAAACCCTGTCGCGCGCCGTGCGTGGTTTTTCATTGCGCCGCCATTCCCATCCCGCCGCAACCCTGGGCATTTGGCGCGAACGCCTGCTGACCGAAGCTCGCTGTGAAGGCCTGGATGAATTGATCGAGGCGCTGGAACGCGTCCGCTATGGTGAGGCGCCCGGCGATTTCACGGTGTTGCGCGCGCGCGTGTTGCGCGTGCTGGGCGGCTGCCGGCGGGCGTTGAAATCCGGGGGCTAATTGCCTGCCAGGCCCCGCGCGATTTCGCCATTGCACAGGGCGCTCAGGCGCTGGTAGGACTCCGGATTGTCGATGCGCTGATGGCGCGGGAAAGAGCGCGCGTCATAGACATATTTGTATTGCTGGAAGAAGCGTTTGCGCGCGCGTTCCAGGTCCGGCACGGGAGTCCATCCCAGTTCATCCGCTGGGAAAACGAGTTGCGTGATCGAGCGTATTTCGTCGGGCATGGCGCGCAGTACTTCCAGATCGAACAACTGGTGCAACTGCTCATGGCCCAGGATGGTGCTGTAGGCACAGGAGCCCTCGGCATACTCCCTGGCGATATAGATGATCGGCGCGGTCTGGATGCGTGTGGTCATCGTCAGCCGCTGTTGTTTCGGGTCGGATTGCTCGATGCCGAGTTCCGTCTTCACGCGATTCTGGAACAGGCCCAGGCCATGTTTGGCGGGAAAGCCGCCCTTCGCCTGTGCCAGCGTAATCTCGCTCACCGATTTCGAGTGGTCGATGACCAGTGTTCCGTGTTCGATGACGACTCGGTTGCTGATTTCCCAGGCGGCGGCCCCCACCACGGCATGGAAAGCGAGCAACAGTGCCGCGAGAAGAGAGCACGGTAGTCGTCGGGGCATGATGAAACGTCCGCGTGTGGACGTTCTTGCCGACTTACTTGCCCGCCACGGGCTGGGTGGCGGGAAGCGTGAGCGGCACGAAGCTGAGGTTGTCCTGGCGTTTGACCAGAACCGGGAGGGTCAGGCCGTCGCCGAGGGCGGCGGTGAGTTCGAGTAGGTGGGCGCTGTTTTCCAGTGGCTGGCGGCCGAGTTTCAGCAGGATGTCTCCCGCTTGTATTCCGGCACTGGCGGCGGGGCCTGAAGCGACTTCCTCGACCAGCACGCCGCCGTGGATGCCGAGTACCTGTTTGGTCGCGTCATTCAGATCCGAGACCAGCATGCCGAGGCGCGCGACCTCTTGCCGGGGCGAGCCCGGTTTGTCGGCCGCGCCCAGTTCGCCGAACAGCACCTTGATCTGGCCTACCTGGCCTTCGCGCAGGACGGTCAGCAGATGCTCGCTGCCTGGCGCGCTGGCGCCGATCATTGGGGGCAGGTCGGCGCTGTCGACTATGGTCACGCCGTCGAGCGCCAGGACGATGTCACCGCTACGCAGGCCCGCCTTGTCCGCCGGTCCCCCCGGCCTGATTTCCGTCAATAGGGCGCCGTGTGGCAGTTCCAGGCCATAGGCGTGAGCCAGTTCCTGGCTGAGTTCCTGCGCGCTCACGCCCAGCCAGCCGTGTGTCGCATGGCCCTGGGCGAGGATCTGTTTGGCTACCGCGACGGCGGTATTGATCGGGATGGCGAAGGACAAACCCATGTAACCGCCGGTGTGGGTGACGATCTGGGAATTGATGCCCACCACGCGCCCGCGCAGGTCGAACAGCGGGCCGCCGGAATTGCCGGGGTTGATCGGTACATCGGTCTGGATGAACGGCACATAGCTGTCGCTGGGCAGCGAGCGGCCGAGCGCGCTGATGATGCCCTGGGTCGCGGTGCGTTCCAGACCGAGCGGCGCGCCGATGGCCAATACCCACTGGCCGACCTCAAGTTGCGCTGAATTTCCCAATGTGGCGGTGGCCAGATGGTCGGCTTCCACCTTGAGCACGGCGACGTCGGTCAGCGGGTCGACTCCGAGTACCCGCGCCGGTAGTTCACGTTTGTCGGCAAAGCGGACGCTGATCTTGTCGGCATCCAGGACGACGTGCCGGTTGGTCAGGATGATGCCGTTCGGCGCGACCACGAAACCCGATCCCACTCCCGATTCGCGCGGGACCGTCGCGGTCGCGCTGGCCTGTGGCTTGTCGGCGGGTACGGCGCGGAAGACGTGGATATTGACGACCACCGGCCCCTGATTGCGCACCAGGGCGGCGAAGTCCGGAAGCACCACGCCGAGGACCGGCGCAACGGTTTCCGCGCGTGGCGCCATGGGCGTTTCCGCCTGGGCTCCGGCGTTGCACAGCAGGGCAAGCGCGAGCAGGGCGTGGGCGGAGAGGCGTGGTTTCATGGTGTGTGGTCGCTCAGGGGGTGATGAACTGCCCGCGCATGGCATGGCTATCCGGCCCGATCAGGTAGAGCAGATGCGCCGCCATATCCTCGCAGGTGGGCAGGTGGCTCTTCTCCTCGCCGGGGTGGGTTTTCATGCGTTGTGGCGAATGCACCGGGCCGGGGGTGAACAGGTTGATGCGCATGGGCGCTTCCGACCATTCGTCGGCCTGCACCTTGAAATAGGCTTCCAGCGCGGCTTTCGAGACGGCGAAGCCGCCCCAGTAGGCGGTCGGCGCATGGCCGTGGGTTTCGCCCACCAGAATCACCGAGGCTTCGGCGGCCACCAGGAGCGACGTGCAACTACGGTTGATGGCGGCGGGGGCGGCGGCATTGACCTTGAACATGTGCACCCAATCCGCCAGGCATTCCTGGTCCAGCGGCGTGAGATTCTCGAATTCCGTCGCGCAGTGCAGGATGCCGTCGAGACGACCGAGTTGATAGCCGATGGCCCCGGCGATGGCTTCGTAATCCGAGTCGGTGGCGGCGGACATGTCCACCGGGAAGATGGCCGGTTGCGCGCCGCCGGCCTGCGCGATCTCGTCGTACACCTTCTCCAACTTGGCTACCGTGCGACCCAGCAGGATCACCGTGGCGCCATGCCGGGCAAAGGTCAGCGCCGCCGCGCGGCCGATGCCGCTCCCCGCGCCGGTGACGAGAATGACGCGGTCTTTTAGGAGGTCGGGAGCGGGGGAATAGGGCATGGGAAAATTAGGCGTGTTGTGGGTTGAAGGTTGAATTCGGCGTCGCGGCCAGGATCAGGTGGGCGCATTTTACGCCGCTCCGCACCGCGCCTTCGAGGGTGGCGGGATAGGCGTCGGTTGTGTCCATGGTGGCGGTGTAATCGCCGGCCAGGTACAGGCCGGGCACGGGTGTGCGGTTGTCGGGGCGGGGCAGGGAGGGGGTACAACTCCAGGTGGCGCGCTTTTCCGTGATGATTTTCCAGTCCAGCAAGGCCGGTAGCACGCCGACTGCCCGCGCCAGCAAGTCCAGGTAGTCATCGCGCAAGCGTTCCGCCGGCAGCCGGATGTGCGGCCCGTCGGCGCTCATGACGATGGCGACCAGGCCCGGCGCCAGATCGTTGCGCTCGAAGGCCCAGGGCGCATGGCCATCGCCCAGGCCCAACATGGGGAAGGGAAACGCGGGCGGCGTGGCGAAACGCAGCCAGAGGGTGAGGATGGGTTGCCAGGTAAAGCCCGCCACGGCCTTGCCGATGTCGGCCATTTCCGGCAAGTCGGCGAGCAGCGTGGGCAGGCGACCGGGATGAACGGCGAGGACCACCTGTTTCACAACTTGCTCCGGGCCGGCCAGATGAAAGCCGCTCGCGCTTCGCGCGATGCCCGTGACTTTCTCACCCAGTTTGATGCGCGGCCCGAGTTGGGCCAGCGCGGCATCGCCGACCAGGCTTCCAAGATCGGCGCGGTTCATCAACAGATCGCTATCCGCGCGGCTGCCGGCCAGGCTGTCGCGCAGCACGTTGCAGAACACCTGCGCGGACGCGGTTTCGACCGGCGTGTTGAGGGCGGCGATGCAGATTGGCGCCCAGAGCTTGGCGATCAGCGCCGGGGGCTGCCGATGCCGCCGCAACAGGGAGGAGGCGGGGAGGTCTTCCGGCAGGCGATAGTGGATAGCCTTCAGCGCTTGCATGAAACGCGCGGCGGTCCATTTTTCCGCCAGGCTGAGCCCGCGCGCCAGCAACAGGCCGCTCGCCAGGTGCAGCGGGGCGGGCAGCCTGGGCAAGGCCAGGCGGAAGCCGGGCACGCGCAATTGCAGCGGCCGCCGTTCCAGCAAGTGCGCCGTGCCCAGGCGGCGCAGCAGTCGCAGGGTGGCGCCATAGGCGCCGATCATCAGATGCTGGCCGTTGTCGATGCGGATGCCGTTCCAGTCGACGCCACGGGCACGGCCGCCGAGTTGTTTCGCTGATTCGTAAAGCGTCACCGCGCGGCCGGCGTCGGCCAGTTCCACGGCACAGGCGATCCCCGCCCAGCCGCCGCCGATGATGGCGATGCTGCTCATCTCCGCATCAGGCACCGTAGCACCGTAGGATGCGGTGAGGTACGAACCGCATCATTGGGCGAGCCGCGCGGGTCGATGCGGTTCGCTGCGCTCACCACATCCTACGGCCCTCATCCTTTCACCCACGTCTTCCATGCCAGCCAAAGTTTGCGCAGCGGGGTGAGCGAGGTGCGCCGATCGAGCACCTGGTAACCGTCCGCGCGGATTTCCTGGAGCAGGGCGCGGTAGATGGCGGCCATGATCAGGCCGGGGCGCTGCGCCTTGTGGTCGGCGGCGGGCAGCAGGGCCAGCGCTTCTTCGTAGGTCTGTTCCGCGCGCTGGTACTGAAACTCCATGAGGCGGCGGAAGTTGTCGCTCATTTTCGCGCGCGGCAAGTCCGCTTCACTGACGCCGAACTCGGCCAGTTCGTCCTGTGGCAGGTAGATGCGGCCGCGGCGGGCGTCTTCGCCGACATCGCGGATGATGTTGGTGAGCTGGAACGCCAGGCCCAGCCGGTTCGCGTACTTGAGCGTGGTGTGGTCACTGACGCCGAAGATCAGCGCCGCCACTTCGCCGACCACGCCGGCAACCCGGTGGCAGTAGAGGCGCAGCGCCTTGAAGTCGGGATAGCGTACGCGGCCGAGGTCCATTTCCATGCCGTCGATGATCTGCTCGAAGGCTTCCTGGGGCAGCTTGAAAGGTTCCACGGCTACACGCAGGGCGAGTGTGACCGGGTGCGAGGGCGCGCCGGCATACAGCCGCGCTACCTCGTCGCGCCACCAGGCCAGTTTGGCCGCCGCCACGGTCACGTCGTGGCATTCGTCGGCGATGTCGTCCACCTCGCGGCAGAAGGCATAGAAGGCGGTAATCGCGCGACGCCGTTCGAGGCTCAGGAAACGGAAGCTGTAATAGAAGCTGGAGCCGCTGGCCGCGGCTTTTTCCTGGCAATAGGCGTGGGGGTCGCTGGCGGGCATCAGATTTCGTCATTCCCGCGTGGGCGGGGGTTTCTCCCCCCTTTTTCAAAGGGGGGCAGGGGGGATTTAGCGACGTTCATGGTTGCGCAATTCTTGTGGAAATCCCCCCCAGCCCCCCTTTGAAAAGGCGCTTCTCGCGGATGCCTAGGATGGGAGTGGAAACGTCTGAGCAAGTGCCTTCCCCCTTTCCCAAAGGGGGACTGAGGGGGATTTCTCCGGGGGTTGCGCGGGTGCGGGCGTCGGCAAATCCCCCCTAGCCCCCCTTTGGGAAAGGGGGGAACCGCGCATGTCGGCATCGTCAGCATTCGCGAGAAGAACCTTTGCAAAAGGGGGGCGTCCGCGTGCTGAAATGTTCCGGGATGTTTCACGGCGGTTCAACGATGCGTCCCGCAAGTGCCGGAACTGCATCCGCCCGCCGCCTTGCGTTTACCCGGGAACGCGGCCTGCCAGAGCAGACCGGGCCAATCGCGCCAGGTCAGCACCGGGCGTTGCTGGAAGACGTCGCCCTGGGCATCGTGGAGTTTTTCCAGGATGCGCGAGCCGCCCAGGATGATCAGGCGCATCTCGAAGCCGATGCGGCCTTTCAATGCCCGACCCAGCGGCGCGCCGGCCTGCAACATGCGGCGGGCGCGTTCGATCTGGGTTTTCATGAATATCTGCCAGAGGCCGTCGCTACGCCCCTCGGCGATTTGCCTTTCGGTAATGCCGTATTTCGCCATCTCGTCCTGGGGCAGGTAGACGCGGCCTTTCGGCCAGTCCTGCGCTACGTCCTGGAGGAAATTGATCAGTTGCAACGCCGAGCAGATGCCGTCCGACCAAGCCTGGTGCTTCTCGTCACGATCGCCGTAGAGATGCAGCAGCAGGCGGCCGATGGGGTTGGCGGAACGCTTGCAATAATCCATCACCTCGCCGAAATGGGCGTAGCGGGTCTTCACCACATCCTGCTCGAAGGCCGAAAGCAGGTCGTGGAACAGGTTGAAGGGCAGGGCGTATGCGCGGATGTGGGGGGCGAGCGCCTGAAAGATCGGGTGATCGACCGGCTCGCCGCGCTCCAGCGCGTTTAGATTCGCGTGGTATTCGGCCAGGCGCGCCAGGCGCTCCTCGGCAGGCAGCACGCCCTCGTCGGCGAAGTCGTCCGCCGCGCGGGCAAAGGCGTAGATCGCCCGCACCGGCGCGCGCAGACGGCGCGGCATGATGATCGAGGCCACCGGGAAATTCTCATAGTGGCCGGCGTTCACCAGGTTGGGACTGGCGTTCAATGCTTGCTCCTCTTACAGATCGCCATTCGCCCCGGCCACCATGATTTCTTCCATCTTGTTGCGGACGTCGATGGCGCCACGGGACAGTTCCGGAGTGATGCCCATCTGGTTCTCGTAGCCACCCACCCAGTCCAGGTTCCAGTCCAGCATCATTACCCAGATTTCCTTGTTGGAATCTTCCATGATGCCGATGCGGCAGGGCAGGAAGACCAGGAATTCCGGGCTGAGCTTGAGCAGGTCGCGACCCACGGCGATGTCGCAGAAGCTATGCACTTCGATGCGCGGCGCGGTCATGTCACCCAACACGGCCTGAAAATCCTTGTACATCAGGTTGTTGCCGACGTATTTGAAGTTGAGCTTGTTGGCGCGCAGCTTCATGGATTCCACCACCTCGTCGAAGGAGACCCCCTTCTTGACCTTGACCTTGTGCGCGAACCAACTCATCGCATCCGGCATCGACATGCGCATTACGTTGCTCATGATCGGCATCATCATCTGCATCATCTGCCGCTTGGTCTGCTGCGGAATGCCGGGGCGCATGGTGTAGGGCTTGGTCGGCGTCGCTTGCAGGGTGCCGACGAAGGGGATGGGCATGCCGGCCAGCGGCAGGTTGTTGGTCAAGGCGCTCAGGTCGGGCAGGGTCAGAACCGGCAGGGCGGGAAGCGGCAGGAATTGCAGGTAGGGATTCGGCGCGACAGGGGCGGCGACTTGGGCCTGGGCCGGCAGCATGAACAGACAGGCCAGGATGGAAAGCAGGCCGCGGAATAGGGTCTTGTGCATGGGTTTCTCCTCCAAACGATGAAAACGTGTTGCGGAATAGCCCCCTTGCATCACGGTTCCGCATGCGGGGCGGCCGTAGGGTAACCGAACTCATGGCCCGGCTGTTGCAGGAAAGCACTGTCCATAGGGGCATACGGAGCAGTGGTGCTCAAGCAGTGGCGTTTGCCCCCTGTTTTTTTCCGCAGTGCAGCAAGCTAATATCCCGACCCTGAACAGCCCCGAGGAGACAGCATGAGCGACCTGAACCAGAAAGCCCTGGACTACCACGAGTTTCCCCGTCCGGGAAAAATCTCCGTGGAATCGTCCAAGCCCTGTGCCACCCAATACGACCTTTCCCTTGCCTACACCCCCGGTGTGGCGGAGCCGGTGCGGCAGATCGCCCAAGACCCGGAAAACGCCTATCGCTACACCAACAAGGGCAACCTGGTCGCGGTGATTACCGACGGCACCGCCATCCTCGGCCTCGGCAACCTCGGGCCGCTGGCCTCCAAGCCGGTGATGGAAGGCAAGGGCATCCTGTTCAAGCGATTCGCCGGCATCGACGTGTTCGACATCGAAGTCGATGCTCCCAGCGTGGCCAGCTTCATCGAAACCGTGGTCAACATCGCCCCCACCTTCGGCGGTATCAACCTGGAAGATATCGCCGCGCCGCACTGCTTCGAGATCGAGGAAGCGTTGAAAGCGCGTCTCGACATCCCGGTGTTCCACGACGACCAGCACGGCACCGCCATCGTCATGTGCGCCGGTCTGCTCAATGCCCTCGAAGTGCAGAACAAGAAGCTCGACGACATCAAGCTGGTCTGCCTCGGCGCCGGCGCCGCCGGCCTCTCCTGCATGCGCCTGCTCATCGCCATGGGTGGCAACAAGGCGCACATGACCCTGGTGGACAGCAAAGGCGTCATCCACAGTGGCCGAACCGATCTCAACGCGCACAAACAGGAATTTGCCAAGGAGACCGAGCAGCGCAGCCTGGCCGATGCCATGGTCGGTGCCGATGTGTTCATCGGCGTCTCCGGCCCCAATCTGGTCAGCGCCGAGATGGTGCAAAGCATGGCCGGCAAACCCATCCTGTTCGCCATGGCCAACCCCGACCCGGAAATCACCCCGGCCCAGGTTCACGCCGCCCGCGACGACGCGCTCATGGCCACCGGCCGCTCCGACTACCCGAATCAGGTCAACAACGTCCTCGGCTTTCCCTACATCTTCAAGGGCACCTTCGACGCTCGCGCCAAGGCCATCACCCAACCCATGATGATCGCCGCCGCGCGCGCGCTCGCCGCCCTGGCGCGCGAGCCGGTGCCGCGGGAAGTGCTGGACGCCTACAAGCTGGAAAAACTCGAATTCGGCCGCGACTACATCATCCCGAAGCCGTTCGACCCGCGCCTGATCGAGCGCATCCCGCCGGCGGTGGCGGCGGCGGCGAATCAAGCCGCGTGATCAATCGCCGGGCTACACGAAGCGCGCGAGAAACGCGCCCTGGTAGCCCGGCGGCAGGGCCATCCTGATCTTGTGGCCATTGCCCGGCGCCACCGGCATGTCCTTGCCCGCCGGGTTGCTCATGTGTTCGATGACGATTTCCAGGTTGCCGCCGGGGTGGATGACTTCGATGCGGTCGCCGACCGAGAACTTGTTCTTCACCTCGATTTCCGCCAGGCCGTCTTCGCCATAGCCCAGCACATCGCCGACATAGAGACTGCGGCCGGATTCGGAATGGCCGGTCAGGTAGTTCTGGTATTCCCGATCCGGGTGGCGCTCGAAGAAGCCGCCGGTGTAGCCGCGATTGGCCAGGCCGTCGAGTTCGCCGACCAGGCGCGGGTTGAGCGGGCGGCCGGCGACGGCGTCGTCGATCGCCTGGCGATAAGTCTGGCAGGTGCGGGCGACGTAGTAGGGCGACTTGGTGCGGCCTTCGATCTTGAGCGAATCGACGCCCATTTCCACCAGTCGCTGCACGTGTTCGATGGCGCGCAGATCCTTGGAATTGAGAATGTAGGTGCCGTGTTCGTCTTCTTCGATGGGCATGTAGCTGCCCTGGCGTTTCTCGCGTTCCTCAATCAGGAACACGTCGCCGCCTGGGGCGACCTCGGCGTTGTGCACCTTGAAGTCCCAGCGGCAGGAATTGGTGCAGGTGCCCTGGTTGGGGTCGCGATGGTTGAAGTAGCCGGACAGCAGGCAGCGGCCCGAGTAAGCCACGCACAAGGCGCCATGCACGAACACTTCCAGTTCCGTGTCCGGGCATTCCAGGCGGATTTCCGCGACCTGATCGAGCGAAAGCTCGCGCGACAGGATGATTCGGCTCAGCCCCAGCTTCTTCCAGAAGCGCACCGCCGCGTGATTGACGGTGTTGGCCTGCACCGAGAGGTGAACCGGCATTTCCGGCCAGGTCTCGCGGACCAGATCGATGAGGCCGGGATCGGCCATGATCAGGGCATCCGGCTTCAGCGCGATGACCGGCGCCATGTCGGCCAGATAGGTCTTTACCTTGGCGCTGTGCGGATAGATGTTGCTGACCACGTAGAACTGTTTGCCGCGCGCATGCGTGTATTCGATGCCGATACCCAGGGCGACCTCGTCGCGGAAACTGTTGTTGCGCGCGCGTAGGCTGTAGCGCGGCTGCCCCGCATAGACCGCGTCGGCGCCAAAGGCGAGGGCGGTTTCCAGCATGGTCTGCGAGCCGGCGGGGGCGAGGAGTTCGGGAGTATTCAAGGGAAGCGCTTCACGTTGGATGGAGACGGTTGCGGAAGAGACTCCCCCCTTTCTCAAAGGGGGGCTGGGGGGGATTTCTGAGACCGATGCGTAGGCAAACGCCGCCAAATCCCCCTCACTCCCCCTTTGGAAAAGGGGGAAGCCACGTTTCCATGTGCTTTTACATTGATCAACGACTAACGCGGACAGCGCCTTTGCAAAGGAGGAACAGCCACGCTTACCTGGGCTTATGAAAAATCTGCCCCTCATGGAAGCCATAAACGCCCACCTTGCGGTCGCTGTAATAGCGTTCCAGGGTGTGCTGGATGGTGCGGAAGGCCATGTCTTCCCAGGGCATTTCGTCTTCGCTGAACAGCCGTGCTTCCAGGCTCTCCTCACCATGAATGAAATCCAGGTGCAGCAACTTCGCGCGGAACACCAGGTAGACCTGATTGATGTCGGGCAGGCTGATCATGGAATACAGACCCAGCATTTCCACCCGCGCGCCGGCTTCTTCCAGAGTCTCGCGGGCGGCGCCTTCCGCCGTGGTTTCGCCGTTTTCCATGAAGCCGGCGGGCAGGGTCCAGAGGCCGTATTTCGGTTCGATGGCGCGCCGGCACAAGAGAATCTTGTCTTCCCATTCCGGTATGCAGCCCACCACCATTTTCGGGTTCTGGTAGTGGATGGCGCCGCAACTCGGGCAGACATGACGCGGGCGGTTGTCGCCGGCGGGGATTTCGATGCGTAACGTGGTGGCGCACTGGGGGCAGAAGTTCATGGCTGGGTGGCTCAAGGTGGCGGCTCAGAGGAAACGCATGGACAGGTCCACCGCGCGCAGGTTTTTGGTCAGGCCGCCGATGGAAATGCGGTCCACCCCGGTTTCGGCGATGGCGCGCACCCCTTCCAGGGTGATGCCGCCGGAGGCTTCCAGTTGCGCCCGCCCGGCACTGAGCTGAACGGCGGCGCGCATCCCGGCGAGGTCGAAGTTGTCGAGCAGGATCAGCGTCGCGCCCGCCGCCAGGGCCGTGTTCAGTTGTTCCAGGGTTTCCACTTCGATCTGCACGCTGATTTTCTCCCCTCCCCCTGCGGGGGAGGGGCCGGGGGAGAGGGAACCCGCGCCACTAATTTGGCCAAGCCTGTTCGGAGTGGCGACACCCGCCAGCGCCTGGGCGGCGCTCAGCGCCGGCTCGATTCCTCCCGCCGCCGCGATGTGGTTTTCCTTGATGAGAATTCCGTCATACAGGCCGATGCGCTGGTTCTCGCCACCGCCGCATTTCACCGCGTATTTCAGCGCCAGACGCAGGCCGGGCAGGGTTTTCCGCGTGTCGTAAATGCGCGCGCGGGTGTCGGCGATGGCGTCCACATAGCGCCTTGTCTCGCTCGCCACGCCGGACAGGGTTTGCAGAAAATTCAGGGCCGGCCGTTCGGCGCTGAGCAGCGCCCGCGCCGGGCCGCTGATTTCGCACAGGGTTTGCCCCGCCGTGACGCGCTCGCCATCGCGCGCCAGCCAGTCGATGCGGATGCCGGCATCGATCGCCATGAAGCAGGCATCGAACCACGCCGTGCCACACAGCACCGCATTTTCGCGCGTGATGACGCGCGCCCTGGCCTGGCTGTCGGCGGGAATGAGCCGGGCGGTGAGGTCGCCGGCGCCCACGTCTTCCTCAAGCGCGGCGCGGACGTTGGCGGTGATGGCGTCTTGCGGGGATGGATTCATGCTGGGCATCGTTGCTCGGCCGCCAGGGGCGGGGCGCCTATCTATATAGCGGGTCGGGCAGCATTGTAGGGGGGCTGATTACGGCTGTCATAACTCCCTCCATCGGCGCCGCAAACACCAGAAAAGAAATCCTGGCGGCGGGTTGCTTCCCGCGTGGCTTCGCCACTAGAATGCGCCCCGACCTTAGGCGCGTAGCTCAGCTGGTTAGAGCACCACCTTGACATGGTGGGGGTCGTTGGTTCGAGTCCAATCGCGCCTACCAACACAGCAGAAGCCCTCTCCCGGGGCTTTGAAGAAAGCCCCTTCGAGGGCTTTTTTCGTTTCCGAAGGTGGCTGATATGCCTGTGATTCGTCTTCCCGATGGTTCTGAACGTGTTTTCGAGGCGCCGGTGACGGTGGCCGAGGTGGCCGCCAGTATCGGCGCCGGCCTGGCCCGCGCGGCGCTGGCCGGCAAAGTGGACGGCCAGTTGGTTGACACCTCGTTCCGCATCGACCGTGACGCCAACCTCGCCATCGTCACCGACAAGGATGCCGACGGCGTCGACCTGATCCGCCATTCCACCGCCCATCTTCTGGCCTTCGCCGTGAAGCAACTGTTCCCGGACGCCCAGGTGACTATCGGCCCGGTGATCGAGGACGGCTTCTTTTACGACTTCTCCTATAAGCGCCCCTTTACCCTGGAAGACTTGGCGGCGATCGAGAAGCGCATGGGCGAGATCGCGAAGAAAGACATCCCGGTGTCGCGCGAGGAATGGGACCGCGACCAGGCGGTGGCTTTCTTCGAGTCCATCGGCGAGCACTACAAGGCCGAGATCATTTCTTCGATTCCCGCCGGCCAGACCATTTCCCTGTACCGCGAGGGCGATTTCGTCGACCTCTGCCGTGGCCCGCACGTGCCGTCCACCGGCAAGCTCAAGGTGTTCAAGCTGATGAAGCTGGCCGGCGCCTACTGGCGCGGCGACTCGAAGAACGAGATGTTGCAGCGTGTCTACGGTACCGCCTGGGGCAACAAGGACGACCTCGCCGCTTACCTGCATCGTCTGGAAGAGGCGGAGAAGCGCGATCACCGTCGCCTGGGCAAGCAGCTCAATCTGTTCCACTTGCAGGAAGAGTCGCCGGGCATGGTGTTCTGGCACCCACACGGCTGGGTGCTGTGGCAGGAAATCGAACAGTACATGCGCCGCAAGTTCATTGAGCACGGCTATCAGGAAGTGAAGACGCCGACGATCATGGACAAGTCGCTGTGGGAGAAATCCGGCCACTGGGAAAACTACCGGGAGCAGATGTTCACCACCGCGTCGGAAAACCGCGATTACGCGGTGAAGCCGATGAACTGCCCGGGCCATGTGCAGATTTTCAACCACGGCCTGCATTCCTATCGTGACCTGCCCATGCGCCTGGCGGAGTTCGGCTCCTGCCATCGCAACGAGCCTTCCGGCGCGCTGCACGGCCTGATGCGGGTGCGTGCCTTCACCCAGGACGATGCCCACATCTTCTGTAGCGAGGCGCAGATCCAGCCCGAGGTGTCGGATTTCATCAAGATGCTGCAAGCGGTGTATGCCGATTTCGGCTTCAGCGATGTGCTGGTGAAACTGTCCACCCGTCCGGACAAGCGCGTCGGTTCCGACGAATCCTGGGACAAGGCGGAAGCCGGTCTGGCCGCCGCGCTGGAGCAGAACGGCCTGGCCTTCGACCTGCAACCGGGCGAGGGCGCCTTCTACGGCCCCAAGATCGAATTCACCCTGAAGGATTCGCTCGGCCGCCTCTGGCAGGTCGGCACCATCCAGCTCGACTTCAATTTGCCGGTGCGCCTGGGCGCCGAGTTCGTCGATGAAGACAACACGCGCAAGCCGCCGGTGATGTTGCATCGCGCGATTCTCGGTTCGATGGAGCGCTTCATCGGCATCCTGATCGAGCATTACGCCGGCAACTTCCCGGTCTGGCTGTCTCCGGTGCAGGTGGTGGTCATGAACATCACCGACAACCAGGCGGAATATGCCGCTGAAATCGTGCAAAACCTTAAAAAACAAGGTGTCCGCGCGGTTTCTGACTTGAGAAACGAGA
The DNA here is from genome assembly GCA_028714875.1 of Gallionellaceae bacterium. Taxonomy (GTDB): domain Bacteria; phylum Pseudomonadota; class Gammaproteobacteria; order Burkholderiales; family Thiobacillaceae; genus PFJX01. Next base: position 43,584 of record JAQTLN010000019.1, read on the forward strand.
AGATCACCTATAAAATCCGCGAGCACTCCATGCAGCGCGTCCCCTACCAGATCATCGTTGGCGATAAAGAACGCCAGGAAAACAAGGTTTCGGTACGCAAGCGCGGTGGCGAGGAACTTGGTCAGATGGACCTGGAAACTTTCCTTGGCAAGCTGCTCGAGAGTGAGTGAATAACCTGAGGAGCCGATGCAACTGATCGGCTCCTCGCTTTTTTTAAAGGGGCTTGAAATAGCACAGGATAAAGAACCCCGGATCAACGGCGAAATTGATGTGTCGCCGATCCGATTGGTGGGTGTGGAGAGCGAGCAGCTGGGTATCGTCAGTCTGCGTGAAGCGTTGGCAATGGCCGAAACGGCCGAGCTGGATCTGGTGGAGATCGCGCCGCAAGCGCAGCCTCCGGTTTGCCGAATCATGGATTACGGCAAATTCAAGTACCAGGAAAGCAAGAAGCAGCACGAGGCCAAGCTCAAGCAGAAGCAGATCCAGATCAAGGAAGTGAAGTTTCGTCCGGCAACCGACGACAACGACTATCAGGTCAAGCTACGCAACCTGATCCGTTTTCTCGGCGAGGGCGACAAAGCCAAGGTCACGCTGCGCTTCCGTGGCCGGGAAATGGCCCACCAGGAGTTCGGTCTTGATTTGCTCAAGCGCGTGGAAGCCGACCTGACCGAGCATGGCGTGGTCGAGCAGTTTCCCAAGATGGAAGGGCGCCAGATGATCATGGTGCTGGCCCCCAAGAAGAAGTAAACCGATTTTGTTGTGACGAGGCGGCACGGGTCTCGTAAATCCACCGTGCCGACAAGTGCTGTTCGGCTGTTCAAGTGCTCCCGGTGGGGGCCGCCAGATGGCATCGAATAAATGGAGCAATCATGCCCAAGATGAAGTCCAAGAGCGGGGCCGCAAAGCGCTTCCGCGTGCGGGGCAACGGCACTCTCAAGCGCTCGTCCGCCTATATGCGCCACATCCTGACCAAGAAAACCACCAAGCGTAAGCGTCAATTGCGTGGTATGTCCGATGTCAACGCGTCGGATGTCGGTCACGTTCGCGCCATGTTGCCCTACGCATAAAGGAGAAAAGACATGCCCCGAGTTAAACGTGGTGTAACCGCGCACGCCAGTCACAAGAAGGTCCTGGAAGCCGCCAAAGGCTACCGCGGCCGCCGCAAGAACGTATTCCGCGTCGCCAACGAAGCGGTGATGAAGGCCGGTCAGTATGCCTACCGTGACCGTCGTCAGAAAAAACGCCAATTCCGCGCCCTGTGGGTTGCCCGTATCAACGCCGCCGTGCGTAGCCTCGGCATGGACATGACGTACAGCGTGTTCATGCACGGCCTGAAGAAAGCCGGCATCGAGATCGACCGCAAGGTTCTCTCCGATATGGCTATCGTCGACCAGCCCGCGTTCGCCAAGATTGCCGAGCAGGCCAAGGCCAGCCTGGGGGCGTAAGTTATTTTGTCCCCAGCATGAGGGGAGGCCTGCAAAGGCCTCCCTTTTTCTTTTTTATCAAATGGTTTGCGCATGAATCTCGACGAAATTCTTGAAGACGCCGAGCGGGAGTTCGCCGCCGCCGGTAGCTTGCCCATCCTCGACCAGGTGAAAGCCCGTTACCTGGGCAAGAGCGGCGCCATTACCGCGCAGATGAAAACGCTGGGCGCGCTGTCCGCCGAAGAACGCAAGGCCGCGGGCGCCCGCATCAATCACGTCAAGGATCAGGTCGAAACCCTCTTGCGCGCGCGCCGCGACGCCATCCAGGCCGCCGAGCTGGCGCGGCAACTGGCGGCTGAATCCATCGATGTGACGCTGCCCGGACGCGGCGACGCCGTCGCCGGCCTGCACCCGGTCACCCGCACCATGGCGCGTATCGAAGCGTTGTTCGCCTCGATCGGTTTCGAGGTGGCCGATGGCCCGGAAATCGAGACCGATTTCTACAACTTCACCGCGCTCAACATCCCGGAAAACCATCCGGCGCGGGCCATGCACGACACCTTCTATCTGGAAGGCGGCAATCTGCTGCGTACCCACACTTCGCCGGTGCAGGTGCATTACATGCAGAACCAGCAGCCGCCGATCCGCATCATCGCGCCGGGCCGTGTCTACCGCTGCGACTCCGACGTCACTCACACACCCATGTTTCATCAGGTGGAAGGCCTCTGGGTGGACGAGTCGGTCTCGTTCGCCGACCTCAAGGGGATACTGGCCGACTTCATGGCGCGCTTCTTCGAGCGCGACAACCTGGCGGTGCGCTTCCGTCCCTCCTTCTTCCCGTTCACCGAGCCCTCGGCGGAAATGGACATCGGTTGCGTGATTTGTAACGGTGCCGGCTGCCGCGTCTGCTCGCACACCGGCTGGCTGGAAGTGCTGGGCTGCGGCATGGTGCATCCCAACGTGTTCGGCTATGTCGGCATCGATGGCGAACGCTATCAGGGCTTCGCCTTCGGCCTTGGCGTCGAGCGCCTGGCCATGCTGCGCTATGGCGTCGACGACCTCCGCTTGTTCTTCGAGAACGACGTGCGTTTCCTCAAACAATTCGCCTGAACCATGATTGCCCTTCGTAGGCGCGCCGCTTGCGGCGCGAACATCGGCCCGCAAGCGGGCCCCCTACTTCTCTGAGAAGACATCGTTATGCAATTCTCCGAAGCCTGGCTGCGTAGCCTCGTCAATCCCGCCCTGAACACCCAGGAACTCGGCCATCTGCTGACCATGGCCGGCCTGGAAGTGGAAGCTCTCGAACCCGTCGCGCCCGCGTTCGAGCAAGTCGTGGTCGCGGAAATCCTCAGCGCCGAAAAACACCCCAACGCCGACCGCCTCCAGGTCTGTCAGGTGAATGTCGGTGAGGCGCAACCATTGACCATCGTCTGCGGTGCCCCCAATGCCCGCGCCGGGATGAAGACCGCCTGTGCTCTGGTCGGCGCGGTGCTCCCCGGTGATTTCCAGATCAAGCAGGCCAAGGTGCGTGACGTGGCTTCGTTCGGCATGCTCTGTTCCAGCAAGGAACTGGGCATCGCGGGTGATGCCGCCGGCATCATGGAACTGCCCGCCACCGCCACGGTCGGCCAGCCGCTGCGGCAATGGCTGAACCTGGACGACCACCTGATCACCCTCAAACTCACGCCCAACCGGGGTGATTGCCTGTCCCTGAACGGCATCGCCCGCGAAGTGGCGGCGCTGGCGGCTGTGCCTTTTACTCCGGTGGATAGCGCGCCGGTTGCCGCTGCCTGTGATGCCACTTTCCCGATCGGCATCGCCGCCGAGGCCGCCTGCCCGCGCTATTGCGGTCGCGTGATACGCGGCATCGATGCCGGCGCCGTGAGTCCCGCCTGGATGGTCGAGCGACTGGAACGCTCCGGCCTGCGCGCCATTCATCCGGTGGTGGACGTGACCAATTATGTGCTACTGGAACTAGGCCAACCCATGCACGGCTTCGACCTCGCCTTGCTGCGAGGCGGCATCCAGGTGCGCATGGCTCGGGTGGGGGAGCCGCTCGCGCTGCTCAACGAACAGAGCATCACGCTGTCGGAAGACACCCTGGCTATCGCCGACGATTCCGGCGCGCTGGCCCTGGCCGGCATCATGGGCGGCGCCGCCAGCGCGGTGTCCGCGTCCAGCACGGACATCTTCCTGGAAGCCGCGCATTTCGATCCCGACGCCATCGCCGGCCGCGCTCGCCGTTACGGCCTCTCCACCGACTCCTCGCACCGTTTCGAGCGCGGTGTCGATCCCGAACTGCCACGCCTGGCGATGGAGCGCGCCACCCGTCTGATTCTGGACATCTGCGGCGGCGAGTGCGGCCCGATCAGCGAGGTAGGTCACGGCGTGGCGGCGCGCGCGCCCATCGCCTTCCGTCCGGCGCGCGTGCGCCGTCTGCTTGGTTTTGACCTGGCCGATGCCACCATGCGCGACATCCTGCAACGCCTGGATTTGCGTGTCGCGGGTGAAGGCGAGACCTGGACTGTCACGGCGCCCAGCCACCGTTTCGACATCACCGGCGAAGTCGATCTGATCGAGGAAATCGCCCGCGTCCACGGCTACGACGCGATTCCCGTGGTGGCGCCGCGTGGCCAGGCCAGCCTATTGCCGGCGGAGGAGGGCAAGCGTTCTCCGCTTGATCTAAAAAAACTCATGGTGGCCAGGGGTTACCAGGAAATCATCACCTACAGCTTCATTTCCCAAGAACTGGATCAGGATTTTCGCGCCACTGGCGCCGCGCTGCCCCTGCTCAACCCCATCGCCAGCCAGATGGGCGTGATGCGCGGTAGTCTCATGGGCGGCCTCATGCAGGCGCTCAAGCACAACCTCAACCACGGCCAGGAGCGTCTGCGCCTGTTCGAAATCGGTCGCGCCTTCCTCAGCGCCGAGGCCGACGCGCAGCCCCGCCACGCCGCTGGCCTGGCTTATGGCGCCGCGCGCGCCGAGCAATGGGGCGAGCCGACCCGTGGCGTCGACTTTTTCGACGTCAAGGCCGATGTCGAAGCCCTGGTGCATCCGCTGCCGGTGGCTTTCGCGCCGGCCGAGCATCCCGCCCTGCACCCCGGCCAGTGCGCGCGTATCAGCCTCGAAGGTGTGGCGGTCGGCTGGCTCGGCACACTGCATCCGCGTCTGGTACTGAGCCACGGCCTCGCCCGTGCGCCGATCCTGTTCGAACTGGATCTGTCCGCATTGCTCACGGGCGAGGCGCCGCGCTATCAAGGCGTGCCGCGCCTGCCGGCGGTGCGTCGCGACATCGCCGTCGTGGTGGACGAAAAACAGCCGCTCGCGACCCTGTTGAGCACCGTGCGCGCCGCCATGCCGGCCCTTATTTCAGATTTTTCCTTGTTCGACGTATACCAGGGTCAGGGCGTTGAGCAAGGTAAAAAGAGCCTTGCTTTCAAGATGTTGTTACAACATACTCAGAAAACGCTTACAGAATCCGAGATCGAATCGGCCGTGCAGGAAGTCGTCGGCATCTTGAATGATCAATTCAATGCCAGCCTGCGCAGGTGATGGAGATAAACCGCATGACCCTCACAAAAGCTGAACTCGCCAACCTGCTGTTCGAAAAGGTCGGCCTCAACAAACGCGAGGCCAAGGAGATGGTGGAAACCTTCTTCGAGGAAGTGCGTACCGCCCTGGAGAAGGGCGACAGCGTCAAACTTTCCGGTTTCGGCAACTTCCAGTTGCGTGAAAAGCCGCAGCGCCCAGGGCGCAATCCCAAGACCGGCGAAGAAATGCCGATCACAGCCCGGCGTGTGGTGACCTTCCACGCCAGCCAGAAGCTGAAAGCGATGGTGGAGGAGGCGGCGGCCAATGTCGGAACATCTGCCCAGTTCTGAACTGCCGCCCATTCCGACGAAACGCTACTTCACCATCGGCGAGGTGAGCGAGCTGTGCGGCGTCAAGCCGCACGTGCTGCGTTACTGGGAGCAGGAATTTACCCAGCTGAAGCCGGTCAAGCGGCGCGGCAATCGGCGTTACTACCAGCATCACGAAGTCATGCTGATTCGCCACATCCGCGAATTGCTGTATGAGCAGGGCTTCACCATCAGCGGGGCGCGCAACCGGCTCAGTAGCGAGGAAGAACCCGAGGTCATCGTGGTCGGCGACGCTCCGGAACCGGGCGAGCCCGTGGACCTGGGCGCCATCAAGCGCGAGCTGGCCGAGATCATCGAACTGCTGCGCACTTGAGATGCTCCTCGGCCTTTGACCGCCGCGCGCCATGGGCCAGGAAATCGCACGCTCCCACTTCAGCGAGGCCGATTTCCAGCGCTTTCATGGCCAACTCAGGGATGAAACCGACGCGCTGACGCGCGACTGTGCCGCCGGTCGCTTTTCCGATCCGCGTTTTGTCGTTGGTTTTGAGCTGGAAGCCTGGCTGATCGACCATGCCGGCTTCCCCAATCCGGTCAACACTGCCTTGCTGGAACGCCTGCACGACCCCCTGGTGGTGCCCGAGTTGTCCCGCTTCAATATCGAACTGAACGGCCCACCCGCGTCAATGCGCTCCGGCGTATTGAACGCGCTCGAACAAGGACTCACCGGCACCTGGAACAAATGCCAGGCAACGGCGCACGGCATGGATGCCGCGCTGGTCATGATCGGCATCCTGCCCAATATCCGCGCCGACGACCTGACCCTGGCCAACATGTCGGCCATGAAGCGCTACCGCGTGCTCAACGAGCAGGTGCTCAAGCAGCGCCAGGGGGCCGCGCTGCACATCCACATCCAGGGCGAGGAAAGCCTGGAAAGTCATCTGCCGGACGTGATGCTGGAAGCGGCGACCACGTCGTTCCAGGTTCACCTGCAAGTGCCATTCGCGCGCGCCGCGCGCTATTACAACGCCGCGCTCATAGCCTGCGCGCCGCTCATGGCCGCAAGCGGCAATTCTCCCCTGCTCTTCGGCAAACGCCTCTGGCGCGAGACCCGCATCCCCTTGTTCGAGCAGTCCGTGGAACTGGGCGGCTATGGCGGCCTCGCCGATCCCGGCGTGCGCCGCGTCAGTTTCGGCCAAGGTTATGTCCTGGGCAGCCTGCTGGAATTGTTTCGCGAGAACCTGGATTTGTTTCCCGTCCTCCTGCCCATGCCTCTGGATGAACCGGCCGAACGCTATCCACATCTGCGCCAACACAACGGTTCCATTTGGCGCTGGGTGCGGCCGTTGGTTGGTTTCGACGAGACCGGCCAGGCGCATGTGCGTCTGGAACAGCGCATATTCCCGAGCGGGCCGACCCTGTTGGACATGGTTGCCAACTGCGCCTGTCACTTCGGCCTGAGCCGGGCGCTGGCCGAAGCCTCCGAGGTGCCGGAAACTCGTCTGCCGTTCGCCGCCGCCCGCGCCAACTTCTATGCCGCCGCCCGCGACGGCCTGGCTGCCAAGCTGCTCTGGCTGGATGGCGAACACTATCCGGCCCGCGATTTCTGGCCGCGCATCGGCCTCCCTCTGGCGGAACAGGGACTGCGTGATTTCGGCCTGGAAAGCGTCGAGATCGAGCGTTACCTTGGTATCGTCGAAGCGCGTGTGCGGCGCGGCCAGACCGGCGCGGCGTGGCAACTGGCCCATCTGGACAAACAGGGAGGCAAAGCCCACGAAGCCGCCGTGGCCGCGATGCTCGCCGATTACCTGGAAAACCAGCGTTCCGGCGCGCCGGTACATGAATGGAGCGTGTGATGTTGAAGGTGTATGAGCAAATTCCCGCCGGCCTGCTCGAACTCGCCGCCGAACGCCTGCATGAAATCCTGCCCGGCCCCACGTTGATTCACCTGCCCGGCCGCCGCCCGGCGCCCTTGTTCGCTTCCGTCCTGCTGCACGGCAACGAGGAAACCGGCTGGCTGGCGGCGCGGGAAGTGCTACGGAAATATGCCCGCTCCGACCTGCCGCGCGCGCTCTCCCTGTTCATCGGCAACATCGCCGCCGCGCGCCACGGCCTGCGGGTGCTCGACGGGCAACCCGATTACAACCGCATCTGGCCGGGCGCCGCCGCCTCGGACAGGCCCGAATTCGCCATGGCCCGCCAGGTGGTCGAAGCGATGCGCGCGCGTGGTGTGTTCGCCAGCATCGACATCCACAACAACACCGGTCTCAATCCCCATTACGGCTGCGTCAATCGCCTGGAACCCGCCTGGCTGCATCTGGCCACGCTGTTTTCACGCACCGTCGTCTACTTCACCTATCCGCGCGGCGTGCAGTCCGCCGCCTTCGCCGAACTCTGCCCCGCCGTCACCCTGGAATGCGGCAAGCCCGGCACCCCGCAAGGCGTGGAGCACGCCGCTTCCTACATGGATGCCTGCCTGCGCCTCTCGGAGTTTCCCGCGCATCCGGTCCAGCCGCGCGATATCGACCTGTTCCACACCATAGCCACGGTCAAGGTGCCGGAAGAAGCGCGTTTCGCCTTCTCCGACATGGACTGCGACATCGAATTCGCTCCCGATCTCGACCATCTGAACTTCCGCGAACTTCAGCCCGGCACCCACCTTGGCCGCATCCACGGGCGGCGCGGCTTCTGTCTCCAGGCGCTGGACGACGAAGGCAAGGAGATGGGCGACCAGGTGTTCGATTGCAGCGACGGAGAGATCCGTCTGCGCCGCCCACTGATGCCCGCCATGCTCACACGCGATGCCCGCGTCATCCGCCAGGACTGCCTGTGCTACCTCATGGAAAGACTGCCGTTGCCGGCGTGACGAACTTCATCGGGCCAACCCATGCCGCCTGGTTGAAAAAAAGCCGCGATAACAGGTGTTCCCTGTTTACCACCTCCACCGACACCCCTATAATGCGCCGCTTGTCGTCGGGGCGTAGCGCAGCCTGGTAGCGCACCTGCATGGGGTGCAGGGGGTCGGAAGTTCGAGTCTTCTCGCCCCGACCAATCAAACAAACGACTTACCAGAGTCGTAAAACATTAAAGCCAACTTGATAGTTGGCTTTTTTGCTTTCTGTCGCCTAGGAGCGGCCACTTGTGTCGCTGAAATCACTTGTTGGGAGCGGTCCCGTCCGGGACCGCGCAGCCATATCAGGCTGAAGTTGTCCCCATTAGCCGAGGCTACGGAGTCAGGACTACATGCCTGCCTCGGGCAATGGCCTATCCGGCTGGAATAACAAAAGACTTACCGCGGCATCGCCACGCCCGGTGTTTCATCCTTCTTCCACGGCGCCGGTTTTCGCACCGATTCCCATACCGGGCTTTGCAACGTCAGGGCCAGTTGCCGGGCGAGTTCGAGCATGCCGATGTAGCCCTCGTAGCCGAATTCGCGTTCCTGGTTGATGTCGAGGAAGGGGATGCGCGCCTTCAGCGCCGTGTACATGTTGCGGCCGCCGGCGATGAGGATGTCGGCCTGGTATTCCTTCACCACACCGATCAGGGCTTTGGGGCTGCCGTCGGTGATCATCTTGGTCTTGTCGCCCATGATTTCGCGGATGCGCGCCTTGTCTTCCTCGGTGGATTTGTTGGTGCCGGTGGCGACCACGTCCATGCCGAGGTCTTGCAGGGCGGAGACGATGGACCAGGATTTGACGCCGCCGGTATAGAGCAGCACCCGCTTGCCGCGCAGGCGTGATCGCCAGGGCTCCAGAGCGGCGTGAATTTTTGCTTCCTCGCGCGCGATCATGGCTTCCGCGCGCTCGCTCAGTGACGGGTCGTCGATGACGCGGGCGAAGTCGCGGAAGGCATTCGAGGTGTCGGTGACGCCATAGAAGCTGCCCTCGAAGAACGGTACCTTGTGTTGGGTTTCCAGTTTGCGCGCGACGTTGAGCAGCGCCTTGGCGCACACCACCATGCTGACTTCGGCGCGGTGCATGGTCTGCACTTCATGGAAGCGGGCGTCGCCGGAGAGCGAACCGAGGATGCGTAGCCCCAATTCGTCGAACAGCGGCAGGACATGCCAGAACTCGCCGGCGATGTTGTATTCGCCGATCAGGTTGACGTCGTGCACGGTGATGCCGGGGCGCTGCGCTTCGGGTGGCACCGGGTCGGGCTCACGGGTGCCGATGACGTACTTGAACATCGATTCGCCGGCGATGCGGTTGCCCAGGTTCTTGGTGCCATAGAAGCCGGCGCAGTCCACCGGCACCACCGGCGTGCCCCAGCGTTCGGCGGCGGATTTACATACCGCTTCTACGTCGTCGCCGGTCAGGGCCGGCACGCAGGTGTTGTAGACGAACACGGCGGCGGGAGCGTGGCTGTCGATGGCCTGTTTGATGGCGTGGAACAGGCGTTTTTCGCCGCGGCCCATGATCACGTCCTGTTCCGTCAGGTCGGTGGTCATGCCGATCTTGTAGAGCGTCGGGCCGCTGGAGCGGGTGCCGCGGTTGTCCCAGGAGGAGCCGGCGCAGGCGATGGGGCCGTGCACGATGTGTGCGACGTCGGCGATCGGCAGCAGCGCGATCTGGGCGCCGTCGAAGGCGCAGCCACCGGCGGTGGCGCCGGGTTTGGGGCGGGCGCAGCCGGATTTCGCCTTGGCGTTGTGGGTACAGGCCGGTTCGTTGAGCAGTTCGGCGATTTGTTTGGCTTGCATGGCGCGGTTCCTGGCTGTGTTGTTGAACCCCTTGCAAGGGCTGTGCCAGCGACAAAGTATTGTTTCTATTGGTGTGAGTGGCTGGGTTGTAGCAAAGCCGACAGGCGGGATGTCGTATCCGCCTTTGAAGCTCTCGTGTGGTGGAGGGCGGATTTTCTCCCTCCTTTCCCAAAGGGGGGCCGGGGGGGATTTAGCAACGCTCGCGGTCACGCAACCCTTGTAGAAATCCCCCCTAACCCTCCTTTGGGAAAGGGGGGGGGATGGGCTGGTCCAACTCTGGTGCCGTCAGCCGCGCGGCGCTACACCGAATACGGTTCGCGCAGCCAGCCTCTGAGCAATTGCGTTTCGAGGTCGCCCAGGTAGCCGTAGCCGGATTCGATGTCCTGCATGGTGGCGAAAGCCAGGTCGCGCGGGGTGAGGCCGCCGGCGACCAGGTGGAAGTACCAGGCGCCGGTATAGCCCGCGGCGCGGTCGAAGGCGCGTATCTGGTTGGCCGCGTCGAGTCCGCGCAAGGCGTTGTCCCAGTGAAACGGCTTGAGCGCGCGCGCATGGCGGGAGATCGGGGTGGCGGAGAGCACCATGTTGTTGTAACGGTCGTGCTGCTCGCGCAGGGCGACGATCCAGTGTTCGCTGAAATGCTTGCCCTGGCCGGAGTGGCTGCCGGCCCATTCCTGAACGAAGCGCAGGAAAGCCGGTGTGCCTCCCACCGGACCGCGCAGGCGGGAAGCCACCTGGCGTAGATCGGTCAGGCGGCGGAAGCGGTAATAGGACGCGCCCACCGGTTGCGCCGGCACGCTGGCGGGTTTGACGGGCTCGATCAGTTCCTCGGCGTCGAGCGGCGGCGCGGCGGCATTCCACAGGCGGCGGTCGAGCACTTCCTGCATCTCTTCCACTTCCAGTTGCAGAAAATCCGTCGGATTGGGGCCGTAGGGGGCGACAAAGTAGTGGGTGCGGCCGTTATGGCGGGTGGCGTGCAGTTCGCTGTCGGCATGGCGATCCATGAATTCACCCAGGTCGTCGCCGCAATCGGCCAGTTCCTCGGTCACCCAGTCCTCCAGCTTGTCGGCCACGCGTTCGCCGTTGGCGTGGATGATCCCGCCGCTGCGATACCAGCCGCCGCGTGTCAAGGCGAAGCGGTATGGGTAATCCGGAATCAGGCGGGCGGTGGCGGCCAGCAGGCCGGCGTGGTGCGGACGGGGCGTGCTGGCCGCGATCTCGGCGATCAGGTGTTGCAGGGCGGACTCGTCGGGTACACGGTTACTCATGGTGCTTCCTCCTGCTTCAGAAAGGTTTCCAGGCGGGCACGCACCAGTGCCCGCACATCCGGTTCCGGGTCATCCACCAGGTCGGCGATGGCTTCCACCGGCGCGCGGCGGGCCGCTTCCAGGCGCACCAGCCAATCCGGGTCGGCCAGCAATAGGGCGGCATCGTTGGGAAACAGGCGGGAGGCGACGATACGGCGCACTTCCGCTTCCGCGTCCGTCGCCATCCGTTTCAAGGCAAACGCCGGCAGGCGACGCGCCACCGCCTTGCGTACCTCGCGGTCGGGGTCGTCGACCATGCGCGGCAGACGGCCATGGGGTAGTCGTTCCGCGACATGCTGGCGGACCAAATAGTCCGGGTCGCCCATCATTTTTTCGAGTTGCTCGACTGGGATACGCGCCGCCACGGTGATGCGCACTTCGCGGTCCGGGTCGTTGCGCAGCATGGCGAGGTCGTCGGCCGGCAGGCGGATGGCCACCGCGCGCCGCACCACTTCGTCAGTGTCGTGGACCAGCTCGACAATGCGCTCCAGCGGCGCATGGCGAACGGCGATCGCGCGCCGTTCCCAGAATGCATCAGCGAGACAGGATTCGGCGTACTCGGGATTGCGCCGCAGGAAACGGTCGATCTGGCGCCCGCTGTGGGCAATCAGGCAGATGTCACCCGGCACGCAACGCCCCGCCGCCAGCACCTGTTCGCGATACGGGCAGGTGCCGCAATCGGGCGGCGCGGCCGAAGCTTCGACCAGATGCAGCTTGCGACGGCGCCCTTGCTCAGGCATCGCGGCGACACCCCGCCGGATCTTGGCGGCTTGCCGGGCTGGCGCCTGATTGCCGCTTGGTCGTTCCATCAATGAGGGTATGCATGGCTCCTGCTCCGTGTGGCCGGGACATACCCGGCGCGAACATGGCATGTCTATGCAACCACCATGCCACCTATGGATTCAGGTAAGTGATTGATTTGCCTTGGTGGTGGTGGGGCGTTGCCGAGAAAACCTACAAACCGGAGAGGGCGTTTGTAGCAATAGCGACAATCTGGCGTGGGCATCGCCTGGGTGTGCCATTGCCAGATGTTGCGCGACCTTGTAGCGCCGGCGTCTCGCCGGCTTCGTTTTTCTGATCAGGCCCACAAAGCCGGCGAGACGCCGGCGCTACAACGCCGTGCAATTCGATTTTGGGCTATGGCTGCATGGCGGAGCACGCGATCCCCCGCCGGGTCAATTTCCCGGAATCTCGTACCCGTAGGATTTGATGATGCCTCTGGCCTTGTCGCCCTTCAGATACTTCATCAGGGCCTCGGCGGCGGGGTTGCCTTTGCCGGAAGGCAGGAGGACCGCGTCCTGGAAGATCGGCGCATGCAGCCTGCTCGGGACGATCCAGGTCGAGCCGGCCGTGATTTTGCCGTCCTTCATGATCTGGGACAGGGCGACAAAGCCAAGTTCGGCGTTGCCGGTGCTGACGAATTGCCAGGCCTGCGCGATGTTTTCGCCCTGTACCAACTTCGGGGTGAGGGCGTTATGCAGCCCCATGTGGTCGAGGACTTCCACGGCGGCGACGCCATAGGGCGCGAGCTTGGGGTTGGCGATGGCGAGTTTGTTGAAGCGGCCATGCCGTAGTACTTCGCCTTGGGCATCCACGTAATCAGCTTGTGGCGACCACAGCGCCAGGGTGCCGATGGCGTAGGTGAAGCGCGAAGCGGGGACGATCAGCCCTTCGCGTTCGAGCCTGGACGGGGTTTCGTCGTCGGCCGAGAGGAAAGCCTGGAACGGCGCCCCGTTTCTGATCTGGGTATAGAACTTGCCGGAAGAGCCGAATGCCAGCCTGGCCTGGTGGCCGGTATCCCTGGCGAATTCGGCGGCGATGGCATTCATCGGTGCCGTGAAGTTGGAAGCCACGGCGACGATGACCTGGTCCGCCGACGAAGCGGTGGCCAGGCTCAGGCCAAGAAGGAGGGTGAGATATTTGAGCATTCGCATCGGTCCCGAAATGGTAGGGGTGAGTTTATTCGCCCTATCGGCGTCAACTCGGGCGAATAAGTAGCCCCTTACTCGTCTACCCAGGCCAGCACCACTCCGATGGCGACCTCCGGGTCATTGGTCAGGGTCAGGCAATGTTCGCTGCCCCCGCGCAAAGGGGACGCCGGATTCGTTAGCGCTGAAGCGCTAACGACTCCGCTGCCGTTGACCAGATAGAGATTGAAGCCGGGACGTTCCAGCACCGCCGGCAGGCGGGCCGGCACGTCGTTGTCGCCGCACAGGGTCAGATGCAGGCCGGGCCACCCGGCACGCAGCCGCTCCAGCCCGGCATCGTCGAGCGCCGGCAGGGTGGCGGCGGCATCGGCGATGGCGGTGAGGACGTCGGCGGGTATGCCGACCTGGCTTTCCCCTTTTTTAAAGGGGGGTTGGGGGGGGATTCCCGCAGGTGGCCGCTGTGCATGCGCCGCTAAATCCCCCTCACTCCCCCTTTGGGAAAGGGGGAAGGTGCCATCGTCAGCACCTGTGCCGGCAGCAATGCCCAACGCGCCCAGAGCCTTTGGAAAAGGGGAGTGTGTGGTGCTTGTTTCGGCGGGGCTCATGCTTCCAGTTCCTCCTCATCTTCCGCGAAACGGGCCAGGCTCTTGGCTTCCACACCCATGATCCGCGCCAGCCAGGGCGGCGGGGCGTCAAGCGTGGCTTGCAGGCGGGCCAGCGCCTCGCGCGCCGGGACGGGCGTCGGGAACTTGATCGGGTGGACGTTGGCGCGCACCACCTTGGCGGCGGCCGGGCCACCGATGGATTGCACATACACGATCTGGCAATCATTGATCAGCTCGGAGCGGGCGACGTTCTTGTCCTCGGCGTCGTCGGCGACCAGGGTGGGACGCACGTCGATGAGCTTGATGGCATCGCGGCCGACCTGATAGACAAGAAAGCGCGGCGCCGAGCCGAAATGGCCGTCGAGGTTGTCGGCGCTGTTGGTGGCCACGGCCACGCGCAGGCTGCCGGGCATTTCACCTTCTACGTAGGTTTCCGGCTTCGGCACGGAAGCGTCGTTTCCGTTCTCGCCCCAGAGATAGCGCACCGCGAGCTTGATGCTGGCGGTATCGACATCGGGTTCCACGGTTTCTTCGCCACCGAGGATGATTTTGAGATCGGCCACGGTGATGGTGGCGAGTTTCTCTTCGGTCAGCGGCAGGCCCAGTTTCTGCGCCAGCTTGACGGTCAAGGCCGGCAGGCTCACCTCGGCCAGCGCCTTGGCGGCCAGAGCGATTCGTAGAGCTGCGGCTTTGGTGATGGTGGTCATGATGGGCTCCTGGTTTGCGCCATCCCCCTCCGGTGGAGGGCCGGGGAGAGGGAGCGGCGGTCGATCTGGCATATGCGCCCAATCAAGCGTGGTCCCCTCTCCCCCGGCCCCTCCCCCGAGGGGGGAGGGGAGTTATGCCGCCAGCGGCACGATGCAGTTGTCGATGGGGCAGAGTTCCACACACTTGGGCTTGGCGTAATCGCCATCGCATTCCGTGCAGGTATCGGGGTTGATGATGTAGACGCCTTTCTTCCTCCGGATCGAGGCGGTGGGGCAGTCCGGTTCGCAATCCGCGCAGGCGGTGCAGAGTTCGGCAATGATCTGAAGTGCCATGATGGTTTCCTTTCGCTTATTCCGCCGCGTCCAGACGCTTTGCGCGGACGGAGTAGGGGAGACGTTCGGGTGCGGCCTGCGGCTCGATGAAGTAGGCGCCGCCGTTGTTCAGCTTGATCTCGCCGCCCCACTTTTCCGGGGTGTCGAACTCCATCGAGACGATGCTGTCCTCGAGATCACGCTTGGGCAGGTAGAACACATACTCACCTTTGCCGCCGCGCCGAATCATGATGTTGGCCATGGGAGGCTCCTAGGGTTTGCTCCCTCTCCCACCGGGAGAGGGCCGGGGTGAGGGAACGACGGTTGCGTGATGCGAGCCGCGTTCCCTCACCCCCGGCCCCTCCCCCGAGGGGGGAGGGGAGACGGTCAGCGGACCAGGTCGTAGTTGTAGTCCGTCGTGCCCATGCCGCGGGTCTCTTCGTCCAGACGCTCCAGCACCGCGTTCACCAAGGTGGTGAGCAGGTACATGGCGCCCTCGTAACCGAGGGTGGTCATGCGATGCAGGTGGTGGCGGTCGAAGATCGGGAAGCCGATGCGGATCAGTGGCACCTCGAACGCTTTGCCCAGATGCAGGGTGTCGCGCTGGATGAACTTGCCGTAGCTGTTGCCGATCAGGAAGTCCGGCTTCTCGGTGAAGCAGAGGCTGCGCATGTGCCACAGGTCGGCGCCGGGGTAGGTCTTGCAGTTGACGCCGTAGGGCGAGTCGGCCAGCACTTTCTTCATCGCCTTGTCCCACTTCTTGCTGCCGTTGTTGCACAGCACGTGGGTCGGCTCGGCGCCCAGTTCCATCAGGAACTTGGCCATGCCCATGACGAAGTCCGGGTCGCCGTAGAGAGCGAACTTCTTGCCGTGCAGCCAGGTGTGGCTGTCGGTCATCATGTCCACCAGGCGGCCGCGTTCCTTGGCCAGGGAGGCGGGGATGGGCTTGCCGGTGACTTCGCTGACCTTCATCAGCCACTCGTCGGTCCACTCCAGGCCCATGGGGATGTTGACCTTGGGCACTTCGTGGGTCCAGGTGGTTTCGACCAACTTCTTGGTCTTTTCCAGTTGCATCGGCTGAATCAGGAAGGTGGTAATGGCGTTGGGCGCGTCCTTCATCTCGGCTTGGGTGGTGCCGCCGGCGTACATGCGGAAGGTGCCGTCGGCGGGGGTGTCCAGCACTTCGGTGGGGTCGGACAGCAGGGTGTGCTCGACGCCCATCTCATCCATCATGCGGTGCAGCACGCGGAAGTTGCCCAGGTAGGTTTCGAAGCCCGGCACCAGGTTGATCTTGCCGTTGCTGCCGACTTTCTTGTCCGCCATGTGGTTCAGCGTGAAGTAGCGGGCGATGCCTTCGAACATGTTGTCCCAGCCGGTGACATGGCTGCCCACGAAAGAGGGGGTGTGGGCGTAGGGAACCGGGTAATCCTTTTCGATATGGCCGGCCGCCTTGGTGTTGTTGATGAAGGCGTTGAGGTCGTCGCCGATCACTTCCGCCATGCAGGTGGTGGAGACGGCGATCATCTCCGGCTTGTACAGCGCCTTGGCGTTTTCCAAGCCGTCGAACATGTTTTTCTGGCCGCCGAACACCGCCGCGTCTTCCGTCATGGAGTCGGACACGCAGGCGATCGGCTCCTTGAAATGGCGGTTGAAGTAGGTGCGGAAGTAGGCCACGCAACCTTGCGAGCCATGCACGTAGGGCAGGGTTTTCTCGAAACCCAGGGCGGCGAGCACGGCGCCCAGCGGCTGGCAGGCCTTGGCCGGGTTGATGGTCAGCGCCTCGCGCTTGAAGTTGAGGTCCTGGTATTCCGTGGTGGTGGTCCACTGGAAGGTTTCCGCCAGTTTGGTTTCGTCGATGCGCTCCTCGAACAGTTGCTGCTTCTGATGGAGCATTTCCTTGTACATGTCATCACGGAACAAGGGGTAGGACGGCTTGATGTCTTCAACGACTTGCATGTTCATCTCCTGGCCCGAGCCGCTAATCCGCGGACACGGGCAAAAGGTTGATCGGTTTTCTCCCCTCTCCCACCGGGAGAGGGGCCGGGGGTGAGGGAACCCGGCTCGATCCGGCGGCAACGCATGATTCACCGTTGCTCCCTCTCCCCAACCCCTCCCCCGGCGGGGAGGGGCGATACACGTCACGCGGCTTTCGCCAACTCGACTTCGGCTTCCGGCTTCTTCAACCAGGGCGCTTCCAGCTTTTTCCAGCACGGGTTGTTGATGGTCATGTCCATATCGCGAGCGAAGATGGCGAAACCGTCGTAGCCGTGGTACGGGCCGGAGTAGTCCCAGGAGTGCATCTGGCGGAAGGGCACACCCATCTTCTGGAAGATGTACTTTTCCTTGATGCCGGAGCCGACCAGGTCGGGCTTCACCTTCTTCACGAATTCCTCGAATTCGAAGCCGGTGACATCGTCGTAGAGCAGGGTGGCGTTGCCCATTTCCTTGATGGTGCGGTCGTAGTCGTCGCCATGGCCGAACTCGTAGCCGGTGCCGACCACTTCCATGCCCAGGTCTTCATAAGAGCCGATGACGTGGCGCGGGCGCAGACCACCGACGTAGAGCATCACGGTCTTGCCGGCCAGACGCGGCTGGTACTTGGCGACGATGGCGTCGACCATGGGCTGGTACTTGGCGATCACCGCTTCCGCGCCGGCCTTGATCTTGTCGTCGAAGTGAGCGGCGATGGCGCGCAGCGACTCGGCGATCTTGGTGGGGCCGAAGAAGTTGTATTCGATCCAGGGGATGTTGTACTTCTCTTCCATGTGCCGGGCGATGTAGTTCATCGAGCGGTAGCAGTGGATGAGGTTGAGCTTGACCTTGGGGGTCAGTTCGATTTCCGCCAGGGTGCCGTCACCGGACCACTGGGCCACGACGCGCAGACCCATTTCTTCCAGCAGGATGCGGGAAGACCAGGCGTCGCCGCCGATGTTGTAGTCGCCGATGATGGAGACGTCGTAGGGGGTGGGGACGAATTCCTGCTTCACGTCCTTGCCGTCGCGGCCGAACACCCAGTCACGGATCGCGTCGTTGGCGATGTGGTGGCCGAGGGACTGCGACACGCCGCGGAAGCCTTCGCAACGCACCGGAACGACCGGCTTGTTGAGTTCCGCCGCGCCTTTCTTGGAAACCGCTTCGATGTCGTCGCCGATCAGGCCGATCGGGCACTCTGATTGCACCGAGATGCCCTTGTGCAGGGGGAACAGACCCTCGATCTCGTTGATGATCTTGGCCAGCTTCTTGTCGCCGCCAAAGACGATGTCCTTCTCCTGGAAGTCGGAGGTGAAGTTCATCGTGCCGAAGGTGTTCACGCCAGTGACGCCGACGTAGTAGTTGCGGCGTCCGGCGCGGGAATACTGGCCGCAGCCGACGGGGCCGTGGGAGATGTGGATCATGTCCTTGATCGGACCCCAGACCACCCCCTTGGAACCGGCGTAGGCGCAGCCGCGGATGGTCATCACGCCGGGCAGCGACTTGCGGTTGGAAGTGATGCACTTCTTGGATTGTTCGATGCTCTGGTCGTTGACCGCCAGATGTTTGGCCCGGTCTTTCTGGGCTTTTTCCGGATAAACCTCGAGCACCTCGGCGATGAGGGCCTCGGTTTGCTCTTTCGTCAAAGCAGACATTTCATTCTCCTTTCACGCCGCCACCAATCTGTGGAAAGCGTGGTTGGTTTGCTCCCCTCTCCCACCGGGAGAGGGGCGGGGGGAGAGGGAACCCGGCTTGATCCGGCGACAACGTCTGATTCACCGTTGCTCCCTCTCCCCAGCCCTCCCCCGGAGGGGAGGGGACCAAGACATCACGCCGCGACAGCTTCTTCCGCCGCCGTCTTGCCGATGATGGATTCGTCTTCCTCTTCCATGATGCCGAAGCCCATCAGCAATTCTTCCAACTGGTCCATCGTGATCGGGGTGGGGATCACGAAGTTTTTGTTGTTGATGATCTTGTTGGCCAGATCGCGGTACTCCTGCGCCTGCTTGGCGGTCGGCTCGTACTCGATCACGGTCATGCGGCGGATCTCGGCGCGCTGCACCACGTTGTCGCGGGGGACGAAGTGGATCATCGTGGTGCCGAGCTGGCGGGCCAGTTCCATGATCAGCTCGTCTTCACGGGCGGTGTTGCGGCTGTTGCAGATCAGGCCCGCCAGGCGCACGCCACCGGAGTTGGCGTACTTCACGATGCCCTTGGCGATGTTGTTGGCGGCATACATGGCCATCATTTCGCCGGAACAGACGATGTAGATTTCCTGCGCCTTGTTCTCGCGGATGGGCATGGCGAAACCGCCACACACCACGTCGCCGAGCACGTCATAGAACACGAAGTCGAGGTCTTCTTCGTAAGCGCCTTCTTCTTCCAGGAAGTTGATGGCGGTAATCACACCGCGGCCGGCACAACCCACGCCCGGCTCGGGGCCACCGGATTCCACGCACTTGATGTCGCGGTAACCCACTTTCATGACGTCTTCCAGTTCCAGGTCCTCGACGGAACCGGCATTGGCCGCCATTTCCATGATGGAGTTCTGGGCCTTGGCGTGCAGGATCAGACGGGTCGAATCCGCCTTCGGGTCGCAGCCGACAATCATTACTTTCTTACCCAGCTCGGCCAAGCCAGCCACCAGGTTTTGCGTGGTGGTGGACTTGCCGATGCCGCCCTTACCGTAAATCGCGCATTGACGCAGAGCCATGATCTTTCTCCTCAGGTCTCGAAAACGAAGTGCGATTGAAAAACTCGCTCGCACCTCTCTTATCGCAAGCCCTGTGCCAATCCTGGCGTATGGTGTCAACCCATTGATATATATGGTTTTATGCTGGATAAAAGGATGCCCATGGCGCGTGTCGTACAACACAAATGGCCGAGGTTTGTAGGTGTGGCGACAAGGGATGTAGCGGCGAAGTGCCCCCAAGCGAGCTGGGGCAACGCGTGATTCCCCGGCCAGACCGCCCGCGGAGCGGATACAGCCACATTCGTGTCACAGTGGCGGCACGAAACCGCGCATGCCTGAATGCTTCCCCCCTGAATAACATGGGACGAACTTATGAAAACCCGCTGTACCTGGTGCGGCACAAACCCGCTCTACATGGCCTATCACGACCGGGAATGGGGCGTGCCGCTGCACGACGAGCGCGCGCTATTCGAATTCCTGATTCTGGAAGGCGCCCAGGCCGGGTTGTCCTGGCTGACCATCCTGAACAAGCGCGAGGGCTACCGACGCGCCTTCGACCAGTTCGACGCGGAGCGCGTCGCTCGTTACGGAGAACAGGAGGTGACGCGGCTGCTGGCCGATCCGGGCATCGTGCGCAATCGTCTGAAGATCGCCGCCGCCATCGGCAACGCCCGCGCCACGCTGAAAATCCGCGAGGAATTCGGTGGGCTGGATGGTTATTTCTGGCGCTTCGTGGAGGGCCGCCCCATCCAGAACGCCTGGCCGGACCACGCCCATCTCCCCTCTAGCACGCCGCTGTCCGACAAGATCAGCAAGGATATGAAAGCGCGCGGTTTCAAGTTCGTCGGCTCCACCATCATCTATGCCCACATGCAGGCCACCGGCATGGTCAACGACCACACGGTGGATTGCTTTCGCCATGCGGCACTGAGCGGTGGGTAGCAAGGTGGATGATTCTGGAGACGGCGCTTTTCCCTTTCTAAAGGGGGATAGAGGGGGATTTCACTGGCTGGCGTGACCTGAAGGCTGCCGGCCCCAATGGGCAAAACCACGACGTTGCGGGGTGCGACAAAATGTCGCGGGTGGGCGCCGGAAACGAAGTATTAGCATCCACTGATGAAACGGTATTTCGTTATCCGACGACGCGGTTCCAGCTTGGCCGGCGCGGCGCTGGTGCTGGGTGTGTTGGCGCTGGCGCTGGTTCTGCTCGATAGCGGCCGTTTGGCCGCCGCGCGTGGCGCGGCGTTGCATCGCGGCCAGGCACTGGCCCGATCCGCGCAACTTACCGACCCGGCCCTGTTCACCGAGGCGCGTTATGCCCGTCATGCCAGCCAGGCGGACTACCATGCCGCGTTTCAGGATCATCCGATGGCGCTGGAGCATTTTCCCGCCGGGTCTTTGATGCCGCCGCCTGTAGCGCCGGCATCACGCCAGCCCGCCCTTTGATGCGGCACTTCGCATGGTCACCATGAATACCTGGATAGAGCGGCAGCGTGCCCTCATCGACTTCTCCGTGGCCAATCTTGGGCGGCGGCGCGGGCGCAATCTCGGCTTGTTTCTCGCCTACACCCTGCTGGTGTTCCTGCTCGCCTCGGTGGTGTTGTACGGTGACGCGCTGCGCCGCGAGGCGCGTTTGTTGCTGGCCGACGCGCCGGAACTGGTGGTGCAGCGCCTCGCCGCCGGTCGCCACGATCTGCTGCCGGCCACGTGGCTGGAACAGGTGGAGGGCTTGCGTGGCGTACGTGGGGCGGAAGGCCGGCTGTGGGGCTACTATTTCGACCCCGCCGTGGCCGCCAACACCACGCTGCTGGTGCCCTCCGCGTCTTTGTCCACCTCGCCACCCGCACCCGGCCAGATGGTGATCGGCGCGGCGCTGGCGCGGGCGCGCGGGTTGGCGGTGGGCGATGTGCTGTCTCTACGCGGCTACGACGGCAAGCCTTATGCCTTCACTCTGGCGGGTGTGCTGGATGCCGATTCCGAGTTGGTCAGCGCCGATCTGATGCAGGTCAACGCCGCCGATTTCCGCGCCTTTTTCGGCGTCGATCCGGGGCTTTATACCGATCTGGTCTTGCGCGTGGCCAACCCGCGCGAGGTGCGCAAGGTGGCGGAAAAAGTGTTGCAACGCCTGCCCGGCGCTCGCGTGATCGCGCGCGAGGAGATGCGCCGCACCTATGAAGCGGCGTTCAACTGGCGCCAGGGTGTATTGCTGACCTTTCTCTCCACGCTCATGGCGGCGTTCGCGCTGCTTGCGTGGGACAAGGCATCCGGCTTGTCCGCCGAGGAGCGGCGCGAGATCGGCATCCTCAAGGCGGTGGGCTGGGAGACTGGCGACGTGCTGCGCATGAAACTGTGGGAAGGCGCGCTGGTTTCGCTGTGCGCTTTCCTGGCCGGCTATGTGCTGGCCTGGCTGCATGTGTTCTACGCTGATGCGCCGCTGTTCACGGCGGTGCTCAAGGGCTGGTCGGTGCTGTATCCACACTTCGCGCTGGCGCCGCGGGTGGATGTCGCGCAGATCGCGACGCTGTTCTTCCTGACCGTGCTGCCCTTCGTCGCGGCCACGGTGGTGCCGGTCTGGCGCGCGGCAACGCTGGACCCGGACGAGGTGATGCGGGAATGAACACAGCCAGGAACGCCACACTCGCCAGAACCCCCCTTTTTCAAAGGGGGGTAGGGGGGATTTGTTGGCGTTCGCGCAAGCACAACCCTTGTGGAAATCCCCCCCAGCCCCCCTTTGGAAAAGGGGGGAGCCAGTGCCCAAACCTTATCAACAGCCAACGCGAACATGGCCTTGGGAAAGGGGGGAGTTGGGCATGATTGAACTCCTCGCCGTCAGCAAGACCTACAACGCCGGCCGGGTGAACGAGTTCAGCGCCGTGCGCGAGGTGGATCTGCTCATCGAACCAGGCAGGGCCACCGCCTTGCGGGGTCCCAGCGGTTCCGGAAAGACCACGTTGCTGGGGCTGATCGGTGGCCTGACGCGGCCCTCCAGCGGGCGGGTGCGGCTCGACGGGCGCGATATTTCCGCGCTGTCGGAGCGCTTCCTCACCGAATTGCGCCGCGCCACTTTCGGCTTCGTGTTCCAGCAATTCCAGTTGATCCGTGGCCTCTCGGTACTGGAAAACGTCATGCTGCCGGCAACCCCGAGTGGGCGGCCCTATCGCGAGGTGCGGGCGCGCGCCTTGCGCTTGCTTGATGACCTCGGCCTGGCCGGGCGCGCCGAAGTGAAGACGCAATGGTTGTCCGGTGGCGAGGCGCAGCGGGTGGCTATCGCCCGCGCCCTGATCAACGATCCCAAGGTCATCCTCGCCGATGAGCCGACCGCGCATCTCGACAGCGCTTTGTCGCGCCAGATACTCGCCATCCTCGCCGACTTGCGCGCCCAGGGCCGCACCTTGATCGTCTCCAGTCACGACCCGCTGGTATTCGAGGCGGGTCTGGTCGAGCGAGTCATCGACATGCGCGACGGGCGGGTATGTGGCGCCGGCGCCCCCGCCGGCCCGGTGCTTTCATGATCTTCCAGCCCGCCGCCCTCGCCCTGTTGCTGGCCGCCAGCCTCAACGCGCTGCTGTTGCTCGGTTCAGGGGTGTTCGCGCTGCACTTGTTGCGCCACTGGAACCCGGCCAGCGGCAGCGAGCGGCAGATCGCCCTGGAGCGTCGCACCTATCTGGTCGGCACCCTGGTGGGCCTGTCTCTGCTGTTGGGCTTGCCGGCCCTGGCACTGTTCGCGCACAACGCCGATGCGATGGCGCCTTTTTTCACTGGCGCCATGTGCGCGGTGGGCAGCCTCAAGGCCAATGTCTGGGGCATGCCGGCGCTGCTGTCCATGCTCGCCGGTTTCTTCCTGGCCGCTGCCTGGCTGGTACTCAACCATCTCGATGGGCTGGGCTGGAATACCCCGCTGATTCGCGGCAAATACCGCCTGTTGCTGTTACTGGCGCCGCTGGCGCTGGCGCAGGCGGTGCTGCTCTGGCTGTATTACCTGAACCTGAATCCGGAAGTCATCACCTCCTGCTGCGGCAGCCTGTTCGGGCCGGCTTCCGGCGGGGTCGCGGCGGAAATGGCGGCTTTGCCGGTCGCCACGGCCATGCCCTTGTTCTTCGCGGGTTGGCTGCTGACGCTGGCGGTCGGCGTGGGATTTCTCGCGCGCGGTCGCTTCGGCCGGTTGTTCGGCCTGCTCGCGGCCCTGCATTTCCCGCTGGCCCTGGCCGCCGTGGTCGCCTTCATCGCCCCTTATATCTACGAGCAGCCGAATCACCATTGCCCGTTCTGCCTGTTGCAGGCCGAACACGGTTATGCCGGCTGGGTGCTCTATCTGCCGCTGTTCCTGGGCACGGCGGCCGGCATCGGTGCCGGGCTCGCCGCCGCCGCGCGCGCGGACAGCCTGAAAGTGTCGGCGCCTCGAGTGGCGGCGGGGCTGACAAAAGTGGCCGTGGCGGCGCTGGGCGTGTTCGGCCTGGCGGTGTTGTTCTATTTGCGACGTTCGAATTTGGTGATGTGAGATGGCGAATCCGGGATACACACGGTCATACCCCCCTTTCTCAAAGGGGGGCAGGGGGGATTTGGCCGGGGCTGGGTGTGGTGACGGTGGTGGAAATCCCCCCCAGCCCCCCTTTGAAAAAGGGGGGCGCAGGGTCCGCCATCTGATTGACCTGTTGTTGCTTGGGCTGCTCGCTGGTTGCGGCGGCGACAGCGTCAAGCCGCCCAACAACGGCGAGCCGGCGCCGGCCTTCCAGGCGCAAACCCTGGTTGGTGGCCAGGTGAAGATTCCCGCCGACTTGAATGGCAAGGTCGTGGCGATTCGCTTCTGGGCCGACTGGTGCCCGTATTGCCGCAAGGAAATGGCGGAATTGCAGCCGGTGTATGCGCGCTTGCATGAGCGTGGCATGGAAATTTTGGCGGTCAACGTGGCACAGGATCGCGACACCGCGCGGCGTTTCATCGAGCCATTGGGCATTCGTTACCCCGTCCTGCTCGATCCGGAAGGCGCTACCGCGCGGGCCTATGGCGTCAACGCCCTACCCATCACCTGGCTGCTGGATCGTCACGGCGTGGTGCGCGGCAAGATCGTCGGCGAGGCGACGGCTGAGGTCTTCGAACAACAGGTGGTGAAGCTGCTCGATGGACGCTGAACTTACCCTCCCGCTCGCCTTTCTCGCCGGTCTCGCCGGCGCCGGGCACTGCTGGACGATGTGCGGCGGGTTGGTGGGCGGTGCCTTCCTTGGCCTGGGCGGCAGGCAGGATGCCCGCGCTACATCGGTTCCACGCCAGACGCTGCCGCATCTTGCTTACCATGGCGGCCGGGTGCTGGCTTACACCCTGATCGGGGCGCTCGCCGCCGGCATCGGCCAGGCCATCGTGTTGACCGGCGGCATCGGCCGCGCCCAGGGCGCGCTCTATGTCGTCGCCGGGGTGGGTGTGGTGTTGGCGGGCGTGCTGGCCATGCGGCGGGACGTAGGGTTTATCGCGCGCGGCGAGGGGTGTGGGGCGGCGTGCGCGGCGCACCCTGCTCGCACTATCCCGGCAATCCATGCCGTCGCCGGCTTCCTCAACGGCCTGATGCCCTGCGCCCTGGTGTTCTCGCTTGCCCTCAAGGCGGCCACGGCGCCGTCCGTCGCTACCGGCGCCGCCTGGCTGTTCGCCTTCGGGCTGGGCACGGTGCCGGCGATGGCGCTGGCCGGCGGTCTGGCGCGCTGGCTGGGCGGGCAAGCGCTGCTCTGGCTGCGTCGCGCGGGTGGGTTGTTGATCATGGCACTGGGGCTGCAAGCCGTAGTGGCCGGAGCCAAGTTTTTCAACGTCATGCTGCATTTGTGAGCAGGACTTTTTTCACCAAGGAGAGAACCATGAAACGTCGCGAAATGTTCAAACTGCCCCTCGTTGTTGCCAGCGCGGCCGCCGCCCTGGTCGCCATGCCGGCCCATGCCGCCACGAAAAAGGAAAACGCATGCGAAGGCGAGGGCACGCCCGCGCAGTTCATCCCGAAGACGCCGAAAGACCCCAGCCCGCTGGAAAACGAGTTGAAGAAATATCCCAAGTGCCCGTATTGCGGCATGGATCGCACCCAGTTCAACCATTCCCGGCATCTGGTGCATTACGCCGACGATCTGGTAGACGGCACCTGCTCCATCCATTGCCTGTCGCTGTCCCTGGCGATCAACCTCGACCGCGAACCGAAAGCCATCTACGCGCCTGACAACACCAGCACGGAGGCGGTGAAGCCGCTGATCAACGTCGATCAGGCCACCTATCTGATCGGCGGCACGCTGCCGGGGGTGATGACACATCGCGGCAAGACATCCTATGGCAGCCGGGAGGCCGCGCTCGCCGCCAAGGAAGCCCATAACGGCGAGATCGGCGATTTCGCCGCCGCGCTGACCGCGAGCTATGCCGATCTGGCGAAAGACACGCTGATGATTCGCAAGAAGCGTGAGGAACGCCGCCAGCACATGATGAAAAAGACGGGTTGATGCGCGCTTTTCTCGTCTGGGCGCTGCTCGTCCTGTCCCTCTCGGGCTGGGCGGGCGGTTTCCCCGATCCCGCTCCGCGCGATATGTGCCCGGTGTGCGGCATGGTGATTTCCAAATACCCGGCCTGGACCGCCACGGTGGTTTATCGGGATGGCCACGCGCACCACTTCGACGGCGCCAAGGACTTGTTCAAATATTTGTTCGACGTGCCTCGCTATGCGCGAGGCCATCGTGCCCAGGACATCACCCGCATCGGTGTCAGCGAGTATTACGACCTCAAGCGCATCGACGCGCGCCAGGCGTGGTTCGTGATCGGCTCCGACGTGCTCGGGCCGATGGGCCATGAGCTGATCCCGCTCGCCAGCCGTCTTGATGCCGAGGAGTTCCTGCGCGACCACCACGGGAGGCGCATCCTGCGCTTCGAGGAAGTGACGCGGGAAATGCCGGGGAAGCTGGATACGGGGCACTTCGATTGAGCCTGGAGGCCGCGATCCAGTCTCGTAGGTCAGGTTGCCAGAGGCTACCTGACGATCATGGTCTTGAGGGTGGGCGTCAGGTAGTCGCTACGCGCCAACCTGACCTACAGGTGACCGGATGCTGATGCCTTACAGCAGCCACCACCCCGCCACCAATCCCGCCGCCACCGCCGCCATGCCGGGTAAAACCTGACGCGCCAGGGGGGTGCCACCGATGACCGTGGCCAGTCCGCTTTTGAACGCGACGTTGGCGAGCACGGCCAGAAGCACGGCGGTGACCGCTTGATTGCCTTGCAGGGTGCCCATCCCGAACAGGCGCAGGCTGGAAAGGGTGATGGCATCCACATCGGTGAGGCCGGAGACCAGCGCCACCGCGTAGACGCCCTGGCTGCCGACCAGGTCGGAGAGCCAGGCGGCGGCGAACAGGACGCCGGCATAGAGCGCGCCGAAGCTGACGGCGGCGCGGATTTCCGTGGGGTTCTTCATTTCCAGCGTGGGCGTGTCGGGCTGGCCGTCTAGGCGGCGCCAGAGCCAGTAAAGCATCATCAGTCCGGCCAGGGCGCCGCCGCCTAGTACCGTGAGCATGGGCCGCAGCAGGCCGGGCGCGAGCACCGCCACCACCACGGAGAGGCGCACCAGCACGACCCAGTTGGCGAGCAGGATGATCAGGGCGGCCATGCGGGTGAGATGTGGGCTGTCGCGGCTGTGGCGAGAGAAGGCCAGCGTGGTGGCGGTGCTGGAAGCGATGCCGCCGAAGAGGCCGGTGAGCAGGGTGCCGTGGCGTTGTCCGGCGATGCGCAGGGCCGCGTAACCGGCGAGCGACAGGCCGGAGATCAGCACCACCATCCACCAGATCTGATACGGGTTGAGAGCGTGGTAGGGGCCGTAATCCTGGTTCGGAAGAATTGGCAGGATGACGAAGGAAAGCACCGCGAATTGCAGGATGGAGACCAGATCCAGCCGCGTCAGGCTGCGCGTCGCGCCACTCAATTCCGGCTTGAAATAGAGCAGGGCGGTGGACAGGATGGCCAGGGTGACGGCGAGTTGTTCCATGCCGTACCAGACCATCGCGCCCAGCGCGTAGCAGACCACCACGGCGGCGATGGTGGTGGTGCCGGGGTCTTCGCTGCTGGTGGCCTTGAAATAGGTCGCCACCATCATGCCGCCCATGATCATCAGCCCGGCGCCCAGCACCCAGGGCGCGCCGGTTTTTTCCGAGAGCAGGGCGCCCAGCGTGCCGGCCAGGGCGACCAGGGAGAAAGTGCGCAGGCCGGCTTTGGCCGCCGGAGAACGCTCCCGCTCCAGGCCGATCAGCAGGCCCAGAGCAAGACTGGTGAGGAAGGGGTAGAGGGTGGCGAGTTGATCGTTCGGCATGCCCTGATTATGAACAACTCGGCACGAAGGTGGATCAAGCGTTGCCGGCGTCTTTACAACAGTCGCCTGGAAGCCGGCGCTACAACGCTTACGCGACCGGCAGCGTCTCTTTGAACGCCGGGCGTTGCATCAGACGGTCGTAGAGTTCGGAGAGATTGGGGTGGGCGCGGCGCCAGTCGATTTCCGGGAAACGGAAATCCAGGTAGCCCAGGGTGCAGCCGAGGGCGATGTCGGCCAGGTTGAAGGTGTCGCCGGTGCAGTAGGTTTGCTGACCAAGGTCTTCGCTCATGGCTTTCAGGCCGGCGGCGACCTTGCCGAGTTGGCGAGCGATCCATTCCGAGCTTTGTTGCGTTTCCGGGCGCTTGCGCTCGACGAAGACCAGGGCGGCGGCGTCGGCCACGCCATCGGCCAGTGCTTCCCAGCGCTTCACCGCGATGCGCGGGCGCGGCTCCTTGGGCAGCAGGTGGCCCACCGGGCTGACGCTGTCCAGGTATTCCACGATCACGCGCGAGTCGAACAGAGTCTTGCCTTCTTCCAGCACCCACACCGGCACCTTGCCGAGCGGGTTGAATTCGGGAACATGGGTGTCGTCGGCCCAGGGGGCATCCACCACCAACTGATATTCGATGTGCTTCTCCGCCGCCACGATGCGCACTTTGCGGGCGAACGGGCTGGTCAGGGAGGCGATGAGCTTCATTTTGTTGTTCATGGCAAACGATGTGGAAAAACGCTGAGTGTCGGTGTCGGCGGGCGGCATTCTAGCCGCCCGATATTGAATTACTCCACCACCGCCAGAATGTGCGGCCAGGCGGCCTGGAAGCGGCGCAAGGTTTCTTCGCGGCCGAGCAGAAACAGGGTCTGGTCGATGGACGGAGTCTGCGCGGTGCCGAACAGAATCAGGCGCAGCGGCATGCCGATCTGGCCCATTTTCAGGTTGAACGCCTTGGCCGTGTCCTTGACCAGTTGGCCGATGGCGGGCGCTTCCCAGGCCACCGTGGCGAGGTCGGTTTGCAGTTGATCGAAGGCGGGCAGAGCGTCGCGGCCGAGTTTGGCCTGAAGTTCCTCGACCGTCGGCAGCGTCTGGCGGAAGTAGATGTGCAGGGCATCAGCCAGTTCGACGATGCTGCTCACGCGCTCCTTCACCAGGCCGACCAGGGCGGCGAGATCCGGGCCCGTGGCGCTGTCGATGCCCTGTGCGGCGAGGAAAGGCCGCGCCAGTTCCGCGAGACGGCCGTTGTCGGCTTCCTTGATGTATTGCTGGTTCAGCCAGGTCAGCTTGCCGGCGTCGAAGCGCGCGGCGGAATGGCTGACATGGCCGACATCGAACCATTCGACGAATTGCTTCAGGTCGAACTTCTCGTCGTCACCGTGGCCCCAGCCCAGGCGCGCCAGGTAGTTGAGCAGCGCCTCCGGCAGGAAACCTTCCTCGCGGTATTGCAGCACCGAGACGGCGCCATGCCGTTTCGACAGGCGTTCGCCATCCTGGCCGAGGATCATCGGCACATGCGCGTAGGTGGGGATGGGCGCGCCCAGGGCGAGCAGGATGTTGATCTGGCGCGGCGTGTTGTTGACGTGGTCGTCACCGCGGATGACGTGGGAGATTTTCATGTCCCAGTCGTCCACCACCACGCCGAAGTTGTAGGTGGGAATACCGTCGCCGCGCACGATCACCAGATCGTCCAGTTCCGCGTTGGCCACGGTGATGCCGCCCTTGATCATGTCGTTGAAAGTGACTTCGCCTTGCTGGGGCGTCTTGAAGCGGATCACCGGCGTGACATCGGCCGGTGGTGTCGGCAACACCTTGCCCGCTTGCGGCCGCCAGCGACCGTCATAACGCGGCTTCTCGCCGCGCGCCTTCTGCGCCTCGCGCATCACGTCCAGTTCTTCCTTGCTGGCGTAGCAGTAATAGGCCTGCCCCGCTTCCAGCAACTGGTCCACCACCTCCTTGTAACGCTCCATGCGCCGCATCTGGTAGTAGGGGCCTTCGTCCCAATCGATGCCCAGCCACGCCATGCCGTCGAGAATGGCCTGTTCGGAAGCCTGAGTGGAGCGTTCCTGATCGGTGTCTTCGATGCGCAGGATGAACTCGCCGCCCATCTTGCGGGCATAAGCCCAGGAAAACAGCGCGGTGCGGGCGCCGCCGATGTGCAGGTAGCCGGTGGGGGAGGGGGCAAAACGAGTGCGGACCATGATGAGTGCGTCGGGTACGAAAGGCCGCGATTCTACTAGCCCGGCGGCGAAAAAAGCCTTTGACCGCGGCGCCTCGCCTTCGTAGAATGCGCGCCGCTTTGGGCAGTTAGCTCAGTGGTAGAGCATCGCCTTCACACGGCGGGGGTCGGTGGTTCGAAACCACTACTGCCCACCAAAGTCCGGAAAGCCGGTTCAAGTTCTTCTTGAACCGGCTTTTTTCATTTCCGCGACCGCTTCAGTGTGGTGTCCGCGCCTCATGTTGCACCCGCACAATTAGCTGAATAGGGTTTTTCTATCCACGATAGAATCCACGGCGGGGGAGGAAGCGTTCCTTTCTTCAGGAGACTTCCAATGTTCAACGACGTGGTTATTGTGGCCGCGGGACGCACCGCTGTAGGTGCTTTCGGCGGCGCGCTGGCGGGGATTCCCGCCAGTGAATTGGGTGCGCGGGTCATCAAGGCCTTGCTCGCCCGCGCCAATCTGCAAGCCGGGCAGATCGACGAGGTGATATTGGGCCAGGTGCTGCAAGCGGGCGTCGGCCAGAATCCGGCGCGACAGGCGGCGCTGGCGGGTGGTTTGCCGGATACCGTTTCCGCGCTGACCATCAACAAGGTATGCGGCAGTGGCCTGAAAGCGGTGCATCTGGCGGCGCAGGCCGTGCAGTGTGGCGATTCCGGCATTGTTATCGCCGGTGGCCAGGAAAACATGAGTCTGTCACCGCATGTGCTGCCGAGATCGCGTGACGGCAAGCGCATGGGCAACTGGGAACTGGTCGATACCATGATCCAGGACGGCCTTTGGTGCGCCTTCAACAACTGCCACATGGGCATCACCGCCGAGAATATCGCCGAGAAGTATTCGTTCTCCCGCGCCGACCAGGATCTGTTTGCCGCGACCTCGCAGCAACGCACCGAAGCGGCACAGCAGAACGGGCATTTCGACGCCGAGATCATCCCGATCGAGATTCCGCAGCGCAAAGGTGACCCCGTCATATTCACACGTGACGAGTTTCCCCGCGCCGGCGCGACCGCCGAGGGTCTGGGCAAGCTCAAACCCGCCTTCAAGAAGGACGGCACGGTGACCGCCGGCAATGCTTCCGGCATCAACGACGGCGCCGCCGGCGTGGTGGTGATGTCGGGGGCTCGGGCCCGTGAACTGGGCCTGACGCCGCTGGCTCGCGTGGTCAGCTTCGGCAGCGCCGGCGTCGATCCCGCGATCATGGGCACCGGGCCGATTCCCGCCGTGCGCAAATGTCTCGATCGCGCCGGTTGGTCGGCCAAGGATCTGGACATGATCGAGGCCAACGAGGCGTTCGCCGCGCAAGCCATGTCGGTCAACAAGGAACTCGGCTTCGACCCGGTCAATGTCAACGTGAGTGGCGGCGCCATCTCCATCGGCCACCCGATCGGCGCTTCCGGCGCGCGCATCCTGGTGACGCTGTTGTATGGCATGCAACGCAGTGGCGCGAACAAGGGTCTCGCCACCCTGTGTATCGGTGGCGGCCAGGGTGTGGCGCTCGCGGTCGAACGAATCTAAAGGAAATGAACATGACTGGATTGAATGGAAAAACAGCCCTGGTTACCGGCGGCACCGGCGGCATCGGCAGCGCCATCTGCGTGAAACTGGCCCAGGCCGGTTGCACGGTGGTATCCACTTACATGGATGAAGCCCAGGCCAACGACTGGAAGGCGAAGATGGCCGCGGCCGGTTTCGACATGGCGCTGGTCAAGTGCGACGTCTCCAATTTCGATGACTGCAAGGCGATGGGCGAGAAGCTGAACGCCGATTTCGGCGGCGTCGATGTGGTGGTCAACAATGCCGGCATCACCAAGGACGGCACTTTCCGCAAGATGGGGCCGGAGCAGTGGAATGCCGTGCTGGATGTGAACCTGGTGTCGGTGTTCAACGTCACCAAGCAGTTCATCGACGGCATGCTGGGCAAGGGCTGGGGCCGTGTGATCAACATTTCCTCGATCAACGGCCAGAAAGGCCAGTTCGGCCAGACCAACTACGCCGCCGCCAAGGCCGGGATGCATGGTTTCACCATGTCCCTGGCGCAGGAAACGGCGAAGAAGGGCATCACCGTCAATTCCATTTCTCCCGGCTACATCGGCACGGAAATGGTGATGGCGATTCCCGAAGACGTGCGCAATCAGATCGTTGCGCAAATACCCGTGGGCCGTCTCGGCAAGCCGGAAGAAATCGCCGCCCTGGTGACCTTCCTGGCCAGTGAGGACGGCGCTTTCATCACCGGCGCCAACATTGCCGCCAATGGCGGCCAGCATATGTGTTGATGCGTTGAGTTGCGCCGACGGCATGTGCCGTCGGCGTGTTCTTTATTCTGGGGGGGAGCCCAAATGACCACTGAACGCCTGATCAAGAAGTACCCGAATCGGCGGCTCTATGACACCGAAGAGAGCCGCTACATCACGCTGGCCGAGGTGAAAGAACTGGTCATGCACACGGTGCCCTTCCGCGTGGTCGACTCGCAAAGCGAGACCGACATCACCCGCGCGATCCTGCTGCAAATCATCATGGAACAGGAGTCCAGCGGTAACCCCCTGTTCACCGCCACCATGCTGGAGCGTTTCATCCGTTTCTATGGCGACACCACGCAAGCCGCGTTTACCGCCTTTCTCGATCAAAGTCTCGATTTGTTCATCAAGCAGCAACGCATGTTCACCGAGCAGATGCAGGGCATCTGGAGCGGGAATCCGATGGATTTCTGGATGAAACTCGGACAGCAGAACATGGGCTTCTGGAAAGACATGGAAGAAGCCCATCGCAATTCGGCGCAGCCTGTCGGCGACAAGCCCAAGTCCTGAGCCGGTCGCGCCTTTGGGAGTACATCGGTGCGCGCGGCGCCGCGGTTATGCCCCGCCACGCCGGTGCTTGACCTTCTTCTCGATCTTGCCGGCGACGTAGGCGGCGAATTCCTCAATGTTTTCGTAGCCCTGGATGAGGGCGAAGTCGGCGAGCGCGTCGATCATGGCGCGGGTCTGTTCGATTTCCGCGAAGGAGCGGCCACAGGTGATGCAGCGTTCGCCGTCGTCGCGGCAGGCGGTCTTGCCTTTGCAGGGGGTGAAGGTGGGCATGGCTCGTTGCAGGTGGGCGGTCGGGTAAGGCCGGGGCCGTCTCCCGGCTGGAGCGTTGTCGGGTTATGCGATAAAGCCGCTAACCCGACCTACGGGGGCTGTGGTCGGCCGCCTATATCTGCTTCACCTTGATGTTCAAGGTCTGGATTCGATAGGCGATCTGTCTGGGCGTCATATCCAGCAGGCGCGCGGCCTTGGCCTGCACCCAGCCGGCCTGTTCCAGAGCGGCGATGACCCGTTCGCGTTCGTCCATGTTGGGGTCGTCGAGGTCGACCTCGCGCATGGCGCCGCGGCTGAGGCTGACCTGCTCTTCGATGCCGGTGAGCAGAATCGCGTCGCGGTCGATGACTTCCGCTTCGGTCAGCACGGCGGCGCGTTCCAGGCAGTTTTCCAGTTCACGCACATTGCCCGGCCAGGCATGGTGCATGAGCACGCGCAGGGCGGCATCGGTGAGGTCGAGGGGACGTCCCTGTTTTTGGGCGATCTTGTCGACCAGGAAGCGGGCGATGTCGGGGATGTCTTCCAGACGTTCGCGCAGCGCCGGCAGATAGATCGGCATGACGTTGAGGCGGTAATAGAGGTCTTCGCGGAAGCGGCCGGCCGCGACTTCGCCTTCCAGGTCGCGGTGGGTGGCGGCGATCAGGCGCACATCCACCTTGATGGTGCGGCTGCCGCCGACCCGTTCCAGTTCACCTTCCTGCAACACGCGCAGCAGTTTGGACTGGAACGCGGCGGAGACTTCGCCCACTTCATCGAGGAACAGGGTGCCGCCGTCGGCCTGCTCGAAGCGGCCCTTGCGCTGCGCCATGGCGCCGGTGAAAGCGCCTTTTTCGTGGCCGAACAGTTCCGACTCAAGCAGGTTTTCCGGCAGGGCGGCGCAGTTGAGTTTGACGAACGGCGCCTTGGCGCGTGGCGAGTTGTAGTGGATGGCGTTGGCGATGAGCTCCTTGCCGGTGCCGGTCTCGCCGCGAATCAGCACGGTGGTGTTCCACTTGGCGACCAAACGCGCTTGTTCGAACACCCGCCGCATCGGCTGGGTGTGGCCGATGATGTTGTCGAAGCCGTATTGCGCGCGCACGGTGCGGCGCAAGGTGTCACGTTCCTCGGTGAGTTCCTGGCGCTCTTTCTGAACGTCGCTGGAAAGGCGCACGGTCTGGCCGATCAGGTTGGCCACCATCTCCATGAACTGGGTGTATTCGTCGAGCAGCACTTCCGCGCCCTCGGCGGTCTGCGCGGCGAGCACGCCGACCACCTGGCGGCCGATGCGGATGGGCACGCCGACAAAGCCGCGTTCCGGGTCGTAGAGGCCGAGTTTGCTCAAGAAACGGGGTTCATCGGCGATGCGCTCGACGGCGATCGGCTCACCTTCTTCCAGGATCAGGCCGATCACGCCTTCGCCGGGACGGTAGCGGATTTCCTCGGTGAAGATGCCGGCCAGGCCATGCGCGACGGAAACCTGAAGCTCGCCGGTTTCCGGTTCCACCAG
Organism: Gallionellaceae bacterium; assembly: GCA_028714875.1. Lineage (GTDB taxonomy): Bacteria > Pseudomonadota > Gammaproteobacteria > Burkholderiales > Thiobacillaceae > PFJX01. The sequence goes on from JAQTLN010000019.1 coordinate 78,168, forward strand.
GCTCACCATGCCGCGTTCCAGGCCGACACCATCGTGCAATACGCGCAACACGGCGGCCAGGGTTTCCTTGAGGACGAGCGTGCGCGACAGCACCTGGCTGACCTGATATAGGGTCTCCAGTTCGGTGCGCAGCAGTTCCAGTTCGAGATCGTTGTCTTCCATGTCAGCCCCCGTTGGCGCAAGGAAGCTGCACGCGCACCCGGCAGCCGTCGTGGGTGTCCGGATCGATGTCGATCACGCCGCCGTGGCGGGCCACGGTGTCCTGCGCCATGGACAGGCCCATGCCGAGGTGCCCCTTTTCCGCGCCCTTGGTGGTGAAGAAGGGTTCGAACACCTTGTAGTGCCATTCGGCGGGGATGCCGGGACCGCTGTCTTCCAGGATGACTTCGACATGGTCGGGGTGGGGCAGGGTGGACAGGCGCACCACCCGCTCGTCGCCGCGCCGCTCGTTGAGCGCTTCGATGGCGTTCGCCAGGAGATGCCGGAACAGCGCGGCGAGTTGCGTGGCGCCGCCGGATACCGCCGGCAGTTCCAACGCCGGGTTCCATTCCACCACGACCCCGGCGGTCAACAGCGCGGGGGTGCTCATCTTCAGCACGTCGCGCAGCACCTCATTCAGATTCAGCGGCTGGATGGCTTCCAGGGACTGGTTGGGGATGCAGGCGCGCAAGGTTTCCAGAGCGGTTCGGCTGTCGCGCAAGGCGGCTTCCAGCGTGGCGTCGACGGTTTCCTCGCCATTGCCCTCGCGCCTGCGCTCCAGCAAACGAACCGCCGCCGTCAGGGTGTTGAGCGGGCCTTCCAGTTGATACACCGCGCCGGCCAGGGTTTCGCGCAGGCTTTGGATGCGTTCCTGTTCGGCCAGCAGGGCGGAAAGACTGTTGATGCGGATGGCTTCCTGCTGGCGCTTGAGCTCGCTGATGTCCTGCGCGGTCAGCAGCAGGTAGTGGCGGTGGATCGGTTCGTAGAACGCCTCGGCGCTGATGTCCTGTTCCTCGAACCAGGAAATCGCGCAGGCGAACCAACGCGCGGAGCGGCCGGCACGCTCCACCCGGATTTCCCGATGGTGGATGGTGCGGTGGCGGGCACGCGCGGCATCGAACTCGCTACCCATCTGCTCGCGCAGATGGGTCAACAGCGTGGCGGCGGGTTCGCGGCCGATGTCGCCAATCAGCTTCTTGTATTCCTGGTTGTCGAGTACGACATGGTCGCGCTCGTCGAGCAGGCAGATCGCCACCTGGGCGGCATCCACCACCGACTCGATCATCGCCTTCTGGTTCTGTACCTGGCGCTCCAGGCGATGCACTTCGGTGACGTCGCGATGCATGCCCAGGAAATGGCTGGTGTGGCCTTCGCCATCCACCACCGGGGTGATGGTGAGGTCGGCCAGATAGCGGCTACCGTCACGGCGGCGGTTGACCAGCAGGCCATTCCAGGCGCGCTGCCGCTTGAGTTGCGCCCACAGGGTTTCGTACACCAGCTTGGGCGTCACCTTGTAGGAAAGAAGAGATTCGTTGTGGCCCACCACCTCCGTCTGGCTATAGCCGGTGACCCGCTCGAACGCGGGGTTGGCATAGAGGATTCTGGCCTTGGCATCGGTGATCGAGATGGCCAGCGCGGATTGCTCCACAGCTTGGCGGAATACCTGGGGGGGGAGCTCGGGAGGTGTGGGCATGGCGGTCGCATCAGCTGGTGTTGGGTGAGCTCTACGCAATATCCATGCCTATGCCAGGGATTAGCGTGGCCATCGTCAGCAACCGCAAATCGCGCCAAAGCGACATGGCCGTTGCGCCGCCTGTAGCGCCGGCTTCCAGCCGGCGTCATTACCGCAACGGCAGCCGGCCATTTCAAAGACGCCGGCTGGAAGCCGGCGCTACAGGCGCGCCATTTGTCGCTTTCCCCACACAAACCCGCGAAAAGCCCATACCACGACAAAGGAAGATTGCACCGAGATGGTGCGAGTTGGCGCAATTCCCTGATTTTCCGTGCATCAAAGCCGTACATCGGGCTTGGCACAGCCCTTGCGATAGAACAGGCGGCACATCGCACTCTCAAGTGAACCCATGAGCGAATATCTGTTACTGCTGCTTGGCACAGCCCTGGTCAACAACGTGGTCCTGGTGAAATTCCTCGGACTGTGCCCCTTCATGGGCGTGTCCAAGAAAATGGACAGCGCCATGGGGATGGGCATGGCCACGACCTTCGTATTGACCCTGACCACTGCCGCGACCTGGATGCTGGAGCACTGGCTGCTGCAACCGCTGGGCATCGGCTACCTGCGCATCCTCGCCTTCATTCTGGTTATCGCCGCCGTCGTGCAGTTCACCGAAATGGTGATCCGCAAGACCAGCCCCGGCCTTTATCAGGTGCTCGGCATCTACCTGCCGCTGATTACCACCAACTGCGCGGTGCTGGGGTTGTCCCTGCTCAACGTGCAGGAAAAGCACGCTTTCGTTTCCAGTCTGCTCTACGGCTTCGGTTCGGCGCTGGGCTTCACCCTGGTGTTGCTGCTGTTCGCCGGCCTGCGTGAGCGCCTGGCTCTGGCCCAGGTGCCGGCCGCCTTCGCCGGGGCGCCCATCGGTTTTGTGGTGGCGGGGCTGTTGTCGCTCGCCTTCATGGGTTTTGCGGGACTTGTCTAGGAGACATCGATGATTGCCGCGCTGCTGAGTTTGACCTTGCTGGGGCTAACCCTCGGCTTCGGCCTGGGGTTTGCCGCCATCCGCCTGAAAGTCGAGGGCAACCCGTTGGTGACGGAACTGGAAGCCCTACTGCCCGGTTCGCAGTGCGGGCAATGCGGCTTTCCCGGTTGCGCCGGCGCCGCGCAGGCGCTGGCTGACGGTAGCGCCCCGGTCACGTTGTGCCCACCCGGCGGCCGCCCGCTGGTGGAAGCCTTGGCCGCCAAACTGGGCGTGGAGGCCGATCTATCCGGCATGGAAGACAGCGGGCCGCAAGTGGCGGAAGTGCTGGAAGACCTCTGCATCGGCTGTACCAAGTGCTACAAGGTCTGCCCCACCGACGCGATCATGGGCGCGGCCAAACAGATACATGTGGTGTTCCGGGAGGCCTGCACCGCCTGCGCCAAATGCGTGGATGTCTGCCCCACCGAGGCCACGCGCATGGTGGCGCTGCCGGCAACATTGCAGACGTGGTACTGGACTCGACCGGAGATGGCGTGATGTCGATTGCCCATACGCTCGTTGGAACCCCCCTTTCCCAAAGGGGGGCAGGGGGGATTTCTCCGACGCTGGATGGCTTGATGCGGGTGGAAATTTCCTCCGGCCCGTCTCTGAAGAAAGCACAGCTCGCGCTGGTCGTTGATCAAAGTGAAAGCGCGTGGGTGCGTGACTTCCCCCTTTACCAAAGGGGGAGTGAGGGGGATTTAGCGACGTTTGCCTGTGCGGCCGTCTCGGAAATCCCCCCTAACCCCCCTTTGAAAAAGGGGGGAACCACCGCGCCAGCCGCATCACCCGTTAACGGGAAAAGAGCCTTGAGAAAGGGGGGAGCCAGTGACCCAACTTCAGCAACGTTCAGCGCGAACAGCGCCGCGAAAAATGGGGAAGCCAGTCGGCTGCTCCACCTGGAAGGGAGGCCGGCATGAAACTCTTCAAATTCCGAGGTGGCGTGCATCCGGAAGGGCGCAAGGATCTCTCCGCCGAACCACCGATTCGCTCCCTGCCTCTGCCGGAACGGCTGTTCGTGCCCATGCAGCAGCACATCGGCGCGGCGGCCAAACATCAGGTCGCGGTGGGCGACCACGTCAAAAAAGGCCAGTTGCTGGCCGCCGGCGTCGGCATGGTGTCGGCGCCGGTGCATGCGCCCACCTCCGGACGGGTGATCGCCATCGGTGATTTCCCGGCGCCGCATCCTTCCGGTCTGCCGGTGGCGACGCTGACCATCGAGTCGGATGGCGACGACGCCTGGCTGGAAAGCGAGCCGCCCGCCGATCCCTTCGCGCTTTCGCCGGAAGAAATCGCCACGCGCGTGGGCGCGGCCGGCATCGTCGGCCTGGGGGGCGCGGCCTTTCCCTCGGCGGTGAAACTCAATCTCTCGCGCCGCAGCGAGATACGCACGCTGATCATGAATGGCGGCGAATGCGAGCCTTACCTGACCTGCGACGACCGCCTGATGCGGGAACGCGCCCGGGAGATCGTCGAGGGCATCCGTCTGATTCGTCACGCCACGGGTGCCCGCGTGGCCCTGGTAGGCATCGAGGACAACAAGCCGGAAGCCATCGCGGCGATGACCGCCGCTGCCGTCGGCAGCGAAGTCAAGGTGGTCGCGGTGCCGGCGATGTACCCGATGGGCTCCGAGAAACAGTTGATCCAGGTACTCACCGGCCAGGAAGTCCCGGCTGGCGGGCGCGCGGCGGACATCGGCGTGCTGGTGCACAACGTCGGCACCGCCTACGCGGTGCAACAGGCGTTGTGCCACGCCCGCCCGCTGGTTTCCCGCATCGTCACCGTGAGCGGCGCGGCGATCGTCGCGCCCGGCAATCTGGAAGTGCCCATCGGCGCCCTGGCCGCCGATCTGGTCCATGCCTGTGGCGGCTTCCGCGAGACACCGGAACGCCTGGTGCTGGGTGGGCCGATGATGGGCACGCAAGTCACCGGACTACAGATTCCCATCGTCAAAGGCAGCAGCGGCGTGCTGGCGCTGACTCGCAAGGAAGTGGAAGCCAACCAGCCCGGCCCCTGCATCCGCTGTTCCACTTGCGTGCGCGCCTGCCCGATGGGCCTGCTGCCACTGGAAATGGCCGCCCGCATCCGCGCCGGCGACCCGGCCGGGGCGGTGGATTGGGGGCTGAAGGACTGCATCGCCTGCGGTTCCTGCTCCTATGTCTGCCCCTCGCACATCCCCCTGGTGCATTACTTCAACCACGCCAAGGGCGATCTGGCCGCGCGCGAACGCCTGAAGATGAAGAACGAAGCGACCAAGAAACTGGCCGACGAACGCAACGAACGCATGGCGCGCGTCGTCCGCGAACGAGAGGAGGCCGCGCGGCAGCGGGCGGCCAGGAAAGCGGCGGCCGAGTTGGCAAATGCGGCGGCCAAGAAGGCGGCGGAGAAAGAAGAGGTGGCGGCATGAAGCAGTCAACCCTTGAAATGTGGAAACCGTGCTTCCCCCTTTACCAAAGGGGGACTGAGGGGGATTTCTCCAAGGGTTGTGCGTGCGCGAGCGTCCGAAAATCCCCCCTAACCCCCCTTTTGCAAAGGGGGGAACCTCGCCTGTTCGCGGCACTAGCTAACGTGGAAAGAACCTCTGGCAAAGGGGGAAACAACACGAGGTGCGTTTCGCCATGACTCCCATCGTCCACTCCCCCCACGCCCACGCGGCCACCAGCGTCAGCCAGGTCATGGCCACGGTGATGCTGGCGCTGACGCCAGCCACGCTGTTCGGCTTCTGGCTCTATGGCTGGCCGGCCATCAACCTGTGGGTGGTGTCGCTGGCGGTGGCCGTGCTGGCCGAGGCCGCCACCTTGAAAATCATGGCGCGGCCGGTGCGCGGCGCCCTGTTCGATGGTTCCGCCTTGCTCACCGCCTGGCTGCTCGCCCTCTCGCTGCCGCCGTGGGCGCCGTGGTGGCTGGCGGCGCTGGGGTCGCTGTTCGCCATCGTCATCGCCAAGCAGGTTTTCGGTGGCCTCGGCCAGAACCTGTTCAACCCGGCGATGGCGGCGCGCGTGATGCTGCTCATCTCCTTCCCGCTGGAAATGACCACCTGGCTGGCGCCCATGCCGATCACCTCCGCCGCCGCCCCCGGCTACTTGCAGGGGCTGGCCATCACCTTCGCCGGGGTTACGCCCGCCGATGCCGTGTCCAGCGCCACCCTTCTGGGCCATGTAAAGACCGATCTCGGGCGCGGCTTCGGCCTCGACCAGATCCTCGCCGGCATCTGGCAGCCACTCGACATGCTCTGGGGCCAGCGCGGCGGCAGCCTGGGGGAAACCTCCGCCGTGCTGCTGCTGGCGGGGGGGCTGATCTTGATCGCGCGCCGCGTCATCACCTGGCATATCCCGCTGGCGATGCTCGCCGGGGTGGCGTTGCCGGCCTTGTTGGCGCATCTGATCGCGCCCGGCCACACCCCCGGTTTGGCTTACCACCTGCTTTCCGGCGGCCTGATCCTCGGCGCTTTCTTCATCGCCACCGACCCGGTTTCCAGCCCCAACTCGACGGGCGGGCAACTGCTGTTCGGCTTCGCCTGTGGCCTGCTCACCTGGATCATCCGCACCTGGGGCGGCTATCCGGAAGGTGTGGCGTTCGCGGTGATGCTGATGAACGCCGCCAACCCGGTGATCGACCGCTACTTCAAACCGCGCATCTACGGGCGCGATCGCAAGGGCGCGGCCCTGGTGCCGGCCAAGGAGGGCGCGAAATGAAATGGCCGAATACCGATACGACCCCGCAACGCGCGGCGGTTCCCCCCTTTCCCAAAGGGGGGCTAGGGGGGATTTGCGGACGCTTGAACTGGCACCACCCTTGGAGAAATCCCCCCCGGCCCTCCTTTGATAAAGGGGGGAGACACCCGCGCGCGCATGGCGCGCGGAGGAGCACACCATGAACCTCGATAATCTGCGCGACAAACTCGGTTACCAGGGCGCGCTGCTGGCCGCGGCCGCTCTGATCACCACCGCCGCCCTGGCCGTCGCCTCGCGCGCCACCGGGCCGGCGATCGCGGCGGCGGAAGCGCGCGACTTGCAGCAGTCCTTGAGCCAGGTGCTGCCCGGCAAATTCGACAACGATCTGCTCAAGGACACCGTGGTGTTGCCCGGCCCGGATGGCGAGGTGACGGTGTATCGCGCGCGCCGCGCCGACCAGGTCGAAGCCGTCGTGTTCCAGGTGGTGGGGCACGGCTATGCCGGCCGCATCGTCTGCATGATGGGCGTGGACAAGGACGGCCATATCCTCGGTGTGCGCGTGCTCAAGCACGCGGAAACTCCAGGACTGGGCGACAAGATCGAGCCGGCGAAATCCGACTGGATTCATGCTTTCACCGGTAAATACCTGGGCGACCCGGTGGCGGAGAAATTCGCCGTGAAGAAGGACGGCGGCGTATTCGACCAGTTCGCCGGCGCCACCATTACCCCGCGCGGCGTGGTCAAGGCGGTGAAGGGCGGGTTGGCGTTCTTCGCGAAAGAGAAATCGCGCCTGCTCGATACCCCGATGATCGCGGGCAAACCCGCTCCCACGGAGAAACAGCCATGACCTACGCTCGCATTACCAAAGACGGTCTCTGGGACAACAACGTCGTCTTCGCCCAGATGCTCGCCCTCTGCCCGACCCTGGCGGTCACCGGCAGCGCCACCAACGGCCTCGGCATGGGTTTGGCCACCACCGCCGTGCTGGTTGCCTCCAACGTGCTGATTTCCGCGCTACGCCAGTTCATCAGCGCGGAGGTGCGGATTCCGGTCTATGTGGTGTTCATCGCCACCCTGGTGACCCTGGTGGACATGATCCTCAACGCCTGGGCGCATGACCTTTACAAGGTGCTGGGCCTGTTCATCGCGCTGATCGTGGTGAACTGCGCCATTCTCGGGCGGGCGGAATCGTTCGCGTCGAAGAACGCCATGCTGCCGTCCGCCGTCGATGGTTTCATGATGGGCCTGGGCTTCACCTTCGCGCTGACCCTGATCGGCGGCATCCGCGAAGCACTGGGCAGCGGCACGCTGTTCGCGCAAGCACACCTCATGCTGGGCAGTTCCTTCGCCTTCCTCGAAACCACGCTGATTCCACACTACAAGGGCTACCTGCTAATGATCCTGCCGCCGGGCGGATTCCTTGTTGTCGGTTTTCTGCTCGCCGGCAAGCGCGTGCTCGACCGGCATCTGGCGGCGCGCGCGGCGGTGGTGGAAGCTGTTCCCGTGACCGCCTGAGGGAGATGCCATGCAAGTCGCCGTCGCCTACTCCGAACCCACGCAGCAAATCTGGTTGCGCATCGAGGTGCCAGAAGACGCCACGCTGGAACAAGCCATCATCAAATCCGGCATCCTGCGCCAGTTCCCGGAACTCGACCTGACCACGCAGCCGGTCGGCATCTTCGGTCGCCTGGTCAAACTCGATGCCCCGCTCAAACCGGGCGACCGCGTGGAAATCTACCGCGCCATCATCGCCGACCCCGCCACCGTGCCAAGACGGCAGATGGCGGATGATGACGACGACGATTGAGGTCGGCGCGGTTCCCCCCTTTCCCAAAGGGGGGTTAGGGGGGATTTCTGAGGCGGCGGCTCAGGCAAACGTCGCTAAATCCCTGATGAAGCCCCTACCCTTCGGTACCTCAATCCCCCTTTGGGAAAGGGGGAGGCCACGCTCCCGACCCCATCACTCATATCACCCGCCAACGCGAAAAGCGCCTTTCCCCAAGGGGAACAGCGGATTTCTCCACGGCTGGCGTGCGTGCGAGTACCCGAACCCCCCTTTGATCAGAAGGGCCGAAGCCGGCAAGACGCCAGCGCTACAGCTGAGATCGCTCGCCTGGCCCCGTTTTTATAAGTTTTTTACCTGAGCCTGGATACCATGACATTCCGGACAACTTCGGTGATCAGGCAACTGTGCGAATGAAGCCCTATGGGTTGGGGAAATATGGACCTGGAATCATTGGCGGCATTGCGCTCACGCTGCTGATTTCCCCTTTTCGGGCGGTCATCGATTTTTCCAACATTGCCTTGCTCTATGTCCTGCTGGTGGTTGTAACGGCCATCTGGTCCGGGCGTGGGCCGGCCATTGTCGCGGCATTTCTGGGGTCGCTGGCGTTCGCTTATGTCTTCGTTCCGCCCTACTTTTCCCTGGCCATCACTGAAGACCAGCACCTTCTCAGCGCGCTGATCATGCTGGTGGTGGCGCTGCTGGTGGGGCATCTGACCTCCAAGCTGAAAAACCATGTCGAGTCCGCCGAGGCGAGGGAGCGGCATTCGCGCGCCTTGTACGTGTTGGCCAGTCAACTGACGGCCACTCAGACGGCCGAGGAAGCGCGGGACATCAGCGAGCATTTTCTGACGACGCTGTTTTCCGCCGAAAACGTCAGGATTCTTTCCCCGGACACCTTCGATGATCTCCCGGCGCCATTGAGCCCGGCTGGCCTGGCGGACATCATCGCCAGTCGAAACCTGGCCGCGCTACCTGTTCCAGATACGACACGGTCTTACATGGTGTTGCCGCTGCGGATGTCGCGGGGATTGCAAGGCGTCCTCGTCTTCACTCTGGACGACCCGAGTGTGGTGACCGGCTATATCCGGGAATCGCTGGAAACCATGTCCTCGGTGGTCGCGGTGGCCCTGGAGCGCGTCCATTACGCCGAACTGGCCAAGAACACGGAGGTGAAAATGGCCTCCGAGACCCTGCGCGGCACCATACTTTCAGCGCTTTCCCACGATTTGCGCACCCCGCTCACCGCCCTGGTGGGTCTGGCCGACACGGTGGCGGAGGGGCGGGCCGCGCAGCCGGACAAGCAGCGGGCCATGATGCTGGCCATCCGCGATCAGGCGCTCGGTATCAACCGGCTGGTTGGCAACCTCCTGGAAATGGCCCGCCTGCAATCCGGCGCGGTCACCCTCAACAAGGAATGGCAGCCGGTGGAGGAAGTCATAGGCGCCAGCCTGCAACAGATGCGGCTGCAACTCGAAGGGCATCGCGTCACGGTCAAGATCATGCCGGCGCTGCCGCCGGTCGCGTTCGACGCCGTCCTGATCGAGCGCGCGATCTGCAATCTGCTGGAAAACGCCGCCAAGTACAGCCCGCTGGACAGCGAAATCATCCTGTCGGCGGAGCGATTGCATGAGTGGCTGGATATTGCCGTTTGCGACCGCGGCAAGGGCTTGCCGGAAGGCGACGTCAGCGAACTCTTCGGCGTGTTCCGCCGCGGCCAGCGCGAGTCGAACATCCCTGGCCTCGGTCTGGGCCTGGCCATCGTCCGCAACATCGTCGAGGCGCATGGCGGCAGCGTCGACGCACACAACCGCAAGGACGGTGGCGCCTGCTTCAGATTCTGGCTGCCGCTGGACCAGCCTCCCGCCGAACTGGCGGTGGAATCATGAGCGAAAACATGAACGAGAACATGAGCGAAGGCGCGCGGATACTGCTGGTCGAGGACGACCGGCACATCCGGCAATTCGTCGCCTCCGCCCTGGAGAGCGAGGGCTATCGCATCACCACCGCCACTTCCGTGCGTGAAGCCAATCTCGCGCTGGGGCACAACGCGCCCGATCTGGTGGTGCTCGATCTGGGCTTGCCCGACCGGGATGGGCTTGAATTCATCCGGGATTATCGGGCCTGGTCCGCGACACCGATTTTGGTGCTCTCCGCGCGCGTGCTGGAGAGCGAGAAGGTGACCGCGCTCGATGTCGGCGCCGATGACTACCTGACCAAGCCCTTTGGCGTATCGGAATTGCTGGCGCGGGTGCGCGCCCAGTTGCGCCGCCGCCAGGACTGGAACGAGCGGGAACAACCGCTGATCCGTTTCGGCGACTTCGAAATCGACTGCATCGGGCGGGTGGTCCGGCGCGCGGGTGAAAGTGTCCATCTGACCCAGATCGAATACCGCCTGCTGCTCTCCCTGGCCACCCATCCCGGCCGGGTGATGACCCACCGCCAGTTGCTCGCCCAGGTATGGGGCGCCGAGGCGGTGGAAAGCCATCAATACCTGCGGGTCTATGTTGGCCATCTGCGCCAGAAGATCGAATCCGAACCGGCCCGGCCGCGCCACATCCTCACCGAAAGTGGCGTCGGCTACCGCTTTCAGCCCTGACCCACCGGCAGCCACCATGCACATCGTCACTCGCATCGAATCGGTTCCCGCCATCAAGGCGGAAACAAAGTGAACCAGGCGCACTCGACCAGAAGAAATTCCGCCGCGCTCGCGCTCGGCGCGCTCGGTGTCGTGTTCGGCGACATCGGCACCAGCCCGCTCTACACCATGAAGGAGGTCTTCGGCGGGCATCATCTGGCGCTCACACAAGGCAACGTTCTGGGCATTCTTTCCCTGGTGTTCTGGTCGCTCATGCTGGTGGTATCGCTGAAATACGTCAGCATCATGATGCGCGCCGACAACAAGGGCGAAGGCGGCATCCTTGCCCTGCTCGCGCTGGCCCAGGGGCATGCCCCGCTGGAGTCGCGCAGCCGCAAGATTCTGATGGTGCTGGGTTTCCTCGGGGCCTCCCTGTTCTTCGGCGACAGCCTGATTACACCGGCCATTTCCATGCTCTCCGCCGTCGAAGGGCTTGAGATCGGAGCGCCGGCCTTGCACCCCTTCATCGTGCCGCTCGCGCTCGGCATCCTGCTCGGCCTGTTCGTCATCCAGCGCCACGGCACCACCAACATCGGGCGATTGTTCGGCCCGGTCATGCTGGCCTGGTTCGGCGTGCTCGGCTTTCTCGGGCTACTCAGCGTTCTCCAGCACCCCCAGGTGCTCGCCGCGCTGCTGCCCATCCACGCCCTGAACTTCTTCATCGCGCATGGCACGGCCAGCTTCCTCATCCTCGGCGCGGTCGTGCTGGCGATCACCGGCGCGGAGGCCTTGTATGCCGATATGGGCCATTTCGGCCGCCGCCCGATTCAGTTGATCTGGTTCGCCTATGTATTGCCGGCGCTGGTTCTCAATTACTTCGGACAAGGCGCGTTGCTGCTCACTCACCCGGCGGCGCTACGCAACCCGTTTTTCAGCCTCGCCCCGGAGTGGGCGCTCTTCCCCATGGTGGGCTTGGCCACGGCCGCGACCGTGATCGCCTCCCAGGCCGTTATCACGGGCGCGTTTTCCGTGACCCGCCAAGTGATCCAGATGGGTTATGCCCCGCGCCTGAGTATCCGCCACACCTCGGCCGCCGAGGCGGGCCAGATCTATATCCCCTTTGTGAACTGGACCTTGATGATCGGCATCGCCCTGCTGGTATTGGGCTTCAAGAATTCGAGCAATCTCGCCGCGGCCTATGGCATCGCCGTCACCGGCACCTTCGCCATCGACACCATCCTGGTGTGCATCGTCATGCGTGTGCGCTGGGGGCTCAGCCTGCGCGTCACCCTGGCGGGGATGCTGGTTTTCCTCTGCATCGACCTGGCTTTTTTCGGCGCCAACGCGGTCAAGATCCCGGACGGCGGCTGGTTCCCCCTGGTGGTGGCGGGGCTGGTTTTTACCTTGCTGGTGACCTGGAAACGCGGCCGCGAGATGGTGCTGCGGCGTTTGCGCGAGACCGCGTTGCCGCTGGCGCCCTTCGTCGCCGATTTGCTGGAATATCCGCCGCTGCGCGTGCCGGGCACCGCCGTGTTCATGACCGCCGACGCCAAGGGCGTGCCTTCGGCCCTGCTGCATAACCTCAAACACAACAAGGTGCTGCACCAGCGCGTGGTGATCCTGAACATCCGCTATGCCGAAGTGCCGTATGTGCCCGCCGCCGACCGGCTGACGATGGAGAAACTCGCCGAGAGTTTCTATCACGTCGTCGTCCGCTACGGCTTCATGGATGACATCGATGTGCCCAAGGCCTTGTCGGAATGCCCCTGCGGCATGGAGTTCGACTTGATGGACACCACTTTCTTCTTCAGCCGGGAAAACCTGATCCCCACCCGTGGCGAGGGAATGATGGTCTGGCGCGAACACCTGTTCGCCACCATGGCGCGCAATGCCGCCAGTCCGATGACCTTCTTCCGCATTCCCGCCAACCGTGTCGTCGAACTCGGGACACAGTTGGAGATTTAGCACCGTAGGTTGGCGCCGTAGGTTGGGCAAGGCGAAGCGTGCCCAACATCGCGGCGGTTTGTTGGGCAACGGAATCGTCGGCGCTTCAGTGCTTACGAATCCGGCGTCCCCCTCTCGCGGGGGCACGCTAGCTTTGCCCAACCTACGTCACTGCTTGGTTAATTGATTCGATTTTTTTACTTGTAAGGCTAGTGACATGACTTCAACCCGCATATGGCAGTCTGGAATGGTTTTGCTAATGACTTTGATGGCCGGCGCGGCATGGGCCGCGGATAGCCCGGCCATCGCCGGCATTCCCATCGAGTTCATCCTCTTCGCGCTGACATTGCTGGGCGTGGCGCTGTTTCATAACCAGACATTCAATGTCGCGCTGATAGGCGTGATAACGCTGACGCTCTACAAGATTTTCTTCACCGGCTTCAAGACCGGAATGGGCGTTGCCGGTCTGGTCGGCCACTTTGGGGAAGTGTGGGTGACGTTGGCCAACCTGTTCTGCCTATTGCTGGGTTTTGCCATCCTCGCGCGGCATTTCGAGAAAAGCCACATCCCGGCGATCTTGCCGCGCTTTCTGCCCGACGACTGGCGCGGCGCCTTTGGCGTGCTGGCCATGGTGTGGCTCATTTCCAGCTTCCTCGACAATATCGCGGCCGCCCTGATCGGCGGCGCGATGGCGCACCAACTGTTCAGAGCAAAAGTTCACATCGGTTACCTCGCCGCCATCGTCGCCGCGTCCAACGCCGGCGGCGCGTTTTCCGTCGTCGGCGACACGACCACGACCATGATGTGGATTGCCGGCGTTCCGCCAGGCGCGGTGTTCGAGGCTGTCATGGCCTCGGCCATCGCCCTGGTGATCTCGGGCTACGTGGCCGCGAAGCAGCAGCATGCCTACTCGCCCATCAACAAACATGTCCATGAACACACCCATGTGGACTGGAGCCGCGTATTCATCGTTGCCCTGATTCTGGCATTCGCGATGATCACCAACATTGTCGTCAACACGCACTACACGGCCATCAGCAGCACCTTCCCCTTCATCGGCGTGGCCGTCTGGGCCGCCATCTTCGTCACCGCCAAGCTGCGCCGCCATGACTGGGAAGTGTTGGGTGAATCGCTGAAAGGCACCTTCTTCCTGCTCTTCCTGGTGACCAGCGCCTCGATGATGCCGGTGGAAACGCTACCCGCCGCCTCGTGGCATGCCGCCTTTGGCCTTGGCTTCGTTTCAGCGGTGTTCGACAACATCCCGCTCACCGCGCTGGCGATTCGACAGGACGGCTACGACTGGGGCTTCCTCGCCTTCGGCGTCGGCTACGGCGGCTCGATGCTCTGGTTCGGCTCCTCGGCCGGCGTCGCGCTTGCAACCATGTATCCCGAAGCCCGCTCGGCTGCGCTCTGGCTGCGCCATGGCTGGCACGTCGCGCTGGCCTATGTGATCAGCTTCATGGCCATGGTGGTGCTAGTCGGCTGGCATCCACAACCCCTGCACAAGGCGGGAACAAGCGTTCCCGTTGCCGAGGCGAGAACCGCTACGGGGGCGGCGCCGAACATCAATCAGGCAATGCCCGCGCTTGTGAAGTGAGAGGCTGTAAAAAACAGCCGGCGCCCAAAATATCCGTCATTCCCGCTCAAGCGGGAATCCAGTTCGTAGCCCTGACTGCTTGAAGCTCAATCAGATGCACAACCTGGATTCAAGCTCGCATGGGAATGACGGTGACCTTTCCCGTCATTTTCGAAAAAATTACAGCCTCTGAGGGATGCCACGAAAACCCCCTGTCCTCGACAAGTTCAGGGCGAACGACTCTTTGTAAATCAACCGGTTGCGTTCGTGCTGAGCCTGTCGACGCAGGTTTTTCGATGCACCCAAGCGGCGCCCGGCTATCCGGGAGTGAGCCGCCATAAAAAAATCTGAGGTTGATGCCAGGACATCGGCAAAAGTCGCCGGACTGTTGGGCAAAAAACGCGCTTGTCACTGAAAAAAATGAAGCGTTTAATCCAGCCGCAGCAAGCCTGCACCGTGCGAATACCGTAGTGATTTACACGGATACGGTCGCGGACCTGATCATGAAGCTTCAACCGTTGTTCAGTCATGGCCCAGGTGCATAAGAAGAATTGACGATGACCCCGTGTAGCGAGGTGGATCATGAGGAAGCAAGAGGTTAATTACGCCAACCAAGCATATACCCCACATATGGGGCAAAACATTGCCCCATATGTGGGGCTGACTTAACGTTGGGCCTAAAGACAAGGATTCCTATGAGCACGTCTGAAAAGAATGCAGCACTTACAAAAGTCGCAAACGGAGCGAACATAGTCTCAACTGGGAATTCTAAGGCTCGAATTGGTAACGCTGTTGTCCACGTTCGCTATTGCTCACAAAACCTAAACGCACCCGGAAAGTTTAAATTCAATATCAACCCTAACACTCTTAGCGCCGACTGCGAGTTATGGGTTTGCGGAAATGCAGCGCTCTATTACTTAATGCCCGTTGCGTTTATGCGTGGCATTTACAATAATCCAGGCACTTATATCGACCGAATGCACCCTGAAATACGTGTTGTATCCGTTGACGCAAATACACATATTGTTACTTACGCGGCAGGTGGTGTCAGTAGTAGCTTACGCGCCTATCTTTGTGCCACTTTTTGAGGCCCGGCAAACAAATGCAAGCCATGATAAATAATTTGTCTTTTCTACTGACATGCCCAACTGGCGGTTCAACCGGAGCGCGCGAAATGCTGGTTCACTTCGTGGTTGCCGGCTCGCGCGCGCCCGGTTAACCTAAGACGTTAGGCATCCAAAACCATGCACGATTTCCTCATTGAACTCGGTCTCAGCAAATACGATATTGCGCTAATGGTTCTTTGCCCATTGGGCGCAATGCACGGCAGCTTCGCTCACACATGCTTACTCACCATTAACCCACACCGAATGCCGCGCCCTGGAAATGTCAGAATTCTGGGCACCATCGATGCACTTGGGAGGTTCCAGTGGATTATTTTGCGTTTAACTCTTGGCGCAATACTTGGCATTGTTATCGCCCTATATTTCATTGGGTCGCTTCAGCCAAATTTAACCACTCTCGCAAAGATAATTGCGCTGTCAATACTTCTTGGATTCGCTGCACCCAAGCTATGGCTTGCGCAGGAGCGTGTGGTAACAGACCGCGCACTATCCATGCTTCAACAAATGCTTTCTCAGCGCGCAGGGGGCGAGGCTAATGAAAGTATGCCTAACACTGCGGTCGAGAGGGACGCGCCGCAAGCGGCGCGTCCCTCTCCTTGAACGTTAGGGCTCGACGTGATTGGCGTTCTTACAATTAGCCCAACTGTCCTCGCATTAGCAATATTGTGGGGCTCTGTTATTTTGGGGCGGCCGGTAAATCTTGATAGGGTTGGCTGGTTATTAACATATGCGCAAATCGCATTTCTTGCTGTGGGTGTAGTAGCTATATTGCTTTCAAAGAAACCACAACACACTCTGCCGCCATGGCGCATAACCGCAAACAAATGGATTGGTTGGATTATGGCTGCCTCTGCTTTGTTTTATGCAATTGCATTTGCACTTGTGGCGCACCGTGCACCCTAACATGCCGCTCAACCGGGACGCCCGAACAGCCGGCTTCACTTCGTGGACACCCCTTCGCGGGCGCCCGTTAGCTTTACGTTATGCCCATTGATCCTATGCCACACAACCAAGTAATTCTCCTCGCACGAGAAGCACATAAAAAACACTGGCGTATGAGTGGTGACGCAGGCACTGGTGACAAACTTGCCGCTTCTGTAACATCAGACTGGCAGTCTTCAGTAATTTCTGCATTTCCTAATCGGTTTGTTGCAGAACAATAGGTTGGTCAATTGAGAGAAAGAATTGACCTCGTGGACCTAATTAGTGGAACTGCTTACGAATTAAAAGTATCACCAAACAACGATCACTTTGAGTTTTACCGAGACATTTTCAAGGTGCTAATTGCGCGTGACAATGGTTTGCCACAAATAAAAACATTTTGCTTTGTCTGTCCACTTGAGGCCGCAAAACGCTATGAAGGTGGTCTTCGTAAAGCTGTGCTTAATGAGAGTTCCCGCTTGGGTCTCTCCATATCAATTGCAGCGCTATAGTCGCCATGCATAAAAGGGAAATAGGGTAGAGTAGAAAACAGGTTTTCACCTGCCCTCCCTCATCAAACCGTGCATGCAGTTTTCCCGCACACGGCTTTCCGATGTTCTTCATGCCGAGGCATGCGCCGAGCGCCAGCCCGCGACCATTGG
>JAQTLN010000020.1 GCA_028714875.1 Gallionellaceae bacterium
ACCCAATGCCCACACTTAAAGGCTGTAAGCAACTTGTTAAAGAACTGTTTTTAAACCACTTTCTTCTACTTCTTCCTACTCCCCGCCACTTCGTTTCAGCAGCGAGAGGCCGGCATTCTACAGACTTAAACCCGATGGTCAACTGTTATTTTCAAGGAACCTTTCAGCACTCAAATCAAACATCGCACATCTTGTAACTGGTTGCGGGGACAGGATTTGAACCTGTGACCTTCGGGTTATGAGCCCGACGAGCTGCCAGACTGCTCCACCCCGCGTTAGGAGTCCGCTACTATAGGGGGCACACTAGGCCATGTCAATAAAATTTGCCGCTTATCTGTGAGCTGCCGCCAATTAAATGTCCTTCCATCCTCAACCTTCCGGTGCATAAACGTGATTTTTCCCTTTTCTATCGCGCGGTTACCGCGCATTGAGTTTGGCGCTGGGTGTATCGCTAGCATCCCCGGTCTCGTGGCATGTTATGGATCCAAATTATTGATCGTGACCGGTTCGAGTTCATTTGTGGGCTGCGGGGCTTGGGCGACTTTGTCTCAGGAGTTGACGCGGCGTGGCTTGTCCTGGCGACTTGTGCATGTCACCGGCGAACCTTCACCCGGCTTGGTTGATGACACAGTCAGGAACCTTCGTGGCAGCCATTTTGATTGCGTCCTGGGCATAGGCGGCGGTAGCGCGCTGGATGCCGCCAAGGCCATAGCCGGCCTGTTGCGGCCCGGCAATTCGGTGCTTGACCACCTCGAAGGGGTCGGGCCTGAGTTGCTCTATCAAGGACCAACGACCCCGTTTATCGCTGTGCCCACCACGGCCGGGACTGGCTCCGAGGCAACCAAGAATGCTGTACTCAGTGTGCGAGGCCCCGATGGTTTCAAGAAATCATTTCGCGGTGACAAGTTGGTTGCGGAGTATGCCGTTATCGATCCCGACCTATTGGCGACCTGCCCGCCCGCCGTCCTGGCGGCCAATGGCATGGATGCCTTTACTCAGTTACTTGAATCCTATGTTTCCAGCAAAGCCAACCCCTTTACCGATGCCCTGGCGCTATCAGGTATGGCGGCGGTACGCGATTCGCTACTGCCTTGGTATGAGGTAAGTGGCGACCTGGCGGCGCATCGCGCCAACATGGCCTACGCTGCCTTGCTCTCCGGAATCACTCTGGCACAGGTTGGCTTGGGCTCGGTACATGGCCTGGCCTCGCCGCTGGGCGCATTCTTCCCGATCCCACATGGAGTGGTGTGTGGCACCCTGGTAGCGGAGGCCACACGAGTCAATCTGGTGGCGCTACGCGAACGAGAACCACGGCATCCGGCTCTGACCCGGTACGCGGAGGTAGGCCGCCTGATGACCGGGAGCACTCTGACTGACACGAACGCACATACAGCGCTGGTCGAATTACTGGGGAACTGGACGCGGCGCCTTGAACTACCTCGCCTGGGCGCATATGGCGTAACTGAAGCGGATGTGGCGCGCATCGTCGCCAACAGCCGCGGATCGAGCATGAAGACCAATCCCATCGTTCTGACCGATGAGGAAATTGCCAGCCTGGTGCGGGCACGGCTTTAGTCGTCCTCGCCGCCCACTACGCGCCTCACCACCTCAGCGGGGAAGCCGCGTCCCAGGAGAAACCGTTGCTGTTTCGCTCGTTCCCTGGCATCAACCGGGGGCTCACCGAACTTCTTCCGCCAGACCGCGCGCGCGGCGGCCAGATCCGCGTCGCGCGCCTGGCCGACAACCTCGGTTACGATCGCTTCCGGCACACCCTTTTCCCGTAATTCCGACTTAAGCCGCACGCTGCCGTGGCGACCGGCACGACTGTGCGCCAGTGCTTCGGCATAGCGTGAATTGGATAGCAGATTTTCCCGCTCCAATTGATTGAGCAAGGCGGTGATTTCCTCCGCCTCGCCATGTGGAAGCAGCTTGCGAGCCATCTCGGCGCGGCTGTGCTCCCGCCGCGCCAGGAAATTCATGGCCCGCTCTCGCAGATTCACGCCGCGAGGGTCGCCGCCGAGGTTTTTACGCCAAGTTGCTCGCGTATCTTTGCTTCGATCTCCTGGGCTATTTCCGGGTGCGAACGCAGGAACTCACGCGCGTTGTCCTTGCCCTGGCCGATCTTCTCACCCTGGTAGGCGTACCAGGCGCCGGACTTGTCGATGAATTTCTGGGCCACACCCATCTCGATGATCTCACCTTCGCGCGAGACACCTTCGCCATAGAGGATGTCGAAGATGGCTTCCCGGAACGGCGGCGCGACCTTGTTCTTGACCACCTTGACGCGAGTTTCAGAGCCGACCACTTCGTCGTTTTTCTTGATCGCGCCGATGCGGCGAATATCCAGGCGCACGGAAGCATAGAACTTCAACGCATTGCCGCCGGTGGTGGTTTCCGGGCTGCCGAACATGACACCGATCTTCATGCGGATCTGGTTGATAAAGATGACCAGGGTATTGGTGCGCTTGATGTTGGCGGTGAGTTTGCGCAGAGCTTGGCTCATCAGACGGGCTTGCAGGCCGACGTGGGAGTCGCCCATTTCGCCTTCAATTTCCGCCTTCGGGGTCAACGCCGCGACAGAATCGATCACGATCACATCCACCGCGCTGGAACGCACCAGCATGTCGGCGATTTCCAAAGCCTGTTCGCCCGTGTCCGGCTGGGAAATGAGCAGTTCCGAGACGTTCACACCCAGTTTCTGCGCGTATTGCGGATCGAGAGCGTGTTCCGCGTCGATGAAGGCGGCCGTGCCGCCGATTTTCTGCATCTGCGCGATGACCGACAGGGTCAACGTGGTCTTGCCGCTGGATTCCGGGCCGTAGATTTCCACCACCCGCCCGCGCGGCAGGCCGCCGATGCCGAGCGCCACATCCAGGCCCAGGGAGCCAGTGGAGACAGACTGTATATCGTCGGCGATGCTGCCATCGCCCATACGCATGATGGAGCCCTTGCCGAACTGCTTTTCGATCTGCGCGAGTGCGGCGGCGAGCGCCTTGCTGCGGTTTTCATCCATGTTTGTTTCCTCCTGATTGAGCCGGGCGATTATGTCATGAGGGCCAGCATGTTCCTGAGCGCCAGTTGTACCGATTGCGCGCGGATCTGCTGCCGGTCGCCGGAAAACTGTCGCCGTGCCGTGACCACGTCCGCAGTGACACACGCCCAGGCAAAACACACGGTGCCGACGGGTTTATCAGGGGTTCCGCCGCTCGGCCCGGCGATGCCGGTGATGGCGCAAGTGGCCTGTGCCCGGCTGCGCGCCAGGGCGCCTAGCGCCATCTCGCTCGCGATTTCCTCGCTCACCGCGCCGAAGATTTCCAGGGTTTTCGCTTGAACGCCCAGCAAGTCCATCTTGGCTTCGTTGCTGTAGGTGACGAAGCCGCGCTCGAACCAGGAAGAAGAGCCCGCCACGGCGGTTGCCGCCTGCGCCGCCCAGCCGCCGGTACAGGACTCCGCCGTCGCCAGCATCCAGCCGCGCTGGAGCAGGGCGGTGCCCAATTCAGCTGCAAGCGTCTCCAGCTCGGCCTGCGTTACATCCATCTCGCCGCCGCCAATAGCACCAGGATCGCGTAAACCGCCGCCAGCACGTCGTCGAGCATCACCCCGAAACCGCCTGGCACGCGCGCATCCAGCCAGCCGATGGGAAAAGGCTTCCAGATGTCGAACAAACGGAACAGCGCGAAGGCCAGCGCATAGCCCAGTAAGGTAGGCGGCGCGAACGGCAGCACCATAAGGAAGGCGGCCACTTCGTCCCAGACCAGGCCACCGTGGTCATGCACCCCCAGCGCGCGGCCGGCCACGTCACAGGCCCAGACACCGACCGCGAGGAACAACACAATCCAGGCCCAGTAAAGCGGCGAGCCAGCCAAGAGCCAGAACAGGGGGAAGCCGACCAGGGTACCGACTGTGCCAGGCGCCTTGGGCGAAAGGCCGGCGCCGAAGCCGAGGGCGAGGAAGTGGGCGGGGTGGGCGAGGAGGAAAGCAAGCGTGGGCTGGGTTGCCGAGGTTACTCCCTCTCCCCCAGCCCCTCCCCCGGAGGGGCTGGGGTGACTATTTGAAGTGGTCAAAGCCGGTGTCCTCCAAACGCATTCCCAAACCATCTGCCGACAACATACGTAATCCAGGCTCTGCCGTGATGTGGCCGATGCGAGTCACATGAACCCCGGACGCCGCGGCGGCGGCCAGCACCACATGCGCGCGCTCCGGCGCGGCGGTGAAGCAGAGTTCGTAATCATCGCCTCCGGCCAGCAGGCAGCGTTGCATCAATGTATGAGAAAGACGGCTAGCCACGCTGGGATGCGCGGGCAGAAGCGCGTATTCAATTTCTGCGCCGACCTCGGAACATTCCAGGATGTGGCCCAGATCCGCAAGCAGGCCATCGGAAATATCGATCGCGGCATGCGCCACACCAAGCAGGGCGCGCCCCAGGGCGACGCGCGGTTCCGGGGCATGCAGGCGGGTGAGGCAGGACTCGATTTCGTCCGCGTCGGACAGATCGACTTCGCCCAACAGGGTGCGCAGGCCCAGTGCCGCGCCGCCGAGGTCACCGGAAACCCAGATGTCGTCGCCGACGCGCGCGGCGGAACGGCGCAAAGCCTTGCCCGCCGGCACTTCGCCGAGAATGGTCACGTTCAGGTTGAGCGGTCCGCGAGTGGTGTCACCGCCCACCAGGCTCACATCAAAACGCGCGGCCATGTCGAACAGGCCCCGACTGAACACCTCCAGCCAGCCCGCTTCGGCCGCCGGCAAGGCCAATGAAAGCGTGGCCCAGCGCGGGGTGGCGCCCATCGCCGCGAGATCGGACAGATTCACCGCGAGGGTTTTGTGGCCGAGCAGATAGGGGTCCACATCGGGAAAAAAATGCTGGCCCGATACCAGCATGTCGGTGGATACCGCCAGTTCCATGCCTGGCGACACCGCCAGCAGGGCCGCGTCGTCCCCCACGCCAAGCACCGCGTTGGGCGCGGGGCGGGTGAAAAAACGGGCGATCAGATCGAACTCTGAGGGCATGATCGAGCGCTGAGGACTGAGTGCCGAGGACGGAGAGGTGGACCACTCGCTACTCAGCACTCTGCACTCGCTACTTCCCTCCCAGCTCCACCGCCCGCGCCACGCGGGCCAGTTTATCCAGCACGCCGTTGACGAACTTGTGGCCGTCGGTGCCGCCATATGACTTGGCCAGATTCACCGATTCATTGATGCACACCTTGTAGGGCACGTTGAGGCTGTGACCGAGTTCATAGGCGCCGATCAGCAGGGCCGCGTGTTCCACCGGGGAAAGTTCGCTCACCGGACGGTCGAGATGCGGCTCCAGGGCCGTATCCAGCGCCGACATCTGTTTCAGCACCCCTTCCAGCAATTCCCGAAAGAAACTCGTATTAGCTTCGGCGTACTCCCTGGCCTCCTCGGCAAAGCCGACCAGGCCGGGAAAATCGGTGCCCGCCGACAGGCGTTCGTACAGTGCGCGCAGCACCAGTTCGCGGGAAATCTGGCGGCTGCCGCGTCCGGTTCCGGCGGCTCTTGAAGGTTTATCGGCGCTCATTACAGCGCCTGGAGCAGGCGCACCATCTCGATGGCGACACGGCCGGCTTCCGCGCCCTTCTCCGACATGCGCGCGGTCGCTTGATGTTCGGTATCGGTGGTGAGGATGGCGTTGGCGATGGGCACGCCGGTATCCAGACCCACCCGCATGATGCCGGAGGCGGATTCGTTGGAGACCACTTCAAAGTGATAAGTGTCTCCGCGCACCACGGAGCCCAGGGCGATCAGCGCATCGTACTTGCCGGATTCCGCCATCTTCTTCAGCGTCAACGGAATTTCCAGCGCGCCGGAAACAGTGGCGATACGGATGTCTTCCTGCGCCACGCCATGTTTGATTAGCGATGCCTTGCAGGCGGACAGCAGGCCTTCGCAGATGTCGATATTGAAGCGGCTCATGACGATGCCGATCTTCAGGCCCTTGCCGTCTTCGTTCGGTTCGAATTCAAAAATCTGTGCGTAACGGCCCATTTCAGTTTCCTTCCTGTTCCAGATAGCCCGTCACTTCCAGCCCGAAGCCGTCCATGGCCGGCATCTTGCGGGGGGTGGCGAGGAGTTTCATTTTGCCGACACCGAGATCGCGCAGAATTTGCGCGCCGGTGCCGTAATTGCGCAGATCGAATTTCTTCGCCGGCGCGGCGTTGGTCGTCGGCAGCGCGCGGCTGGCGAGGTCGTCGGCGGATTCCGTGCGATGCAGCAGCACAAGCACACCCGCCTTATCGTTCGCGGCGGCAGCGGCGATGATCTTGAGCGCGGCGGGTACCGAATAGGCATGGCCAGCCGCGTTCATATCGAGCGCGTCGATCAGCGACACCGGCTCATGCACCCGTACCAGGGCCTCGCTATCGGCACGGATGTCGCCCTTGGACAAAGCCAGGTGAGTCGCGCGGCTGACCTTGTCGCGATAAACGGTCAGGTTGAATTCGCCGTAGGGCGTGACCATCGCGCGCGAGCCTTCGCGCTCCACCAGGCTTTCATTGGCGGCGCGGTAATGGATCAGATCGGCGATGGCGCCGATCTTGAGGCCATGTTCCTTGCCGAATTCCAGCAGATCCGGCAGCCGCGCCATGGTGCCGTCTTCCTTCAGGATTTCGCAAATCACCGAAGCGGGCTCCAGGCCGGCCATACCGACCAGATCGCAGCCCGCCTCTGTGTGTCCGGCGCGCACCAGCACGCCGCCCGGCTGCGCCCGCAGCGGGAAGATATGGCCGGGCTGGACGATGTCCGTCGGCAGCGCGTTCTTGGCCACGGCGGCCTGAATGGTAACGGCGCGGTCGGCGGCGGAAATGCCGGTAGTCACGCCCTCCGCCGCTTCTATGGAAACGGTGAAGGCCGTGCCGTGTGGCGTCTGGTTGTCACTCACCATTTGTTTCAGACCCAACTGGCGGCAACGCGCTTCGGTCAAGGTCAGGCAGACCAGACCGCGCGCGTGGCGGACCATGAAGTTGATCGCATCCGGGGTGACATGCTCGGCGGCCATCACCAGATCGCCCTCGTTCTCGCGGTCCTCCTCGTCGACCAGGATGACCATGCGGCCGGCTTTCAGCTCGGCGACGATTTCTTCGATGGGGGCGAGGCTCATGTCAGTACCGCCGGGCCGTCCCAAGGTACTGACATCCCCCCCTCGGGGGGGTAAGGCAGGAAATTCGCGGCGCACTGCGCCGTGCCTGCCGAACGGCCCGGCGCACCACCCGGGCCTCCGCGAACTTGTGAGCGTGGGGGTCGTGTCATCTCAGTCTTTATCCTGTTCGTGTACGTAATTCATCAAGCGGTCGGCGTAGCGGGCCAGCATGTCGGCCTCCAGGTTCACCTTGCCGCCGGCCAGCAAACGCTTGAGCATGGTCTGCTCCAGCGTATGAGGGATGAGGTTGATGGAAAAATCGGTGCCCCGTACCGTGTTCACCGTGAGCGAAACCCCGTTCACCGCCACCGACCCCTTGGGCGCCAGGTAGCGCGCCATAGTACTCGGCGCCCGAATATCCAGACGCCAGCTACTTTCCGCGCCCGCCGCTACCGGCGCGAAGTGCAGTACCGTGCCGACACCATCGACATGCCCGGAGACCAGATGGCCACCGAGGCGGTCGGACAAGCGCATGGCCATTTCCAGATTGATCTTGTCGCCCGGCGCGAAACCGATGGTGCAGGAGAAAGTCTCGGCGGAGACATCGACGCTGAAGCTGCCCGCGGTTTTCTCCACCACAGTGAGGCAGACGCCGTTGCAGGCAATCGAATCGCCCAGTTGCGCCTCGGAGAGATCGAGTCCGTCCGCCGCGACGGTGACACGCGCGTCTCCCCCGCTGGTTTCGACAAGATTGGAGATGTGGCCGACGGCCTGGATGATTCCGGTGAACATGAGGGGATTCCGATGAAGGGCGCTGGCTTACGCAACAGCCACACGCCCAAGCCGTAGAGAAAGCGGCCATTTTATGGTTTTGCGCCCCTCATTGGAAATCCAGCGTGTTTCCAGGCTCGCGCGCAAGGCCGGCAAGGGGTCTTGATTCGTCGCGGCGCGATACGCTTTCACCGCCGACCAGGTAGCGAAATATCCCATCAATTGATCGAGACTCCACTCCACCCGCATCTCGAAAGCCGGAACCCGCTCTTCTTGAAAGGGAAATGGCAAGTCGCGGTAACCGCCTTCCACCCAACGCCGTTCCGGCGGCCAGTATGGGCCAAGAATATGGGTATAGAAATATTCGATCAGCGGGTCGATACCAGGGTCCACGCCCAGGCGTTCGTAACACCACAACGCCAACACCCCGCCGGGACGCGACACCCGCTTCACCTCGTCATAAAACAACGGCAAGTCAAACCAGTGGGCGGCCTGAGCCACCGTTACCAGATCCACGCTTGCCGCTTCCAGGCCAGAGTTTTCCGCCGCCGCCATCCGGTAACTCACAGCGGGATGGGCAACCGCGTGTTCAATCTGTCGCGTGCTCGCATCGGTCCCCACTACCTCCCGGAAATGTCTTGCCAACCCACAGGCCGCCTGGCCGTTACCGGTAGCGCAGTCCCAGGCCAGCTCATGCCGTTTCAGCTGGCCGGCGAGAAAGGCAAACAACTCGGCGGGATAGTCAGGCCTGTAGAGAGCGTAACCTTTCGCATCGGCTGAAAAATGGTCTTTGTAATCAGTCATGTGCAAGCAAGAACGGGCGGCGCGGATAAGCCGTGATCAGCGCCGCCACACCACACAGGCAGCCCGCGAAATTTCCGCATTCCGTGGCCTGGCCTGTGTTCGGCTTCGTCCATTCAAAACTGGTAAGTAGCCTGGAGCAGAAATAAATTCCAGTACGGCGAGGTGTTGCCTGGAGCCCACTGGCCATTTGTCAGGTTATCCGCCGGCGGTAGCCACCCGGTTCCATGCACGCGATGTGCCTCGGCGGCCAGCAGCCATTGCCTATCCAGGCGATAACGCACACCGACCGTCCAGTCCTTGGCGAAGCGCATCCAGGCCGGCTTGCCCCCATTGAGCGGGTCCGCCGCATACGCCGTGCCGTCGCGGTCATGGTTGCTGGCGTAATTCACGTCATAGCGCAGCAGCCCCTCCCACTGGGGCGCGAAACGCCATTGGCCTTGCAGGTACCATGAATCACCAATGTCGTGGCTGGCAATATCCACAGGGGAGATACGCCCGGGAATGTTGAATTTGAAGTTATTGCGCGCCCATTCCCCCGAGAGAGAAATCCGCTCGCCATTCCATTGCAGGGACAAGGCCGAGAACTTGAAATCAAGGCGGCCGTCATTCCAGATATCCGCGACACCGGGCCTGTATCGAGCGGCCCCTTGCGCGTGGCTGATCAGGGCGCGCAGACGGCCCCCATCGTGGTCATAGGCCAACTGTCCGGCGAAAGCCTCGTTATCACGGGAATACAGTTCGCCCGGAAAAGTGTTGTGGTTACCCAGGAAAGCCCAAAAAGTATTGTCGCTGCGGACATTCGGCTTGATCTGGGAAAAGCGTAGCGTAAACGTGTCGTCGCCCAGGTTGCGTTCAGCTTCCAGATGAATGCCGGAGGCGGCCTGATTGAGTTGACGCAGCGAATCCAGGTAGATGGATTGCGGCGCCAATATGCCCGGCCGCGTCATCGGTGTATCGCGCATGTCGTTATAGAGCCCATAGGGCACCTTGATCTTGCCCAACTTGACCGTCAGGTGGCCTGCTTCGCTCTCCCACGGCGTATAGGCCGCGTAGTAATAATCGGGTTCGACCCCATCCTTTTCCGAAGCGCCTCCTCGCCGATAGATGGCCTGCCCCGAAAGCAGCCACTGCGGATGCGGGCGCCAGGACACCCCGGCACCAACTTCCGTGTAGTCGGCGGAGAGATTCCCACTGGTGTCGCCGAAGAAATTGTTCTTCCCGCTGCTGCTGGTGAGACGCTGGCTGGCAAAACCCTGGAAGCGGAAATCGGCTTCATCGGCACGCGCCAGTGAAGCGCCCAGCAATGCCGCCGCCAAGGTTAGAGTCGGGACGATTTCAGCGAACAAGTAACGCGCGTACTTTGTCATTTTTTTGCACTCTCCCGATGTAGCCGATTGCCCCTGGAACCGAAGCAACCTGTTTGCGCATTTCCGATTCGTTTGCAACCTGGACAGGCGCCTGGCCGATGCCGGTATAGATGACCCGATCCCAGGCGGCGCGGAGTTGGTAGGGATACAGATCGAGGATGCCTTTGCTCATTTCCTGATGCAGTGGCGAGTCGTCCGGCAAGACAAAAACCCGGATGGCGCCGCCATCCTCCCAGCGCGTTACCTTCGCGCCGAATATCAGGCGCGCGAGTGGACGCGACACCTCCTGCGCGTCAACGCCAGGATGGACAATAAGCTCAACCCCCCATGCCAGTCCCGCTCTGAAGCAAACCAGCGCAACGAGAACCCCGCCCAAGCAAGCGCGACTGATCATATAGTTCACGGAACCGGCTCGCGGTGATCCACAACACAACACCCAAGGAGAACTAGAGCAGGCACTGTGGTCATAACGCGGAAGTCACTTGCGCGTATGCATTGAAGAGCGGCAACCAAGATATATCCCTATGATTTTTGTGCCTGAGTATATCTGCCCTTGGCGGGGTCGAGTACGCGAGGGAATCGACCTGAGGTAGCATGCGCGCCAGCCAGCTAGGAGACACGCCATGCGTCAAAACCTGTTCACCCATCACGCCCATACTGTCCTCGGGTTTATCGAGTATGTCGGCCTGACCGTCATCACGATTGCCACTGTGATCGCCGGCTACCTAGAAGTCAGTCATATGGTGGCGGCGGGCACGGTCACGCTGGCTGATCTGTTGCTGATGTTTCTTTACCTGGAAATCCTGGCGATGGTGGCCATGTACTTCGAGTCCGGCAAATTACCAGTGCGTTTTCCCATCTACATCGCGATAGTCGCTCTCGCGCGTTATCTCGTGCTGGACATGAAAAACCTGGACATGTGGCACATGCTCGGCGTGGCCGCCTCCATCCTTTTACTCACACTTGCCGTGCTGGCCCTGCGCTACGGCCATGTCCGCTTTTCCTACAACGAGCACGAGTAAACGTGAATTTGCCGGGTCCGCCATGCGCGCCCGGCAACCTATCAAGAGGATTGAATCAGCGTGCCCACACCCTGATCGGTCATAATCTCCAGCAGCAAGGCGTGCTCCACCCGCCCGTCGATGATGTGCACCGCCTTCACGCCGCTTCTGGCCGCATCCACCGCCGAGGCGATCTTCGGCAGCATGCCGCCGGAGAGGGTGCCATCGGCCACCAGTTCGTCGATCTTGCGTGGAGTCAGGCCAGTGAGCAGCTTGCCATCCTTGTCCAGCACACCCGGCGTGTTGGTCAGCAAGACCAGTTTTTCCGCTTTCAACACTTCCGCGAGCTTGCCCGCCACCACGTCGGCGTTGATGTTGTAGGTTTCCCCCTCGCTGCCGACGCCGATCGGCGCTATCACGGGAATGAAATCGCCTGAATCAAGGAAAGCGATCAGGCTCGGATCGATCTGGGTAATTTCCCCCACCTGTCCAATGTCGATGACGTCTCCCGGCTTGTCTTTCGACGCCATCATCAGCTTCCTGGCGCGAATGAAACGCCCGTCCTTGCCAGTAAGCCCCACTGCCTTGCCACCGGCCTGGTTGATCAGATTGACAATATCCTTGTTCACCTGGCCGCCAAGCACCATCTCGACCAAGTCCATCGTCTCGGCATCGGTCACCCGCATACCCTGGATGAAAACCCCCGTCTTGCCCACCCGCTTCAGCAGCTCCTCGATCTGCGGCCCGCCGCCATGCACGACTACCGGATTGAGACCAACCAGCTTGAGCAGTACCACATCGCGCGCGAATGCCGCCTTCAGCACCGGATCGGTCATGGCGTTGCCGCCGTATTTGATCACCACAGTCTTGTCCCAGAAGCGCTGGATGTAAGGCAGCGCCT
Organism: Gallionellaceae bacterium; assembly: GCA_028714875.1. Classification (GTDB taxonomy): domain Bacteria; phylum Pseudomonadota; class Gammaproteobacteria; order Burkholderiales; family Thiobacillaceae; genus PFJX01. The sequence continues at coordinate 11,941 of JAQTLN010000020.1, forward strand.
CGGCAATGACCTGGGCTTTCTGGGCGGGGGTGAAATGGGCGATGGACATGGGCTTTCCTTGTGGAATTCCTGAAAGTGAACGCCGCGAATTCTAACCACTCAAGCGGCCAGGGTTGCGCCTGGCGTCCACCCCGCGCGGAGCAAAAAGGGGCGACCGAAGTCGCCCCTATGTCGCCATAAGCAAGGACTCACTCGATGGCCAGTTTCCTGGCGGCACTTACCGCTTTCTTGGGCAGGACCAACTCCAGCACGCCATTGTCAAACTTGGCGTGGGCGCCGGATTCATCCACTTCCTGGCCCAGCGCGAAACTGCGGTAGACCTTGCCGTAGTAACGCTCTTTACGCAGCACCTTGTCGCCTTCCTTCTGCTCGGTAGCCTTCTTGACTTCCGCGCTGATGGCCACGCTATTGCCTTCGATGGTGACATGGATGTCGCCCTTGTTCACGCCGGGCAATTCAGCGTGCACGGTGTATTCCTTGTCACTCTCCTTCACATCCATCTTGATCATCTGCATTTCAGACTGTTCGCCGGACATGCGCATCGGGCGCACGAAATAGCCTTTGAACAGATCGTCCAGCATGTCGTCGATGGCGAATGGATCGCGTTGAACAATGTTGCTCATCTCAGACTCCTTGACGGGGTTTGCCGGAAACCGCTCGGCTCGGTAATTCCAATATCGCCCCTTCCGCGAAAGATTCAAGAGCTACGTATCTCTTTGACTTTCAAAAAGAACTTGCTAATTCAGAGCGCCCTTGTCTACATTGCCGTCGGCCTCTTCCCGGGGTGCATCCAGCCGCATCCAAGCCTGAATCCGTCGCGCGTACGGCCACCGCGCCGGCAATGGCAATTCATCTGAACTCATACATTGAAAGGAATCACCATGACTTCCAAGAAAACCGTTCTGACCCTGCTCCTGAGTACCGCCATTGCCGCCGTCCTGGCAGCCGCGCCCGTCTCAGCCGCCGACAACCCGTTCGCCTCCACCGCATTGAGCAAGGGCTACATGGTGGCAGAAGGAAAATGCGGCGGCATGAAAGGCAAGGAAGGCAACTGCGGCGGCGCCAAGAAAACGGAAAAAGAAGCCAAATGTGGCGGCATGAAGGACAAGGAAGGCAGCTGCGGTGGCGCCAAGAAGCCGGAAAAAGAAACCAAATGCGGCGGCATGAAGGACAAGGAAGGCAGCTGCGGCGGCGCCAAGAAGCCGGAAAAAGAAACCAAATGCGGCGGCATGAAGGGCAAGGAAGGCAAGTGCGGCGGCAAGTAAGCCACTGAACTGTCTTTGCGCACCTCTCCACGCCATTGCGAACGGGGAGGTGGTTTCCGAAGTAATCAGATTACCGAACGCACAATGGGCAAACAGCGAAGCTGTTTGCCCATTGTGCCCACCTGAACGGAAGGCAAGCCGAAGCCACTTGCCGCCCTACCTCAGCTACTGCATCGACATCTGCATCGCGTAAACGCAGAGAGCGATCAACCCTTGCGGCGCAAGACCCAACAACAGAACAGCCAGGCCATTGATCGAGAGCAGCGCGCGGCTGTCCGCTTGGCCTGAGAGTTTCGGCGCGTCGGCACGCGGAGTATCGAAGTAAAGAATCTTCACCACGCGCAGGTAATAGAAGGCGCCGATCAGAGAGAACAGCACCGCGACCAGCGCCAACCACAACCAGCCGGCGCCGACCAGTGCCTGAAGAACCGAGAGCTTGGCGTAGAAACCGACAAAGGGAGGAATTCCGGCCATCGAGAACATCAACATGGCCATCAGCGCGGCCAGCCAGGGTTGGCGCTGGTTGAGCCCCTTGAAATCGTCCAGATTTTCCGCCTCGTGGCCGTTCTGCGACAGATACACCACCAAGCCGAAGGTGCCCAGGCTCATCAGCACGTAGACGATGGCATAGAACATGGAAACCGAGTAACCCGCGAAAGTGCCGGAGAGAATGCCCAACAGCAGGAAGCCCATGTGCGAGATGGTGGAGTAGGCCAGCATGCGCTTGATGTTGGTCTGCATGATGGCGGCCAGGTTGCCGATGGCCATGCTGAGCACCGCCATCACCGCAAGCATGCCCTGCCACTCCACCACGGCGGGTTGTAGGCCGTCGACAAGGATGCGCATGGTAAAGGCAAAGGCGGCGAGCTTGGGCGCGGAACCGATAAACAGGGTCACCGCGCTGGGCGCGCCCTGGTATACGTCAGGCACCCACATGTGGAAGGGAGCGACACCCAGCTTGAAACCGAGGCCGGCGACCAGGAAGACCAGGCCGAAACTGAGCAACGTGGGATTCTGCACGCCCATATAGACGGTGGCGGCCAGTTTGTTCAGCTCCAGCGTGCCGGTGAGGCCGTAGAGAATGGACATGCCATAAAGCAGCAGGCCGGAGGCCAGGGCGCCCAGCACGAAATACTTCATCGCCGCCTCAGTGGCTTGCGCATTGTCCCGATGCATGGCGACCAGCGCGTAGAGCGACAGCGACAACAGTTCCAGGCCGACGTAGAGCACCAGGAAATGATTGGCCGAAATCATGACCATCATGCCCAGAGTGGCGAACAACAGCAGCACGAAGAACTCGCCCTTGAACAGGCCACGTTCGGTCAAATAAACGCGCGAGTAGACCAGCACGGCGAAGGACGCCAGGTAGGTCATGAGCTTCAGCACATCGGCCATCATGTCGTCGACGAACTGCCCGCCGAAGGCGTATTGCGGGGCGCCGGAAGCCGAGAAGAAGGTGAGCGCGGCGGCGCCAGCCAGGGTGAGCAGGGTCAGCGTGTAAGACAACATGCGCTGCTTGGCTGTGACGTCGAACAGCAATATGGCGCAGGCCATGACCAGCACGAAAATCTCGGGCAGGGCGGGAACGAGGTCGGAGAAGGTGAAAGTCATCGCGTGCATGATTAATCAGGGCACCAGTTTGCTGTGCGACACATGCGCCAGCAGATTGTCCACGGAGGCGTGCATGACCTCGGTCAGGGGCAACGGGTACAAGCCCATGGCCAGCACACTGGCGGCCAGTAGCGCCAGGACGATGAACTCGCGGCCATTGATGTCCCGCATCTCCTCGACATGGGCGTTGCCGACCGCGCCGAACACCACGCGCTTGTACATCCACAAAGTGTAGGCGGCGCCGAAGATCAGGGTCGTGGCGGCGAGGAAGGCCCACCAGAAGTTCACTTTCACCGTACCCAGAATCACCAGGAATTCACCGACAAAACCCGAGGTACCGGGTAGGCCGGCGTTGGCCATGGCGAACAGCATGAAGAACGCCGCGAACATCGGCATGCGATTGGCGACGCCGCCATAGTCGGCGATCTGGCGTGAATGCACCCGATCGTACATGACGCCCACGCAGAGGAACATGGCGGCGGAGATGAAGCCGTGCGAGATCATCTGGATCAGGCCGCCTTCCATGCCGAGTTGGTTGAAGATGAAGAAGCCGAGGGTCACGAAGCCCATGTGGGCGATCGACGAATAGGCGATCAGTTTCTTCATGTCCGACTGCACCAGCGCGACCAGACCAATGTACACCACCGCGATCAGGGACAGGGTAACCATGAAGCCGGCCAGATAATGGCTGGCGTCTGGCGCGATCGGCATGGCGAAACGGAGGAAACCGTAAGCGCCTACTTTCAGGGTGATGGCGGCCAGCACCACGGAACCGCCTGTGGGCGCCTCAACGTGGGCATCCGGCAACCAGGTGTGGACCGGCCACATCGGCACTTTCACCGCGAAGCCGAAGAAGAATGCAATGAACAGCAGGATCTGCGCGGTCATCGCCAGCGGCAGCCTGTGCCAGGTAAGAATTTCAAAGCTGCCGCCGCTCTGGAAGAACAGATAAAGCAGCGAGATCAGCATCAGCAGGGAACCGAGCAGCGTGTAGAGGAAGAACTTGATCGCGGCATAGACTCGGTTCTGGCCGCCCCACATACCGATGATCAGGTAGAGCGGGATCAGCATGGCCTCGAAGTACATGTAGAAGAGGATGCCGTCGAGCGAGGCGAAGACGCCATTGATCAGGCCCGACTGGATCAGAAAGGCCGCCATGTACTGGCCGACGCGCTCCTTGATCACTTGCCACCCGGCCAGCACCACCAGGATGGTGGTGAAGCTGTTGAGCAGGATGAAGGGCATGGAAATGCCATCCACCCCGAGGTGGTAATTGATCTTGAACATCGGCACCCAGCGCGCCAGCTCCTCGAACTGCATGTCCGCCGTGCCCGCGTTGAAACCGGTCCACAGGGGGATGGCGACCGCTAAACCCAGCAGGGAACCGAGCAGGGCCAGGGTGCGCTGCCCCTCGGCGTTCTTGTCGCCACCGGTGATGAGGATGAGCACACCCGCCAGGATGGGCACCCAGATGGTCAGGCTCAACACGCCGATTCCTAATCCTTCCGTCATGGTCGTTTTCTTGGTCAGGCCCGCGCGAACAGGGTGGCCAGCAGCAGCACACCGATGATCATGGCGAAGGCGTAGTGGTAGATGTAACCGGATTGGATGCGGCGCACGATGCTGGCGATCTTGCCGACCAGATGGGCGGAGCCGTTCACCACCCAGCCGTCGATTGCTTTCACGTCACCCCAACGCCACAGGCGGCCACCCAGCATGCGGGCGCCACCGGCGAAGAACCAGTCGTTGAAAATATCGAAGCCGTATTTCTGGTCCAGTATCAGGTAGATCAGGCTGAACCGTTTCTGGATCGCGGCGGGAATATCTGGCCGCTTCATGTAGAAGAACCAGGACAAGCCGACGCCCGCCGCCGCCAGCAGGAACGGCAGGCTGGACAAGGCATGCAGGGCCATCGCGGCGGCACCATGGAAGTGGTGTTGCAACTCATGCATGGCGCCATGTCGTTCCGCGACCTGAATGGCATGGCCGAACCAGTCGCCGAACAACATGGGTTCGATGACGATATAGCCGATCACCAGGGAAGGAATCGCCAACAGAACCAGCGGCAGCGTCACCACCCAGGGCGTCTCGCGCGGGCAGCTATGGCCGCCATGATGGTGGCCATGCGCGTCCCCATTCTTGTCAGCCTCATGGTCGTGGGTGTCGTGCGCGCACTTGAAGCGTTCCTTGCCGTGGAACACCAGGAAGTACATGCGGAAGGAGTAGAAGGCGGTGACGAACACCCCCAGCACGACGGCGAAATAGGCGAAGCCGGAACCGGGCAGACTGGAGAATTTCACCGCCTCGATGATCGAATCCTTGGAATAGAAACCAGACAGGAATGGCGTGCCGATCAGGGCCAGGGAACCGATCAGGGAAGTCATCCAGGTAATAGGCATGTATTTGCGTAGGCCGCCCATGTTGCGGATGTCCTGGTCATGGTGCATGCCGATGATGACGGAGCCGGCGGCCAGGAACAGCAGTGCCTTGAAGAAAGCGTGGGTCATCAGGTGGAAGATCGCCACCGAGTAGGCGGAAGCACCCAGCGCCACGGTCATGTAGCCCAGCTGCGACAGCGTGGAATACGCCACGACCCGTTTGATGTCGTTCTGGATGATGCCGAGGAAGCCCATGAACAACGCGGTGATGGCGCCGATCACCATGACGAATGACAGAGCGATGTCGGACAACTCGAACAACGGCGACATGCGCGCCACCATGAAGATGCCGGCGGTCACCATGGTCGCCGCGTGGATCAGCGCGGAAATCGGGGTGGGGCCTTCCATCGAGTCGGGCAGCCAGACATGCAGCGGGAACTGCGCCGACTTGCCCATCGCGCCGACGAACAGCAGGATGCAGATCACCGCCATCAGTGGCCAGGAATGGCCCTCGATCAGGCTGATCTCCTGGTTGGCCAAGTGCGGCGCCATCTGGAATACCTGCTGGTAATCGAGGCTGCCGAAGTAAGCCAGCACCATGCCGATACCGAGGAGGAAGCCGAAATCGCCGACACGGTTGACCAGGAAGGCTTTCAGGTTGGCGTAGATCGCCGTCTCGCGTGTGTACCAGAAACCGATCAGCAGATACGACACCAGACCCACCGCTTCCCAGCCGAAGAACAACTGCAGGAAATTGTTGCTCATCACCAGCATCAGCATGGAGAAGGTGAACAGCGAGATGTAGCTGAAGAAACGCTGGTAGCCGGGGTCGTCCGCCATGTAGCCGATGGTGTAGATGTGCACCATGAGCGAGACGAAAGTCACCACCAGCATCATCACGGCGGTGAGGCGGTCGATGAGGAAGCCGATCTCCAGGGTAACGTCGCCCGACGTCAGCCAGGTGTAGATCGTGCCGTTGAAGGTATTGCCGGCTTGCACGTCCTGGAATACCGCCAGCGAGGCCAGCAGGGAAATCGCCACGCCGAGGATGGTGACCGTGTGCGCGCCAACGCGGCCTATCTGCTTGCCGAACAGGCCGGCGATGATCGCCCCGACTAGCGGAGCCAGCGGAACGATGAGGTAAAGGGTTTTCATGTCCATGATTTAACCCTTCAGACGATCGAGGTCGTCGACGTTGATGGTGCGCAGATTGCGGAACAGCACCACCAGGATGGCCAGGCCGATGGCGGATTCCGCCGCCGCCACGGTGAGGATGAAGAACACGAATACCTGGCCGGCCATGTCGTTGAGGTAATGCGAAAAGGCGACGAAGTTCATGTTCACCGCCAGCAGCATCAGCTCGATGGCCATAAGCAGAATGATCACGTTCTTGCGGTTCAGGAAGATGCCCACCACGCTGATGGCGAACAACACGGCACCCAGGATGAGGTAATGGTTCAGACCGATCATTCCTCGTCCTCCTTCGGCGCTTCCGGTTTTTGTGACTTGATGTTGACCATGTAGATGCGATCAGCGCGTTTCACCTTCACCTGCTCGCCCGGGTTGAGCCGCTTGCTGTCGCCGCGTTTGCGATGGGTCAACGTGATGGCCGCGACCATCGCCACCAGCAGCAGCACCGCCGCCAGCTCGAAGGGGTAGACGTAAACCGTATAGAGCAGTCTCCCGAGTTCCTTGGTATTGCTGTAATCGGCCGGCAGCGGCGCCGGCTCGGCCAGGCCGAGATCGGCCCCGCCCAGCACCATGACCATCTCCAGCACCATCAGGCCGGCCACCAGCAGACCCGCCGGCAGGTAATTCCAGAAACCCTTGCGCAATTCGGCGAGGTTGATGTCCAGCATCATCACCACGAACAGGAACAACACCATCACCGCGCCGATGTAGACCAGCACCAGGGTGATGGCGAGAAACTCGGCTTCCAGCAACATCCAGATGCCCGCCGCCGTGAAGAAAGCCAGCACCAGGGCCAGCGCGGAGTGCACCGGGTTGCGCGCGGTAATCACGCGCAGGGACGCCAACAGCAGGATGGCTGAAAAGACGTAAAAAACGAGGCTCTTGAATTCCATGTGCTTATCCGTCAGCGGTACTTGGCATCGACCGCGCGATCGCGCGCGATCTGTTCTTCGTACTGGTCACCCACCGCCAGAAGTTTTTCCTTGGTGTAGTAAAGGTCGCCGCGCTGTTCCCCGTGGTATTCCAGGATGCGCGTCTCGACGATGGCGTCCACCGGACAGGCTTCCTCGCAGAAGCCGCAGAAGATGCACTTGGTCAGGTCGATGTCATAGACCGTGGTGCGGCGCGATGTTGCTCCATTGCCATCGTCGCGCTGTTCGGACTCGATCTTGATCGCCATCGCCGGACACACTGCCTCGCACAGTTTGCAGGCAATGCAGCGCTCCTCGCCATTGGCATAGCGGCGTTGCGCGTGCAGACCGCGAAAGCGCGGCGATTGCGGGGTCTTTTCTTCCGGGAACTGCACCGTGATCTTGTGCGCGAACAGGTTGCGGCCGGTCAGGGCCATGCCGCGCAGCAGTTCGGTGAGCAGGAAGGTATCGAGGAAGGACTTGATGCCGTTGAACATGGTCGTCCTCGTTAACGTGGACGTCGCGCGAGCGACGCTTGAAGCTCCCCTCTCCTCCTGGGAGAGGGGCTGGGGGTGAGGGAACGGGCATGGCGCGCGGTGTTCAACATGAGTGATGTCCTCGATCCATGCCTGTTAGTGGAACAGGTAGCCGTAGGGCGTCTGCATGGCGGCGCCGACGACGACGATCCAGACCAGGGTCACCGGAATGAACACCTTCCAGCCCAGCCGCATGATCTGGTCATAGCGATAGCGCGGGAAGGTGGCGCGGAACCAGAGGAACAGGAACAGCACAAAGCTCATCTTCGCGCCGATCCAGATGATGCTGTCCGGCAGGAACGGGAACGGCGACAGCCAGCCCCCCAGGAACAGGATGCTGGTGAGGCCCGCGACCAGGATCATGTTGGCGTATTCGGCCAGGAAGAACACGGCGAAGGCCATGCCGGAATATTCCACATGGAAGCCGGCGACGATCTCGGACTCGCCTTCCGCCACGTCGAACGGCGCGCGGTTGAGTTCCGCCACGCCGGACACCAGGTAGACGATGAACAGCGGGAACAAGGGCAGCCAGTACCAGTGCCAGAAGCCGCCTTCCTGGGCTTTGACGATTTCGGTCAGGTTCAGGCTCTGCGCGCACATCAGCACGCCCACCAGCGCGAAACCCATGGCGATTTCATAGGACACGATCTGCGCCGAGGAACGCAGGGCGCCGAGGAAGGCGTACTTGGAGTTGGATGCCCAGCCGGCGATGACCACGCCATACACACCCATCGAGGTGATGGCCATGACGTAGAGCAGTCCGGCGTTGACGTTGGCCAGGACCAGCGTCTCGGTGAACGGGAACACCGCCCAGGCCGCCAGCGCCGGCGCGAGCACCAGCACCGGGCCGAGGATGAACAGACCCTTGTTGGCGCCGCTGGGGATGATGATTTCCTTCATCAACAGCTTGAGGCCGTCGGCGATGGGTTGCAGCAGGCCTAGCGGCCCGACCCGGTTGGGGCCGATACGCACCTGCATGTAGCCGATGACCTTGCGTTCGGCATAAGTCAGATAGGCCACGCCGATCATCAGGGGCGCGACGATGGCGATGATCTTGACCAGAGTCCAGATCGGCAGCCAGGCGGGGCCGAGCAGTTCGACCAGGGGAGCGAGCATTGCTTCCATATCAGGCTTTCTCCACGCTCACGGGGCCGAGGCGGGCACCCAGGGTGGCGGTCAGAGGGTGCGCGGCGGCCACCCGCACAGCATCGACCGCGAGGCGGTCATCCCGGCGCACCGGCAGGATGGCTTCGGCGCCACCTTGGCGCACTCGCACCATGCCGCCTTCGGCAAGCCCCAGGCCGGTCAGCAACTCGCTGCCGATCCAGATCACCGGGACGGCGGCGTCCACGGTCGCCTGCAAAGCGGGAGCGCGACGCACGATGGGGTCGAGTTGGTACAGCGGGGTTTCTCCCACGCGCTCGATACCGCCCGCGATGTCGAGGCCAACCAGTACGGTCGAAGTCGGGCTGTTGTTCAGGCTGGCGCTGAAATCCGACGGCAACGCGTCGGCCCGCACGGATTCCGCCGTGTCGTAGTCGAATCCGCCCAGGCTCAGCAGGTTGCCCAGCACGCGCAACACCTTCCAGGCGGGTCGCGCCTCGCCTTGCGGCTTGACCACGCCGTGGAAGCTTTGCGGGCGGCCTTCCATATTGACGAAGCTGCCGGCGGTTTCCGTGAATGGCGCGATGGGAAGCAGCACATCAGCGTATTCCAGCGCGGCGGTCTTGAACGCGCTCAGCGCGACCACGAACTCGGCGCCATGCAGGGCGACCGTGGCCGCGGCGGCATCATAGGCATCCAGCTCCGGTTCGGCGCCGAGCAACACATAGGCGGATAAAGTGGCGGCGCCCGGTTCGGCCAGCATCCCGGCGGCGCCAAGGCCCGCGGGGCCGGGCAGCACACCCACCAGTTGCGCGCCGACGCTGTTGGCGGCGGGAGAGAGGAAACCCAGTGTCGCGCCGGCGGCGGTGGCGATGGCCTGCGCCAAGGCATGCAGTCCGTCGCTGGCGGGATGGTTCTGCGCCAGGGCGCCGAGCAAAACGGCTTTCTTTTCGCCACCGCTGTTGCCACTGAGCAAACTGGCGGCGATGGCGCGAGCGGCGTCACCGGCGACGGCCAGGGAAACCGCGCCGGCCACCGCGCCGAGATCGGCGCCGGCTTCCTGCATGGCTTTGCCGATCTGCGCCAGAGCATTCAGCCACGCACCCGGCTTGGCGATCAGGCGGGCATTCACCTTGCACAGCAGGTCGTCACCGACCGCATGCACGACGTTGAGTTGCGCGCCGCGCTTGACCGCCTGGCGCAGGCGCTGCGCGACCAAAGGCTGTTCCTGGCGGATCGTGGCGCCGACCAGCAGGACGCGATCCAGCGTATCGAGCTCGGCGACCGGCAGGCCCAGCCAGCGGGCTCCGCCAGCAACGGGGGTATCAGCCTGGGCCAGGCGATGATCGATGTTTTCCGTGCCGAGGCCACGCATCAGCTTGGTGAAGAGATACAACTCCTCGACCGTCTGGTGTGGCGAGGCCAATGCGCCAATCGCGGCCGCGCCCTTGCTTTCGCGGATATGGCCGAGACGGTCGGCGACGTGTTCCAGAGCTTCGCGCCAACTCGCTTCACGCCAATGCCCGTTCTGCTTGAGCATCGGCGTGGTCAGGCGTTGCTCCGTATTCAATGCCTCATAGCTGTAACGGTCGCGGTCGGCGATCCAGCATTCGTTGATGGGCTCAAAGTCCCGCGGCACCACGCGCAGGACGCGGTTGTCCTTCACATGCACCTGGAGGTTGGCGCCGAGACCGTCGTGCGGACTTACCGACTTCCTGCGCGAGAGTTCCCAGGAGCGCGCGGAATAGCGGAATGGTTTGGAAGTCAGCGCGCCGACCGGGCAAAGCTCGATGACGTTGCCGGAGAGTTCGTGGCTGACCTGGGTTTCCAGGAACGGCATGACCTCCATGTGCTCGCCGCGACCGGGCATGCCCAGTTCCATCAGGCCGGCGATTTCCTGGCCGAAACGCACGCAGCGGCTGCAATGAATGCAACGCGTCATGTCGGTGGCGATCAGCGGGCCGAGGTCTTTCTCTTTCACCACGCGCTTGGGTTCGCTATAGCGCGAAGCGGAGCCGCCGTAACCGACGGCGATGTCCTGCAACTGGCACTCGCCGCCCTGGTCGCAGATCGGGCAGTCGAGCGGGTGGTTGATCAGGAGGAACTCCATCACGCCTTGCTGCGCGGTGATGGCCTTGGGTGAACGGGTCATCACCTTCATGCCGTCGGTCACCGGGGTGGCGCAAGCGGGCAGCGGTTTCGGCGCTTTCTCCACTTCCACCAGGCACATGCGGCAACTGGCGGCGATGGACAGCTTCTTGTGGTAGCAGAAATGCGGAATGACGATGCCGGCTTGATGCGCGGCATCCATCACCGTCGCCCCGGCTGCGATCTCGATCTTCTTGCCGTCAATTTCGATCAAGGGCATATCAGACACCCACCATGCAGCGTTTGTTTTCGATGTGGTACTCGAACTCTTTGCGGAAATGCTTCACGAAGCTGGCGACCGGACCCACCGCCGCCTCGCCGAGCGCGCAGATGGTGTTGCCGCCGATGTTCTTGCCGATGCGCAACAGTTCATCCAGATCTTCCGGGCGCCCCTTGCCATGCTCGATGCGATGGACGATGCGATAAAGCCAGCCGGTTCCCTCGCGGCAGGGCGTGCACTGGCCGCAGGATTCCTCGAAATAGAAGTAGGACAGGCGCTCCAGGGCTTTCACCATGCAGACGCTGTCGTCCATCACGATCACCGCGCCGGAACCCAGCATGGAGCCGGCCTTGGCGATGGAATCGAAGTCCAGGGTGCAGGCCATCATCACGTCGGCGGGCAACACCGGGGCGGAGGAGCCGCCGGGGATCACCGCTTTCAGTGTGTGCCCCGCGCGCACACCGCCGGCCATGTCCAGCAGGTCGGCGAACGGAGTGCCGAGCGGAATCTCGTAGTTGCCGGGCTTGTTGACGTGGCCGGAGATGGAAAAGATTTTGGAGCCACCGTTGTTGGGCTTGCCCAGTTCCAGGAAGGCCTGGCCGCCGTGGCGCATGATCCAGGGGATCGAAGCCAGGGTTTCGGTGTTGTTGATCGTGGTCGGCTTGCCGTAGAGGCCATAGCTGGCGGGGAACGGCGGCTTGAAGCGCGGCTGCCCTTTTTTGCCTTCGATAGATTCCAGCAGCGCGGTTTCCTCGCCACAGATATAGGCGCCGTAACCATGATGCGCGTGTAGGTCGAAATCCCAACCGGAGCCCAGGATGTTCTTGCCCAGGAAACCGGCGGCGCGCGCCTCGATCAGCGCGCGCTCCCAGGATTGATATTCCTCGAAGATTTCACCGTGGATGTAGTTGTAACCCGCCACCGCGCCCAACGTGTATCCGGCGATGATCATGCCCTCGATGAGCTGATGCGGGTTGAAGCGGACGATGTCGCGATCCTTGAAGGTGCCCGGCTCGCCCTCGTCGGTGTTGCACACCACGTATTTGTCACCAGGGAAATTGCGCGGCATGAAGCTCCACTTCAGGCCGGTTGGGAAACCGGCGCCGCCGCGACCGCGCAGCGCGCTGGTCTTGACTTCGGCGATGACGGCTTCGGCCGGCGTTTTTTCGGCGAGGATTTTCTTCAGCGCTTCATAACCGCCATTGGCCGTGTAGGTGGCCAACGAGGCGGGTTCGGAATGTTGCAGCGTCCAGAGACAGACCTGAGTGTCGGGCGTGTTCAAACTCATTTCATTTCGTCCAGGAGTTTGTCCACCGATTCCGGCGTCAGGTGGTCATGCATCTTGTGGTTGTTGTGCAGACACAGGGGGCCGTGGCCGCAGGCGCCCATGCACTCGCCTTCCTTCAGGGTGTAGCGGCCATCCGCCGTGGTCTCGCCGAAGCCGATGCCCAGCTTGCCTTGCATGTGCTCGGCAATCTTGTCGGCGCCTTGCAACTGGCAAGGCAGATTGGTGCACAGCGTGACCTTGTTGCGGCCGACCGGCGCCAGGTCGTACATGTTGTAGAAGGTAGCGACCTCATAGGCGGCGATGGCCGGCATGGCGAGGTAGTGGGCGACGAACTCGATGGTGTCGCGTGACAACCAGCCCAATTCGTTCTGGGCGATGCGCAAGGCCGCCATCACCGCCGACTGCTTCTGGTCGGACGGGTACTTGGTCAACTCGTGGTCGATCTGGGCGAGGGATTCAGCGGAAAGCATTGTTCGTTTTTACCTATCGCTTATCTGTCTATATCGCCGAACACGATGTCCAGGGTGCCGATGATGGCCACCACGTCGGCGATCATGTGGCCACGCGACATTTCATCAAGGCCGGCCAGATGCGAGAAACCGGGCGCGCGCAGCTTGAGGCGGTAGGGCTTGTTGGCGCCGTCGGAGATCATGTAGACGCCGAACTCGCCCTTGGAATGCTCCACCGCCGCGTAACACTCGCCTTCCGGCACGTGCATGCCTTCAGTGAACAGCTTGAAGTGGTGGATCAGCTCTTCCATGTTGGACTTCATGGCCTCGCGCGAAGGCGGCGCGACCTTGTGGTTGTCGCTGATCACCGGGCCGGCGCCTTTGGTGGCATCAGTCTTCAACCAGGCCACACACTGCTGAATGATGCGGTTCGACTGGCGCATTTCTTCCATACGCACCAGGTAACGGTCATAGCTGTCGCCGGTACGGCCGATGGGTATCTCGAAATCGAGTTTGTCGTACACCGCATAGGGCTGCATCTTGCGCAGGTCCCAGACGATGCCGGAACCACGCAGCATGGGGCCGGTGAAGCCCAGCGCCTTGGCGCGGTCGGCGTCGACCACGCCGATGCCGACGGTGCGCTGCTTCCAGATGCGGTTGTCGGTGAGCAGGGTTTCATACTCGTCGACATAACCGAAGAAGCGGCGGCTGAAATCCTCGATGAAATCGAGCACGCTGCCCTGGCGGTTTTCGTTGAGGCGGCGCAGGTCGGATTCGTTCTTCTTCTTGCTGGCCTGGTATTGCGGCATCGCATCCGGCAGATCGCGGTAGACGCCACCGGGACGATAGTAGGCCGCGTGCATGCGCGCGCCTGTCACCGCCTCGTAGACGTCCATCAGGTCTTCCCGCTCGCGGAAGGCGTAGAGGAAGACGGTCATGGCGCCGATGTCGAGCGCGTGGGTGCCGAGCCAGAGCAGGTGATTCAGAATGCGGGTGATCTCGTCGAACATCACGCGGATGTATTGCGCGCGTTCCGGCACCTCGATGCCCATCAGGCGCTCGATCGCCATGCAGTAGGCATGCTCGTTCTGCATCATGGACATGTAGTCCAGGCGGTCCATGTAGGGCACGTTTTGCAGGAAAGTGCGGGTTTCCGCCAACTTCTCGGTGCCGCGATGGAGCAGGCCGATGTGCGGGTCGGCGCGTTCGATCACTTCGCCGTCCAGCTCCAGCACCAGACGCAGCACGCCGTGCGCGGCCGGGTGCTGCGGACCAAAGTTGATGGTGTAGTTGCGGATTTCAGCGGTGGAGGCGGTCATCACGCGGCCCCGTAGTTGTCTTCGCGCACGATGCGCGGGGTCACGACACGTGGCTCGATGCTCACCGGCTGATACACCACGCGCTTGAGTTCCGGGTCGTAACGCATTTCCACGTGGCCGGAAATCGGGAAGTCCTTGCGGAAGGGATGACCGATGAAGCCGTAGTCGGTGAGGATGCGGCGCAGATCGGGATGCCCATCGAAAACGATGCCGAACAGGTCGAAGGCCTCGCGCTCGAACCAGTTCACCGCCGGCCAAATTTCCATCAGGGAAGGCAGGATGGGCAATTCATCATCGGCGCAGAAAGTACGCACGCGCAGACGGTGATTGCGCTTGATCGACAACAGATTCAGCACCACGGCAAAGCGCTGGCCTGCCCATTCACCGTCCTTGTAAGTGGAATAATCGACGCCACAGAGGTCCATCATCAGATCGAAGGCCAGCACGGGGGTGTCGCGCAAGGTCGCGCAAACTTCCAGCCAGTCGCCGACCGGCACCTCGATGGTGATCTGCTCCTGCGCGATCTTGCTGGTCAGAACCTTGTCGCCAAGCGTATCGATAACACGCTCAAGCAGGACTTCCGGAGTCAAAGGCATGGGTGCGTGATCCTGTCAGCGGGCAATGGTGCTGGTACGGCGGATTTTTTTCTGCAACTGGATCAATCCGTACAGCAACGCTTCCGCCGTGGGCGGGCAACCCGGCACATAAATATCCACCGGCACGATGCGGTCGCAACCGCGTACCACGGAGTAGGAATAGTGGTAGTAGCCGCCGCCATTGGCACAGGAACCCATCGAGATCACCCAGCGCGGCTCGGCCATCTGGTCGTAGACCTTGCGCAATGCCGGCGCCATCTTGTTGCACAGGGTGCCGGCGACAATCATCAGATCAGACTGGCGCGGACTCGGGCGGAACACGATGCCGAAGCGATCGAGGTCATAACGGGAAGCGCCTGCCTGCATCATCTCGATGGCGCAGCAGGCCAGACCAAAAGTCATCGGCCACAGGGAGCCGGTACGGGTGTAATTCACCACCGCGTCGACACTGGTGGTGACAAAACCTTTTTCCAGAATGCCTTCGATACTCATGTCGTCATTCCCAATCCAGGGCGCCCCGCATCCACTCGTAGACGAAGCCCACCACGAGGACGCCAAGGAAAATCATCATGGAAACAAAACCGAACAGCCCGATCTCCTCCAGCACCACGGCCCAGGGAAAGAGAAAGGCGATTTCCAGATCGAACAGGATGAACAGGATGGCCACCAGGTAATAGCGCACGTCGAACTTCATGCGCGCATCCTCGAAGGCCTCGAAGCCACATTCGTAAGGAGAGTTTTTTTCCGCGTCCGGCTTATGCGGGGCGAGCACGAAACCGGCGACCATGGGGCCGACGCCAACGGCCAGACCCACCAGGATGAACATCAGAACCGGAAAATAATTTTCAAGCATGACTCCCCCGAATGGCACATTCACACTACGCCAAGAAGGCGCGCAGTCTAGGCTTTCAGTAACCTTACGTCAAGGCGACAAAAAACAAAAAACCCATTGGTATCAATGGGTTATTAAATGGTTTGAGGGAATATAAAGAAATTCGATGGTGCCGACGGCGAGACTCGAACTCGCACGACTTTCGTCACTGCCCCCTCAAGACAGCGTGTCTACCAATTTCACCACGTCGGCGTTTACAACTTCTTACGCGGCATGCTCAGCGAGCATGCCGAAGAACTCATTTCGGGATTGCGCCCGATTTATCCAACTCGGTCGGCGCCTGTACCGGGGCCTGCTGTGGGGCGGCAGGTAGCGCGGGGTGCGCGGCCAGTTTCGCCGCATTGCCCTTCTGGCCGGAAAAATAGGTCAAGCCCATGCTGGTCAGGAAAAATGCGGTTGCCAGCACGGCGGTGGTACGCGACATGAAGTTGGCCGAGCCGGTCGCCCCGAACAAACTGCCGGAGGAACCGCTGCCAAACGCCGCGCCCATATCGGCGCCTTTGCCATGCTGCATCAGCACCAGACCGATCACGGCCAACGCCACCAGCACATGAAAGACCCAGACGATAAATTCCATTTCTATACCTTTAACCCGCCCGGCAAATTGCCAGGAATTCTTCCGCGTTCAGGGCGGCGCCGCCAATCAGGCCACCGTCGATATCCGGCTGACCGAGCAACTCGACCGCGTTGTTGGCCTTCATGCTGCCGCCGTACTGGATGATCAAACCATCCGCCACAGCCGCATCCAGTCCACGAATCTTGGCGCGGATGAACGCATGCACCGCCTGCGCCTGATCCGGACTCGCCGTCACACCCGTGCCGATCGCCCAGACCGGCTCATAAGCCACCACAGCCTTGGCCAGAGCGGCCACGCCACACTTGGCGATCACGGCATCAATCTGGCGCGCCACCACGGCTTCGGTAATGCAACCCTCACGCTCGCTCAGAGTCTCGCCCACACACAGGATAGGCGTCATCCTGGCCGACTGAACGGCGGCGAATTTTTCCGCCACCAACTCGTCGCTCTCGCCATAAATGGCGCGCCGCTCGGAGTGACCGACAAGCACGTAGGCGCAAGCAAAATCCTTCAGCATGCTGGTGGACACTTCACCAGTGAACGCACCCTTGGCCTGCTGACTCACGTTCTGCGCGCCCCAGCGAATCGCGCTGCCAGTCAGCTTGGCCTGCGCCTGCGCGAGATAGGGAAACGGCACACAAACCGCCACGTCCGCCTTCACGCCGCCCATGCCGGCGAGAATGCCGGACAACAGCGCTTCGTTTTCAGCCAGACTGCCATGCATCTTCCAATTGCCGGCGACCAGTTTGCGACGCATCGGGTTTCCCCCTCCAAAAAAGGCCGCGAATCGTATGTTGAAACGCGACCAAGGTCAATCCAGAACTGAGCTATTACTTCGGGCGAGGATGGTTTCGTGAGGCTCGCGTGCTTCTCCGGCGCGGAAAGCAGCTTGCCGAGGCGCTATCGGGATGGACCAAACTCAACAAGACCTATCGCGCGGGCGCCGGGTCGAGCCTGTATGTCTTTAGCCTCTCAGGGCCAGGCGGGGTCAGGGTGTGGCGTTGCCCGCGTCGTGCCGGCACGCTTCACAGCCGGGGTCCGGCTTCAGGCGGATGGCGCGCCAGTCGGCGGCAAGCGCGTCGAACAGCAACAGGCGACCGGACAGGCTTTCCCCGATACCGATCAGCAATTTCAGGGCTTCCAGCGCCTGCATCGCCCCCACCACACCGACCAGTGGCGCGAACACGCCGAATTCCGCGCAACGCATTTCCGCGTCCCGTGCATGCTCGGGAAACAGGCAGGCATAGCAGGGAGCCTCTTTGCGGCGCAGATCGAATACCGCCACCTGTCCATCGAAACGCACCGCGGCGCCGGATACCAGGGGTTTTCGGTGCGCCACGCAGGCGCGATTGACGGCATGTCGGGTGGCAAAGTTGTCGGAACAATCGAGCACCACATCGGCGCTGACGATAGCGACATCGAGTGACTCGCCCTGCAAACGCACAGGCAATTCGACCACCCGCACATCCGGATTCATCGCTCGCATGCGGCCGGCGGCGGAGCGTGCCTTGTTCTGCCCCACACTGGCAAGATCGTGGGCAATCTGGCGTTGCAGATTGGTGAGGTCGACCACATCGTGGTCCGCCAGAGTGATACGCCCCACGCCCGCCGCCGCCAGGTAGAGCGCAACGGGTGAGCCAAGACCACCCGCCCCGATGATCAAGGCATGGGCCGCCAGCAGCGCCTCCTGCCCGGCAATCCCGACCTGGTCGAGCAGGATGTGACGTGAGTAACGGAGGAGTTGGGAGTCGTTCATCGTGAGGCGTGAAGCGATAGGCATGAGGCGAAATAACGACGCGACACCTCACGCCCACAGCGTCGCCCTACTTGTACTGGCGCCACTCTGTCGGCGTTTCGTCGTGGTCGCCGTGCGGGTGCTTTTCCCAGGCTTCCATGTGCGGCTTGTATTTCTTGGTCTGCACTTCCGGTTTGTGCAGGTTTTCCCGCTGGACGTGTTCGCAATAGTAGGCCAGCGCGCGTTTGACCCGGATCAGCAGAGTCGCCTCCAGGTGAAAGCCCCGTATACCCAGCATGGTTTCCACATCCTGCAATGAGTGGTCAGTGATGCAATAAGCGATTTGCAGGGTTTGCGGTCCGGTCCGGGTGGCGTTCAGCCCCGGCAAGTCGGCGAGCAATTCGAGGGCGCGCTCGACCTGCTCGGGAGGCAGGGGGTGAAAAACGATCTCCCGCAGCTTGTCGACGTCACTGGGCGCCGACACGGTTCACTCCTTGCGGCCTTGCAGCAGGTTGAGCCCCTTGAGCAGGATCAGCGCCTGATTGAACTGGTAGTCGCTCTTGCTGACGACCTCACCGGGCTCCAGCGCCGGCTTGGCCTTGCCACCCTTGGCCTTATCGTCTTTGGGCTTCTTGTCGTCCTTGGGTGCCTGCGGTGTTTTTGCCGCGTTCTCTTCATCGCCGTTGGTGAGATGCCGCTCCAGGTCGGCTTCACGCACTTCGATCTTGGCCGTCTCACCCGACGATACCGTCGCTTCTTCCACAGGGATGTCCGGTGTGATGCCCTTGGCCTGGATGGAGCGGCCGCTCGGTGTGAAGTAGCGCGCGGTGGTGAGTTTGATGGCGGTGCCGTTGTTGAGCGGCAGGATGGTTTGCACCGAGCCCTTTCCGAACGACTGGGTGCCGACGATCAGTGCGCGCTTGTGGTCCTGCAACGCACCCGCGACGATTTCCGAGGCGGAAGCCGAGCCACCGTTCACCAGCACCACCAACGGCACGGTCTTGGCCCAAGCCGGCAGATTCTTGAGATAGTCGGTCTCTCCGGGGCGCAGATAGTTTTCCCGCGAATTGGTCAGGCGCATCTTGGCGTCTTCAATGCGACCATCGGTGTACACCACCAACTCGCCCGGCTTGAGGAAGGCGCCGGAAACGGATACGGCGGTATTGAGCAGACCACCGGGATCATTGCGCAGGTCCAGCACCAGGCCCTTCAGCGCGCCCTTGTTCTGCTCACCCAGGTCGTTCAGCGCATCCACCAGGTTTTCGCCGGAGTGTTCCTGAAACTGGGTAATGCGCACATAACCGAAGCCGGGCTCGACCAGCTTGTATTTGACGCTCTTGATCTTGATGACCGCGCGCGTGATGGTGATCGTGAGCGGCTTGGTCTCGCCCTTGCGGATGATGGTCAGGGTGATGTCGGTGCCGGGCTTGCCACGCATGCGCTTGACCGCGTCGTTCAAGGTCATGCCCTTGACCGGGGTGTCATCCAGTTTGATAACCAGATCGCCACTTTTCACTCCGGCCTTGAAGGCGGGGGTGTCTTCGATCGGGGATACCACTTTCACGAAGCCGTCTTCCATGCCGACTTCGATGCCGAGACCGCCAAACTCGCCCTGAGTCCCGACCTGGAGTTCCTTGAAGGCTTCGTTGTCTAGATAGGCGGAATGCGGGTCCAGGCCGGAGAGCATGCCGTTGATGGCTTCGGTGATCAGCTTCTTGTCTTCCACCGGCTCGACATAATCGCTCTTGATCTTGCCGAAGATCTCGCTGAACGCACGGAGATCCTCTAGTGGCAAGGGCTCGGGTTCGCGTTCCGCGTTGGCCGAATAATTGAGGGTGAGCGCGGCGCCGATCAGGACACCCATACCCACGAGACTGAATTGCTTGAATTTGCTGGCCATGATGCCTCTGGCTATTTGAGATTGACCCAGGTGAGTGGGTCGAAGGGTTTGCCCTGGCGGCGCAGTTCAAAATAGAGACCGGGTTCATCCTGGCCCCCTGTGGCGCCTACCGCCGCCACCACATCACCCGCCTTGATAGGGTCGCCCGGCTGTTTATACAAGCTTTCATTATTGCTGTACAGACTGAGGAAACCGTCGCCATGGTCGATGATCAGCAGGTTGCCGAAGCCGCGCAGCCAATCCGCGAAGGCCACCTGACCGGAGCCTACCGCGCGCACTTCCTGACCTTGCCGGGCACGGATGAACAGTCCTTTCCAGGCCGGGCCGCCGCCGTCGCGGTTCTGCCCGTAGCGATGCAGGATTTCCCCCGCCACGGGCAGGGCAAGCTTGCCCTTGAGACGATTGAAATCCAGCCCCGCCAGGCTGGCATCGGCTACCCGGTTCACTTTCTGGCCCGGTTTGCTTGCCGCCTGGGGCTTCGGCACGGCCAGACGCGCGAGGCGCTCGATCAAGCGAGTCAGACGTTTCTCGTCGCGCGCCAGGGTGTCGATTTCCTTGCGCTGCTTGCGAATCTGCTCGGAAAGCTTGTTAAGCACCTGCTGACGTGTACTTTTCTCGTTTTCCAGCGCCTTTTTCTGAGCTACACGGTCATCCCTGACCTGACTCAGGTTGTCGCGCCGCGCCTGGGCCTGTTCCTTGAGCGTGCCGAGGCGGGCTAGCGAATTCTGGTACTCGTGGATGATCTCCGCGCGAGCACGGCCGATGTAGCCGTAATACTCCAGATTGCGCGCCACCTCGCCGGGGTTCTGGCCGTTGAGTAGCAGCTTCATGGCATCATTGCCGCCCTGTACATAGCGCTCACGCAGCAGAGTGGCCAGACGTTGCCGCTGGTCCGCGATCTCGCCGCCGACCGAGCGCGCCTCCTCTTCCAGTTTCTTCAGCTCGCGCGCCAGACGGCGTTGCTTTGCCTCCAGATCGCGCAGACTGCGCGCCACATTGGAAATGCCGCGTTCGGATTTCTTCAGGCCGTCAGCCGCTTCCGAGCGATCTTCACTGGCCTGCTCCAGTTCCTGTTGCAACGCTTCGATACGACCACGTAAATCCTTGAGTTCCTCCTGCTTGCCGGCCTCGGGGCCGGCCAAGGCCGGGGATGCAAGCGCGAGAATGAGGAGAACGGCACGAATCAACGAAAGCACGTCATTCGAATTCGATGAGCGCGCTGCCGGTCATTTCCGGCGGTTGCGGCAGGCCCATCATCTTCAGCAGGGTGGGGGCGAGGTCTTCCAGCGCGCCGCTATGTTCCAGACGCGCCGGCCTGCCAATGTAAACCAGGGGCACCAGGTTAATGGTGTGGGCGGTGTACGGCTGGTTGGTGCTGATGTCCAGCATGGTCTCGGCATTGCCATGATCGGCGGTGATCAGCACTTCCCCACCACTGGCTTGCATCGCCGCCACCACACGTCCCAGACAACTATCAACCGCCTCCACCGCCTTCACGGCGGCTTCCATGATGCCGGTATGGCCCACCATGTCGCAGTTGGCGTAGTTGCAGATGATGGCGTCGTATTTGTGGCTCTCGATCGCTTCGACCAGTTTGTCGGTGAGTTCGAAAGCATTCATCTCGGGCTTGAGATCGTAGGTCGCCACCTTCGGCGACTGCACCATGACGCGGTCCTCGCCGGGATAAACCGTTTCCTCGCCACCGTTGAAGAAATAGGTGACGTGCGGATATTTCTCGGTTTCCGCGATGCGCAACTGGCGCAGTCCCAAGTTGGCGATGTACTCGCCGAAGCCATTGCGCACCCGCTCCGGCGGGAAAGCGACGGGCACATCGAATTCTTCGCTATAGCCGGTCAGGGTGCAGTAGCTGGAGAGCTTAGGCACATATTCGCGCGCAAACTCCTTGAATCCCGGCTCGATGAACGCCTTGGTGATCTCGCGGGCGCGGTCGGAACGGAAATTCATGAACACGACGGCATCGCCGTCATGCATGCGCACCGGCTCGGAGCCTTTCTCGACGATCGTGGTGGGCTTCACGAATTCGTCATTTTCGCCGCGCTCATAGGCCATTTCCAGGCCCAATGCCGCGCTGGGCGCCTGATATTCAGCGCGTCCCAGAGTCAGCAGCTCAAAGGCAATCTTCACCCGGTCCCAACGTTTGTCGCGATCCATGGCGTAATAACGGCCGACGATGCTGGCGATGTGACCACCGCGCAGCCCGTCCATCTTGTCCTGCAGGCAACGGATGTATGCCTCCGCGCTTCTCGGCGGGGTGTCACGGCCATCCAGGAAAGCGTGCACATAGACCTTCTTGAGGCCTTCGCGCAACGCCAGGTCCAGCATGGCATGGATGTGGTTCTCGTGGCTGTGCACGCCGCCATCCGAGAGCAAGCCGAATATGTGCAGCGCGCCGCCATTGGCCTTGAGCTTGCCGATGACTTCATTGAGCGCCGGGTTGCTCGGGAAATGGCCGCTGTTGATGGCGTGGTCGATGCGGGTGAATTCCTGATACACCACGCGACCCGCGCCGATATTGAGGTGGCCGACCTCGGAATTACCCATCTGACCGGCCGGCAAACCCACAGCGGCTTCGGAGGCCTGAATCAGGCTATGCGGAAAGTCTTTCCAGAAACGATCGAAATTTGGTTTGCTGGCGCTGGTGATGGCGTTATAGGCATCAGCACGGCGACAGCCGAAACCATCGAGGATGATAAGCAGAACGGGGGTAATGGAAGCAGGAGGCATTAGCGGATTTTATCGTCTCTAACAGACTTTTTCATGTCGTATTTTAGTATATTTGAATACTTTACGAACTATACTGACGCGGCTGGCATCAGCTCGCGCCTTTATATAACCGGCAGCACGGAGCCCACAATGACCACCGAGTCCACCGATCTCATCGACAAGGACGAGCATATCGAACAAGCATCCCGCGCCCTCAAAGCCATGTCTCACCCTTTGCGGTTGAAGATTTTGTGCGTGCTGGGTGACAAGGAAGTCAGCGTTCAAGACATCGTGGAAAGCGTCGGCACCTCGCAAAGCAACATTTCCCAGCATCTGGCCATCCTGCGCGACAAGGGCGTGCTGCGCACCCGCAAGGACGCCAACCGTGTCTACTACCGTGTCGGCGACACCCGCACGTTGCTGCTCATCGGCATGATGCGCGACGTTTTTTGCGGTTTCGCGAAATAGCCGCGCCGCCTCCGGCACACGACATGTAGCCGGACTTATCTTTGCATAAAAAAAACTGATCATGTATATTAGCCACGTCTAATATTCCCCACGTGCCTTGTTGGCCATGGGGTCAGCGTCCCAGCAAGGAGCGTTGTCATGAAGAATCGCAATCCGCGACAGCGTCTGGTTGTCGCAATCACCTTGGTCCTATCACTGGCGGCCTCCGCCGCCTGGGCTGAGAAGCTGGAGTTCAAGCAATGCGTCGAGACGGCGCTGGCGCAGAACCCGGATTTGAGCATCAGCCACGCCCAGATCGAACAGGCGGAAGCCGCCTTGCGCCAGGCCCAGGGCAACCGGTTGCCGCGTGTCAATCTGTCACTGACGGCCATGCGCAGCGACGATGCCTTGAATGCCTTCGGCTTGAAACTGGGGCAGCAGCGCGTTAACCCGGCAACCGATTTTGGCCCGGCCGCGTTGAACCACCCCGACGCCGTCAATAACTTCAACTCTCGCATCGAAGTGCAAGTTCCCGTCTACAACGGCGGCATGGTGCAAAGCTATATCGACACCGCGAAAGCCCATGTGCGCGCCGCGCAATCGGGTGATGAGGTCGCGCGCCAGCAACTGACCAAAAATATTTTGATGGCCTATCAGGGCGTCCACACCGCCCGCGCCTATATCAAAGTGGCCGACGAGGCGCGCGCCGCCGCCGAGGAATATGTGCGCATCACCGACAAACTGCACATACAGGGCATGGTGGTGAAAAGCGACCTGCTCTCGGCCCGAGTCAATCTGGAAGACGTCAAGGTCAAGGGCCTCGAAGCCCGCAATGCCGAAAAAGCGGCATTGAACCAGTTGGCCCTGCTGCTGGGCAGGTCGCTGGACGAGCCGCTCGACGTCGGCGCGCCGGTGGCGCCCGCCCTGCTCGCCGGCGGCGAGTCGGATCTACGCCGCCAGGCCCGCGACAGCCATGCCGGCCTGCGCGCCCTACGCAACCAGATCGAGGCGGCCGGCGCCCAGGTCGGCGCCGCGCGCGCCGGCAAGAAACCGCAATTCAACGTCATGCTGCGGCAGGACTGGAACGACAAGAACTTGGGTATCGACGCCTCCTCCTACACGGTGGCCGGCGTGCTGTCCTGGGCGGCGTTCGACGGCGGCGTGACCAATGCCGGCATCGACCGCGCCGAGGCGGCCCGCTCCGAGTTGAAGGCGAAACTGCGCCAGGCCGAGGATGGCATCGGCTACCAGGTCACCGACGCGCGGCGCCGCGCCCTGGAAGCCGAGGAGAAAGTCGCCGCCCGTGTAGCCAATCTGGAACAGGCGAAGGAAGCGCAGCGACTGGTCAAAAAACGCTACGAGAACGGCATGGGCACCATGGTCGAACTGCTTGCCGCCCAGGCCCAACTCGACAAGGCCAACGCCGATCTGGTCGCCAGCCAATACGAACTCGCCGTCAACCGGGCGGAACTGAAGCGCGCCGTCGGCGTGCTTGCCGCCGATACGCTTTAACCGGAGGCCGACATGTCGACCGCATATTCCACCGATTTTTTCAGACTCACTCTCATGAAACCGCTTGTCGTCGCGCTCGCGCTCGCGCTGGCCGGCTGCTCCGGCGAGGACAAGGCCAAATCGGCTGAAACCGCCCAACACGTCACCCAAGCCCAGGTAACCGTGCTGCAAGCGACAGAAGCCGTCACCACCAACGCCACGCCAGGCAACGTCGTCGCGCTGGAATCGGTGCAGGTCGCCTCGCGTCTGATGGGTTACCTGCGCAATATCGCCGTGGTCGAGGGCCAGTCGGTGAAAAAGGGCCAGCGCCTGTTCACCATCGACCCGCTCGACATCGAGGGCGCGGTGGAACAGGCCCGACTCGGCCTGCAACAGGCCGAGGACGCGATGCGGGACGCCAA
The DNA here is from genome assembly GCA_028714875.1 of Gallionellaceae bacterium. Taxonomy (GTDB): domain Bacteria; phylum Pseudomonadota; class Gammaproteobacteria; order Burkholderiales; family Thiobacillaceae; genus PFJX01. The sequence continues at coordinate 37,145 of JAQTLN010000020.1, forward strand.
GACCGATTTCGAGCGCTTCGAGAACCTCTACAAGGAGGAAGTGGTGAGCCGTCAGCAATATGAAAAGATGAAGCTCAACCACGACATCGCCGTGTCGCGAGCGGCGCAGGCCAAGGCCGGCCTCGGCACCGCGCGCGGGCAGATGCGCTACGCCACGGTGACCGCGCCGATCAATGGCGTGGTCACCCGCAAGCTGGCCAACGAAGGTGACATCGCCGCCCCCGGCCAGCCCGTGTTGCTGCTGGAGAACCCGGCCCGGCTCCAGGTGCGGACCAGCGTCGACGAGGACTTGTACAAGCGCATCAAGATGGGCGACAGCGTGATGGTCGAAATCGACGGCCAGGACAAACCGGTGAACGCGAAGGTGGCGCGCCTGTCACCCGCCGCCGACCCGATTACCCATACCTACATGGTCAAGCTCGACATTGCCGCGCCCGGTCTGAAGAGCGGCGTTTTCGCCCGCGTCCTGTTCCCCACCGGCAAGCGCAATGTCCTGGCCCTGCCGCAAGCCGCCGTGCTGGACCGCGCCGGCATCACCGGTGTCTTCGTGGTGGACGACAAAGGTAACGCGCAATACCGCATGGTGCGCTTGGGCAACAGGTTCGAAGACCTGGTCGAGGTGCTGTCCGGGCTCAACCCGGGCGAACGGGTGGTCAGCGGCAACGCCCAGGCGGTGAACAACGGCGACAAGATTTCCGGGTAGGGCCATGAGCAATCACCAATCCCATCAAGAGGCGCCGATGAACCTGGCGGGCAAGCTCGCCAAAGGGTTCCTCACCTCCAAGCTCACCGCCCTGTTCATCCTGGCGGTGACCCTGACCGGCCTGCTCGCGCTGGTCGTCACGCCGCGTGAATACAACCCGCAGATCGTGGTGCCGGCGGCCAACATCATCGTCGCCAAACCCGGCGCTTCCGCCAGCGAAATCCACAATCTGGTGGTGAAGCCGCTGGAAGCGATCATGAACGCGCAATCCGGGGTGGACCACACGTTCGGCTACGCGAACAACGATTTCGGCCTGGTCACGGTGCAGTTCAAGGTTGGCGAGAACCAGGAAGACAGCCTGGTGAAGCTGTACAACCAGTTGATGCAGAACATGGACCGCATCCCGCCCGGCGCAATGCAGCCTATCGTCAAGCCGATCAACGTAGATGACGTGCCGATCATGACCCTGACGCTGTCTTCCGCGACCCATGACGACATGCGCCTGCGCCAGGTCGGCCAACGCCTGCTGGAACATCTGCGCAACGTGCCGGGCGTGTCATTCACCCAACTCCTGGGTGGCCGGGCACAGGCGGTGAACGTCTGGATCGACCCGCAGCGCCTGGAAGCGGCCGGCCTCACGCTCGACCGTATCGACCAGATGCTGCGTGGCGCCAACGTCGCCGCGCCGCTGGGTGAACTGGTGCGGGACAACAAAAGCGTGCCGTTGCGCCTGGCCGGCTTTCTCGGTTCCGCCGAAGAAGTGGGCCAGATCGTGGTCGGCACCGGCAAATCCGGAGGCGGGCCGATCTATTTGAAGGACGTCGCAAGAATCGAAGACGGCGCGGCTGAAATCGAAGAAACCACGCGCTTCGCCTACGGCCCGGCCGCGCTGGACAAAGCCGCCGGCAAACAACGCGGTGAACACCCCGCCGTCACCCTGGCCATCGCCAAGAAAGCCGGCACCAATGCCGTGGTGGTCGCCGACGCGGTGCTGGCCAAGCTGGAGGAACTGAAGCGGCAGGCCATTCCCGCCGGCATCGACGTCGCCGTGACCCGCAACGACGGCGCCAAGGCCGACGCGGCGGTTAACGAACTGGTCATGCACCTCGGCATCGCCATCGCCTCAGTAGTGGTGATCTTGGTGTTCTTCCTCGGTTGGCGCGAGGCCGGCATCGTCACCATGACCGTGCCGCTGATCCTGTTCGTGGTGCTGGCCGTCGGCCTGGCGTTCGGCCAGACCATCAACCGCATCACGCTGTTCGCGCTGATTCTCTCGCTCGGCCTGCTGGTCGACGCGGCCATCGTGGTGATCGAAAACATCCACCGCCACCTCCATCACGGCTCGAAGAAGCCGTTCGCGGAAACCCTGGTGATCGCCACCAACGAGATCGGCAACCCCACCAATGTCGCCACTGTCGCGGTGATCCTGGCCTTCATCCCGATGGCCTTCGTCACCGGCATGATGGGTCCGTTCATGCTGCCCATCCCGTTCAACGTCCCGGTCGCCATGATCGCCTCCATCGTCATCGCCTACATGGTGGTGCCGTGGGCGGCCAAGCTCTGGCTGGCGAAGAAAGCCGCGCGCGAGGAACTGGAACGCACGCCCTGCCTGGAAGAACCAGACACGCGGAATCCGGACGCGCTGCAACGCGCTTATATCGCCGTACTGACGCCGCTGATCGGCTCCAGCGCCAAGCGCAACATCACCTTCCTGGTGGTGCTGGGCCTGCTCGCCGGCGCCATGCTGATGCCGGCCTGGCAGTTCATCCGGCCATCCGGCCTGAACGGCCCGCTTTCGCTGTTCGGCGTGGAACTCAAGATGCTGCCCAACGACAACACCAACACCATGCTGTTGCAGATCGACATGCCCGCCGGCACGGCCCTGGCCGCCACCGACCAGGTCGCGCGCGAAGTGGGCGCGGTGGTGGGCAAATACCCGCACGTCACCGATTACCAGACCTTTCTCGGCCTGACCGCCCCGATCGACTTCGCCGCTCTGGTACGCGGCGACATGATCAAGCGCGGCGGCAACCTCGCCCAGATCCGCGTCAACCTGGTCGACAAGCATCATCGCGACGAAGCCTCGCACGAGGTCGCGCAACAACTCGACGAGGCTTTGCGGGGGGTACGCAAACGCTTCCCGACGGCGCGCATCAAACTCTACGAAACCCCGCCCGGCCCGCCGGTGCAGGCGCAAATTCTGGCGGAACTGTACGGCCCAGATTACGACGCGCTGCGCGCCGCCGCCCCTCAGGTGGACGCCGCGTTCGCGCGGATGTACGGCATGATCAACGTCGACGATTCCGTCACCGCCAACGCCGACAGCTACCACATCCATGTCGACAGCGAAAAAGCCTTGCTCTCCGGCGTCGCGCCCGGCCAGATCGCCAAGCTGCTACGCGATTACGTTTCCGGCTTCGACATCGGCACCCTGCATGTGGAAAGCGCCCGCGAGCCCATCGACATCAAGGTGCGCCTGCCGCGCGAACAGCGCGCCGGGCCGGAAGCGCTGATGAATCTTCGCGTCACCAATCCACACGGCATGCAGGTGCCGCTGTCCGCCATCGCCCGCGTCGAGCGCGTGACCGAAGCCAAGCCGATCTACGCCCGCGACCAGCATGCCATGGTCATGGTCGGCGGCGAGCTGCTGAAATCCAGCCCGGTCTACGCCGTGCTGGCGATGGACAAACTGCTGGACGGCAAGAAACTACCCAACGGGGCCACCTTCACCACCGGCAACCTCGGTTTCACCCAGGCCAGCCCCAAGGATGTGGTGGATTACACCCTGCTCTGGGGCGGCGAGATGCGCCTCACCCTGGACGTATTCCGCGACCTGGGTTCCGCCTTCATCATCGCGCTGATCCTGATCTACCTGATGCTGGTGGCCTACTACAAATCGTTCATGCTGCCGCTGATCGTCATGGGCGCGATTCCCCTCACCCTGGTCGGCGTGTTCCCCGGCCACTGGGCCACCAGCCAGGCCTTCACCGCCACCTCAATGATCGGCGTCATCGCTCTGGCCGGCATCGTGGTGCGCAATTCCCTGCTGCTGATCGACTTCATCCTGGAATACCGCAAGCAGGGTTACGCCCTGGAAAAAGCCGTGATCGAAGCCGGCGCCGTGCGCTTCCGGCCGATCCTGCTCACCGCGCTGGCGATCATCCTCGGCTCCGCCATCATGATCACCGACCCGGTATTCGGAGGCTTGGCGGTCAGCCTGATCTTCGGTACCTTCGCCTCCACCGCATTGACCCTGGTCGTCATCCCGTTGATGTACTACCTGTGGCAACGGAAAGTTGCAGCCAAGTAACTCGTAGGGCGGAACGCCGACAGGCGGTTCCGCCAAACCTCCCAAAGGAACTTCAAATGACCATCGAACGCATCATCCGCATCATGGCCGGCGCCTTCATCCTGCTGTCCCTGGGCCTGGCCCACTTCAGCGGCCAGGCCGACCTCGGCCACCTGTCCTGGCTCTGGTTCACCGCCTTCATCGGCCTCAACCTCCTGCAATCCGGCTTCACCGGCTTCTGCCCGCCGGAAAAATTGCTCAAGAAACTCGGCTTCCAGGAAGGCGGCAGCGCCTGTAGTACCAAGTAAGGCACACGCGGAAGAAATGGCCACGGGGCCAAGCGATTCAGCCACGTAGTCATTTTCCGGCGTTTCATGGGCGATAATCCGCCCCCGACGCAAAACGGGAGATCGACATGGGTCTACCGCAACTGAAAACCGAGCACTACACCTACGCCGATTACTGTTCCTGGCCCGACGACACTCGTTACGAGTTGATCGACGGCGTGGCCTACGCGATGGCGCCGGCGCCGACGCGGACGCGGACGCACCAAAGCCTGGTGCTGGAGTTGGTACGTCAGGTCGCCACCGCGCTCCAGGGCAAGCCCTGCCAACCCTTCGTCGCGCCGCTCGACGTGCGTCTGTTCCATGCCGACGAGGCTGACGAGCAGGTGGACACGGTGGTGCAACCGGATGTGCTGGTGGTGCGCGATGAAACCAAGCTGGACGAGCGCGGCGTGCGCGGCGCGCCGGACTGGGTGGCGGAGGTGCTCTCTCCCAGTTCCGCCAAGCACGATCTGATCGTCAAACTGGCTTTGTATGAACGGGCAGGCTTGCGCGAGTACTGGCTGTTGCACCCGACCGATCGTCTGGTCACGGTTTACCGATTGGCCGATGGCCAATACGGCCGCCCGGAGATCAGCGAAATGACCGGAACTTTGAGCATCGGCATCCTGCCCGATGTCACGGCCGACTGGTCACTTTTCCCCACCAACTGAGCCCCAACCGAGAAGGAACACGAATGGATTTCGCGCTACAAAACATCTGGCTGATTCTGCTTGCCGGCCTGTCCGGCTTCATGTTGCTGGGCGGCGGCCTGTTCGGGCGTATGTCCGGGGTCAAGCAGATCGGCCCGCAGGAAGCGGTCATGCTGTTCAACCACGAGGACGCCCTGTTGCTGGACGTGCGTGAACAGTCGGAATGGAGTGACGGCCATATCGCCAAGGCCCGGCACATTCCCCTGGGTAAACTGAAGGATCGCCTGTCCGAGCTGGAGAAATACAAGGGCAAGCCGATCATCGCCGTGTGTCGCAGCGGTAATCGCTCCGGCAGCGCCTGCGGCACGCTCAAGAAAGCGGGTTTCGAGAACCTGCACAACCTCGCCGGTGGCATGCAAGCCTGGGAACAGGCCGGCCTGCCACGCGAAAGATAACCAACCGTTCCCTGAACGGTTCCCTCACCACCAGCCCCTCTCCCGCTCGCGGGCGAGGGGAGCGCCAAGAGTCGCCTCGCGGCTGAGTAACCAAGGAAGCACCATGCCCCACGTCAAGATGTACTGCACCGCCACCTGCCCCTACTGCACCATGGCCGAGAAGCTGCTGGCCAAGAAGGGCGTCACCAACATCGAGAAAGTTCGTGTCGATCTCGACTCGGCCCAGCTCGAAGAGATGATGCGCATCACCGGCCGCCGCACCGTGCCGCAGATTTACATCGGCGACCGCCATGTCGGCGGCTTCGACGACATCTCCGCGCTGGATGCCGGCGGTGAGCTGGAGCCGTTGCTGGCGGCTTGATGCTGTCGCCCACGTAGGCCAGGTTGCGGCGACAGCCGCAACCTGGCCTACGCGTTTCCGCCCCCGGCTGATTCGGTGATGCGACACAATGTTGACACCGCCAGGCTGGTCGCTCGGCATAGTGCGGGCGCGCCGCAACCGCACCATGCAATGCGACCGTACTTGATGCGGGCAGTTGCGTCGGCCTGCCTGGCTGCCGCTCAAGCTAATAGAATCGCGGCCTGATCCCGTCTCCCAGGAAACGCCATGACCCAGCCCGCGCCCGCCATTTCATCTTTCCAGCCCCCGCGTCGCATCCTCATGGGCCCCGGCCCATCCGATGTGCCGCTGCGCATTCTCGACGCGATGGCGCGCCCCACCATCGGCCATCTCGATCCAGCTTTCCAGGACATGATGGAGCAGACCAAGACGCTGCTGCGTTACGCCTTCCAGACCGAGAACAAGCTGACCTTTCCGGTGTCCGGACCCGGTTCCGTGGGGATGGAAACCTGTTTCGTGAACCTGGTGGAGCCAGGCGACAAGGTCATCGTCTGCGTCAATGGCGTGTTCGGTGGCCGCATGCTGGAGAACGTGAAGCGCGCCGGCGGCCTGCCGCTGCTGGTGGAAGACGCCTGGGGTCGGGCGGTGGACCCGAACAAGGTCGAAGCCGCGTTCCAGGCCAACCCCGACGCGAAAATCCTCGCCTTCGTGCACGCGGAAACCTCCACCGGCGCGCAATCCGACGCCGCCGCGCTGGCCGCCATCGCGCGCAAATTCGGCGCGCTGACCATCATGGACTGCGTGACTTCCCTCGGCGGAACACCGGTGCTGCTCGACCAGTGGGGCATCGACGCGGCCTATTCCGGCAGCCAGAAATGCCTGTCCTGCACCCCCGGCCTATCGCCGGTCAGCTTCTCGGAGGCCGCCATTGCCAAGGTGCGGGCACGGAAAACCCCAGTGCAAAGCTGGTTCATGGACCTCAACCTGGTGCTCGGCTACTGGAGCGGCGAGTGCAAGCGCACCTATCACCACACCGCGCCGATCAACCCGCTCTACGGCCTGCACGAAGCCCTGGTGATCCTCGCCGAGGAAGGCCTGGAGGCCGCCTGGGCGCGGCATCGCGCCATGCACGAAATCCTCAAGACCGGCCTGGTAGGCATGGGGCTGTCTTTCGTGGTGCCGGAGAACGAGCGCCTGCCGCAACTCAACTCGGTGGCGCTGCCGGCCGGCATCGACGATGCCGCCGCGCGCGCGCGGCTGCTCAAAGAATTCAACCTGGAAATCGGCGCCGGCCTCGGCGCCCTGGCCGGCAAGATCTGGCGCATCGGCCTGATGGGCGCCTCGGCGCGGCGGGAGAACGTGGAGCTTTGCCTGAAGGCGCTCACCACCGTGCTGGCATAGAGACGCGGACCCGGGGGGCACCCGTAGGTCAGGCTGGCGCGATAGCGACTGCCTGAAGGTCGTTTCATCTAGCCGTGATTTGATCGTGGGTCGTCAGGTAGCCTACGGCAACCTGACCTACGGGGGGCGATCGCCATGGCGATGGTCAAAGCACCATGACCAGCCGTTCCACCAGATAAGCCAACATGATCAGAATAGCCAGGGCGAGGCCGCCCTTCAGGCCGAGGCCGGCGAAGCGCAACCAGCGCGCGTCCCGATTGATGGTGTAGCCGAGCAGGGTGATGACCAGAAAAACGCCAACCAGAATCAGGAGCAGACGGACGCCCAGCATCAGGCGGCCAGGGGATGCAGGTTGAGCAGGCCCTTGGGCACGCTGGCGTCGTCCTTGAACTCCGCCCATTCCCAGGCGCTGACGTCTGCCAGCAGGCCGCGCAACAGTTTGTTGTTGAGACCGTGGCCGGATTTGTAGGCGGAGAAGGCGCCCAGGATGGGGTGACCAGCCAGGTAGAGGTCGCCCACGGCGTCCAATACCTTGTGCTTCACGAACTCGTCGGCATAGCGCAGGCCGTCGCTGTTAAGCACGCGGAACTCGTCCATGACGATGGCGTTATCCAGGGTACCGCCGAGGGCCAGGCCATTGCTGCGCAGGTATTCCACTTCACGCATGAAGCCGAAGGTGCGCGCCCGGCTGATTTCCTGGACATAGGACTGGCGCGCGAAGTCGAGCTTGATCTCGCGCGCGGAATGTTTGAATACGGGGTGATCGAAGTCGATCTTGAAGGCCAGCGTATAGCCTTCGTGTGGGGTGAACTCGGCCCATTTGTCACCTTCTTCCACGCGTACCGGGTGCTTCACCCGAATGAAACGCTTGGCGGCATTCTGCACTTCGATGCCGGTGGATTGCAGGAGATAGACGAAGGGCGCGGCGGAGCCGTCCAGGATGGGCACTTCCGGGCCATCCAGGTCGATGTAAAGGTTGTCGATGCCCAGCCCGGCCAGCGCCGACATCAAATGTTCGACGGTAGCCACCTTGGCCCCATTGCCTTCCAGCGCGGAACATAAGCGGGTATCAGTGACGGATTCCGGTGAAACCCGGAATTCGCGTGGTTCAGCCAGATCGGTGCGGCGAAACCAGATTCCCGTCCCGGGTGCGGCCGGGCGCAAGGTCAGGTTGACCCGCTCGCCCGTATGCAGGCCGACGCCGGTGGCGCGTACCAGGGATTTGATGGTTCTTTGGCGGATCATGGAATGGCGCTGCGCTGAATGAGACAGGAATGCCGAATGCTATCCCGGCGAGGCGGGAGGGATTGCGCCCAGCCGGGATAATCACCCAAGAAAACAACAGTTTGTGGCATTCCCGCCGTTCCGAAATTCGAAATCCGAAATCCGAAATCCGAAATCCGAAATCGACTTAGTCCGCCTGCTTGCGCAGGAAAGCAGGGATGTCCAGCGTATCGATGCCCGCCGACTGCGCCACTTCCACCGCCGCCTGACTGCTGCGGCGGTTGCGGATGACCGTCGGGGTATCGATGTCACCGGCGTCATAACCGCTGGGATACGGACGCGCGTCGCTGGTGCCGGTGGCCTGCATCATCACCGGTTCGACGATGCGAATCTCCGGCTTCTTGGTGGCCTTGACCGGGTTGCCCAGACCGGTCGCCACCATGGTCACGCGCAAGCCGTCGCCCATGGTGTCGTCCAGCGCGGTGCCGACGATCACGGTGGCCTCCTCGGCGGCGAAGCCCTGGATGGTGTTCATGACTTCGTAGTACTCATCCAGGGTCAGGCTGTCGTTGGAGGTGATGTTCACCAGGACGCCACGCGCGCCCTTGAGATCGACGTTTTCCAGCAACGGGCTGGCGACGGCCTGCTCGGCCGCCATGCGGGCGCGATCCTCGCCTTCCGCCATGGCGGAACCCATCATCGCCATGCCGACTTCGCTCATCACGGTCTTCACGTCGGCGAAGTCGACGTTGATCATGCCCGGGTTCTTGATGATCTCGGCGATGCCGGACACCGCGCTGTGCAGCACGTCGTTCGCGGCGACGAAGGCCTCGGTCAGCTTGGTCTTGCCACCCAGTACCTGAATCAGCTTCTCGTTGGGGATGACGATCAGGCTGTCGACATGCTCGGACAGCGCTTTCAAACCCTGCTCGGCGGAGCGCATGCGCTTGTTCTGCTCGAACACGAAAGGCTTGGTGACCACGGCCACCGCCAGGATGCCCAGGTCTTTCGCCACTTCCGCCACCACGGGCGCGGCGCCGGTGCCGGTGCCGCCGCCCATGCCGGCGGCAATGAACAGCATGTCGGCGCCGTCGATCAAGGCGGCGATGCGTTCCTTGTCTTCCAGAGCCGCCTCGCGGCCCACTTCCCACTTGCCGCCGGCGCCAAGGCCCTTGGTAGCCGAGTTGCCTATCTGCAACTGCACCGGAGCGCGGTTGCGGCGCAGCGCCTGGGCGTCGGTGTTGATGGTGATGAACTCCACCCCCGCCATGCCTTTGCCGATCATGTGATCCACGGCGTTGCCGCCGCATCCGCCCACGCCGATGACCTTGATCACGGCATCCTGGGTATTCAGGTCTTCCAGTTCGAACAACATGTTGCGTCCCTCCTACGGTTACTTACACAAAAAAACGGTTACGGAACAGCCGGTTGGCGAAGAAAACGCTCTCCCATTCGCCAGCCGGCACAGCCCGTTCCCGAATCAGAAATTCTGTTGAAACCATGACTTCATCCTTTCCAGAATCTGTTTGAAGCTGGCGCCCTGGATGCGCGCCGCTTGATCGTTTTCATGCTTGTCGAGGCCGATCAGCAGCAGGCCGACGCTGGTGGCGAAGCGCGGGTTCTTCACGCGCTCCGAGAAGCCGCCGATGTAGTCCGGCATGCCGATACGCACGGGCATGTGGAACACCTCCTCGGCCAGTTCCACCATGCCGCACATCTGGCTGCTGCCGCCGGTAAGCACGATGCCGGAGGATATCTGCTCCTCGAAGCCGGAGCGGCGCAACTCCGCCTGCACCAGGCTGTAAAGCTCTTCCGCGCGCGGCTCGATCACTTCGGACAGCAACTGCTTGGAGAGCATGCGAGGGCCGCGTTCGCCGATGCCCGGCACCTCGATCATTTCCTTGGGGTCGGCCAACTGGCGCAGCGCGGTACCGTGCTGAATCTTCAGGTCTTCCGCCTCGCGCGTCGGCGTGCGCAGGGTCATGGCGATGTCGTTGGTGATCTGGTCGCCGGCGATGGGTATCACCGCCACATGCTGGATGGCGCCGCGCGTGTAGACGGCGATGTCGGTGGTGCCGCCGCCGATGTCCACGAGACAGACGCCGAGATCTTTCTCGTCATCGTTCAGCACCGCCTTGCTCGAAGCCAGCGGTTGCAGCACCAAGTCCTGCACTTCCAGGCCGCAACGGCGCACGCACTTGACGATGTTCTGGGCGGCGGAGACGGCGCCGGTGACGATGTGCACCTTCACTTCCAGGCGTACGCCGGACATGCCCAGGGGTTCGCGCACGCCGTCCTGGCCGTCGATGATGTATTCCTGCGGCAGTACATGCAGCACCTGCTGGTCGGCCGGGATGTTGAGGGCGCGGGCAATTTCCACCACCCGGTCCTTGTCCGACTGGCTGACTTCGCGGTCGCGGATCGGCAGCATGCCGCTGGAGTTCTGCGCCTTGATGTGGCTGCCGGCGATCCCCGTGTAGACCTGCGTGATCTTGCAGTTGGCCATCAGTTCGGCTTCTTCCAGGGCGCGCTGAATCGCCGCCACGGTTGCCTCGATGTCCACCACCACGCCTTTCTTGAGCCCGCGTGAAGGCGCCTGGCCCATGCCGATGATGTTGAGGCCGCCCTCCGGCAGCGCCTCCGCCACCAGCGCGACGATCTTCGACGTGCCGATATCCAGACCGACGATGAAATCCTTGTTTTCACGAATCTTGGTCATGCCTTGCCTATGTTCTTAGCCATTTTTCCGCCTCGCATCTGAGCCGCGAAACCATTGGGATAGCGCATGTCGGCGCGCGCGATCGGCCCCAGCGTCGCCACCGCCTGTGGGTAGAAACGGGCGAAACGGGCGAGCCGTTCCGAAAGATGCTCGCGCCCCAGTTCCACCAACACACTTCCGGAGACGGTGCCCGCGCCGCCGCTTGCGCCACCACCATGCAGACGCACGCGCCAGGACTGGCGCGCTGTCACCACGATCTGATCGACGCGCATGCCGAGCGGCTGCGCGACCGCGACAAACTCGCCATAGCGGCGTGCCGTCTCGCGTTCCGTGCCTTCCGGCGCATAAAGTCGCGGCAGATGGCTGAGGTATTTATCCATCGCCGCGACCGCGAACACCTCGCCGTGGGTATTGAGCAAGGCGCGGTCGTTCCAGGCCGCCGCCGCGCGCTGTTCTTCCAGCACGATCGCCAGACGCCCGGGCCAGACGCGACGAATATCCGCGCGCCGCACCCAGGGCAGCTGCTCGAATTGCACACGGGTCGCGTCCAGATCGAGCGCGAAAAACCCGCCGCGCAACTTGCCCAGGGCCGTCCGCGCCGCGACCCGGGTTTCTTCCTTGCTGGCGCCCACCACGTTCACCCGCGAAAACGGCGCCAGACTCTCCGCCGCCGCCCGACCCAGGGTCCACAAGGTGAACAGCAGCGTGGCGACCAGAATCAGCCGGCTTAGCCGATTTAGGGCGACGGGGTCATTCCACATGGGCCAACTCCAGGATGCGCAGGCACAGATCGGGAAACTCCAGGCCGGCCACGCGCGCCGCCATCGGCACCAGGCTATGGTCGGTCATGCCCGGCGCGGTATTGGCTTCCAGCAGATAGGGGCGGCCGGCCGCGTCGAGTAGGAAATCCACCCGCGCCCACCCACGACAGCCCAGGGTCTGGAAGCCACGCAAGGCCAGGTCGCGCATTTCCGCCTCCGCCGCGTCGCTCAGGCCGCTCGGGCAGAGGTACTGGGTGTCGTCACGGAAATACTTGGCCTCGTAGTCGTAGAACTCGGTGGCGGGCACGATACGGATGGAGGGCAGCGCGCTCAGTTGGGCACCCTCCCCCAATACCGCGACGGTGAATTCGCCACCGCTCATAGCCTGTTCCGCCAGCACCAGGTTGTCGTGGCGCGCCGCCTCGCGGTAGGCGGCGGGCAGATCGGCGGCCTGTTTCACCTTGATCACGCCGATGCTGGAACCCTCGCGCGCCGGCTTCACGAACAGCGGCAGGCCAAGACGTGCAACCACCGCCGTGAAATCACTGTTTTCCGTGAGCAGCGCATAGTCGGGAATCGGCAGCCCGGCGGCTTGCCAAAGCAACTTGCCGCGCCACTTGTCCATCGCCAGGGCGGACGCCAGCACGCCGCTTCCGGTGTACGGCATGCGCATCAGAGTCAACGCGCCTTGCAGGGTGCCGTCCTCGCCGCCACGCCCGTGCAGGGCGATGAACACCCGCTGAAAGCCTTCGCGGCGCAAATCTTCCAGTGGCCGCGCGGCCGGGTCGAAGGCGTGCGCGTCGACGCCCCGGCTTTGCAGAGCGGCCAACACCGCGGCGCCGCTCTTCAGCGACACTTCGCGCTCGGCGGAGGTGCCGCCGAACATCACCGCGACTTTGCCGAAACGAGCCGCTCCCTCCCCCACTGGGGGAGGGCTGGGGAGAGGGAACAGCGGTCGATTCGGCGCAGCCGCCTGATTGAGCGTCGTTCCCTCTCCACCGGCTCCTCCCCCGGTGGGGGAGGGGGGCAGGTCGGCATTACCGAAATGAGTCATGGCGTTGTCCCCGTGCCAGGTAACGCTGGCGCAACCCGTTCGCCAATAATCCGTACTTCCCGGATCAGCTCCACACCACCTTTCGCCTTCACTTTTTCTTGCACCATTTCGATCAGGGTTTCGATATCGGTCGCTGTGGCCTGGCCCAAGTTGACGATGAAATTGGCGTGTTTTTCCGAAACCTGAGCGTCACCGATGCGCACCCCCTTCATGCCGCAGGATTCGATCAGGCGCGCCGCGTAGTCGCCCGGCGGGTTGCGGAACACCGAACCGGCATTGGGCAGATCGAGCGGCTGGCTGGCGATCCGGCGCTCCAGCAATCGCTTGATTTCCGCGCGCCCGGCCTCGCCGTCGCCTCTCGGAAATAGGAACCATGCCGCGACGAACCATTCCTTGCGCTGTCCGGTTGTATCGACGTGGCGGTAGGCCACCTGGAACTCACGCGGCGAGCGCTTATGCGTATTGCCCTGATGGTCCACGGTCAGCACCTGCGATACATAGGACCAGGTCTCATGGCCGTAACAGCCGGCATTCATGGCCAGGGCGCCACCCACGGTACCGGGAATGCCGGCGAGGAATTCCGCGCCGGTCAGATCGTTGTTGGCGGCGAAGCGCGCCACCTTGGGGCTGGCCACCCCGGCTTCCGCGTAGACCACGCCGAACCTTGATTCCGCGCCGCTTGCCCGACCCTGCATGCGGCGCTCCTCGAAGCGGATTTCCTTCAACGCGCCGTGCATGAAGATCACCGTGCCACGCAGCCCCCCGTCGCGCACCAACAGATTGCTGCCCAGGCCGATGAAATGCACGGGTTCGTCAGCGGGCAAGGTTTTCAGGTAGGCACACAGGTCGTCCAGGTCCGCCGGCTTGTACAAGCGATCGGCGGGGCCGCCGGCGCGCCAACTGGTGTAGCCGCTCATGGCGACGTTGTGTTCCAGAGCGCCGCGTATTTTGCCCGGCACCGGGCCATCCCAAGCCGGGCAATCCGCCCTCTCGGAGGGCAGCGAGCCGGGGTTGCGAGCGTGGGAGTCGTTCAACTCTGTCATACAAGCACTCCCATCTCCGCGAGCCTGACCGGTACCTGGCCGATGGAACCGGCGCCCATGCTCAGCACCACATCGCCATCGCGCACGAAGTCGGCCACGGCGGCGGGCAGATCGTTCACGTTTTCCACGAACACCGGCTCCACCTTGCCGGCCACACGCAGGGCGCGCGCCAGGGCGCGGCCATCGGCGGCGATGATGGGCTGCTCGCTCGCCGCATAGACCTCGGTGAGCAGCACGGCATCCGCCTGCGACAACACCCGCACGAAGTCCTCGAACAGGTCGCGGGTACGGGTGTAGCGATGCGGCTGGAACGCCAGCACCAGGCGGCGACCCGGGAAGGCGCCACGCGCGGCGTCGAGCGTGGCCTGCATTTCCACCGGGTGGTGGCCGTAATCGTCGACCAATGTGAAGTTTCGACCACCGGAGAGCGCAATCTCCCCATAACGCTGGAAGCGGCGGCCGACGCCGCTGAAATTCGCCAGCGCGCGTTGCAGCGCGGCATCCGGCACTTGCAGTTCCCAGGCCACGGCCACCGCCGCCAGGGCGTTGAGCACGTTATGCATGCCCGGCATGTTGACGGTGATGTCCACCGCCGAACGCACGCCGTTGCGGACGGCGGTAAAACTCATGCGGCCATCCTCGGCGCGGATGTTCACGGCGCGGATGGCGCAGTCTTCGCCGGTGCCATAGGTCATCACCGGCTTGTCGATGCGCGGCAACAGGGCGCGCACCACCGGATCATCGCCGCACAGGATGGCCATGCCCCAGAACGGTAGGCGATGCAGAAATTCCACGAAGGCCGACTTCAGACGCTCGAAGTCGTGGCCGTAGGTTTCCATGTGGTCGGCATCGATATTGGTGACGATGGAGACCACCGGCGACAGATGCAGGAAGGAGGCGTCCGACTCGTCCGCCTCCGCCACCAGCCATTCGCCCGTCCCCAGGCGCGCGTTGGCGCCGGCCGCCAGAAGCTTGCCGCCGATCACGAAAGTCGGGTCCAGCCCGGCCTCGTTCAGCACGCTGGCGATCAGGCTGGTCGTGGTGGTCTTGCCGTGGGTGCCGGCGATGGCGATGCCCTGTTTGAAGCGCATCAACTCGGCCAGCATCATGGCGCGCGCCACTACGGGAATGCGGGCCGCGCGCGCCGCTTGCACTTCCGGGTTGTCTTCCTTGATGGCGCTGGAAATCACCAACACGTTGGCGCCCTGAATGTTTTCGCCGGCATGGCCCTGGAACACGGTCGCGCCCATTTCGGCCAGACGCTGGGTCACCGCGTTGCTGGCGCCATCGCTACCGGAAATCTGATAACCCAGATTGATCAGCACTTCGGCGATGCCGCTCATGCCGGCGCCGCCGATGCCGACGAAGTGGATGCGGTTGACCTTGTGTTTCATGGCTTCGCTCCCGTCATACACCTCGTAGCGCAGGCGTCCCGCCTGCATCCCACACCGCCCGCGAGCGAGGGCCGGCCCCCACCTGTGCAAGCGGCGGAGGCAGGCGAGGACGCCTGCGCTACATAGATGTCTGGTGCTTGCCGGTTCATTTCGCCAACTCCTTCACCACTTCCGCCACGCGCGCCGTTGCATTCGGCTTCGCCAGCGCGCGCGCCTTCACCGCGCGTTCGAGCAGTTCGGCTCGCGTGAGGCCGCTTAGCCACCCGGCCAGTTTTTCCGGGCTGAGGTCTTTCTGTTGCATCAGCCAGGCCGCGTCCTGGTCGGCCAGGAACGCGGCGTTGGCGGTCTGGTGGTCGTCCACCGCGAAGGGGAAGGGCACGAACAGGGCGGACAAGCCGGCGGCGGCGATTTCCGCCACGGTCAGCGCCCCGGCGCGGCAGATCACCACATCCGCCCAGGCGTAGGCGGCGGCCATGTCGTCGATGAAGGCCAGCGGCTCGGCCGCAACCCCCGCATCGGCATAGTTGCGCTTGAGCACTTCGAGGTGCCGCGCGCCGGACTGATGCCGCACCACGGGACGCCGCTCCAGCGGCAACAACGCCAGGGCTCGCGGAATCATTTCATTCAAAGCCGCGGCCCCCAACGAGCCGCCGATTACCAGCAGACGTAGCGGGCCTCCGCGTCCCACCAGGCGTTGCGCCGGTGCCGCCAGGGCGGCGATCTCCGGGCGCACCGGATTACCGACCCACTCTTCTTTCGCCGAGAGCTGGGTGGCGAGGGGCAAGCCCAGGAGGACGCGATCGGCGATATGCGCCAGTATCTTGTTGGTCAGCCCGGCGATGCCGTTCTGTTCGTGGATCACCAAGGGCTTGTTCAACAGCACGGCCATCATGCCGCCGGGGAAGGCGACATAGCCGCCGAGGCCCAGCGCCACGTCGGGGCGCTCGCGGAAGATCGCGCGCGCGGCCTGCCAGAAAGCGATGAGCAGATTGAACGGCAGCAGCAGCTTGGTCAGCAGCCCCTTGCCGCGCACCCCGGCCACTTTCACCCAGGCCATGTCGAAACCCTTGGCCACCGCCAGCTTCGCTTCCATGCCCGCATGGGTGCCCAGCCAGACCACGCGCCAGCCGTCGCCACGCAAGGCTTCCGCCACCGCCAGCGCCGGCATCACATGGCCGCCGGTGCCGCCGGCCATGACCAGGGCGGTGCGATTTCGGATTTCGGATTTCGGGTTTCGGATTTCGGATGGTGGAATGGTTTGATCACGCGCGGCTTCACTGCGCGAGAACATTCCGAAATCCGAAATCCGAAATCCGAAATGAATCGCCGTCATGCCCGTTTCCCCTTCATCAGGCAGCGGTTCTCGTAATCCACCCGCAGCAGCAACGCCAGCGCCAGGCAGTTGGCGACGATGCCGGAACCGCCATAGCTCATCAGCGGCAGGGTGAGCCCCTTGGTGGGGAGCAGGCCGAGATTGACGCCCATGTTGATGAACGCTTGCAGCCCGATCCAGACGCCCACGCCCTGCGCGACCAGGGCGGCGTAATTGCGTCCCATCAGGCTGGCCTGCCAGCCGATAGAGAAAGCGCGCCAGGTCACCCAGGCGAACAGGCCGATGACCACAAGCACGCCGATCAGGCCCATTTCCTCGCCGATGACCGCGAGCAGGAAGTCGGTATAGGACTCGGGTAGATAGAACAGTTTTTCCACACTGTCGCCCAGGCCGACGCCGGTAATCTCACCGCGGCCGAGCGCGATCAGGGAATGAGACAGTTGGTATCCGGCGCCGTAGGGGTCGCTCCAGGGATCGAGATAGTTGGTGACCCGCGCCAGCCGGTAGGGCGACAGAATCACCATCAGCACGAAGCCCATCCCCAGCAGAGCGATCAAACCGACGAACAGGCGGGCATTGAGGCCGCCGAGGAACAGCACCGCCAGGGCAATCGCGATGATGACCACGAAAGCGCCGAAATCCGGCTCCATGAGCAACACCGCGCCGACGCCCAGCATCACCAGGAACATGGGCAGAAACCCTTTCGCCAGGTTCTGCATGTGGGACGCCTTGCGCACCGTGTAGTCAGCCGCATACAGGATGGTGGCGAATTTCATGAACTCGGAAGGCTGGAAATTGCCCAGCGGACCCAGGGGAATCCAACGCTGGCTGCCGTTCACCATCTTGCCGATGAAGGGAATCAGCACCAGCAGCAGCAGCACCGCGCCGGCGATGAACAGGCCCGGCGCCAACTTCTGCCAGAGCGGGGTCGGCACCTGGAAAGCGGCATAACCGGCGGCCAGGCCGATGATCATGTAAACGGCATGGCGCAGCAGGTAATAGGTGTGCTCGTGCGCGCTGGATTTGGCCTCGGCCACGGTCGCCGACGCCGAGAACACCATCACCAGGCCGATCACCAGCAAACCGGTGGCGGCGAACACCAGGCCCCAGTCATAAGGCGTCAGCGCCGTGCGCTTGAGGGCCGCGTTATGAAACATGCTGCATCCTGCGGCGTTCGCGGCGGCGCCGCTCTTCGCTCAATGTCGTGGCGCTACGGATTCGCCTCTCCTGCTGGCGGCGGCACTCTCCACCCACGGCTTTCAACACTTCCACGGCGGCGACGAAAACTTCGGCGCGGTGCGCGTAATTGCGGAACATGTCCCAACTGGCGCAGGCCGGCGACAACAACACCGCATCGCCCGGCTGAGAGAGCTGGAAGGCCACGTTCACGGCCTCTTCCATGGTTTCCGCCCGGAATACCGGCGCGGCGTCGCCAATGGCTTCCGCCAGCAGCGGCCCATCGCGTCCGATCAGCACCACGGCGCGGGCATGCATTACCGCTTCCCTGAGCGGGGAAAAATCCTGGCCCTTGCCGTCGCCCCCGGCGATCAGCACCACCGGGACGGTGAACCCGTGCAAGGCGGCGGCGGTTGCGCCGACGTTGGTGCCCTTGGAATCGTCATAGAAGGCGCGCCCCGCCACCTCGGCCACGCGCTGCACGCGGTGTGGCAAACCCTCGAAGGTTTTAAGCGCCGGAATCAGGCCGGCATAGGGCAGGCCGATGGCGCGGCACAGCGCCAGCGCCGCCAGCGCGTTGGCGGCGTTGTGCAGCCCGGCGATGGGCAGCTTGTCCACCGGCAACAGGGCTTCGTCGCCCTCGCACAGCCAGAGGCGTTCCTTGCGGGTGGTGAGGCCGAAATACCCCACCTCCCGGCCCTCCCCCGGCTGGGAAGGGAGCAAACCGAACGTCCATTGCGCGCGCCCCGTCAGCGCCATCGCCATGACCATCGGGTCGTCGCGATTCAGCACCTGGATACAGTCGGGCACATCCGACATCCGAAATCCGACATCCGAAATCCCGAACACCCGCGTTTTCGCCGCCGCGTAGTCGCTCAGGTCGGCGTAGCGATCCATGTGGTCCTGCGAAATATTGAGCACGGTCGCGGCGTCGGGATGCAGGCTGGAGGTGGTTTCCAACTGGAAGCTGGACAGTTCCAGCACCCACACATCGGGGTCGCGGCCAAAGGTCTCGCGGTTTTCCAGCGCCTCCAGCACCGGCAAGCCGATGTTGCCGGCCACCACGGTTTCCAGACCCACGGCCGCGCACAAGTGGCCGACCAGGCTGGTGACCGTGCTCTTGCCATTGGAACCGGTGATGGCAATGATTTTGGCCTGGCTGCCCCGAACAGCGCGGGCGAACAGTTCCACGTCGCCCACCACTTCCTTGCCCGCCTCGATCGCGGCGCACAGTTCCGGCGTGGCCAGGGCGACACCGGGGCTGGCGACGATGAGATCGGCCCAGTCGAAATCCGCCGGTTCGAATCCACCCAACGTCAGCGCCACTTCCGGGAAAGCCTCGCGCAGATGTTGCGCATGCGGCGGCTCGTCGCGGGTGTCCGTGCCACGCACCTGGGCATCGTGTTCCAGCAGCCAGCGCACGCAGGCCGCGCCGGTATCGCCGAGGCCGACCACTAGAGCCTTGCGACCCTGAAATTCGCTACTGCGCGGGACGATGGACGTGTTCATCTCAGTTTCAGCGTCGAAAGGCCGATCAACACCAGAATCATGCTGATGATCCAGAAACGGACCACCACCTGGGTTTCCTTCCAGCCCTTCTTCTCGAAGTGGTGATGGATCGGCGCCATGAGGAACACGCGTTTGCCGCGCAACTTGAATGAACCCACTTGCAACATCACCGACACCGTTTCGGCGACGAACACGCCACCCATGATGAACAGCACGATTTCCTGACGCACGATCACGGCCACCACGCCCAAGGCCGCGCCCAGGGCCAGCGCGCCGACGTCGCCCATAAATACCTCGGCCGGATAGGCGTTGAACCAGAGAAAGGCCAGCCCCGCGCCCACCAGGGCGGAGCAGAACACCACCAGCTCGCCCGCGCCGG
The DNA here is from genome assembly GCA_028714875.1 of Gallionellaceae bacterium. Classification (GTDB taxonomy): domain Bacteria; phylum Pseudomonadota; class Gammaproteobacteria; order Burkholderiales; family Thiobacillaceae; genus PFJX01. The sequence continues at coordinate 56,901 of JAQTLN010000020.1, forward strand.
GGATGTGCGGCAGACCCAGATATTTGGAGAACACGGCGTGGCCGGCCACGTAGGAGAAGATGGCCAGGGCGCCCGCCACCATCACGGTGGGCAGGATGGCGAGGCCATCGGCGCCGTCAGTCAGGTTCACCGCGTTGCTGGTGCCGACAATGACGAAGTAGGCCAGCAGCACGAAGCCCACCACACCCAACGGCATCACGATGTTCTTGAAGAAGGGCACGATCAGTTCGGTCTGTGCCGGTAGATGCGCGGACCAGGCCAGCCAGCCCGCCACCGCGATACCAATCAGCGACTGCCAGAAATATTTCCAGCGCGAAGCCAGACCCTTGGGATTTTTTTCGACAACCTTGCGCCAGTCATCGACCCAGCCGATGCCGCCGAAGCCGACCAGGGTAAACAGGGCGATCCAAACGTACTGGTTGGTGAGATCCGCCCACAACAACGTGGTGATGGCCACCGAGGCGAGGATCAGCGCGCCGCCCATGGTCGGCGTGCCGGCCTTGATCAGATGGGTTTGCGGGCCATCGTCGCGCACCGGCTGGCCGACCTTCAGGTGGGTGAGCTTGCGGATCATCCAGGGCCCGACGACGAAGGAGATGAGCAACGCGGTCAGCGCCGCCAGCACCGCGCGCAGGGTGATGTAGTTGAAGACGTTGAACAGGCGGATGTCATGGCCGATCCACTTGGCGAGCATCAGGAGCATGTCTGGTTCTCCATGAACGACCGCACCACCCGTTCCATTTTCATGAAGCGGGAACCCTTCACCAGCACGGTCACGTCCGCGCCAAGGGCGCATTCGATTTCCGCCAGCATTTCCTCGATGCGCTCGAAGTGCATCGCCCCCTGGCCAAATCCCTGCACCGAGTTGAGTGACATTTCGCCCAGGCAGAGCAGGCGGTCGATGCCGGCGGCTTGGGCGCGCTCACCGACTTCGCGATGCAGCGCGGCGGTATCCGGCCCCAGTTCACCCATGTCGCCCAGCACCAGAATGCGCTTGCCCGGCCGCGCGGCCAGCACCTGAATGGCGGCGAGCACGGAGTCGGGATTGGCGTTGTAGGTGTCGTCGATCAGGGTGGCGCCAAGGATGCAGGGATGCGCTTGCAGACGGCCCTTGCTGCCGCTGTAAGCCGCCAGGCCGCGCGCCACGGCGTCCGCCGCGACACCCAGCGCCAGCGCGGCGGTGGTGGCGGCGGCGGCGTTGCGCAGGTTGTGTTCGCCGGGAACCTGCAACGTGGTTTCGACGCGGCCGACGGGGGTGTCGAGGTAGGCGGCCCGTTCACCGGACGCCGCGTGGATGCGCACGGCGGCGCTCTCCGCGAAACCGAAGCTCAATACCTTGTGCTCGCCCGCCAGGCCGCGCCACAACTCGGCGTGCGGGTCATCGGCGTTGATGATGGCGATGCCGTCCTCTTTCAGGCCGGCGTAAATCTCGCCCTTGGCGCGCGCCACGGCCTCGACGCTGCCGAGGCCTTCCAGGTGGGCGCGCAGGGCATTGTTGACCAGGGCCACGTCGGGGCGGGCGAGGCGAGTCATGTAGTCGATCTCGCCGGAATGGTTCATGCCCATCTCGATGGCGGCGTAACGGTGCGCCGGTGTCAGCCTCAGCAAGGTGAGCGGCATGCCGATGTCGTTGTTGAGATTGCCGGCGGTGGCCAGCACCGCGTTTTCTCCCGCCTCGGCGGCGAGGATGGCGGCGAGCATTTCCTTCACCGTGGTCTTGCCGTTGCTGCCGGTAATGGCGGCCAACTTCGCCGGCATGCGCGAACGGTGCCAGGCGGCGAGCTGGCCGAGGCCGATACGGGTGTCTTCCACCAACAGCGCGGGTGTGATGTTCAGTCCGGCACTTGCCGCCACCATTACCGCGGCGGCGCCGCTTTCCAACGCCTTCGCGGCAAAGGCATGGCCGTCGAAGCGCGGTCCTTTCAGCGCCACATACAGGCAGCCCGGCGGCAGATCGCGGGTATCGCTGGAGACGGCTCCCAGCGCCACGTCGGCGCCGACTGCGCTGGCGTTGAGGGCCTGGGCGGCTTCATGTAGATGCACGTTGCTTCCTTTCTGATAGCGCTTTTTGCGCTTCTTCCCTATCCGAGAACGGGACTCTCACGCCGTTGCTTTCCTGGTAAGGCTCATGCCCCTTGCCGGCCAACACGACGATGTCTTCCGGGCCGGCGGATTGAATGGCTTTGTGGATCGCGGCGCGACGATCGACGATGGCGTCCTGGCCGGGCGGCATGCCGGCGAGGATGTCGGCGATGATGTGGGCCGGGTCTTCATTGCGCGGGTTGTCGCTGGTAACGATGGCGACATCGGCGCGCGCCGCCACCGCCGCGCCCATCAACGGACGCTTCGCCGTGTCGCGGCCACCACCACAGCCGAACACGCAAATCAACTTGCCTTTGGTGAGCGGCTTCAGGGCGGCCAGCACCTTTTCCAGCGCGTCCGGGGTGTGGGCAAAGTCGACGATCACGGTCGGCTCGCCGGCTTCGCCGTTCACGCTCTGCATCCGACCGGGTACGGCTTCGACCTTTGCCAGCGCGGCCAGCGCATCGGCCAGCGGCACATCGCCAGCCAACAACGCGGCCAGGGCGGCGAGCAGGTTGTAGGCATTGAATTCGCCGAGCAGCGGGCTGACCAGTTCACCCATGCCCCAAGGGGTGACGATTTCCATGCGCAGGCCATTGCGGTCGGCGCGCAGGATTTTCGCGCGGAGATCGCCGCCCTGGCCGGCTGTAGCGCAGGCGTCCTCGCCTGCACCTAGCGCTGAATGCAGGCGGGACGCCTGCGCTACGAGGGCGTGCATGTTGGCATCGGGCCGCTCCAAACCGTAGCTAAGGACCCGGGTGGCGCCGCCGCGCAGTTGTTGCTCCAGGCTGGCGCCGAGTTCGTCATCAGCGTTGAGCACCGCCCATTTCAGGCCGGGCCAGGCGAACAGGCGCGCCTTGGCGGCGGCATAGCTGGCCATGTCGCCGTGGTAATCGAGATGGTCTTGCGTCAGATTGGTCAGCACCGCGACATCGAACGCCACGCCGGCGACGCGCCCTTGATGCAGTCCGTGCGAGGAAACCTCCATCGCCACGCCGCCCGCGCCGGCTTCGCGGTAGTCAGCCAGCAAGGCTTGCAGGCTGACAGCGTCCGGCGTGGTGTGGCTGGCTACCCGAAGCTCTCCGGGAAAGCCGTTGCCGATGGTGCCGATGGCCGCCGTCTTGCGCCCCAGCGTGGTCCAGGCGGCGGAGAGCCAGTGCGCCACCGAGGTCTTGCCGTTGGTGCCGGTGATGCCGGTGATCCAGAGATGTTGCGAGGGGTTCGCATACCAGGCGGCGGCGAGGCTGGCGGCCTGTTCCTTGAGGTTGGCCACGGGCAGATTGGCGATCTCGCCGTCGTTCCAGACATGGTTGTCCGGCTCCCACAGCACGGCGGCGGCGCCGGCGTGTATCGCGGCGGCGATGTGGTCACGGCCGTCATGGGCGCCGCCGGGGAAGGCGAGGAACACGTCGCCCGCGCCGACGCGGCGGCTATCGGCGCTCATGCCGCGCGCGCCGGGCACGAGGGCGCGCAACTGGGCGACCACGGCGGCCGCGTCAAATCCGAAATCCGAAATCCGAGATCCGAAATCCATCACACCGACTCCGCGATCACAGGCGCTTCGCCCGGGGGGGCGCTGTCGCTGTCGAAACGAGTGTCCGGCGGCACCGCCATGAAGCGCAGCGCCCCGGCCATGACGCGCGAGAACACCGGAGCGGCAACCAGGCCGCCGTAGTAATCGTGGCCACCCGGCTCATCGATCATCACCGCCACCACCAGGCGCGGATTGGAGGCGGGCGCCAGGCCGACGAAGGAACTGACGTACTTGTCCGACTCGTAGCCACCGCCGCTCAACTTGAACTTGTGCGCGGTGCCGGTCTTGCCGCCGACGCGGTAGCCGGCCACGCGCGCCATCGGCGCCGTGCCGCCGTTCTGGGTAACCAGTTCCAGCATGGCCAAAACCTTGTTCGCCGCGTCCGCCGACATCACGCGCACGCCGGTTGCCGCGCCTTCGCGACGCAGGGTGGTGAGCGCGGGCATGACGCCCTGGTTGGCGAAGGCGGTATAGGCGTGCGCCAGTTGCAACAGGCTGACCGAGAGGCCGTGGCCGTAAGCCATGGTGGCTTTTTCAATCGGCCGCCAGGAGGCGAATGGGCGCAGGCGGCCGTTGACCTCGCCGGGCAGGCCGGACTGCGGCGGCGCGCCGAGGCCGGCGCGGGTGAGCAGGCGCCAGTAGTCCTCGCCGCGCATTTCCAGGGCGATCTTGGCGGCGGCCACGTTACTGGACACCTGGATCGCCTGGGAAACGCTGAGCACACCCTTGGCATGGGTATCGGTGATTTTCTTGTCGCCGACGATGAACCAGCCCGGCCCGGTATCGATGGTGGTTTCCGGGGACACCACCTTGGCATCCAGAGCGGCCGAAACCAGCAAGGGTTTCATGGTGGAGCCGGGCTCGAACACATCGGTGACCGCGCGGTTGCGCAGCCCCTCCGGGCGGTAGGTGGCGCGGCTGTTGGGGTTGAAGCTGGGGGTGTTGGCGAGCGCCAGGATTTCGCCGGTGCGCGCGTCGAGCACCACCACGGAACCGGCGCGTGCATTGTGCTTGGTCACGGCATCCGAAAGCTCGCGATAAGCCAGATACTGGATGTGCTGATTCAGGCTCAGCACCAGATCGCGCCCCGGCTTGGGCGGCTTGATCTGCTCCAGCACTTCCACCACGTTGCCGAGACGGTCACGCACCACGCGCTGCGCGCCGGCCTCGCCCGCCAGCCAGGACTGGAAGGCCAGTTCGACGCCTTCCTGGCCCTTGTCATCCAGATTGGTGATGCCCAGGACATGCCCCATGACCTCGCCGGCCGGGTAGTAACGGCGGTATTCCGGCTTGCTAAACACGCCGGCCAGATTAAGCGCCATGATCTGCCTCGCCTTGGGCGGTTCGAGCTGTCGCTCCAGATAGACGAAGCCTTTGCTCTTGTCGGCGAAAACATGTGCCAACTGTTTCGGATCGCGCTCCAGAATCGTGGCCAGCGCCTTGATCTGTTCCGGGCTGGCGTCGGCCTGGCGCGGATTCACCCAGATGGTTTCCACCGGCGTGCTCACCGCCACCGGCTCGCCCCTGCGGTCGCTGATCACGCCGCGATAGGCCGGGATGGGCGCCACGCGCTGCACCCGCTTTTCGCCTTCCTCGTTGAGGAAATCGTTATGCCAGGCTTGCAGATAGACCGCGCGCACCGATAGCGCGGCGAAGCCACCGAACAACAGCGCCAGGGTCAGGCGCATGCGCCAGCGTTGCAGGTCCAGGTGCAGCATGGTGTGGGATTTGCGCGGAACGCTCATGGCCGCGCTCCGGACTGTGCATGCAGCACATAGATGCGCCCGGGTCCGGGAATCGCCATTTTCAGGCGGTCGCGCGCCACTTCTTCCACCCGGTTGTGCATCAGCCAGGTGGATATCTCAAGTTGCAACTGGCCCCATTCCACATCCAGGGCGCGGGCGCGGGCCTGTTCCGACTGCAACGCTATAAACAATTTGCGCGCCTGGTGGCGCGCCGAGACGACGGTGAGGGCACAGGCGACCAGGGCCGCGACCAGGATCATGTTCAGCTTGACCATGGCACCCCCGTGCGCTCGGCCACCCGCATGGTCGCGCTGCGCGCGCGCGGGTTCCCCCTGGATTCACTATCGGAAGGCTTCACCGCCCGGCCGACCAGGCGCAAGCAGCCGCCGCGCAGATCGGCGGCGAGCACGGGAATCTCGGGCGGCATCTGCTCGCCCTGGGATTCGCGGCGCATGTACTGCTTCACCATTCGATCTTCCAGAGAATGAAAACTGATCACCACCAGGCGTCCGCCCGTCTTCAGCAAGGCCGCGGCTTGCGGCAACGCCTGTTCAATCTCTTCAAGCTCGCGGTTAATGAAAATCCGCACAGCTTGAAACGTGCGCGTCGCCGGGTCCTGGCCGCGTTCGCGGGTGCGCACGGCTCCGGCGACGACGACAGCCAACTGGCGGGTACTCGTGATCGGCGACTCCGTTCTTGCTTGCGCAATCGCCCGCGCAACCTGCCTAGCAAACCGCTCTTCGCCATAGTCCCTGACAACTTGGGCAATCTCCTCTACCGGTGCCTGGTTCAACCACTCGGCGGCGGTCATGCCCCGGCTGGTGTCCATGCGCATGTCCAAAGGAGCATCGAAACGAAAACTGAAGCCCCGCTCGGCCTCGTCCAACTGCGGGCTGGACACCCCCAGATCGAACAACACCCCATCCACTTCCAGCACACCCGCCGCGCGCAGAGCCTCGGCCAACTCCGAGAACGGCGCATGGACCATGCGAAAACGCGCATCGTCCAGCGCATTCCCAACCGCCACCGCCGCGAGATCGCGATCCAGCGCGATCAGCCGGCCTTGCGGCCCCAGCTTCTCCAGAATCGCCCGGCTGTGGCCGCCACGGCCGAAGGTGGCATCCACATAAACCCCGTCCGGCTGAAGATTCATCGCCGCGACGGCTTCTTCCAGCAGGACCGAGACATGAGCCCCCACGCTCTCGTCCGTTCGCGGCCCCCCGAGGGGGAGCAATGCCCGGCTTGGGTCGGCCCGGCGCCGGGCATGCGCTGTCCCCGCGCTCACAGAGAAAAGCCTTTGAGGCCTTCGGACAAGGTGCCGTCACGCGCGGCCACCGCCAGTTGTTCGGGAAAGTGCGCGGCTTGTTCAAGCCGGCCTTGCCAGGCGGCATCGTCCCAAAGCTCGAACTTCTCGCCCTGGCCGACCAGCGCCACGCTTTTTTCCAGCTTGGCGAAGCGGCGCAGCATGGGCGAAACCAGAATCCGGCCGGCGCTGTCCGCCTCCACTTCCTCGGCCGAACCGATCACCAGACGCTTCAACTCCTTGGCGATGGGGTCCAGGCTGGGCAGTGCGTTGAGCTTGGCGGCGACTTTTTCCCACTCGGGAAACGGGTAGAGCAGCAGGCAACCGCTGGTCGGGTCGGCCGTCAATACGAGATGCCCGCCGCAAACCCCGGCCAGACGCTCACGCAAGCGCGCGGGAATGGCCAAGCGACCCTTCCCGTCCAGCGCCATCTGCGTTGATCCCGTAAACATGCTTTGTGCTCTCCTCCGTGGTCCACTTAGCGACACCAATCCACACTAAATCCCACTGATCCCCACTATAGAGAACACAAATCCCCACCGTCAAGGACGAAATGGGAAAAATTTCAATTGGGTCAAGGACTTACGAAAGACAGTCAACGCACTCGAATGTTCGTTTCGAATGAGCAACCTAGGGATGCAACTTAAAGCTTCACTTTAAGTTGCAAGGCGAAGTGGGGAAAAAATGCGGGCGAATCGGTGGAGACGGCCGCAGCCGCTCCGGCGATTGCGCTGAGCCCCGTTGCGGGGCTCAGATGAGGTTCAAACGAAGCGAGCGCAGGCGGCGCCGGCCAGTTGTGCCAGCCAGGTCAGGTAGAGGGTGCCCATTTCCGGATAGAAGCGCTTGTTGTCCTCCGAGGCCAGCACCATGAGTCCGGTCAGGTTGCCTTCCTTGAGCGGCGCCAGCGCGAAGGACTTCTGATGCGCGCCCACCTCGCCGAACCAGGCGCGCACTTCATCCGGCACATCGGAACCACATTGCGGCTGGTTCAACCCCTCGACCAGCACCTGGATGTCCACGCTGACCTTGGCAAATTCCGGCATATCCGGCGCATTGGCGGTCCAGATGCGCACGACGGTGTGCGGCACCGAGAAACTCTCCGACAAGTCCAGGTAAAACGACTGCAAGGCGGCTTCGAGGGTCTTGGCGCGCATCAGGTCCAACGACAGCTTGTGCAGCTTATCGCCGATGGCGTCGTTCTCCTCGGCGAACTGGATGAACTCGCGCAACTTGATTTCCAACCCGCGCGACTTGTCGCGCAGCGCCAGCACCTGCCGCTCGCCCAGAGAAATCGCCTGCCCACTGTAAGGGTGCGGCACGGTGATCTCGGTCAGGAGTTCAGGATGGCCCTGGAAAAACTCCGGGTTGAGCTTGAGGAATTCGCTGATCTGTTCGGGGGAGATGTTCATAGGAGTGAGCTTGAAAAGGGGGAGAAAAGCGGGAGTTATGCGTCACATCCCGGACGGACTTGCGAATACTACTGATAAGGACCCAGAAAACGCGAGCCGTTGAAATGGATCAGATGCGTCGGCGCGTCCGCCACCCAAACCTCGGTTTCCCAGGCGATTTCAGAAACATAGCGAGCCATCAGCGCACGGGTCGGAAAGGCGGTGACGAATACCAGACCCGCGCTCGAAGCCGCGAACAATCGCGCCAGTTCATCGTGGCGCTTGCCATCCACCGGCCCGTGGCTGGTCACGGCCTCCACCAGAATCAACCAATCACGCTTCGTATCGTGAATCACCACATCCGGCATCTTGCCGTGCGCGTCCACCCGCACGCCCAGGCCGCGCAAAGCCACATCGGCGAAATAGCCCCACTTTTCCCCAGTGTCGCCGGCATAGATCAAGGCTCCACCCGGCACAAAGCGGGAGGCGAATTCTTCGACGATGGCCTTAATCAGGGCGCTGTGTTCGCCGGGGCTCAGGCGTATCTGTTTGCCTTCGGTGATACGCACCGGGATGCACACCGCCTCCCTCGGTTTTGCGTAATGCGCGGCCAGGCCCTCGCGGCTGGACAGATAGCTTTCCAGTTTGCGTTTCCAAGCACGCGAGCCAAAAGCTCGCAACAGCGCCAAGGCCTCCGGCTCGATCTGGTAGACCGCTTTGGGGCTGTTCACCGGGCGCGCGGGGTTGTCCGGGTTGTACAGCGCGATGCCCGCAGCGACGAACTGGTGCATGGTCTGACGACGAAAAGTCTCTCGGGTATTGGGCGCGTAGTGCTTGCCGTAATACGCGCGGCTGAAATCCATCATCGGCGTGATACCCATTAATGGATTGCTCGCCTTGGCCCAGGCCAATTCCGGCGTGAGGCCCAGTAATGCCAACAGACAGAGGGCGGAACGCTCGTTTTGCTGCGCCCTTGGCAGACCCAGCGTGGCGAGGATAGCGAGGGCCGCCTCGATGTGGGGATGGTCGCTCATGCCAGCAGGGTCTCCAGTTTGTCATCCACCTCGGCCAATACCCGATCACCCCGCGTCTTCGCCCATGCGCCCAATTCGAACAACAGGTCGCGGTTGGGATAGACCATGCGGCGCAAATCGGTGGCGTTGACCTGGGTGTGGCCGTTGAAGCGGCGGAACTGCGCATCCGCGATGCCGCTGTTGAGGAAAGCCGCCAGGCCCAGCACCAGCAACTCGGGCAAACCGTGACGGCCCTGATGGAACACGTTGAGATGGTTCTCGAAACCCAGCGCGGAAGCGCCCGGGAGCAGCGCCGGGTCCACCACGCCCGCGACGATGCGGTGCTTCTCCTCCTTGGAAGACAAGCGCCGAGTCACGCAATAGCAACCGGAGGGATAAAGCCATTTCGCGGTCTCATCATGTTGGACGATGGCATTGGGCTTGCGCGCATCCGCCAGCGGCCAGACCAGACGGCCCGCGCGAAAATGGCCGGGGTAGAGCAGCGGCACGGTATCCGGCCCCGGTTGATCGCGCAGCCAGTCACGTAAGCGGAAATCCACCACTGGCCCGGTGGAAACCTCCAGCCCCAAGGCAGCCAATTTGTGATCAAGACCTGGCAAAGCCTCATGCGCGGGCGCCTCCGGCGAAATGGGTATGTGGATGAAACGCTCGGGATCGCCCGGTACGACAATGCGCTCGAAGGGGTGAACGTGTTCAAGATAATCGGCAAAGCTGTCGTCGGTGGACGTGGACACCGTCACCGGCCCCTGAATCGCGCCGCGCTCCAGACGCAGGATCAGGTTCTCCTGCAACACCCCGTCCGCCTTGAAAGCCTGGTCGCGCGCCGCGAACAGATGGATGTGCCGTATCGCCGCGCGCGCTAATAGAAAATTTCGAAACGGCCGGAAATAGGGCCCGTTGCAGAAACTCCGAGGAATGATCGCCACCAACTGTCCGCCGTCCTCCAGCAGCGCCAAAGCCAGCGCGACAAAGGCCGAATACATATTTGAAGTCTCGATCCCCGCCTGGCGCAGCAGTAAACGATGGCGGGAGTGGGACTGAATCTTCTTGTAGGGCGGATTCAGGATGGCATGGCTATAACGCGGCCCGCCCCACAAACCCAGACTGGATACCGCCTGCTCGACGAAATCCCCCGACAACACCCGCGCCGACAGCGGCAACCGGCCCGCATATCCCACCAAGGTCTCGCGCAGGCCATCGAGCAAAACTTCATCGAACTCATAGGCATCCACCGCGAGTGACGTGAACTCCAGTTCCCCCGCCACGCACCGCTCCAGAAACGCCGCCGACAACGCCCCCATTCCGGCGCCGGCATCGAGCAGGCGGCAGGTTGACTTGTCGACATTGGGAAACAAGGAAGCAATGAAGCGCGCCACACCAGGCGGCGACATGAACTGGCCGAGGGCGGAGCGATGGGCGGGCGTTGGAGCAGCGCGGCGGGGTGGGGCGCTGGGGTGGCTGAAAAGTGTCGGATGGGTGAAGGTCATGGGGATGGTCAAGGCATTTCGCCAGTTTGGCCTTGGATTAAGCGAGCCTGGTGCCAATAGCCACTACTTCACTACGGGCGCGGGACGCTGTTTTGCTTGCCATAGTCGTAATCCATTTGCAGGCCCAGCCAGAGTTCCGCACGGCCACCGCGTTCCGATCCCAGCCAGGCCTCGATGCGCCGAGCCATTTCCAGGGAGATGCCGGCATGGCCGTTGAGGATGCGGGATAACGCGGTGCGGGTAATGCCGATCTGGCGCGCGGCCTCGGTGACGGACAAGCCCAACGCCGGGAGGATGTCTTCGCGCAGCGTGTCACCGGGGTGAGGAGGTTTGAGCATGCGGCCCATCATGCGCCCCTAGTCGTCCTGGTAAGCAACAAGTAAGACATTCTCACCATCGAAAATGAAGGCGAGACGCCAATTGCTACGCACACTACCTGATTCCTCGTGGAGAGATCGCGCCTCCGCAACCTCGTTCACAGCACAAGCTCGCCTTGGAAAACGGTGACGGCCGGGCCGGTGAGGAAGACGTTGTGGCCGATGCCGGCCCAGCGGATGGAGAGGTCGCCACCACGGGTGTGAACTTGCACGGCGCCGTCGAGCAGGCCGCGAGTGATGCCGGCGACCACGGCGGCGCAGGCGCCGGTGCCGCAGGCGAGGGTTTCGCCGGCGCCGCGCTCGAATACGCGCAGCTTGATCTCGCGGCGGTGGATGACCTGCATGAAGCCGACATTGACCCGTTGCGGGAAGCTCGGGTGGCGTTCGATCCTGGCGCCCAGTTCCTGAACCGGCGCGGCGTCCACGTTGCAGACCACGCGCACGGCGTGCGGGTTGCCCATCGAGAGGGCGGAGATTTCGATCGGCTCGCCGTCGACGTCGATCACGTAGGTAAGCGCCTGCTCGGCGACGACAAAGGGGATTTCCGCCGGTTCGAAGCGCGGCGGCCCCATGTCGACGGTGACCTGGCCGTCGTCTTCGAGGCGCGGGACGATGACGCCGGCGGCGGTATCGACGCGGATTTCCTGCTTCGCCGTCAGCCCCTGTTCCACCACGAAGCGCGCGAAGCAGCGCGCGCCGTTGCCGCATTGCTGCACTTCGCCGCCGTCGGCATTGAAGATGCGGTAGCGGAAATCGCAGTTGGGCCGGGTGGCGGGTTCAACCAGCAATATCTGGTCGCAGCCGATACCGAAGTGGCGGTCGGCGAGGACCTGGTATTGCGCCGGGGTAAGGTCGATGCGCTGATTGATGCCGTCGAGCACGACGAAATCGTTGCCGGCGCCCTGCATTTTGCTGAACTTGAGTTTCATGGGCGGATTATCCAGGCATGTAGCGCATGTAGTCCTTCCAGATGCAGCGATCCATCACCACGGTGAGGCCGGCGGCGCGGGCTTTTTCCGCCGCCGCGTCGTGGACGATGCCTTCCTGTATCCAGATCGCCGGGGCATGGATGGCCAGCGTTTCTTCCACCACGCCGGGGATGGCGGCGGCTTCGCGGAAGACGTTGACCAGGTCCACCGGGAAGGGAATATCCGCCAGTTTCGCGTAGGCCTTTTCGCCCAGCACTTCAGCCAACGCCGGGCGCACGGGGATGATGCGGTAGCCGAGACGCTGCATGGCTTGGGAAACGCTGAAACTGGGTCGATCCGGCTTCGGCGAGAGGCCGACCACGGCGATGGTCTTCACCCGCGTCAGCAAGGCTTTGAGGTCTTCGGGGCCGGGGTTTTGAAAGTTCATACGAGTTCCTTGGTCATGACGTAGTCATCCATGATGAAGCCATTGCCGATGTCTTCCAGGTGGATGGTGGCCACCGTGAAGCCGTGTTTGAGATAGGCGTGGATGCCGTTCTGATTCTGCCGGTTCACCCGCAACACCAGGCGGCTGAAGCCCTGGCTGATGACGCGCGCGGCCAATGCGTCGATCAGCTTGCCGCCGATGCCTTGGCGCTGCCAGTCGAGGTCCACATAGAGCTTGTCGAGTTTGTAGTCTTCCTCGGTGAGGGGGTGCCCATGAGCGAAGCCGACCAGCACCCCTGCCACCCGCGCCGCCAGCCAGAGGTCACCACGGGCGATGAACTGGCGCACCAGCACCGGCCGGTAGCGTTGCGCCAGCATGTATTCGATCTGGTCCGGCGTGATGATGCCGGGGTAATGCGCGCGCCAAACACGGCCGGCCAGGTCCACCACGGCTTCGGCCTCATTCAGGCGCACAGGGGCAATTTCGATTTCATTCATACAAGCTGGCCTCACCAGTCGGGCGTGTCTTGAAGCGTTTATGCAGCCAGAAATACTGCTCGGGAATCTCGCGGATGCGTTCTTCGATGAAGGCGTTCATGCGCCGGGTATCGGCCTCCACATCGTCTGTGGGAAAGCTCTCCCAGGCCGGGTAGAAGCGGGTGACACAGCCGCCCTCCTCCTGCCGGGTGATACACGGCACCACCACGGCGCCGCTGGCGCGGGCGATGCGTGAGAGGCCGGTGATGGTGGCCGCCGGGGTACCGAAGAAAGGTACGAAGACGGCGTCGCGCGCGCCGTAATCCATGTCAGGCAGGTAATAGAACGGTCGCCCTTTCTTGATCGCGCGCAGCACCGGCTTGATGCCGTCGTCGCGCGAATACATCTCGGATTGCACGCCGTCTCGCCCGAAACGGGTACGCGCGCGCAGCATCAGGCGATTGATGATCGGGTTCTTGATCGTGGCGTACATCGAGACGATAGGCGCGTAGGACGCAGTCACCCTCACGCCGCCGATGTTGAGGGCGACAAAATGCGGCGCCAGCCAGATCACCGGCTTGCCCAGGTGCGGCGCCAGATGTTCCGTGCCCTCGAAGCGGGTGAGGCGTTCCACCTCGTCTCGGCTGCCCCACCACGACACCGTTTCCTGCAAGGTGGCGCGACCGAGGGCGCGCAGGTGGCGTTTGAGCAAACGCACCCGCGCCGCCTCCTCCAGTTCCGGGAAACACAGGCGCAGGTTGGTCAGACCGATGCGGCGGCGGCGGCCGGCCAGCGGGTAGAGTGCCATGCCCAGCAACTCGCCCAGCCAGCCCAGCGCGCGCGCCGGCAACAGACGCCAGAGCAGCCAGAGCAGGCCGATCCCCAATTGCCTCATGGCTGAACCTCGTCCGGCGTCGGTGGCATGTCGATGTGCGGGCGGCGGTAGAGGCGGTAGCTCCACAGATATTGCGCCGGGAAGCGCCGAATCAGCCCCTCGATGCAGCCGTTGACCAGGGGCGCGGCCAGGGCCGGGTCCGGCGGCAATTCCGGCAAGGGCTCGATCCAGAGGCGATAGCCGCGCCCCCAGGACAGCCGCTCGCAGGCGAACACCAACGGCGTGGCGGCGGTGGACGATTGCAGGCGGTAAAGTAGGGTGGGCATATAGGCCCAGCGTCCGAACAGGCGCATCCACTGGCCCTCGCCGGAATTCGCGGTCTGGTCCGGCAACACCCAGGCGGCCTGATTGCGTTTCAGCGCGGTGAGCAGGGCGCGCACGCCCCTGAGATCGGGTTCCACCATGTGCGCCTGGCCTCGGTTGCGACCATTTTGCATCATGTCGTGTACCCATTCCTGGCGTGGCCGGCGATACAAGGCGGTGATCGGCAGACGGCTGGCGAGATAAAGGCCGGCCAGTTCCAGGCAACCGAGATGCGGCCCCAACACGATGACCCCCTTGCCGCGCGCGAGTGCGGTTTCCATATGTTCCCAGCCGCGCACTTCGCGCACCCAGCCGAGAATCTGATCGTAGGGGCGCAGCCAGACGGGAACCAGTTCCAGCAAGCCCTTGCCCAATTCCGCCGATGCCGCCAGCAGCATGCCGGCCCCGCCATAGCCCGCCGCGTGCAGATGTTCTTTGACAATCTGGCGGTGGCGCGCGCGCAGCAACCCGAGCAGGCCGACACCCGCGCCCAGCAGATGAACTAATGGCAACGGTAGCCGGGCGAACAAACGAAGAAAGAAAAGCAAGGCAGGTTTGACCAATATTTGTGCAGTTGCGTAGAATTATCGCAGCCGCCGAGTTAATTGCAGCAATGCAAAGACAAATTGCGGGCGGGATACAAATTCAGCTAAAGCGTCCGCTCCTTATCCCCGGAGTCGGCCACGCCGACCAGTAATGGGGAACCACACAGGAGCTTCACATGAGCAAAGACTACTTCTTCACTTCCGAATCGGTTTCCGAAGGCCACCCGGACAAGGTCGCCGACCAGATTTCCGACGCCATCCTCGACGCCATCCTGGCGCAGGACCCGACCGCCCGCGTCGCCGCCGAAACCCTGACCAACACCGGCCTGGTCGTGCTGGCCGGTGAGATCACCACCACCGCCAACGTCGATTACATCCACGTCGCGCGCGACACCATCAAACGCATCGGCTACGACAACACCGACTACGGCATCGACTATCGCGGCTGCGCGGTACTGGTGGCCTACGACAAGCAGAGCCCGGACATTGCCCAGGGCGTCGACCGCGCTTCCGACGACTACCTCAACCAGGGCGCCGGCGACCAGGGCCTGATGTTCGGCTACGCCTGCGACGAAACACCTTCCCTGATGCCCCTGCCGATCTACCTCGCGCACCGTCTGGTGGAACGCCAGTCCCTGCTGCGCAAGGATGGCCGCCTGCCCTGGCTGCGCCCGGACGCGAAATCGCAGGTCACCCTGCATTACGTTGACGGCAAGCCGCACAGCATCGACACCGTCGTGCTGTCCACCCAGCACGCCCCGGAAATGACCCTGGAAACCATCCGTGAAGCGGTGATCGAAGACATCATCAAGCCGGTCATGCCGGCGGAACTGATCAAGGGCGAAATCAAATATCTGGTCAACCCCACCGGCCGCTTCGTGGTCGGCGGCCCGCAGGGCGATTGCGGCCTCACCGGCCGCAAGATCATCGTCGACACCTACGGCGGCGCGGCCCCGCACGGTGGCGGCGCCTTCTCCGGCAAAGACCCCTCCAAGGTCGACCGTTCCGCCGCCTATGCCGCCCGCTATGTCGCCAAGAACATCGTCGCGGCGGGGCTGGCCAGCAAGTGCCTGGTGCAGGTCTCCTACGCCATCGGTGTCGCCCAACCCACCAGCGTCATGGTGGAAACCTACGGCACCGGCAGGATTACCGACGAGCACCTGAATGAGCTGATCGCCAGGCATTTCGACCTGCGCCCCAAGGGCATCGTGCAGATGCTTGACCTGCTCCGCCCGATCTACCAGAAGACCGCCGCCTACGGCCACTTCGGCCGCGACGAGCCGGAATTCACCTGGGAAGCCACCGACAAGGCGGAAGCGCTGAAGTCTGACGCCGGGGTGTAAGGTAGCAGCGTAGCAATCAGCACGGAGCGCGCCATGCAACTCGCGGAAAAACATGCCCTGAGCGAAGCCGAATACCTGGCCCTCGAGGAAGCGGCGCCGCTGCGCCACGAGTATGTGGGAGGCGAGGCCTATGCCATGTCGGGGGGCACGTTGCGGCACAACCGCATAACGGCCAATACGCTGTTCACGCTTATGTCCAACCTGAAAGGCAAGCCCTGCCAAGTCTTCATGAACGACGTGAAACTCCACGTCGCCCGCGACCATGCCTACTACTACCCCGATGTGATGGTCACCTGCTCCGAGCAGGCCACGGCCGCCAATGAATCCCAGGTTGTGAGCGACCCGGTGCTGGTGGTGGAAGTTCTCTCGCCTTCCACCGAGGCTACCGACCGGCGCGAGAAACTGGCCGCTTATCGCCACCTGCCCTCGCTCCAGGAATACGCCCTCATCAGCCAGGACACCCAACAAGTCGAGATCTACCGCCGCCAAGGCGATACAGAGTGTGCCCCCGGCTCGGGAAATGCGCACGAGCCGCCCCCCGAGGGGGCCAAGTCGTTCTCGGGACGGCCCGTCGAACGACTTGAGCGCTGGCTCTACATCACCTACGAACCCGGCGACACGGTGGAATTCGCCGGCGTCGGCGTGACGCTGCCGATCTCAGACTTGTACGCCGGCACCGACATCGCCACTTAATTAATCATCGTCCGCCGTCCCGAGGGGCGCTGCGACGAGCCGCATGGCTCGCCAGGCTCGGGGAAACGGCATCCAAGTAGCAACCGCGCCCGTTCATTTTCTGGAGTACTGAATGAACGCGTTCACCGACTACAAAGTCGCCGACATGACCCTGGCCGACTGGGGTCGCAAGGAAATCCGCATCGCCGAGACGGAAATGCCCGGCCTCATGGCCATCCGCGAGGAATACGCCGCCAGCCAGCCGCTGAAAGGCGCGCGCATCACCGGCTCACTGCACATGACCATCCAGACCGCCGTCCTGATCGAAACCCTCACCGCGCTGGGCGCCGAAGTGCGCTGGGCCTCGTGCAACATCTTCTCCACCCAGGACCACGCCGCCGCCGCCATCGCCGCCATGAACGTCCCCGTTTACGCGGTCAAGGGCGAGTCGCTCACCGAATATTGGGATTACACCCACCGCATCTTCGAGTGGCCGGACGGCGGTTACTCCAACATGATCCTCGACGACGGCGGTGACGCCACCCTGCTGCTGCACCTGGGCGCCCGCGCCGAGAAAGACCTCTCCGTCGTCGCCAAGCCGACCAGCGAGGAAGAAACCATCCTCTACGCCGCCATCAAGGCCAAGGTAGCGACCGACCCGACCTGGTATTCCACCCGCCTGAAAGAGATCAAGGGCGTCACCGAGGAAACCACCACCGGCGTGCATCGCCTGTACCAGATGCACGAGCGCGGCGAACTCAAGTTCCCCGGCATCAACGTCAACGACTCCGTCACCAAATCCAAGTTCGACAACCTCTACGGCTGCCGTGAATCCCTGGTCGACGGCATCAAGCGCGCCACCGACGTCATGGTCGCCGGCAAGGTCGCCCTGGTGTGCGGCTACGGCGACGTCGGCAAAGGCTCCTGCCAGGCCCTGCGCGCCCTCTCCGCCCAGGTCTGGGTCACCGAAGTCGACCCGATCTGCGCCCTGCAAGCCGCGATGGAAGGCTACCGCGTGGTCACCATGGACTACGCCGCCGACAAGGCCGACATCTTCGTCACCGCCACCGGCAACTATCACGTCATCACCCATGACCACATGGCGAAAATGAAAGACCAGGCCATCGTCTGCAACATCGGCCACTTCGATAACGAAATCGACGTCGCCGGCATCGAGAAGTACGAGTGGGAAGAGATCAAGCCCCAGGTCGACCACATCATCTTCCCCGACGGCCATCGCATCATCCTGCTGGCCCAAGGCCGCCTGGTGAACCTCGGCTGCGCCACCGGCCACCCGTCCTATGTGATGTCCTCCAGCTTCGCCAACCAGACCATCGCCCAGATCGAACTGTTCCTGCATCCGGAGCGCTACCCGGTCGGCGTCTACACCCTGCCGAAACACCTGGACGAAAAAGTCGCGCGCCTGCAATTGCGCAAACTCAACGCGCAACTGACCGAACTGACCGACCAGCAAGCCGCCTACATCGGCGTGCCCAAGACCGGGCCGTACAAGGCGGAGCATTACCGCTACTGATGCACTGCATCTCGGTGCACAACATGACGTAGGTCAGGTTGGCGCGCGGCGGCTACCTGACGTTTGTTCCTCTGATCTCGAGGCTGGCAGTCAGGTAGCGATAAAGCCGCAACCTGACCTACGTTGGTGTTTCATGTGTGGTGGTGTGCCGCTGGTTCATGAGCGGTTGCAGCCGACGTACCAAGAAGGGCCGAAGCGATTCGGCCCTTTTTTGCTGTGTTCGCGCTGGGCGCTGAGATGGAGCCTTCCCCCTTTCTCGAAAGGGGGACTCGGTTTTCGCCGACTGCCAGCGATTCAACATCGCCGGCGCCTCTCCGTAGATATGCCGATATATGATCGCCACCATGAACAAGCCCATCCCCCTCGTCCGCCCCACCCACCCCGATGACATCCCGGCGCTGATCGCGCTGCAACGCCGGGTCTATCCCTATATCCCGCATTGGACCGAGAAGAAATTCCGTAATCAGTTGGAGGTGTTTCCCCAGGGCCAGATCATGGTGGAGATGGAGGGCCGACCGGTGGGCTGCGCCGGGTCGATGATCGTGTCCTGGGACGAATGGGCGGGGCCACATACCTGGAAGGAAATCACCGCGTCCGGCACCTTCGACAACCACAACCCGGAGGGCCGCACGCTCTACGGCGCCGAGGTGTTCGTGGACCCGGACCTGCGCGGCTCCGGCCTCGGGCATCTGCTCTATGAGGGGCGCAAGGCGCTGTGCCGGGCCATGAATCTGAAGCGCATCATCGCCTGCGGCCGCCTGCCTGGTTACCACAAACACGCTGACACGCTCACCCCGGAGCAGTACGCGCAGAAGGTGGTGTGGGGCGATTTCCGCGATCCCGTATTGGGCTTCCAGTTGCACGAGGGCTTCCACTACTGCGGCGTCATCGAGGGCTACATTCCCGAGGACAAGGAATCCCTCGGCAATGCCTCCCTCATTGTCTGGCTGAACCCGGAATTCGACCCCGATCGCCCCACCATCATTCCCGAGGGAGACAAGTTGTGATTGCCCGCATCGCCGCCGTTCAATACCTGCTGCGCCAGATCGACGACTGGCAAGGTTTCGAAAAACAAGTCCGCTTCGTCATGCAGGCGGCCGGCGACTACAAGCCCAATTTCGTCCTGCTACCGGAGATTTTCACCACGCAATTACTGTCCTTCATGGACAGCAGCGATATCCACTCCGCGGTGCGTGAGATGCACGAATACACGCCGCGCTACCTGGACCTGATGCGGGAACTGGCGCGCAAGTGGAAGGTTTTCCTAATCGGCGGCACCCACCCCACCCTGCGCGAGGGCCGCCTCTACAACACCGCCTATCTGTTCACCCCGGACGGCGCCGTGTACGAGCAGGACAAAATCCACCGCACCCGCTGGGAGCGGGAGAAGTGGGACACCGACCACGGTGACAAGCTGAATCTGTTCCAGACCCCCTACGGCAAGATCGCCATCCTCATCTGCTACGACATCGAGTTTCCCGAACTGTCGCGCATGGTTAGCGAAGCGGAGGCGGACATCCTGTTCGTGCCCTCCTGCACCGATGACCGCCAGGGTTTCCTGCGCGTGCGCTACTGCTGCCATGCCCGCGCCATCGAAAACCAGGTCTACGTGGCGATGACCAGCACTGTCGGCAGCCTGCCGGTGGAAGGGCTGGGCGTGCACTACGGCCAGGCCAGCATCCTCTCCCCGTCCGATTTCCCCTTCGCCCGCGACGGCATCGCCGCTGAGGGCACGCCCAACATGGAGCAGATCGTGGTGGCTGACGTGAATCTGGACAACCTGCTGAAGAACCGCATCAGCGGCACCACCATCCCGCTCTATGACAAGCGCAAGGACATCTATAACCGGCCGGTCGAGATCGTCACGGTGAAGTGAGGTGGGACTGACTCCGTTCGACGGGGCGGTTATCGGATGGAGAAGGCCACTGCGAGCAGTGGCATTTTGCTTTCCGCGTACAGCGGAGAATGAGCCGCTGGCCTTTACCCGGATTTACCCTATGCCCTCCCCTTTTTACAAAGCGACCGGCGAAACTGCACAGGCACACACTTCCTTCTGACCGGAACCACCATGAACCCCGTCGTTTTGCCTTCCACCCGCCTGCCAGTCCTTGCGCTGATGCTTGCGCTGGGCGGTTGCGCCGCGCTCGGGCCGGCTTACCAGGCGCCGGACCTGCCCGTTCCGGCGGTGTGGAGCGGCACCGCCGCACAGCCCGCGGAAGACATTGCCGAGTGGTGGAAGCGCCTGCATGACCCGGTGCTGGACCAGCTCGTCGCCCAGGCCCTCGCCGCCAGCCCCGACTTGAAGATCGCCCAGGCCCGCCTGCGCGAGGCGCGGGCGCGGCGCGCACTGGCGGGCGCCGAAACTTCCCCCAGCGTGACCGCCTCGGCCTCCGCGAGCCGGAGCAAGAGCAGCCGGAACACCAGCAGCGGCGCGACGCGCGATCTGTTCAGCGCGGGCTTCGACGCCAGTTGGGAGCCGGACGTTTTCGGCGCCATCCGACGCGGCGTTGAAGCGGCCGAGGCCGATCTTCAGGCCAGCGGCGCCAACCTCGACAACACGCGGGTGTCCCTGGTGGCCGAGGTGGCGCGCAACTATGTGGAACTGCGCGGCGCCCAGGCGCGCCTGGGCATCGCGCGGGCGAATCTGGCGAGCCAGTCGGAAACCCTGCAACTGACCGATTGGCGCGCCCAGGCCGGGCTGAGCGGCAGCCTGGAAGTGGAACAGGCGCGCACTAACCGGGAGCAGACCCGCGCGCAGATTCCCAGCCTGGAAACCAGCCTGGCGCAGGCCGAACATCAGATCGCCCTCCTGCTCGGCCAGGCGCCGGCCAGCCTGCATGCGCAACTGGCACCGGTCGCCGCGCTTCCACAGGTGGCCGATGCGCTGGCCGTGGGCATTCCCGCCGACACCCTGCGCCGCCGCCCCGACGTGCGCGCGGCGGAACGCAAGCTGGCGGCGGAAACCGCGCGCATCGGCGTGGCCGAGGCCGCGCGCTATCCCAATTTCCAACTCAGCGGTTCCATCGGACTCGACGCGCTGAACGCGGGCGGCCTGTTCAGCGGCGCCGCGCTCGGCCATTCCCTGCTCGCCAGCGTGGCCGGCACCCTGTTCGACGGTGGCCGCCTGCGGCAGCGGGTGGCAATCCAGAACGCCGTCCAGGAACAGGCGCTGGCGAATTACGAAAACACCCTGCTCACCGCGCTGCGGGAAGTGGAAGACGCCCTGGTGGCCCTGGCCAACAGCCGCCAGCGCCAGGACGCCCTGGGTAGTGCCGCCACTGCCGCGCGCAACGCCGCTTTGTTGGCGCGGCAACGCTATGGCAGCGGCCTGATCGACTTCCTGACCGTGCTCGATAGCGAGCGCAGCCTGCGTAGCGTCGAAGACAACCTCGCCAGCGCCGACACCGCCCGCGTCACCGCGCTGATCCAGCTCTACAAAGCGCTGGGTGGCGGCTGGCAGAGGGAGGTACAGCCATGACTCACATAGCCGCTGTAGGTCAGGTTGGCGCGCAGCGTCTACCTGACGCCCCCCTCAAAGTTAGAGAGAACGATCGTCAGATAGCGTTAAAGCCGCAACCTGACCTACGGCACGGGGCCGCGGCTGGACGCCCCCGCCGGAGGAAATGTAGCGCCGGCGCCTCGCCGGCGTCTTTGGCCGTACTCGCCGGCGAGACGCCGACGCTACATAGGACCCGATCATGACCACCGACCGTGAACAACTCTCACAAATCCTCGCCACCGCCGCGCCCGCTCGCGGCAAGCGACGCTGGCTCCTCGCCGCCGCGTTGCTCCTGGCCGCAGTACTCGCCTGGTGGTTCCTGAAACCCAGCGGCAACGGCGCCGCGCCGCGCTATCTAAGCGAAGCCGCGACACGCGGCACCCTGGTGGTCACGGTTTCCGCCACCGGCAATCTGCAACCCACCAATCAGGTGGATGTAGGCAGCGAGTTGTCCGGCACGGTGCTGAGCGTATTTGTCGACGACAACAGCCAGGTGAAGAAGGGCCAGGAACTGGCGCGCCTGGATGTCTCCAAGCTCAAGGATCAGATCGCCAGGTCGCGCGCCGCCCTGCTCGCCGCCGAGGCCGGGGTGAAGCAAGTCAAGGCCACGGAGATGGAAGCACTCGCCAATCTGGGCCGTCTCCAGGAAGTCGCGTTTCTTTCCAAAGGCAAGGTGCCCTCGCAGGCCGAACTGGAAACCGGCGAAGCCAATCTGGCGCGTGCCCAGGCCAGCGTGGCCAGCGCCCAGGCCGCCGTCACCCAGGCGCGGGCCACGCTGAGTTCCGACCAGACCAATCTGTCCAAGGCCTCGATCCGCTCGCCGATCAACGGCGTGGTGCTGCTGCGCAAGGTGGAACCCGGCCAGACCGTGGCCGCTTCGTTGCAGGCGCCGGTGCTGTTCACCCTGGCGGAAGACCTGGCGAAGATGGAATTGCAGGTCAACGTCGACGAAGCCGATGTCGGCCAGGTGCGCGCCGGACAACCGGCCAGCTTCAGTGTCGATGCCTGGCCCAACCGCAAATACCCGGCCAGCGTCGCGCGCATACGCTTCGGCTCGCAGACCACGGATGGAGTGGTTTCCTACCTGACCGTGCTGCAAGTGGACAACAGCGATCTCAGCCTGCGTCCGGGCATGACCGCGACGGCGGAAATCACCACCACGAAGCGGGAAAACGCCCTGCTTGTGGCCAATGCCGCGCTGCGTTTCAGCCCACCCGCACAAGCCAAGGCCGACTCCGGCGGCATCATGTCCATGCTCATGCCACGCATGCCGCGCGGCGCCAACCAGCGCGCGCATAACAATGGCAAAGATGGCTTCAAACAAATATGGGTGCTGCGCGACGGCCAGCCACAGGCGGTCAAGGTGAAGACCGGCGTCAGCAACGGCCGCCTGACCGAGATACTCGAAGGCAAGCTGGAAGCGGGCGCGCAGGTCATCAGCGACAGCGAGACGGCTGCGAAATGAACGCGAAAAGTAGCGCCGGCGCCTCGCCGGCACCTGTACTCGCCGGCGAGGCGCCGACGCTACCAACTGGCGCCACACCCCTGATCCGCCTGCAAGGCATCACCAAAACCTACGGCCAGGGCCAGGCCGAATTCCAGGCGCTGCGCGGTGTCGATCTGACGGTCGACAGTGGCGAATTCGTCGCCGTCATGGGCCCCAGCGGTTCCGGCAAATCGACGGTGATGAACATCCTTGGCTGTCTCGATGTGCCCAGCAGCGGCGCCTACCAGTTTTTCGGCACGCATGTGGAGCGCCTGAGCCGGCCACAGCGCGCCCTGCTGCGGCGGCATTACCTGGGTTTCGTGTTCCAGGGCTTCAATCTGCTGGCGCGCACGTCCGCCCAGGAAAACGTCGAATTGCCGCTGCTCTATCGCGGCGAAAGCGCCGCCGCGCGGCATGCCGCCGCCCGCGCCGCGCTCGCCCAGGTCGGCCTGGAAGGGCGCGAACGCAACACGCCGGCGGAACTCTCGGGCGGCCAGCAACAGCGCGTGGCCATCGCCCGCGCCATCGTCACCCGCCCCAGCGTGCTGCTGGCCGACGAGCCCACCGGCAACCTGGACTCGACCACCAGCCACGAGATCATGGACCTGATCGCCCAACTCAACCGAGAACTGGGCATCACCGTGCTGATGGTGACCCACGAGCAGGAAATGGCCGCCTACGCCCGCCGCGTCGTGCTGTTCAAGGATGGCCTGGTGGAAAGCGATTTCTCCCCTCCCCCTCCGGGGG
Source organism: Gallionellaceae bacterium (assembly GCA_028714875.1). Taxonomy (GTDB): domain Bacteria; phylum Pseudomonadota; class Gammaproteobacteria; order Burkholderiales; family Thiobacillaceae; genus PFJX01. The sequence continues at coordinate 80,707 of JAQTLN010000020.1, forward strand.
AGGGGCCGGGGGAGAGGGAGCGCCTTCTCCGCACGCCGCTCGCCTCCATTCCCTCACCCCCAGCCCCTCTGATGAAGCCCCTACCCTTCGGTATCCCGGGGGGAGAGGGAAGCTTCGAGGTCGTTGGCGCGACTTCACGAGAAGGAGCCGCCTGATGCTATGGAATGCCCTCCTCCTTTCGCTGCGGGAAATCCGCCGCAACCTGCTGCGCTCCTTCCTCACCACCCTGGGCATCGTCATTGGCGTCTCGGCGGTCATCACCATGGTCACCCTGGGCAACGGCGCCACCCTCGCGGTGAAACAGCAGATCGCCAGCCTCGGCAGCAACCTGCTCATCGTGCGCCCCGGCCAGCGTCTTGGCCCCGGCCGCGACTCGGCCGGCGCGGCCAACTTCAAGGTGGAAGATGCCCAAGCCATCCGCGACCAGATCGGCGGCATCAAGGCGGTGGCGCCGGTGGTCAACAAGAGCGTCACGGTGGTGGTGCAGGCCAGCAACTGGTCCACCTCCGTCACCGGCAGCAACGCCGACTACTTCACGACCAACAACTGGCGCCTGGCCGGCGGCCGTGTCTTCTACGAATCGGAAGAGCGCGCCGGCAAGGCGGTGTGCGTGATCGGCAACACAGTAAAGAGGGAACTGTTCGGCGCGCAGAACCCGGTGGGCGGCGAGATCCGCATCAAGCAATTCTCCTGCGAGGTGATCGGCCTGCTCGCCGCCAAAGGGCAGTCGTCATTCGGCTCGGATCAGGACGACACCATCGTCATGCCGCTGCGCACCGTGCAGCGGCGACTGACCGGCAACCAGGACGTGCGCACCCTGATGGTCTCGGTGAAGGACGGCGTTTCTTCCGATAAGGCGCAGCGCCAGATCGAACGACTCATGCGTGAACGCCGCCACATCGGTGACAACGAAGACGACAACTTCAACGTCATGGACACCAAGCAGATCGCCGACACCCTCTCCGGCACCACCCAGGTGTTGACCACCCTGCTCGGCGCGGTGGCGGCGGTCAGCCTGCTGGTGGGCGGCATCGGCATCATGAACATCATGCTGGTGTCGGTGACCGAACGCACCCGCGAGATCGGCATCCGCCTCGCCATCGGCGCCCTGGAACGAGAAGTGCTGTCGCAATTCCTCATCGAAGCCGTGGTGCTGTCCTCGCTCGGCGGGCTGATCGGCGTCATCCTCGCCACCCTCGCCTCGATCGGCCTGTCCGGCCTGATGCACATCCCCTACCTGTTCAACCCCGGCATCAACCTGCTGTCCTTCGCCTTCTCCGCCGCCATCGGCGTGATCTTCGGCTACTTCCCCGCCCGCCGCGCCGCCAGCCTGGACCCGATCGAAGCGCTACGGCACGAGTGATGTAGCGCCGGCATTCTTGCCGGCGTCTTTTAACAGCCGGCTGGAAGCCAGCGCGCGGGACGCGGCCCCTGGAATGAGGTGGAGTTGGCCGATAAGCCGGGTTTTGTCGTGGGCAACCATTCATCTGGGACGACGGTCACCCGTCGCCTCTAGCGGCCTACCCGCAGACTCGGCGGACCACCGATGTCAAAAGACGCGCCTGCCTATTTGGCCTTGCTCCGGGTGGGGTTTACCTTGCCGTCCGTGTTGCCACGTCCGCGGTGAGCTCTTACCTCGCCATTTCAACCTTGCCTGATCTCATTGCTGAGCCATCGGCGGTATATTTTCTGTTGCACTTTCCGTCGCCTTGGGTCTTTCGACTTATAGCGCCCAGGCGTTACCTGGCACCCTGCCCTATGGAGCCCGGACTTTCCTCCATGTGGTTTCCCACACAGCGATTGCCTAGCCAACTCCGGCGCGCAGTATACGGGGGCGGTGGGAGTGCCGCCCGCCAATCTGGCTGGTGATGACCGGGATCACCAGATCACAGCGGCTAAGCGTTGATTCAATGTGAAAGCGCGAGGAGGAGGTGGCCTCCCCCTTTCTCAAAGGGGGAATGAGCAACCGTGTTCATCGTCAAGCGGTTTTGGGGTTCCAGGGGTCATTGTTTTTCAACATGGCATTCATGATGGTGAGCAATTTGCGCATGCAGGCAA
>JAQTLN010000021.1 GCA_028714875.1 Gallionellaceae bacterium
CCAATGGTCGCGGGCTGGCGCTCGGCGCATGCCTCGGCATGAAGAACATCGGAAAGCCGTGTGCGGGAAAACTGCATGCACGGTTTGATGAGGGAGGGCAGGTGAAAACCTGTTTTCTACTCTACCCAATTACGCTCGCCACGTCTGCCTGCCGGCTATCCGAATGAGCGCGGATTTCGGCTGTGTTGGCCTGCTGGTGGATGCCAAGCCGGAGGCGGTGGGCTTTTACGCGACATTCGGCTTCCTGCCCCTGACCCCGGTGACCGGCGAGTCGTCCATGCAGCCGGTGCCGCTTTTTCTCGCCATCCAGAAGCTGACTCGCCTGTTGGCGCGGTGATTCCTCCCGCATGGGCGGGCACGCCCCGTCGCTTACGGGGCCGGGTTCATCTGGCGCAGGTGGATGTCTTCGATTGCCGCAAGCGCGTCGGCATTCAGCGGCTTGTCCCATGCGTCCAGATTTTCGCTGAGCTGTGCCAGGGAGGTGGCGCCGATGATCGTGCTGCCCATGAACCAGCGGCGATAGACGAAGGACAGCGCCATTTGCGCGGGCGACATGTCGAACTTTTGCGCGAGCGTGGCATAGGCCGCGACGGCGGGTTGGACGCCGGGTTTCTCATAGCGCTGCGCGAAGCCTTTGAAGCGCGTCACGCGGCCGTCCGCGTTGGGGTTTTTCCAGTATTTGCCTGACAGCAGGCCGAACGCCAGGGGGGAGTACGCCAGCAGGCTGAGTTGTTCCCGATAGCTGATTTCGCTCAGGCCGAACTCGAACACCCGGTTGATCAGGCTGTAGGAGTTCTGGATCGAAACCACGCGCGGGAGGCCATGTTCATGTGCCAGGCGCAGGAATTCCATGACGCCCCAGGGCGTTTCGTTGGATAGGCCGATATGGCGAATCTTGCCTTCACGGATCAATTCGGCCAGCGCCTCCAGCTGCGCGCGGATGGGTAGGGCGTCCGTCTCCTGGTCGGGAGAAAACTGATATTCGCCGAACATGGGCACGTTACGTTCCGGCCAGTGCAACTGGTAGAGGTCGAGGTAATCGGTGCCGAGACGGCGCAGGGAACCTTCGAGTGCCGCCCGCAGGTTGTCGCCATCCAGGGAGGCCGGGCCGCCGCGTATCCAGTTCAGCGGTCGCCTTGGCCCCGCCACCTTGCTGGCGAGGATGACCTGGTCGCGCGGTTTGCCACGCAGCCAGGTGCCGATGATGGATTCGCTGCGGGTGAACGTTTCCGGGCGCGGCGGCACCGGGTACATCTCCGCCGTGTCGATGAAATTGACGCCCCGCTCGAAGGCCAGATCGAGCTGGGCATGGGCCTCCGCTTCACTGTTCTGCTCACCGAAGGTCATGGTGCCTAGACAGATGGCGGAGACCGAGAGGTCACTGTTGCCAAGTTTGCGGTAGTCCACGGTCAATCAACTCCTGTCAGTCGATCAGGCGGCGCCGCGCTTCCTCATATTTCTCGGCGGTGCGCGCCACCACTTCGGCGGGCAGTTCCGGGCCGGGCGCTTGTTTGTTCCAACCGGATTGGGTCAGCCAGTCGCGTACATACTGTTTGTCGAAGCTGGGTGGGTTGCCGCCGATCTGGTACTGATCCAGCGGCCAGAAGCGGGAGGAGTCCGGGGTGAGCACTTCGTCGATCAGGGTCAGGGTGCCATTTTCGTCGAGGCCGAATTCAAACTTGGTGTCGGCGATGATGATGCCGCGTGTCAGCGCATATTCAGCCGCCGCCTGGTAGAGGGCGATGGCGGCATCGCGTACCCGGGCGGCGAGGTCGCCACCCAACAGTTCGGCACACTGGGCAAAATCGATGTTCTCGTCGTGCGCGCCCAGAGCCGCCTTGGTGGAGGGGGTGAACAGCGGTTGCGGCAGCTTGGCCGCCTGTTTCAGGCCGGCCGGCAGCGAAATGCCGCAGACCGATCCGGTTTTCTGATAGTCGGCCCAGCCGCTACCCACCAGATAACCACGCACGATGGCTTCCACCGGCAGAGCCTTCAGTCGTTTCACGACGATGGCGCGGCCGGCTACCTGGGGGCGTTCATCCGGGGTCACCACACTCTCCGGAGCGTCTCCGGTAAGTTGGTTGGGCAGGATGTCGGCCAGTTTCCTGAACCAGAAATCGGCCACCGCCGTGAGCACCTTGCCCTTGCCGGGAATCGGCGTCGGCATGATCACGTCGAAGGCGGACAGGCGGTCGCTGGTGACGATCAGCATGCGCTTGTCATCCACCGCATAGATGTCTCGCACCTTGCCTTTGTGGATCAATGGCAAGGAATGGATGGTCGATTCGTAGAGGGCGTCGGTCATGGTGTGTGAAAGGGCGGTTGCCGGAAGACGGCATTCTACAGAGCGAAGTAATCGGTCCGTAGTCAACAAATCGCGCCGATGCACCACCTGTAGCGCCGGCATCCTTGCCGGCGTCTTAAAACAGCCGGCTGGAAGTCGGCGCTACATTGCGCGTCGGCTTCAGTCAGTCTGCTCTGGCGTGGAGAGGTAAACGATCTGATGGCCCTTCAGCGCGACCAGGGCTTTGGTTTCTTCGCTCACTTGCGCGGGATCGGCCAGGGCGAGGGCGGTGATGCCCCGGTAACGGCCCAGGTAGCTGAGGATTTCCTCGCTCATTTCGCCGTGGGCGCTGCTCACGTGGTAGTCGATGCCGCTGTGTTCGAGTCGCAGCAGCAGCAGGGCGAGCATGGTGGTGGGCTCGCGCGGCGGGTTGATCAGGAGGATGTCCAGACGTGGACAGATGTGCGCGCAGTGGCGCAACAAGGTGGCGAGCAGCTCGCGTTCCAGGGTGCGACCGTTGAGTGCAAGCAGGACGCGGGTGTGCGGGCGCAGGGACTTCATGGTTTTCGCTGGCGGCGGCAAGCAAAAAGCGGCCCCGGAGGGCCGCTTTCAGGATGCCGATCGAACAAGGAAGTCTTAGTTGACTTTGGGGTCAAGCTCGCCCTTGTCGTAGCGCTTCTGCATGTCTTCCAGGCTGTAGACCTTGGTGATCTTGCTGGCCATGCCGGCGGCGCCGAAGGCTTCGTAACGGGCCGAGCAGATGCCGCTCATGGCCTTGGTGGCTTCCTTCAGGAACTTGCGCGGGTCGAAGTTGGCCTTGTTCTCGGCCAGGTGCTTGCGGATGGCGCCGGTGGACGCCATGCGCAGGTCGGTGTCGATGTTGACCTTGCGCACGCCGTTCTTGATGCCTTCGACGATTTCCGAAACCGGCACACCGTAGGTCTGGCCCATGTCGCCGCCGTAGCTGTTGATGATGGCGAGCCAGTCTTCCGGAACCGAGGAGGAACCGTGCATGACCAGGTGCACGTTAGGGATGCGATCGTGGATTTCTTTCACGCGGTCGATGCGCAGCACTTTGCCGGTGGGCTTCTGGGTGAACTTGTAGGCGCCGTGGCTGGTGCCGATGGCGATGGCCAGGGCGTCGACCTTGGTCTTGGTCACGAAATCGGCGGCCTCGTTGGGGTCGGTGAGCAATTGGTCGTGAGACAGTTTGCCCTCGGCGCCGTGGCCGTCTTCCTCGCCGGCCATGCCGGATTCCAGGGAGCCCAGGCAGCCCAGTTCGCCTTCCACGGAAACGCCGCAGGCATGCGCCAGTTCGGTCACATGGGCGGTGGTATTCACGTTGTATTCATAGGTCGAGGGGGTTTTGCCGTCGGTACCCAGCGAGCCGTCCATCATCACCGAGCTGAAACCGGACTGGATGGAACGGAAGCAGATGCTGGGGGAAGCGCCGTGATCCTGGTGCATGCAGACCGGGATATGCGGGTATTGCTCGATGGCGGCCAGGATCAGGTGGCGCAGGAAGGGCTCGCCGGCGTAGGAACGCGCGCCAGCGGAACCTTGCAGGATCACCGGGCTGTTGGTCTTGTCGGCGGCCTGCATGATGGCCTGGACCTGTTCCATGTTGTTGACGTTGAAGGCGGGCAGGCCATAGCCGTTTTCGGCGGCGTGGTCGAGTAGTTGACGCAGGGAAATCAGAGCCATCGTGTTTCTCCTATTCGGTTGATCAGGCTTTTTTGCGTTCGCCGACGCGAACGATTTTCAGGGTATTGGTGCCGCCGGGTTTGCCAATCGGCTCACCGATGGTGAGCAGAATCAGGTCGCCGTTGCGTACCGCGCCGCGCCGCCGTAGTTCGTCTTCCGCCTCGGCAAGCAACTGGTCACGTTCGTTGCTGGACGGGCGGAAGTTGACCGGGTAGACGCCACGGAAGAGCGTCACCTTTCTACGGGTCTCGACTTCCGGCGTCAAGGCGTAGATCGGCACATGGGTGCTGATGCGGCTCATCCACAGGGCGGTCGAGCCGGACTGGGTCATGGCGGCAATCGCCTTGACGTTGAGGTTGAGCGCCGTGAACGCGGCCGACATGGCGATGGCTTCGTCCACCCGGAGAAAACCGTGGTCGAGCATGCCCTTGCCGAAGGCCGGTTCCATCTCTTTCTCGGCTTCCAGGCAGACCCGGTGCATGGCGGAAATGGCTTCCACCGGGTACTTGCCGGCGGCCGTCTCGGCCGAGAGCATGACCGCGTCGGTGCCGTCCAGCACCGCGTTGGCGACGTCGGAGACTTCGGCGCGCGTGGGAATCGGGGACTCGATCATCGATTCCATCATCTGCGTGGCGGTGATGACCACCTTGTTCTTTTCCCGCGCCATCCGGGTCATGCGCTTTTGCAGCGCGGGCACGGCGGCGTCGCCCACTTCCACTCCGAGGTCGCCACGCGCCACCATGATGGCATCGGAGGCATTGAGGATTTCGTCTAGCGCCTCGATGGCTTCCGCGCGTTCGATCTTGGCGACGATCCAGGCACGGCCGCCGGCTGCGCGGAGGATTTCGCGCGCTTGCTGGATGTCCGCGGCGGATCGCGGGAATGAAACCGCCAGGTAATCCGCCTTGATCAGGGCGGCGGTCTTGATGTCCTCGATGTCCTTCTCGGTCAGCGCGGCGGCGGAAAGGCCGCCGCCCTTGCGGTTGATGCCCTTGTTATTGGACAGCACGCCGCCTTGCACGACCTTGCAGAACACTTCATCGCCCTTGACCTCTTCCACCCACATCTCGATGCGGCCGTCGTCCAGCAGCAGGGTGGCGCCGCGCGCCACATCCTTCACCAGTTGCGGGTAATCGAGGCCGACCCGGGTCTGGTCGCCCAGTTTGCAGGCGGCATCGAAAACGAAGGGGTCGCCGGGGCTCAGGGAAATCTTGCCGTCCTTGAACCGGCCGATGCGGATCTTGGGGCCTTGCAGGTCCACCAGCACGCCGACGGCGCGACCGCGCGTCTTGGCCAGCGAGCGCACCAGCTCGCAGCGCTGTTGATGTTCCTCGGCGCTGCCGTGGGAGAAATTCAGGCGAACGACGTCCACCCCGGCTTCCAGCATCTTGTCCAGAACTTTGGGGTCGGAACAGGCGGGGCCGAGGGTGGCGACGATTTTGGTTCTACGGAGCATGTGTTTCTCGATGTAGGAGGCCCTGAGGGAAAACCCCGGTGGGCCGATTTGACTCATTTCGCGCCGCGAGCGGCGCTCCTACGTATCAGCCGGCAGCTCGCTTTTCCAGGATGTCCACGGCGGGCAGAACCTTGCCCTCCAGGTATTCCAGGAAGGCGCCGCCGGCGGTGGAGATGTAGGACACCTTGTCGTAGATGTCGTACTTCTGGATGGCGGCGATGGTGTCGCCGCCACCGGCCAGGGTGAAGGCCTTGGTATTGGCGATGGCCATGGCGATGGCCTTGGTGCCTTCGCCGAACTGGTCGAATTCGAACACGCCGACGGGGCCGTTCCAGACCACGGTGCCGGCACTCATGATGATGTCGACGAGTTCCTGAGCCGATTTCGGGCCGATGTCGAAAATCATGTCGTCGTCGGAAACGTCGCCGGCATCCTTCAGCACGGCGGGTTCATTGGCGTCGAATTGCTTGCCGCAAACCACGTCGACGGCGATGGGGATGGTGGCGCCGCGCGCGGTCATCTTGGTGATCAGGGCCTGGGCGGTGGGGACCAGGTCGTCTTCGCAGAGGGACTTGCCGACGTTCTTGCCGGTGGCCTTGAGGAAGGTGTTGGCGATGCCGCCGCCGACCACCAGTTGCTCGCATTTCTCGGACAGGGCTTCCAGCACGGTCAGCTTGGTGGAGACCTTGGAGCCGCCGACGATGGCGACCATGGGACGGGCCGGGTTGGCCAGGGCCTTGTCCAGGGCTTCCAGTTCCTGGCTGACCAGGATACCGGCGCAGGCGGTCGGCGCGAATTCGGCGATGCCGTAGGTGGAGGCCTGGGCGCGGTGGGCGGTGCCGAAGGCGTCCAGCACGAACACGTCGCACAGGGCGGCGTATTTCTTCGCGGTTTCCTCGACGTTTTTCTTCTCGCCCTTGTTGACGCGGCAGTTCTCCAGCAGCACGACTTCGCCCTCGGCGACGTCAAATCCGCCGTCGACCCAATCCTTGATCAGGCGCACCGGCTTGCCCAGTTTGGCGGCCATGACATCGGCGACCGGCTGCAAGGAAACTTCAGGCGTCCATTCGCCTTCGGTTGGACGACCCAGGTGGGAGGTGACCATGACCTTGGCGCCGGCCTTGAGGGCGTGCTCGATGGTGGGCATGGACGCGGTGATGCGGGCGTCGGAGGTGACCTTGCCTTCCTTGACGGGGACGTTCAGATCGGCGCGGATGAAGACGCGCTTGCCCTTGAGGTCGAGGTCGGTCATGCGGAGGAATTTGGCCATTTGGGTGCTCCTGGAAAGTAAGTGGTAAGGGTTGAGTGGGCTCAGGCCTTACGGCTCACGGGGTGGGTAGGTCGGGTTAGGCCAAAGGCCGTAACCCGACATGGAACGTCGGGTTACGCTTCGCTAACCCGACCTACAGCCTTCATTACTTCGAAACGTGCTCGACCAGACGCAGCATGTTGCAGGTGTAGCCGTACTCGTTGTCGTACCAGGCCACGACCTTGACGAAGGTGCTGTCCAGGGCGATGCCGGCTTCTGCGTCGAAGGTGGAAGGGGCGCTGTTGCCGACGAAGTCGGTGGAGACCACTTTCTCGTCGGTGTAACCCAGCACGCCCTTCATGGCGCCTTCGGAGGCGGCCTTCATAGCGGCGCAGATGTCGGCGTAAGTGGCTTCCTTGTTCAGTTCCACGGTCAGGTCGACCACGGAGACGTCGGAGGTGGGAACGCGGAAGGCCATGCCGGTCAGCTTGCCCTTCAGTTCCGGCAGCACCACGCCGGCAGCCTTGGCCGCGCCGGTGGAGGAGGGAATGATGTTTTCCAGGATGCCGCGACCACCACGCCAATCTTTCATGGACGGGCCATCGACGGTTTTCTGGGTGGCCGTGGCGGCGTGCACGGTGGTCATCAGGCCGCGCTTGATACCCCAGTTGTCGTTCAGCACCTTGGCCACCGGGGCCAGGCAGTTGGTGGTGCAGGAAGCGGCGGAAACAATCGCTTCGCCGGCGTATTTGTCGTGGTTCACGCCGTACACGAACATCGGGGTGGCGTCCTTGGAGGGAGCGGATTGCACGACCTTCTTGGCGCCGGCCTTGATGTGGGCCTGGCAGGATTCGGTGGTCAGGAAGAAACCGGTGCAATCGATCACGAAATCGGCGCCGACTTCATTCCATTTCAGGTTGGCGGGGTCGCGCTCGGCGGTCAGGCGGATGGTCTTGCCATTGACGACCATGTTGCCACCGGCGGTGGAAACTTCGCCGTTGAAGCGGCCATGCACGGAGTCGTACTTCAGCATGTAGGCCAGGTAGTCGGGCTCAAGCAGGTCGTTGATGGCGACCACTTCGATGCCGGGGAAGTCCTTGGCGATGGCGCGGAAAGCCATGCGGCCGATACGGCCAAAACCATTGATACCAACTTTGATAGTCATACTTTATCTCCTTGATAAGAAAACATCGGATCGGGTGGCATGACGGCCAACCCCGATCCGCATATTCAATTGATGCTTACAGAATGCCCTTGACGGTGGCGACCACGTTCTCGACGGTGAAGCCGAACTCCTTGAACAACTCCGGAGCGGGCGCGGACTCGCCGAAACGGTCGAGGCCGACCACGGCGCCGCGCAGGCCGACGTACTTCCACCAGCCGTCGGTGACGCCGGCTTCGATGGCGACCTTGTGCACGGTGGGCAGCAGCACGCTGTCCTTGTAGGCCTTGTCCTGCTTGTCGAACACGTTGGTGGAAGGCATGGACACCACGCGGGCGGCAATGCCTTCGGCCTTCAGGGCTTCCTGCGACTTCATCGCCAGTTCCACTTCGGAACCGGTGGCGATCAGCACGACCTTGGCGTCACCCTCGCAATCGGAGATCACATAGCCGCCGCGGCGGATGTCGGCGATCTGCGCGTCGGAACGCTTGACGAAGGGCAGGTTCTGGCGCGACAGGATGTGGCAGCTGGGGCCGTCCGTCTTCTCGACGCTGGCCGCCCAGGCGACCAGGGTCTCGGTGCTGTCGCAGGGACGCCAGACGGTCATGTTGGGGATCATGCGCAGGGTGGCGGTCTGCTCGACCGGCTGGTGCGTCGGGCCGTCTTCGCCCAGGCCGATGGAGTCGTGGGTGAACACATACACCACGCGCTGCTTCATCAGCGCCGACATGCGCAGGGCGTTGCGGGCGTATTCCGAGAACATCAGGAAGGTGCCGCCGAACGGGAACAGGCCACCGTGCAGCGCCATGCCGTTCATGATGTGGCTCATGCCGAACTCGCGCACGCCGTAGGAGATGTAGTTGCCGCCCGGGTTGCGGTGCAGGGGGTGGCAGCCAGGCCAGTTGGTCAGATTGGAACCGGTCAGATCGGCGGAACCGCCAACACGCTCGGGCAGGGTGGACACCAGACGCTCGATGGCCAGTTGGCTGGACTTGCGAGTGGCGACGTTTTCCGCTTTTTCCAGGGTGGTGGCCAGCGCGGCTTGCACGCGACCATTCCAGTCGGCGGGCAGTTCACCATTCACGCGACGAGTGAATTCGGCGGCCAGTTCGGGGAACTGAGTCGTGTATTCGGAGAACTTGTTGTTCCACAGCTTTTCCAGGCCCTCGCCCTTGGTCTTGGCGTCCCAGCCGTCGTAGACATCCTGGGGAATGACGAAGGGCTCGTGGTTCCAGCCGATGTGCTTGCGGGTGGCTTCGATCTCGGCGTTGCCCAGCGCGGCGCCGTGCACGTCGTGGGTGCCTTCCTTGTTCGGGGAACCTTTGCCGATGATGGTCTTGCAGCAGATCAGAGTGGGCTTGTCGCTGGACTGCTTGGCTTTCTGCACGGCGGCTTCGATGGCAACCGCGTCGTGGCCGTTGACGCCGGCAATCACGTTCCAGCCGTAGGCTTCGAAACGCTTCGGGGTGTCGTCGGTGAACCAGCCGTCGGTGTGGCCATCGATGGAGATGCCGTTGTCGTCCCAGAAGGCGATCAGTTTGTTCAGGTGCCAGGTGCCTGCCAGGGCGCAGGCTTCGTGCGAGATGCCTTCCATCATGCAGCCGTCACCCATGAACACATAGGTGTGATGGTTGACGATGTCGAGGCCGGGCTTGTTGAACTCGTGCGCCAGCAGTTTTTCGGCCAGCGCCATGCCGACCGCGTTGGTGATGCCTTGGCCGAGGGGGCCGGTGGTGGTCTCGACGCCTGGGGTGTAGCCCAGTTCCGGGTGGCCCGGGGTCTTGGAGTGCAGCTGGCGGAACTGCTTGAGGTCGTCGATGCTGAGGTCGTAGCCGGTCAGGTGCAGCAGCGCGTAGATCAGCATGGAGCCGTGGCCGTTGGACAGGACGAAGCGGTCGCGATCGGCCCACTTGGGGTTGGTCGGGTTGTGGCGCATGTGGTGGTTCCACACCACTTCCGAGATTTCCGCCATGCCCATGGGCGCGCCGGGGTGGCCGGAATTGGCTTTCTGCACAGCATCCATCGCCAGGGCGCGGATTGCGTTCGCGAGGTCGTTACGTGTTGCCATGTTTTTGATTCCTCAAGAAAAAAACCGGTATCGACACCCAGTCCGGGCGGAAAGCTTCGATTATGTGCAAGCCCGATATGCCAGAGCAAGCCCCGCTAGCGCCTGAAAGGCGCTGATCTGAGCCGCATAACCGGCCTCGCGGCCTTGATTCATGCGGGGAGATGGGTTCGGACCAGGAAAAATTAAAATGTTTTTATATGCTGTTGTTGCTCGCTTATGGAATCAGCCATGAAGCCGCTTCTGGTGCGGTGCACAAAGGCATCATTGGGGGCATTTCGACAGCATCATTAATATTCATTGATTGTTCATTGGCCGGGAAAAAGTCGCTGGCCCTCGTAAAGCGTCAATTCTCCGCCATTTCCCGTCCGCGGGACACCCAGTTCCGCCACTGTGCCAGCAATTCCGGTGTCTGTGCCGCCAGCACCGAGCGGCACCAAGGGTCGGCCGCCAGGAATTCGTCGCCATTGAGGCCGCAAACGGCGGCGCCGGCTTCTTTCAGGATCAGCCAGCCGGCGGCGTAGTCCCACATTTTCTGGCCGCCGTGCAGGTAGATGTGCAGGCGGCCCGCCGCCACATAGCACCAGTCGAGCGTGCTGGCGCCGAGATTGCGTTGCGAGGCGTAGGGATGTTCCCGCGCCAGAACGCCGGCCAGGGCGCGATCGATGCGCTTCAGGTCGATTCCGGCCATGCAGCGATTCAGATTATCGGGCGGCAGTTTCAAAGGCAGCGGGTCGCCATTCATGAAAGCGCCACCGCCTTCGCTCGCATAGAAGGCCTCGTCGGCCTGCGGGTCGTAGACCACGCCCAGGATCGTGCGGCCGTGTCGGACCAGGGCAATGGAAATGGCGAAGAAGGGCAGGCCGTTGACGAAGTTGCTGGTGCCGTCGATGGGGTCCACGCACCAGAATCCGTCGTCGCCTTGGCTCCAGACCGCTTTCTGTTCGTCCTCGCTCATTTCCTCGCCCAGCATGGGGTAGGGCGCGATGGCGTGGAGTCGCGCGAAAAGGGCGCTCTGCGCGGCGAGGTCGGCCTCGGTGAGCAGGCTTCCGTCCACCTTGCGCTGGTGAGCAACCTTGAGATAGCGCGGCATCACCTCCTCGCGCCCGACTGAGCGGGCGGCGGCGATGACCTGGTCGAGCAGTGCTTTCATTCCCGCCACTTGATCGAGCAGCCCATGCTGGGAATCTGTTCAGTCGGGCCGCGTTGGGTTTCGGCCACCTGTTTCATGGCCTCGAACAGGTCGCGCCGCGCATCGGGCGCGGCTTCCTTGCGCGATGCGTCGAGGCGGCCGCGATATTGCAGTTCCAGGTCGCGGTTGAAGCCGAAGAAATCCGGCGTGCAAACCGCGTCGTAACGGCGCGCGACCGCCTGGCTTTCATCCAGGACATAGGGCATGGGAAAGCCGAGTTCGTCAGCGATGCGCCGCATGTTCTCGAAGCTGTCTTCCGGGTACTCGGCGGGGTCGTTGGACATGATGGCGATGGCGCCGATGCCCAACGTTTTCAGTTCCGCCACGTCACGCACGATGCGGTCGATCACCGCTTTCACATAAGGGCAGTGATTGCAGATGAACATCACCAACAGCCCGTTCGGGCCGGCCGCCTGTTGCGGCGTCCAGGTCTTGCCATCGACGCCGGGCAGGGTGAATTCCGGGGCTTTCCAGCCAAAATCACAGACCGGGGTTTCCATACGCACCATCTTGAGACTCCGCCAGAGTTGAGTGCGGCTGATAATAGCACTCGTCAAAACCCAGCCTTTGCCGAGCATGCCGCGTTTCTATTGTGATCTCCCTCTCGTGACCGGCCACCTTGTCGCGTTGCCCGACGCGGTGGCGCGCCATGCCGTCGGCGTCCTGCGTCTGCGTGCCGGCGAAGCCGTGGTGCTGTTCAACGGCGACGGGGCCGAATACCACGGCATGCTGGAGAACGTGGGTGGCAAGGGCGCGTCCGTGCGTCTTGCCAGTCGCCATGAACCGGAGCGGGAATCGCCGCTCCTGGTGCATCTGGCGCAAGGCATTTCCAGCGGCGAACGCATGGATTACACCCTTCAGAAAGCGGTGGAACTGGGAGTGTCCGCGATCCAGCCCCTGACCATGCGACGCACCGTAGTGCGCCTTTCCGCCGACAAGGCGATCAAGCGGCGCGCGCACTGGCAAGGCGTGGTGCATTCCGCCTGCGAGCAGTGCGGGCGCAACCTATTGCCGCCGGTGGCCGAGATACAGGAATTCGTGGCCTGGGTGCGGACACTCTCCCCTCCCCCCTCGGGGGAGGGGAGGCTGCGTTTGCTGCTCGATCCGGAAGGCGATCTCTGTCTGCGTGACCTACCGCCCCCGACCTTGCCCATCCTGCTGCTCGCCGGCCCGGAAGGCGGCTTCGATCCGGCCGAGCGCAAACTGGCGCGCGCCGCCGGATTTCACGGCCTGCGCCTGGGACCGCGCGTGCTGCGCACGGAAACGGCGGCGCTGGCGGCGCTGGCCGCGATGCAGGCGATATGGGGGGATTTTCGCTGACGGAAAGTAGGATGTGGTGAGCGCGGCGAACCGCATCAAATAGCAACGCAACCGTGATAGATGCGGTTCGCCGGGCTCACCACATCCTACGCAGGCTGGCGGCGATGCAGGCGGTGTGGGGCGATTTCAAGTAGTAGTCTGCCCGCCCGCCTCAAGTTTTCCAGTGTTCCGCCGTAACATCGCAAGCATTTTGAAAATTCTGGAATCGTAGTCATGACAAAAACGGTCACGGCAAAGGAGGCGAGCGCTACCGCCTTCGTCGAATGGTTTCGCGCGGCCGCGCCCTATATCCATGCGTTTCGCGACAAGACCTTTGTGCTGGCCTTCGGCGGCGACGCGATGTTGCGCGAGGATTTTGTCGATCTGGTCTACGACATCAACCTGCTCAACGCGCTCGGCGTGCGCCTGGTGCTGGTACATGGGGTGCGGCCGCAGGTGGAAGAACGCCTGACGGGTGAGGCGCAATATGTGCGCGGTCGCCGGGTAACCGACGCCGATGCCCTGGAGCACGTCAAGGACGCGGTCGGCTCGGTGCGCGTGGATATCGAAAGCATGCTCTCCGTCGGCCTACCCAACACCCCGATGGCTGGCGCCGAGATTCGCGTCGCCTCCGGTAATTACGTCACCGCGCAGCCCGCCGGCGTGGTCGATGGTGTCGATCTGCTGTTCACCGGCGAGGTGCGCAAGATCGCCGTCGCTCCCATCCGCGACCGCCTCGATGCCGGCGAGATCGTCCTGCTCTCGCCGATCGGCTATTCCCCCACCGGAGAAGTGTTCAACCTGACCCTGGAAGAAGTGGCCACCCAGGCCGCCATCGCGCTGGTGGCGGACAAACTGGTGTTCATCCTAGACCACGGCGACACCGTCGATGGCAAAGGCCGCCGCATCAACCGGGTCACCGCCGCGCAGGTGCCCAAGCTGCTGCGTGACCTGCCGGACGGCGACATGGCGCTGTATCTCCCGCACGCCGCGCATGCCTGCAAGAAAGGCGTGGCCAAGGTGCATCTGGTCAGCGCGGATGTCGATGGCGCCCTGCTCATGGAGCTGTTCACTCATGCCGGTGTCGGCACCATGGTCACGCGCCAGTCGGTGGAAAGCCTGCGCCCGGCCAGCATCGACGATGTTGGCGGCATCCTCTCGGTGATCGAACCTCTGGAGGCCGACGGCATCCTGGTGCGGCGCTCGCGCGAGTTGCTGGAACAGGAGGTGGAACAGTTTTTCGTCGATGAACTGGATGGCCGCATCGTCGGCTGCGTGGCGCTCTACCCGTTCCCGGAAGCCCAGGCGGCGGAAATGGCCTGCCTCGCGGTGGCGCCGGGATTCCAGCGCGGTGGGCGTGGCGATGCCCTGCTCGCCGCCGTCGAGGACGCCGCGCGCGAACTCGGCCTGACCCAGTTGTTCGTGCTCACCACGCGCACCGCGCACTGGTTCATCGAACGCGGCTTTGCTCTCGGTGGCCCGGAAGATCTGCCGGCGCCGCGCCAGGCCATGTACAACTGGCAACGGCGCTCCAAGGTGCTGGTGAAGCGGCTGGAGGGAGAATGACCCGCCTGCTCGTCTTCTGCCTGTGTCTGCTTGGATATTCCACGCATGCCGCCGCCGCGTTCACGCTGGGCGTCCTGCCCATCCACAGCGCGCGGGTATTGGCGGAGCGTTACGAGCCGCTGCGCGCGTACCTGGAAAAGCAACTGAAGCAGCCGGTGCGGGTCGAAAGCGCGGTGGATTTCGCGCGCTTCCAGGCGCGCACCCTGAACGGCGATTTCGACCTCACCCTCACCCCCTCGCATTTCGCGCGCCTGGCGCAAAAGGACGCTGGGTTCCAGACGCTCGCGCAGCTCACGCCGGACCATGACGCCCTGCTGGTCACTTCGTCCGATCGCCCGCTGGATAGGATCGACGACCTGCGTGGCAAGAAGCTGGCGGTGATCGACCGCCTCGCCGTCACCGTCATGGCCACCTTGAGCTATCTCGATGAACAGGGGCTGGAGGCCGACCGTGACTATGTCGTCACGGAACACCGCACCCACGCCAGCGCGGTCTATTCGCTGATCACCGGCCTGGCCGCCGCCGCCGTCACCACCAGCCAGGGCATGTTGCAGATTCCCGAGTATCTGCGGCGCAAGCTGGTGGTGCGCAAGCACATCGCCGACATTCCCGCTTTCGTGTTCCTGGCCCGGCCCGATGTGCCGCGCGCCAAAGCCGAACACCTGAAAACGTTGTTGCTGGAATTTCCCGCCACGGCCGAAGGTGGCGAGTTCCTGAGCAGCATTGGCTACACTACCGTGGTCGCGGCCAGTGAAACACGTTTGAAGCGCGCGGATGCCTACCTCAAGGCCACGCGCAAGGCTCTGACACCCTGACGGGCGGGGCGATAGACCGCCGCCACTGATCATGCTCGACCCGCACCCCGCGCGCTCCCTCAACCCCAACCCCTCTATTCGCGGTCGCGGGGCGCTTCGAGCGTCGCGTTCGCGACCTTCACGTTGATGCGCCGCTATCTGCACCCGCCGCTCTGGCTCAAGCTCACGCTCGCGGGCCTGCTGGTGGAAGCCTTGATCCTGGGCCTGCTGGTATTCAGCAATGTGCGCCTGACCGAGGAAGAACTCATCCGCAAAACCCGGCTACGGGTGGAAAGCGCGACGCCTCTGCTCAATGCCGCGCTGGCGCCACATCTGTTGCAGCGCGACTACGGCGCGCTGCAAGAAGTTCTCAGTGAAGCGCGCGGCAACAACGCCTATCGCTACCTGGTACTGCTGGGTCCGGATGGGCATCGCCTGGCCGCCTCCGGCCTGGGTGCCGAGGAGGCGCTGCCGCCGGCGGATGAACGGCTGAGCGCGGATGATCCGGTATACAACACCATGATCCCCATTCGTCTCGCCGGCACTGAATACGGGCGCTTGTATTTCGGCATTTCCACCGGCTTTCTCGTTGAAGCGCGCGCGCGCGTGCTGCGCCAGGGCGTCTATGCCGGCCTGGCGGCGGTACTGTCGACCTTTCTCACCCTGTCGCTGATCGGCTACCTGTTGACCCGCAGGCTGGCGCTGCTCACCGAGGCCAGCCGGGCGCTCGCCGCCGGCGATTTCACGGCCCGGCTGCCCGCGCCCGCGCTCGACGAAGTGGGGCGTCTCGCCACAGCCTTCCAGGAAATGGCGCGGCAACTGCACAGCCGCATTACGGCGTTGCGGGAATCGGAAACCCATACGCAAACTTACCTGGCTGAGTCGGAAGCCGAACATGCCCGCCTGCAAGCCCTGCTCTCGGCGATGAATCTGGGCATTCTGTTCGTCGCGGCGGATGGCCGCGTGGTCTATCACAACCCCGCGTTCAACCGCCTCTGGCTGATCCCGGAAACGGAGTCTCTGGTGGGCTGGGAGCCAAGCGTGGTGTTCGCTCGCGGCGGCTGCCAACTAGTGCAACCCAAGGCGTTCGCCGATCACATCGAGACCATCCTGGGCGGGCGCGAACAGGGGGAAAGCCTGGACTTCATGGTGAAGGACGGCCGCATCGCCACCCAGTTGAGTTACCCGGTATTCGAGCGCGACGGCCGCTTCATCGGCCATCTCTGGATTTACGAGGACGTCACGCGCGAACGCCAGACCGCCGAACAACTGCTCTACCTGGCGGAACGCGATTCGCTCACCGGCCTGTTCAACCGGCACCGCTTCCAGATCGAGCTGGAGCGCACGCTGGCCGAAACCGTGCGCCAGGACAGTCCCACGGCGCTGCTCTATTTCGACCTCGACGAGTTCAAGGCGATCAACGACCATTTCGGCCATACCGTCGGCGATGCCTTGCTGATCCGCGTGGCAGGCGAGGTTTCCGGCCTCATCCGCAAGAACGAGATGCTGTTTCGCCTGGGTGGCGACGAATTCGCCTTGCTCCTGCCCTACGCGGAAGAAGCCCAGGCGCAAGCCCTGGCCGAACGCGTCGTGCGCGCCATCGCCGCGATTCCCTTCCGCTTCGATGGCCGCACCCTGCATATCTCCTCCAGCCTGGGGATCGCCCTTTACCCGTTGCATGCCGCCGACCAGGACCAACTGGTGGCCTGCGCCGACGCCGCCATGTACCAGGCCAAGCAAGCCGGCAAGAACACCTGGCGCCTGTATCGCGCCGATCTCGACACCGCCCCGGAAATGGTCAACCGTCTGTCCTGGAACGAGCGCTTGGCGCGCGCGCTCGGCAATAACCTGTTCGAATTGCATTTCCAGGGCGTCTATGGCGTGCGCGACCGCAAGCTTTGCCACCTGGAAGCCCTGATTCGCCTGCGTGACGAAACCACGGGCGAACTGATCGCTCCCGGCCAGTTCATCCCGGTGGCGGAAAAGAGCAACAAAATTCTGGAAATCGACCGCTGGGTGTTGGCCCAGGTGGCGCGCCTGCTCGCCAGCCAAGCGGCGGGACCGGCCATCGCCGTGAATATTTCCGGCCGTTCCTTCGACGACCCCGGACTGCCCGGCTACATCGCCGACCTCCTGCATAGCCAGAACATCAACCCGGCACGCCTGCTGATCGAAGTCACAGAAACCGCCGCCGTATCCGATCTAACCGATGCCCAGCGTTTCATCGGCGCCCTGCGGGCGACCGGCTGCGGCGTCTGCCTCGACGACTTCGGCGCCGGTTTCGCTTCCTTCGCCTACCTCAAGCACATTCGCGTCGACACCATCAAGCTCGACGGCATGTTCATCCGTGACTTGCCGCGCGACCACGAAAATCAGGTGTTCGTGCGCGGCATGGTGGAAGTCGCGCGTGGCCTCGGCAAGCGCACGGTGGCGGAATTCGTGGAAGACGAAGCGACGTTGAACCTGTTGGTCGACCTCGGTGTCGATATGGCCCAGGGCTACCATCTCGACCGTCCTCAGGCCGATCACCCGGCGCTGCGGCGGGGAGTGGAGGCATGAACACCCTGTGTAGGTTGGGCAAAGCGCGGCGCGCCCAACATTGCGGCGGTTTGTTGGGCACGCCGCGCTTTGCCCAACCTACTCATTCGAGAGCAAAACCATGAACCCCCTCCAGCAAGACAACGCCGCCACCCTGGCGCGCCTGCATGACCTCGATCGCGCCATCGCCAGCCACGCTACCTGGCTGGCGCGCTTCAATCGGCAACTGATTTGCCGGGAAGCGGCCAGCGCCGACGACCTGGCCGAGGATGCTCACGCGCGCTGCCGCTTCGGCGTCTGGTTTTACTCCGCCAACCAGACTGATTTGACGGATGCGGCCAGTCTCGCCGCCATCGAATCCGCGCATCGCTCCATGCACGACATCGCCCGCCATCTGCTCGCCTGCCAGGCCGCCGGCGAGCCCGTGCCGGGCGATGATTACGACGCCTTCACCGCCATCGCGAGCCAATTCCGGCAATTGCTGCGTCGTCTTGAACTCGACCTCATGGGCCGCCTCGGCGCGGTGGACAACCTCACCGGGGTATGGAACCGGCAGGCCGTGAATCTGCGCCTGGCGGAGGAGATCGAACGGGTGCAGCGCACCCACCAGCCCTGCGCCGTCTGCTATGCCGATCTGGACGATTTCGGCCGCTTCAACGAACAGCACGGGCAGCGCCTGGGCGATGCCATGCTGCAAGCCATCGCCAGTTTCTTCGCCGACCATCTGCGCCGCTACGACACCATATTCCGCATCGGCGGCGAGGAATTCCTGCTCTGCCTGCCCAGCACCGACATCATCCAGGCCGGCGTCCTCATCGACCGCCTGCGCGTCAGCCTGGCCGCCCATAGCTTCAATCTGGAAGGCCAGCCGCTGAAGATCACCGCCTCGTTCGGCGTGGTCGCCCTGGAGCCGGTGTTCTTCATCGATGAAACCCTGGAACGGGTGGAGCGCGCCCAACTCATCGCCAAAGCCGAGGGCGGCAACCAGGTTTGCGTGTGGCGCGACGAGTGGGAAGAGAGCGGGGCGTAATTCGTAGACCGTAGGATGTGGTGAGCGTAGCGAACGAACCGCATCATTCATCAGGTGATGCGGTTCGTTACGCTCACCACATCCTACGGCACCAACTCCGCCGCCTTTTTCGCCGCGAATTCCCGCACTTCCGCGCCGAGCTTCGTTTGGAGCGCGCGCTGGTAAGCGGCGGCGGCGTCCGGGCGTTGCCCGGTCTGCTCCAGCGACACGGCCAGGCCGATCCACCAGGGGCCGTGGTTCGGATTCAAACGCGCGGCTTCTCGATAGGCTTGTGCCGCTTCCTCCGGCTGGCCGGACTTGCCCAGGACGCCGGCATAAAGCCCCCAATAGGCGGCATCCGGATTCTTGCCGAGGCCGGCCTTCAACGTCGCGACGGACTGGCGCAGGTCGCCGCGTTGCAGATAAAGCTGGCCTAAGGCCCGGTTGTACCAGGCGTCATTCGCGTGCAATTGCATGCCTTCGCGCAGCAGGGTTTCGCCGCGCGCCACATCGTGTGCCATATCGCCGGCTTCCAGGCTCAGGGCAATCAGTGTCTGCCGCGCCTGGCCGTGATTCGGGTCCAGACGCAGCGCGGCTTCCAGACTTTCCAGCGCCTCGCGCCCGCGACCCTGTTCGATCAGGCGCGCGGCCTGGCGCCAGGCCTGCTCCGCCTGTTCGCGTGGCGTCTGCGGGTGAACGTCCTTGACGACCTTGGGCTGGCGCGGCTCGGGTAGGTGGGTGTCGAGGCGGGAGGCGATAGCGGCTTCGGCTTTTCTCTCCTCTCCCTCCGGGGGCGGGGCGGGGGCGGGGGCGCTTCGCTGAAGCTCGCGAGTAGGCTCGTGCTTGGTGGGCTCTGGGGGCGCGGTTTGAGCGGTGGCGCTGGTACTAACTGTTGCTCCCTCTCCCTCGGGAGGGGAGGGGAGTTCGGGGCTGCTCAGGGTTTCGCTCAAACGCAGTTGTGGGGTGGCGTCCGCCACGGCCAGTGGCGCGGCGGGGTTTTCCTGGCGCGCGACGGGCCAGAACCACCAGGCGAGGGCAAGGCCGCCGAGTAGCGGCGCGAACAACCAGGGCCAGCGTGGACGCGCCGGCGTCAAGCTGGTCTGCACCGCCTGCACGCCGGACAGCGGGGTAGGCGCCGTGCCTTTCTGGTCGAGATCCTTGAGGACGCGGTTGATGACGCTCATACGGGTAGCAGGCGATCAAACAGCGTCAGGCGCGCGCCCGGCGTGTCACGCCCGGCCAGGCGAACATGGCGCGGCGCCACCTGATCGGCGCCTTCACCGAAGGCCAGCATCAGGGCCTTGTGCGCCAGGATGTTGAGCAGGCGCGGCACGCCCTGGCTGGCGTGGTGCATCTTTTTCGCCGCCGCCGCCTGGAACAGCGGCCGGGTGGCGCCGGCAAGACCGCCGCGGTGCATCAGGTAGGCCGGGGTTTCCGCGCTGGAGAGCGGCGTGAGCTGGTCATGGAAGGCGATGCGGCTCTTGATCTGGCGTACCGAAGGGTCGCTCAGGCGTGTATCCAGTTCCGGTTGGCCGAACAGGACGATCTGCAACAATTTGCGTTTCTCCGTTTCCAGATTGGAAATCAGGCGCAACGCTTCCAGGCTTTCCAACGGGATGGCCTGAGCTTCGTCGATCAGCGCGACGGCGCGGCGGCCGCTCCGCGCCAGTTCCAGTAGCCGTATTTCCAGGGCCTTGGTAAGGCCGTAGGCGAGGCTGCGCTTCATGCCGCCACCGAGTTCCGCGAGCAGGGCGTGGTTGAGGGCGGCCGGGGTGAGATGCGGGTTGGGAATGTAGGCCGTCGCCCAGCGCTCGGCCTCCAGGTGATTGAGCAGGTAGCGGCACAGCAAGGTCTTGCCAGAGCCGACCTCGCCGACGATCTTGATCAGCCCCTCGCCCGAGTCCAGCGCCACCAGCAGCGTATTGAGCGCGGCCTGGGTGCCGGCGCCGGGAAAGAAATAGCCGGTGTCCGGGGTCAGGCCGAAGGGGAATTCTTTCAGGCCGAAATGAGCGAGGTACATCCTGCTCCCCCCTTTTCCAAAGGGGGGCCGGGGGGGATTCCTTGGACGTTGGCGCCAGCGCAAGTCATTTCAAATCCCCCCTGCCCCCCTCTGACAAAGGGGGGTGAAGGGCGCGTTGCGTGGGCAGCCATCAACGCGCGGCCGGCGCGGCGGAATATTCCCGCATGCGCCCCTCGGCTTCCCGCGCTGTGTCCATCCAGTCCGATTGCTGTTTGATCACGGTGGGTTTGAGCAGGATCACCAGTTCCTGTTTCAGGCGCGAGGCATTGCTGTTCTTGAAGAAGGCGCCAAGGCCGGGGATGTCGCCGAGGCCGGGCACGCCACTGTTTGCATCACGCGACTCGCGCTTCATCAGACCACCGATGGCGGCGATTTCGCCGTCTTTCAGGCGCACCACGCTATCGGTCTCGGAGACGCTGCTTTTCGCCAGCGGCAAGCTGAAATTCGCTCCCCCCACGGTGATGGATTTTGTGTCGTCAACGACCTGGCTGACCGAGGGATGCACATGCAGGATGATGTTGTCCGCCTCGTCGATCTGTGGCGTTACATCCAGCGCAATGCCCGAGAAGAACGGCTGGGTGGTGATGCTGGTCGAGGTGGTCGTGCCGGCGCCACCACTGGTGGAAGGGGTGCTGGTAATTTCGGTGACGAAGAATTCGTCAGTGCCCACCTTGAGAATGGCTTTCTGGTTGTTGATGGCGGCGATGCGCGGGCTCGACAACACCTGCACGCCACCTTGGGTTTCCAGGAAATTGATCAGCGCGGCGAAGCTGCCGGTCTGGAAAGCCAGGCCGAACACGCCGGCGGATGTGGCGGTCACGCCGCTGGTGGTGGGCAGCCCGGTGGCGAGCAGTGTGCCCAGGGTGGTGGCGGGCGCCGCGCCGGGCACCGGGAACACGGTGGTATCCGCGCCTTTGGACCAGCGGTGCGCGCCATTGTTGAAATTGGTCCAGTTGATGCCGCTTTGCGCGCCCTCGTTCAGGGTCACTTCGAGGATTTTGGCCTCGATCATCACCTGTCGTTGCACCGAGACTTTGGCGGCTGTGAGGTATTCCGTGATCTGGCGCTGCTGCGCCGGCAAAGCGCGCACAGCCAGCATGCCGGTGTGCGGGCTGATCACCACGCTGCGCCCTTCCGGGCAGATCGTGGTGGAAGAAGTCGCGCCCGTTCCCGCCGCCACGGTGGGGCCGGAACTGGAACCGCCGGGAGCGCTGGAACCGCTGGAGCAGCCGATCAGCAAGCCGATGGTCATGCGCAGTTCCGACCAGAAATCAGTGGCGGTATTGGTGACGATGCGGCTGCTGTCGACCTGGCCGGCACTGGCCGATGGGCTGGAACCGCTGGAGGAGCTTTTGCCGCTGGAATCCGCTATGGAGCCGGAAATTACCCGCAGTTCCGATTTTCCCTGGCGCTGCCCGGAAGGATAGTTGATGGAGTAAAAGCGGGTCTGCGCGGTCAGCGGTTGCACAAAAATACGGCTGCCGTCGATGCGGTAGTCGTAGCCGTATAACTCGCGGATCGCGCTCATGGCCTCGGGCACGCTCACATCCTTGAGGTTGACCGTGATGCTGCCCGCCACGTCCGGATGCAGCAGCATGCTGTAGCGGGTGCCGGAAGCGATACCCAGGAAGACTTGCTGCGCCGAGGCATTGTTCACCGCGAGATCGAAACGCGGCTCCACCGGCTGCGCGGCGTTTTTCGGCAACTCCAGCTTGCTTTCCGGCGCCAGGGCGGCCACCACGGCGGCCGGCAGGGGCGCGGGTTTCGCGCTGGCCGTGGCTTTGCGCATTTCCTCCTGGATCGCCGACAGCGCCGGTTTCTCCTTGACCTGGGCGCAGCCCGAGAGAATGAGCGCGAAGGCCAGGCACAGTAGAACCCCGCCGCTTGCGCCTTGTTCCTGGTATCTGGTTTTCATCGTTTCTCCACCTTTTTCTTGCCATGGCCGGCGGGGGTCTTGCTCACGTCCGGCAATAGTTTGAGTTGTCGCATGCCGGTCGGCGTCTTCAACCAGACGCCGGATTCATCGATCTTGCGGATACGTCCGGCTTCCAGTTTGTCGCCAACCCGCACCACCTGGCCGTCGAGGATGGCATAGGGCTTGGCGCCCATGAGAAACACGCTGTTGACCAGCAGGGGCGCTTCTCGCGGAGCTTCCGCCGCGCGGGGTTGCTCACTGAATCCCTTGGGTGGGCGAGTGGGGTCGCCCATGTCGGCGGCGCCGGCGGGAAGCGCGCAGGCCAGCAGAAGCAGTGCTAGTACCGGATATTGATTGGCTCTTTTCACATCGCCTGGAGAGAGGAGTGAAGGGGCCGGCGCGAGTGGCTTCCCCCTTTGGGAAAGGGGGATTGAGGGGGATTTTGCCCTCGCCGCATGGCCAACGTCCAAAGAAATCCCCCCTAACCCCCCTTTGAGAAAGGGGGGAATCTCCACCCCAAGTGCTTCACCCGCCAACGCAAAAAGAAGCTTCTGATTCATACCGTCAGCCATGTCATCTCCGTGCTCAGGGTATAGAGGGTCAGCGTGAGTTCGATCTCGGGGTGATGGCTGGCGTCCAGTTCGGCGCGCGACCAGTAGAAGCCCACCGGCAGTTTTTCCAGGCCTTCCATGTAGCGAACCAGGTTTTCATAGCCGCCGGCGAGGGTGATGCGCACACCCTGGCGGAACAGGGCGGCCTCCTCCGGCTTGGCTTCGGCGGGTAAACCCAGCGGCTCGGGGGCCAGGGTTTTCAGGTTGACCAGGCGCAGGCCGGGCTGGTTGCGCAGCAGGCCTTGCAGTACCCGCGCCATATCTTTGGCGGCGACCAGGCGGCTTTGCGTGAATTCGGCTTCGCGCATGCGCGTCTCCAGTGCCTTGCGAGCGCCTTCCAGGCGCTCCCGCGCGGCGCGCGCGGGGTCGATCTGGTTGGCTCGCCGCGTAATGCTGTCCTGGGCACTGGCGATCTGGGCGACCGCGGCACGCAGCTTTTCCTGTTCGGCGTGGCGCGATTTGTCCAGCGCGCCCAGCAGCAGGCCGTCCACCACCGCCCAGATGCCGGCCAATAGCAGCAGGAACAGAATCACCCGCTCACGCGGGCTGAGGGCGTCGATCTTTTCCAGGTACCCGGCAAGCTCTTTTGTGGCTTTCATGGCATTTTCCCCGCGGCGGCGGCCCGCATGGCCTGGTTCACATCCAGCTTGCCGGCGGCCGCTCGCGCGGCCAAGGCAGCCAGGGCGGCCGGATCAGGGCGCTGAGCAAGTGGCGCGCCGCTGATCGCCGCCGCCGTGCCGGGCCGCGCCGGATTCAGTTGGGCGCTCAGGGCGAATTCCAGGAAGCGGGGGACGGCCGCTGTGGTTTCCGCATCCTTCGATTTGTCTTCCGGTGGTTCCAGGGTGAGGCCGGCGAAAGAGAGTCCGACGAACAGCGGTTCGCGGCGCAGGCTGGCGATCAGGCGGGCGCTGTCTTCGCCGGTGAGCGCGCGACCACGCAGGTTCAGTTCATGGCCACTCGCGGCGATTTCCACCCGAGTCAGCCAGGCACCGGGCACGCGGGCACGGGCGAGGGCGCTGAATTGCGCGGAATAGCCGGTGGTCGAACCCAGGGCGCCGCTGGCCAGGGCTTCCTGGGCCAGTTGCAGGTTACGCAGCCGGGCTTCCACGCTTTCCGTTTCGGCCAGTACTTTCGGGTCCGCCCGCCTGACCACGTTGCCGGCGTTGACCTGGGTTTCCAGATGGCTCGCGCGTTGCGTCAACTGGCCCACTTCCTGGCGTAGTTGCGCGAGGCGCAAGGCATCCCAGGCATACACCGCCAACAGGCCGCACAAAAAAACCACGCCGCCCGCCAGCAGCTTGCGCGCCGGCAATGGCGTCTTCGGCGGGTGAAAGGCGGCTTGGTAGAGGTTGATGTGTTTCATCTCGCCTCCCGCGGGGCCGTCCCAAGGGAGGCGAGCAGCCCCCTCGGGGGGCAGCGAACGAAGTGAGCGTGGGGGCGGTTCATCTCGCCTCCCGCGGGGCCGTCCCAAGGGAGGCGAGCAGCCCCCTCGGGGGGCAGCGAACGAAGTGAGCGTGGGGGCGGTTCATCTCGCCTCCCGCGGGGCCGTCCCAAGGGAGGCGAGCAGCCCCCTCGGGGGGCAGCGAACGAAGTGAGCGTGGGGGCTGTTCATCTCTCCTCCCGCAGGGCCGCGCCGAGCAGATGGAATACGCGGTTCTGCATGCGTTCGTCGAGCAGGCGTTCCTGCCCGGACAGATCGAACAGGCGGCCGAGATCGAGCACTTCCGCGCCGACCGGCAGGTATTCGGCCAGCTTGCGCGCCAGCGGGGCCGAATCCGGCATCGGCGCCAGATACAGCTTGGCGAGCGGCAGCCAGGAGAACTGGCGCTCGAAATAGTCCACGGAACGCTGCGCTTCCATCGCTACCCGATCGAACAGGAAATCACCGCCGGCGCCGCGTCCCTCGATGCGGCGCGAGAGCACGAGATCCTCGCCGAAGGTGAAAGTGAGCAGGCCGCTCTCACCATCGAAATGCAGGATGGCGACGGCGTAATCCTCCGGCGCCAGACGCACGCCCAGATTGCGCTGCGCGGCTTCGCGGATGTCGATGGCGGCCAGCGGCAGGTCGGCCTGCTGGTAGGGCCGCGCCAGTTCGCGTACCGCCGGCGCCTGAGCGGCGACCACGTAGAGCGAAGATGGCTGGCCGGCGCGTCCGGGTACCGGCAGGTGATCCAGCACGGCGTCGTCGATATGAAAATTGATCAGGTCTTTCACCTTCCAGCGCAGCGCGCTGGGGAGTTCCTCGTCGGGTACGTTGGGCGCCTCGATCAGCACGGTCTGATAGGCCTCCTGATCGAGCAGGGTGGTGAGTGGAGCATGCTGGATGCCCGCCTCGCGCGCCAGGCGGTCGAGCAGATCCGGCGTCAGGGCCGGGTTATCGGCCACCGCGAAAGACGCGACCCGGGGATGGCCGGGATCGCCCTCCAGGCGCAGCGCGGCCGCGCCACCCTGGCAGGGCGAGAGCACGGCGTGGCTGGTGGCGCGGGCGGGACGTTTGAAAGAAAACATGGGCTAATCAGAATTTCGGATTTCGGATTTCGGATATCGGATTTTCATCGCGCCATCCTCCTGGTTTGCACACTCGCTGCTCATTTCAATAAATCTCCCGCCGAATGATGACCTTGTCACTGCCGCGGCGTTTGCCGAAGGTGGCGCGGGCGCGCGGATCGTCGTCCAACCAATTGCCATCGCCACCCTGGTCCACGCCATCCCAGTTGAACTTCAACCAGGCCGGCGCGGCGACGCTCAAATCCATGAAACCGAAATTGCCCGCGCCAGGGGCGGAAAAACGCAAATTGCCGTTGCCGGCGACCAGAGTGGCGTTGAAGCTGGCCGTGGTTTCCCCCTGGCTAAGCTGGTTATCGGCAGTTTGTGGAAAAAATGTAATGGCTGGCGTGGAAATTGTCGTGCAGTTGTCCGCGCTGTTGCTCACATAGCCTTGTCCGTTCCAGTACTGCGCGGTGAGCGGCAGCGGCAGGGGCAGCAGTTCGGAACCCACGGCGTTGGCGAGGCGCAGGCGGCCGAAACGATGTGGGGCGGCGGCATTGCTCACCGCGCCGGCCGTCATGGTGACGCCATCGCTGTCGCTGGCCTGGGCGGTAACCGTCAGATCAGCGGGAGACGGGGGGGCGCCGCTTTGTGGGCGGCTGGCGCTGTGGCTGGCGCTCATGCTCGCGACGCCGCTGTTCCAGGAGCCGCTTGGCGCCGTGCCGCCGGCGGCCAGGGTGGCGCCCGAGGCGGCGAAGGCGAAATCGCTCCAGTTGGCCAGGCCCAGCCTGGCATAGCCGCCCGCGTAGTTTTGCGTGGTGGCATTGGCGCTGTTTTGCGCGAACAGGGTGAAATCCGTCGTGAAGTCCTGCCCGTAATAGGTAAAGCTGCCGCAGCCCTGAGTCAGCGCCCCGGGCGAGATGGAAAAATGATCGGGGATGAAACGTCCGAAGTAGTTGCTGGCGGCGCTGTTGCCGAAGTAACAGCCGAACCTTCCGCCCACCAGGCTATTGGAATAGTCGGCCGTGCAGTCGCCGTTGGCCGCGTCCACCGTGGTGAAGGCGGTGTCGATCACGCCGTTCGCGGCGAAGCGGAAATAGCCCGCTTCGTCATAGGCAAAGCTGCCCGTGGCGACGCCGCTGGCCGCGTTGGCGGCGGCGAACGCGCCACTCAGACCGCCGGCGCGCGCGGCGCCCGTGTGCGCCTGGAGCTTGCTCACATCCAGGCTGGGCGTGCCGTTGTAGCCGGCCTGGGCGGTGGCGCTCAGGATGAAACTGGTTCCGGCCTTCACCGTGGGGGTCGCGGCGGGGTTGCCGCCTGTCGCGTCGGCATTCGCGCTCGCCGTGATCGTCAAGCCGCTGGGGCGTACCGCGAAATTGTCGGTGGAGCAGCCGGTGACGCCGCCGTCGGAGACCCGGCAACGCAGGTTGGGGTAGGCATTGGCGACGCCCGCCGCGCTGGCGGTCATGCGCCCCGCGTTGCCGCTGGTGAAGGTCTGTGCCGGCCAGTTGACCAGGCTGGCGCGACTGGCGCAGGCGGTGGCGCCGGCGCCGTCGACCAGTTGCACGGTGACGGTTTTGTTGGCGTCTCTCGCATAGCTGGTTTCCACAGTGCCGTCCGCCTTCAACGCGACGATATCGAAGTTGAAGCCGACGCCGGCCAGCTTGGTGTAAAGATGCCCGCCGCCGGCATTGGCGCCGACTTCCACGCAGTTGAAATTGGCCGGCGCGGTGGACGCCGGCGTGGTGCCGCCGCCACAGACTCCCGAGCCCAGCAGCGCGGTGGTGACCGCGCTGGTGTAGGTCATTCTTGCTTCCTTGTCGATGTCGATGGCGCCGCCGGTGATGAAGGCGCCGGTCATCACCAGTTCCTTGCCCACCGTGATGTCCGAGGCGGCGCTGTTGGCGACGACGATGCCGTCGAAACGCAGTTCCTTTGCCGCTGTCCAGTCCGCCGAGTCGTACAGGTAAAACTGCGCCCAGGGATTGTGGGCGCCGGAGCCGTCCAGCATGGACACCTGTTTCTCGGCGGAGAACGCGACGCCGATGCGGAACCGGGTCGCCGAGGTAAACGACAGGTTGCTTTCTTTGTCGACCGCCATGGTCTTGGCGTAAAAGGTGCCCCCCGTGAAGGTCACATTGCCGTCCACGCTCAAGGTGCCGATGTTGTAGGTGCCGCCGGGCGCGGTGCCGGTGGTCAGGGTGACCGAGTTGTAGGTGGCGCCGGGCACCAGGCCGCTGGCGGAACCGCTGTAGTTGGCGCCGCCGCTGTAGCTGGGGAAGCTGGCGGGAACGTGGGCGCCCAACGTCTGGGCCGCGTTGATCAGATTGCCGTTGGCGGGGTCGAGGGCATTGCCGGAGCCGGAGATGCTGTTTCCGTTGATGCTTGATTCCTTGTCCAGCGTCAGCGACACACCCCCGTGCACGGGATAGGCGCAGGTGGTGCCGCCGCAAGGCTGTGCCCGCCGGTAGAGCGTGTCCACCTCGGCCGCGCCGAGTTCACCTTGATGGATGCTCAGGCTGTCGAGTGAGCCGCCGTACTTGTAGCCATTCGACCAGTTGCCGCCGGCGCCGATGAACGCGCCGGTACTGATGAGGCGCGCGGCATGGCTGCCGTCGGACTGCAAGATGCGCGCCTGTCCATCCAGATAGATCTTGTTGCCCCCGACGCCGCCGCTGGTGAACACCGCCGCCACATGGTGCCAGCCGTTGGCCAGGGTGGCGCTGGAAAAACCATAGACATCGCCTTGCCCGGTATTGAAACCGAACCAGCCGTTGCTCTTGAACGCCAGGTCGTAATACTGGCCCGCCCAGCGAAACGGCATGGCCCAGCCATCGGAGGGATAGCGGCCGTCCCAGTACATCCAGAACGATACTGTCGCCTTGGCCCCGGCGCGGGTGTCCAGCGGCAGCGCGTTGGTCTCGAAGTAGCCGTCGCGGCTGAAGCTGCCCGCCTTGCAGGTATCCGGCTTGAGGCCGCCGGCGGGCGCGCTTACCTGAGTCACCGCGCCGCCGCTGAGCACCGCGTCGAGCCCGTTGCCGGAGCTGTCCGCGAGGGGGGTGGAACCGCTCCAGCCGTCGTCGAAGCGGTATTCCGCCGCCAGCGTGGCTGCGGGCGCGGGCGGGTGCGCCGGACAGGCATGGGTCGCCGCGTATACGGCGTCGACCTCGGTCTGGCTGAGCGCGCCGTTGTAGATCTTCACGTCGTCGATGCGCCCGGAAAAGCGGTAGTTGCTATCCGCGCCCCAGCCGCTGACCTGGAGCGTGCTTCTGACGTAGCCGTTCGGATTGTTCGGGCTGGACAGCCGCTGTGTCAGGGTTTGTCTGGCGCCGTCAACATACAACTCGTTGGAGGTGACCGCGCCATTGGTGAAGACCGCCACGACATGGTGCCAGCCGTTGGCGAGCGCGGCGGAGGAAATGCCGAAAACGTCGCTGTTGCCGGTGTTGAAGCCGAATACCCCGCTGACCAGCCAGAGGTCGTGCACATTCCAGCCGATCGGCATGACGTTGTTGCCGCCGTCCCAATACATCCAGAACGCCACGCTGGTTTTGGCGCCCGGGCTGGTATCGACCGGCAGGCCGGGCAGGGTGAGGGCGGGGCCGCCGCTGGAAGCACCACCGAATACGCCGTAGTCGCAGGTGCCGGGGCTGCCGCCGCGCGCCGGCGCGCCGAAGTCCAAACCGGGTAGCGGAGTGCCGATGGCGGTGCCGTGGTGGTTGTTGCCGGAGCTGTCCTTCACCTCGCCGCTCACGCCGGCCCAGGTGTCCTCCTCCAGCCGCCATTCGCCCAACAGGGTGGCGGCCTGGGCGGGCAAGGCCAGGCACAGCAGGAAGCAGAACAGCCAGCGCCTCATCGTTCCACCGTCGCGGTCATGTGCCGCTCCGCGTATTCGCCCAGCGTGGGCGCGGCGTTGGGACAGGCGCCGCCGCTTGGCTGGTTGCAGGCCACGCTGGTGATGCGATACAGCGTCACGCTCTGGCCGCCTTCATCCGCGCTATATGACGCGCACGCCACGCTGGCGGTGAAGCGGCCAAGCTGGCCGCTGAAGGTCAGCGTTTGCGCCGCGCAACCGCCATTCACCCGCGCCGCGTAGATGCCCGCCTCCACGCCCGCTTGCGCCGCCTGGTAGGCGCGCGTGCCTTCCAGTTCCAGTGCCTCCTGTGCCAGCGTCGCCGTGGTCAGCCGCATCAACCAGCCCACCAGTCCGCCCATCACCACCAGCAGGAAGATGGCGGCGGGGAGGGCGAAGCCGTTGCCGCCCCCCCTTCTCAAAGGGGGGCGTGGGGGGATTTCCGTGGGTGGCGGCGGTGCGTGCGTCGTTAAATCCCCCTCACTCCCCCTTTGGAAAAGGGGGAAGGCGCCCAGTCCAGCGTCCTCGTCGATATCGACGCAACCCAACGCTTTACGCTCAAGCATCATTGTTTACCGCCACTTCGCGATAAAGCGTCACGGTTTCGCCGTCCTGTGTGAGCTGGATGCGCAAGGTGAGCTGGCCCAGGCGTTGCGAGGCGCCGGGGGTATAGGCGAAGGCGCAGGTGGCCACGTGGTTGGCCAGCAGCCTGGAGGTGGCGCCACCGAAGCTGGTGGGTTGCGCGGCTTGCGGGGCGTAGCCGGAAATGCGGCGCAGCTCGCCACCGCTCGGGTTACAGGCGTAGGTGACCGGGGCGCCGACCAGATAGAAGCGTTTGCCCGGCGACTCCAGCGGCAGCGGCGTACCGGTGGCGGTGAAGTTGAGGTTGGATACCGTGCCGGCGCTGGTGACGACGCGCCGGTTGCCGCCCCGCCAGGCGTCGGTACTGGCATCCAGGCCGAGGTTGTAGACCACCAGATATTGCCCGACGGCGGCGTTGACGGCGGGGCCAAGCACATCGAAGCCACTATCGGTTCCCGAGGTGAAATCGAGTAGGTCGCCTGTCCCGGCGCCGGTCTGTTCCGCCCGATAGCGGCCGCCATCCTGGAGCGGCAGATATTCCAGATAGGTAACGCCGCCGCCTTGCGTGACGCGCAGGCTGTTGGGCAAGGCGCCTTGAACGTCGCGGGCGATGCGCAACAAGGCGGTGTCGGCCGCATCCACCAGCGCGGCGCGGCGCGAGGCCGCCATATAGGCTTCCAGCGGGTGCTGGATGAACATCGCGATGATGCCGGAGAGGATGCCCACCACCATCATGACGACGATGAGTTCGATCAGGGTGAAGCCCTTGTCGTAGCGCAGGCGTCTCGCCTGCATCGACAGTGGCATGCAGGCGAGGACGCCTGCGCTACCTGGGGCGGGGAGGAAGGCGCGCCGCATCTCGCCCATCTCAGTAATTCGCCCGATACCCTTCCAGGGCGAGTTGCTGCCCGGCGGGATCGGTGACCGTGACGGTAATGCGCCAGCCGGCGCTGGAAGGAACGTTGCCGAAGGCCGCGGCGGCGACCGTGATGCCGGCGCGGTAGCCGGACAGCCCGGCCAGCGCCGTGCCGGATAGATCGCTGATGCCGTTCAGGGTGAGGCCGTTGTAGTCCATCACGTCGTCGAACTGGCTCCGGGTGGTGGCGTTGTAGGGGCCGGCATAGCCGCCGGGGGTGGGGTTGGCGAAGTCCTTGTAGCTGATTTCTTCCAGCAGCGACTGCGCGATCGCCAGCGACTGACGTCGCAATATCGGGTCGGCGCTGGCCACGGCGGCCTGGTTGAATGCCTTTACCAGCACCACCAGCGCCACGCTGACCACGACCATGAACAGGACGGCCTCGATCAGGCTGACGCCGGTCGCCGCGAATTGGCGGCCTTGCCCCCTCTCTCTCCGGGAGAGGGCCGGGGTGAGGGCGCGACCGTTGCCCATGCGCGCGGCGGGTTCCCTCTCCCCCAGCCCCTCCCCCGGAGGGAGAGGGGGGCGGTAGTCAGTACACATAGCCTGTCTCCGCCTCCACCGTCAGGGTGCGCACCGTGTCGCCACTGATGGTGAGGGTGATGCCGTTGCTGGGGCGGCCCTGGGCGTCGAAGCTGACAGCGGCGGCGCTGCCGGTCAGGGTGACGCCGCCCGGCGCATCGGCACGGTAAGGGGTTTCGCCTTGCGGGCCGGGCCAGGGGTTGACGTCGGCACAGGGATTGCCGGCGCTCGCGCAGAGTGACAGGCCGCTGCCGCCGACCTGCACGGTCACGTCGGCATGGCGGGCGATGGCCAGTTTTTGCGCATAACGGAGGAGGCCGGTGGCCTGGTCGGCATAGCCGCGTGAAGCGAAGGTGGCGGCGTTGAAGAAGCGGGGTCCGGCGACGGCGGCCAGGATGCCCGCGATGATGATGATGGCCACCAGTTCCACCAGGGTGAAACCGGCAAGGCGTGAGGGGTGAGGCGTGAGGTGTGAGGCGAGACCTCGCTTCACACCTTGCTCCTCATGCCCGTGGCCGGATCAGCAGCCGCCCTTGGCCACCGCGATGGTCGGCGCGGCGCCGCTGGAAGCGGCTTCCGTATAACTCACCCGGCAAGTGGCCAGGGTGGTGGCGCCATTGACGTCGATGGTGGTGGTGGTGCCGGTGGTGGTGATGGTCACGTTGTCGTTGGTGGCGTTCAGATTGGCGGCGACGACGATGCCGGCGGCGGTGGGGTAACCGTTGGCGAGGGCGACCGCCTGGCCTTCCAGTGTGACGCTGGCCGTGCTGGCGCTGCCGGTGACCAGGTAGGCGGAATGGGAGATGGCGGACGCGGAACGCACCGTGCCGAAGATGCCGTCGGCCTTGGCCTTGCGGGCATCGGTTTGCAGGTCATAGAAGCGCGGCAGGGCGACGGCGGCGAGAATGCCGAGGATGACGATGACCATGACCAGTTCGATCATGGTGAAACCTTTTTGCAGCTTGGGCATGTTGATCTCCTTCGGGAACCAGTTGATTTTGTGGACGATTAGCCGCTATTTCGGCGGGGTTATGGAAAACTTGAGGCCAAGGCAGTGATTTGAATCACTTATTTCTTCGTCATGGTGGAACCGAGGTCCCAGATCGGTAGAAACACCCCAAGGGCGACCACCAGGACGATGCCGCCGAGGCCGGCGATCAATATGGGTTCGATCTGTTCCGAGAGGGTGCGAATCTCGTATTCCACATCGCGCTGATAGAGCTCGCCGATCTCGGTCAGCAGGCGGTCCAGTTCGCCGGTCTCCTCGCCCACCGCCATCATCTGCAAGACCACCGGGGTGAACACGGCCGTGGTGGCGGCGGTTCGAGTAAGCGATTCGCCGCGTTCGACGCCGTCACGCATCTGCTCGATACGGCTGGCGATGAAGGCGTTGTCCACCACCTGGGCGGCGTTGCTCAGGCCTTGCACGATGGGCACGCCGCTTTGGTAGGTCATGCCCAGGCCCTTGGCGAAGCGGGCCAGCGCGGCCTTGTGCACGATCTTGCCGACGATGGGTACGCGCAGCAAAAACTTGTCCCAGAGGTAGCGGCCGTCCGTGGTGCGCAGCCACCAGCGGAAGGTGATGACGGCGACCACCAGGCCGGCCAGCAGCCAAGGCCACCAGGCCACGGTGAAGTCGGATGCGCCGATGAGAATTTTGGTCACGAACGGCAGCTCGGCGTGGGAGCTCTTGTAGACCTTGGCGAAGGCGGGAATCACCAGCACGTTGATCACACCCAGCGCGATCACCAGCGCGGCGATCACGAAGCTGGGGTAACGCAGGGCGCTTTTCACCCGCTCGCGCATCTCGCGCTCGAATTCCAGATGGTGGAACAGGCGCATGAACACCTCGTCCAGGCGACCGGTGGTTTCTCCCACCCGCACCATGTTGACGAAAAATGGCTGGAATACCGAGGCGTGCTTGCGCAGGCAGGCGGAGAGTTCGCGCCCGGAGGAGAGCCCTTCGCGCAGGTCCAGCAGCACCGCGCGAAAAACCTTGTGCGCGCTCGATTCGGCCAGCGAAGTGAGCGCGCGCAGGATCGGTACTCCGGCCTTCAACAGGCTGGCCATCTGGCGACAGAACAACATCAGGTCGGCCTCGCCGACCTTCTCCTCGAACAGTTGGCCGAGCATCTGGCCGGCATCGTTCCCACCCTCGCTTTTGGCCGCGGCCCCGGTGATATCGACCGGCGTCAGGCCGGAGCGCAGCAACTCGTCCGCCACCGCGGCCTCGGAGCCGCCCTCCAGTTTGCCGGTGAGCAGTTCACCACGGGTGTTGCGGGCTTTGTAGGTGTAGGAGGGCATGGGCGGTTACTCCCCCCTTTTTGTGTTGGCTGGGGATGCGACAGAAAGCGTATGAGGGAGTGGCCTCCCCCTTTTCCAAAGGGGGAATGGGGATTTCGCGACGTTTACCCGAGCCGCCGCCTCAGAAATCCCCCCTGTCCCCCCTTTGGAAAAGGGGGGAACCAACGCGCCAACCGCATCACCCATCGACGAGAAAAGTGCCTTTGCGAAAGAGTGGCGTTGGCGCGCGCGCGCGCGCGCGGCCAGCTTCATTCGTCCACCTGATGCGTCACCCGCATCGCTTCCGCCACGCTGGTCAGGCCGTCGCGCACCATGCGCATGGCTTCGTCGCGCAGGGTCTGGCCGACAAGGCGGGTGTGGGCGGCGGCGCGGAAACCGGTGGTGTCGCTACGATTGAGCAGGCCGGCGAGTTCGCTGTCGATCTCCAGCAGCTCATAGATGCCTTGGCGACTCTGGTAGCCGGTGTGGTTGCAATGGCCACAGCCTTTGGCGCGCTTCAGGCTGTTCTCGTCGAGGCCGGCGGCCAGTTCCGTTTTTAGCCAGGTACGCTCATTGGCCTCCAGCTTGGCGGGCTGCGCGCAGACCGGACACAACTTGCGCACCAGGCGCTGCGCCACCACCCCGGACAGGCTGGTGGAGAGCAGGAATGCCGGCGCTCCCATGTCGAGCAGACGGGCGGCGGCGGAGGGGGTGTCGTTGGTATGCAGGGTGGAGAGCACCAGATGGCCGGTGAGCGCGGCGCGCAGGGCAATCAAGGCGGTTTCCGTGTCGCGCATCTCGCCCACCAGGATCACGTCCGGGTCTTGCCGCAGGAAAGCGCGCAGGGCGCGGGCAAAGGTCAGTTCGATCTTGTCGTTGACCTGCACCTGATTGATGCCGGGCAGGCGGTATTCCACCGGGTCTTCCACGGTCAGCAGCTTGCGTTCCGGGGTATTGAGGTCGGCCAGGGCGGCATACAGGGTGGTGGTCTTGCCGGAGCCGGTAGGGCCGGTCACCAGAATCAGGCCATGCGGGCGGTGGATCAGGGCTTGCAGGCGAGCCAGTTGTTCCGGCGGCATGTTCATGTCCGTCAGGCTCGATACGCCACCATGGGTAAGTAGACGCAGCACGGCGGATTCGCCGAACTGTACCGGGATCGTGGACATGCGCACATCGACGCCGCGCTTCTTCAGGCGGATGACGAAACGGCCGTCCTGCGGCAGGCGCTTTTCCGCGATATCCAGGTCCGCCATCAGTTTCAGGCGCTGGATCAGGGCCGGGCCGATCTTGCGATCCGCCTCGGTGGCCAGCGACAACACGCCATCGACGCGGAAGCGGATTTGCAGGCTCTTCTCCTGCGGCTCGATGTGGATGTCGGAAGCCCTTACTTGCAGGGCATCCTCGAATACCGACTGCAACAGGCGCACCACCGGCGCCTCCTCGGCATTCTGGGTAGCGGCCAGGGTGCCGAAGTCGATGACCTCGTCGGATAGCTCTTCGGTGAGGTTGCGCGCGAGTTCGTTGATTTCTTCTGAACGGCGATAGATCAGGTCGATGAACTGGGCCAGCGAGCCCTCGTTCGCCACCGCTACTTCCACCTCACGCTTGAGGTGTTGCACGATCTCGTCGTAGGCGAACAGGTCGGTGGGGTCCGCCATCGCCACTCGCACCTTGTCATCCTTGATTTCCACCACCACCGCGCGGAAGCGACGCGCCAATTGCTCCGGCAGCAGGCGCACGGTTTCTGGGCGCACATGCGCCTGGCGCAGATCGAGCAGAGGAATATCCAACTGGCGGGCGATGGCCCCGGAAATCTCGTCCTCGGTAACGAAAGCGTTTTCCACCAGCACACGGCCAAGCTTGCGGCCGCTCGCCTTCTGTTTTTCCAGGGCGATGCCGAGCTGCTCTTGCGAGAGCAATTTCTGCTGAACCAGAAGATCACCCAAACGGATCTTCTCGGGGCGTGCCATAGATGCCTCCAGGGGAGAAATTCCCGCGTAAATTAGCGACTTACGCTCTATGTCTCAAGTTATATGTTCGAAATTGTTCTGGTTCAGCCGGAAATCCCTCCCAACACCGGCAACGTGATTCGCCTCAGCGCCAATACCGGTTGTCGTTTGCACCTGGTACGCCCTCTGGGGTTCGATCTCTCGGACAAAAATCTGCGCCGCGCCGGGCTCGACTATCACGAGTACGCGGAACTGCGCGTGCATGACGATTGGCCGGCCTTGCGCGCCGCGCTGGCCGGGCGGCGCCTGTTTGCCTTTACCAGCAAAGGCTCGCATCTGCTGGGCACGGCCCGGTTTCAGCCCGGCGATGCGTTCGTGTTCGGCGCGGAAACGCGTGGTCTGCCAGCCGAAGTGCTGGCCGAATTCCCTGAGTCGCAACGTCTGCGTCTGCCCATGCTGCCCGGCCAGCGCAGCCTCAACTTGTCCAATGCCGTGGCGGTCACGGTGTTCGAGGCCTGGCGCCAGTGCGGGTATGGCGGCGGCTTGTGACGCCCGCCTTCGTCCCCATGTCCCCTCAATCCCGTTACGGAGTTCGCCATGAACGCCCTGGAAACCTTTGAAAAGATGCTGGCCGACGGCAAGGACAACCTCCTGCTGCGCTATTCCCTGGGCAACGAGTATTTCAAGCTGGGCCGGTTCGACGCCGCGCGCGCGCATCTCGAAGCCGCGCTGGTATTTGACCCGCGCCATTCCGCCGCCTGGAAGTTGCTGGGCAAGACATTGGCCGATTCGGGCGCTCTGGCGGAAGCGCTGGAGACCTATCGGCGCGGCATTGCCGCCGCCGAGGAGAAGGGCGATTTGCAGGCGGTGAAGGAGATGCGGGTGTTCGCCCGCCGTATAGAGAAACAGTTGGCCGAAGAATCACAGTGAGTAGCGGCCGGTCGGAGTGACGCCCGCCATCGCGTTGGGCTACCATCCGCCAGAATTGAATCTGGAAACTGGAGAAACAAATGGCTCGTATGGTGCAGTGCGTAAAACTCGGTCGCGAGGCCGAAGGCATGGATTTTCCGATGCTCCCCGGTGAACTGGGCAAGCGCGTGTTCGAGAGTGTTTCCAAGGAAGCCTGGCAAGGCTGGATCAAGCTCCAGACCATGATCATCAACGAGAACCGCCTCAACCTGGCCGATGCCCAGCATCGCAAATACCTGATGGAACAGGCGGAAAAATACTTCTTCGGCGAGGGCGTCGGCGCTCCCGAAGGTTTCAAGCCGCATTGAGATGAGACAACAGCCCCCACGCTCACCGCGTTCGCTGCCTGAAAAGACCCCTACCCTTCGTTCGGCCGGGCGGTACTGACATGACCGACAAGCAAACCCATTTCGGCTTCAAGACCGTCGCGGAGGAAGAAAAAGCCGCCAAGGTCGCCGAGGTGTTCCACTCCGTGGCGCAACGCTACGACGTGATGAACGACCTCATGTCCATGGGGCTGCATCGCCTCTGGAAACGCTTTCTTTCCCTGCACGCGCGGGTGCGGCCGGGCGCGAAGATTCTCGACATCGCCGGCGGCACCGGCGACATCTCCCGCCTGCTGGCGAAGGATGCCGGCCCGACCGGCGAAGTGTGGCTGACCGACATCAACGGCTCCATGCTGGGTGTCGGCCGCGATCGCATGATGGATCAGGGTCTGATGCTGCCGGTGGCGCAGTGTGACGCCGAGAAACTGCCGTTTCCGTCCGATTATTTCGACCTGGTCACGGTGGCCTTCGGTCTGCGCAACATGACCCACAAGGAAGACGCCCTGGCCGAGATGCGGCGGGTGCTGAAGCCGGGCGGCAAGCTGATGGTGCTGGAGTTCTCCAAGGTCTGGAAACCGCTGGCGCCGGTCTACGACACCTACTCCTTCCAGATCCTGCCGCGCCTGGGCGACCTGGTGACCAAGGACGCGGAAAGCTACCGTTACCTGGCGGAATCCATCCGCATGCACCCGGACCAGGAAACCCTGAAGGGCATGATGGAGTCAGTCGGCTTCCAGCGCGTGGATTACTTCAATCTCACCGTCGGCGTGGTCGCGCTGCACGTGGGTTACAAGGTTTGAGGCGCCTAACCGGCCGCCCCGTCCTTATGAAACAGCGACGTAGGATGCGGTAAGGTACGAACCGCATCAAGCGGCGCGTCGTTGTTCGATGCGGTTCGCTACGCTCACCACATCCTACGCAGGCTTCTTCCCGTCTCTTACTCCGCCTACCTCTCACCCCCATGAACATCCAGCCAGTTAAAGAATTCCTCCTGGAGTTGCAGGATCTCATCGTCGAGCGCATGGAGCAGATCGACGGCAAGCCCTTCCGGCGCGATAGCTGGGAGCGGCCGGATGGCGGCGGTGGCATCTCCCGGCTGATCGAGGAAGGCAATTTCCTGGAACGCGGCGGGGTGAATTTCTCCCATGTGACCGGCGACAAGCTGCCGCCGTCCGCCAGCGCGCACCGCCCGGAACTGGCCGGCCGCCACTGGGAGGCGATGGGGGTGTCGCTGGTGATGCACCCGCGCAATCCCTATGTGCCCACCACCCACATGAACGTGCGCTTCTTCGTCGCCGAGAAGCCGGGTGAAGAGCCGGTGTGGTGGTTCGGCGGCGGCATGGACCTGACGCCCTACTATGGCTTCGAGGAAGACGCGGTCCACTTTCACGCCATGTGCAAGCGCGCGCTCGACCCGTTCGACGCCGAGTACTACCCGCGCTTCAAGCAATGGTGCGACGAGTATTTCTTCCTCAAGCACCGTAACGAGCCGCGCGGCATCGGCGGCATCTTTTTCGATGACCTCTGTTCTCTCCCCTCCCCCCCCGGGGGAGGGGCCGGGGGAGAGGGCGCATTCACGCACTGTTTCAACCTGATCGAGAGTGTCGGCGACCATTTCCTGGCGGCCTATCTGCCCATCGTCGAACGCCGTGGCGACCTGCCTTACGGCGAGCGGGAGCGTGACTTCCAGGCCTACCGGCGCGGGCGCTATGTCGAGTTCAACCTGGTGTTTGACCGCGGCACCCTGTTCGGCCTGCAATCCGGCGGCCGTACGGAATCCATCCTGATGTCCATGCCGCCCATCGTGAAATGGCGCTACGACTGGAAGCCCGAGCCGGGCA
Source organism: Gallionellaceae bacterium (assembly GCA_028714875.1). Classification (GTDB taxonomy): domain Bacteria; phylum Pseudomonadota; class Gammaproteobacteria; order Burkholderiales; family Thiobacillaceae; genus PFJX01. The sequence goes on from JAQTLN010000021.1 coordinate 38,593, forward strand.
GTCCGGAAGCGCGCCTGTACAGCGACTTTTTGCGCCCGCGCGACTGGCTGGGCGAGTTTCCGGGTTGAACCATGTCGTCTGAAGCCGAACCGCCGGAGAGCGGAGCGCCCGCGCAGCCGCCGCGCGTGCTGCCGCCGGACCCCTTGAAGCGCAAGATTCGCCGCTTCCAGATCGCGATGTTGATCGTCTTTTTGATCATCGTCGGCGCGGTGATCGCCGCTTACGAAATGATCGCCTCACCGTTCCAGGCCATGCTGTTGGCGGGCTACGGCAAGCGTCTGACGTTCCAGACCGATGCGGGCGAGAACCCGGCGTTGCGGGTGCCGAAGCATGGCCCCTACAACATCCGCAACGGCTATGCCGAATTGCCCAAGTTCGTGCGCAGACTGAAGGAACAGGGCTTCGAGGTCACCGCGCAGGCGCGCATTTCGCCGGACATGGCGCACATCCTCGATTACGGCCTGTATCTGCCCTACAAGGAAAAATCGGTCACCGGCCTCACCCTGCTCGATTGCAGCAACAAGCCGTTGTATGAGACGCGCTACCCGCGCTATGCCTACCCGGATTTCAACGCCGTGCCGCCGATGATCGCCAACACCTTGTTGTTCATCGAAAATCGCGAACTGCTCGACCCCAACCATCCGGAACGCAATCCCGCCGTGGAATGGGACCGTCTCGCGCAGGCGGTGATGGAAAAGGCGATCCAGACCGTCGATCCGTCGCGCAACGTGCCGGGCGGCTCCACCCTGGCCACTCAGATCGAGAAATACCGCCACTCGCCCGATGGCCTGACCATGACGGCTTCCGACAAGCTCACCCAGATGGCCTCCGCCTCGCTGCGCGCCTATCTGGACGGCGAGGACACCCGCGCCAGCCGGCGCCGCATCGTGCTCGATTACCTCAACACCGTTCCCTTGTCCGCCGCGGCCGGTTTCGGCGAGATCAACGGCATCGGCGAGGGGCTGGAAGGCTGGTTCGGGATGGATTTCGCCAAGGTCAACCAGTTGCTGATGCACCCACGCAACACCCCGGAGGAGGCGCGCGCCTACAAGCATGTGCTGGGACTGCTGATCTCGCAGCGCAAACCCTCCTATCACCTGTTGTCCGGGCGCAAGGGCCTGAATGCCTATGCCGATACCCATCTCAGGCTGCTGGCGGCCGCCCACGTCATCACGCCGGCATTCCGCGACCTTGCCCTGCGCGAAAAGATCACTTTTCAAACCAGCAACGGCAAGAAATCGGCGAATGGCGGTTTCGCCGAAAACAAGGCGGCCAGCACTCTGCGCGTGGAACTCGCCGGCAATCTGGGTGTGCGGCGCCTGTACGACCTCGATCGCCTTGATCTCAAGGCCAACGCCACCCTGCATGCCGCCACCCAGCGCACCGTCTCGGATTTCCTGCGCCGCCTGTCCGATCCGGTGGTGGTGGAGGCCGCCGGCCTCTATGGGCACTACCTGCTGTCTCCGGAAAACGACCTGACCAAGCCCATCTACAGCTTCACCCTCTACGAAAACACCGAGGATGGCGCGTTGCTGCGCGTCCAGGCGGACAACCTGAACCAGCCCTTCGATATCAACAAGAGCGCCAAGCTGGACATGGGCTCCTCGGCCAAGCTGCGCACGCTGCTCACCTACCTGCATCTGATCACCGAGCTGCATGATCAGTATGTCGATATGCCGCGCGCCGAGTTGCTCAAGCTGAAGGTCGGCGAAAAAGATCTGCTCATGCAGTGGGTGCGCGATTACCTGCTGCGTAGCGAGGACAAGTCGATCACCCCCATGCTGGAAGCGGCGATGTCGCGGCAGTATTCCGCCAACCCGGCGGAGGCCTTCTTCACCGGCGGCGGGGTGCATCACTTCTCCAACTTCCATAGCGATGACAACCACAAGGTCATGGACCTGTGGGAGGCCACGCGCAATTCCGTGAACCTGCCGTTCATCCGCCTGATGCGCGATCTGGTGCGCCACTTCATGTACCGCGATCCCGATGGCGCCGCGCAGATCCTGGCCGACCCGGACGACCCCCGACGCGAGGACTACCTGAAGCGTTTCGCCGACAAGGAAGGCAAGGCCTACCTGGCCCGCTTCAACAAGAAATACAAGGGCTCGACGCCGGAGGAGGCCGCCGACGCCCTGCTCAACCACCTCACCGCCAACCCCAAGCGCCTGGCGGCCGTCTACCGCTACCTGGAGCCGAATGCCGACCTTGCCGCCTTCACCGAGTCCCTGAAGGCGCGCCTCAACAACCCCGCCCGCCTCGACGAGAGCGACTACCTGTACCTGTTCGAGACCTACGGGCCGGACAAATTCAATCTCGCGGATCGCGGCTACATCAGCCAGATTCATCCTCTGGAACTCTGGCTGGTGGCCTATCTGCGCTCACACCCTGGCGCCGGCTGGAACGAAATCGTCAAGGCCAGCGTCCAGGAGCGCATCGACGTCTACGACTGGCTGATCAATACCAGCCACAAGAACGCGCAGGACATCCGCATCCTGTCCCTGCTGGAAATCGAAGCCTTCCAGGAAATTCATAAACGCTGGCGCCGTCTCGGCTACCCCTTCAGCAGCCTGGTGCCGTCCTACGCCACCGCCATCGGCTCCTCCGCCGACCGCCCCGCCGCCCTCGCCGAGTTGATGGGCGTGATCCTCAACGATGGTGAAAAACTGCCGCCAGTCACCCTCACCCGCGTGGAGTTCGCAGAGGGCACGCCCTATCACACCCTGCTCAAGCGCAAGCGGCCGGTGGCGCAACGCATCTTCCCGGAGGAGGTGGCAACCGTGGTGAAGCGGGCGCTCGCCAATGTGGTGCAGGAGGGTACCGCGCGCCGCCTGCGCGGCAGCTTCAAGCTGGATGACGGCAGTTTCCTGCCGATCGGCGGCAAGACCGGCACCGGCGACCATCGCCTGGAGGTCTATTCCGCCAAAGGCCAGGTGATCGAATCCAAGGTCATGAACCGCACCGCCACCTTTGCGTTCTATCTCGGCCCCCGCTTTTTCGGCGTAATGACGGTGTTCGTGCCGGGCGAAGCGGCGGCGAACTACCATTTCACCAGCGCCATCGCCGTGCAGATATTGAAGGACATGGAACCCGCCTTGCGCGGCCTGGTGCTGGGCAACGAGAGGCCGGAACCTACCTGGGAGGAGCAGTCGCTGGCGTTCGACAGCGAAGAGAGCGTCCCCAGTGGCGCCCCGCCCAAGGCTGGAGCCCTGCCACCACCGGGAACCCCCACCGCCACCCCGGTCGCGCCAAGCGCGGCGAAACCGGTGATGGGCGCCAAACCGGTCGAGAGCAAACCTGTTCCCGGCAAGCCCGCGCCCAAACCCGTGGCGAAACCGGTCGCCAAACCCGTGGTCAAGCCGGCTCTGGAACACGCTGAACCGCCCCCGGCTCCGCCGCCGCCACAAATGGACAAACCCGATCCCCCGCCGCCGCCGCGCGCGCCCCCTCCTCCGGCCACCAAAGCGAAGAAATCCACTTTTACCTGGCAGGAAGGCGACAACCCGTTGTTCTGAGCCACAGTGGGGCCGGAGTCAGTTCCGCGTGTCCCAACCTGGACGTGGGGTGTGGAGAGCACAGCGAGCCGAGCCGCACCATGCAATACGCACCGTACTCGATGCGGCTCGCTACGCTCTGATGAAGCCCCTACCCTTCGGTAACCACATCTACGAACCTAATCCAACTTCGTGTTCGTTCGAGCCAATGCGGCCCAGGGCAGGCCACCGCCCAGCAGCAGAAAAAGCAGCAACAGGGTGGCCAGGCGTGGCGCATCCAGCAAGCTGTCGAACATCCCCACTGTCAACAGGCTGGACAGCGATGCCAGCACCACCCAGGCCAGTCGCGAGCCGTTCCAGGCCGCCCGCGCCGAACGCGCCAAGGCCAGCAGCGTCAGCGCGCTGAACAAGGCGAGGCCTAGCCAGCCCTGCTCGAACAGCAGATGCACCCAGAGATTCTTGATGTGCCAGGGCAGGTGGACATGGGTCTTGAAGAACCAGCAATCACCGCCGCGCTCGAAGCCGCCATTGCACAGCAGTTCATGGCCGCCGGCATCGAGTAAACGGAGATTGTCTATATCCACCGTGCCGCCACTGCCGGGATGGTAGAGGGACAACTCCACCGGGGGATGGCGCAGCGGCCCGCCCGCGCCGACCGTGATGGCGGCCAGTTCACGGGTATGGCGATGCCATAGCCCATCGCCCGGCGGCGTGAATTCCGTCCAGACGCAGGCGCGTGAGTCGAGCATCTGCTTTTCACATAACGGCAGCGCCAGGCGTTCGCCGTTCTGATGGCCGCGTATATCCACGCTCAGGCGGTAGGTTTGTCCCGCGCTGGCCTGAACGCGCTGCGCGTAATACATCGTTTCACCGCTGCCGAGGCGCAGGAAGGTGTTGTCTTTTTCCGCGACGAAGCCATAGGTGGCCGGTTGTTTGTCGACCGGCCCGCGCTCCAGGTAGACACGCGGGAAACTGCCCAGGCCCATGCCGAACAGCCGCGCCGACAGCTTGTCATCACGCATGGCCAGAGCCTGGCTCCAGTGATCCACCCGTGTCCGCCAGTCATCGCCGGCCTGGGCCAGGCGCTTCTGGAAATAACCCCCGCCCACCCCCACTCCGAGCGCCACGGCAAGCAGCAGCAGGATGCCCAGTGGCGCGGCAAGCCTGGCCCAGCCCTGGCGAGCGGAAAGACGCAGGCTGGCGATGGCGAGAATGGCGAGCGCGACACCCAGCGCCAGGGCGCCGCCGCGTGACACCGTGTAGACGAGTATGGCCGTCACCAGCAACATGAGCGGCAGGGTCAGGGCGAGGTGGCGCGCTCGCGTCGTGCCCAACCAGAGAAACGGCAGCGCGGCGACCAGATACGCCTCGATGTGGCCGCCGCCGGTGTGCATGCTGGAGAAGAGGCTGGTGATGCGGTAAGTCTGCGCGCCATCGCTCAAGCCGGCGTACAGCCAGCGCTCCCAGAGGCCGACCAGACTCACCCCGAGCAGGCCGATGCCCATGCCGATGGCGAGGAGGCGCCCGAGGCCGGCAAGATCGCAGCCGCCTCGGCGGATCAGCAGCATGATCAGCCCCCCCCAGAGAAAGCTCTTGGCGACTCTTAAACTGTTGTAGGGGCTCCAGTAAGCGGAGAAAGCATTGGCATCGAGCGCGGGAAGCGGCAGCAAATTGCCCAGGCTGGCGAGCAGCGCGACGGCAGCCAGCGCCAGGTACAGCGACAGCGCGAGCAGCGGTACGCGTCCGGCCTGACGAGTTGGCGGTTTCAGCAGCAGAATCCCCGCTGTCGCCAGCATCAGAAAATCGAATTCGTCGAAGAAAAACCTTCCGCTCCACGGCGCGAAATCCAGCAAGGGCAAGGCGGCGGGTACCACCACCAGCCAGGCCAGGGGCCAAACCCAGAGCGCCGCCATGTAGAGCATCAGGCCCAGGCCGAGACCCCACTGCCACAGGGAAAAACCGGCCACGCCGACAAGGGCCGCCAGCAGCATGAGCGATCCCGCGAGCCAGGGCAGCAGATATGAGTGGCGACTGGTTTTCGGCCGGGAACGATGTTTGCGCCGCCGGGAGCGGCGCGCCGAAGTCCTGGCTGGCTCCGGCGCGGCCGGGGGGCCGGGCTCCAGCGCGACGTCGCGGGTCGCGCTGGGCCGCTGTTCCGGAATGGCTTCCTCCACCTCCCGGCGCGCTCGGGGTGCCCTGGATAACACCGCTGGCGCCCATTGCGGGAGACTGCGCTCGCCCAGCCAAGCACCGAACCACAGGCCGGGCAGGGCGAAGAGCAGCTCCAGCACCTCCAGCAGCGGCTGCCCCAGCAGCAACGGCACCCCCTCCAGAATCAAGGCCACAGCCAGCGCCACACCCCAGCGCGGCAGCGCCGCGCCACGCCCGGATAGGGCATAGAGGAATCCGACAGGCACCCAGAGAATGGAGCTCTTGATCAACAGATAGAGGCGTTGCGGGATGTCGGTGGCATACGCGGACAGGCTCCCCGGCAGGGCCGGGGCGCTCATTGACGTCCGCGGGTCCAGGGGGAGCAGGGCGGATAGCGCGGCGGTTGCGGCCAACGCGGGCCAGAACCACGTCGGTAGACCCGGCGGGCGCCGGCTCAGGGACGGCCCGAGTAGCCACCACAACGCCATCCCGGCCGCGAAGCCCAGCAGCGGGGCCGGCAGCCCAGCGGGGGTGGCCAGAAGAGGCGGAAAGTGGATCTGGCCCAATTGCAGCAGCACCGCAAGCAGTCCCAGCAACAGGAACACGGCTGCCGCGGCCGCGGGCCGCGCCGAGGCTGCGCGTGGCCACGCGGCTCCCTGCCAGAAAAATCCCAAGGGAAGGGCCAGGAACACGGGTAGGGCAGGGAGCCCAGCTATAGCCAGGCGACTGGGCAGCAAGCCCAGCGCTTCAGGCCAGCCAACCCCGGCCGGCGCGAACGGCAGCAGGCCCAAGCCCAGGTAGAGTGCGGTACAGGTGACGGCGAAGGGAAGCAGGGCGGAGTTCACGGAGTGAGCGGGGATAGAGGAGGTATCGAGGCGCACGATAGGATGCGCCGCAGCCATATGCCTCGCGCGGCGAAGCCTGATTTGGGGTTACACCAAAAAAAGGGGGGCGCAGCGCGCCCCCCTTTCATCGGTCATTCGAAGCCTCAGCGTATGCGGCGACGCATCAACCCCAGGCCAGTCAGACCAAGACCCAACAAGGCCAGGGTCGCGGGTTCGGGGATGGTGCCACCGCCGCTACCACCGCCACCGCCACCGCCACCGCCACCGCCGCCACTGGAGCAAGCGGGATCGGTCGGGTGGGCGGTGCAGAACGGGATGGCGGTGCCGTTCAGGTTGAAGACGATGCTATTCCAGATGGCGTCCTCGGAATAACTCTCGCCCTCCCAGAAAGCCTGGTCACTGAGATTCTCATAGAAACGGAAGGAGAAGACTCCGCCCGCTGTGACGGTGGTATCCACCACATCCAACAGACCACTGAACGCTACGTTTTGGCCGAGACTGTAATCACCGCTGCCCAGTTGGAAGCTTCCCAGATTGCTGGCGCCGTAGAGAATGTTCACAAACAGGTGCTGACCGGCCGTGTCGTACAGTGTGACAGCACTGGCAACGCCCGAGAAGTCGATGGTCTCGATGGTGTAGCCATCCGGCGCACCCGTGGACGAGGTGAATGATGTCGTGATGTTGTAGGGGTCGCCTGCCGGAACCGTGCTCGGGCTGCCGGTACTTAACTCGTTGTTGCTACCCCAACTTTTTATGTCGGTATAGGTCGTGGTGGTTTCCATTAGTGTGGCGTTGGCCAGGCCGCTTCCCAGCAAGGGAAGCATGGTCGCCAGAAGCGCGAGTGTCTGTTTGAGTGTCATGATCATCTCCTGTCAAAGGTTCAATTCAGTGTCCGGGCAGAAGCCTTGCCGCGCCGACCGCGTAGTGCCAGACCCGCTGCGGCGGCTCCCGCTAACAGCAGGGCTAAGCTCCCAGGTTCCGGAATCGAGCCGTCGGGGTGTGTCTTGAGGGATTGTGGGTTCCAGATGTGATACTGGTTTCCGCCAGAAATGACCTTCCAGCAAGGAGCTGCGGCGGGGGCGCATTGGGCGGTGGTGGTCCAGTAACGCTCAACGTCGTAGGTACGGGTGAAGCTGTAACTGGTCTTGCCATCCGGGCAGGTGGACGCAGTCTTGGACAGTTTGAAGTTCAGCGCCAGCGTAATAGATGCCGCCCCAACTATCTTGCTACCCGTGAGACGGTAGCGCATACCCTCTACATTGGGCCCCTGCCACAAATGCTCGACCACGGGAGCGTTGCTTCCCCGGTCACCCGATTTGCATAGATTGTTTGTCACCACCACGACCTTCAGCGGGGTCAAGGGATCCACAGTGTCGAAAGTGAATGGCCGCAAAGTAGTTGGTAAAAAAGATGCGGTGGGGATAGTGATGCTGGGAGAAGGACTGCCTTGAGGATTTAGTTCCTGTTCCACACCGGCCTGCTCGTTCGGAGGCGTCACCTCTTGATCACTGTCGAAAGACAGCCCACCGGAACCGAGTTGAGAGGGGGTTGAAGCGCTGTCCTTGACGACGATGCTGTACGGCTCCACGTTGACGGCCATGGCGGGTGTCCAGGGCCAAGCCGCCGCGGTTAGGCAGGCCATGGCAATGGTGAGAACACGTCTGATCATTTCTTGCTCCTAAATGCGGAGCGGGCTACGCCCGGTATCCAGCATTGCAATTCAATCGATTTAACATAAGCAATTTTTGGTCCAACATTATTTCTGTTTAATATCAAAGACATGCACAAGCGCATGGTGTGATGCGGTCAGTTATGTAAAAAAAACCGACAGCCCGACCGTCGCCATCAGGGAGTGGCTGGATACTTCGCCCCCGCCCCCGCTTCCCTCCTGCCCAGATGCCCCAGTAGCACGGAGAGGATGATCAGGTGATAGGGGATATCCCAGTAGGCCAGCCCCAAAAACAGACCTCCCGCCGCATAGGCCGCCAGGGAGGCGCGCAGCATGACGGCATAGTCGCCCGCCCAGGGGGGGGCGCGGGAACGACCCGCCTGCCAGATGATGCGAGTGAGGGCGAGCATGGAGCCGAAGATCAGCAGACTCCACAGAGTGAGTCCGAGCAAGCCGTGTTCGGTGACGATCTGCACATAACTGCTATGCCAAGCTATGGGGTGCTCGGGGTCCGGCTGGACCGCGATCCAGCCGTCGAAGCCGGCACCCGTCAGAGGGTGTTCACGGGCGTAGGCGAACCCTATCCGCCATGCGTCCAGACGGCTGGTCGCGGAGGCATCCTGCTCATAGGTGCTGATGGTACCCATGCGTTCGAACCACTTCGCCGGCAATGTGGTGATGGCAAGCACCCCCCCGGCCAAAAGAAGCGGCAGCATCAGTTGTCTGCGCTTGCCACTCCAGAGCAGGAAGAGGCTGGTCACCCCCAGAGTAATCAGGCCACCACGGGACCAGGAAGAGAGAACAGCCGCATAACTCAAACCGACCAAGGCCATGAGGATCCAACGTAAGCGTCCGTGCCTGGCCTCGCGCAGCCAGAGCGCCAGCAGGGGGATGTTCATGGCCATGGCCACCGCGAACTCATTGTTGCCGTAAAAATGGCTGCCTGGTGGGCCGTACACACGGTCCTGGAAGCCGGTCATGACCGCCCAATAACCTCCCTTCAGGGTAACCAGGCCGAAGGAAATGGCGATGGTGATGATCAGGAAGAAGAGTTTCCGCCGGCTATCGATGAGCAGCAGGGTGGGCAACAGCGCCAGGAATATCTTGCTTATATCGGAGAGCTTGATCCAGGCTGACCAGGGAAACTGGGAATGCCAGGTAGTGAAGAAGAAGCAGACCCATAATAGGAGAAAGATCAGGAGTCGCCAGTCCCAGGGTGGTTTGGGCAGAGTCCCACGACGATAAGCGTCCCAACCCAGAGAGAGGCCGACGACGGCGAACAGGGTCTGGTACACAGGGAAATTGGACATGAATCCCACACCATAGGAATGGGGATTCATGTAGGCGAGGACAGCCAATCCCAATACCCCCACCCACGGCCACAACCAGGCAGCCCAGGCCAGGGCGGCGAGAATCAGGAATATGGCCAGATCGCGCATCTTGGTTCCGCCTCAGTCAGTGTTTGCCATGAGCGCGCGCTGTTTCTCGCACTCTTTCACTTTTTGGATAGCTGACAGCGGCTGTTGCCAAGCCTCCTCTATGCTTGGGTCTGGGCAACAACCGGTTGTGGATGATCCTGAGCATGACATAGCCCAGTATTCCCCCCACGCTTTCCAGGAACCAGTCGGTGGTATCGGGAAACTTGCCCGGCAGCAGCACCTGGCCGAGTTCGATTCCCAGGGCGATGGCGATCATGCTGAGCAACGAGGCCGCCGCCGCGTAGCCACGCCAGCGCCAGGACAGGCCGCCCACCCACCAGGCCAGCAGGCCGCCCAGGGGAGCGAAGAACAGGGTCTTGTGGAACACCTCGGTGATGGCGCGGAATTCCGTGCCGAAGTAATACACCTGGAACGGCACGTGGTTGAGGAATTCCATGCGCTCGCGCACGAAATCGCCGTCAGCGCGGAAATCGAAGGGATACCAGAACACCAGCATCAATACTGGCAACCAGGCGAGGGCGAGGGCCAGGCGTAGCCAGTTCGGCGAGGCCGCGCGAATCGCGGAACCGGCTTTTCCGGTTCCGCCGCGACCGAACTGGCGGCCGCCCAGCCAGGCGCCGATAGCCGCGCCCAGCGCGCCAGTGAACAGATCGGTCATGTCGCTGACCCGCGAATAGACGAACAACTGCATGAACTCCACGGCGACGGCCGCGAGAAAGGTCATGCGCCAGACCTTCAGATTGTCGCGACCGGGCCGCGCGCGCCAGAGCCAGGCCAGCGGCACCCAGAGCAGGATGTCGGTTCCGATCTGATACAGGGCCTGCATGAAATTGCCGGGCAGGTCGGCGAAGGGGATCAGATTGACCTTGCCCTCGTGCCACTTGTGATAGATCTCGACCACGCTGATGGTGAGATCCAGCGGCAGGACGCTGTAGCCGATGACCATGGCGAAGTAGGCCCAGGCGACGCGCTCCGCCATTCCCGCCGGCTCGCGTTCGCGATGCCAGCCCTCGTGCCAGGCCAGGAGGCGGGCGCCGAAGCCCCACCAGCAGGCGGTGCCGATCAGGGCGCCCAGGACTTCCGCCGCGATGTCGTTCTGCGACACCGTGCGTTGCGGGAAGAATAACTGGGTGAATTCGATGCCCAGGCTCAGCGCCGCCGCCGCCAGCCAGACGAACAAGGTCGCCGCCGCGCCGAGCGCGGCGTGACGACCCTGCGCCAGGGTGCCGTTCCAGAGGAAGGCCAGCGGAATGAACAGCAGCAAATTGGCCATCCAGTCGGCGCGCGAGCCGATGCCGAGGCTCAGAAAGGGGATGGCCTGGAACCGCGCCGTCGCTTCGTCCCAGGGCAGAGCATGGTAATCCAGCGGAACCAGGCTGCCGTAGACGACGAATACCAGGTAAAGCAGTCCCAGCCAGAACAACAGGCCGCGCTGTCGCGCCAGGGCGCGGCGGCGGCTGGGATGTCGTTCAGTGGCCATGTGTGGGTCTCGGGCAGGGTGAGGTGAGGCCGGAGATACAGGCACCCAGCACGGGCGCCAGCCGCGCGCGCCGGTCGAAATCCTGGTTACTGTCGGGGTAAGCGTCCAGCCCCAGGCTGTCCGGCCAGACTTCGCCGGCCAATGTCATGCGCGGCGCGAGGTCGAGTTGCTCCAGTTCCGCGTAAGGTTTCTTCAGAAAGCGCGCGGCGCCATCCACACCCCCCGTCAGATTGTCGACGGCCTCGCCACCCGCGATGGGCCGCGCGGCGAAAACCAGATTGCGCAGCACCCGTTGCGGCCAGGCCGGCGCCGTTCCTTCGCGCCGCAATATGCGGATGCCGTGGCCGCGCGCCAATACCGTGTTGTGGAAGATGTCCACCTGGCGCGGTACGTCGTTGTGCGGCTGGATGTGAATGGCGTGGCCTTGCGAATTTACGAACAGGTTGTTGTAGAGCGCGAGGTGGCCCTCGCCCTGGAACAGCGCCTCGCTGGGGTTCTGCCAGAACAGGTTGCCATAGACCAGAACGCGGTCGCGCGAACCGGGGCCGTCGAGTGGCGCATGTCCGACCAGGACGTTGGGGCGGGCGGCGCGGTCGGGCCAGGCGGTTTCTTTCGCGAAAACGTTGTAGCGGATCACCGTGTCATGGGCGCGGTCGCCCTCCGGCAGATCGGCCGGACGCGACAGCTGGTGCTTGATCTGGAGGTTGTAACCGATCGTGTCGCCGACCCGGTTGCCTTCGATGAGGCCGGCCACGAACGGGTCGCCGCCGTCGGAATCGCCAAAATACATGCCGGTGCCGACCCGCTCGATGCGGTTGCCGCGCACCACCCAGCCGAACGCCGGGCACTTGCTGGAGATGCCGACGTTCTGCTGGCTGGCGGCGTGGTCGTGGATATAAAGATTTTCCAGGGTGATGTGGTGAGCGTAGCGGCCGTGCCCCTCGGCCTTCACCGCGTCCACCGGCTGATTGCGCCCATCCAGTTCCAGATGGCGGATTACCAGGTGGCTGACGTCGAGCAGGCTGATGGTGTTGGCGCCGGCGCGGGCGAGAAAGCGGGCGCCGATCAAGTCGCTCGCCGGGTCGAGGCCGCGTGGGGGGTGGTTCGCCCCGTCAGGGCGAGCCGGGGGGGCAATCTCGCCCTCGATGACGATGGGCCGTCCCGGTTCGCCCGCGAGATGATGCAGCGGCAGGCCGCGTTCATAGTCGCCCGCGCGCAGCAAGAGGTGGTCGCCGGCGCGCAGGCGCGACAAAAGCGGAAAGTAATCCTCGGGGCCGGCCTGGTAGTCGATCGCCCAGGCCGGCGATAGGAACAGCGCCGCGAGCAGTGGACAAATCAGCCGGCCACTTAGCAGGCCACTGAGGGCGTGCATTTTTCACCACGCGCCACGCCCGCCAGATCCAGGCTGTTCTCCAGGCGGCGCACCAGGCAATGCGCGCTCTGCCGCCCGGAGTCCAGGACGATGTCGGCGGCTTCCATGTACAAGGCATGGCGCGCGGCATACAGCTCCTGGAGTTTCTTCAGCGGATCGTCAGTTTGCAGCAGGGGTCGGTTCTTGTCGTGGCGGGTGCGCAGATACAACTCGCGCGGCTGGCATCTCAGATACACCACGGCGCCGCGCCCCTTCAGATTGGCGCGATTCTCCGGGCGGAGAACGGCGCCGCCGCCAGTGGCCAGGACGACGCGCTGGCGCTGGCTGAGTTCGTCGATCACACAGGCCTCGCGCTTGCGAAAGCCTTCCTCGCCCTCGATCTCGAAAATGGTGGGAATGGAAACACCGCAACGGGAGACGATTTCGTGGTCGGAATCGACGAAAGCCAGGCCGCGATGCTTGGCCAGCAACTTGGCGATGGTGGTCTTGCCGGAACCCATCAGGCCGACCAGGAAAATGTTTGAACTGGGAATCATGGGGCGCGATTGTAAACGCGCGCGGCTAGCCGCGTCGCCGCGCCAACAGGGCGTCCACGGCGGCTTTCAGGTCGCCCTCCGGCAAGGCGTTGTCAAGGTCGCGGAAGGCGTTGAGGGCGGCCGGCCCGAGATCCGTTTTTTCGCGTTTCTCCGGCAGGGTCCAGTCGGCGCGCACTTTCACCTTTACCGTCAGCACCGGCGCGTCGGGCCGTGTCAGCACCCGGCCGACGCCGGTCGCCTGGCTGCGCACGCGGCTGGCGGCGGCGCCGTTGGCGCAATAGATCAGCGCCGTTTCCCCCTGGATCGCCGCCACCCGGCAGGCGCGCGCCACCGCCGGCGGCACCACCCCGGCGAAGCGCCGGTTGAGTTCGCGCAGGCGCTCGGCTTCCGGCAGGGCGACCGCCAGTGTCGGGTCGCCGCGCAGAATGCCGCGGATGCGTTGCAGGGAGGACGGACGATAGGCCATGGATGAATTGCGTAGATTGGGCACGCCGCGCTTTGCCCAACCTACAACTGCCGCCTTAATAGGGCCGATACGGCGGTATGGTAGCATTCGCCGCTTATCCGAAATTCCACCTATCTCCTTCATTTTTCATGATTTCCAACCTACTCAAGAAAGTTTTCGGCAGCCGCAATGACCGGTTGTTGAAGCAATACCGTGGCGTTGTCGCCAAGGTCAATGCCCAGGAATCGGCGTATCAGGCGCTCAGCGATGAGCAACTGCGCGGCAAGACCGACGAATTCAAGGCGCGCCTGGAAAAAGGGGAGACGCTGGAGGCGTTGCTGCCGGAGGCCTTTGCCGCCGTCCGCGAAGCCGCCGTGCGGGTGCTCGGCATGCGCCATTTCGATGTGCAGTTGATCGGCGGCATGGCGCTCAACGACGGCAAGATCGCGGAAATGCGCACTGGTGAAGGCAAGACCTTGATGGCCACCCTGTCCGCCTACCTCAATGCCCTGCCGGGCAAGGGCGTGCACATCGTCACCGTCAACGACTACCTGGCTTCCCGCGACGCCGAGACGATGGGCCGTGTCTACGGCTTCCTCGGTCTGACCACGGGTTGCAACCTGGCGCAGCTCGATCACGAGCAGAAGCAAGCCGCCTACAACGCCGACATCACCTACGGCACCAACAACGAATTCGGCTTCGACTACCTGCGCGATAACATGGTGTTCGAGCCGTCGCAGCGGGTGCAGCGGCCCCTCAACTACGGCATCGTCGACGAGGTGGACTCGATCCTGATCGACGAGGCGCGCACGCCGCTGATCATTTCCGGCCAGGCCGACGACAACGTCGCCATGTACCAGGCCATGAACGTCGTGCCGTCGCGCCTGGAACGCCAGGAGCGGGACAACAAGGACGACGAGGCGGAAGCGGACCGCTGCGCGGTGGGCGACTACGTGGTGGACGAGAAAGCCCATCAGGTGACCTTGACCGAGCGCGGCCACGAACGCGTGGAAAGCATCCTCGCCGAACTGGGCATCCTCGCCCCCGGCACCAGCCTCTACGACCCCGCCAACATCACCTTGATGCACCACGTCTATGCCGCCCTGCGCGCCCACGTGCTGTATTTCAAGGATCAGCATTATGTGGTGCAGAACAACGAGGTGATGATCGTCGACGAATTCACCGGCCGCCTGATGCAGGGTCGCCGCTGGTCCGACGGCCTGCACCAGGCGGTGGAAGCCAAGGAAGGCGTGGTCATCCAGCGCGAGAACCAGACGCTCGCCTCGATCACCTTCCAGAACTTCTTCCGTATGTACAAGAAGCTGTCCGGCATGACCGGCACGGCGGATACCGAAGCCTACGAATTCCAGCAGATCTACGGCCTTGAGACGGTCATCATTCCGACCAACGTACCGATGATCCGCAAGGACATGAACGATCTGGTCTACCGCACCGCCGACGAGAAATGGCAAGCGGTGATCGAAGACCTGCGCGACTGCCACCAGCGTGGCCAGCCGGTGCTGGTCGGCACCACTTCCATCGAGGTGAACGAGTTCCTCTCGGCGCTGCTCAAGAAAGCCGATCTGCCGCATCAGTTGCTCAACGCCAAACAGCATGCGCAGGAAGCGCAGGTGGTCACGCAGGCCGGCCTACCCGGCGCCATCACCATCGCCACCAACATGGCCGGCCGCGGCACCGACATCGTCCTGGGCGGCAGCATCAACAAGGAACTCGATCTGATCCGTCTCGCCGAGAACCTCTCCGACGAGGACAAGGCCGCCCGCACCGCCGCCCTCAAGGAAGCCTGGAAACCGCGCCACGCCGAGGTCATCGCCGCCGGCGGCCTGCACATCATCGGCACCGAACGGCACGAGTCGCGCCGCGTCGACAACCAGTTGCGCGGCCGCTCCGGACGCCAGGGCGACCCCGGCTCCTCGCGCTTCTACCTGTCGCTGGACGACCCCTTGCTGCGCATCTTCGGCGGCGAACGCCTGAAGAGCATCATGGATCGCCTGAAGATGCCGGAAGGCGAGGCCATCGAACACGCCATGGTCAACCGCTCTCTGGAATCCGCGCAGCGCAAGGTGGAACAGCGCAACTTCGACATCCGCAAGCAATTGCTGGAATACGACGACGTCGCCAACGACCAGCGCAAGGTCATCTACACGCAACGCAACGAGTTGCTGGAAACCGACGATGTCTACGAAGGCATCCTCGGCATGCGCGCCCAGGTGCTGGGCGACACCATCAACGAGTACATTCTGCCCGGCACTCTGGCGGAACAATGGGACGTGGCCGGCCTGGAACAGGCGCTGGCGGGGCAATATCTGCTGCAATGTCCCCTCCAGCAATGGCTGGACGCGGACGAACGCCTGGATGAGCAGGGCTTGCGCGAGCGCATCCTGGAAGTCGCCAACCAGGCCTACGAAATGAAGATCGAGCTGGCTGGCGCCCCCGGCATGCGCAATTTCGAACGCGCCATGCTGTTGCAAAGCCTGGACAGCCACTGGCGCGAGCACCTGGCGGCGATGGACCACCTGCGCCAGGGCATCCACCTGCGCGGCTACGCGGCCAAGAACCCGAAGCAGGAATACAAGCGGGAAGCCTTCGAACTGTTCGAGCGCATGCTCAACGCCATCGCCGAGGAAGTCACCAAGGTCACGCTCACCGTGCAGATTCGCGGCGCGGAAGATGTGGAGGAAGTGGAAGTGCACGAAGACCTGAGCAACGTGCAATACCACCACGCCGACTACGAGGAAGCTCTGGCCAGCGCCGCCGAGGAAACCGCCGCCGGCCCGCATCCGTTCGAGCGCGACCACGCCAAGGTCGGCCGCAACGACCCCTGCCCTTGCGGCTCCGGCAAAAAGTACAAGCACTGCCACGGCCAGTTGAGCTAACCCTCGTTGGAATGAAGCGAAACAACGCCGGCAACTTGCCGGCGTTGTTGTAATAGCCGACAATTCCGCTCAACTATTCACGGAGTTCCCGCATGCCCTATTTCATCTACAAGATCGGTGGCCCGTTCAATCTCCTGGAAAAGCAGGGGCAGGCCGACAGCTTCAAGGAAGCCAAGACCCTCGCCAACGAGTTGCGCCGTGAACTCGATCCCAATACCGGCTACATGGTGAAGATGATCTTCGCTGAAAACGAACTCGCCGCCGAGGACACCCTCTCGCAGCCGCGCGAACTGGATGCCTCGCTGGCCGGGGACGATTATTGATGAGCAATGAGTACTGAGGACTGAGTGGTGCCCCCAGCACTCAGCACTCAGCACTCAGCCCCCCAGTCCTGAAAAATGTCCGGTTACAACGAACAAGCCTACAAACAGGCGCGCGACGCGGCCATCAGCCGTCCCTGCCCATTCGAGCGCGCGCTGCTCTCCCGCTGTGTTTCCTGCATGCATGCCCGCAAACTGTTGTTGGCGGAGCGGGAAGCCATCACCTGCGGCCATGAAGTATCCAATCAGTCCTGCCAGACGTTTCACCAGGCGCTGCACATCAACGCCCGCTTCGCTCTGCACATGGACGCCAACCAGGCCTGGCCGTTCGGCAAGGAAATCCGCGCGCAATGCGGTGGCGTACTGGGGCTGAAGGAGGCCTTGGGCGTGGACCACGTCGACGTCGCCTCGCTGGTCGCCGAGGGCGCGCAACACTATGGCGGCATCGACCTTTTTCCCTACTCGGAAATCATGCGCGGCGTGGTGCATTACGAGCCGCGCAAGAAGCGGACTCCGTAGGATGTGGTGAGCGCGGCGAACCGCATCAAGTACGGTTGCATGGTGCGGTTCGCTGCGCTCACCGCACCCTACGTCCCGTTGGGACGCAACGCGTCCCCTCCTACGAACGTTCCGCCAGCAACTCCAGTAGCCGCCGCGCCGCCACCGCCGCGCCATCCACCGCTACCCCGGGCAAGCGTGGCGCGGCCAGGAGCGCGGCCAGTGGCGTGGCGATAGCGGGGTCGAACAAGCCCGCCTCGTCAATCACCGCCGCCCGGGTATGGGCCCGTAGCCAGTCCACCAGAAAAGGGGTTTCCGGCCAGTCCGGACGATCGATATAGAGCACCGGAATGCCCGCCGCCGCGGCCTCCACGAAACTGCCGTAGCCGACCTTGGTGACCAGCGCGTCGCAGGAGGCGATCAGGTCGATGAAAGCCAGGCCGCCGCGTGAGAAGGGAATCAGATCACCCCGTTCCTGGCGCCAGTCATCGGGCACCAGCCAGCGCCCGCCATTCAGGACAGGCAATGGCTTGGCGGTCTGGTAGCTGATGCCGCCGAAGCCGAGCAGAACCAGGCGTTCGTCATGTCCCAGCCCCAGCCGCGCGCGCAATTCCGCGCGCCGATCAACACCGAGGGCGGCGATCGGCGGCAAGGCTTCGCGCTTCTCCAGCCAGCCCATGGGCATGGCGGGCAGCACACGCAGAAAAGCCCGCGCCGAGCGGTAGGCCGCCGCCAACTGATCCAGCACGGTTGCCATGCCGGGTTGCTCCGCCAGATAGGCGCCGGCGATGTCGACCCAGTTCAGCGAGCACATGGCAACAGCAGGAATGCCAGCCTGAGCGGCGGCGGCCAGCGGCAGGCAGGCGACATCGGAGAGCACGCCGCCGATACCCTGGTCGCGCAGCCAGGCCGCCTCGTCGGCGACCCGCGTGTCCCAATCCTGATGAAACGCCAGATAGGCGGCCCGGCTTGCCGCCAGATCCACTCGCACCGCGTCGTGCATGGCGAGGCCGACATCGGCCGGCTCATGGCGATGCTGGAAGGGGGCGTGGATACGCGCCACCAGAGCGGCACGCGGCACCCCGCTCCAGACCAGGAACTCCAGGTCCGGGCTCGTCGCATGCAGCGCGTTGAGCACGGGTGCCGCCTGCGCCAGATGGCCCAGGCCGTGGTGGCTGATGGCGACCAGCAGGCGCATTACAAGGTCAGGCGCAGCATTTCCTTGAGCAAGGGCACGGAAACAGGGCGTTTACGGCTCAAAGAAAAGGTGTCGAGGGCATCCACTGTGGCGAGCAGGCGCGGCAGGTCGCGACGTGTGTGGGTGAGCAGGTAACGGGTCACTTCTTCCGGCAAGCGCAGGCCGCGCCCCTCGGCGCGGATTACCAGGGCGGCGGCCTTGTCGACGTCGGACAGGGGCAGCAGGCGGAACACCAGGCCTTGCGCCAGGCGCGTGGCCAGGTCGGGCCGCAAACCATGCGGTGCCCCCGGCTCGGAAAATACGCCCGAGCCGCCCTCCAGGGGGGCCAAGTCGTTCTCGGGGCGGCCCGGCGAACGACTTGTGAGTTGCGCCGGCGGCAGGGTGCCGCTGGCGAGCAGCAGGCCGCCTTGTTCGCGCGCCGAGTTGATCAGGCCGAACAGGCGAATCTGGTTGTCCGCGTCGAGCGCCTCCACGTCGTCCACCGCCAGGGCGGGAGTCGGCGGCTCCGGCAGCGTTTCGCCGGCGCGGAACAAGGCCGCGCCCACCGCGCCGGCCCAGGCTCGCAACAGATGGCTTTTCCCCACCCCCGCTTCGCCCCAGAGGTAGAGCAGAGGCTCACACGCGGCGCCGGGCACATGGGCATGCAACGCCGCCAGCGCCTCGACATTCTGGCCGGGCAGGTAGTTGCTGAAATCGGGGGGGGAGTCGGGACGGAGGTCGAGGATCAATTGCCGCATGGGTGCGATTTTAGCAGTGAGCGGCTCACACTCGCCTAAGTGGGCGGCGCGCTAAAATGCCGTCAGTCAGCTTTCGGAATATCGCCATGATCAGGTTGCTCCTCTTTTACTTGTTGTTCGCCGTTGGCGCCGCCCAGGCGGGTGAACTGTATCGCTGGGTGGATGAACGCGGCGCGGTCTCCTACTCCGATCAGCCACCGCCGCCCAGCGCGAAGAAAGCGCAGAAGCTCAAAGGCAAGGGCAATGTGGTCGAGGTGGACAAGAGCTCATACGAACTCAAACAGGCGAAGAATCTGAGCCCGGTCACGCTGTATGTCACCGCCTGCGGCCAGTTCTGCGACCAGGCCACGGATTTCCTGAAGCAGCGCGGTATTCCCTACACCCCGAAAGACCCGTCCAAGGAACTTGAGATCGCGGTCGAGCTGAAGAAACTGACCGGCGCCGTCGATGTGCCGGTCATCGTGGTGGGCGGCAGCCACTTCAAGGGCTTCGACGCCGCCACCTGGGGTCGTCTGCTGGACGCGGCGAATTATCCCAGGGCGAGTGAAGGGAAAGGCAAGTGAGCGAATTCGTAGCGCCGGCATCCTTGCCGGCAGGCCCGCCGCGAGGCGGGCTTTCAGCCCGTTTGCCGGCAAGCGGGCCGGCACTACCGTCAGAGCAACAAACCAATTACCTACATAGAGGCAACATACGATGCGCGGTTTGATGGGTTGGCTGGGCACGGCGCCCGATGGCACTTTCGAGGCGATGTGGAAAGGCGCCGGCCGGCCGCTACCGTTGAGTCTGGAGCGGAAAGCCACCGCGGCCGCGACCCTGGCCGCCTGGGGCGGCAACCTGCACAGGGAAGCGGGCGTGGCCTGCGTTATCGCCGGGCGTCCCTATTTCAATGATCCCGAATTGCAGGCGCTGCCCGCTGCCGTGGCCTTGGCCCGGCTCTGGCGCGCGCACGGCAACGACGCGCCGGCCCACATCCACGGCAGTTTTTCCCTGGCGGTGATCGACCAAGACCAGGATTGCGTCTTCCTGGCGCTCGATCGCATCGGCGACCACGCCCTGGCCTTCGCCGCCCGCCCCGACGGCTGCGTGTTCGCCAGCCGCGCCGATCTGGTGGCGGCGCATCCGGCGCTGGGACGCAGCCTCGACCCGCAGGGCCTGTTCAACTACCTCTATTTCCACGTCGTGCCGTCGCCCGGCAGCGTCTATCAGGGAGTGGAAAAACTGCTGCCCGGCCAGTGGGCGCGGTGCAAGGGCGGAACAGTCACACGCGGCTTCTACTGGGCGTTGAAATACCGCGACCAGCCGCGCCACGACTTCGAGGCGCAGAAAACACGCTTCCTAGATCTGATCCGCGACAGCGTGAAACGCGCCAAGGGCGACGACGAGGTCGCCACCTTCCTTTCCGGCGGCACCGACAGTTCCACCGTCTCCGGCATGTTGAAGCGGGTCGCCGGACAGGCGCGCACCTATTCCATCGGCTTTCCGGCGGCGGGCTTCGACGAGATGGAATACGCCCGTCTCGCCGGCAAACACTTCGGCCTGGACATGTGCGAGTACTACATGCAGCCGGCCGACATCATGGAAGCGCTACCGATCATCGCCGGCCATTACGACGAACCGTTCGGCAACGACTCCGCCGTGCCCGCCTATTTCTGCGCCAAGCTGGCGGCGGCCGACGGCCACAAGATCATGCTGGCCGGCGACGGCGGCGACGAGTACTTCGGCGGCAATGCGCGTTACGCCAAGCAGAAGGTGTTCGAGGCTTACCACAAGCTGCCCGGCTTCCTGCGCGGCGGCCTGATCGAACCCCTGGCCAACCTGCCCGGCCTGAGCGCGCTCGGGCCGGGGCGCAAGCTGCAAAGCTATCTGCGCCAAGCCAACACCCCATTGCCGGAACGCATGGAGTCGTACAACTTCATCTACCGGCAACCGCTGAACGACATGTTCGCGGCGGATTTCCTCGCCAGTGTTGACGAGCAGCAGCCGCACACCTGGCTGAAGGAGGTATACGACCGCGCCGATTCCGCGTCCTACATCAACCGCATGCTGCACCTGGACATCAAGTTCACGCTGGCCGACAACGACCTGCGCAAGGTGGGCGGTATGACCGAAGCGGCCGGCATCGAGGTGCGCTACCCGCTGATGGACGACGCCATCATCGACTTCTCCGGCGAAATTCCACCCGATTGGAAAGTGAAGGGGCAATACCTGCGCTGGTTCTTCAAGACCGCGCTGAAAGGCTTCCTGCCCGACGAAATCATCGACAAGAGCAAACACGGCTTCGGCCTGCCCTTCGGCGTCTGGGCCAAGGACT
Source organism: Gallionellaceae bacterium (assembly GCA_028714875.1). Lineage (GTDB taxonomy): Bacteria > Pseudomonadota > Gammaproteobacteria > Burkholderiales > Thiobacillaceae > PFJX01. The sequence goes on from JAQTLN010000021.1 coordinate 59,982, forward strand.
ACGCCCCGCTGCGCGAACGCATAGAGGACCGCCTCTCCGACTTCCGCAAACGCGGCCTGCTCACCCCCACTTACATCGACCACCTGCGCAACGAACACATGTCCGGCCACGCCACCTACTTCGGCAACATGCTCTGGGTGATGCTGATCCTGGAAGAATGGCTGGCGGCGCGCGGGCTGTGACGAAATGTAGCGCCGGCTTCCAGCCGGCTGTTTTGACAACCGTCGTGCTACGCCGCCTCAGCCAGGTCGCCTACGAACCCACCTGGCGCGCCATGCAGGCCTTCACCGCCACGCGCCACGCCGACACCCCGGACGAAATCTGGCTGCTCGAACACCCCCCCGTGTTCACCCAGGGCCAGGCCGGCAAACGTGAACACCTGCTCACCGACATCGGCATTCCCGTCATCCCCATCGACCGCGGCGGCCAAGTCACCTACCACGGCCCCGGCCAGGTCATCGCCTATCTCCTGATCGACCTGAAACGGCGCGGTTACGGCGTGCGCGAATTGGTGCGGCGCATGGAGCAGGCCCTCATCGACCTCCTGGCCGAACTCGGCATCGCCGCCGAACGCCGGGAGGGCGCCCCCGGCGTCTATGTAAACGGCGCCAAGATCGCCGCCCTCGGCCTGCGCGTGAAAGGCGGCTGCACCTATCACGGCCTCAGTCTCAACGTCGACCTCGCCCTCGCCCCGTTCCAGGCCATCAACCCCTGCGGTTATGCCGGATTGGAAGTCACCCGCACGCGCGACCTGGGCGTCGCGGCGACCAGCGATGAAATCGCCGACAAACTCGCCCGGCATTTACTGGAAGTGCTCGACTCGGACGGCTGAACCCGAGTAGGCCAGGTTGGCGCGCAACGACTACCTGACGATCGTGCCGCTCAAGCTTTAGGTTGGATCGTCAGGTAGCGATAAAGCCGCAACCTGACCTACGCCACTGACGCCCGTTCAGGCGTGCCGCCGCAACCAATCCTCCAGTTGCTGCGCCGACAGCGCCCCGGACACCCGATCCACCTCGCGCCCGCCCTTGAACAACGCCAGGGTGGGAATGCTGCGGATGTTGTGCTGGCCGGCCAGCGCTTGCTCGGCCTCGGTGTTCACCTTGGCGAAGCGCACCCGGCCGGTATACCGGCCCGCCATCTGGGTGTAGGTCGGCGCGAACATCTTGCACGGCCCGCACCACGGCGCCCAGAAATCCACCAACACCGGCAAAGCGTCGCGCGAGACAAACTTGCCGAAGCTGCCGCCGTTCAATTCGATCGGCCGCGCGGGTAACACTTCGCCCCCGCACTTGCCGCACTTCGGGTGTTGTTGCAGCCGTTCTTCCGGCACGCGATTGACCGCGCCGCAGGCGGGACAGACGAGTTCCATGAGGTGCTCCAGAGAGGTTCGAATGGAAGAGTAATGGCGGCCATCGCGGCGAAATCAAGCCAGGCTGTAGGTCGGGTTAGCGCTGCGTAACCCCACGTTTTCGCGATGCGGCTTACGCGATAGAACCGCTCACGCTCCTCCCGCTCGGTTTTCTCGGCGATGGCTTGCAGGATGAAGTTATGCGACGAGATACCGGCGCGTTGCGCCGCGCTGGTGACGCGAGCCTTCAGGTCTTCCGGCAGTCGGATGCTGGTGGTGGACATGGCTGCCTCCTGAGGTGCCGGCGCAGTGCAGCGCTCCAGTGCTACACGGGCGCAACCACCCTTACCCGGAATAAAGGGAACCACGAATTCCCCAAATCCGGTTACAAATCACATCCCCCCAACCCTCTCCCTGGAGCCATCCCGTATGAGTCACGCCAACCCCGCACTGCCCCATCCACTAGTCGCCACGCTGTGTGCTTTGATCCTTTTGGCCGTCCCGCTCGATGGCATCGCGGCTGCGTCCGGCAAGAAGAAAGTCCAGGCGGTGGGGAATGCCGGCAGCTGGGTGAAGCGCTTCAAGCCGGTCTATCTCGATACCGCCTGGTCGGCGGTCAATACCCGTGACGGCAATGTCGTGGTCGGCATCCAGACGCTCGGCGCCAGGGGTAGCCCCAACGACATGGTGCTGGCCAAGCTGGATTTGCGCGGCAAGCAGCTTTGGCAAGCGCGCGTGGCCGGCAGCGATGACGGCAGCGGCAGCCAACCTTGCGAGATTCCCATGGCCTTGCGCGAGGCGGCCGATGGGGCGCTGCTGCTGGCGGGCAACCGCTGTCGGCAGTCGTGGCCGTATGCCTGGTTCGCCCGCCTCAGCCCGGAGGCGAAGCTGCTCTGGGAAGCCGCGCCGGATACGGACACCCCCATCGTTCCCGGCAAGTTTCCGGCGCAGTCCTATGGCTGGGATGTCGTCGAGTGGCCGGATGGGGGCGTGCTGGGCCTGGGGCTGCACACCGGGTCGATGGGCTTTTCCCTGTGGATGCTGGACATCGCGTCAGACGGCCGGGTGAACAAACAGCGGGCCGATTACAACGCCTTGTTCGACGAGTATTGGTGGGGTGTGAGCGCCGGCGCCGCCGACGGTCGGCGCGCGCGCGTCGCGTTCACGGTGGGCGAGAACCGGGGCGATACGCGGGTCGGCTGGCTGAGCCGCGATCTGGAGTTCAACGAGGAGACGCGCCATCCCACACCGGATTCCGATGAGGCGCGCGCGCTGCGAGCCACCCCGGATGGTGGTTATTGCCTGTTGTTGGCGCGGGATTACGCGCGAATCCTGGAACGCCGTGACGCCGCCGGCGCCCTGCTCTGGCAACACCCCATCGTCGACCACGGCACCCGCCTGTTGGCCTTGCGCGACGGCGGTTGCGTGGTCGGCGCCGGGCCGGAGTCCGGCGCGACGTCGCTGCGGCTGCGCAAATACGCAAAAGACGGCGAGGTGGCGTGGAGCCAGGAGATCGCCGGTCGCTGGACGCCGAAATCGTTGCTGGAAACCCCGGCGGGCGGCTTGATCGTCACCGGCACCGAAGTCCCCGCGAACTACCGGGGCGCCACGGCCTATGTGATGCACATTGCCGCCGGCGACCTGGGCCGGGCGAACCTCAAGCCGCCCGGGCGTTGAGCCTCGATCAGTAGTCGAGACGAATCTCGATGCGGCTGTCCGCATCCGGCGCCTCGAAGGCGGCATCCTTGAATTGTGGCGGGCCGAACAGCTTGGGGTGGGTGCTCAGGCCGTGACCTTCTTTCGGGAACATGCCGAGGCGCAGGTCGAGTTTGCCGTTGCCGTTTTCATCGTGATAAACGATGACGGCGTAACGGCCGGCGGGCAAGCCGGGAAAAACCGCGTTGACTGTCCCGGCGGTGGCCGGCAACGCCAGTTTCGCGCGCGCCTTGTCCTCCTTGCGGAAGCCTTCATCGCGATCGAACAGCATCAGCCTGATTTCGCCTTCGCCGTTGCGAATGCCGTGCACGGCGACGGTCAAGTCGCCGGCGCCCACCTGGGCGGCGGCCAGCGCGGCGAGGGTGAATAGAACAAGTCCTGGTTTGGTCATCGTGGTTTGCGCGGTTTCCTGAACCGCGCCTCCATAGGTTCGTTGGTGAACTTCATCGGCGCTCAAGCGTACAGCGCGCCCGTCAAGGTGATGTGGTTTGTGTGGCGTCGGCTTCCATTACTGAAACGACGCCGGCTGGAAGCCGGTGCTGCACGGGCCAAATCATTTCGGCACGAGTTGCGGCGGCGGACCCTGCGCAGAGGCAAACCATTCCAGTGCCGACTCGCACCGATTTGAACCAGCGCGCCTCGTTCGAGTGCGTTAACCGTATGGCACGCACCCGATTGATGCACATTTTGCTCGAATATCACCCAAGAACCCCGTAATGGTGCGGTTTGTGGCGCATGGCACGACTCCTGCTTTAGCTCCCTTATCTTTTTGATGCACTCTGGAGCACATGATGAACAAGGGATTCTGGAAATCCGGCCACACACCGACCTTGCTGTCCGCATTTCTTTATTTCGACCTGGCCTTCATGGTCTGGGTCCTACTCGGGCCGATGGGCGTGCAGATCGCCGCCGACCTGCAACTCACCCCGGCGCAGAAGGGCTTGATGGTGGCGACGCCGGTGCTCGCGGGCGCCTTGCTGCGCATCGTCATGGGCGTGCTGGTGGACCAGATCAAGCCGAAGATGGCCGGCGTCGTCGGCCAGTTGATCGTCATGAGCGGTCTTGCCACCGCCTGGCTGGGGGGCGTCCACAGCTTCCAGCAGGTGTTGTTGCTGGGCGTCGTCCTCGGTTTCGCCGGCGCGGCTTTCGCGGTGGCGTTGCCGCTGGCCTCGCGCTGGTATCCGCCGGAGCATCAGGGCACGGCTCTGGGCATCGCCGGCGCCGGCAACTCGGGCACGGTGCTGGCGGCGCTGTTCGCGCCCGGCCTGGCGCTGGCCTTCGGCTGGAGCAACGTGCTGGGCCTGGCGTTGATTCCGCTGGCCATCGTGTTCGTGGTTTTCCTGGTGTTCGCCAAGGATGCGCCGGATTGCCCGCCGCCCAAGACCTATGCCGAATACGCCCGCATCCTGCAAGACAAGGATGCCTGGTGGTTCATGTTCTTCTATTCGGTCACCTTCGGCGGTTTTGTCGGCATGGCTTCCAGCCTGACCATCTATTTCAATGACCAGTACGGCCTGCCGCCGGTGATCGCCGGCTATTTCACGGCGGCCTGCGTGTTCGCCGGCTCTCTGGTGCGGCCGATCGGCGGCGCGGTGGCGGATCGTATCGGCGGCGTGCGCTCGCTTACGGTGATGTACATGATCGCGGCCCTGGCGCTGGCCACGGTGAGCTTCGGCCTGCCGAGTCAGTGGCTGGCGCTGGCGGCCTTCGTCGTCGCCATGCTATCCCTGGGCATGGGCAACGGCGCCGTGTTCCAGTTGGTGCCGCAGCGTTTCCGCAAGGAAATCGGCGTGATGACCGGCCTGGTCGGCATGGCCGGCGGCGTCGGCGGTTTCTTCCTCGCTTCCAGCCTGGGCTTCTCCAAGGGCATGACCGGGAACTATCAGGCAGGTTTCCTGATCTTCGCCAGCCTCTGCCTGGTTGCGCTGGTCGGCCTCACCTCGGTGAAGACCCGCTGGCGCACCACCTGGGGCGCGGTGAGCATGGCGCGGGTGTGAGTTTCTGCTGAACATGATGGCTCCCCCCTTTGCCAAAGGGGGGCTGGGGGGGGATTTCTACAAGGGTTGCACCTGCCTGGGACTCCACAAATCCCCCCTGCCCCCCCTTTGGGAAAGGGGGGGACAAAAGCCGCTTCGCGTCCACCGCTTCATTCTGAATCCCGGTAACTTCTCCTTTATGCAACCTTCCTTCGGCTTCGCCTCTGAGATCGGCCCGCGTCCGCGCAATGAGGACTTCGGCGGTTTCGTTACGCCCACGCCCGCGACGGCGGCGCTGAAGGGCTGGCTGGCGGCGCTGGCGGATGGGGTGTCGGGCGGCTCGCATGGACGCGAGGCGGCGGAGGCCACGGTGCGCAACCTGCTGGCCGATTACTACGCGACCCCGGAAACCTGGGAAATGACGCATGCGCTGGATACCGTGATCCAGAGCCTGAACCGCTGGCTGTCCGGCCAGGTGGCCTCGCGCCGCGAGGCGGGCGGCATGGCCTGCACCCTTTCGGCCCTGGTGCTGCGCGGGCGGCGCTGGACGCTGGCGCATGTCGGCGATACCCGCATCTACCGCCTGCGCGGCGAGCATCTGGAACAACTCACCCAGGACCACACCTGGGAGCAGCCGGGCATGGAGCATGTATTGAAGCGCGCCATCGGCCTGGATACCCATGTGCGGGTGGATTTCGCCGAGGGTGATCTGGTGGCGGGCGATGTCTTCCTCATCGTTTGCGACGGCATCTGGCAGCCCCTGGGCCAGATCGAACTGCATCGCCTGCTGCGCCTCTACGAAGACCCGCAGGCCTGCGCCCGCAACCTGGTGGCCGAGGCGCTGCGCCAGGGCGGCGGCGACAACGCCAGCGCGCTGGTGGTGCGGGTGCCGGATGTGGACGCGAACACTGACGACCAGACCGAGTTTCTGACCCGGCGCCACCTGCCCCTGCCGGGCCGCCTGGAGCCCGGCTCGTTGCTGGACGGCTATGTCATCGACGCGGTCCTGCACGATTCGCGCGAAACCCTGTTGTATCGCGCGCACGCGGCCGACTCCGGGCAACCCTGCGTGCTCAAGACTCTGCAACCGCGCCTGGAGGGCGATAAGGAACTGGCCGACCGTCTGCTCATGGAGGAGTGGCTGGGCAAACGGGTGCACTCGCACTACTTCGCGGAAGTTCTGCCGGCGCCCGAACGCAACTTCCTCTACTTCGCGATGAGCTGGCATGACGGCCAAAGCTTGCAGGACCGGCTCGATCACGGCCGCCACTTCACCGCGCAGGAAGTGGTGTCGCTGGGGATACGCCTGCTCAAGGGCCTGGGGGCGCTGCACCGCCTCGATGTGGCGCATCGCGATGTGAAGCCGGCGAATCTGCACCTGGGCGAGGACGGCAAATTGCGCATCCTCGACCTCGGCGTGGCGCATTGCCCGGCCTGCCCACGCGGCCAGAGCGAGGAGAACCCCGGCACGCCCAGTTACATGGCACCGGAACTGTTCTCCGGCGGGGAGGCGGCCAACGTCGCGCGCGCCGACCTCTATGCCGTCGGCGTCACCCTCTATCACCTGCTGACCCGCAAGTATCCCTACGGCGAGATCGAGGCGTTCCAACATCCGCGCTTCGGCGACCCGGTGCCTCCGACCCGCTATCGCCCGGAAATCCCGGGGTGGCTGGAGAGCGCACTGCTCAAGGCGTGCGCGCATCGGCCGGAGGCGCGCTTCGAAACCGCCGAGGAGTTTCTCCTCGCCCTGGAAAAGGGCGAGGCCAGCCGCCTGCTCAGGCCGCGCCCCACACCACTTGCCGCACGCGATCCGGTGCGTTTCTGGCAGACTATCGCGCTGGTCGCGGTCGTCTTCGATCTGTTGTTCCTCTACCTGCTGCTGGCGGGCTAGCGGCGCGGCGAGCGAGCCCCCGTAAGTTGCAGCGCCGGCATCCTTGCCGGCGTCTTTTAACCCCGCCGGCAAGGATGCCGGCGCTACAAATGCGTGCTTGCATCACGTTAATTCAAGGAGATTTCCATGCTGGTCAAAGACATCATGAGCCGCAGTATCCGCACGGTTCTATCGGATACCCCCCTGCTCGAAGTGTCGTCCCTGATGTGCCTGTACCGGCTCTCCGGCCTGCCGGTGGTGGAAGACGGCAAGCTGATCGGCTTCGTCGCCGAGAAGGACGTGCTCTCGCGCCTGTTCCCCACCCTGTCCGATTTCCGCGACGGCATGATGGGCGTGGACTACGCGGCGATGGAGGCGCAATACAAGGAAGTCATGCACCTGAAGACCGCCGACATCATGGCGACGCGGGTCGTCAGCGTGTTACCCGACATGCATGCCCTGCAAGCCGCCGCCACCATGGTGCGCCACAACTTCCGCCGCATCCCGGTCGCCAAGGACGGCGTTCTGGAAGGCATGCTCTCCCTGGGTGACGTGCACAAGGCCCTGTTCCACGGCAACGTGGCGAAGCGCTGAAAGCAGCCATGCCGGAAGGGCTCAAAGTCCTGGTGATCGGCCCCTCGCGGCGACGCCTGGACAGCCTCATGGAGGCGTTGGCGGAAAGCGCGCCGGAACACCATCTGATCGGCCGCCTCGACCGCGCCATCGATCTGCCCGCCTGGGTGGCCGAACTGGAGCCGGACGCCATCATCATGGATACCGAATCGCCCAGCCGCGACACCCTGGAGCAGGTGGTGGTGATGAGCGAGCGCACGCCGCGTCCCATCGTCATGTTCAGCCAGGACGAGTCGCAAGACGCCATGCGCCGCGCGGTGTCCGCCGGGGTCGCCTGCTATGTGGTGAACGGCCTGGAAGCGGAGCGCATCCAGCCGCTGTTGCAGCTCGCCCAGGTGCGTTTCGAAGCCTGGCAGGTCATGCGCGACGACACCTTGCGCGCGCGCCAGGAGTTGCAGGAACACAAGCTGGTCGAACAGGCCAAACGCCACCTGATGAAGGTGGAAAACCTCTCCGAGGAAGCCGCCTACCAGGCGCTCCGCCGCGAGGCGATGACGCACCGCAAGCGCATCGCGGATGTGGCGCGGGTATTGATGGAAATGGCGAAAACGTAGTCGTTCGCTGTCGTTACGATAAAAACGCCCGAGGCGGAGGTTCCCCCATTGGGAAGGGCGGTATGCATTCGCTTTTGAAAGCACCTGGAGCGCTGACTGGGGCGACTTCTCACTTTTCCCAAGATTCTCAAGAAATACCCTACAACCCAATGATTCCGTAGGGTGCGCCTTGCGCGCGGCGCACCCCACAAGGGGTTCAATTGGCGCGATTTTCGGCCGCGAACTTCAACACCCCGTCAAAGCGCTTCCGCCGAATACTCCACGCTCATGGCGTGGCTCTGCCCGGCCGGGATGACGACCACGTTTTCCAGGGCATTGACGGATTCGACGCAGACCATGCGGCGCCAGCCACCTTCATTTGCCACCACCGGGCCGAAGTCGCCCATCTTGTCGGCTTTTTCCGTCCAGGGTGTCCATACCACAGTGGAACGCGAACCTCGCTTGGCGATGATGATGCGGCGCTTGAGCTTGCTGTCCTCGATCACGCAGGTGGCTTCGGTGTTCACATACACCCGGTCCACTTCGCCATCGAAGGTGACCGCGCCGTCCTGGGTGCGACGCGTCACGTCGCCGACCTTGTCCACATACTCGCAACCTTCCAGGCCAAGTACCTTGATCGCGGCGATGTCACCGATCTGTAGATAGGTATGCAGGGCTTCGCCGATGCTGATGTCGGCGTCGCCCAGGTTGGTCGTGATCAGGCTGGCTTTCAGGCTCTTGCCCACCACCACGTTCAGTTCCACCCGGCTCTTGTGCGGCCATTGGGAGCGGGTCTGCTCGTTCTCGACCAAGGCCAGGGTGATTTCGGTTTCACCGCTTGCCAACGCGCCGCTCGCGGTCACTTCCCACATCACGGTACGGGCGAAACCGTGGCCGGGGAAACCGGCTTCCGTGGCATGCGCGCCGAACCACGGCCAGCACACCGGCGCGCCGCCGCGGATGGACTTGCCCGGCGCGAACTTGGCGTAGTCGGACAGCCAGATCACCGGCTCGTCCTGGTCTTTGGGGCGGAAGGTGGTGATGTGCGCGCCTTGCAGGCACAGGTAGGCGGTGCCGAGCGCGTTGTCGATTTCCGCGAATAGCAGGCCGCCGGGGCCTTCGATGAATTTGAGTTGATCGGCGATGCCAAAACGTTTGTTCAAGGCGGCGAGGGGCATGGGGCGAACTCCTGGTTGAATGGGTTGCAAGTTGGGGAAGCGGGCTCAGGCGCCAAACATCACGCTCCAGCTGGCGACGATCATGAGGGCGCAGAGAATGCGGTAGAACGGCCCGCCGGGGGTATCGACCAGGCGGGCCATGATGGCGAGGTAGACCGCCGTGGCGATGGCGTTGAACGGCAGCCAGGCCAGGACCTTGTACCAAATGGCGCCGTTCGGGTCGGAAACGGCGCCGAGCATGCCGTAGATGAACAGCAGGTTGAGCGCGACGCTGGCGGCGAGGAAACCGCGCCAGTTGCGGAAGCGCGAGAGCGGATCTGGTTCGGTGGGGCTTTGCTCCGGGGGGGCGGGAAGCGGCATGGCTTCAGTATTCCGGTTGCGGCAGGCGGGCGGCGAGTTCGTCCCAATGGATGACCACGTCTTTCAGCACGCCCACCGGTGTTTCGCCGGCCAATTCCTGGGTGGCGGGGCGGCCATAGGCACCGTCCTTGAGCGTGTACACCGTCAGCACCTTGCCCCACGGCTGCACCAGCCAGTATTCGCGCACGCCGTGGCGCTCGTAGAGCGCCAGTTTCTTGACCTGGTCATGGCCGGCGGTGGACAGAGACAGCACTTCCAGCACCCAGTCGGGCGCGCCGCGCACGCCACGCTCGCTGACTTTTTTTTCGTCGCAGACCACCAGCACGTCCGGCTGCACCACGGTGTCGATTCGCTCGTCGGCTTCGTTGGCCTTGGGCAGCCGCACATCCACCGGGGCGATCAGCGCGCGGCAGGGCTTGCCGCGCAGGGCGTTGCGCAACTGGTGATACACCTCGCCGGCGATGTCCTGGTGGCTGACCGTGGGGGCGGGGGCCATGAGATAGGCGTCGCCGTCGATCAGCTCGTAGCGCACGTCCTCCGGCCAGGTGAGGTAATCGCCGTAGGTGTGGTAATCCGGGTCACGCAGCGCCAGTCCCATGTTGCTCTCCTACTTACGTTCCACCTGCGTCACGTCGCGCACCGCGCCGTAAGCGGCGCTGGTGGTCATGGCGGCATAGGCGCGCAGCGCGGGCGAGACAAGGCGGTCGCGGCCGACCGGCTTCCAGGCTTGCGCGCCCTTCGCTTCCATCTCGGCGCGGCGGCTGGCCAGTTCGTCATCGGATACGGCAACATGGATCGTGCGATTGGGGATGTCGATCTCGATGGAATCCCCTTCGCGCACCAAGCCGATGGCGCCGCCCTCCGCCGCTTCCGGGGAGGCGTGGCCGATGCTCAAGCCCGAGGTGCCGCCGGAGAAGCGGCCGTCGGTGACCAGCGCGCAGGCTTTGCCGAGACCTTTGGATTTCAGATACGAGGTCGGATAGAGCATTTCCTGCATGCCGGGGCCGCCACGCGGGCCTTCGTAGCGAATCACCAGGACGTCGCCTTCGTGGATTTCATCGGCCAGGATGGCGGCCACCGCCGCGTCCTGGCTCTCGAAGATGCGCGCCGGGCCGGTGAACTTGAGGATGCTCTCGTCCACCCCGGCGGTTTTCACGATGCAGCCATCCAGCGCCAAGTTGCCGTGCAGCACGGCGAGGCCGCCATCCTGGGAATAGGCGTGCGCCTTGTCGCGCAGGCAGCCGTTGGCGCGATCCAGGTCCAGTTCCGGGAAGCGGCGGTTCTGCGAGAACGCCACCTGAGTGGGCACGCCACCGGGCGCGGCCTTGAAGAACTCGAACACGGAAACGTCATGCGCTTGCATCACGTCCCACACCGAGAGCGCGCCGCCCAGGGTCTTGCTGTGCACGGTGTGGCAGTCGCGGTGGATCAAACCGGCGCGGTCGAGCTCGCCGAGGATGGCCATGACGCCGCCGGCGCGGTGCACGTCTTCCATGTGGTAGAGCTGAGTCGAGGGCGCCACCTTGGCCAGGTTGGGCACGCGACGCGAGATGCGGTCGATGTCCTTCATGGTGAAGTCGACGCCGGCCTCGTGCGCGGCGGCGAGCAGGTGTAGCACGGTGTTGGTGGAGCCGCCCATGGCGACGTCCAGGCACACGGCGTTCTCGAACGCCTCGAAAGTGGCGATGGAACGCGGCAACGCGCTGACGTCGTCCTTCTCGTAATAGCGTTTCGCCAGATCGACGATCAGCCGCCCGGCGCGCAGGAACAGTTCCTTGCGGTCGGCGTGGGTCGCCAACAGGGAGCCATTGCCGGGCAGGCTCAAGCCCAGCGCCTCGGTCAGGCAGTTCATCGAATTGGCGGTGAACATGCCGGAACAGGACCCGCAGGTGGGGCAGGCGGAACGCTCGGTGGCGGCCACTTCCTCGTCGGAACAGTGGCTGTCGGCGGCCTGCACCATCGCGTCCACCAGATCCAGCTTGATCGTCTTGCTGTCCCAGATCACCTTGCCGGCTTCCATCGGCCCGCCGGAAACGAACACGGTGGGGATGTTCAGGCGCAGCGCCGCCATCAACATACCGGGAGTGATCTTGTCACAGTTGGAGATGCAAACCAGGGCGTCGGCGCAATGCGCGTTGCACATGTATTCCACCGAATCGGCGATCAGGTCGCGCGACGGCAGCGAATACAGCATGCCGCCGTGGCCCATGGCGATGCCGTCATCGACGGCGATGGTGTTGAATTCCTTGGCGACGCCGCCCGCGGCCTCAATCTCGCGCGCCACCAGTTGCCCCATGTCCTTCAGATGCACATGGCCGGGCACAAATTGGGTAAAGGAGTTGGCGATGGCGATGATCGGCTTCTCGAAATCGCCATCCTTCATGCCGGTGGCGCGCCACAACGCGCGGGCACCCGCCATGTTGCGACCTTGGGTGGTAGTACGGGAGCGGTATACGGGCATGGGATTCAACCTTGAGTCTCTATAATCCGCCGCATTTTAGCCCAGCCTTCATAGGCTCACCCTCCCAGGCCCGACCATGCTTGTTCACCCCCAGTTCGACCCCATCGCCATCGCCATCGGCCCGCTCGCCGTGCGCTGGTATGGCCTGATGTATGTGCTGGCCTTCGCCGCCTTCATCCTGCTCGGCCGCCGCCGCTGCAACGCGCAAACCGGCTGGAGCCACAAGGACATCGATGATCTCTTGTTCTGGGGCGTACTCGGCGTGGTGATAGGCGGCCGCCTCGGAGAAGTGCTGTTCTATCAACCCGGCTACTTCCTCGATCATCCGGCGGAAATCATCGCGGTATGGAAAGGCGGCATGTCCTTCCACGGCGGCCTGACCGGCGTGCTGATCGCGCTCTGGGCCTACGGCCGCAAGACCGGGCGCTCTTTCCTGCAAGTCGGCGACTTCGTCGGCCCGCTGGTGCCGCTGGGGCTGATGTTCGGCCGCATCGGCAACTTCATCAACGGCGAACTCTGGGGCCGCGCCGCCGACCCCTCCCTGCCCTGGGCGATGGTGTTCCCATATGTCGACGCCACCCCGCGCCACCCCTCGCAGCTCTACCAGGCCGGCATGGAAGGGCTGCTGCTGTTCCTCATCCTGTGGTGGTATTCGGCCAAACCCCGCCCAGTTGGTGCCGTCTCCGGCGTCTTCATGCTTGGTTACGGCGTATTCCGTGGCATCGGCGAGTTTTTTCGTAGCCCGGACGAAGGTATCTTCGGCCTCTCCTACACCGTCAGCATGGGCCAGTGGCTCTCCCTACCCATGATATTGATTGGCGTCTGGTTGCTCTGGAACGCCCACCAGCGTAGTCGCTCATCTATGCCCTGAAACGCTTTTTTGCTATATTGCGCGCCTCGCGTGGGGGGGTAGCTCAGCTGGGAGAGCGCCGCGTTCGCAATGCGGAGGTCGGGAGTTCGATCCTCCTCCTCTCCACCAACAAATTCAAAGAGTTATGTAGCCATAAGCCGGTTTGGTTGCCTTATTTTTGGGCTCCCCGGCTTTTTTGTTGCAATCCTGCTGCACTGCTTGATTTGAGCTACGCGCTATACCGTGTCCCCAGATATGAAATGGAGACACCCGATGGCAAGTATCATCAAACGCGGACCCTACCAGTTCCAAGCCACAGTACGCCGTAAGGGCTACGCGACTCAAACTCGGACATTCGAGACAAAGCGCGCAGCTGAGGCCTGGGCCATGGATACCGAGGCAAAAATGCTTAGCAGTCGCTTCGTGGATGGCCGACTGGCCCGAAGCACGACCCTGGAAGCCTGTCTTGCCCGTTATCTCGAAGAAGCAACTCCCAACAAGAAAGGCGCAGAGGCGGAGGGTTACAAGATTGCCGACCTCCGGAAACGCCCTATTGCCCAACTTGTAATGAATGATGTCCGTAGCCACCACGTGGCGGAATACATCAAGCAGCGACGCACCGAGGTCAGCGATGGCACTGTAACCAGGGAGCTATGCATCCTCTCTATGGTTTTCCAATGTGCGCGCAGGAACTGGGGGTTCGAGGAATTGCATAATCCCGTTCGGGACGTTGACCGTCCAAGCCCCGGCAAACCACGCAAAAGGCGCATCTCGGAAGGCGAGTTGGAGGCACTTTGCGCGGCTTCCGAGTCGCCAGTGCTGGCAATAGCCCTGAGGCTCGCGGTCGAGACGGCGATGCGCCGTGGTGAGCTTGCTGCGCTTACTTGGTCAAACGTCGATTTGGATGGGCAAACGGCCTATTTGCCTGACACGAAAAACGGGGACGACCGCACTGTGCCCCTCTCACGCAAGGCGGTTGAAATGCTGCGCGCGATGCCGCGGATCAACGGTGATGACCGGGTGTTAGGTATTCGTGCCGATGCCATTACGCGAGCGATGTCACGTGCCAGGGAACGTGCAGGCCTATCTGATGTTCGCTTCCATGACACCCGACGCGAAGGCACGACCCGGCTGGTCAAGAAGCTCGGAAATTCGCTGGAGGTCTCCGCAGTCACGGGACACAGGTGTGAAACAGCGTGGAAAACTTTCCAGATTTCCGGGGTAAACAGCATCCAATAGTTACCACCCCGGGGTGTGCAACCATCCGGCGTTTTTGCCGGGGAATCTGGGGGGTTATCCATGGAAGTCATAG
>JAQTLN010000022.1 GCA_028714875.1 Gallionellaceae bacterium
TGGGGGTCGTGGTGGTTGTGGACAATTCCCCGGCAAACCCCGCCGAGGAATTGTCCACAACCACCACGGCACATATTCAGTTTGAAGAAATTCGATGGAAAAGAAACATACAAGGGGGATTTAGCGATGCCGGCCTGGGCAGCCGTCTCAGAAATCCCTCCTAGCCCCCCTTTGATAAAGGGGGGAACCAGCCCCCCGCCACCGTATCCCGCACGGCGGCCAGCCGTGCCTGCGCCAGCGGCAGAAGCGCGCGCGCGGTTTCGGCTTGTTTCTCCTTCAGGGCCGCTTCCAGGTCGCGCATCACCGCCTGCAAACCTGGCGCGCCAATCGAACCGGACATGCCTTTGAGGCTGTGCGCCTGGCGCCGGGCGGCTTCGAGGTCGCCGCTGTCGATCAGGCTGGACAGGGCGGCGAGGTCGCCGGCGGGGCTGGCTTCGAACATGCGCAGCATGCGGGCATAAAAGCCGGTGTCGCCATTGGCCGTGACCAGGCCGGCCGCCACATCCAGCACGTCGGGATCGATCGCCGCCGGTGGTTGCTCCGGTCGCGGCTCCTCCTTGACGTAGCTTGGGCAAAGCGGCGCGACGCCCAAGCTACGGGGTAACCACTGTTCCAGCGCGGCGAAAAGGACATCCGGCAGGATGGGCTTGGTAATGATGTCGTTCATGCCGGCGTCCAGCACTCGCGCCCGTTCTTCCACCAGGGCATGCGCGGTGAGCGCCAGGATGGGCAGGTCCGGCTGGCGTTCACGCAGGATGCGCGCGGCCGTGTAACCGTCCATCACCGGCATCTGGATGTCCAGCAGCACCAGATCGAAGCGCTGTTGTTCACACGCGGCCAGCGCCTGCTCGCCATTGCTGGCGGTCGTCACGACCGCGCCGGTCAGTTCCACCAGTTCACTCCCCACCTGGCGATTGAAGTCGTTGTCATCCACCAGCAGGATGCGGCGCCCTTCCAGACGCGGCGGCTGGTCATCACGGCTGGGCGCGGCGACTCGCTCCCCCTGCCCCGCCAGCGCGTCGACGAGAACGTCATGCAAGCGGGAACGGCTGACCGGTTTGGCGAGAAACGCCTGGATGTCGCCTTCCCGTGCCTGGCCGCGCGCGGCTTCCGGCTCGTCGCCGGTGACCAGAATGACCGGCATGGCCAGGCCCAGTTCGCGCATTCGCCGCGCCGTGGCCAGGCCATCCTGGCCTGGGAGGCGCCAATCCATCAAGACTGCGGCGAAATCCGCGTCCTGGCGCAGCTTTTCCAGGGCTTCCTCGCCGGATTTCACGCCCGTCGCCAGACAACCAAACGTCGTCAGGCTTTGCGAAAGCAGCTTGAGCATGATGGCGTTGTCTTCCACCACCAGAATGCGCTTGTCGCTCAGCGGCGTATCGCCGGCGGTGGGCGCGCTCGCCGCCTCCTCCTCCTCCATGCCGAAATTGGCCGTGAAGGTGAAGGTACTGCCCTGGCCCGGCGCGCTTTTGACCTCGATGTTGCCGCCCATGCGCTCTACCAGTTGCCGCGCGATCGCCAGTCCCAGGCCGGTGCCGCCGAAACGCCGGGTGGTGGAGCTGTCGGCCTGGCTGAAGGCGGTGAACAGGGCGGCCTGTTGCGCTTCGTTCATGCCCAGCCCGCTATCGCGCACGCTGAAGCGCAGCGCGACCAGGCCCGCGCGCGCGGGCAAGGCTTCCACCAGAACGGAGATTTCGCCGCGTTCGGTGAACTTCAGCGCATTGCCGACCAGATTGGTCAGCACCTGGCCCAGGCGCAGCGGATCGCCGCGCAGCCCGCGCGGCACCCCCGGCAGTGCGCCGACGGCGAACTCCAACCCCTTTTCGCGCGCCTTCAGGCTGAACAGACTGGCGACCCGCTCCAGCACCTCGTCGAGGGCGAACGGGATGTGCTCCATGGTCAGCTTGCCGGCCTCGATTTTGGAAAAATCAAGGATGTCGTTGACCACCCCCAACAAGGACTCGGCGGCGCGGTGGATCTTGCTCACGTAATCCCGGCCGCGCGGCGGCATCTCCACGCCGCGCAGGCAAAGCTGGGAAAACCCCAGCACGGCATTGATCGGGGTACGGATTTCATGGCTCATGTTGGCGAGAAAACGACTGCGCGCCTCGCTGGCCGCCTGCGCCGTCGACAGGGCATCTTCCAGGGCGCGCATGGTCGCCTTGTACTCGCTGATATCGCGCAGCAGGCCGATGAAGGTGGAACCGGCGTCGTCCACCATCTCGTTGACCATCAGGTCCATCGGCACCAGGGAGCCATCCTTGCGCTGGCCCTGCACCTCGCGGCGCTGCCCGATGATGCGCGGCACCCGCGTTTCCTGATAGCGCGCGAGATAGCCGTCATGGGCGCCGCGATGCGGTTCCGGCACCAGCATCTTGACGTTCCGACCGACCAGTTCCTCTTCCTCATAGCCGAACATGCTCAACATGGCGTCGTTCACGGAAAGAATCGTCCCGCGCTGGTCGATGTGCACCACGCCATCGAGCATGGTGCGCAGCATCGCGCTGGTGCGTGCATCGTTCAACGAACCTTCCCGCCGGCGCTGGAGCATCCGCTCCTCTAGTCCGCGCGGATCGACGACCCGCGCCGCGATCAACTTCTGTCCCGCCAGTGGAAGCGGCGCGCACCGCACATCCGCCTTGAACACCGCGCCATCGCCGAGCAGAAACGGCACATCGCGCGCGGTCACCGCCAGCCCGCCGCGCGCGGCATCCAGATAGTCGCCCCGCCCGCCAGGGTGCAAGGAGGACATCGGCTTGCCGACCAGGAATTCAGGTGCCAGGCCAAGCAGGCGGCAAAGCGCGCTGTTCGCCGCCTCGATCAAGCCGGTCTCGGCGGCGAATATCACCCTGCCATCGAAGTCATGCTCGAACAGCGCCTGGTAACGGGAATCGGATGGGCGGTCATTCATGACATGCGCCGACAAGTGAAAGTGCTTCCTTAACGGACAAGAAGGTGAAAACTTGATCGCGCCACAAGCGCACTGCTTTCCGCTAGAGAGATACACGTCTCGCTGATCCGTGGGGCGGCGCCGGATAACGCTCGTTTACCTGCCTGGCCCTGTGCATACTCGCTTGCGACGCAATGCCAACGGGATGTTCACCATGCTCAGACTCAAATTCTCGATTGAGCTGAATTACGAAATCGACCAACCCGGCTGCGATTTTATTTTCAGCATCCATGCCGCGCGGACCCCGCATCAGATCGTGGTGAGCGAGTCGCTGGGCATCAGCCAGAACCTGCTGTCCAACACCTATACCGACCCGGTGACGCACACACGCTTTCTCCGGCTCAAGGCTTTTCCCGGGCTGCTGACGGTGAGGTACGACGCCACCGTGGACCTGGACCACCACACCGCGGAGACCTCGCTGCTGGGCGAAGTGCCTGTGGCCAACCTGCCGGGGGCGGTGCTGCCCTACATCTATCCCAGCCGATATTGCCAATCCGACCGGCTGCACCGGCTGGCGGTCAAGGAATTCGGCCAGATGTGGCAGGGTTACAGCCGCGTGCGGGCGATCCGCGACTGGGTGGCGAATCGCGTCACCTACCTGCCCAACTCCTCCACCGGCGACACCAGCGCCGTCGACACCCTGGTGGAAGAAGTGGGCGTATGCCGCGACTTTGCCCATCTGATGATTGCCCTGTGCCGAGCGGTCAACATCCCGGCCCGCTTTGTCAGCGGCATCGACTACGGCGCCGACCCATTTCTGAGACCACCCGACTTTCATGCCTATGTCGAGGTGTATTTGGGCGACCGCTGGTACATCTTCGACCCATCGGGCGTTGCCATTCCGATGGGCTTTGTGCGCTTCGGCACCGGCCGTGACGCGGCCGACTCGGCCTTTGCCACCCTGTTCGGCGGCGTGCGCGGCGCCGCCCCGATCATACAAATCGAGGCCATCCCCAATGCGCGGGGGGAATTGATGCTGCCCCGGCATGTGCCGTATGCGCTGTCCACCGACGGGCAATACGAACGCAATTGATCCGGCGCTACCCGCCCTGTTGCCGCCCGCTCACCGGTAAACCACAAATCCCCCCGCCGGCACGCTGATGTTCACCGCGCGGCCGTTGCGCGCCGCAACCGGCGTGGTGGCGCCGATCTGGGCGGGATCGCTGGAGTAGAGGCAGGTCAGCAGCGCCGTTGTGGCTTGCACGGTGGCATCGAGGGTGACCCAGGCCGCGCGTTCCTGCTCCGCGTCGGTATTGATCGCCAGCAACATTTCCTGGTTGGCGAAGATGCGCGACCAGGGCACCACGGAACGAATCCGGCCGCCGACCATGCGCGGCAGGCCGAAGCTGCCCGGCACACCAGAGGCGGAAATCTCGCGCAGGTACTGGCGCCCCCGGCGCAGCGGCAGGTACTTGTCGCGCAGCGCGGTGACCTCGGCGATGAAGCGGTAAATCTCGTGGTCTTCATTGAAGAAGTGGCGGCCGCTGCTTTGCAGGGAGCCGAAAGCGCCGCCGAACATGCACTCGCGCAGGAAACGGTCGTTGTTGCCCGCTCCGTCGAAAGCCTGCTCGCTGCCGTAATAAATACACGGGATGCCCATGGTGCAAAGATTGAGGCCGAGCACCGCCTTGAGATGGGCATAACCGTTGTTGGCCTTGTCGCCGCAGAAACGGCCCTTGTCGTTGCCCTTGCGCACCTGATCGTGGTCATCAAACAGGGTCACCACGTGCTTGCCGAACCAGACGTGGGACGACTTGCGCTCCAGGGCGGAGTTGCGGAACAGGCCGAAGTAGTCCGCCGGCTCGCGCCAGCCCTTGGCCAGGTAATCCAGCTTGTCGGGGATGTCATCGATACCCAGGGCCGCGTCCAGGCCGGTCAGTTCCAGCGTCTTCCAGGCGTAATCGCGGCCGCCGGTGATCTCGCCCACCAGGAAGAAATTTTCCTTGCCCAGGGTCTGGGCGAATTCCTTCACCACCGACGCGAAGTAGCGGGTCGCCCCCGGCTCCATGTGCTTGACCGTGTCGATCCGAAAGCCGTCCACATCGGCCAGGGCGATCCAGAACTTGTACGCCTCGCACAGCGTATTCAAGGCGAACGAGGGGTGGAAATCGTCGGGGTTGTCGCTATGGGGGCCGTGATTGATGTCCTTCAGAGTGGCGAAATCACCTTCCAGATATTCCGGGGCGTGGTCCCAATTGTTGATGCGCCCCTTGGTGGTGAAGTTCTCCACCGCCTGCATCTCCAACGGCCAGATCGCGTCGTTGGGCCAGGCGTGCGGGTGGCTCGCCGGAATGACCGGGCCGAACGGAATGCTCGCCTCGCCGAAAGCGTTGTGCCAGCCCGCCACCGGGTAGGTTCCACCATCCCAGCGCGGGTCCATGCAGGCATCGCCCGCCGCGTCCCGGGCGGGATAACGCTCCGAGTTATAGCGGTAAGCGAACACGTCGCCGGCATGGTTGAGGATGATGTCCAGAATCACGCGGATGCCATGGACGTGCGCGGTATTCACCAGATCGATGAGATCCTGGCGCGTGCCGAAATGCGGGTCCACGTCGAGAAAGTTCTGGATGCCGTAGCCGTGGTAGGAATGCCGGTCCGACGCCACCTGCTTGAACACCGGGCTGATCCACAACGTGGTCACCCCCAATCGCTTCAGATAACCGATCTTGCTCGTCACCCCCCGCAACTTGCCGCCCAGCCACTCGTCCCCCGCATCCGCCCAGACCGCCCGATCCGCCGTATAGGCATCGTCGGGAAAGCGAAACGGCGGCGTCTCCCCCAGCGCGACGAGATTGCCGGCATTGTCGCGATAGCCCTTTTCCTTGCCGTCGGAAAAGCGGTCCAACATCAGGAAATACAGCACCTGATCCTCCCAGGCCGCCGGAGAAGGCGTATATGCCTCCCGGCGCAAGGCAACCCAGTCGATTTCCGACAGGCTGCGTTCCAGTTGATCGTGGCCGCGGGGATCGATGGACATGGCGTTCATCTCCTGGTTCGACGTTGTGATACTGCGTTGTAGCAGGCCCATGTCGCTTTGCCTTGAACGAGGATCGGCACACCCCTGATCGACATGAAACAACACCGTAATCACGCGAGCGCGGGGAACGGTTGACCAGCGCCGCGAAAAAACCGACCTCTTGCGGTTCATCCCCGCGAGCGCGGGGAACGGACTTACAGCAAGTGTCTTGCCCCAATACTCGAACATCCCACCCCGCATGTAGCGACCTCCCTTGGTAGGTGAAAGCGGATCACTGCCGCTTTTCGATTTGGGGTGGAGCATGGAGGTTGTTTCCACGAGCGGCAAGCCGCAACCCTTGCACCAAGCTTGTGCATAGCAGCAATTCACGCAATCTCAGGCGCCCGGCCCGCGCGTAGCGGCTAAAATCGCGACTTTCTCAACCCATCTTCCCTCGCCATGCACAGCCTCTTCGACACTCGCCAGACCTTCGACGCCGGCAACGGCAATACCGCTTTCTACTATTCGCTGCCGCAACTGGAGAAGGCCGGTATCGGCGCCATCTCGCGTTTGCCGGTGTCGATTCGTATCGTGCTGGAGTCGGTGCTGCGTAATTTCGACGGGCTCAAGATCACCGAGCAGCATGTGCGCGAGCTGGCCAACTGGCAGCCGAATGCCACGCGCACGGAGGAAATCCCCTTCGTGGTCGCCCGCATCCTGTTGCAGGACTTTACCGGCGTGCCGCTGCTGGCCGATCTGGCCGCGATGCGTTCCGCCGCTGAGCGCGCGGGCAAGGATGCCAGCAAGGTGGAGCCGCTGGCGCCGGTGGAAATGGTGGTGGACCATTCCATTCAGGTGGACGTTTCCGGCCGCGCCGACGCCCTCGCCGAGAACATGCGTATCGAGTTCGAGCGCAATATCGAGCGCTACCAGTTTCTCAAGTGGGGCATGCAAGCCTTTGATACTTTTAAGGTTGTGCCTCCTGGCGTGGGCATTGTCCACCAGGTCAACCTGGAGTATCTGGCGCGTGGCGTGATGGAGAAGGATGGGGTGTATTACCCCGACACCCTGGTCGGCACCGACTCCCACACCACCATGATCAACGGCCTCGGCGTGGTCGCCTGGGGCGTCGGCGGCATCGAGGCGGAAGCCGGCATGCTGGGCCAGCCGGTGTACTTCCTCACCCCCGACGTGGTCGGCGTGCAATTGACTGGCACCGCCGCGCCGGGCGTGACCGCCACCGACATCGTCCTGACCATCACGGAAATGCTGCGTCGCGCCAAGGTGGTGGGCAAATTCGTGGAATTCTTCGGCGAAGGCGCCGAGGCACTGCCGGTGACCGACCGCGCGACCATCGCCAACATGGCACCGGAATACGGCGCCACCATGGGTTTCTTCCCGGTCGACGAGGCCACCTGCCAGTACTACCTGGCCACCGGCCGCGACGCCGCGCAGGTCGACGCGCTGCGTAACTACTTCAAGGCGCAAAACCTGTTCGGTGTCCCGAAGGCCGGGAGCATCGAATACAGCCAGACCCTGGAACTCGATCTGGGCGGTGTGAAGCCTTCCGTCGCCGGCCCGAAGCGGCCGCAGGACCGGATCAACCTCTACGCGCTGAAAGAAACCTTCGAGACCCTGTTCTCGCTGCCCAAGGACCAGGGCGGTTATGGCAAGGCGGATACCGACCTGCCGGTGAAGTACACCCTGGCTGATGGCAAGACTCAGCTGGGCCACGGTGATGTGGTCATCGCCGCGATCACTTCCTGCACCAACACGTCCAACCCCGGCGTCATGCTGGCCGCCGGCCTGCTGGCGAAGAAGGCGGTGGAAAAGGGCATGGCCATGCCCAGCCATGTGAAGACTTCGATGGGCCCCGGATCGCGCGCGGTGAGCGAATACCTGAAATCCGCCGGCCTGCTGGACTATCTGGATAAGCTCGGCTTCGGCGTGGTCGGCTACGGCTGCACCACCTGCATCGGCAACTCCGGCCCGCTACCGGAGCAAGTGGAAAAGGCCATCCTCGACCATGACCTGGTGGCCTGTTCGGTGCTCTCCGGCAACCGCAACTTCGAGGCGCGCGTGCACCAGAACGTGAAAGCCAACTTCCTGATGAGCCCGCCGCTGGTGGTGGCCTTCGCCCTGGCCGGCCGCGTCGATCTCGACATGGCGAACCAGCCCATCGGCGAGGGCAAGGATGGCCCGGTCTACCTGAAGGACATCTGGCCCAGCCACGAGGAAGTCGCCGCCCTCCTTCAATACGCGGCCGACCCCAGTGCCTATCGCATCTACAAGGACGTCGGCGCCGACAACCCGCTGTGGGACGCCGTGCCCGCCCCGACCGGCCAGACCTACACCTGGGACGAGGCTTCCACCTACATTCAGGAACCGCCGTTCTTCCAGAACACAGCGAAGCCCAACCCGGTGATCCGTGGCGCCCGCGCCCTGGCGATCTTCGGCGACTCGGTGACCACCGACCACATCAGCCCGGCCGGCAGCATCAAAGCCGCCGGCCCCGCCGGCAAGTACCTGGTCGAACACGGTGTCGAGCAGAAGAACTTCAACAGCTTCGGCGCCCGTCGCGGCAACCATGAAGTAATGATGCGCGGCACCTTCGCCAACGTGCGCATCAAGAACCTGATGATTCCCGGCTCGGAAGGCGGTGTGACCTTGCACAACGGCGAACAGACTTCGATCTACGACGCCGCCATGGCCTACCAGGCCGAGGGCACCCCGCTGGTGATCCTGGCCGGCGAGGAATACGGCACCGGCTCCAGCCGTGACTGGGCCGCCAAGGGCACCCAGTTGCTGGGCGTGAAAGCGGTGGTTGCCAAGTCCTTCGAACGCATCCACCGCGCCAACCTGGCTGGCATGGGCGTGCTGCCGATCCAGTTCAAAGACGGCCAGGGCGCCAGCGACTTCAAACTGGACGGCTCCGAAAACTTCGACCTGGTCGGCCTGGAGAACGGCATCACCCCGCAGCAGGACGTGACCCTGGTGATCAAGCGCGCGGACGGCTCCAGCCAGAACGTCTCGGTGAAACTCCGGCTGGATACCCCGATCGAGATCGAGTACTTCCAGGCCGGCGGCATCCTGCCCTATGTGTTGAAGCAGTTGCTGGGTTGATTTGGTTCAAACCCCATGAAAAAAGCCGGCGCGAGCCGGCTTTTTTCATGGGGTTCTCGATCTATTACTTGCCGCCACCAAAATCCACCGTGGGCGGCGCGGCGATCGCCTTCTCGTTCTCCACCGTGAAATTCGCCTTGGTTTGATGGCCGAACATCATCGCGGTGAGATTGCTGGGGAAGGAACGCACGGTGACGTTGTATTCCTGCACGGTTTTGATGTAGCGGTTGCGGGCGACGGTGATGCGGTTCTCGGTACCTTCAAGCTGCGCCTGCAAATCGCGGAAGCCGGCATCGGCCTTGAGTTGGGGGTAGTTCTCCGAAACCACCAGCAAGCGCGAAAGCGCGCCGGAGAGTTCGCCCTGGGCGGCCTGGAATTTCTCCAGCGCGGCCGGGTTGTTGATCAACTCCGGGCTGGCGGTCATCTGGCCGATTTTGGCGCGCGCTTCGGTCACGTCGGTCAATACCTTGGCCTCATGCGCGGCATAGCCTTTCACCGTGTTGACCAGATTGGGCACCAGATCGGCGCGCCGCTGGTATTGGTTCAACACCTCGGACCAGCCCGCCTTGACGGCTTCGTCCTGGGTTTGCAGGGTGTTGTAACCGCAACCGGAAAGGCTGTTTAGGGTCAGCAACAAGGCGATATACATCAATAAGTTACGCATGGTTTCCTCTATTAATACATGAACCTGAAATCAGATCTTCCGGCGAACATTGTAGGTTGGGACTACGCCTACGACTGCAAGCGCTTCATGGTGTTCACCGCCAGCACCAGGTCTTCCCAGGCTTTGGCTTTGTCCGCCGGGCTGCGCAGCAGATAAGCGGGGTGATAGGTCAC
This sequence comes from Gallionellaceae bacterium, assembly GCA_028714875.1. Classification (GTDB taxonomy): domain Bacteria; phylum Pseudomonadota; class Gammaproteobacteria; order Burkholderiales; family Thiobacillaceae; genus PFJX01. The sequence goes on from JAQTLN010000022.1 coordinate 9,867, forward strand.
CACCAGAGGCACGCCGCGATATTCGTGGACACGCCCGCGCAGCTTGCCGATGGGGGTATCGGTCGCCAGCAGGTTTTGCGCGGCGATGCGCCCGACAGCGACGATGATTTTCGGTTTGATCAGGTCGATCTGCCGTTCCAGATAGGGCAGGCAGGCCGCCACTTCCACCGGACTTGGGTCGCGATTGCCGGGCGGGCGCGATTTCAGCACGTTGGCGATGTAGACGTTCGCGCCGCGTTTCAACCTCAAAGCGCCGAGCATGGCGTCGAGCAACTTGCCGGCCTGGCCGACGAAGGGCTCGCCCTGGCGATCTTCATCCGCCCCCGGCGCCTCGCCGATGAACAGCCAGTCGGCATGGATGTCGCCGACGCCGGGCACCCCCTGGGTGCGGGTCTTGTGCAGATCGCACAGGGCGCAGGTTTTGATGGCGGCGGTGAGGGCGGGCCAGTCGAGGCTAGCGATGGGTAGGGCGGCAGGCGAGGACGCCTGCGCTACATCCCCTGTAGCGCAGGCGTCCTCGCCTGCGTTTTTCCAGGCGCTACTGAAGCGAAAATCATCTTCCTCCGCGCACAACCTCGCCTTCACCGGGTTCCTCCGGATGTAAGCCGCGAGCGCACGCATCTCGTCGTCGTCGCGAACCACCCGATCGAAACTTTCTCTCTGCCAGATCGCGCCGCCGCGATCCAGTTGCTGGTTGATCCGATGGGCGGTCCACGATTTAACGCTGTGCAGGATGTCGCTCAAGGCATGCTCACCCAGCGGCGTCAGCAGCAGATGCACATGGTTCGGCATGACCACATATTCATGCAGGATGTAGCGGTCTTCATGGTGATGCAGGGCCTGAATCACCCACTCGGCCAGTTCGGGACGGACAAGCAGGCATTCACCGGCGCCCCGATCAAGGTAACGCTCGGCTTCCCGCGCCCGTTCGATCTCCGGCAGATCGCGCCAACTGTCCAGTACGTCCTGGGGCAGGCTGTCGGCCAGGCGGAAGGTAACAAAGTAGGTTGCACCCTGGGCTTTGACGTGGGGGAGGTAGCCTCGAGAATGGATGCCCTGAGTCAGGTGGGCGCGATCCTTCGGCGATGGAATGGCGGACGTAGGCGAGGGCGCCTGCGCTACATCGGCTACATCCTTCAGCCTCCAGCGTGGCAGCAGGCCAAGCTCCTTGAAGCAATCCTCGCGCGAGAGCATCACAGCATCATCCGCATGACCAGGGCGTCTTCACGGCCATGGTCGGCCGGGTAGTAGTTGCGGCGCAGGGCGATGCTCTCGAAGCCAATCCGTTCATACAGGTTCACCGCGCGAGTATTGGAGGGGCGCACTTCCAGGTAAAGCGTTTCGGTACCGTGGTGGCGGGCGGTATCGATGAGGTTTTCCACCAGCGAGCGGCCGAAGCCGCGCCCCTGCCAGGCGGGGGCGACGCAGCAGTTGAGGATGTGCCCCTCGCCCACCGCCATCATCAATATCCAGTAACCGGCCAGCGTGCCTTCGACTTCTCCCACCCAGCAGGAATAGCCGGAATCCAGGCAATCGCGAAAATTGATCAGAGTCCAGGGGTAGGGATAGGAAGCGCGTTCGATCTTGATCAGCGCATCCAGGTCTTCCGACCGCATCGGCCGGAACGCCATTTCCAGCGGCTTCAACAGGGCATTCATCGCTCACTCACCTTGAGCGCCACCTTGTTGCGCACATAGAGTGGTTCCGCCGTTTCCGGCGCGCCGAACTCGCCGGCGGCAAAGCGCGGCGCGGCCAGCCTGACGATGGCGCGGGCATGAGGAATGGCCTCGCTGACGATATGCGCGAGACGACCCGCCATGCGCTCGCGCAGGGCCGGATAGGCGGCAAAGCCGGGGCCGGCGCCGAGACAGCCGGCGCTTTCCGGCAGCGGCGCGGCTTGCGGCGGGCAAACGACCGGCCCGACCAGGACGCGCCAGCCCGATTCTTCGCGGCGGTAAAGCGCGGCGTAAACCTCGTTCATGCGCGCATCCAGGCAGGCAAGCACCTCATCGGCGCCCTCCCCGGCTTCCTCGGCCAAGGCTTCCAGAGTGGAGACCCCCAGCACCGGCAGATCGGCGCCCAGCGCCAGCCCCTGCGCCACGCCGCAGGCAATGCGTAGCCCGGTGAAGGAGCCCGGCCCCATGCCGTAGGCGAGGCCGTCCAGTTGCCGATAACTCAGGCCGGCTTCGGCCAGAAGTTCGCCCAGCATGGGAGTAAGCAATTCGGAATGTTTCTGGCCGGCATGCACGGCGCGGAAACTCACCACGCCGTCAATCAGCAGCGCCGCCGTGCACCATTCGCTGGCGGTATCGAAGGCGAGGAGTTTCATAGTCCCCCCCTTTCCCAAAGGGGGGTTAGGGGGGATTTTCGAAAGCTTGCACAGGCGCAACCCTTGGAGAAATCCCCCTCGGTCCCCCTTTGAAAAAGGGGGAAGTCACGTTCCCATCGGCTTTCGCGCTTATCACCCGCCAACGCGAAAAGAGCCTTTAAAAAAAGGGGGTTAGGGGGGATTTTGTTCGGCCCGCGCGCGCGCAACCCTTGGAGAAATCCCCCCTGCCCCCCTTTGATAAAGGGGGGAACAGCATCCATGCGCAACGCTTTCACAGCAGATGCGAAGCCAGCCCGTCAGCCAGTTTGGGCTCGAACCAGGTGGATTTCGGTGGCATAACTTCGTTGGCGTCGGCCACGGCCATCAGGTCTTCCATGCTGGTGGCGTGCAGCGAGAAGGCCAGGGCCATTTCGCCGGAGTCGACACGCTTTTCCAGGCCGCCCAGGCCGCGGATGCCGCCGACGAAGTCGATGCGCTTGTCGCGGCGCGGGTCGTCGATACCGAGGATCGGGGCGATCAGGTTGTTCTGCAGCAGACTGACGTCGAGGCGCCCCACCGGGTCGGCGGGGATCAGGTCGGGGCGGATGGTGAGCCTCATCCAGCGGCCGTTGAGATACAGGCCGAACTCGCCGGGCGCGGCGGGCTTCACCGCTTCGCCCCACATTTCGATCATGAAGTTTTCCGCGACCTTCTCCATGAACGCCGCCTCGGTGAGGCCATTCATGTCCTTGATCACACGGTTGTAATCGAAGATGCGCATCTGGTGATGCGGGAAGATCACCGAGAGGAAGTAGTTGTAGGGCTCCGCGCCGCTATGCGTAGTGTTTGCGGCCTTGCGCGTGGCGCAAATGCGGCTGGCGGACGCGGAACGATGATGGCCGTCGGCGATGTAGAGCGCCGGCATGGCGTCGAACAACTCGGTCAGCCGGGCGATGGCGCCCGCGTCCCGAATCACCCACAGCGTATGGCGCACGCCACCGCCGGCCACGCCCTCGCCGATGCCATCGGAATCCGGCGCGCCCTGAGAGGCGGCGGCGAGGATGGCATCCACTTCCGGGGCATTCGGGTAGGCCAGCAGCACCGGGCCGGTCTGGGCGTCGAGCGCCTCGATCTGGCGCACGCGGTCGTCTTCCTTGTCCGGGCGAGTGAACTCGTGTTTGCGGATGCGGTTGGTGTCGTAATCGGCCACGCTGGCGGCGGCGACCAGACCCACCTGGACGTGCTCGCCCATGATCAGGCGATAGGCGTAGTAACAGGCTTGTTCATCCTGCTTCAGCACGCCGGCGGCCACCATCTTCTTCAGGTTTTCCGCCGCTTTGGCGTACACCTCGGGCGCGTAGGGGTCGGTGCCGGGCGGCAGGTCAATTTCCGGCTTGGAAATGTGCAGAAAACTCCACGGCCGGCCTTCGGCAAGCGCTCGCGCTTCTTCGGTATTGAGCACGTCATAGGGCGGCGCCATCACTTCCGGGGCGCGGCCGGGGGCGGGGCGCAGCGCGGCAAAGGGGCGAACAAGCGAGGCACGAACAAGCGTCATGGGGTTTTCCTGGCCTTGAAAAAGGTGCATTTTAGCGTCCCGTCCCGACTTCCCGCCTCCCATGTCTGTCATCCGGCTGCAAGAAACCCAAAAGAACAGCCTGGATTGGTTGTTGCAGACGGCCTATACCGCCTGGCGCCTGTTCGTGAAGAACGAACTGGTCAACCACGCCGCCGCCACCACCTTCTACTTTCTCCTCTCCACCGCCCCGCTGGTGCTGTTACTCACCTACGGCACGCAATACCTGGCCCGTCTGGCGGAAACCTCCGCCCTGGCCAGCATGTTGCTGGCGGCGCTTTACCAGCAATTTCACCTGGAGGAACTCGCCACGCTGGGCTTGATTCCACAGAAGACCGCCATCGCCGCCGGCGGTGTCGGCCTGCTGACCCTGCTGCTGTCCTCGCGCGGCCTGGTCAATGCCCTGCAAAGCGCCTTCCGGGTGATCTTCCCGGACGAGGCGAAACGCAATTTCGTGTTCAAGTGGGTGCTGCCGCTGATCATCATTCCCGTGGCCTTCGCGTTGGTCGGCTTGACCGTGGCCACCCAGGCTGTCATCAACTTCCTCGCCAATGTCGAATTGCTTGGCGCGGGACGCATCTATCTATTCAACGGATTGAACCTGTTCGTCCGCGTTGGCTTGGTGTGGGGCTTGCTTTATGTGGTGATGCACTGGATGCCGTTGCGGCATCCCCCCCGTCGCTCCACCTTTATCGTCAGCGGCCTCGCCACACTCACCCTAAGCCTGCTCTATCTGGGCTTCGGCCATTTCTTCCATATCGAGAAATACCAGGCGGTCTACGGCGCCCTGGGCGGCGTGGTGTTCATTTTGATCGGCGCCTATCTCGCCTGCATGGCCTTCTATTTCTGGGCGCAATTCCTCTATGCCCTGACCAAAGTGGATGTGGCCGCGCTGGAAAGGCTGTTTCTCGCCGGCGAAGGCCAGGGCGCGAACAAGCTGGACGGCATCGTCTTCGGCCGCTCCAACCGGCTGCTGGCCAAATACGGCCAGACTTTCGCCGACGGGGATACCCTGATCCGCGAAGGCGATACCTCGAAGGAAGCCTTCTTTCTCTACTCCGGCAAGGTCGGCCTGTTCAAAGAGATCAGCGGCCAGGAAAAACGCCTCGGTGAACTGGCCGAGGGCGAACTGTTCGGGGAAATGGCCTATCTGCTGAATGAGCCCCGCACCGCCACGGTACGCGCGGAAAGCGAGGTCACCGCCCTGGTCCTGCCGCCGGAAATGCTGGAAGAACTGATGCGCTACTCCGCCCCGCTGGCCCGCCGCATCGTAGGCAGCCTGGCCGGGCGATTGATGCGGATGAATCAGGCGGCGAAGGGATGAACGCCGAGGCGACGCTCCCGACCCGACTCGTCTTCATCGACCTGGAAACCACCGGCGCCAATCCGGTCATCGACCGCATCACCGAAATCGGCCTGATCGAAGTGGTGGACGGCGAAACCACACGCTGGAGCACGCTGGTCAATCCAGAGCGCGCCATTCCCGCGTTCATCCAGCACCTCACCGGCATCCGCGACGACATGGTGGACGGCGCGCCTACCTTCGCCGAGGTTGCAGAGGAGTTGCGGACGCGCCTGCATGGCAAGCTGTTCATCGCCCACAACGCGCGTTTCGACTACGGCTTCGTCAAAAACGAATTCAAGCGTCTCGGCCAACGCTTCCAGGCCGATGTGCTGTGCACCGTGCGCCTCTCGCGCAAGTTGTACCCCGAGCACCACAAGCACAACCTGGACAGTTTGATCGTCCGCCACGGCCTGCGCGCCGACGACCGCCACCGAGCGCTGGCCGACGCGGAGCTGATCTGGCAATTCTGGCAACAGGTACGGGTGAATCACCCGGACGAAACCTTCCTGAGCGCGGTACAACTGCAACTCAAACGCCCCGCCCTGCCGCCCCACCTCGACGCCGCCGTGCTCGACGATCTGCCGGAAGCGCCCGGCGTCTACCTGATCTACGGCGAGGGCGACCTCTGTCTGTATGCCGGCAAGAGCATCAACCTGCGCCAACGGGTGTTTGCGCACTTCGCGGCCGAGGTTGGCAACAGCGGCCGCGAACACAAGGAGATGAACTTGAGCCAGCAGGTGCGCCGCCTGGATTGGCACGAAACCGTGGGCGAAGTCGGCGCTTTGCTGCTGGAATCGCGCCTGGTGAAACAGCTCAAGCCGCTGCACAACCGCCGCCTGCGCGAGCACCCGGAAATCTGCGCCTGGCGCCTGGAAGAAATCGAGCCGGGTGACTTCCGCCCGCGCCTGGTGTTCGCCGAAGACGTCGACCTGGGCGCCGACGACGACCTCTACGGCCCGTTCAACTCGAAACGTGAAGCCACCAATACCCTGCGCAAGATCGCCGAGGCCTACAAGCTCTGTCCCATCCTGCTCGGCTTGGAAAAACCCAACAAGACAGAGCGCCCGTGTTTTGCTTACCAGGTAGGGCAATGCAAAGGCGCCTGCATCGGCAAGGAACCGCGCAATCTGCACAGCGCCCGCTTGATGACCGCCCTGGCCAAGATGAAGGTCAAACCCTGGCCCTGGCCCGGCCCGGTGGGGCTGATCGAACGCGACGACTTCCGCGACGTGGAAGACGTCCACGTCCTGAGTGGCTGGCGCTATCTCGGCACCGCGCACAACCAGGCGGAAATCCACGAACTGCTGGAACAGGGCAACAACATTCCTTTCGACCTGGACACCTACAAACTGCTGAAAACCCACCTGGGCAAGGGCAAGCTGAAAGTGCGGGTGTTGTAGCGCCAGCGTCCCGCCGGCGCTACAGAAAACCTCAGTTCTGAACGGTCACCGCTGTTTTCCGCGTCGGGCAGAAGAACTGATCCGCCTCCAGATCGACATTGAAGCGCGCCTCACCCGCCTTGTCGGCCTTCACGACGATCCGCCATTCGACCGCCTCCCCCGTGTTCAACACCGTCACTACGCCGGGCACAACGCGCCCGCCCTCGTCGGAGGTAACCGAAGTGGGCCCTGAGCCGCCGACAAAGCGCTGCCCTTCCGCCAGACCGGCCACGATCTTCACATGGGTCAGCGGCTGCTTGTTCTGGTTGAGCACCTTGACCACATAAACCACGTCGCCGCCGACCTTCACCGGGCCGGCCGGGCCAGCCACTTCCAGCAGCGCCGCCGGAACATCCAGCACACGGGTCTCGCACTGGCTGGCCACAGCGGTGGAACGCTCGCCGACGGCCGCGCTCTTGAACGCGACCCGGCCGGGTTGGGCGGGAGCGAAGGTCGCGCAGACGGTGCGTTTTTCACCCGGAAGGAAATCGGCGAATTTCCAGGTCAACCGCGTGCTGTCGCTAACATCCGGCCCGCCAGAAACGCATTTCACCCGCGCGCCGGCAGGCATGGGCATGGAAAGCATGGCCAACGATTCGGGCAGATCGCCGCTGTTTTCCAGCGTGGCGCAAGACACGATCAGATTGGATTTCGCCGACTCGGTGGGCGCCTCGCAACTCAGGGCGAGTTCGTGTTTCGGCGGCGGCAACTGTTCCTCGGCCCAGAAATTGCTGCACGCCTTTGGCGTGACTACACGGTAACGCCGCTCACCCGAGATAAAGGAAAACTCATAAGCGTCGATCGGTTTTTTGCCCGCCCACAACACATTGCGCAGCAAACGCGGCTTTCCCTTGTGGCGAGTCGACATGGCGGGAAGCACGGTGCCGACCGGAATACTCAATGCTCGAATCGGCGCGTTGACGGCCGCCCAGCGGAAATCCTCGAAATCGCCGTTGAACTCACTCAGACGCAGCACCGTCAGCACATCGTCCCGTAGCGCCTCGCTCAGCAAGGTGCGACGCAAGTCATCCGGTGTTTTCAACGGCGCGGCAAAACGTGTCGCGGGGTTGCCAAGGCGGGTGGCGCGGTGGACTTCCGCCGCCAATGCGTCGGCCATCAGGCCGGTGGAAAGCGAAACGACCAGAAACATCAGGAAAGCGAGGGTGCGGGGCATGGCAGGTAGGAAAGTGAACAGTTGAAGCGCGAAGGATAACGCTCAATGGCGGGATGAGCAGGCGCCGGCCGCTTTGAAGGGGTACGAAGTCGGCTGACAATCAAGAGCGGCTGTCAGGTCGGCGGAGTTTTACCGATAGCCGTGAGCCGGGAACGAGGTGCCCCGTTGACGGTTCGACGTGCCACACAAGCGGCGGTCGCCCAATGCCGCGCGAAACCCGAACCGGGAAACCCCGAAGTTAGACATGCCATCCTGCCGGCGACGGTGGAAGGGATAAATTTCATTGACCAGAAGCAGGTACATACCTGTAGCAAGTATTCAGATAATCGAGCCTGGCCGCCTTTTCGCCTTTGGCTCCCCCCTTTTTCAAAGGGGGGCTGGGGGGGGGGATTTCGTCAAGGCTGGAGCGAGTGCGGGCGTCGCTAAATCCCCCCTGCCCCCTTTGGGAAAGGGGGGGGCCACGGCCTGCCGCTTCCGCGCTGTCAAGCATCACCGGGTAACGAGAAAAGCGCCAGGCAGTACTGTTTATCACGCACTCCACTCTCTGGCGGGGAGGCCGTCAACACGCTGGCCGGCCTGAATGCCGGGCCGGCTGCTTTCCACACCAAATGATGGTTACCCCTACAATGCCGCCGCAAAACTGGAGCCCTCATGAACAAACCCTGCCCTTTCTGCGTTCTCGATCCCGCCCGTATCCTGGCCGAGGACGCGCTTACCGTGGTCTACAAGGATGGTTTCCCGGTCTCGCCGGGCCATACCGTGATCATCCCGAAGCGCCATTTCCCCACCCTGTTCGACGCCACCCAGGAAGAACGCCTCACGCTGCTTGCCGCCCTCGACCAGGCCAAGGCCATCCTCGACGAGCGGCATCATCCCGATGGTTACAACATCGGCATCAACCAGGGCGCGGCCGGCGGGCAGTCGGTTCCCCATCTGCATATCCATTTGATTCCGCGTTATAAGGGCGACAAGGAAGACCCGCGCGGCGGCGTGCGCTGGGTGTTGCCGGACACGGCGAAGTACTGGGCTTGAGCGAGCGTGAAACACGGTGGTGCCCGGCATGTGTCACAACCTTTATACTTGTGACACATCCATTTCCCGGAGCCTCCCCATGAAAGAACTCACCATCCGCGAGGCGCGCGAAGGCTTGTCGCACCCGGAAATCATGTTCGCCGACGCCGAGGAAGTCCTGGTGGTGCGTCGGGGCGAACCGGTGGCGCGGATTCTTCCAGTCACTCCGAAGCGCAAGGTACGCTCGCTCAAAGCATTCCTGGCCAGCCAGCCCATGCAGACGGTTCCTAGCGAAGACCTCCTGGCCGAAGAGCGCGAGGATCGCTGTTGAGCGCTTATATCGACACCAGTGCACTCGCCAAGTGCTATATCCGCGAAGCCAATTCGCTGGATGTGCTTGACTGGGCGGATGCGCGGGAGGAATTGAGCACCAGTCCACTGACGCTACTTGAATTTCGTTGCCTGCTGGCGCGACGGCGCCGTGCCGGACAAATCGATGTTCAACTCGAACGTGGCGCATTGGCCGAGTTCGACCGCGACGTGCTCGGCCATACCTGGCGCGTTTACCCGGAAACCGGGCAGCTTTTCAGTGAAGCGCGCAACCTCATCGACCTGGTTCCGGAAATCCCCTTGCGCGCGCTTGATGCATTGCATCTGGCCTATGCCCGCCACTTTGGCGCCAAATCGTTCGCCACCGCTGACAAGAATCAGGCCGCGGCCGCCCAGGCACTTGGCTTTTCTGTTTTCACCTTTTATCCAATCAAATCATGACTGAATCCACCGCCCCCGCACCCGCCCAAGACGAAAACCAGATCATCACCGAGCGCCGCGAAAAACTCGCTAGCATCCGCGCCCAGGGGATCGCCTTCCCCAACGATTTCGAGCGCCGCGACTACGCGGGTGAAATCCATGCCTCTTGTGAGCTGACCAGCAAGGAAGACCTGGAAGCCAGCCCGGTCAGCGTCCAACTTGCCGGCCGCATGATGCTGAAACGGGTCATGGGCAAGGCCAGTTTCGCCACCTTGCAGGACATGAGTGGACGCATGCAGATCTACGTCTCGCGTGAAGCGGTGGGTGAAGAAGCCTATGACGCCTTCAAGCGCATGGACCTGGGCGACATCCTCGGCGTGACCGGCACCCTGTTCCGCACCAAGACCGATGAACTGACCATCCACGCCACTTCGGTGCGCCTGCTGACCAAGGCGCTGCGGCCGCTGCCGGAGAAATTCCACGGCCTCACCGATCAGGAACAGAAATACCGTCAGCGTTACCTCGATCTGATCACCAACGAGGACTCGCGCCGCACCTTCATCATTCGTTCCAAAGTCATCCAGGTCATGCGCGAGTTCTTCACCGCGCGCGGCTACCTGGAAGTGGAAACGCCGATGATGCACCCCATCCCCGGCGGCGCCTCCGCCAAGCCTTTCCTCACCCACCACAACGCGCTCGATATGCAGCTGTACCTGCGCATCGCGCCGGAGTTGTACTTGAAGCGACTGGTGGTCGGCGGCCTGGAAAAAGTCTTCGAGATCAACAGGAATTTTAGAAACGAAGGCATCTCCACGCGGCACAACCCGGAATTCACCATGGTCGAGTTCTACGAGGCCTACCGGGATTACCGCTACCTGATGGACTTCACCGAAGCCATGTTCCGCGACATCGCCGAGAAGGTGCTGGGTACGACGACCGTGCCCTATCAGGGCCACGAGATCGACTTGGGCAAACCGTTCGCCCGCATGACCGCGCTCGACGCCGTGCGCCACTACCACCCGGAATTAAAGGATGCCCCGCTGCACGACCAGACTTTCGTGGTCGAGGAACTGAAGCGCCGCAAGATCGGTTTCCGCCCCAACGACGGCCTCGGTGGCCTGCAACTGACGTTGTTCGAGGAAACCACCGAGCACCTGCTGATTCAGCCCACCTTCATCATCGACTACCCGGCGGAAACCTCGCCGCTGGCGCGCCGCAACGACATCAACCCGGACATCACCGACCGCTTCGAGCTGTTCATGGTCGGCCGCGAAATCGCCAACGGCTTCTCCGAGTTGAACGACCCGGAAGACCAGGAAGCCCGCTTCGACGCCCAGGTGGCCGCCAAGGAAGCCGGTGACGAGGAAGCCATGTTCAAGGACCGTGACTACATCCGCGCCCTGGAGCACGGCCTGCCCCCCACCGCCGGCGAAGGCATCGGCATCGACCGCCTGATCATGCTGCTCACCGACGCCCCCAGCATCCGCGACGTGATCCTGTTCCCGCAGTTGCGACGGGAGGAATGAAGGCGGCTTCAATCCTGCTTTGTTGCCTTAAAAACAATGCGCAACTTATTGTTTAATTGATGAATTCCACTAGTTTTAGGAACTCAAGTAGCGCCGGCTTCGTCGTTCTGATCAGCCCCACGAAGCCGGCGAGACGCCGGCGCTACAGGGCAGGCATTTTCGCGTTACCGTGAAAGCTATTGATCCGGCCCGATGAAGTCTAAAGCCGCATAGCGTACATATCGATCCTGGAAATAGCTTATTACCCGCTCAGGTGTACGTTCTGCTTCAAATCCGCGTTGAGCCGCTCTTCAGGGTTGAGTTGCGGGCTATAGCTGGGCAGATAAAAAAGCTCGATTTGATCCCGCCGCTCCGCCACCCAAGCCTTGACGAGCTTGCTATGGTGGACCCGCAAGTTGTCCAGGATCAGGAAGACCTTCCTGCCCGCATCGTTGATCAAGGCTTCCAGGAATTCGATCAGCTTGTCCGCGTCAAATGCCTCATCGATGATCAGCCAGCGCGCCTTACCCTGGTTGGTCACGGTGGCGATCATGGAAAGCTTTTGACGGGTACCACCGGTGTTTTGCCGGCCGGGGCGTAGCCTCTGCCGCGCACGTCCGTGTTGACCAGCGCGGTCTCATCACCCCAGTGAATCTCGGCACCCTCTTGGCGAGCCCGTTGCTCGATGGCGGGATATTCGCCTTGTAGCCAGTTCTGCACCGCCTCGGGGCTTTGCTCGTAGGCGCGCTTGATAGGCTTTTGCGGCGTAAAACCCCAGCGGGCGAGGTACTTGCCGACGCTACGCACGTGCAGCTTGATCCCGTACTCTTGCTCAATAAGCTGCGCCACTGCCGCGCGGCTCCACAAGAAGAACTCCATCTTGAGCTGTTCAGGGCGTTTGTCGATGAGGGTGCGCTGAATCGTCTCTTCCTGGATGGCGCTGAGCACACGCCCCTCATCCCGACTGCGCCCTCGCGGCGCCGGCCGAATGGCGGGCCAGCCTCCCGCCTCAAATAGGGTCAATACAACCGCGTACCGCCGGGTAGCTCAACCCCGTCATGGCCACGATTTGCATGATCCCAATCGCCTTCCTGTGTAGCCGCACGACTTGCTTCGCCGCTCGTGCAGTTGCTCCAATGTCTGTTTTCGCGCGTTTTCTTTGTCCATGGCTCTCGGAGTAAGAAAATCACAGAAAGTCTTACTTCATTGGGCCTAATCTACAGTGCCCTGCCCCCCTGCCCCCCTGTGAAAAAGGGGGGAACCGCATCCCCTCTTTGCCTGACAACCCTACCGCACCTCCTCCATCGCCAACAGAATCAACGGGGTGGCGCCGTGTTTGGCGAGGATACGGCGGGCGTTGAGGAGCAACTTGCGCGAGCCGATGCCGGGGAAGTCGTGTTCCACCGCGTAGCCCTCGAAGCTCTTGTCGCGCGGCAGTATTTTCTCCAGCAGTTCGCGCAATTCCGGAATGTCCCACTGGCCGTTGCCCAGCCCGTAGAGCGGTTGCCCGACGGTGTCGCCCGGCCTCGTCTTGAAGCGCTGGTAATAGGAGCGGCTGGCGGAGATCACGAGCAAATCGCCATCCAGCACCACCAGGGGTTCGCGCACAGTATCGACGATGGCTTCGGCGAGTTCCCGCGCCTCCTGTACCGCCGCTTCGGCGGTGATGCGCGCGCTGATATCGGAGAAGGTCAGCACCACGCCCTCGATCACGTTGTCCAAGGTGCGGTAAGGCTGGATACGCACCAGATAGGTGGCGCCGCCGAGGGTTTTCACTTCGCGTTCGCTGGGCACCAAGGTATCGAGCACGGCCCGTGCCTCGATCAGCAAACCCTCGTCCGAGAGGTCGGATTTGATGTCGGCCAGCGGTCGCCCCACGTCGGTCGCCACCAGACGATAGGCGCGCACCGCCTCGCGGGTGAAACGGCGGATGCGCAGGTGCGGGTCGAGGAAGATGGTGCCGATGTTGATGTTGTCGAGCAGGTTTTTCATGTCGTTCTGCATGCCCGCCAGTTGCTCGATTTTGGCCTGGAGTTCGGCATTCACGGTGATTAGTTCCTCGTTCACCGATTGCAGTTCTTCCTTGGAAGTTTCCAGTTCCTCGTTGGTGGATTGCAGTTCTTCGTTGGTGGATTGCAATTCCTCGTTGGTCGATTTGAGCTCCTCGTTGGAGGCCTGCTGTTCCTCGATGGTGGCTTGCAGGTTTTCCTTGGTGTAGGCCAGCTCCCGCTCGATTTCCTCGACGCGCGGCGTAGCGTCGCTGGGGGCGACGCGCTTGCCACGCCGCCGTTTCCCGGGCGCGGCGGGTGGGATGTCCTGAAAGCTGACCAGCAGCAGGCCCTGGCCGGCCTCCGGGTCGGGCAGGGGGCGCACGCTGAGGTTGACGGGCTGGAAGTCGCCATTGGTCTTGACCTGAATTTCGTGGTTCAACGTGGTTCTGGGTTCAGTGCCCAGCAAAGCGGCGCGCAGGTGCAGTTGCAGGCCCTCGCGCGCCATGTCGATGACGTTGAGGCTGGCCTGGCCGGGCGCCGGGCGCAGATATTTTCCGGTGTCGCCATGCACGAACAGGAGGTTGCCCTTGCTGTCGGTCAGCACCGAGGCGGGCGCATAGGACTGAAGCAGCGCGCGCCGGGTGAGTTCGGCGAAATTCGTTTCCTTGACCTGTTTCACGTTGTCCTCCGTAGCCCTGACAGGGCTGTCCGCCGTCCACGACAGGCCGCCCGCCATCATCGCGCGAGTGGAGGCGACCGAGTGGGTGGCGCGGTAAAGCTTCCATTTGCGGCTCAGGGCCGTGAACAATTCGGGGTGGTTGCCGATGCTCTCGGAAGGCGACAGAAACAGCACGCCGCCCGGCTTCAAGGCGTAATGAAAGGCTGGGAACAGGCGGTGTTGCAGTTCCGGTTCCAGATAGATCATCAGATTGCGGCAACTGAGCAGATCGAGCTTGGTAAAGGGCGGGTCCTTGATGACGTTCTGGACGGCGAACACCACCATCTCGCGGATTTCCTTCTTCACCCGGTAACCGGCGTCTTCCTTGACGAAGTAGCGGTACAGCCGTTCCGGCGTGACATCGGCGGCGATATTGGGCGGATACAAACCGGCTCGGGCGAGGGCGATGGCGTCATCGTCGAGATCGGTGGCATAGATCTGAATCTTGAATTCCTGATGCTGCTTATCCCACCACTCGTCCATGTACTCGCGCAGCAGGATGGCGATGGAATAGGCCTCCTCGCCACTGGCGCAGCCGGCCACCCAGACGCGGAACACATAGCCTTCCGGCTTGTCGGCGAACAGTTGCGGCAGAATTTCCTGTTTGAGGGTGGCGAAGGCCTCCGGGTCACGAAAAAAACTGGTGACGTTGATCAGCAATTCCTTGAACAAAACCTGCACCTCGGCTGGGTGCTCCTTCAGGTAGCGAGCATAGACTTCGCTGTCGCCCAGATCGTGCTGCGCCATGCGCCGCTCGATACGGCGTCCGATGGTGCTTTTCTTGTACAGGGAAAAATCGTGGCCGGTGCCGGCGCGCAACAGCATCAGAATGCGGTTCATGCCGCCGGCGGGCACCGGCGCTAGCGCTTGCGGCGCGGGCAGTGTGGCGAGATGCAGCAAGGCCGCCGGCATGTTCTCCGGCGCCAGCACCTGGGTGGCGTAACCGGCCTGGATGGCGCTGGTCGGCATGCCGTCATATTTGGCCGTGGCCGGTTCCTGAACCAGGGTGACGCCACCGGCGCCAAGGATGGCACGCAGCCCCAGGGTGCCGTCGGTGCCGGTGCCGGAAAGAATGACGCCGATGGCGTGCTCGCCCTGATCCTCGGCCAGGGACCGCAGGAAGGCGTCGATCGGCATGCGCTGCCCGCGCGGCACCTCCGGCAGGGAGAGTTGCAGCACCCCGTGGAAGATCGCCATATCGCGGTTGGGCGGCATGACGTAGACATGATTGGGCGCCACCACCGCCTGATCCTCTACTTCGATGACCGGCATGGCCGTGCTGCGTTGCAGAATTTCACCGAGCAGACTGACATGGTCCGGGTCCAGGTGCGACACCAGGACGTAAGCCATGCCGCCATCCGGCGGCACCTTGCGGAAGAACTGCTCGAATGCCTCCAGCCCGCCGGCGGAAGCACCCAGCGCGACGATGGGGAAAACGGGGATTTCAGTCTTGGCGGCCACGAACGTCTCCTGGAGTGTGGTGGCGAATGCTACGGGAATTTTTCGCTCTCTTTGGCTCCTCCCTTTGAGAAAGGGGGGTTCCACGGCAAACCACTTCCGCGTTTGGCTCCCCCCTTTTTCAAAGGGGGGCTGGGGGGGATTTCGTCAAGGGTGGCGCGAGTGCGAGCGTCGCTAAATCCCCCCTGCCCCCCTTTAGGAAAGGGGGGTTCCACGGCAAACCGCTTCCGCGTTTGGCTCCCCCCTTTTTCAAAGGGGGGCTGGGGGGGATTTCGTCAAGGGTGGCGCGAGTGCGAGCGTCGCTAAATCCCCCCTGCCCCCCTTTAGGAAAGGGGGGTTCCACGGCAAACCGCTTCCGCGTTTGGCGCCCCCCTTTGAGAAAGGGGGGTTCTGAGCTACCCAACCTACGCTAGCATTCCGCCATCGTTCAGTCGGAACCCGCCATGCCTACTCCAGACCACCACCCACACACCACCGATCTGCGCATCGACGCTGGCTGGATCGTTCCCGTGCAACCCAGAGGCGCGGTGCTGGCCGGGCATA
This sequence comes from Gallionellaceae bacterium, assembly GCA_028714875.1. Classification (GTDB taxonomy): domain Bacteria; phylum Pseudomonadota; class Gammaproteobacteria; order Burkholderiales; family Thiobacillaceae; genus PFJX01. The sequence goes on from JAQTLN010000022.1 coordinate 25,682, forward strand.
GTTTGCTGGTGAAGGAGGGGCGCATCGCCGCGTTGCTGCCGAGCGCGGAGGCGGATGCCTGGAGCAGCCGTGAGCGTGTACATCTGCCCGGCCATGTATTGATTCCCGGTTTGGTCAACCTGCATACCCACGCCGCCATGACTCTGCTGCGCGGCTATGCCGATGACCTGCCGCTGATGGACTGGCTCAACCACCACATCTGGCCGGCCGAGTCGCGCCACGGCAGCCACGATTTCGTGCGCGACGGCACCCTGCTGGCCTGCCTGGAGATGCTCAAGGGCGGCATCACCTGTTTCAACGACATGTATTTCTTCGCCGAAGGCGCGGTGGAAGCGGCTACCCAGGCCGGCATGCGGATCGCCGCCGGGATGATTCTGGTGGATTTTCCCACCGGCTATGCCGCCGACACCGATGGCTATCTGCAAAAAGGCCTGGCCATGCGCGACGCCCATGCCGACAACCCGCTGGCGACCTTCTGCCTGGCGCCGCACGCGCCCTACACGGTGGGCGATCGCGGCCTGGAAAAGATCATGACCTACGCCGAGCAGCTCGACCTGCCGGTACACATCCATCTCCATGAAACCGAAGACGAACTGAAACATAGCCGCGAACAATATGGCGTCCGCCCGCTCGCCCGGCTGAAGTCGCTGGGCATGCTGACGCCCGGCTTGATCGCCGTGCATGGCGTCCACCTCAACGACATGGAAATCGGTTGGCTGGCCAGCCACGGCTGCCATGTCGCGCATTGCCCGGCGTCCAACCTCAAGCTGGGCAGCGGTTTCGCGCCGGTGGCCAAGCTGCTGGCGGAGGGGGTCAATGTCGGCATCGGCACAGATGGCGCCGCCAGCAACAACCGCCTCGACATGCTCGGCGAAATGCGTCTCGCGGCCCTGCTCGCCAAAGGCGTTTCCGGCGACCCCGCCGCCCTCCCCGCCGCCCAGGCGCTGGAAATGGCCACCCTGTCCGGCGCCCGCGCGCTCGGCCTGGAACAGGAAATCGGTTCCCTGGAACCGGGCAAACAGGCCGACATCGTCGCCATCGACCTCGCCCATCCCGGTAGCCTGCCTTGCTACGACCCGCTTTCCGACCTGGTCTACAGCGTCGGCCGCGAACAGGTCAGCCATGTCTGGGTGGCTGGCCAGGCGCGCGTGGAAAACGGTGTTTGTCTCAGCCTGGACAGCAGGGATATCCTGCGCGCGGCGGGACGCTGGAAGGGGCTGATCAGTCGGGACGGGTAAACAGCCTTCATTCCCCCTTTGAAAAAGGGAGGCCGCTCCCTCGGAGTGGTTTCTGTGGCATCACCCGTTCACACGAAATGAGCGAAAAAAAACGCCGGCAGGGATGCCGGCGCTACAGGGGTGGCGGCTGGCGCCGCCTCATGCGGGGTCTTACTTGTCTTTCACTTCCTCAAACTCGGCGTCGACGACATCGTCGTCCTTCTTGCCGCCTGTCGCGTCGGGGCCAGCTTCACCACCAGCCGCGCCCTGGTCCTTGGCGTACATCTGCTCGGACAGTTTGTGGCTGGCTTCGGCCAGGACCTGGGTCTTGGCTTCGATCTCGTCCTTGTCGCCGGACTTGATGGCGGCTTCGGCCTCCGTGATTGCGGTTTCGATCTTGGTTTTTTCCTCGGCGCCGACCTTGTCGCCGAAGTCCTTCAGCGCCTTCTTCACCGAGTGCACCATGCTGTCGGCCTGGTTGCGCGCGGTGGCCAGTTCGAAGGCCTTGTGGTCTTCGGCGGCGTTGGCTTCGGCGTCGGACACCATCTTCTTGATCTCGTCCTCGGAGAGGCCGGAGTTCGCCTTGATGGTGATCTTGGCTTCCTTGCCGGTGCCCTTGTCTTTGGCGGAAACGTGCAGGATGCCGTTGGCGTCGATGTCGAAAGTGACCTCGATCTGCGGCATGCCACGCGAGGCCGGCGGGATGTCGGTGAGGTTGAACTGGCCCAGGCTCTTGTTGCCGGAGGCCATTTCACGCTCGCCCTGCAGAACGTGGATGGTCACCGCGGTCTGGTTGTCGTCGGCGGTGGAGAACACCTGATTGGCGCGGGTCGGGATGGTGGTGTTTTTCGGGATCAGCTTGGTCATCACGCTGCCCAGGGTTTCGATGCCCAGGGACAAGGGGGTGACGTCCAGCAGCAGCACGTCCTTGACCTCGCCCTGCAGCACGCCGCCCTGGATCGCGGCGCCGACGGCGACCGCCTCATCGGGGTTGACGTCCTTGCGCGGCTCCTTGCCGAAGAACTCTTTCACCAGTTCCTGCACCTTGGGCATGCGGGTCATGCCGCCGACCAGAATCACGTCGCCGATGTCGGAAACCTTGATACCGGAATCCTTGATCGCGATCTTGCACGGTTCGATGGTGCGCTTGATCAATTCTTCCACCAGGCTCTCGAACTTGGAGCGGGTGATCTTCAAGACCAGGTGCTTCGGGCCGGAGGCATCCGCCGTGATGTAGGGCAGGTTGATCTCGGTCTGGGTCGCGGAGGACAACTCGATCTTGGCCTTCTCGGCGGCTTCCTTCAGGCGTTGCAGGGCCAGCACGTCCTGCTTCAGGTTGACGCCGGACTCTTTCTTGAACTCGTCGATGATGTAATCGATCAGGCGCTGGTCGAAGTCCTCGCCGCCCAGGAAGGTGTCGCCGTTGGTGGACAGCACCTCGAACTGGTGCTCGCCGTCGATTTCCGCGATCTCGATGATGGAGATGTCGAAGGTGCCGCCGCCCAGGTCATACACGGCGATCTTGCGGTCGCCTTCCTGCTTGTCCATGCCGAAGGCCAGCGCCGCCGCCGTGGGCTCGTTGATGATGCGCTTCACTTCCAGGCCGGCGATGCGACCGGCGTCCTTGGTGGCCTGGCGCTGGCTGTCATTGAAGTAAGCCGGCACGGTGATGACCGCCTCCGTGACCTCTTCGCCCAGGTAGTCCTCGGCGGTCTTCTTCATCTTGCGCAGCACTTCGGCGGAAATTTGCGGCGGCGCTTTCTTCTCGCCATGTACTTCCACCCAGGCGTCGCCGTTGTCGGCCTGGAAAATCTTGAATGGCATCAGGTCGATGTCTTTCTGCACTTCCTTTTCCTGGAAGCGGCGACCGATCAGGCGCTTGATGGCATACAGGGTGTTCTTGGGGTTGGTGACGGACTGCCGCTTGGCCGGCGCGCCGCACAGGATCTCGCCGTCTTCCACGTAAGCGACGATGGACGGGGTGGTGCGCGTGCCTTCCGCGTTTTCGATGACCTTGGCCTTGCCGCCTTCCATGATCGCGACGCAGGAATTGGTGGTACCCAGGTCAATGCCGATGATCTTGCTCATTTGTGTCTTCCTCAGAAAAATTGGCTTGCTAGCTTTATGGGATTGTTGAGCGCGGTTTCAAGAGGGGAATTTCTCCCCTCCCCCACCGGGGGAGGGGCTGGGGGAGAGGGAACAACGTCAGCCTGTTCCGCGCGCATTCCCTCTCCCCGACCCTCCCCCGGAGGGGAGGGAAAATTCACTTCCCTTTCACCACCATCACCAGCGCCGGCCGAATCACCCGCTCGTTCAGCAAGTAACCCTTCTGCAGCACCGTGGCGACGGTATTGGGCTCGCCCTCCGCTTCCACCATGCCAATAGCCTGGTGACAATTCGGGTCAAATTTGGCACCCAAGGGATTGACTTCATTGATCGCGTTCTTCTCGAACACGCCGGAAAGCTGTTTTAGAGTCAGCTCCACGCCACTCTTCACACTCTCCAGGCTGGCGTTGTCGCCGGTCGCCAGCGCGGCTTCCAGGCTGTCCTTCACCGCCAGCAAATCGGCCGCGAACTTGTCCAGCGCGAACTTGCGGGCCTTCTCCACATCATCGAGCGCGCGGCGACGCACGTTCTCGGTCTCCGCCTTGGCGCGCAGCCAGGCATCGTGGTGTTCCTGCGCGTTCAACTCCGCTTCGCGCAGCATTTCCTCAAGACTCGGCATGCTGTCCACATTGACGCCCGCCGCCTCGACGCTTTCCTGATTGATCTGTTCCTCAGCCACGTTCACTTCCCTCCTAAAAACCGGATTGGTTTTGTGGGCGTTGCGGAGCATTTCAAGAGCGGGGAGAACATATTCGATGGCTACAGGTCCGCGCAGGATGGGTTTCGCTCGCTTAACCCATCCTGCCGTTCTGATCACCCAAAGGCGCCGGCCGGGATGCCGGCGCTACATTTTCAGAATGCCGCCGCCTCGATTTCCAGGTAGGCCTTGTTGATATTGCCGCCCATCTGTTCCGCAAAGTGGTGCAGCGGCTTCCATTCGGCGAGGTCGAGTTTCTTGCGGATTTCGCCGTCGGTGAGGCCCGCTTTGTAGCCGGCTTCGATGCCGGCGTAGAGCTTGGCCATGCGCTGCCGCATGGCGGCGACATCGGCGGGGGTCATCAGCGGGCCGTGGCCGGGGATGATGGTTTTTGCGGGCATGGCCGCCACTTCGGTCAGGGTGGCAATCCACTGCTTGACATTGCCGTCGCGGAAGTTGGGGGTGATCTGGTTGACGGTGATGTCGCCGCCAATCAGCACCTTGTCCTCGGGTAGCCAGATCATCATGTCGCCGGCCGTGTGCGAGGCTTCCGGCACCCAGAAGGTGAGTTTGACGCCGTCGAGGGTGACGTCGGTTTTCGTCTTGCTGGCGTAGACCTCGGTGGCGGGGACGGCGCGGGTGTTGGGCAGCTTGCGGCCGAGCGCGCCCTGGATGATGCCCAGCCATTCGCCTTCACCTTCGATCAACAGCTTGCGGCACATCTCGGAACTGATGACCTTGGCACCGGGGAAGGCGGCGTTGCCGAAAGTGTGGTCGCCGTGGTGATGGGTGTTGATGATGACCTTGACCGGCTTGTTGGTGAGCTTGGCGACTTCTTTCGCCAGGTGGGCGCCGATTTCGTCGGTGAAGCCGGTGTCGATGAGGATGGCGCCGGTGTCGCCGATGATCAGCGTGCTGTTGACCATGTAGCCCTGATTGGACTTGGTGGGCAGCTCCATCGGCCCGAGCAGCGCGTAGATGCGCTCGTTGACCTTGGCGACCTTGGTGGCGGGGATGGCGGCCGCCATGGCGGAGGTGGTGAAGAGCAGGGCGAGAATCAGGAACAGACGCTGCATGGATGTCTCCTTATTGGTTGAGCGGCGATTCTGTGGACATAAACATTGCGGCTCAATTGGACAGGCGTACCAGGCGACCAGCCGGTCGCCCCTACGATCATGCGGTTTGGTCGAATTTCGCCACCGCCTCGACCAGGCGTTGTATCGCCTCGCGAATCACGCTACGCGGCGCGCCCAGATTGAGACGCATGAAGCCGTCGCCGCCCTGGCCGAACAGGCTACCCGGACTCATGCCCAGGCGCGCCTGTCTGACGAAAAAGCGCTTGAGCGCGACATCGTCCAGGCCCCGTTCTCGGCAAAATTCGCGGCAATCCAGCCACAGGAGATAAGTGCCTTCCGCCGCGACCACGCGGATGACCGGCGCCTCGCGCGCCAGGGTGGCGGTGACTTCATCACGACTTTCCGCCAGATAGGCCATGAGCGCGTCCAACCAGGCCGCGCCATGCTGGTAGGCTGCGGCGAAGGCGGCGATGCTGAACGGGTTGGCGCCGCCGACATGCAGGGTGGCGAAAGCGCGGCGCAATTTCTCGCGCTGTTCCGGGTTGCTCACGACCAGAGCGGAGAGCCCCAGGCCGGGTATGTTGAAGGTCTTGCTCGGCGCGACGGCGGTGACGATGTCATCGCCGTCGTCCGCCAGCGTCGCCAGAGGGATGTGGCGCTGGCCGGGATAGATCAGGTCATGATGGATTTCGTCGGAGAGCACCACCAGCTTGTGCTCTCGGGCGATACGCAGGATTTCGCGCTGCTCCTCCTCGCTCCAGACCCGGCCGACCGGGTTGTGCGGGCTGCATAGGATCAACAAACGGGCATCGGCGGCGCACTGTTCCAGATGGTCGAAGTCGATGCGGTAGCGGCCGTCCGAGAACAGGAGCGGGTTCTCGATCAAGCGGCGGCCGGTGCTGGTGACGGCGGAGAAGAACGGGAAATACACCGGCGGCTGCACGATGACGCCCTCCCCCGCTGAGGCGAAAGCCAGCACGGCGGCATGCAGCGAGGGCACCACGCCGGGCGCCATCATGATCCAGTCTCGTTCGACCTCCCAGTTGTGGCGCTCACGCAGCCAGCCGATCAAGGCTTCATACACGTCGTCCGGGAACAGGCTGTAGCCGTACACGGGATGCGCGGCGCGCGCCGCCAGCGCCTGGCTGACCGCTTCCGGAACGGCGAAATCCATGTCTGCCACCCAGAGTGGAATGACATCCTCCGTGCCGAACACACTCTTGCGGCCGTCCCACTTAAGGGCGGCGGTGCCCTCGCGGGGAATGATTTGGTCGAAATCGAAACTCAAATCAGTGCCCCCCCGTCCGCAGTAGGCCAGGTTGCGGCCTTATCGCTACCTGGCGGGCCACCATCAAACCGGGGTTTGACGGTTGAGCGTCAGGTAGCCTTCGGCAACCTGACCTACTCCTGGCTGCGCTGGAGTTGATCTCATCGAAATCGAAGCTCATGGCAAACGCTCCCAAATCGTCACCGCGGAAAGCGTGTGCTGGAATTTGTGCCGGGTCTCGCGGATGACGAAGGGCACTTCGAGCGGGCCTTGCACTAGCTTGAAATGCGCCCCAAGGTGGGTTTTCAAGCCGTCCAGAGTGGTCACGTTCTCGCCATCCCGCTTGTAGCCACCGATCCATTCCTCCCGAGGGGTGTGCTCGACGAGCCAGGTGTAGGGCGAGGCAATCAGCAGCACACCACCGGGGTTGACCCGTTCATGCACGCCATCAAGGAACTTGGTCGGGCTGTACAGGCGATCGATCAGGTTGGCGGCAAGGATCAGGTCGTAGCCGGTGAAACGCGGTTTTAGATTGCAGGCATCGCCCTGGAAGAAACTCACCCTGTCGCGCGTCGCCTCCAGGCCGAGATCGGCCAGGCGCCGCTCGCGGTAGGAGACCAGTTCGCCCTCGTCGACCAGGGTGTAGCGCAGCACGCCGCGTTGCGCGAATTCCGCGCCGAGGCCGATGAAGCGCGCGGAGAAATCGATGCCTTCCACGGCATCGAAGGCCCGCGCCAGTTCAAAGCTGGCGCGTCCCACCGCGCAGCCGAGGTCGAGGGCGAGACGTTTCGGCCGCTCGCCCATCGCCTGGATCGCCAGTTCGGCCAGAGCCTGGGAGAAGTTGGGCACGCCGAAGTAGCTGTCGCCGTAATGAAACTCGGCATATTCGGACAAAAACTTGTCGCTCTCGTAGTGCGAGGGCGGCGGCGCCGGCGGCGGGTTGCCCACCACATAGCGAAAACCAGCGTGCTGGAAGAAATGCCGGCGGAAGGCGTAGCGCGCGGCGAGACGGCTTTCGTTGCCGCAGGAAATCCAGGAACCGCCCTTGAACAGGTTGTGACGCTCGTCGAAGGTGGGCGTGGTGAAGTCGTCGTAAAGCGGATGCACCTGGAAGCCGTCGAAGGGGTAGATCGGTGTCTCGGTCCATTGCCAGACATTGCCCACTACATCGAACAGCGGGCCGTGCGCGAAACGGTTGACCGGGCAGGCGGAAGCGCCGTGGTCGAGATGCAGGTTGGCGGCCGCCGCGCCGTCTTCCGGCACTTCGGCCACCCCGGCGAACGCGGCCAGGTGGTGCCATTCGTCCTCGCTGGGCAAGCGCACCTTCGCGCCGCTGCGAGCGGCTTTCCAGTTACAGAATGCCTTGGCCTCATGGAAATTCACCTCCACCGGCCAGTCCCAGGGCATGGCCACCTCTTCCAGCATCAGGCGCAGACGCCAGCCGTTGCCGTCGGGCAACCAGAAGGTGGGATGGCGGGCTTCCGTGAAATTGCGCCAGGCCAGGCCTTCCTCGGGCCACCAGGCATCGTCGGCGTAACCGCCGTCCTCGACGAAGCCGAGAAACTCCGCGTTGCTCACCAGATGGCGCGCGGCCAGGAATGCCGGAATGTCGGCCTCGTGGTGGCCGTATTCGTTGTCCCAGCCGTAGTAGAGGTCATCGCGCGCCTTGCCGAGGCTCACCTTGCCCGCCGGCACCGCTACCAGTTCGTTGGCGGGCGCCGGACCCGTGTCGCTGCAAGGTGCCCAGGCCGGGTGCGGCCGCACATAGGCCAGGGACTGCTGGCGGATCAGCACCGATGAGGTTTCCAGGTGAATGCGCTCGTGCTCGATGCCCATCAGGATCGGCCACCAAAGGTGATCCCAGGTGATCGGCAAGGTCAGCGGCAGATTGGCGATGAGGTCATCCACCGCCGCGCGCACTTGCCCTCGATAGGCCCGGACCTCGGCCACCGTCGGCCAGTCGTAATGTGCCTCGCCGAGATCGTCCCAGCTCATTTCATCGACGCCGATGGCGAACATAGACTCGAAACGCGGGTTGATCCGTTCACTCAGCAAGCCGGCAAGCACCAGCTTGTTGATGAAAAATGTGGCTGTATGGCCAAAATAGAAAATCAGTGGATGCCGCAACGGAATCGGCTTGCGGAAATACGCCTCGTCACTGGCCAGCGCCTCGAACAACTGCTCGTAGCGGTCGAAGGTGGCGTGAAAATAAGCGCGTATTTCGCCGCGCTTGGCTTCGGCGTCGGCGCCATCCAGGCGGGGAGTGCGGGGAAACAGCTTGGCATTCATGGCAAAGCGGGCTCTGGTGCGGAAGCGCCTAATCCTAGCAGCCTCCGGTGGCGAAGCCCTTCTTCCGACGTAGTCAGGAGAGATTTGGGATAATCGCCGGCCCTGGTTTACTCCGCATCCAGTCAGTGACCCTCAAGTTACCCCCTCCCGGCCAGCGCCTGAAGCTGCGCCGCCCCCCCGGTTCCGCCGACAGCCTGATTCTCGCGGGTCTCGCCGCCTCGGGAAAAAAGCAGCGCGTGCTTCTCCTGACCCAAACCGCGCAGGAGGCAACCCGACTAGCTGAGGAAATCGCCTGGTTCGATCCGACGTTGACGGTCAGCCTGTTCCCGGACTGGGAAACGCTGCCCTACGACCCGCTTTCGCCGCACCCGGACCTGGTTTCCGAGCGGCTTTCCGCCCTCTGGCTAGCCTCGACCGGCAAGGTAGACGTGCTGGTGACGCCGGCCGCCACGGCCATGCAGCGCCTGTGCCCACCGAGTTATCTCAACGCCCACGCCTTCCTGCTCAAGGAACGCGACAAGCTGAACGCGGACAAGCTGCGCTCGCGCCTGACCGAGGCCGGCTACAGCGCGGTGCAGCAGGTGCTCTCGCCGGGTGAATTCGCGGTGCGCGGCGGCATCATCGATCTGTTCCCGATGGGCACGGCCCTGCCCTATCGCATCGACCTGTTCGACGACGAGATCGAAAGCATCCGCACCTTCGACCCGGACAACCAGCGCACCCTCTACAAGGTGGCCGAAATTCACCTGCTGCCGGCGCGCGAAGTGCCGCTGGACGAGTCCGGTGTCACCCGCTTTCGGCAGAACTTCCGCGACCGCTTCGAGGGCGACCCGTCGAAGAGCCAGATGTACAAGGACGTTTCCCACAAGTTGGCGCCCGGCGGCGTCGAGTACTACCTGCCGCTGTTCTTCGACACCACCGCCACCCTGTTCGACTACCTGGCCGAGGACACCGCGCTGGTCCTGCACGGCGACATCCAGGAAGCGGTGGACGGCTTCTGGCGCGACACACAAAGCCGCCATCGCTTGATGCAGGGTGACAAACATCGCCCCTTACTGGCGCCGGATGCGCTTTTTTTGCCGCCGGATCAGTTTTTTGGGGTGCTGAAGCCCTATGCGCGGGTGGAACTGAGCCTCCCCTCCCCCCTCGGGGGAGGGGCCGGGGGAGAGGGAACGCCGGTTGGTCAATCTGAAGTAGCTCCCTCACCCCCAGCCCCTCCCCCGGGGGGAGAGGGGAGTTTTGCCCCCGCCCCCGCCGTGGAAGTGGAGCGCAAGGCCGAGAACCCCTATTACCGCCTGCAAGCGCACCTCGATAGCTTCCAGGGCGCGACCCTGGTGATCGCGGAAAGCCTGGGCCGGCGCGAGACTTTGGCCAATGCGCTGGCGGAATACGGGTTGAAGCCGGTATTGAGCGAGGGTTGGACAACAGGCACTAGCGACACAAGCGACACGGAGAACCCCCCTTTGAAAAAGGGGGGCAGGGGGTACCGAAGGGTAGGGGCTTCATCAGATTTAACAACGCCTGCTTCCGTGCAACCCGCGAAGAAATCCCTGATAAAGCCCCTACCCTTCGGTACCCCAGCCCCCCTTTTGCAAAGGGGGGAGCCAGGCCGCTTCATATTGACCACCGGCCCGCTCGCCACGGGCTTCATCGACCTATCCAGCCAGCTCGCCGTCCTTACCGAAACCGAGCTTTACGCGCGCAGCCCCATTACCCGCCGCGCGCGCGAAGGCAAGCGCGCCAGCAGCGCCGAGGGGTTGTTGAAGGATCTGTCCGAACTCAAGATCGGCGATCCGGTGGTGCATGGCCAACACGGCATCGGCCGCTATCTCGGCCTCTCCGGCATGGATCTGGGCGACGGCACCGAGGAGTTCCTCTCCCTGGAATTCGCCGGTGGCGACAAGCTCTATGTGCCGGTCGCGCATCTGCACCTGATTTCCCGCTACCTCGGTGGCGACCCGGACACGGCGCCGCTACACCGTCTGGGCAGCGGCCAATGGGAGAAAGCCCGGCGTCGGGCGATGGAGAAGGCACGCGACACCGCCGCCGAACTCCTCAACATCTACGCCCAGCGCGCCGCCCGCCAGGGCCATGCCTTCGCCACGAGTGAACACGATCTGGACGCCTTCGCGGAAGGCTTCGGCTTCGAGGAAACCCCGGACCAGATGGCGGCCATCGAGGCCGTGGTGAGCGACATGACCTCCGGCCGGCCGATGGACCGCCTGGTGTGCGGCGATGTCGGCTTCGGCAAGACCGAAGTGGCCCTGCGCGCGGCCTTTGTCGCTGTCTCCGGCGGCAAGCAAGTGGCGGTGTTGTGCCCCACCACCCTGCTGGCGGAACAGCATTTCCAGACCTTTTCCGACCGTTTCGCGGATACCGCTGTGCGTATCGCGGAACTCTCGCGCTTCCGCTCGCCCAAGGAAGTCGCCAGCGCGCTGGAAGGCCTCAAGGCCGGCCGCATCGACATCGTCATCGGCACCCACAAGCTGTTGCAGAAGGATGTGGTGTTCAAGAACCTGGGACTGACCATCCTCGATGAGGAACACCGTTTCGGTGTGCGCCAGAAGGAGCGCATGAAGGAACTGCGCGCCGAGGTGGATGTACTGACCCTGACCGCCACCCCCATCCCGCGCACCCTGGCGATGTCGCTGGAAGGTATCCGCGATTTCTCGGTAATCGCCACCGCGCCCCAGAAGCGCTTGGCGATCAAGACTTTCGTGCAGCCGATCTCGGACGGCTTGATCCGCGAGGCGGCCTTGCGCGAACTGAAGCGCGGCGGCCAGATATTCTTCCTGCACAACGAAGTCGACACCATCCAGACCATGCGCGAAAAACTGGTGAAGTTGCTGCCGGAAGCGCGCATCGAAGTCGCCCACGGCCAGATGCCGGAACGTGAACTGGAACATGTGATGCGCGATTTCACCCACCAGCGCTTCAACCTGCTGTTGTGCACCACCATCATCGAGACCGGCATCGACGTGCCGACAGCCAACACCATCATCATGAACCGCGCCGACAAGTTCGGCCTGGCGCAGTTGCACCAGTTGCGTGGCCGCGTCGGCCGCTCGCACCACCAGGCCTATGCCTACCTGCTCACCCCGCCGGACGGCGTGAAAGTCACCCCCGCCGCCGCCAAGCGCCTGGACGCCATCCAAAGCATGGAAGACCTCGGTTCCGGCTTCTACCTGGCCATGCACGATCTCGAAATCCGTGGTGCCGGCGAGGTGCTGGGTGAGTCGCAAAGCGGTGAAATGCAGGAGGTTGGCTTCAATCTTTTCAATGACATGCTGGCGAGTGCGGTGAAATCACTCAAGGAAGGCCGCGAGCCGGACATGGACGCCCCGCTCAAAGCCACCGCCGAAATCAACCTGCATATGCCCGCCCTGCTGCCGGACGATTATTGCGGTGACATCCACGAACGCCTGGTGCTCTACAAGCGCCTGGCCAACAGCGAAACCCTGGCGGAACTGGATGACCTCAAGGAAGAACTGATCGACCGCTTCGGCCTGTTGCCGGAACCGGCCGAGGCGCTTATGGCGGTGCACCGCCTGCGCCTGGAAACCAAACCTTTCGGCATCGCCCGCCTGGCCGTCAGTTCGGAAGGCGCCAGCATCCAGTTCGAGCCGAACCCGCCGTTCGACCCGATGAAGCTGATCAAACTGATCCAGACCAAACGCGAATACAAACTTGCCGGTCAGGACAAGCTGAAGATCGAGAAAGACTGCGCCACCCTGGGCAAGCGGCTGGAGTTGATACGGGGATTTCTGCGCGAAATCGCGTAGCTGCCCCCCCCCTTTCCAAAGGGGGGCTGGGGGGGATTTCCCGAGGCTGGCGCGGGTGCAAGCGTTGCTGAATCCTCCCTGCCCCCCTTTGAGAAAGGGGGGGTCCATGTCTCACCCGTTGCTTTGCCTGGCGCCGCTTCCGCGCTTGGCTCCCCCCCCTTTTTCAAAGGGGGGGCTTACCGCTGTCGTGGGTGGAAGGTCAGCGGCACCACCGAGGGCGGTGGGGTTTTCAGGATGTGTTTCTTCATCTTGCCCATCACATGCATTTCACAGGCGCGGCAGTCGAACTTCAGGGTCAGGCGTTCGTTGCCGTTCACCAGGGTCATCGGTTCGGCGCGCACCTGGCCTTGCACGCCGGTGACACCTTTGGCCTGTTTCGGGCACAGGCTGAACGAGTAGCGTAGGCAGTGCTTGGTGATCATCAACGAAACCTCGCCGGCTTCTTTGTGCGCCTCGTAGGCGGCGGCGATCAGCTTGACGCCGTGTTTTTCGTAGAACCGGCGCGCGGCCTGGTTGTAGACGTTGGCGAGAAAGGTCAGCGCTTCTTCCGGGTAGGTGGCGGGCGGTGCCACGGCGGCCTTGCGGGTTGGGCGCTGGTAGGCCGTCACCCGAGCGGCTTGCAGGCGTTCCACCGCTTCCCGGCGCAGCTTGTTGATGGCCGAGGCGGGCAGAAACCAGGGCTGGCGCCAGTTCACCGTCAGTTCCAGTAGCGCGAAATCACTGCCGCCGAAGCGGGCGAGTTGTTCGCGCAAGGTGGCTTCGGCCTTGTCCGGCTCTCGCGCCGGCTGCTTCTCGAAGGCCAGGCTGGCGCTGGCGCTGACGCCGTCGGCATCGTGCAGGGTCAGCTCAAAACCATCGGCGGTTTCGCCGAATCCGGCCCAGATGTCGATGCGCCGTTCGGCCGAGGCCTTGTTCAGCGCCTGTTCCCAGGCATGGTCGCGGTTGCGGCTGATCGGCGTGCCCGGCCGCAGGCCCGGCAGCGTCGCCACGGGTTCATTGGGGCGAATCCGCCAGAGCGACTCGCCGACCGCTTCCACCGTGTTCGCCTGCATGCCCACCACTTCGCGCTTGTTCAGGTAGGTGAGGCCGTCGCCATTGGCGAGGGGCTCCGTCGCTTCGATCTCGAACCAGTCCGGCCCGATGCGCGTGACCAGCCCTAAAGGCAGGCCGACGAAGGCCGGGGTGTCGAAGGCGCCGATGTCGTCCTTGCGGCCATTCGCGAAGTAATCGGTGGAACCGCGATGGAAGGTCTTGTCCGGGTTGGGGGTGAACAGCAGTCGGGTGTGGCCGCTGGAGGCGGGCAGCAACTCCGGCCGTTTTTCCAGTATCTCGTCGAGCAGTTGGCGGTAATGGCCGGTGATGTTCTTCACATAGCCGACATCCTTGTAGCGCCCCTCAATCTTGAAGCTGCGCACCCCGGCGTCGATCAGGGCGTTGAGGTTGTCGCTCTGGTTGTTGTCCTTCACCGACAGCAGGTGTTTATCGAAAGCGACCACGCGACCCTGATCGTCCTCCAGGGTGTAAGGCAGGCGGCAGGCCTGCGAGCAGTCGCCGCGATTGGCGCTACGGCCGGTATGGGCATGGCTGATGTTGCACTGGCCGGAGAACGCCACGCACAAGGCGCCGTGGATGAAGTGTTCGAGCACGGTATCGGCCGGCACGGCGGCGCGGACGCCCGCGATTTCCTGAAGCGTCAGTTCCCGCGCCAGGACGATCTGGGAAAAGCCCACCTCGGCCAGGAAGCGCGCCTTCTCCGGGGTGCGGATGTCGCATTGCGTGGAGGCGTGCAAGGCGATGGACGGCAGATCCAGTTGCAGCAGGCCCATGTCCTGCACGATCAGCGCATCCACCCCGGCGTCGTACAGCTCCCACACCAGCTTGCGCGCCGGTTCCAGTTCCGTGTCATGCAGGATGGTGTTGAGGGTGGTGAAGATGCGCGCGTGGTAACGATGCGCGAATTCGACCAGCCCGGCGATCTCGCTCACCGTGTTGCCAGCGTTGTGGCGGGCGCCGAACGACGGCCCGCCGATATACACCGCGTCGGCGCCGTGCAGGATGGCCTCGCGGCCGATTTCGGCGGTCTTGGCTGGGGCGAGGAGTTCGAGAGCGTTGGAAAGGGAAAGTGGCATGGTCGGGTCCGGTCAGCGTGCGCGGAATATAGCGTATGCGGGTTGCGGAGAAATGCGCGCCATTCTCGTCAAGCCTTGCCGAGCGCGGCATTTTTCCCCATCCTGCCGCACCTTTTTCACCGCCTTGAAACCCCATGCTGCCGTCCATCGAAATTCGTATCGCCCAGGAGCTCAACGTCCATGCCAATCAGGTTGCCGCCGCCGTGGCGCTGCTCGACGAGGGCGCCACGGTGCCTTTCGTCGCGCGCTACCGCAAGGAAGTGACCGGGGGCCTCGACGACACCCATTTGCGGCATCTGGAAGAGCGGCTGGGCTATCTGCGCGAACTGGAAGAACGCCGCGCGGCGGTGCTCGCCAGCATTCAGGAACAAGGCAAGTTGACCCCGGAATTGCAGGCCGACATCGCCGGCGCCGAAACCAAGCAGCGCCTGGAAGACCTCTATCTGCCCTACAAGCAGAAGCGCCGCACCAAGGCGCAGATCGCCCGCGAGGCCGGCCTCGGCCCGCTGGCTGAGAAGTTGCTGGGCGACCCGATGTTGACGCCGGAAGTGGAGGCCGCCGCTTTCATCGACCCCGAGAAAGGCGTAGCCGACGTGAAGGCGGCGCTGGACGGTGCCCGCCAGATACTCATGGAACAGTTCGCCGAAGATGCCGCCCTAATCGAAAAACTGCGCGCCCACCTTCAGGACAACGGCCGCGTGGTCTCGCGCCTGGTCGCCGGCAAGGAAGCCGAAGGCCAGAAATTCCGCGACTGGTTCGAGTTCGACGAACCCTGGAAAACCATGCCCTCACACCGCGCGCTGGCGATGTTCCGGGGACGCAATGAAGGGGTGCTGGGGCTGGCGATCAAGTTGCCGGAGGAACTTCTCCCCTCTCCCTCCGGGAGAGGGGCCGGGGGTGAGGGAACGGCGCGTGGATATGCAACCGGCGCTCCCTCATCCGGCCCTTCGGGCCACCTTCCCCCAGTGGGGGAAGGGGTACTGATCGGCCACATCGCCACCCACTTCGGCCTCTCGGACAAAGCCCGCCCCGGCGACAAATGGATGATGGATACGGTGCGCTGGGCCTGGAAAGTAAAGCTGTCCCTGCACCTGGAACTGGATTTGATGAACGCGCTGTTCGAGCGCGCCGAACAGGAAGCCATCCGCGTCTTCGCCAGCAACCTGAAAGACCTGTTGCTGGCCGCCCCCGCCGGGCCGAAAGCGGTGATCGGCCTCGACCCCGGCATCCGCACCGGCGTGAAGGTGGCGGTAGTGGACCGCACCGGCAAGGTGCTGGATACCGCCGTGATCTACCCGCACGAACCCCGCAACGACTGGAACGGCGCGCTCGCCACCCTCGCGAAACTGGCGAGCAAACACGGCGCGGAACTCATCAGCATCGGCAACGGCACCGCCAGCCGCGAGACCGACAAGCTGGCGGCTGATCTCATGCGATTACAGCCTGATTTGAACCTCATCAAGGTCACGGTGAGCGAGGCCGGCGCCTCGGTGTATTCCGCCTCGGAGCTGGCCGCGCGCGAATTCCCGGGCATGGATGTGAGCCTGCGCGGCGCCGTCTCCATCGCTCGCCGCCTGCAAGACCCGCTCGCCGAACTGGTGAAGATCGAGCCCAAGGCGATCGGCGTCGGCCAGTACCAGCACGATCTCGGCCAAGCTAAGTTGGGCCAGGCGCTGGAAGCCGTGGTGGAAGACTGCGTGAACGCGGTCGGCGTCGATGTGAATACCGCTTCCGCCGCCCTCCTCACCCGCGTCTCCGGCCTCAATGGCACGCTCGCCAACCAAATCGTCATGCACCGCGACGCGCACGGCCCCTTCGCCAACCGCGAAGCGCTGAAACAGGTGCCGCGCCTCGGCCCGAAAACCTTTGAGCTTGCCGCCGGTTTTCTGCGCGTGCCGGGCGGCGACAACCCGCTTGACGCTTCTTCCGTACACCCGGAAGCCTATTCGGTGGTGATGCGCATCCTGGCCGACCTGAAGCTGAACATGCGGAGCGTGATCGGCAACGTGGATGTCCTGAAACACCTGGATGCCGGCAAATATGTCGATGAACGCTTCGGCCTGCCCACCGTGCGCGACATTCTGAAAGAGCTGGAAAAACCCGGCCGCGACCCGCGCCCGGCATTCAAGGCGGCCACTTTCCAGGAAGGCGTGAACGACCTGAAAGACCTGAAACCCGGCATGCAACTGGAAGGCGTGGTCACCAACGTCACCAACTTCGGCGCCTTCGTCGACATCGGCGTGCATCAGGACGGCCTGGTGCACATCTCGGCGCTAGCGGAAAAATTCGTGAAAGACCCACGCGACGTGGTCAAGGCCGGTGACATCGTCAAGGTCAAGGTGCTGGAGGTGGACATCCCGCGCAAGCGCGTCGCCCTCACCATGCGCATGAAGGACGAGGTCAAACCAGCCCGGCCGGAAAACACCCCCGGCACGTCCCCCGCGCGGACGAAGAACCTCGCCAAACAACCAGAAACAATGGGCGGCGCGCTGGCGGATGCACTGAGCCGCGCGATCAAGCGGACGTAGAAAAAACGAATTCACCCCAGCCGACGCGCGACACATCGAAAAAGCCGCAATTTTTGCGTAAGCTGAAGCAGTGATGCGGTATTCCGTATCGCCTACCCAACGATCCACAGGAGAGACACATGAGCACCCGTAACGATTACGTCGAATCCCTCAAACAAAACCTCGACAAGTGGAATGCCGACCTCGCCAAGTGGGAGGCCAAGGCCAAAGTCGCCAGGACCGATATGCAGATCGAATACGAGATGCAACTCGAAGCCCTGCGCAAGCACCGCGAAGATGCCATGGTGAAACTTCAGGAAGTCCAGGCCAGCAGCGGCGAAGCGTGGCAAGACATGAAAGCCGGCGCCGACGCGGCCTGGGCTTCCATGCGCGAAGCCTTTGAAAAAGCGACCACGCATTTCCAGAAGTAATATGCCTTAAGCGGACTCAAGTCCGCGTGGCGGGTGCCGATACATAGCGAAGTTTCACTAGGCATATTTCATGAGCGCACCCGCCGGCATCAAGAAAATCCCGGTCGCCCAATTGCGGCCGGGCATGTATATCCACGACGTCAACTGCTCCTGGCTCGACCATCCCTTCGTCACCAACAGTTTCGCGGTGCACGATGAAAAGCGGGTGCGGGAGATCAAGGCACTTGGCATCCATGAGGTGTACATCGACACTGGCCAGGGCCAGGACGTGGCAGACGCCATCACCGAAGCAGAAGTTCGCCACGAAATCGACGTACGTCTGGTCGACATCGCCATGGAGCGGCCGACGGAAATTCAGCCGGTGCCGCTGGGCGCGGAGATCGAGCGGGCCCGCCGCCTGCATAGCGACGCCAACCGCATCGTGCGCAACATGGTTCAGGACATCCGCCTGGGCAAACAGATCGAAATGGAACAGGTGGAACCGCTGGTCGAGAACATGGTGGATTCCATCTTCCGCAACCAGGACGCGCTCTTGCCGCTGGCGCGGCTGAAAGACCACGACAGCTACACCTTCCAGCATTCTGTGTCGGTCTGTGCGCTGCTTGTCTCGTTTGGCCGCGGCCTCAAGCTGGGACGGCCGCTCATCAAGGAACTCGCCATCGGCGGCCTGCTGCATGACGTGGGCAAGGCCAAGGTACCGGATGAAATCCTGAACAAGCCGGCCAAGCTCACCGACGCCGAATTCACCAAGATGAAGTCGCATGTCGTGCAGAGCATCATCATTTTGCAGAACACGCCGGGCATCAGCCAGATCGCCCTCGACGTGGCCGGACAGCACCACGAGCGTTTCGACGGCAGCGGCTACCCCAACCAACTCAAGGGCGAGCAGATTTCCCTGTACGGACGCATGGGCGCCATCGTCGACGTCTACGACGCCATCACCTCGGATCGCGTCTACCACAAGGGCATGCCCCCCAGCGCCGCCCTCGGCCGTTTGCTGGAATGGAGCAGCTACCACTTCGACCCGGTGCTGGTGAAGGCCTATGTAAAAAGCCTCGGCATCTACCCCACCGGCTCTCTGGTGCGCATGGAAAGTGGCCGCCTCGGCGTGGTCATGGAACAGAACGCCGACAACATGATGAAACCGCGCGTGAACGTGATCTACCACGCGCAACACCATCGTTATTTGAAACCGGAAATTGTCGACCTCTCCTGGAGCGGCTGCCAGGACCGCATCACCGGCCACGAGGACTACGCCACCTGGGGCATAGACCCGAAACGCTGGCTACCCACGTAGGGCGGATGCCCGAAGGGCGATCCGCCGGAAGGTGGCATGCTCGATCTGGCGCCCCACCTTCTACGACGGCAACGTCTGCCCGTGTCCCTGGGTAGGGCGGATGCCCGAAGGGCGATCCGCCGGAAGGTGGCACGCTCGATCTGGCGCCCCACCTTCCGGCGGAACCGCTTCACGTTCCGCCCTACGACGCCAACGTCTGCCCGTGTTCCCGCGTGTCGTGGAATTTCACTCGGGGCCAGCGTTCCATCGCGAGGCTGAGGTTGACCCGGTTGTCGGCGAGATAGACCAGGTTGTCGTCGACGTCGCGCGCCAGGCGTTGTTGCTGCGCCTTGAAGACTACGCCACCTGGGACATCGGCCCGAAACGCTGGCTACCCACGTAGGGCGGATGCCCGAAGGGCGATCCGCCGGAAGGTGGCATGCTCGATCTGGCGCCCCACCTTCCGGCGGAACCGCTTCGCGTTCCGCCCTACGAAGAGAGCGTCTGCCCGTGTTCCCGCGTGTCGTGGAATTTCACTCTGGGCCAGCGCTCCATTGCCAGGCTGAGGTTGACGCGGTTATCGGCGAGGTAGACCAGGTTGTCATCAACGTCGCGCGCCAGGCGCTGCTGTTGCGCCTTGACGAATTCCGCCAGGTGAGCGGCGTTGTCGCAGGTGACCCAGCGAGCGGTGTGGATGCCGGCGCGTTCAAACGTGGCGTCGACACCGTATTCGGCCTTCAGCCGGTGTTCCACCACTTCGAATTGCAGTTGGCCGACAGCGCCCAGCAACAAGTTGCTGTCCACCAGCGGCGCGAATACCTGGATGGCGCCCTCCTCGCCCAGTTCGCGCAGGCCCTTGTTGAGCTGCTTGGACTTGAGCGGGTCACGCAGGCGGGCGCGGCTGAACAAATCGGGGGCGAAATAGGGAATGCCCTTGTAGGTGAGCATTTCATTTTCGGTAAGCACGTCGCCGATCTGCAACTGGCCGTGGTTGTGGATGCCGATGATGTCGCCGGCGAAGGCGTCTTCCATGCGCGAGCGTTCGTTGGCCATGAACACCACGGCGTTGGCGATTTTCATTTCCTTGCCGGTACGGCGGTGCTTCACCTTCATGCCCGGCGTGTATTCGCCGGAACAGACGCGGAAGAAGGCGATGCGGTCGCGGTGGTTGGGGTCCATGTTGGCCTGAATCTTGAACACGAAGCCGGTGAAATTGGGCTCGTCGGGCGCGACCATGCGGCTTTCGCCCTTCGCGTCGACAGCCTCGCGCGGCTGCGGCGGCGGCGCCCAGTCGATCAGCGCCTGGAGAATTTCGCGCACGCCGAAGTTGTTGATACCGGAACCGAAGAACACCGGACTCTGCTTGCCCTTGAGGAAGTCTTCGAGATGGAAGCTGGCGCCGGCGCCCTTGACCAGTTCGGTTTCGTCGCGCATCTGATCGAATTCCTGCGAACAGGTGGCGCGCAGCCTGTCGATCTCGGCGCCACGCAGGATTTCCACCTCCCCGTCGGCGCGTTCCTCGCCGGGGGTGAAGCGCATCACCTCGTCATTCAACAGGTGGTAGACGCCGACAAAGCGCTTGCCCATGCCGATCGGCCAGGTTACCGGTGCGCAGTGGATCTTCAGCACCGATTCGATCTCGTCCAGCACCTCCAGCGGGTCGCGCACTTCGCGGTCCATCTTGTTGATGAAGGTGATGATCGGCGTGTTGCGCAGGCGGCAGACTTCCAGCAACTTGATGGTCTGCGCTTCCACGCCCTTGGCCGCGTCCACCACCATCACGGCGGCGTCGACGGCGGTGAGCACGCGGTAAGTGTCCTCCGAGAAATCCTGGTGGCCGGGGGTGTCGAGCAGGTTGATGACGCAGTCACCATAGCCGAACTGCATCACCGAACTGGCCACGGAAATGCCGCGCTGTTTCTCCACTTCCAGCCAGTCGGAAGTGGCGTGGCGGCCGCTCTTGCGCGCCTTCACCGTGCCGGCCATCTGGATGGCGCCGCCGAATAGCAACAGTTTTTCAGTCAGCGTGGTCTTGCCGGCGTCGGGGTGGGAAATGATGGCGAAAGTGCGGCGGCGCTTCACCTGGCGGGTGATGTCGCCATCGCCGGCCTTGGCTTCGCTGGTGGCTTCCGGACTGGTATCGGCGGGGTCTGACAAGACGAACTCCTGGGCACTGCGAGCAAAAGGGCCGCCATGATAGCGAATCCCCCTCTCCCCTGCCGGCCGGGCAGTATCTCCCCCCTTTCTTAAAGGGGGGCAGGGGGGGATTTAGCAACGCTCGCGCTGGTTCCACCCTTGGAAAAATCCCCCCCCCAGCCCCCTTTGAAAAAGGGGGGGGCGCTACGCCAGTTCCAGGCGCAGGCCCGCCGCCGCTTTAGCCCAATCGCGCACTTCGTCGTCGAGAACCGCGCGGGTAAGCGGGTTGTCCTTGAGCCAGTCGGCGGGCAGGGAGAGGCGGCAGACACCGGCTTCGCAATTCAGCGAGATGGCCGGCAACACGGCATCGCTGCGGCTCATATTGAACAGCAGGGCCAGGCGCAGGCACAGGATGAGCGGCCATTCGGCGGCGTTGGGAGCGAGGCCGAGTTTGTCCAGGCCGCCGCGGCTGGCGCGCACCAGCAAGGCCATGAAGGTCTGGTCGCGCCGGGAAAAGCCGGGCATGTCGGCGTTTTCCAGGATGTAGGCGCCATGTTTGTGGAAGCCGGAATGGGCGATGGAAATGCCGACTTCGTGCAGTCGCATCGCCCAGGCGAGGCGCCGCTCGGCCTCGGGCGACGGTGTCAGTGCCTGAAACAGGGCCAACGCCTGGGTTTCCACCCGTTGCGCCTGCGCCATATCCACCTGATAGCGGCGCTGAAATTGGCTGACTGTGATGTCGCGCATGTCGCGGTCATGCACCCGGCCGAGCAGGTCCCAGAGGATGCCTTCGCGCATGGCGCCCTGCGCCACCGTCATGGTTTCGACGCCCAGTTCCTCGAAGATCGCCAGCATGATGGCGAGGCCGCCGACGATGACCGGACGGCGATCGGGTTTCAGTCCGAGCAGGTCCAGTTGGTCGATGTGGCCCAGTTTGATCAGTTGCTCACGCAGCCATCTGAGACCCTCCAGGGTGATGGCGCCGTCGGAATGACCGTTCTGCCGACAGATGTCGCCCAGCGCGCGGGCGCTGCCCGAGGAACCCACAGCCTCGACCCAGGCGCCCCTGCCGAATACCGGGCCGGCGACGAGGCGGGTTTCGATGCGCGCGGCAATTTCGGCCGCCTTCATGGAGGCCTTGTCGATGACGCCACTGGCAAAAAAACGGTTGCTGAATACCACGCAGCCCATGCGCAGGCTTTCCCGGTCCTGCGCTTCATAGCCGGTGCCGATGATGCATTCGCTGGAGCCGCCGCCGATGTCCACCACCAGGCGCGGCTCCGTGTTGAGCGGCAGGCTGTGCGAGACGCCCAGATAGATCAGGCGCGCCTCTTCGCGACCGGCGACGATTTCGATTTCAAAACCCAGCGCCGCGCGCGCTTTTTCAAGAAATTCGGGCGCGTTCTTGGCCACGCGCAAGGCAGAGGTACCCACCGCCCGCACCGCGCCAGCCGGCATGCCCTGTAAGCGTTCACCGAAACGCGCCAGGCAGTTCAGCGCGCGCCGCTGCGAAGCGCCGTCGAGGCGCTTGTTGGCATTGAGGCCGCCGGCCAGACGCACCGATTCCTTGATGGCGTCGAGATAGAAAAGCTGCTCGCCCTCGACCCGCCCCACCTGCAAATGAAAGGAGTTGGAACCGAGGTCGATCGCGGCCAGAGTGGGATAGGTTTGCATGGGGGAGGACGAATGAGGAAGCCGGGTGATTATGCCGCACGGATGTGGCGGGGCCGTTGGCTCCCCCCTTTGAAAAGGGGGGCTGGGGGGGATTTATACATGGGTGACGCCAGTGCAAGCCTCGCTAAATCCCCACTGCCTCCCTTTGGGAAAGGGGGGAAATACATTCAAACCCGGAAGCGCCCCGCCAGTTGCTGGAGATCACTGGCCAGCATGCGCAACTGCTCGGCGGACGCGGCGGTCTGGTTGACGGCGGCGCTGTTTTCTTCCGCGCCCTGAGCGATGCGTTCCACTTTCTGGGCAATTTCCCGCGCGGCGACGGCCTGTTCCTTGAGCGCCAGATTGATGTCGTCCACGGCATGGGTGACCTGTTCGGAACTGGAACGAATGCCGGTCACGGAATCGCCCGCCTTGTGCGCCAGGCTGACGCCATCGTTGACCCGCTGCACGCCGGACTCCATCTCCTGCGCGGCGCGCTGCGTGCCCTGCTGAATCTTGCCGATCATGGTAGTGATTTCCTGGGTGGAATTGGCGGTGCGCTCGGCCAGTTTGCGCACTTCGTCGGCCACCACCGCGAAACCACGCCCCTGCTCGCCCGCCCGCGCGGCTTCGATGGCGGCATTGAGCGCCAGCAGGTTGGTCTGGTCGGCGATGTCCTTGATGACGCCAACGATGCTGGAAATCTGCCCGGAATAGTCTTCCAGTTGCCGGATGGTGCCGGCGGTGGCGTTCACCGCCTCGGCGATGCGGCCCATTTCGCTGGCCGCCTCGTGGATGATGCGACCGCCCTCCTCCGACTGGCTGCCGGAAGTCAGGGTGACACCCCGCGCCTCGCGCGCATGTTCTTCCACCTGGTCGATGGACACGGAAAGCTGTTCCACCGAGGCGGCCATGCTGGAAGCGGCCTCCGACTGGGCTTCGCTGGCGCGCGCGCTGTTGGACGAGACCGCCGACAGATCCTTCGCCGCGCGGTCGAGATTGTTCACGTTGCCGCGCACCGCGCCGATCAGATCGCGCAGGCCGCTCTGCATGAGCGAAAGCTTGCCCAGCATCTCGCCGATTTCATCGGAACCGGATGGCGGAATCGGTCGGGTGAGGTCGCCGGAAGCAATCGCCTCGACCATGTCCCCCGCCTCCTTCAGGCTATGGGTAATGCGGCGAATCGTGAGCAGGGACATGCCCAACACACCCAAGACGCCAATCACGATCAGCGCGCCATAAAACCAGAGGTGTGTCTGCACACGCGCCGCCGCCGCCTCATATTCCTGTTGCGCCACGGTTTCCTGGTAGGTCATCAGTTTTTCCATAGCCTCGCTCGTGGCCTTGCCCTCCTCACGCCCGGCTTTCAGGAAACGCGCCATCGCATCCGGGCTGTAATTTCCGGCCGTGATTCCGTCCTTGGCTTCCACCATCTTCGCGACCCAGGCTTTGCGTTTCTCGGTGAAATCCGCCGCCAGGAGTTTTTCTTCATCCGTGAGATAAGTAGCCATGTATTTGGCCCATATGCTGTCTATTTCTGCCTTGCCCTTGTCCATCGCATCCAGGTGAAAAGTGATCGGGTGGTCATGAATCGCATGCAGGGGGCCGTTGGGATCGTGCTGGAACGCCCCCAAAAGGTGGCAGGTGTTTGCCTGGATGATCGTGCCGATACGGGACAGTTCGTGCATAGGCACCGCCCGATCCTCGAACACCGACTTCAGCGATTTTTCCGCCGCGGTCAAACCCAGGTAACCAGCGATCACGGAAATGAAGAACAAGCTGCCCGCCAGCAGGGACGTGAGCCACAAACGGTGGGCGATCTTGAGGTTGTTGAACATGGGGGCTCCTGAGCCTGAGTTGCTGTTGGAATGCCCACAATTTCGGCTTTTCTGGAGATAACTTGAGGCGTATTCACCCGCAAACAGGCGACAGCCGTGGGTTGGGTTGATTGATTTTCAAATCAGTCAGCCCTACGAACTGGATGTCCACCTGCGCGGGAATGACGGATATTTTGGGTGCCGGAAACAGCCAGCCAGCGTAGCCCGGATGCAGCACAGCGGAATCCGGGGAGCGTGACCGGAGGAAACCCCTGGATTCCGCTGCGCTCCATCCAGGCTACTCGGGACTGATCAGGCCCATGGCCGGCGGAGTGCCGGCGTTACTTCCCCGCCACCCCCAGTTCCAGCTTCACCGGCACTTCTTTTCCCTCACCCTGGAAGGCCTCGATCGCGGCCGTCCGGACGCGTTCGGGCGGGGCGCCGGCCGCGGCGAGGCCGGCGACGATGGTTTGTATCCGCTGCTCGGCCAATTGCTTCAGGGTCGCGTCACTGACGGTTTCCTGTTCCAGCAGGCGGGCATGGAGCAAGGCGTGAAGATCGCTCCCTTTGAGGGCGGATAGTTCAGCTTCCGCGAGCGGCTGTTCCGGCTTGATCAGGCCATTCAGGCGCGACAGCATCTTGCCAACACCCTGTTTCTTCTCGGGATTGGCCTGGAACCACCGGGCTTGCAGCGCCTTCCAGTCCGCTTCGCCGAAGCGCGCGGCATAGAGGGCTTCCAGAGCGTTTTGGGCTTTGGGATTGGCGGTGGAAATGGGGCCGGCCTCCTCATCCGGCGCCAGCTTCACACCCATCGTCTCAAGCACGGCGCGGCGCAGTTGCCGCTCCTTCAACACCGGGCGGTCGATCTCGGAGGACCAGGCGCCATGCACGCTGAGGGCGAGTCCGGGACGTTTGTTGAGCACCTTGGCGATCTGGTTGAACTTCTCCTTTTCCGGTGGCGTCAGGCCTTGTTCGCCGGCTTCGAAGGCGATCTGCTCCAGCTTCTCGCCATTGCCGCCGAACAGGCGGGCGAGCGCCCGGAACGGCGCCGTGACGATCTTGGTAAGAATGTTGCCGATGGCCTTACCGATGATGCGGCCGTAGCTGAATTGCGGATCATCCAGGCTGCCGGAGACCGGCAGGCCGAGGTCTATCCTGCCGTCCGAGTCCTCCAGAATGGCGATGGCCAATTCCAGCGGTAGGTACTTGATGTTGGGGCCTTCCAGCTTCTCGCCCAGGATGAGCTTGTCCATGATGATCTGGTTCTCGCCCAGAAATTCGCGCTGCTTGATCTTGTATTCCAGATTCAGCGAAAGCTTGCCGGAGGCGATCTTGTAGCCCGCGAAGGTGGCGGTATAGGGCGTGAGGTTGACCATCTCGACGTTGCGGAACACCGTCTTGATGTCCATGAAGCCGGTGGGATCGAACAGGTCGATCTGCCCCACCACGCGCGCCAGGCCATATTCGTCCACGCGCCCGTCCAGTTCCAGTTCCGCCGCTGTTCCAGACTGACTGGAAATGCCGTTGAGGGCGCCCTTGAAGTCGTAAATGCGGGTACCGAAAGGCAGACGCAGGGATAAATCGGCGAAATCGACTACACCATGCTCGACGCGCACGCGGTCGATATTGAGGCGGAAGGGTTTCTCCCCTCTCCCACCGGGATAACCAGCGACTTGGCGGGCGTTGTTTGCCCGCATAGTCGATTGCTTAGAAGCCCCATCAGAGGGGTTGGGGGTGAGGGAACCCGAGTTGGCCTTGGCGGAGGGCTTCGATGAGTCCACCGTCGCTCCCTCTCCCCCGGCCCCTCTGATGGAACTACTAAGCAATCGACTAGGCTGCCCAACTACGGCAGCCAAGTCGCTGCTTACCCCGAGGGGAGAGGGGGGCGATGTTCTGAGTATCTTCTTCAGATTGACCGTCTTGTCCGGGTAGATGATCAGCTTGGCGCCGAGGCTGTCGAGCTTCAGTTCGTCGATATCCAGACTGCCGGGCGTGGCGCTGACTGTGTCGCTGGTCAGGCGCTTCCAGGCAAGGAAGCGGTCGCCGGTTTCGCTTTCCTTGAGCAGCAGATCATCGACTGTAAAACCGCCCTTGAAGCTGACCTGCTTGTCCGCGGCGGCCTTGCCGTCGAATTTGACCCGGCCCTCCGTGGCTGCGCGCCCGGAAGCCAGTTGCAGATTCGCGGCCTGGCTCAGCCAGGGTTGCGCGGGCGCCAGGGCGAGGGCATCGAGCTTCAGTCTGATGTCGGCGCGCAGGCTGGCGGGAATGACCTTGCCCGAGGCCTGGAAGCGGCCGCCTTCCTTGACCCGGAAAGCGAGCTTCACCGGCAGTGGCGTTTTCAGGTTTTCACTGAGACCACGCGCCGTTGCTTCGATGCCTTGCAAGGTCAGGCCGCCGGCGGGCCGCACGGTTTCATCGCGCACGGCGACCTGGAAGCCGGCCAGACCAAACTGATCCACGCGATAACGCCAAGCCGGTTCTTTTTGCTCTGATTGAGCGGGCGCGGCGACGGGCTTCCCGGAAGCGGGTTTGAAGGCCTCCAGCAAGGCGATACGCCCCTTGGCATCACGGCGCAACTCCATCTTGCCATTCGCCAGCGCCACCTGGCCGACATGCACCTCACGCGCGGCCAGGTCGAGTTTCCCTTGATCCAGTTGGATGCCGCCGAGCACGAGCAACGGCGTCTTGCCGGAAACCAGGCGAATGCCGGAAACCGCCACGCCGAGTTCGTCCAGCACCGCCTGGGTCTTTGTCCCACCGGCTTCGGCGTGGGCCGTGAAGCCGACCTGGAGATTGCCGATCTCGGCATCGAGCGGCGTAACGAAACCGGCGTCGTTGACGTGGATACCGAGGCCGTTGAGGGAGAATTTGGCGAGGTTGACGCGCCACACCCCCCCTCCCCCTCCGGGGGAGGGGGAACCCCCATTCGGTTTGGCGACGGCCTTTGCCGAAACCACCCTTTTTCCCTCTCCCCCAGCCCCTCCCCCAGGGGGGGAGGGGAGCTTGAACCAGTCCATCACATCCAACCGCCCCGCCCTGTCGCGCAGCAAATCCACCTTGCCGCCTGACAGGGCGATCTCGCCGATGTCGAGTTGCCGTTTTCCCAGATCGAAGCGCCCGCCAGTGAGCGCCACATGGTCCAGGGTGATGGCGTCCCGCGTGGCCTTGTTGCCGCGCAATGCCAGTCCATCGAGCTTGAGGCCCAGCTTGTCCAGCAGCAGCGACAAGTGCTTGTCGGCATAGCCCACCCGGTAGTTCAGGGCCAGGCTGGCGCTGCCAGCCGCTGGCGCCAGGTTCAGCTTGCTCGCCAGATAGGGCCAGTAGTTGGCCAGCGTCACTTTGTCGATACCCAGTTCGCCGCTCGCATTGAGGGGTTTCAGCGTCACATCGCCCTTCCAGCGGATGCGCGCACCCAGGCGCGTGCTGGCGGCCAAGGTGTAGGCACCCTTGTCATCGGGCAGGGTGGAGAGATCGGTCAGGGTCAGATCGAGTGGGTTGAGCGCGGTTTCAAAGCTCACTTTCCGATCCGCGAACTCGACGCGGCCTTGCTCCAGCGCAATCTGGCGAATCAGCAAGCGCGGCAGCGGCTTGTCTGCTTCCTCATCCTTGCTTTTCAGCGCCTCGATCAGCGCGGTCCAGTTGAGGCTGCCATCGGCGCGCAACTCCACATGCGCTTTCGGCGCCACCAGGCGAATGCGGTCGAAGGTGTAAGCCCAGTTGAACAGGCTGGCGGCATCGAAATCGACGAACAGCTCATCGAATGCCAGTAACGGCTTGCCATCCGGCTCGGCCAGCTTCAGGCCTTTCAGATCGAGGGACAGGCGCAGCGGATCGAATCTGGCGGCTTGCAGGCTGAGCGTGTGTTGGCTCTTGTCGGCGATGTATTTCGGTGCCGCCCATTTCACTAATGGCTCGAAGCCGAACCAGGCGAACAGGAACCAGGCCGCGACCAGGCCTATGGCGATCTTGATGGGGGTCTTCAGAAGCAGAGTACGCAGGCGGAATGACATGCTTCATCTCCTGTAGCGCCGGTATCCCTGCCGGCTGGGTTATCCACCAAAAAACAGATAGGCCGCGAACACCGCCGCGACGAAGCCGCCCAGGTCCGCCATCAACCCGGCGGCCACGGCGTGGCGCACGCGCTTGATGCCGACCGCGCCGAAATACACCGCCAATACATAAAACGTCGTCTCGGTGCTGCCCTGGATGATGCTGGCCAGACGCCCGGCAAAAGAGTCGGCGCCGGAAACCCGCATGGTCTCCACCATCATCGCCCGCGCCCCGGAACCGGATAGGGGCTTCATCAGCATGGTCGGCAGGCCGTCCACCCAGGCGGCA
The DNA here is from genome assembly GCA_028714875.1 of Gallionellaceae bacterium. GTDB lineage: Bacteria > Pseudomonadota > Gammaproteobacteria > Burkholderiales > Thiobacillaceae > PFJX01. The sequence continues at coordinate 54,403 of JAQTLN010000022.1, forward strand.
TCGAAACCCAGCGTCGTCACCCCGGCGCGCACCACCTCGACGAAGGCCGGCAACGCGCCGCTGGCGCGCAGCATGGCGATGGCGACCAGCATCGCCACCAGGTAGGGAATGATGGTCACGGCGGTGTGGAAGCCTTCTTTCGCGCCCTCGATGAAGGCCTCGTAAGCATTCACCTTTTTCACCAGCGCGCCGATGAGGAAGATCACGATCAGCGCCAGCAACAGGAAATTGCTCAACAGCGATGACTGCGCGGTCATCACGGCGGCCGGCAAATGCGCGAAGTACCAGGCCAGGCCGCCCACCACGGCGGTCAGCCCGCCCATCCAGGCCAGCACCACGGCATCCAGACGGATGCGCTGCACCGTCGCCACGAAGAAAAAACCGACCAGCGTGGAGCAATAGGTGGCCATCAGTATCGGGATGAATACATCCGTGGGGTCCGCCGCGCCCATCTGCGCCCGGTAGGTGAAGATGGTCACCGGCAACAGGGTCACGGACGAGGCGTTGAGCACCAGAAACAGGATCTGCGCGTTACTGGCCGTTTCCTTGTCCGGGTTCAGTTCATGCAGTTCGCGCATGGCCTTGAGGCCGATCGGCGTGGCCGCGTTGTCGAGGCCGAGGATATTGGCCGCCATGTTCATGGTGACCGAACCCAGCGCCGGGTGCCCGCGCGGCACGTCGGGAAACAGGCGCGCGAACAACGGCGCCAGCCAGCGCCCGAGAAGCGCGAGAAAGCCGGCCCGCTCGCCGATCTTCATCACCCCCAGCCACAAGCACATCACCCCGGTCAGCCCCAGCGCCACCTCGAAAGCGGTCTTGGCGGCATCGAAGGCGGCTTTCATCACCGCCGCGAAAATACCCTGGTCGCCACCGAGAAACTGCATCACGGCGGCGCCGAAGGCGGTCAGGAAAAATCCGATCCAGAGGGCATTCAGCATGGCATGGCCGTTGTTCAGATCGTGACGCGGGAAGGGCTTGCATTATGTCGCAGCACCTGCCGCCGATTGAACCCGGCGCGAAGATCGATCGAACGCGGTTGTTGTAGCGCCGGCGTCTCGCCGGCTTCGTGGGCCTGATCAGAAGGACGAAGCCGGCGAGACGCCGGCGCTACAAAAAAGGGGCCTTGCGGCCCCTTGCGCTTCCCGTCACGGGAGTCGGGATCACTCCCCGCCTCCCCCGCCATCAGGCATAAGCCACATGCTGATCGACCAGATCGGCAAGTTGCTTCATGGCCTCCAGATTGCCGCAGGCGAAGGCGTCGTTGGCGGCTGCGACCGTAAAGTCGACCGGGGCAGTCGGGGTGATCGCTTCCGGGGCGCCCAGAAGCCCATCCAGGCTGCTGCTGTCGGACATCAGATCGGCCAGTGACGGCAGTTCGATACCGGCATGGGTGACATCGGCGGCGGAGATACCGAAATACACGTCGGTCATATCCACCGTGCTGCCGTCCGCCATCGTCGCGCTGCCGCGTTCCAGATGCAGGTTGCCGTTGCCGTCCATCAGCGGCAGGGCCTGATAGGCCAGGCTAAGACTGGCGACACCAGCTTCGCTCAAGGTCATCAACTCGCCGTCGTCGGTCTGGTGATTGCCATTGACATCCCGCCAGATACGCAGGTCGGCGAAGGCGGCGTCGTTGGCATCCACCACGCCGTCGCCATTGCTGTCGAATGCCGCGAGCTTGGCGTAGCCGTCACCCTTGTTGTTGCCGCCGAACAGTTCGCTGATGTCATCGATACGACCGTTGCCGTTGCGGTCCCACGCCAGGAAACCATCCTCTCCCGAGAGCCAGCCGGACTGGATTGCCTTGCCGGTTCCAAGCAAATCAAACGCTCCCGTGGAGTAGGCACGCGAGATGGTCTGGATACCGTCGCCGTTGAGGTCGATGGCGATGGGGGTGATGCCCGCATCCCAGTTCATGTCGTTCTGGCCGGAAGCCAGGGTGATCACGCCGGTCTGGGTGACGTTGGTCTTCGAGATGGCATCGCCGGTCACATCCGAGTCGATGGCGTCGTTGCTGCCCACATCCTTCACTGCCCACTTCCAGTCGTTCATGTTGTACCAGGCGCCATAGTTGTAATGCATGACGTTGGTCTTATCGAACACCAGCAAGTAATCACCCGGATTCAGGTTGGCGAAGTTGTAGTAGCCGCCGCTATCCGTGGTGGTGCTGGCAACGGTGGCGCCGGCGGCGGTTTTCAGGGTGATCTTGATGCCGGAGATGCCCGGCTCGCTCGCATCCTGGAGGTTGTTGTGGTTCATGTCATCCCAGACACGGTCGCCCAGGCTGGCCTTGCGATAGAGACCGGCATCCACCGACATCTGCTGCTGGCCGGCGGTGACGGTATATAGACCAGTGAGGCCGGCAGTGCTGATGTCGGAGTCGAGGTTGTCGTTCGTGCCTTGGTCCTGCTTGGTCGCGAAATAGCCGCTGGGCGTGACCACCTGCACCTTGTAGCTGCCGGCATCCACGTCGAAGTAGTAATTGCCGTTGGCATCGGTATAGGTGGTTTGCACCACCACTCCGCTGGAGTTCTGCAAATTGACCTTGACGTTGCCAATACCCGCTTCGCCCGCATCCTGGAGGCCGTTGTAGTTCAGGTCTTCCCAGACCTTGTCGCCGATCCGCGCCTGTTGCACCAGGCCCGCGTCCACCGTCAGGTTGTTCTGGCCGGAGGTCAGCGTGTAGAGGCCGGTCACGCCGGTCGTGGCATTGACGTCGGAATCGGTCGCATCATTCGTGCCCTGGTCCTGGAGCGTGTAGCGGTAGCCTGTGGGCGCCACCACCTGCACGGCGTAGTCACCAGGGTTCAGGGCACTGAATAAATAGTTGCCGTTGGCATCCGTAGTCGTGGTGGATAAAACAGTTCCAATCGTGTTTAGCAACTTGACTGTGACACCGCTGATACCCGCCTCACCGGCATCCTGAATGCCGTTGGCGTTGCTGTCGCACCACACCTTGTCGCCCAGACTGGCCTTGCGGAATACCCCGGCATCCAGGGTCATATTCACTTGCCCCGCCGATACCGTGAAGACATTAGTACGCCACGTGCTTGCGGAGAAATCACTGTCCGCGGCATCGTTGCTCCCCTGGTCCTGCCTGGTGACGCCGTACCCCGTCGGCAAACCTAGCGACAGCAGGTAGCTGCCAGCCGACACATCGAAATAGTAATTGCCGTTGGCATCCGTCGTCGTCCCGGTGATCCAGGTGCCAGCGGCATCTCGCAAACCCACCGTCACCCCGGCGACTCCAGCCTCCCCCGCATCCTGAATCCCGTTGAAGTTCAGATCCTCCCACACCCGGTCGCCGATCCGCGCCTTCTGCGTCAACCCGGCATCCACCGTCAGATTGCTCTGCCCCGAGGCCAGCGTGTAGAGGCCGGTCATGCCGGTCGTGGCATCCACGTCCGAATCCGTCGCGTCATTGGTGCCCTTATCCATCGGCGAGTAGCGGTAGCCCGTGGGCGCCACCACCTGCACGGCGTAGTCGCCGGGCGCCAGGTTGCTGAACAGGTAGTTGCCGCTGCTGTTGGTGGTCGCCGTGGCCACAACCGCGCCGGCAGCGTTCAGCAGGTTCACCGTCACGCCGCTGATGCCAGCCTCGCCGGTGTCCTGAATGCCGTTCACGTTGACGTCGTTCCATACCTTGTCGCCGATCGAGGCAACCTTGTACAAGCCGGCGTCCCAACTCAGGTCATTCTGGCCAGAAACCAGCGTCGTGGTGATGGTCTTGCCGGTGATCGGGTCGAAGTCGCTGTCCATGGCATCGTTGCCGCCCTGGTCCTTGCCGGTAATGGTGTAGCCCGTAGGCGCCACCAATTGCACGGCATAGTCGCCGGGGGTGAGGTTGCTGAACAGGTAGTTGCCGCTGGCGTTGGTGGTCGTGGTCGCCAGAACCGTGCCAGCCGTGTTGAGCAGTTTCACGGTGACGCCACTCAGACCGGCTTCACCCGCGTCCTGCACGCCGTTGCCGTTCGTGTCTACCCAGACCTTGTCACCAAGCGAGGCTTTCTGATACAGGCCGGCATCTACCGACATCTGCTGCTGGCCGGCGGTGACGGTATACAGACCAGTGAGCCCGGCGGTGCTGATGTCAGAGTCGATATTGTCGTTGCTGCCTTGGTCCTGCTTGGTCGTGAAGTAGCCGCTGGGCGTGACCACCTGCACCTTGTAGCTGCCGGCATCCACGTCGAAGTAGTAATTGCCGTTGGCGTTCGTGGTCGTGGTTTGCACTACCACGCCGCTGGAGTTCTGCAAATTGACCGTGACGCCACTCAGGCCCGCTTCACCAGCGTCCTGGAGGCCGTTGTAGTTCTTGTCTTCCCAGACGGTGTCGCCGATCCGCGCCTGTTGCACCAGGCCCGCGTCCACCGTCAGGTTGTTCTGGCCGGAGGTCAGCGTGTAGAGGCCGGTCACGCCGGTCGTGGCATTGACGTCGGAATCGGTCGCATCATTCGTGCCCTGGTCCTGGAGCGTGTAGCGGTAGCCTGTGGGCGCCACCACCTGCACGGCGTAGTCACCAGGGTTCAGGGCACTGAATAAATAGTTGCCGTTGGCATCCGTAGTCGTGGTGGATAAAACAGTTCCAATCGTGTTTAGCAACTTGACTGTGACACCGCTGATACCCGCCTCACCGGCATCCTGAATGCCGTTGGCGTTGCTGTCGCACCACACCTTGTCGCCCAGACTGGCCTTGCGGAATACCCCGGCATCCAGGGTCATATTCACTTGCCCCGCCGATACCGTGAAGACATTAGTACGCCACGTGCTTGCGGAGAAATCACTGTCCGCGGCATCGTTGCTCCCCTGGTCCTGCCTGGTGACGCCGTACCCCGTCGGCAAACCTAGCGACAGCAGGTAGCTGCCAGCCGACACATCGAAATAGTAATTGCCGTTGGCATCCGTCGTCGTCCCGGTGATCCAGGTGCCAGCGGCATCTCGCAAACCCACCGTCACCCCGGCGACTCCAGCCTCCCCCGCATCCTGAATCCCGTTGAAGTTCAGATCCTCCCACACCCGGTCGCCGATCCGCGCCTTCTGCGTCAACCCGGCATCCACCGTCAGATTGCTCTGCCCCGAGGCCAGCGTGTAGAGGCCGGTCATGCCGGTCGTGGCATCCACGTCCGAATCCGTCGCGTCATTGGTGCCCTTATCCATCGGCGAGTAGCGGTAGCCCGTGGGCGCCACCACCTGCACGGCGTAGTCGCCGGGCGCCAGGTTGCTGAACAGGTAGTTGCCGCTGCTGTTGGTGGTCGCCGTGGCCACAACCGCGCCGGCAGCGTTCAGCAGGTTCACCGTCACGCCGCTGATGCCAGCCTCGCCGGTGTCCTGAATGCCGTTCACGTTGACGTCGTTCCATACCTTGTCGCCGATCGAGGCAACCTTGTACAAGCCGGCGTCCCAACTCAGGTCGTTCTCGCCGCCACTCAAGGTGGTGAAGACGGTCTTGCCGGTGATCGGGTCGAAGTCGCTGTCCGTGGCATCGTTGCCGCCCCGGTCTTTGCCGGTAATGGTGTAGCCGGAAGGCGCCACCACCTGCACCGCATAGTCGCCAGGGGTGAGATTGCTGAACAGGTAATTGCCGTTGGCGTCGGTCGTCATCGTGTTCACAACCGTGCCCGCCGCGTTCAGCAATTTGACGGTGACACCGGCGATGCCGGCTTCACCCGCGTCCTGCACGCCGTTGCCATTGGCATCCAGCCAGACCTTGTCGCCGATGCTGGCGTTGAGGCCGCAGCTCGGGGTGCACACGGACAGGGTTTGAATCTTGAAGTAGTCCTCCGGCGTGGTATCGGTGGTGTCGGCGGCGATGACTATGGTGTTGCCGAGATACTCACCCGCGTTGAGGTCAGCCCAGCGCGCCGTGGTCAAGGTCGTGGTGTTCACTTCCATGAAGCCCATCTGCGCCAGCACGGCATCGTTCAGGCTCATGTGGCTGGTGTACGGCGTATTGAAGTTGCCGATCCAGACCTGCATGTCGCTGTCGCCGACCACGTAACCGAGATAGGCCTTGTCCAGCATCACGAACTGGCTGAATTCGAACATCACGTAGTTGTCGCGGCCGCCGACGTTGTCGACGGTATGGCTGTTGTTGCCGCCGCTGCCTTCGCTGCTGTCGGTGACCCCAAGGCCGCCGCCGTAAGTGCCCAGCCAGGCATCCGCCCAGACGCCCGTGCTCTTGTCTCGGCTGAAGGCGCTGACGTTCACCGAAAGGCCGTTCTGCGAATAAGTGCGGATGTTGCCGTCCGTGCCATCGGTCGCGCTGCTGCCGTTGAAATTCAGGTCGACACAGGCGCCGATGGTGGTCAGCCCGGCATCCCAGGACAGATCGTTCTGCCCGGAAGTCAGCGTGGTGACGATGGTCTTGCCGGTCGTGACGTCGACATCGGAATCCAGGGCGTCGTTCGTGCCCTGATCCCTGGCCGTGAAGCTATAGCCATTGGGCGCCAGCACCTGAATGGCGTAATCACCCGGGGTGAGGCCGCTGAACAGGTAATTACCCAGGTAATCGGTAGTGGTCGTGCCCAGCACCACACCGGCTCCACTGAGCAGATTCACCGTGACGCCGGAAAGGCCGATCTCGTTGGCATCCTGAATGCCATTGGCATTGCAATCCAGCCAGACCTTGTCGCCGATGGAAGCCTTCTGGTACAGGCCGGCATCCCAGGTCATGTCGTTCTCGTTGGCCGACAGGGTGGTGAGCATGGTCTTGCCGGTAACCGGATCGATATCGCTGTCTTTGGCGTCCGCAATCGCGGTATTTCCGCCGACGTCTTTCGGGGAAACGAAGTAGCCGTCAGGCGTGACCACCTGTACGGCGTAATCGCCGGGAGTGAGCCCCTCGAACAGATAGTTGCCGTCGACATCCGTGACCATGCTGTCGATGACCACGCCGGCCGCGTTGAGCAGATTCACGGTAACGCCTTCGAGACCATCCTCGCCGGCGTCCTGGATGCCGTTCGCGTTGGCGTCCAGCCAGACACGATCGCCGATGCTGGCGATCTGATCCGTGGTCGTGTAGTAGGCCGCGTCGGAATCCGTGGCGCTCAGGCCGGATACCGCGTCGGTGCCGGACACCGTGCCGATGTTGAGATGCAGGCCCGCCACCGTCACGATCTCGCTGGCGGTGTAGGTCCAGGTCTCGTTCACATCCAGCAAGCCGTTGCTGTTGCCGTCTCCTCCCACGAAGGTAAGGCTGACGATGCGGTCGTCACTCACCAGAATATTGCTCAGCGCCACGTCTCCGGTGTTCTTCACCACATAGGTGAACACCGCCAGGCCGCCAATGGGGATGTAGGGGCCACTGGGCACATCGGCATCGAAGTCCGGGGTAATGACCGTGGTCGTGGAACTCGCCGGCGTGGTCAGATCCGCGCCCAGGTTGTTCTGCGTATCGAACAGATTCTTGGTCGGCTCGAAATTGCTGCTGGAAACCGCCGACTGCGTCATGGCGATCACATCGGCCTTGCTGTAAAGGTAATCGACATAGGGGTCGGAAGCGTTCAGCAAGGCGGCGGCTGAGTGGCGCATCAGGGCATAAACGCCGCCGCCCTTGGCTTTCAAGGCATCCAGCAGTGTGGGATTGCCCGGCACATCGACGCCGAAGATGGACTCATAGCTGTCGCTCGGGCTATAGCCGGTCTTGACCCATTCGCTGGCCTGGCCGTTCTTGCCCACCGTATGGTTTTTCCAGTAGCCGGGCGTCAGGCCTTCACCGCCGCCGCTGGTGCCATCCGTGTACTCGCCGCGGACATATTTCTCGATGTCGATGCCGATATTCGGCGCATAGATACCGGCATCCAGTGTCGCGTTGTACTCCCCGGAACTGAGCGTAACGATCTGGCTCTTGCCGCTGATCGTGTCGGCATCCGAGTCGATGCCGTCATTCGTGCCCACGTCGCGCGTGGTGTAGGAGTAGCCGGTCGGCTTACTGAACATGACCTGATACTGCTCGCCGATGTTCAGGCCGGTGAACTGGTAGAAGCCATCCGCGCCGGTCACTGTGGTGGCCGTGGTGTCATCAGCCGTGCCGATCACCTTGTCGGCGCCGCCACCGATCAGCGTGACGGTCAGGCCGGACACGCCGGTCGCGCCATCGTTCTGCAAACCGTCGTGGTTGCTGTCGATCCAGATCCGGTCACCCAGGCTGGCTTTTTGCACCAGGCCGGCGTCAACCGTGAGGTTGCTCTCGCCGCTGGCGAGGGTGTAGCCGCCGGTCTTGCCGGTGCTGGTGTCGGCGTCGCTGTCGGTCGCGTCGGCGCCGATGTCTTTGCTGGTGAGCAGGTAGCCGCTGGGGGCGA
>JAQTLN010000023.1:0-4484 GCA_028714875.1 Gallionellaceae bacterium
GCTAGCGGGTGGACTTGGCTCATGGGTGCGGCTCTTCGGTTAGCGAGGCAATAAGCTGCGGCATCAGTTCGCGGGCTCGAAACAGCGGCCAACTGCGAACGGGTACATAATCACACGGGACGCAACACTTACTTCAATCCATAGCGATCCAGCTTGCGGTAGAGGGTGCGCTCGCTGACGCCGAGCAGGTCCGCCACGGTTTTGCGGTGGCCTTCATGGCGTTCGAGCAAATCGCGGATGTATTCCTTTTCCGCGCCCTTCAGGCTGGGGTCCGAGCGTTTTGCCCTGGGCGCTTGCGGCAGGCTGACGGGCGCCCCCTGCTGGAACACGATGTCCTCGGCGCCGATCACCCCGTTGCGGCAGCGCAGTAGCGCGCGCTGCAAAACATTGCGCAATTCGCGCACATTGCCGGGAAACGCATAGTTTTTCAGTAGCTGGATGGCGGCCTTGTCGAGATGGCAATGCGCGTGGCCGTTGCCCGCAAGGCGGACGAGCAACACCTCGGCCAGAGCGGGAATGTCCTCACGCCGCTCGCGCAGGGCGGGCAGCGAGAGATCGATGCCGGCGATACGGTAATACAAGTCCTCGCGGAAACGGTCCTGGTCCACCCAATCGAGCAGATTGCGGTTGGTGGCGGAAACCACGCGCACATCGGCGCGCAGGGTGACGGTGCCGCCGACGCGGCGGAACTCGCCGGTTTCCAGCACGCGCAGCAGCTTGGCCTGCTGAGTCAGCGGAATCTCGGCCACTTCGTCGAGAAACAGCGTGCCGCCATCGGCCAGTTCATACAGCCCTTTCTTCTGCGCCGTGCTGCCGGTGAAGGCGCCGCGCTCGTGACCGAACAATTCGTTCTCGAACATCGCCTCCGGCACCGCCGCGCAATTGATGGCGATAAACGGCTTGCCGGCGCGCGGTGAACGCTCATGCAGGAAACGCGCCGCCAATTCCTTGCCGACCCCGCTCTCGCCGTACAGCAATATGGAAGCCTCCGATTCCGCCGCTCGCGCCAGGTTGTCGATGCACGACAGGAAAGCCGGCGAATGGCCGACCATGCGCATGTCGGCGCAGGCCAGCGGCAATTCCGCTTCCAGCGGGTAAACCACTTCACCCAGGTAGAGGCGGCCATCCGAGCCGTGTATGGCATGGCCCTTGATGCGCGCGCGCGCGGCATGGCCTTCGCCGTCGTAATGGGTGTGCAGCACTTCGCAGGATTCACCGCTGGCGAACAGGGCGAGATGCGGGCACAACTCGCCGTTTTCATGGCAGGGCCGCGGCGAGTGATGGGAAACCTCATGGCAACGCCGCCGCAAGACCTCCGCGCGCTCCATGCCGTATTGACGGCAATAGGCCGCGTTGGCGGCGACGATCTGGTAACTGCCGTCGATGACCACGAAGGGCCGCTCGTTGGTCTCGATCAGGCTGTGTAGGTCGACGGATAACATGGCATCTCCAGGTTTTGTCATGACAGATCGTAGTCGTGACATGTCATGTGTGTCATGACATTTCTCGAAAATACCGCTTCGTCTTCACGCCAACCCGCGCCAGGCCGTCTGGTACGTTTGTGGCATGCCTCTTGCGATAGGAGAGTCCCTTACCCAAACACGAGGATGGAGACATGACCGTAGAGAAGAAAAACTGGAACCTGCAACCCGACGTGGCGATGAGTCCCGAAGTGGCCAACGAAGTTGCCAAGATCGCCTGCGCCCTGAAAAGCCTGTCCGCCTACACCACCTTCGCGATGGAACGCGAAGACTGCCCGGAAGACCTGCAAAAACTCGTCGAAGAAGGCCTGGAAGCCATGGCCCGCGTGTTCGTCTGGTAATGACCTCAATCCTCGTGGGCGCCGGTTTGCCGGCGATCGCGGCAAACAAAGCAAACCTACAGGAGTAACCACTCAATGGCTCGCATCGTCATTCTCGGCGCCGGTATCGGCGGCATGTCCATGGCCTATGAAATGCGCGAAGAGGCCCGCGCGGAAGACAGCGTCATCGTCGTATCCAACCACCCCTTCTTCCAGTTCACCCCGTCCAACCCCTGGGTCGCGGTCAACTGGCGCAAGCGCGACGACATCACCCTGGAAGTCGCCCCCTTGCTGGAGCGGAAAGGCATCGAATTCATCAACTGCGGCTGCCGGCGCGTTCACCCGGATCGCAATGAACTGGAATTGGAAGATGGCCGCGTGGTCGGTTACGACTTCCTGATCATCGCCACCGGCCCCAAGCTCGCCTTCGACGAAGTGGAAGGCCTCGGCCCCAAGGGTCATACCAGCTCGGTCTGCCATGTCGACCACGCCGTGGAAGCCGGCAAAGCCTGGGACGAGTTCGTCAAGGATCCCGGCCCCATCGTGGTCGGCGCGGTACAGGGTGCCTCCTGCTACGGCCCCGCCTATGAATTCGCTTTCATCATGGATACCGACCTCAAGCGCCGCAAAATTCGCGACAAGGTGCCGATGACCTTCGTCACCGCCGAACCCTATATCGGCCATCTTGGCCTCGGCGGCGTGGGCGACTCGAAAGGCCTGATGGAATCCGCCATGCGCGATCGCCATGTGAAGTGGATCTGCAACGCCAAGGTCACCAAGGTCGAGGAAGGCAAGATGTACGTGGCCGAGCATAACGAGGACGGCAGCGTGAAGAAGGAACACGTCCTGCCCTTCAAGTACTCGATGATGCTGCCCGCCTTTAAAGGCATCGACGCCGTGTTCGGCATCGAAGGCCTCACCAACCCGCGTGGTTTCATCGCCATCGACGCGTTCCAGCGCAACCCGAAGTTCAACAACATCTATGGTGTCGGTGTCTGTGTCGCCATTCCCCCGGTGGAAGCCACTCCGGTCCCCACCGGCGCGCCGAAGACCGGCTACATGATCGAAACCATGGTGCGCGCCACCGCCCACAACATCCGCGCCGTGCTCGACGGCAAGACCCCGGACCAGAAAGCTACCTGGAACGCCATCTGCCTGGCCGACTTCGGCGACACCGGCGCCGCCTTCGTCGCCCTCCCGCAAATCCCCCCGCGCAACGTCAACTGGTTCAAGGAAGGCAAGTGGGTTCACCTCGCCAAGATCGCCTTCGAGAAATATTTCCTGCGCAAAATGAAGAAAGGCACCACCGAACCCCTTTATGAAAAATACGTTCTGGGAGTGATGGGGTTGAAAAAACTGAAGTGATCCCACGCGTTCTGTTGCCGCCATAGGCAACCGAACTTCACGGCGCCGCCCGGCAACGGGCGGCGCCGTTTTTATTGATGGGCTATGCACATGCCGTAGGTGTTCCCCCCTTTGAACAAGGGGGGAGCAGGTCGCGCGGCACGTCGGCATATCACGGAAGCCCGGCCCCCGGAGGCTCAGTCAGCGTCAGGCGCAGCGGCCGGCAAGCGCGCCGTCCCCCCTTTTCCAAAGGGGGGCAGGGGGGATTTAGCCACGCCCGCACCCGCGCAACCCTCGAACAAATCCCCCCCCGCCCCCCTTTGGAAAAGGGGGGAGCAGGTCACGCGGCACGTCGGCGTATCACGGAAGCCCGGCCTCCCGAGGCTCAGCCAGCGTCAGGCGCAGCGGCCGGCAAGCGCGCCGTCCCCCCTTTTCCAAAGGGGGGCAGGGGGGATTTAGCCACGCCCGCACCCGCGCAACCCTCGAACAAATCTCCCGCCCCCCTTGAACAAGGGGGGAGCAGGTCACGCGGCACGTCGGCGTATCACGGAAGCCCGGCCCCCGGAGGCTCAGCCGCGTCTGGCGCGGACACAGGCGCTGCCGCCGGCAATATTGCCGCAGCGGCGGACACATCCTCGCTGGCTCATGTCTGCTACCGTTCGCGGAGCGTGAGGGCTACGCTTCCCTCAAGGTCGTGCTTCACTGCCGCCAAGCACACCGTCCCGCCGAGCCAGCCGCCACGGCGGTTACCCTGAAACGAATGGAGACTCCCCATGCGAACCCTGCTACGCGCACTCTTGTTGACCCTGTTTGCCATCCCGCTTTCGGCGCCGCATCTTGCCCATGCCGATAGCGCCACGGGCCAGGCGGAAGCCCGTCCTCTGGTCATGGTGGAGAAGAACGCACGCTATCGCGTCGTCTACGACATCCATAGCGATGAACTCTCCGCGGGGATTTCGCGTGGTCTGTATTACGCGCGTGGTTTGTTCGAGGCTTTCCGCAAGCAGGGCGTGGCGGCCTCGCAGGTGGGGACGCATCTGGTGCTGCATGGCGATGCGGCGGTGTTTCTGCTGAACGATGAGACCTACCAGTTGGCGATCAACGATCCGTTCGCGGTGAACCCCAACGCCAAGATCGTCCAGGATTTGCTGGACCTGGGAGTCAGCGTCGAAATCTGCCATAGCGCGATGAAGAGCAAGGGCTGGAAACCGGAGAACGTTCTGCCCGGGGTGACCATCGTGCATGACGGCTATACCCGTTTGATCAAGCTGCAGAACGATGGCTACGCCTACCTCGGCGGCTTCTGATTCTGGGACGAGGGTCTCTTGTAGCGCCGGCG
>JAQTLN010000023.1:4584-61722 GCA_028714875.1 Gallionellaceae bacterium
GCGCCGGCGCACGGTGCCTCATTCGTAGGCCGGCAGGGTGGTCAGGCGGGCGTCGTCGACTGGTATGCCCACCGCGAAGTGGTAGACCACCTGGTATTTCGTGTCTCCCAGCCCCAGCACTTCATGCACGGCGTCGTCGAAGAAGCAGCCGATGCCGGTGCCGCGCCAGCCGGCGGCTTCGGCTTCGAGGGTGAGGCAGTGGCCGAGCATGCCGGCTTCCCAATGCAGATGGCGCCAGGCGGCGGGGTTGTCCGCGATGGGGGCGGCGAATTCGGCGATGAAGGCGAAGGTAACGGCGCTGTGTGAGGCGATGTCCTGGTGGCAGGAGAGGGTGCGGGCGGTACGTTCGGTCTTGGCGGCGAGCAGTTGCAGCAGAGGGAGTTCCGGGTCGGCCGGGGTCCAGGCGAACATTTGCGGCATGGCTTGTTTCAGGCCGGCCAAGGCGGTTTCTGAACGCGGCAACGCATAGAGGCCGGGTTTCAGGCCTTCGACGCGATGCACGAGCAGGATTGGGTGCACGCGCGGGGCGCGCGGCCACAACCGCCAGACCGGCGAGCCGCCCGGCAGCAGCGCGGCGAGCAGGCTACGGAAGACGGCATGGGGCATCAGCGATTTGCCGTCGAAGGCCTGGGCGCTGCGGCGTTGCAGGATGACTTGCGTGGCGGGGAGGGTGGAGGTGGTGGCGACCGGTTTCGCCGCATGCGCCGGCGCGGGGGGCGCGGGCGGCAGGGGGCCACGGGTGGCCGCCGCGACTTCCTCGATCACCGGCCATTCATACATCGGCTTCACGTCGAGCAGGCTGGGTTGGCCTGCCCAGTGGTTCCAGGTCGGCGGCGCGCCGGCGTCGGCTTGCAGGGTGACGATGACTTCGGCTTCCTCGGCCTCCACACCATTGAAATCGGCGTCGCGATCAGTTCCGAGGCGGGCCGCGGTTTCCTCCGGATCGAGCGCCAGCAGGCGCGCTTGCCAGCCGTGCAGAGCGGCGGCGTAGGCGAGGGCGGCGAGTACATGGCCCATGTCCAGTTGGCAGTAGCGGAAGGCGCGTTCGCCGTATTTCCAGGCTTCGCGCCAAGGGATGGAGCTGTAGCCGAACCAGACGCCGGGTGCGGTGGCGTCGCCCCAGGCGCGCCGTTCCAGGCTATGGTCGCGCGCTTGGTAGTGAAAGAGACCGTCTTCCAGTCCAGGAACGCCGCTGGCGATCAGCCAGGTTTCCGTCGGGTGCAGGTTGCCGGAGGAGGGGTGGGCGCGCAGCGACCAGCGGCTGCCGCCGTATTGTTTCCAGGCGGTGAGGCCGGCGCACAGGCGCAGCAGGGAGCCCAGGCAGGCCGGTGTGAAGGCTTGCGCCGGGCGGGGTTGGTCAAGCAGGGGCCAGAGGATGTCCGTGGCCAGTATCTCGCGCGGCAGGGGCGTGACTTGGGTTCCCCGCCAGTGGCGGAAGGGGTCCGGCTGCGCCTCCCAATCGAGGGAGCCGGGGCCGGCGGCGTAGCGGTCGAGCTGGTGTTTGGTGCGGGCGTGATAGGCCAGCGTGCTGGCGATGCGGTCGTCCACTTTGAATGCCTCGTGCGCTAAGGGTCTGACGCATAGTGCGGGCGAGGCGGGAGGATGGCAATGCGGCGGGCGCGGCAACCGGCTCGCGACTTATTCGTGACGCGGGTTGAAAGCCCGCCTCGTGGCGGGCCTGCCGGCGAGACGCCGGCGCTACACAGGCTAATTAACGGCTGGCTGGGCGGGTCTGCATGCTGCGCACGACGGCGGCGACCAGAGCCTCGATTTCGTTCCCGGACATATCCGGGAAGGTGGTCTGCAATTTGGTCATGGCCTTGTAAAAGGCCGCGCCGTTGTGGCTCGCGGGATTGCCCAGGAGGGGCTTGAGTAGGGCCTGGGCGGTATCGAAGTGCTCACGGAGCGCCAAATTGCGGCGGCGCTCCGTTCGCGGCGGCTTGGCTGCCGTCTGGTTGTGTAATTGCATGTTCGTCTCATCCATCTTGTAGTTGGCCACACGGGCTGCGGGCCAAGGCGGGCAGCTTATCGCGGGGATATGACGGCAATATTGCTGGTAGGTAATTACCAATGCCGTCAAGGGGCGCGAGTATGCCCTTGTTCGCAACCACCACTAAGGGAAAAGATTGATTTATTGATGTAAATCATGTGAAGCGCGCCCGCGCCATTGCGGCGAAGCGCGGTAACAGGCTGGCGGCAATGGGGGTATCGCACAATCTGGCGCGTATCTGTTCGCAATCCTGGCCGGCCGAGCACAACTGCTGGGCGAGGTGGTGCACGTAGGCGTTCATGCGCTCCTGGTTGAATTCCGGGTGGAACTGGATGCCCCAGGCCTGGTCGCCGACGCGGAAGGCATGGTGTGGCTCGAACTCGTTGCCGGCCAGCAGAACGGCGTCCGGCGGCAGGATGCTCACGCTCTGGGCATGCACGGCCAGCCCGGGAAATCTCGCGGGTAGGTCGTGAAACAAGCGGTCGTCGCGGCTGGGGGGATAGAGGTTGAGGTCGACGCAGCCGATCTCCCGCCCCTTCGGGTGGAAATCGACGCGGCCGCCCATCGCCTCGGCGAGCATTTGATGGCCGAAGCAGATGCCGAGGAAGGGCACTTCGGCGGCGACCAGACGTGGCAGCCAGGCGAGAGCGCGGCGCATCCAGGGCAGGCGGTCGGTGAGCATCGCGTGGGCGCCGGTCATGATGACGGCGGCACAGGTTTCGGGTTCCGGCAGCGGTGCGTCGCGCCAGATTTCCACCACGTCGATCCGGTCGGCGGGCAGGTTCAGGCCGGGCAGCAGCCAGGCGTCAAAATCGCCCAGGCGGGCGGCTACATCGGGGAAGGTGCTGCCGGCTTTGAGGAGGATGAGGTTGCGAGTCGTCATGGCTTGTCGTCGAGTCGGGTCACGGTGACCGCGACCTGCAAGGTATGTGTGCCACCGCCGTGGATGACGCCTTTGAGTGGGGTAACGTCGCCGAAGTCGCGGCCCCAGGCGAGGGTGAGATGGCCCTCGCCGGCGGCGATGCCGTTGGTGGGGTCGAAATCGTACCAGCCCAGTCCGGGCAGCCAGACGCTGATCCAGGCGTGGGTGGCATCGGCGCCCAGTTGCCGCGGCATGCCGGCGGGCGGTGTGGTTTCCAGATAGCCGCTGATGTAGCGGGCGGCCAGACCCAGCCCGCGCAGGCCGGCCAGGGCGAGATGGGCGAAATCCTGGCAGACGCCGTGGCGCTCCTTGAGCACTTCGTCCAGGGGCGTGTCGATCTCGGTGGCATTGGGGCGGTACTGGAAGTCGGCATGGATGCGCGCGGTGAGGTCGGCCACGGCTTCGAGCAGGGGGCGGCCGGGCGGAAAACTTTCGCCGGCGTACCGGGTAGCTTCCGCGTGCCGCGCGATCATGGGCGATTCCAGGCAGAACTCGCGCGCGGCGACGGCCTCGACGCTGAGGAAGCGTGGCCGCGTGGCCAGCGTTTCCCAGGGAGGCGAGGCGGGCGCCGGGAGCGCCGCCGCGCGTTCGACCACGCTGTGGCCGGTCACGCTCAGAATATGGTGCGGTTGCCGCGACATGAACCAGACGACCCGATTGCCCCAGACGTCGCGGCGCTCCTGACGGTCGTCGATGTTCGGATGCAGTTCCAGGTGGCTTTCCAGCACGCGTTGGCCGGGTGTGTCGCGTGGCAGCATGCGCGCCTCGCCGTAGTTGAGGTCGACACTCTGGGCGTAGTCATAGCGGGTGAGGTGTTCGATGTGGAAACGGGTCATCGCGGGATTCCCCCCTTTACCAAAGGGGGGCTAGGGGGGATTTCTGATGCTGATGGCCGGGCATACGTCGTTAAATCCCCCCCGGCCCCCCTTTGGGAAAGGGGGGAGAAAGACAGGCTCACCAAGCGGTCATTCATGACTGCACCCCTCCCGCGTTCAGGGTATGCAGCTCCTGCACATGGGTGAACCAGGTCTGGGTGATGGCGCCGGAGGCGGTGCCGAGGGTGGCGCTGACCTCGTTCAGGATTTGAATCAACTGAACACGTTTTTCTCTATCGAGGTGCGGGTCCGTCACACGGGAGGCGTTGGCGAGCAGCCGTTCTTCCACGTCGCGCAGCAAGTGCCGCGCCTCGCAGTGTTGTAGTGGGCGGGCGATTTCGCCGAGGTGCAGGCGCGCGGTGTTGAGTTGAAAGACCAGCGCGCGCGGGCTGTCCGTGTCCCACAGCAGCAGTTCCAGGACGCCGGCCAGGAACGGTTCGCCGCGGTAGCGGCGGCGGAAGGTGACCAGGCTGTCCGCGCTTTGCAGCACCAGGGACAGGCTTTCGCGTTGCGCCTCGTCGGTGAGCCGCGACTCCAGTATGCAGGTGAGCACGCTGCTGGCGGTGAGGCCGCGTTCGATGCGGCGGCCCAGGTCGAAAAAGCGGAAAGCGTCCGCGCGCGGCAGGGTTTCCGAAGCCAGGCCGGCGAGGCCGGCCAGGGTGTCGATCAAATGGCCGAGCCAGAGGTCGCTGCGTTCATGGCCGCGATTGCGGCGGCGCTTGCTCCAGTCGCGCTCGATGCGGTCGAGCAGGCGCCAGATCGCCACCGACCAGTATTCGCGTGTGCTGTAGGTGCAGGCGAGCAGGGCGCGCACGGTATGGGCGAGGTTGCCGGGATGATCTTTGTGGGTGATCAGGTCGTGCACCTCGGCCGCCAGGGTCGCGGGAAAGTCGGCTTGTTCCAGCAAGTCGCGGGAGGCGGGCTGGTAGCCGACCATGCGCATCAGCGCGGTCAATACCGGCACCTGGCCGGGCGTGGTTTCCTCTTCCCAGAGTCCGTCGAGCAGCGCGCGCAGCAGGCGCGCCACGCCTTCCGCGCGTTCCAGGTAGCGGCCCGCCCAGAAGAGGTTGTCCGCCGCGCGACTGGTGAGGATTTCCGTCTCCGCCGGGTTGCCGGCGCCCAGCAGCACGCTGGAGGGAATCGCCTTGGGCGGCGCCGGGGTGACCCAGGTGTCTTTCGACAGCGCGCCGCTCTGGCTGGAAAGGAAGGCGCCGTCGCCGCAGCGGGTGAGGCCGCCGGGCATGGCGACATAGCCGTCGCCCTGGCTGACCAGGAAGGCGCGCAAGCTCATGTGTTGCGGCGCCAGACGGTGGTCGCGCAACGCCGGCACGCTGGACAGCGACATCGGCTGCTGTCCGACATAGAGGTGCGGCCGCGCCCGGATGCGCGCGCGCCAGGTGGCCAGTTGCCGGCGGTCCAGGTTCGCGCCCAGCACGGTTTCGCTGGCCTGGCCGCGAGCGATGGGTTTGAGCACTAGTCGCGGCAGGTTGGCCAGCACGTATTCGCATTCCTTTTCCTGCCCGCACCACCAGGTGGCGGCGGTGGGCAGGGCCAGGTCCTCGCCCAGTAGCATTCTCGCCAGACGCGGCAGGAAGGGCAGCAAAGCGGGATTTTCCAGGAGGCCGGAGCCGGGTGGATTGGCCATTGCCACCGTGCCGCGCCGCAGCGCCTCGATCAGCCCGGCGGTGCCCAGGCGCGAGTCCTGCCGGAGTTCCAGCGGGTCGCACCACTCCTCGTCGAGGCGGCGCAGGATCACATCGACGGGCTTGAGGCCGGATACCGCCTTCAGCCAGACCCGGCCATCGCGCACGGTGAGGTCGTCGCCCTGGGCCAGGGTGTAGCCCAGGCGCGCGGCCAGATAGGCGTGTTCGAAGTAGGTTTCGTTGGCCGGGCCGGGGCTGAGCAGCGCCACATGCGGCTGCTCGCGCGGCGACAGTTTGACCAGCGCAGCCTGCACCGCCTTCAGCCAGTGGGTGAGTTTGGCGACGCCGGCGCCTTCCAGAAGCTCCGGGAAGGTGCGCGCCATCACCGCGCGGTTTTCCAGGGCATAACCGGCGCCGGAAGGCGATTGCGTGCGATCCGCCACCACCCAGACCCGGCCATCCGGCCCGCGCGCCAGATCCGCCGCGTACAGCACCAGTTGCCGCCGTTCGCCGGCGGGGGACGCGGACAGCGCGCCGAGCATCGGGCGTAGATAGCCCGCATGGCCGAACACCAGTTCCGGCGGCAACAGACCATTCTTGAGCACGCTCTGGGCGCCGTAGAGGTCGCGCAAGAGCAGGTCGAGCAGGCGCGCGCGCTGATCCAGCCCGGCCGCGATGACCAGCCATTCGTTGCCGTCCAGCACCAGCGGGATCGGGTCGAGTTCCCAGGTGCGGCTGTTGCCGCGAGGGTCGTCGTAGACGTGATAGGTGACGCCGTTCTCGCGCAGCAGCCGGGTGATGCGCTGTCCGCGCTCCGTCCACTCGCGCGCGCCGAAGCGGGTCATGCCCTTGACCAGATGCGCCCAGTGCGGGCGCACGCCGCTTCGCGTGTCCCACATCTCGTCCCAGGTGTTGGGGAGGGGGTGGTAGTCGGAGGAGGGGGTGAGCAGGGAAAGCTGGTTCATGGCCGAATACTACCCAAGCAAGGTGCTTTGTAGCGCCGGCGTCTCGCCGGCTTCGTCCTTCTGATCAGATTCACGAAGCCGGCGAGAGAGCGTGGTCGTTATGCCGCCGGGGTTTCGGCGGCATTACAACCACGGCCTACCCCTTGCGGGTGCGCCGGCGCTACAGCTTGTCACTCGGGTTTTCGCCGCAGGTCCAGGGTATACGGATATTCCAGCGTGGGTTCTTCCGGGGGGGGCGCCATCAGGCGCAGGCCGCCGCCTTCGGGGATGAACTCGGCCACTCGGGCGAGGTCGGGCGGCACCTGGACCGGGCCGGGCGTGTGGTTCCAGTCCTGGTAGCGGTTGACGCGGCGCGACTCGGCCTCGTTGGCGTTGATCGGGAAGGTGTCGTAGCTGCGCCCGCCGGGGTGGCTGACGTGATAGGCGCAGCCGCCGATGGCCTTGCCGGTCCAGGTGTCGATCAGGTCGATCACCAGCGGGCTGTGCACGCCGATGGTGGGGTGCAGCGCGGAAGGCGGCTGCCAGGCGCGGTAGCGGATGCCGGCGACGTATTCGCCGTGGCGGCCGGTGGATTTCAGCGGCACCCGGCGGCCGTTGCAGGCGACCACATAGCGGTTGCCGGAGAGGCCGCTCACCAGCAACTGGATGCGTTCCACCGAGGAGTCGACGAAGCGGGCGGTGCCGACGTTGCTGAGTTCCTCGCCCAGGACATGCCAGGGTTCGATGGCGGTGCGCAGTTCGATTTCGATGTCGTCGATATTGACCGTGCCGATGCGCGGGAAGCGGAATTCGATGAAGGGATCGAGCCAGTCGGCCTGGAACGGGGTGCCGGATTCCTGGATGTCGCGCACCACGTCGAGCAGGTCGGCGCGCACGTAATGCGGCAGCATGAAGCGGTCGTGCAGTTCGGTGCCCCAGCGCACCAGTTTGTGTCGGTACGACTTTTCCCAGAAGCGCGCGACCAGGATGCGCAGCAGCAGTGCCTGCGTGGCGCTCATCTGCCAGTGCGGCGGCATTTCGAAACCGCGGAACTCCACCAAGCCCAGGCGCCCGGTCGGGCTGTCCGGCGAGTAGAGCTTGTCGATGGAGAACTCGGAGCGGTGAGTATTGCCGGTGAGGTCGACCAGCAGGTTGCGCAACAGGCGGTCCACCAGCCAAAGTTGGCTGGTTTCGCCGGTCGGCATCTGCTGGAAGGCGATTTCCAGTTCATAGAGTTTCTCGTCGCGCCCCTCGTCGACGCGTGGCGCCTGGCTGGTGGGGCCGATGAACATGCCGGAGAACAGGTAGGAAAGACCGGGGTGGTGTTGCCAGTAGGTGACCAGGCTCATCACCAGGTCGGGCCGCCGCAACATCGGGCTGTCGGCCGGAGTGGCGCCGCCCAGGGTGACGTGGTTGCCGCCGCCGGTGCCGGTGTGGCGGCCATCGAGCATGAATTTTTCCGTGGTCAGGCGCGCCAGGCGGGCTTCCTCGTAGAGCACGCGGGTGTTGCCGATGAAGTCGTCCCAGGAACTCGCCGGGTGGATGTTGACCTCGATGACGCCAGGATCGGGCGTGACCATCAGGCGTTGCAAACGCCAGTCGCGCGGCGGTTCATAGCCTTCCAGGATGACCGGAGTATCGGACTGCGCGGCGACCTGTTCGATGGCGGCGGTCAGTTCGAGGTACTGTTCCAGCGTGGACACCGGTGGCATGAAGATACGCACCACGCCGCCGCGCGCTTCCACACAGAGGGCGGTGTGGATGACAGTAGCTCCCCCCTTTGCCAAAGGGGGGCGGGGGTGATTTGTTGTTGCATCTGTGCCGGCGTCGGAAAAATCCCCCCCCGCCCCCCTTTGGGAAAGGGGGGGGGCCGCCAGGCCTTGTTCCTGTATCTCGGGGTGCGCTTCCCGCGCCGGCTGAAACTCGGAATAGCGTCGGGCCACTTCGCCATAGCTGTCCGGAAGCTCACCGCGCGGCGCGAACAGGTCCAGCGGCCAGGTCGGCTCGCGTTCCGCCTCGGCCACCCAGGGCAGGCTGTCCAGCGGCAGACGCAGCCCTAACGGCGAATCACCGGGGATCAGGTAGAGGCGGCCACGGCGGAAACGCCAGACGCTGCTCTTCCAGCCGTTCCCGCTGTCATCCCAGGCGATGGGCAGGACGTAGCCGACCGGCTCATCGAGTCCGCGCGAGAGCTTGTCGGCCAGACTACGGCGCTCTATCGGGTCTTTCAGGTTGATTTTGGCCAGATCCAGGTTGGCCGGGTGTTCCGCTTCTTTCAACAGGTAATGCAGCGCGTCCTCATAGCCGGCTTGGCTATACGCGGCGGGCAGGCCGAGCCGGCTGCACAGTGCTTCCATGAAGGCGGCGGCCGTGGCGCTGGTGTGGCCGTATGACTTGCCTTCATCCGCCAGCAGTTCGGGGTTCTTCCACAACGGCACGCCGTCACCGCGCCAGAAAATCCCCAGCGCCCAGCGCGGCAGGGGTTCGCCGGGATACCACTTGCCCTGGCCGGAGAATTTCAGCCCGTTGGGCGCGAAGTGGTTGCTCAGGCGCTTCCACAAATCCCGCGCGCGCTCCAGTTTGTGGGGGCCGAGCGCGGCGGTGTTCCACTGCGCCGATTCCATGTCGTCGATGGAAACGAAGGTGGGTTCGCCGCCCATGGTCAGGCGTACGTCGTTTTCGCTCAGTTTCGCGTCCACCGCGCGGCCGAGGGCGTCGATGGCGAGCCACTGGTCGTCGCGGTAAGGCTTGGTAACGCGCGGGTCTTCGTGGATGCGCACGACACTGTTGTCGAAGCTGAAGGTGACCTCGCATTTGTCCGTGGCGCCAGTCACCGGCGCCGCGCTGACCGGGTCCGGCGTGCACGCCAGCGGGATGTGGTTTTCCCCGGCGAACAGGCCGGAAGTGGGGTCGAGGCCAAGCCAGCCGGCGCCCGGCACATAGACTTCGGCCCAGGCGTGCAGGTCGGTGAAATCGGCTTCCGGGCCGGAGGGGCCGTCGAGTGATTTCAGGTCGGCGGTCAGTTGCACCAGGTAACCGGAGACGAAGCGGGCGGCAAAGCCGAGGTGGCGCAGGATCTGCACCAGCAGCCAGGCGCTGTCGCGGCAGGAGCCGCGGCCCAGGGCCAGGGTTTCCTCGCAGGTCTGCACGCCGGGTTCCATGCGGATGTTGTATTGCAGGGCCTTCCAGACTTGCTGATTGATGTCCACTAGAAAGTCCTGGGTAGAGCGTGGCGTGTGCTCCACTTCCTTCAGCCAGGCCATCAGCAGGGGGCCGGATTCGACCCGCTCGCAATAGGGCACCAGTTCCTTGGTCAACTGTTCGTCATATTCGAACGGGTAGTCCTTGGCGTATTCCTCCAGGAAAAAATCGAAGGGGTTGATCACCGTCATGTCGGCGATGACTTCGACCTCGAAGTCGAAGTGCGTGGTCTTTTCCGGAAACACCAGACGCGCCAGGTAGTTGCCGAACGGGTCTTGCTGCCAGTTGATGAAATGCTTTTCCGGCCGAATCCGCAGGGAATAGCCCAGGATCGGCGTGCGGCTATGCGGCGCCGGACGCAGACGCAGGATGTGCGGCGCCATGTTGACGGGTCGGTCGTATTGGTAGTGGGTCTTGTGACGAATCGCGACGCGGATACTCATGGGATGTTTGTCCGGAGTGGGGGCTGGCGGAAAAGGGGGCGGGAATGAGCAAGGGAATGAGCAAGATTCGCGCCGGTTAAATTTGCACCGGCGCGATATTGGCGTCAGCCATGCGGTGGGCAGGGAATAGTTGCGCGGGAGGCGTGACGATACGCCGTTCGCTTGCGCCGGTCAGCGCGCATGAATGACGCGGGTTGCGGGGCGGTCGGCACCAATCTGGTGCGTCTGGCAGACTGTCGGACTTTGGAATCGTCGGCTGCGAATCCGACAAATACTGAGTTCGTCGGAGCCGATTTTCGCTATCGATGACCAAAGCCCGACAGGCTGCTAGTAGTCAGTCACCATGAATCGAATGGATGGCCCGTAGGATGTGGTGAGCGTAGCGAACCGCATCGATCTCGTTCGCATTGCATGGCGCGGTTCGCTACGCTCACCACACCCTACGTCAGAGTGGGGTGCGCTTATGTCCCTGTGTTTCAACGTGACTGACTACTAGGGCATCGTTTCAGCGGCTACGGCCGCTCCAGCGGCTATCGATGAAATCCCTATAGCGTAGTTGCGCGGCCGCCGGGTTGTCGCCGCTGACGGCATGGAAAAAGGCTTCGGAGTTGCGCGCCGCTTCTTCGCTGAAGGCGCCGTCCGGGCTGTAGATGTTCTTGTGCGCGGCCAGGTATGTTTCCAGCGACTGTTTTTCCTCCCCCTCCGGCAATTGCAGGCGCGCCACGATGTCTTGCGCGCTGTGTGTCGCTATCCAGCGCAGGCTGTCGCGCAGGGCGGTGTTCATCCGACGAATCTTGTCCGGATGGTCGCGCAAGGTCTCCGTCGTGGTGGCCAGTTGGGTATAGAGAAAGCGCCCACCCAGGTGGGCCTTTGCCTCGGCTGGATCGTGCAGATCGACCAGGCGCAAGGCGAGTTTGTGTTTCTCCAGCAAGGTGGCGGCCGGTTCGTTGACCACGATGGCGTCGACCTGTCCCGATTCCAGCGCCGCGCTGTAATCGGCCAGGTTCTGCCCGGCATAGACGAAGTTGACGTCGTCGCCGCGGATGCCGTTGCGCTGGAGCAGGTATTCCGCGATCTGGCGCGCGGTGGATTTGCCCTGTTTGCTGCCGCTATGCGTGCCGATGGTTCGCCAGCGCAGGTCGGCGAGCTTGTGTATCTGTGATTTGAGATCCTGTCGCGCCATCAGGACATAGGCGGGCGTCTGGGTGAGCGCGATGACGGATACCAGGTTCGGATTGGACAGTCGAATTCCGGCCAGCGCCGGCATGCCCAGTCCGGCGAAATCACTGTTGTGATCGAGCATGTCCTTGACCGCCAGTGGCCCGCCACCGAAATAGCGCACGCTGAGAACAAACCCGGCCTTGCGGTCGGCGCCGATACGCGGCATCAGTTCCAGCGGCAGATAAGGCGCCGCATGGGGGCCGGGCATGGCGACCACCATGCGCATGGGTTCGGCCGCGATGGCCCGTTGCGGGAAATGGCCGAGCAGAAACGCGCACAGGACAAGGTTGCTTGCAATGATGGCTAAACGCTTCATGTGTTTCCTCCTGGGAGCGGTTCGCTGGCTATCGCCGCGCATGCGGTAAAATCCCGGCCCGATTCATTTTTCCCTCACCCACCATGTCCGGCAACTCGATAGGCCTCGTTTTTTCCGTCACTTCCTTCGGTGAATCGCACGGCCCCGGCATCGGCTGCGTGGTGGATGGTTGCCCGCCCGGCCTGCGGCTGACCGAATCCGACATCCAGCTCGACCTGGACCGGCGCAAGCCCGGCACTTCGCGCCATGTTACGCAACGGCGCGAATCGGATACGGTGGAGATTCTCTCGGGCGTGTTCGAGGGCAGGACCACCGGCACCCCCATCGCCCTGCTGATCCGCAACGAGGACCAGCGCAGCAAGGATTACGGCAACATCGCCGAGACCTTTCGGCCCGGCCACGCCGATTACACCTACAACCAGAAATACGGTTTTCGCGACTATCGCGGCGGCGGCCGTTCCTCGGCGCGGGAAACCGCCGTGCGGGTGGCGGCGGGGGCCATCGCGAAAAAGTGGTTGTTCGAGAAATACGGCACTGTGATACGCGGCTACCTGGCGCAACTCGGTCCCATCGCCGTGACGTTCAAGGACTGGGACAGCGTGCGCGAGAACCCCTTCTTCGCGCCCGACCCTGAAGCCGTGGCGGGCCTGGAGGCGTACATGGACGAGTTGCGCAAATCCGGCGATTCGGTCGGCGCGCGCATCAACGTGGTCGCGGAAAACGTGCCGGTGGGCCTGGGCGAGCCGGTGTATGACCGTCTTGACGCCGATCTCGCCCATGCCCTGATGAGCATCAATGCGGTGAAAGGCGTGGAAATCGGTGACGGCTTCGCGGTGGTGTCGCAACTCGGCACGCAACACCGCGACGAACTCACCCCGCAAGGCTTTCTCTCCAACCATGCCGGCGGCGTGCTCGGCGGTATCAGCAGCGGCCAGGACATCACCGCATCCATCGCCATCAAACCCACTTCCTCGCTGCGCCTTCCCGGACGCTCCATCGATGTGCGCGGTGAGCCGATCGAAGTGGTGACCCAGGGCCGCCACGACCCCTGTGTCGGCATCCGCGCCACCCCCATCGCCGAGGCCATGCTGGCCATCGTGCTGATGGACCACGCCCTGCGGCAGCGGGCGCAGAACGCCGATGTGGTGTGCGCGACGCGGGCCATACCGGGTCATGTGGAGGAATGAAATGGGCAATGCGCTGGAAAAAACCGCTGAATTCACGCCCGAGGCCTATCTCGCCTGGGAGTCGGAGCAAAGCGAGCGCCACGAATATCTGAACGGCGAGGTGTTCCTGATGACCGGGACGACCACGACACACAACGTGATCGGCAGCAACTTTCTCGTCGCGCTGAGAAACGGCCTGCGCGGCAAGCCCTGTCGGGTCTACATGGCGGACGTGAAGCTGCGGGTGGAAACCACCAACTGCTATTTCTACCCGGACTTGATGGTCACCTGTTCCGCGAGCGACAGACAGCAGCCGCTGGTGCAGTCCGAACCCACCGTGGTGGTTGAAGTGCTGTCCGAATCCACCGCCGGCTACGATCAGGGCACGAAATTCGAGGCCTACCGGCAACTGCCGTCCCTGCGCGAATACGTGCTGGTCGCCCAGGATGGCGCGCGGGTGCTGGTCTATCGCCGCGGCGAGGGCGTGGAGTGGATCGTGCATCCCTACGGCGCCGGGGAAATCGTGTCGCTGCCCAGCCTGGAGCTGAACATTCCGGTCGAACAGATCTACGAAGACGTCGATTTTGAGTCCCTGTAGCGCCGGCTTTATGGCCCGAAGGGCCGGTATCCTTCAGGGCCAGCCGGCTGTTTTCAAAGCGGCTGGCATTACAGAAATAGCCCCACCGGCTTTCCTTCTCTTATGACGGACATCCCCTACTGGCGCCTGTCCGGCTTCTATTTCTTCTACTTCGCCTTCGTCGGCGCGATGGCCCCGTTCTGGGGGCTGTATCTACATTCCCTGGAATTCAACGCCTTCCAGATCGGCGTGTTGATGTCTCTGCTCCAGGTGATGCGCATCTTCGCGCCCAACATCTGGGGGCACATCGCCGACCACACCGGCAAGCGCGTCGCCATCGTCCAGTTGGCCGCCCTGGTCTGCCTGATCGCTTTCGTCGGCGTCTTTTTCGCCAAGACCTTCTGGTGGCTGTTCGCGGTGATGTCGCTGATCAGCTTTTTCTGGAGCGCCTCGCTGCCGCTGGTGGAAGCCACCACGCTGTCGCACCTGGGCGACCGAACCGATCGCTACGGCCGCATCCGTCTGTGGGGGTCGGTGGGCTTCATCCTGGTGGTGGTGGGGCTGGGCGCGCTGCTCGACCATGCTTCGATCAGCCTGGTGCCCTGGGTGGTGATGGGCTTGCTGGTCGGCATCGTGCTGACTTCCCGGGTCATTCCGGAAGCGGAGATCGCCCGCCAGGAGATGGTCCACATCCCCATGCGCTCGGTGCTGCGCCGTCCCGAAGTGGTCGCCCTGTTCGCCGCCGCCCTGCTGATGGCCGCCGCGCACGGGCCGTACTACACCTTCTTCACCATCCATCTGGTGCAGACCGGCTACAGCAAATCGATGGCGGGCTGGCTCTGGGCGCTGGGCGTGGTGTGCGAAATCGGCATCTTCCTGGTGATGCCGCGCGTATTCCGCAAGATTCGCCCGGAAACCGTGTTACTGGCCACGCTGCTCGCCGCCGCCGTGCGTTTTCTCCTGATCGGCTGGCAGGCCGGCAATCTGCCGGTATTGCTGTTCGCGCAATTGCTGCACGCGCTCACCTTCGGCGCCTATCACGCCTCCGCCCTGGCCCTGGTACACCGCCATTTCACCGGCAAGAACCAGGCACGCGGCCAGGCGCTCTACAACAGCATCGCCTTCGGCGTCGGCGGCACCATCGGCAGCCTCTATTCCGGCGCCGCCTGGGATGCGCTGGGCGCGGGTATGACCTACAGCATCGCCTCCGGCTGCGCGCTGCTGGCGGCGGTCGCGTTTACCTGGAAATCACGTAGGTCGGGTTAGGCGCGGTTTTATCGCGCCGTAACCCGACATTGCGCTGTCGGGTTACGCGATAAGGCCGCTAACCCGACCTACGGTTCTACGGCTGGCCTAGTCATGTTGCATTGCGGTAGGCTCGCTGTCGGCATTCCGCCGGCCCACCTCCGGTTTTCCCCATGACATCGATTTTTCTCTACGACACCACCCTGCGCGACGGCGCGCAGCGCGAAGACATCTCCCTTTCCGTCGAGGACAAGCTGACCATCGCGCATCGCCTGGCGGCGTTCGGCATGCATTACATCGAATGCGGCTGGCCGGGCTCCAACCCCAAGGATGCCGATTTCTTCGCCCGCGCCAACCGCATGAACCTGCCGGCGCGGCTGGCCGCATTTGGTCGTACCCGGCACGCCAACAGCCGTTGCGAGGACGACGCCAATCTGCACGCGCTGCTCGATTCCGGCACCCCGGCGGTCACCCTGGTCGGCAAGTCCTGGGATTACCACGTCAGCCATGTGCTGAAGACGACGGCGGAGGAAAACCTGGCGATGATCCGCGACAGCGTGGCCTGGATGAAAGGGCGGGGCAGGGAGGTGGTGTTCGATGCCGAGCATTTCTACGACGGTTTCCTTGCCAATCCGGATTACGCCCTGGCGACCCTGCGCGCGGCGGCGGAGGCGGGCGCTGACTGGCTGGTGTTGTGCGAGACCAACGGCGGCAAGCTGCCCTGGGAAATGGAAGCCATCACCCGCGCGGTGGCGGCGCGTTTGTCTGGCGCGAAATTGGGTGTGCACTGCCACAACGACAGCGGCTGCGCGGTGGCCAATTCGCTGGCGGCGGTGCGTTCCGGGGCGACGATGGTGCAGGGCACCGTCAACGGCTATGGCGAGCGTGTCGGCAATGCCGATCTGGTGACCCTCTTGCCCAATCTGCAATTGAAGATGGGGCATGCGGTATTGCCCGAAGAAAAATTGCGCGAGCTGACCGGCCTGTCGCGCTTCGTCGCCGAAGTGGTCAACCTGAAACACGACGACCACCAGCCCTACGCTGGCCATTCCGCCTTCGCCCACAAGGGCGGCATCCACGTCGCGGCGATTCTGAAAGCGCCGGATACCTATCAGCACATTGACCCGGATCTGGTCGGCAACGAGATGCGCTCGGTGACGTCGGAACTGTCCGGTCGCGGCAATCTCCAGTTGCAGGCGCGGCGCATGGGGCTGGACCTCGACAACGAGGCGGCGCAGCACGTCCTCGGGCAGATCAAGCATCTGGAACATGAGGGCTTCACCTTCGAGGCGGCCGAGGCCAGCGTCGAACTGATGTTCCACCGCCTCAACGCTGATTACGTTCGCCCGTTCGAACTGCTCGATTACTTCGTCATCACCGAGCGTCGCCACGGCCGTGGCCTGCTCGCCGAGGCGACGGTGAAGGTCAAGGTCGGCGAGGTGGTGAAGTTTACCGCCGCCGAAGGCAACGGCCCGGTCAACGCGCTGGCCACGGCTTTGCAGGATGCGCTGGTGGAGGCTTACCCGGTGCTGCGCACGGTGCATCTGACCGATTACAAGGTCCGCATCCTCGCCGGCAGCGCCGGCACCGCCGCCAACACTCGCGTGCTGATCGACTTCCAGAGCGGTAGCGAAACCTGGACCACGGTCGGCGCCAACGCCAACATCATCGACGCCAGCTGGCGCGCGCTATCCGACAGCATGGAATACGCGCTGGTGCGGCTGGGCATGTAGCGCCGGCGTCTCGCCGGCTTTGTAGTTGGGTAGTTGGGTAGGTCGGGTTAGCGGCCTTATCGCGTAACCCGACACCCTGCCGGTTGTCCGCGTGTTGTCGGGTTACGGCGCGAAAAGCCGCGCCTAACCCGACCTACAGACTCACTCTCCATCGCCTTGCCCCCCTCCAACATGAAATAATCCGCCTCTTTCTTCAGCAGCCCACACCATGACCGCCCCGCGCACCCTCTACGACAAACTCTGGGACGCCCACGTCGTCCACCAGGAAGCCAACGGCACCGCGTTGCTCTATATCGACCGCCATCTGGTGCATGAAGTGACCAGCCCGCAGGCGTTCGAGGGCTTGAAGCTGTCCGGCCGCAAGTTGTGGCAGGCGAAGACGATTCTGGCCACGCCCGACCATAACGTGCCGACCACCGCTCGCGCCGCCGGCATTGTCGATCCAGTCTCGCGCACCCAGGTGGAGACCCTGGACGCCAATTGCGCCGAACTGGGTCTCAACGAATTCCGCATGAGCGATTCCCGCCAGGGCATCGTCCACGTCATCGGCCCGGAACAGGGCTTCACGCTGCCGGGCACTACCCTGGTGTGCGGTGATTCGCATACCAGCACGCACGGCGCTTTTGGCGCGCTGGCTTTCGGCATCGGTACTTCCGAAGTCGAGCATGTGCTGGCGACGCAATGCCTATGGCAGACGAAGTCACAGGCCATGCTGGTGAAAGTGGACGGTGACCTGCCGGCGGGCGTGACCGCCAAGGATGTCGCGCTCGCCATCATCGGCAAGATCGGCACGGCGGGCGGCACCGGCTACGCGCTGGAATTCGGCGGCTCGGCCATCCGTACCCTGTCGATGGAAGGCCGCATGACCCTGTGCAACATGGCCATCGAGGCGGGCGCGCGCGCCGGCATGGTGGCGGCCGATGAGAAAACGATTGCTTACGTCGAAGGCCGCCCGCAGGCGCCGAAAGGCGCGGACTGGGAACAGGCCGTGGCCTATTGGCGCACCCTGCATAGTGACGAAGGCGCCGCTTTCGCCGCCGTGGTGGAACTGGCCGCCGCCGAGATCCGCCCGCAGGTCACCTGGGGCACTTCGCCGGAGATGGTGTTGTCGGTGGAAGACAAAGTGCCGAACCCGGCCGACGCGCCCAACGCGGTCAAGCAGGCCGATTGGGAACGGGCGCTGGCCTACATGGGCCTGGCCGCCGGCACGCCGATCAATGAAATCGCCATCGACAAGGCCTTCATCGGTTCCTGCACCAATTCACGCATCGAAGACCTGCGCGAAGCCGCCGTCGTGGCGCGCTGGGCCGTGTCTCAAGGGCGCCGCGTGGCCGCGACTGTGAAGCTGGCGATGGTGGTGCCGGGCTCCGGCCTGGTGAAGGCGCAGGCCGAAGCCGAAGGGCTGGACCGCGATTTCATCGCCGCCGGTTTCGAATGGCGCGATCCGGGCTGTTCCATGTGTCTGGCGATGAACGCCGACCGTCTGGAGCCGGGCGAACGTTGTGCCTCGACTTCCAACCGGAATTTCGAGGGCCGCCAGGGCCAGGGCGGCCGCACCCATCTGGTGTCGCCGGCGATGGCGGCGGCCGCCGCCGTATTTGGACATTTCGTGGATATACGTGAGGTGCTGCAATGACCCCGAAGAAACTCATCATCATCGGCGCGGTGAAACTGACCTTGCTGGTCATCGCCTTTGGCGTCGTCTACAGCATGTATGGCTGCAACACCGTGCGCGGTGTCGGCCAGGACATCGAAAAGGCCGGCGAGGCCATCCAGAGGGCAGGCAACAAATGAACCCATTCAATACCTTGCACGGCCTGGTCGCCCCGCTCGACCGCGCCAACGTCGATACCGACGCCATCATCCCCAAGCAATTCCTGAAGTCGATCAAGCGCTCCGGCTTCGGCCCCAACGCCTTCGACGAATGGCGTTACCTGGATCGCGGCGAACCCGGTGTGGATTGCGCCGACCGTCCGCTCAACCCGGATTTCGTGCTCAACCAGGCGCGATACCAGGGCGCCTCGGTGCTGCTCGCGCGGGAAAACTTCGGCTGCGGCTCCAGCCGCGAACACGCCCCCTGGGCGCTGGAAGACTACGGCTTCCGCGCCATCATCGCCCCCAGCTACGCCGACATCTTCTTCAACAACTGTTTCAAGAACGGTGTCCTGCCCATCGTCCTCCCCGCCGAGGTGGTGGATCGCCTGTTCAAGGAAACCGAAGCGAGCGAAGGCTACCGCCTCACCATCGACCTCGCCGCGCAAACCGTGACCACCCCGACCCATGAGGTGATCTCCTTCGAAGTCGACGGCGAGCGCAAGCACCGCTTGTTGCACGGCCTCGACGACATCGCGCTGACCCTGAAATTTACCAATGAAATCAAAGCCTACGAAGCCCGCCGCAAAGCTGAGGCATCGTGGTTGTTTGCCTGAAAGGACAAGTTATGAAACTCGCGGTATTGCCGGGTGACGGCATTGGCAAGGAAATCGTCGCGCAAGCGGTGAAGGTTCTCGACGTTCTCAAGCGCGATGGCGCCAAGATCGAAATGGAATTCGGCACGATCGGCGGCGCCGGTTATGACGCCGAGGGCGATCCGCTGCCGGAATCGACCCTGAAGTTGTCGAAGGCGGCGGATGCCGTGCTGTTGGGTGCCGTCGGCGGGCCGCAATACGACAAGCTGGATCGGCCGCTGCGCCCGGAGCGCGGCCTGTTGCGCATCCGCAAGGAACTCAATCTGTTCGCCAACCTGCGTCCGGCGCTGCTCTATCCGGAGCTGGCCGGCGCGTCTTCGCTGAAGCCGGAAGTGGTGGCGGGGCTGGACATCATGATCGTGCGGGAACTGACCGGCGACGTGTATTTCGGCCAGCCGCGCGGCATCGAGATTCGCAATGGCGAGCGGGTCGGCTTCAACACCATGATTTATTCGGAATCCGAAGTGCGCCGGGTGGCGCATGTGGCCTTCGGCATCGCCATGAAGCGCGACAAGCGTCTGTGCTCGGTGGAAAAAGCCAACGTCCTGGAGTGCTCGGAGCTGTGGCGCGACGTGGTGGCCGAGGTGGCGAAGGATTATCCGGAAGTCGAACTGTCCACCCTGTATGTGGACAACGCCGCCATGCAGCTGGTGAAGAACCCGAAGCAGTTCGACGTGATCGTCACCGGCAACATCTTCGGCGACATCCTCTCCGATCAGGCTTCCATGCTCTCCGGCTCCATCGGCATGCTGCCCTCCGCCTCGCTGGACGAGAACAACAAGGGCATGTACGAGCCGATCCACGGTTCCGCCCCGGACATCGCCGGAAAAGACATCGCCAATCCGCTGGCGACGATCCTTTCCGTGGCGATGATGTACCGCTACACCTTCGCCGACATGGCCACGGCCGACCGCATCGAGAACGCGGTGAAAAAGGTCATCGCCCAGGGCTATCGCACCGGCGACATCTGGACCGAGGGTAGTAATAAAGTATCGTGTTCGGCGATGGGCGATGCCGTCGTCGCCGCGATGTAATGCATTGATGAATCGAGGTCATTGAAATGAAACGAGTAGGTCTGATCGGTTGGCGCGGCATGGTGGGCTCGGTGCTCATGGGCCGGATGATGGAAGAACGGGATTTCGATCTTGTCGATCCGGTGTTCTTCACCACCTCCAACGTGGGCGGCAAAGGGCCCGCCATTGGCAAGGACGTTCCACCCCTGAAGGACGCGATGTCCGTTGACGAACTGAAGTCGATGGACATCATCATCACCGCCCAGGGCGGCGATTACACGAAAGAGGTGTACCCGAAGCTGCGCGCGGCGGGTTGGAACGGCTACTGGATCGACGCCGCTTCCGCGCTGCGCATGAAGGACGAAGCCATCATCATCCTCGATCCGGTCAACAAGGACGTGATCAAGAACGGCATCTCTGGTGGCGTGAAGACTTACGTCGGCGGCAACTGCACCGTGTCGCTGATGCTCATGGCCATTGGCGGCCTGTTTGACGCCGGCCTGATCGAGTGGATTTCTCCCATGACCTACCAGGCCGCTTCCGGCGCGGGCGCGCGCAACATGCGCGAGTTGATCAAGCAGATGGGCGCGGTCCACGGCGAAGTGGCCGATCTGGTGGCCGACCCCGCTTCCGCGATCCTGGAAATCGACAAGAAGGTGGCCGACTACATCCGTTCCGACCGCTATCCGCTGGAAGCCTGGCCGGTGCCCCTGGCCGGCAACTTGATTCCCTGGATCGACGTGGCCCTGGCTTCCGGCCAGTCCAAGGAAGAGTGGAAGGCGCAGGTGGAAGCCAACAAGATTCTCGGCCGTTCCGATAATCAAATTCCCATCGATGGCCTCTGCGTGCGGGTTGGCGCCATGCGCTGCCATTCCCAGGCATTGACCATCAAGATGACCAAGGATGTGCCGCTGGACGAAATCCACGCGATCATCGCCGCGCATAACGACTGGGTGAAAGTGGTGCCCAACGACCGCGAAATCACCATGCGCGAACTGACGCCCGCCGCCGTTACCGGCACCCTCACCGTGCCGGTGGGGCGCATGCGCAAACTCAACATGGGACCGGAATACCTGACCGCCTTCACCGTCGGCGATCAGCTCCTCTGGGGCGCGGCCGAGCCATTGCGCCGCATGTTGCGCATCCTGCTGGAAGCATGAGGGTGAGCGACGCCACTTCCCATTTCGATCTGGCTGTTCTGGGGGCGGACGACCCTCTGGGCGAAGCCGTCCTGCGTTTGCTGGAAGAACGCGAAGTCGCCATCGGCAAGTTGTATCCGCTGACCCTGAACGACACCGAAGCCACCGTTGCTTTTGCCGGCAAGGATTGGCCTTGTATGACCGAGGCCGAATTCGACTTCAATCAGACCCAGGCGTTGGTCGTCGCGACCCGCGCGGCGGCCGCGCAAAGTCTGGCTGTGCAGGCACTCGCGGCGCGGCCGGCCATGCCGGTGGTCGGCGTGGCGGGAATAGAGCCCGCTCCCGCCGTGGTCGTGGCGCGTGTGCTCAGGGTGATCGACGCGCTGGCCGGCGCGCATAGCGCGGAGGCCTTCGTTGCGCTGTCCGTGGCGATGGCCGGCAAGGTCGGCGTTGATGAACTGTCCAACCAGACACGTGGCCTGTTCAATCTGGCCAGCCCGGACCCCGAGGTGTTTCCGTTGCAGATTGCCTTCAATCTGATGCCGCTGTCTGATCAGACATACGACGCAAGTTTGGCCGAGGCTACCGCCCGTCTGCTGGGCAACACGGTCGAGGTCGGCTACAGCAGTATTCAGGCGCCGATCTTCTTCGGCGCCGCCGTCATGCTGCATGTTCGGGTCGAAAAGGCCGTGGATATGGAGAAGTTGCGTCAGGCGTTTGCTCGCGCCGATGGCGTTACCTTGATGGAAAGCGAATTGCCCGCCGGTATCCCGACGCCGGCCACCGACGCGGCGGACAGCGACGACGTGTTCATCGGGCGCATCCAGGCCGGGGAAAATCATCTCAAACTCTGGCTGGTATTCGACCCACTGCGCCTGGAAGCCGCGCAGATCGTGGGGGTCGTGGAAAATTGGATTGATAAGCCGACAAATTCGATGCTAACGTGAGCATTCCTTCAAATAGCGCGCATAACCCCATGAGAGACTTCAATAAATCGTGTGGGTTCGGGTCGTTGGCGCATGCCGTTGCGGCATCAGGGTTAGAGGACATAAGGGCGGAGAGATGCGTAAAACCATGAAAATCAGCGGGTTGTTGTGGGCGTTGCTGTTTGCGGTGGGGGGAGTGGAAGCCGCCGGCCTGGGCAAACTCAGCGTTCAATCTGCCTTGGGGCAGCCGCTCAAGGCCGAGATCGAACTGCTTTCCGTCAACAAGGACGAACTCCCCGGAGTGACCGCGCGACTTGCGGGCGCGGATGCCTTCAGACAGGCGCGCATCGACCGCACCGAGGCGCTTGCCACTTTGCGCTTCAGCGTCGATCAGCGCGCGAATGGGCAGCCGGTCATTCGTGTCAGCTCTAGCGCGCCTATCGCCGATCCGTTTCTGGATATGCTGATCGAGGTCAACTGGAATTCCGGTCGCCTCCTGCGTGAATACACCGTCCTGCTGGATCCGCCGGCCGAAGCCAGAGCGCCGGCCCCGGTCCAGCCTGTCATCGCTCCCGAAGCCGCGCGCCCGGCGCAGTCGGCCGCCGCGCCCGCGCCGGAGCGCAAGACCGTCGCGGAACCCGCCCGACCCAGGGTGCCGGAAGCGGCCCCGCCCCGTAAGCCCAAACACTATGGCCCGGTCCAGAGCGGCGAGACGTTGCGCGGCATCGCGGGCAAGGTGAAGCAGGACGGCGTGACCCTCGAACAGATGATGGTCGGCCTCTATCAGGCCAACCGGGATGCGTTTTTCGCGGACAACGTGAACCGTCTCAAGCGCGGCCAGGTACTCAATGTGCCGGATGCGGAAACGGTTCATCTCCAGATATCACCCGCGCAGGCCGCCCGTACCC
Organism: Gallionellaceae bacterium; assembly: GCA_028714875.1. GTDB lineage: Bacteria > Pseudomonadota > Gammaproteobacteria > Burkholderiales > Thiobacillaceae > PFJX01. The sequence goes on from JAQTLN010000023.1 coordinate 27,315, forward strand.
TGCAAAGCCATGCCGCCGACTGGCACGCCTACCGCAAGAAAGTGGCGGAAATGGCCGAGGAAGCGCCGCCTGCCAAGGCGCCGGATGCCGCCGCCGGAAAACTCGCGCCCAAGGCCGATGAGAAGGCTCCACCCGCGGCCGCCGCGCCCAGGGACATGCTCAAGCTTTCCAAGGGCGAACCCGGTGGCGCCGGCCGGCCGGACGGCAAGGTTCAGGAAAAGCTGCACGTGCTGGAAGAAGAACTGGCCTCCAGAGGCCGCGCGTTGCAGGAAGCGCAAGACCGGGTAGGGCAACTCGAGCGCACCGTGCGCGATATGCAGAAGTTGCTCGAACTCAAGGCGCAGGAAGCCGCCAAAGCGCCTCCCGCCGCCGCGCCCGCGGCACCGGCCGCGCCCGTCCCGACGCCTGTGGCGCAAGTGCATGAGGCCGCTCCCGCTCCCGCCGCGCCCCCGCCCGTGGTGGCGGCGAAGCCGACTCCCGCGCCCGTGGTGTTGCCGGCTCCGGTGGAACAGTCGAGTTCCAGCTGGATTTCCACCTTCATCAGCAATCCGCTCTACATCGGTGGCATCGTCGCCGCCGTGCTGCTGTCGGTGTTGCTGTGGATGATGATGGTGGGCAGTCGCCGCCGCCAGGGGCTCAACAAGTTCGAAGACAGCATCATGACCGGCGGGGAATTCAAGAACAACGCCGTGTTCAACGCCACGTCCTCCCCGTCGTCCAATAACGGCGCGGGTGCCGGCGCCAACACCGAAGGCAGCATGTTGTTGACCGATTTCAGCCGCCTCGGATTGGGAGCGATCGATACCCATGAGGTCGACCCCATCGCCGAGGCCGAGGTCTACATGGCCTACGGCCGTGATGCCCAGGCCGAGGAAATCCTCAAGGAAGCGCTTAACAAGGATCCCACCCGCCACGAAATCGCGCTCAAATTGCTGGAGATCTACGCCGCGCGCAAGGACACCCTGGCCTTCGAAACGATCGCGAGCGAGTTGTACGCCGGCCTCGGTGGACAGGGAACGCCGGTCTGGCAACGCGCGGCCGAGATGGGGCGCAGCATCGATCCATCCAATCCGCTTTATCGCGCCACCGCTTCCGATATTCCCGTCGCTTCCCCGTTCGCGCCCAAAGCGAATGGCCAGCCGTCCGCCCCCGCGCCGGCCGCCGCCGCTCCCGCCCCGCAAAGCAACATCTCACAGAGTCTGGACGAAATGGACGACTGGGATACCCCGGCGCCTTCCATGGGAAGCGACGACGATTTCGACATCCCGACTCCGGCACCCGCAGCGGCACCATTTGGTCGGCGTGAGGAGGCGCCCGCTCCCGAAACGTTCGCCCCGATGCGCTCCGCGCCCAAGCAGGAGGCCTACAGCGCCGCCCCCTTGGACGACGACTTCGCGCTTGAATTCGAACCGGCCGTAGCCGCTCCGGTGGCTCCCACGGCGGTGGAACCCATGTCGTTCGCCGAGGATGATCTGGATTGGGATATGCCCTCCGCGCCGGTTCCCGCTGCGGAACCCGAGGAGATGGACACGGAGCCCATGCCCGAAGCCCCAGAGGCGAGCGAACCGCCTTCCTGGCAGGATTCGGGGCTGGAGTTCGCCGCTTCCCCGGTCTTCGACGAAGTAGCCGAGCCGACCGAGGAGATCGAATCTGTCCCGGTGCTCGATCTATCCGGGATCGATCTCGAACTGGAATCCGAACCCGAGCCCGAACCCGTCGCTTCCGCACTGAATGAAATGCCGGCTCCCGTTCCGGTTGAAGAGGCTGAGGCGGAGATCGAAGCATTCGCGCCCGCGGACGACTTTGCTTTCGACATGGTCGATGAGTTCGCCCCCGCGCCCCTGGTCGAGCCCCCGCCCGCTCCGGCTCCCGCTCCCGAGCCGGAACTCGAAACGCCACCGGTGGCCGCCACGCCGCCCAGCGAAGAAGTGGCCGATCCCGAGTTGTGGGAAGAAGTGAATACCAAGCTCGATCTGGCCCGCGCCTATCTGGAAATGGGTGACAAGGAAGGTGCTCGCGAAATCCTTCAGGAAGTGCTGGGCGAGGGGGATGCGCTACAGAAATCCGACGCCGACAAGTTGTTGGCCGAGGCGGGCTGAGGGGAGCCTTATAGGCCAACCCGTGCACCCGGCAAGCCGCATCCTGATCTATCTCCTGGCAGCCCTGGCAATCCCGGGGCTGCCTTTTTTATGGCTGCCGTTGTTGCTGGTTCTTGCTTTGGCCGCGGACTTTTCGCGCCAACCTTGGCGTCTGGTCTGGCGCACACGCTGGTTGTTGCTGGTGCTGTTCCTGGGTTATGCCTACAGCCTGCCGGGTGAGCCCGCCTTGTCCTGGCTGGGCGCGGCATCGCCGACTCATGAAGGCCTCGCGCGCGGTGGCCAGCAGGCCTTGCGCTTGCTGGTGCTCCTGCTCTGGCTGGATGTGCTGGTGTTGCGATTGCCTACCGCGTCGCTGATGGCCGGTGTTTACACCCTGTTGCGGCCTTTCACCCGGCTTGGGCTCGATGTGGAACGCGCCGCCCTGCGCCTCGGTCTGACCCTGCGCGCCATCGAAGGATTGGAACGGGGGCGCGGCAATCTACGCCGCCTGTTCGGCGAAGACCTGGGCGCGGATTTGCCGACAACGGTTCACCTGGAAATACACACCATGCAAGCACGAGATATGGTCCTTCCCGCACTCATAGGAATCCTGTTGCTATGGTTCAGCGCATAGCCCTGGGCCTGGAATATGACGGCCGCGCTTTCCACGGCTGGCAGACCCAGCCTGACGGCAACACCGTGCAGGATCACCTGGAGCGCGCGCTCGCCGTGATCCATGGCGCCCCGGTGAGCACCGTGACGGCGGGACGTACCGATGCCGGCGTCCACGCCAGCGCGCAGGTCGCGCATTTCGATGCCCATCATTCGCGACCGCTACAAGCCTGGGTACGCGGCGTCAACGCGCATCTGCCGGATAGCGTCTCGGTCTTGTGGGCGCGCGTGGTGACGGAGGATTTCAGCGCCCGTTTTTCCGCGCGGGAGCGGCTCTATCGTTATTTCCTGCTCAACCGCCCGGTGCGTCCCGCCCTGCTGGCCGGGCGAGTGGGCTGGATGCACGGCGAGATCGACGAAGCGGCGATGAATGTCGCCGCCGCCTACCTGATCGGCACCCACGATTTTTCCGCTTTCCGCGCCGCCGAGTGCCAGGCGAACAGCCCCATCCGTGAACTGCGCGAGGCCAGCATCACGCGCGACGGAGAGATGTTGACCTTCCAGTTCCGTGCCAATGCTTTCCTCCACCACCAGGTACGCAACATGGTCGGGGGCCTGCTCCGCGTCGGCCTCGGGCGGCGTCCGCCGGAATGGCTGGCGGAAGTGCTCGCGGGCCGCGACCGCACTCGCGCCGCCGCCACCTTCGCGCCGGATGGCTTGTATCTGGCGGGCGTGCGCTACGATCCCTGTTTCGGGTTACCTGATACGCCGCCAATGAAATCAATTGTGTAGGATGTGGTGAGCGCGGCGAACCGCATCATGCCGCACGCGCCAAATCGATGCGGTTCGCCGCGCTCACCACATCCTACGTCCTCCGAAATTCGAAATTCGAAATCCGAAATTCCCATGACCCGAGTAAAAATCTGCGGCATTACCCGCATCGAAGATGGTCTGGCCGCCGCCCAGGCCGGCGCCGATGCCATCGGACTGGTCTTCGTCGGTAAAAGCCCGCGCCATGTCACGCCGCAACATGCGCGCGAGATCGCCCGCGCGTTGCCGCCCTTCGTTTCCACCGTCGCCCTGTTCGTCAACCCAACGGCCGCCGAAGTGGAAGCCGTATTGAAAACCGTGCGCCCGGATGTCCTGCAATTCCACGGCGAGGAAACGGCGGATTTCTGCCGCGTTTTCGGCGTGCCTTATCTCAAGGCCTTCCGGGTAAGGCCGGGAGCCGATTTGCTACAATCCGCCGCCACTTATGCCGACGCTCAAGGCTGGTTGCTGGATGCCTGGAGCGAGGCGGCGCATGGCGGCACCGGCGAACGGTTCGACTGGGATTTGATCCCTCGTGATTTGCCCAGGCCGATGCTGCTGGCCGGTGGCCTGACTCCCGACAACGTGGCCTCCGCCGTTTACACGGTTCGTCCCTGGGCGGTGGATGTCAGCAGTGGTGTGGAATCGAGCAAGGGAATCAAGGACGCGGCGAAAATCGCCGCCTTCATCAAGGAAATCAGAAATGCACATGCCGCAGTTGGAATATAAGCAGCCCGATGCCCAAGGCCACTTCGGCCCCTACGGTGGTGTCTTCGTCGCCGAGACCCTGATGGCCGCGCTGGACGAACTCAAGCAGGAATACGAGGCCGCCCGCCACGACCCCGATTTCCTGGCTGAATTCCATCACGAACTGCGCCATTATGTCGGCCGCCCCAGTCCCATCTACCATGCCAAACGTTGGTCGGAAATCCTCGGCGGCGCGCAGATCTACCTCAAGCGCGAAGACCTCAACCACACCGGCGCGCACAAGATCAACAACACCATCGGCCAGGCCTTGTTGGCCCGGCGCATGGGCAAGAAACGGGTGATCGCGGAAACCGGCGCCGGCCAGCATGGCGTCGCCTCCGCCACCGTCGCCGCCCGCTATGGCATGGAATGCGTGGTCTACATGGGCGCCGAGGATGTCATCCGCCAGTCGCCCAACGTGTTCCGCATGAAGCTGCTCGGCGCCAAGGTGGTGGCCGTCGAATCCGGCTCCAGGACGCTGAAGGACGCGCTCAACGAAGCCATGCGCGATTGGGTCACCAACGTAGAATCCACCTTCTACATTCTCGGCACCGCCGCCGGCCCGCACCCTTACCCGATGCTGGTGCGCGACTTCCAGTGCGTGATTGGCGAGGAATCCAAGGTACAAATGGCCGAAATGCTCGGCCGCCAGCCGGATGCCGTCATCGCCTGCGTCGGCGGCGGCTCCAACGCCATCGGCATCTTCCATCCCTACATTTCGGTCGAAGGCGTGCGCCTGATCGGCGTCGAAGCCGGCGGCCACGGTATCAGTAGCGGCCAGCACGCGGCCCCCCTGAATGCCGGCACGCCCGGCGTGCTGCACGGCTTCCGTTCCTACCTGATGCAGGACGCCAACGGCCAGGTCATCGAAACCCACTCGGTTTCCGCCGGCCTCGACTACCCCGGCGTCGGCCCGGAACACAGCTACCTCAAGGACATCGGCCGCGCCGAATATGTCGCTATCAACGACGATGAAGCCCTGGCCGCGTTCCACAACCTGTGCCGCTACGAGGGCATCATCCCCGCCCTGGAATCCAGCCACGCCCTCGCCCACGCCGCCAAGATCGCGCCGACCATGGACAAGGACCAGATTCTGCTGGTGAACCTGTCCGGCCGGGGTGACAAGGACATCAATACGGTGGCGAAGCTGGCGGGGATTGAGCTTTGATCGGTCATGCCCACCGCGCTGAGAGAGTATCCCTACCGGTATTTCTTCTATGCCAGTGATTGCGGCGAGCCTTCCCATATCCACGTTGAGCGGGACGACGATATCGCCAAGTTCTGGCTATCTCCTGTGCGACTGGCTTCCAGCGGTGGTTTTCCGCGCGCCGAGATAGCGAAAGTCCAGCGCATGGTGACGGAGCATCAATTTGAGTTGAAGGAGGCATGGAATGCTTACTGTCAGCACGATTGAAATCGATATGCCGATGGCCGTGGATGTCTCGGTCAGCGAAGACACATTGAGTGTTGACCTGCGTGATGGTCGCAGCATTTCGGTGCCATTGGCGTGGTATCCGCGCCTGGCCAGCGGTTCCGCGAAGGAGCGCGGCAACTGGCGCCTGATCGGCCAGGGGTCAGGGATTCACTGGGAAGAATTGGACGAAGACATTAGCCTGATTGGTTTGCTGGAAGGTAAGCCGTCGGGGGAAAGCCAAAGCTCTTTTCAGCGATGGCTGGCGGCAAGGCTTAGTGAAATGAGCCTATGACTGGAATGATTAAACCTGGCCATTACACATATCGTGTTACCTGGTCCGGGGAAGATGGTGAATATGTTGGTCTGTGCGCCGAATATCCGAGTCTTTCTCACCTGGCGCCGACAGGCGGCGAGGCGTTGGAAGGTATTTCCGTGCTGGTGCGCGGTGTGGCTGCTGAACTCATCACCAATGGTGAGCCAGTTCCGGAACTGAAGGTTGCACGGCTCAAGTGCGCATAATCATGACAAAGCAGAAAAAAGAAGAAGGCGCTCAATTCGTTCGGTATTTTGGTCCACTGCTTGATGCTCTTCGCGGATTGGGTGGGTCGGGAACACCAGATGAAGTTGTTGAACAGATTGCTCAAGACTTAGCTCTTGCCGATGAAATTCAGAATGAACTTCTTCCATCCGGTGAATCTCGCTATCGTAATCAGGTGGCGTGGGCGAGATTCTACCTTGTGCGAGAGGGATTTATTGATTCCTCTAAACGTGGCGTATGGAGCCTGACCGAGCGTGGGCGTAGTACAAGCCTCACTCCAGTTGAATCACGTGAAATATTCTTGAAGTGGGTTCGTGTCTTCCAGGAACAACGACGTGCAAAGGCGAATATTAAAGAGCCTATAGCAGAGCAAGTTGCAGAAGGGACTGGTACAACATCAAATGACTACCGGAATGATATTGTCGATTTGCTTCTTAATTTACCTCCGGCTGGCTTTGAACGTTTGGCCCAACGCCTGCTTCGTGAGGCTGGTTTTGTCCAAGTTGTAGTCACAGGTAGCAGTGGCGATGAAGGGATTGATGGATACGGCACTCTCCAAATAAATCCACTCGTTTCATTTAAAGTATTGTTTCAATGTAAGCGTTACCGAAAATCTGTTTCTCCTTCACACGTCCGTGATTTTCGCGGAGCGATGGCAGGGCGTGCCGATAAGGGAATCATCATTACAACTGGCACATTTACTGCCGAGGCTCGCCGCGAAGCATCACGTGATGGGGTCCCGCCTATTGAACTAATAGATGGAGAGAAACTTGTGGATATGCTTGAGCACCTCGAACTGGGGCTCAGGCCCGTAACTGCCTATGAAATTGATGAGCAATTCTTCAATGAATTCAGGGGCTAATTATTAATTTCTGCGGGCAATAGGTGTTTGTGTTATTCCCACCGCAGAACCATTCTGTTTGGATTACTGACCCATGAGCCGAATTGGCCAAACCTTCACTCAACTCAAAGCCCACGGCCGCAAGGCCCTGATTCCCTTCATCACTGCCGGCGATCCGGCGCCTGGCAATACCGTGCCGCTAATGCACGCGCTGGTGCAAGGCGGTGCCGACATCCTGGAGCTGGGGGTGCCGTTCTCCGACCCGATGGCGGATGGGCCGACCATCCAGCGGGCCAGCGAGCGGGCGTTGAAACACGGCGTCGGTCTGCGCGATGTGTTGGCCATGGTCACCGAATTCCGCAAGACCAACGCCGGCACGCCGGTAGTGCTGATGGGCTATGCCAATCCGATCGAGGCGATGGGCTGGGATGGCTTCTGTAGCGCCGCCGCCGACGCCGGGGTGGATGGGGTGCTGACGGTGGATTACCCGCCCGAGGAGTCCGACGAATTCGCGGCGAAATGCGCCGCCGCCGGGCTGGACAACATCTATCTGCTGGCGCCGACCACGCCGGTCGCGCGGGTCGCGGCGGTGGCGAAGCTGGCGCGCGGCTTCATCTATTACGTCTCGCTGAAAGGCGTGACCGGCGCGGCGAGCATCGACATGAGCGAAGTCGCCGCGCGCCTGCCCGCCATCCATGCGGCGACCGGCTTGCCGGTGGGCGTGGGCTTTGGCATCCGCGACGCGGAAACGGCGCGGCAAGTGGCGGCGGTGGCGGACGCGGTGGTGATCGGTTCGCGCATCGTGCAGGAGATCGAGCAATCAGCGCCCGAGGCGATGCTCGATAATGTGAAGAATTTCGTGGCCGGCGTGCGCGCCGCCCTGGATAACTAAAGGAAATGTCATGAGCTGGTTCCAGAAACTCATTCCCCCGAAGATCAAGCGGCGTGTCGAAGCGAGCAAGAAAGTGGTGCCCGAGGGCATCTGGAACAAGTGCCCGTCCTGTGAAGCCGTGCTCTACGCGGCGGATCTGGGGCAAAGCCAGCATGTCTGCCCGCAGTGCGGCCACCATCTCCGGATCGGCGCGCGCAAGCGGCTGGATTTGCTGCTGGATGAGGAAGGCCGCAACGAGATCGGCGCCAATGTCTTGCCTATGGACGCGCTCAAGTTCAAGGACAGCAAGCGTTATAGCGACCGCATCATCGATGCCACTCGGGAGACCGATGAAAAGGATGCCCTGGTGGTCATGGAAGGTTCCATGCTGGGGGTGCCGGTGACTGTGGCGGCGTTCGAGTTCCGCTTCATGGGCGGTTCGATGGGTTCGGTGGTGGGCGAGCGTTTCGTGCGTGGTGTCGAGGCCTCGATCCGCGACAAGAAGCCGTTCATCTGTATTTCCGCCAGCGGTGGCGCGCGCATGCAGGAGGGTTTGACCTCGCTCATGCAGATGGCCAAGACCTCGGCCGCGCTGACCCAGCTTTCCGCCAATCGCCTGCCGTTCATCTCGGTGTTGACCGATCCGACCATGGGCGGTGTCTCCGCCAGCTTCGCCATGCTGGGCGATGTGATTGTGGCGGAGCCGAAGGCCCTGATCGGCTTCGCCGGCCCGCGTGTGATCGAACAGACTGTGCGCGAGACCCTGCCGGAAGGCTTCCAGCGCGCCGAATTCCTGGTGGAACATGGCGCGGTCGATCGCATCATTGACCGCCGCGAGATGAAGCGCGCGCTGGCGCGCATGTGCGCGCAACTCATGCGCAAGCCGACGCCGAACTGAGCCGTTCGGTACTCGCGCGGACATCAGCCTGATCTGACCACGTTTGTTTTCCATACCGGGTTCCCTCTCCCCCAGCCCCTCTGATAAAGCCCCTACCCTTCGGTACCCCGGTGGGGGAGGGGAGGCGGTTAACCTTGCCGGCTGGCTGGCTCATCTCGAAGCGCGCAATGTCACCACTATCGTGCTTGGCCTGGAACGGGTGCGCGCGGTGGCCGACCGGCTCATGTTGCATCCGGCCTTCCCTCTGGTCACGGTGGGCGGCACCAACGGCAAGGGTTCTGTCTGCGCCTATCTGGAAGCCATGCTGGATGCGGCCGGCTATCGCGTCGGCTGTTACACCTCGCCGCATCTGCTGCGTTACAACGAGCGCGTTCGGATCGCGGGCAATGAGGCCAGTGATGCCGATCTGTGCCGCGCCTTGGCGGCGGTCGAAGCCGCGCGTGGCGCCACACCCCTGACCTATTTCGAGCAAGGCACGCTGGCCGCGGTGTGGTTGTTCCAGGAAGCCGGCGTCGATGTCGCCGTCCTGGAAGTGGGCCTCGGCGGCCGCCTCGACGCGGTGAACCTGTGGGACGCCGATTGCGCCGTGGTCAGCAGTGTGGACCTCGACCACCAGGCTTTCCTCGGCGACACCCGCGAACTGATCGGTTTCGAGAAGGCCGGCATTTATCGGGGCGGCCGTCCGGCCATCTGCGGTGACGCGAACCCGCCCGTCAGCCTGCTCGACCATGCCGCCGCCATCGGTGCCGATCTTCTTCGTCTGGGGTCAGACATCCACGTGGAAGTGGGAGCGCGCGGCTGGACCTGCCGGGTGCGTGAGACGGCATATCCCGCCTTGCCGCGCCCCGCCATGCCAGGCCTGCATCAGCTTGGCAACGCCGCCTGCGCCATCGCCGCCCTGTATACGCTGCGCGAGCGTCTGCCCGTGCCGATGCAATCGATTCGAGCCGGCATCGCGGCGGCGCGTCAGCCCGGGCGTTTTCAGGTGGTCGGCCAGGCACCCCTGCGCATCCTCGATGTGGCGCATAACCCGCATGCGGCGCGCGCGCTGGCCGCGAATCTCGCCGACTTGCCACCTACAGGCAACATCCACGCCGTATTCGCTATGCTGGCGGACAAGGATGTGGACGGGGTGATCGAGCCGCTCGCGGCCCATGTCGCCTACTGGCACGTGGCCGGTCTGTCCGGGCCGCGTGGGCTGCCTGGCGCGGCCCTGGGCGAGTACCTGGCGGCACGTTCGCTCAAGTATCAGGTCCATGACGATGTCGCCGGTGCTTGGCAAGCCGCGTGTCGACTGGCGGGGTCGGCTGATACAATCGCCGCCTTCGGTTCCTTCCATACCGTGGCCGAAGTGATGGCCGCTCTCGAACACTCCACGAACCCGCATGGCTGATATCTCCGCGACCCAGGATGCTTTGACGCAGGACCAGATGGCATTGCGTCGTCGTGCTCGGCGCCGTCTGGTTGGCGCTATCGCGATTGCGCTCAGTGCCGTGCTGATCCTGCCCATGTTGTTCGATCCTGAGCCGAGGCCGCTGGGACCGGATGTGGACATTCGCATTCCCGCGCCAAGCTCGGCGTTCGAAGCGGCATCCGAGACGGCGCCCGCTCTGCCCGCCGCCGTGGATGTGGAGGGACCATCGCCACAGTTGGCCGAGCCGACCTTGCCGCCGCCCGCCGCCAAACCGGCTCCCGCCACCACGCCGGTCGAAGCCACAGCCGGCAAGAGCGATAAAGCCGTGGAGAAAGTCACGGAGAAAGAACTCGACAAAGCCGCCGTGAAGCCGCCACCGCCCTTGCCCAAGCCGACCGGCGCCTTCGCCAGCCACGGTTTCTATCTGCAACTGGGCGCCTTCACCAGCGAAAGCAATGCCCGGCAATTGCAGGAGAAGGTCGCCGCCGCTGGCTTCAGGGTGGGCACGGCCGATTCCAATGGGCAATACCGGGTAAGAGTGGGGCCGATTCCGGAAAAAGATCGCGCGCTGGAAATGCAGGCCAAGCTCAAGGCCAAGGGTTTTACGTCGGTCATGCTGGGGCCATGACATTGCCATGAGTTCGATGGACCTGATCGCGCTCGGAATCTTCGCGTTTTCCGCCGTCCTCGGCCTGATGCGCGGTTTGACCCGCGAGGTGCTTTCCCTGCTCTCCTGGTTCGTGGCCTTCTATGCCGCCAAGTCGTTCGCGCCGGTGCTGGCGCCCTGGATACCTGGCCTGGACGCGCCCGCGCTCAGCCACGCGGCATCCCTGGTGGTGATTTTCGTGGCCGTGCTGATCGCGGCCAGCTTGTTGTCCGCCGCGGTCGGTGGCCTGGTCAAGGTGGCCGGCATGGGGCCTTACGACAGTCTGCTGGGCGGCCTGTTCGGGGCGGCGCGCGGCAGCCTTATTCTGCTTATGCTCACCCTGTTGGCCGGGTTGACCGCCTTGCCGAAAACGCATGCCTGGCAGGCTTCCCTGATCCACGGCCATCTGGAACAGGCGGCAGTCAAGCTCAAACCGTGGTTGCCGGCCGATATGGCAGCCCTGATTCAATACCACTGAGGTTTTTTCCATGTGCGGCATCGTCGGCATCGTCTCCAGCCAACCCGTCAACCAACCGCTCTATGACGCGTTGCAACTGCTGCAACACCGTGGCCAGGATGCCGCCGGCATCGTCACCATGGACGGCAACATGTTCCACATGCACAAGAATCTGGGCATGGTGCGCGATGTGTTCCGCACGCGCGACATGCGCAACCTGATCGGCAACAGCGGCATCGCCCATGTGCGTTATCCCACCGCCGGCAGCGCTTCCAGCCCGGCCGAGGCGCAACCGTTCTATGTGAATTCGCCATTCGGCATCGTCCTCGCGCATAACGGCAACCTCACCAATACCGAGACGCTGCAACGCGAGTTGTTCATGGACGATCTGCGCCATGTGAACACCGGTTCCGATTCGGAAGTGTTGCTCAACGTCCTCGCGCACGAGTTGCAGGAAGCGGTGCACGGGCATCGCCTCACGGTCGACGACGTGTTCAACGCCGTCGCCGGGGTGCACCGCCGCTGCAAGGGCGCCTATGCCGTGGTGGCGATGATCGCCGGCTTCGGCCTGCTCGCCTTCCGCGACCCCAACGGCATTCGCCCTCTGTTGGTCGGGCGCCAGGAAACCGATGACGGCACCGACTGGATCGTGTCTTCCGAGAGCGTCGCGGTGGAGCCGACCGGCTTCCATGTGGTGCGCGATGTGGCGCCGGGCGAGGCGGTTCTGATCAGCTGCGCCGGCGAATTCCACAGCCGGCAGTGTGTCGCGCCCAGCGAATTCACCCCCTGCATTTTTGAATACGTCTATTTCGCCCGTCCCGATTCCATCATGGATGGCGCTTCCATCTACGAGACGCGTTTGCGCATGGGCGAATTCCTGGCCGAGAAGATCAAGCGCGATTTCAGCCATCTGCCCATCGACGTGGTCGTTCCGATCCCGGACACCAGCCGGCCCTCGGCGCTGCAACTGGCCTACAAGCTCAACCTGCCGTACCGCGAGGGCTTCATCAAGAACCGTTACATCGGCCGCACCTTCATCATGCCTGGCCAGGCTTCGCGCAAGAAGTCGGTGCGCCAGAAACTCAATGCCATGTGCGTGGAATTCAAGGGCAAGAATGTGCTGCTGGTGGACGACTCCATCGTGCGCGGCACCACCAGCCGGGAAATCATCCAGATGGCGCGCGAGGCGGGCGCCAAGTCGGTGTACTTCGCCTCCGCCTCGCCGCCGGTGCGCTTTCCCAACGTCTATGGCATCGACATGCCGACGCGCGCGGAACTGCTGGCCAACGGCCGCAACGACGAGGAAATCGCCCGCGAATTGGGCGCCGATGGCGTGATCTATCAGGACCTGGCCGACCTCATCGCGGCTGTCCGTAAGGTCAACCCGAAATTGACGCGCTTCGACTCCTCCTGTTTCGACGGCTGCTACATCACCGGGGACGTCAGCGAGGAGTATCTCGCCCGCCTGGAAGGCCAGAGAAACGGCGACATCCCCACTACCCCCGCGCCCTCCACCCGGCAGATGGACCTGAATCTGGCGGGGAGCGAATAACTCGTAGGATGTGGTGAGCGCGGCGAACCGCATCTTGCAAGACCGGTTGGATCAGCGCGGTTCGCCGTGCTCACCACACCCTACGTCATATGGATACACATCATGGATCAGCCCCTCCAGCCGGAAACTCTGGCCGTCCGCTCCGGCACTGTGCGTAGCCAGTTCAACGAGCATTCCGAGGCGATGTACCTCACTTCCAGCTTCGTCTTCGCCAGCGCCGCCGAGGCCGCCGCGCGCTTCTCCGGCGCCGAGGCCGGGCCGATCTACGCGCGCTTTACCAACCCCGGCGTGTCCATGTTCGAGGAACGCCTCGCCGCCCTCGAAGGCGCCGAGCGTTGCGTTGCCTTCGCCTCCGGCATGGCGGCGATCCTCGCCACGGTGATGGGCCTGATGAAAGCCGGCGAGCATGTGGTCGCCTCGCGCTCCATCTTCGGTTCCACGGTGCAACTGTTCAGCAACATTCTCGGACGCTTCGGCGTCGAGACCACCTTCGTCTCGCCCACCGACCCGGAAGAATGGCGCGCGGCCATCAAGCCGAATACCCGTTTGTTCTTCCTCGAATCGCCTTCCAACCCGCTCACCGAAGTCAGCGACATTCGCGCCCTGGCGGACATCGCCCACGCGGCCGGCGCCTGGCTGGCGGTGGACAACTGCTTCTGCACGCCGATCCTGCAACGCCCGCTGGAGTTGGGGGCCGACATCGTCATCCACTCCGCCACCAAGTATCTGGACGGGCAGGGCAGGGTGCTGGGCGGCGCGGTGCTGGGCAAGAAAGATTTGATGGAAGGCGTCTATACCTTCTTGCGTACCGCCGGCCCGACGCTGTCCGCGTTCAACGCCTGGGTACTGCACAAGGGTCTGGAAACACTGGGACTGAGAATGCGGGCGCATTCCGAGAATGCGCTGGAATTGGCGACCTGGCTGGAAGCGCATCCCAAGGTCGCGCGCGTGTTCTACCCCGGCCTGCCCTCGCACCCGCAACATGAACTTGCCATGCGCCAGCAGAAAACGGGAGGCGGCATCGTTGCCTTCGAGGTCGCGGGCGGCAAGGACGCCGCCTGGAAAGTGATCGACGCCACCCGGATCATGTCCATCACCGCCAACCTGGGTGATACCCGCACCACCATCACTCACCCATCGAGCACCACCCACAGCCGCATGACCCCGGAACAACGCGCCGGCGCCGGCATCGGCGACGGCCTCATCCGCGTCGCGGTGGGCCTGGAGGCGGTGGTGGATTTACGAAACGATCTGGCGCGCGGCCTGGACGCTCTTTGACGCTGTAGCGCCGGCGCCTCGCCGGCCCTCGGCCGGCAATACGAGACAACCGAAGCGCCACCAAAGCCCGTCCCCCATCCATGAGTGCTAGCAGCCTGTCGGACTTTGGAATCGCCGGCTGTGAAACCACCGCGACGGCCCATTTTTCACCGGATTCTTGCACCCGCAAGGGGTACGCCGGATTCGTAATGTCGCTGAAGCGACAACGACTCCGTTGCCCCATAGTTCGACTATGCGGCAGCAAATCCGGCAAAAACTGCGCTCGTCGGGGCGGCTTCTCGCTATCGACGACCAAAGTCCGACAGGCTGCTAGGCGGTTCCGGCTGCGCGGCGCGCTTCTGCATCACTGGCCGGATGCCGCCAGCGAGGGCGTCGGCGCTACAAGGTTGTTAGCGCTGTAATCGGCTCACAGCCGAAAATCGCGCCGAAGCCTTTATTCCTCCAGTCGGTATTCCACATAAGCGCGGTCGCGCACCTGCCGTACCCAATCCTCGAAGGCCTCTTCCGACTTGCGGTCGCGTAGGGCGCGGCGCGCTTCCAGGCGCTTGCGTTCCTGGGTGACGTCCTGGTCGCGCCGTTCCTGCACCTGAATCAAATGCCAGCCGAAGGGGGAGCGCACCGGATCGGAGACCTGGCCGGGTTTCAGCGCGTCCATCGCGCGCTCGAACTCGGGCACGGTGTCGCCGGGATTGAGCCAGTTCAGTTCACCGCCGCGATTGGCGGAGAGGTCGTCGGAATGCAGCTTGGCCAGTTCCGCGAAATCGGCGCCGTTTTCGATCCGTTCCTTGAGCAGGCGTAGGCGGTTGCGGGCGTCGTCATCGCTGACCACTTCGTTGGTCTTCACCAGAATGTGGCGCGCGCGGGTCTGCTTCACGACCAGTTGGACATTCTTGCCGCGCTTGTCCACCAGTTTGACGATGTGAAAGCCGTTCGGGCTTTGAATTACTGAAGAACTCTCGCCCGGCTTCAGGGTTCTGACCACTTGGGCAAACAGGCTGGGCAGTTGCCCCTCGGAGCGCCAGCCCAGGCTGCCGCCTTGCAGTGCGTTCTGGGCGTCGGAGTAGGCCGCGGAAACCTGGCTGAAATGGGTGCCGGCCTGAAGTTCCGCCTGGGCTTTTTCCGCCTTGGCGCGCAACTCCGCCAGCTTTTCCGGGCTGGCGCCTTCCGGGGCCAGAATCAGGATGTGGGCGAGGTTGTATTCGTCCTGCTGATTGGCATCCAGCGCGGGGTTGGCGAGAAAGTTATCGATCTCGGCATCGGTGACCACGATCTTGTTGTCGACCTCGCGTTCCTTCAGTCGGGCGATGGTCATCTCCGAGCGGATCTGCTCACGGAAGGCGGCGAAATCACTGCCCTCGGCTTCCAGCGCTTTGCGGAACTCTTCGGGTGAGAGGTTGTTCTGTTGGGCGATGCGGGCCACGGCGCGGTCCAGAGCGGTGCCGTCGAAGCGGATGTTGGTGTCTTCCGCGATCTGCATGAGCGCGCGCTCGTTGATCATGCGCTCCAGTAATTGTTTTTCCAGCACGCGACGCGGCGGCGCCTGCGTCTTCTGGCTGGCAAGCTGGCTTATGACTTGCTCGACCCGCTTCTTCAGTTCGTATTGAGTGATCACCGCGTTGTTGACCACCGCCACGATGCGGTCGATATCCTGTGGGGCCGCCTTGGCGCCAGTCGTGCCAAGCAGGCTGGCGGCGAGCAGGATGGCGGCGATCGGGCGGGAAAGGCTAGCGCGCAAGGTCAGAGTAGGGCGTCGCGAGTTCGCTGCTTGGGACATAGCCGGTGATGCTCCGTTTGAGGACTTCCAGGGGGTTGGGGCCGAGTTTGGTCAAGCCGTTGAGTTCCAGTTGCAGGAAGAAGGCGCTGGAAGCCGTGGTCTGGCTGGTGGCCAGCCTTTGCACAATGCCGCGCAGGGACCAGCAGCCGGCGTTGTATTCGAAACCGGCCAGGCCTTCAACCAGGCGAGATTCCTGGATCGAGTAATTGAGGCGGGCGAGGCCGTGCCACTTGGGGGCCAGCGGCCATTGGGCGGAGAAGTCGATCTGGTTGAGACTGCCCTGCGTGTAGCGGTAATCCGCGTTGAACAGTCGGCCGGGCCCTTCACGCCAGGTGCCGCCCAGGTTGGCTCTGACCAGACTATTGGTGTCGGTGTTGTATTGCAGACCGCTGGCGAGGCGCAGCTTGGGGTTGACCTGACTGGAAACCTGGGCGAGCAGGTCGGTGGTGTTGCGGCTGCGCGGGGTGACACCGGGAAAGGTGACTTTCTGGTCGGCAAAGTAATAGCGCTGCCCCAAGGTGACCTGGAGGCGTTCCGCGCCACTGCCTTGTTCCAGAAAGCGCGAGGTGACGGCCAGGGTCATCTGGTTGGCATCGTTGATGCGGTCGACGCCGATGTACTGGTTCTCCCGGAACATCTGGTCGAGTGAAAGATCGCTGACGCCGCTGTCGAAGACCGGAATGCTGGCCTGCTGTTTGTAAGGGATGTAGACGTAGTAAGCGCGCGGCTCCAGCGTCTGGGTGTAGGCACTATCGCGAAAAGTCATTTCGCGTTCGAGAAACAAGCCGGTATCCATGCTGAAGGTGGGCAGGCTACGGGTTGCATTGCTGAATCCGCCTGCGGGCGCGGCGGCCAGGTTGTCCATCATGTTGCGGGTGCTATCGTCCAGGGCGTAGCGGGTGATATGCCAACCCAGGCGCGGCGTGAAGGTGGAGTAAGGCGTGTTGATCGGCAGACTGATGCTGGGGTAGGCGTAGAGGCGACTGCCTTGCACATGATTGCCGGAAGTTTGATTGAAGCTCACGAATTCGCTGCTGAATTCCATGTTCAGGCCGGCGTTTGTGAGGTTGTTCCGGTTTGCGCTGAGCGTGAGTTGCGGCAGTCGCTGGTAGGGTGCCACGATCGGCGCGGCGGGGTTCTGAAGCGTCTGGTAACCCTGTACGCGCCCCGTGGCCTGCCACCAGCCGGCGTTATAGGAAAGGTTGCCTTCCTGCAGCAGGTTGACCCGCGAAGTCTGGCTGACCAAGCTGGAGAGGTCGGTGAAATAGGTGTTGTCCGAGACTTTCTCGTAAAACAGGTTGCCGGACCAGTGGGAGTCGAAACGTTGCCGGTGCGCGATTTTTCCCAGGTAGCGGGTGTTATTGCTGACCTGGTCGTTGGGCAGCAGTTCCAGAGTCACCTCACCACTGTAAGCGGGTTCCAGATAGCGGAATTCGCCACCCACCTGGAGTCCGCGCTTGCTCATTACGCGTGGGGTAATGGTGGCGTCGCGGTTGGGAGCGATATTCCAGTACCAGGGAAGGATCACCTCCAGTCCGCGTTCGTTGGTGGCACCATAGGTCGGCGCCAGGAAGCCCGATTTGCGTTTGTTATCCAGGGAAAAATCCAGCCAGGGCGTATAGAGGATGGGGGTGTTCAGGTACTCCACGCGAACCTGGCGCGCGCTGCCCACGCTGGAGATGTAATCCAGTTGCAGGTCGTCCATCTTCATCACCCAGTCGTCGTTGCCGACGGGGCAGGTGGTGTAGGTGGCGTCCGTCATCGCATAGCGATCCGGCCCCAGAAGATTGATGATGCTTGCCTGACCGCGCATGAGTTGGCCGGCATTGTTGTAGACGCTGTAACGGGCGTCCTTGATGTCGCCGATGTTATCGGTCAGTTTGAGTTTGAGGGTCGAACCCTCCAGCCGGTCCCTGTCCTGGATAAGTACTACATGGCCGCGCGCATTCGCTTCATCGCCAGGCTGATCGTAATGCAGCCAATCGGCCTCTATTGACTCGCGCAGATTGCGCATGACCACCTTGCCCTCGGCCTCGAAATACTCCCCATCGCGGCCGTGCAATTGATCGGCATCGACATGGGTCGGGCCTTCGACCTGTTGTCCCTTTTGCGCGCTATGACTGAGGGAGTGCGATGATTTCAGCGGCATCGTGTCGCTGGCGGCGAATGCCTCCAGGCAAGCCGCCGCGAGGCATAGTGAGAGCAACAAACGCGGGAAGGGAGGTACGGCGGGCGGCATCACGGGCGGTGTTAGAATTTCGACGTTTTTTTGACCGCGCGGATTATAGCTTTGGAACGCCTCGAACGTTTGACCGCCTGGACCCGTAGTGTCCTTCCCGGCCCCCTGATTTCCCTTTCTCCCGCCTCCGCCGACGCCAGTTTCCGCCGCTATTTCCGCGCGGTGACCGATTCCGGCAGCTTTGTGGTGATGGATGCTCCGCCCAGCCACGAGGACTGTCGGCCGTTTCTGCATGTCGCCCGCCTGTTCCGCGCCGCCGGGGTCAATGCGCCGGAAATCCTCGCGGAAAATCTGGCGGAAGGTTTTCTGCTGCTCTCTGATTTCGGCAATACCACGTATCTGGCCGCGCTCAACGAGACCAGCGCCGATCGCCTCTATCGCGATGCCAACAACGCGCTGATCCAGATTCAGCTCGCCAGCAAGCCAGGCGAGTTGCCCGAATACGACGCCGAGTTGCTGCTGCGCGAGATGCATTTGTTTCCGGACTGGTATCTGGCGCGCCATCTCAGTATCGAGCTCAGCGACGAACAGCGCGCGGTGATGGAAGCGGCCTTCGCCACCATCCTCGCCAACAACCTGGCGCAACCAAAGGTCTATGTGCACCGCGACTGGCACTCGCGCAATCTCATGGTCACAGAACCCAATCCCGGCGTGCTGGATTTCCAGGATGCGGTCTACGGCCCCATCACCTATGACCTCGCCTCCATCTACAAGGATGCTTACATCCACTGGGAAGAAGCGCGCGTGCTCGACTGGACGATCCGCTATTGGGAAGCCGCCCGCAAAGCCGGCCTGCCGCTGGCGAGAGACTTCGGCGAGTTCTACCGCGACTTCGAATGGATGGGCATGCAGCGCCACATCAAGGTGCTTGGCATCTTCGCCCGCCTCTATCACCGCGACGGCAAGGATGGCTATCTGAAGGACATGCCGCTGGTCATGGCCTACCTGCGCAAAGCTTGCGGCCGTTACAACGGCCTCGGCGACTTCATGCGCCTGCTCGATCAAGTCGAAGGCAAGGCGGCGGATGTCGGCTACACCTTCTGAGATGACGCCTCTTGGCTTCAAGGCCATGATCCTCGCCGCCGGCGAAGGCCGCCGGATGCGCCCACTGACCGACCACACCCCCAAGCCACTCCTGCAAGCCGGCGGTAAATCATTGATTCAATGGCAGATCGAGCGCCTGAGACAGGCCGGTTTCGCGAGCCTGGTCATCAACCACGCCCACCTGGGCATGAAACTGGAAGACGCCCTGGGCGACGGCGCCGCGCTGGGCGTCGACATCGCCTGGTCGCGCGAAGCGGAACCCCTGGAGAGCGCCGGCGGCATCGCCACCGCCTTGCCCCTGCTGGGCGGCGCGCCTTTCCTGGTGACCAACGGCGACGTCTACGCCGAATTCGACTACGCCCGCCTGCTGCCGGTGCTGCAAGAAATGGCCGGCAACCCCGACCACCTCGCGCACCTCGTGCTGGTGGACAACCCGCCGCATCACCCGGAAGGGGATTTTGTTCTTCTCCCCTCGCCCATCGGGAGAGGGGCCGGGGGAGAGGGAGCGGCGATGAATGCGGCCACCACCGTCCATCCATTCCAACTTCCGTCGGACTGCCAGCCTCGTTCCCTCTCCCCCAACCCCTCCCCCGGCGGGGGAGGGGAGTGCTTTACCTTCTCCGGCATCGGCTGCTACCGCCCGGAACTGTTCGCCGGCATCGCCCCCATGACCAAAGCCAAACTCGCGCCCCTGCTGCGCGCGGCGATGGCCAAGGGCCAGGTGACCGGCGAGTATTTCGCCGGTCGCTGGGAAGACGTCGGCACGCCGGCACGCCTGACCAATCTGGACGCGGAACTTGTGGCTTTGGTCCGATAGGCTCGCGGCGGGTACATGTCAAATCCCCCGGTAAAGTACTGCGCCGAAGGGCGCATAACGCGCGTTTCATTTGACGTAATGTGAACCATGGATCACGGTTTGCTCATGATTGAGATCATCAAAAGCGAGTCATTCGAATGCTGGCTGCTTGGTCTGAAGGATCGTCAGGCCCGGCTTCGGGTTCAAGCCAGAATCGACCGGCTGGCCGATGGCAATCCAGGCGACGTAAAACCTGTACGCGAAGGTCTCAACGAGTTGCGTATCGACTACGGCCCCGGCTACCGGGTGTATTTCATCCGGCGCGGGCCGGTGGTCATTGTTCTGCTGGCGGGTGGTGACAAAAGCACGCAGGACGCCGATATCAAGCGCGCCCTGCAACTTGCAAAGGACTGGAAGGAGTAAACCATGGCCGAAAAATTTTCCCGTTGGGATAGCGCGGACTATCTCAAGACCGAAGAAGACATCAACGACTACTTCGACATCTGCGTCGAAGAGGACCCCGGCGACGGCAGCCTGATCCGCCGCGCGCTGGGCAGCATCGCTCGCGCGCGCAGCATGACGCAACTCGCCAAAGACACCGGCCTGGCACGCGAAGGCCTGTACAAGGCGCTTTCCGCCGAAGGCAACCCCGAGTTCGCCACCATCATGAAAGTCATCAAGGCGCTGGGTCTGAAACTGCACGCCGGCAGTGCGCGGCATGCAACAACCCCATAGCGCCAGTCCGACACCATGCAGCCTGACATCGCCAGCCACCGCGCCCGCCGCGTCCATCTGTTGGAAACCTTGGGCGAGGGCGTCCTCATCCTGGCCACCGCGCCCGAGGTCATCCGCAACCGCGACGCCCACTATCCCTATCGCTTCGATAGCCACTTCTACTACCTCACCGCCTTCCCTGAACCGGAAGCGGTGGTGGTGTTGATCGCCGGCAGGAAACCGAAACAAATCCTGTTCTGTCGGGAAAAGAACGAGGAACGGGAAATCTGGGATGGTTTCCGCCACGGCCCGAAGGCGGCGAAGGTGGCCTTCGGCTTCGACGCGGCCTACCCGATCGGCGACATCGACAAGCGCTTGCCCAAACTCCTGGAAAACCAGCCGCGCGTCGCCTACGCCTTTGGCGCCGACCCCGCTTGGGATGCCCGTGTCATGGGCTGGATCAATACCGTGCGCGGCAAGGTGCGTAGCGGCGTTAGCGCCCCCGCCAATCTGAGCGATGCCCACGCACTGATCGACGCCATGCGCCTGATCAAGGACCGCCACGAAATCGACCTCATGCAGCGCGCCGCCGACCTTTCCGCCGAAGCGCACCGTTCGGTGCTGCGCCTGTGCAAACCCGGCATGGGCGAATGGGAGATCGAGGCCGAATTGCAACGTTGTTGGCGCGCTGGCGGTTGCCAGGCGCCGGCCTATACGCCCATCGTCGCGGGCGGCGCCAACGCCTGCGTGCTGCACTACGTCGGCAACGACCAGCCTTTGAAGGACGGCGACCTGCTGCTGATCGACGCCGCCGGCGAATACCACGGCTACGCCGCCGACATCACCCGCACTTTCCCGGTCAATGGCCGCTTCTCCGCCGCGCAAAAAGACGTCTACGAAATCGTCCTCGCCGCCCAACTCGCCGCCATCGACGCGGTGCGTCCCGGCAACACTTTCAACACCCCGCACGAAGCCGCCCTGAGCGTCCTCACCCAGGGTCTGGTCGATCTGAAACTGCTGCAAGGCGAAGTGGACGGTCTGATCGAGGCCGAAGCCTACAAACCCTGGTACATGCACAAGACCGGCCACTGGCTCGGCCTCGACGTCCACGACGCTGGCGACTACAAGATCAAAGGCACCTGGCGCGAACTGCAACCCGGCATGGCCCTCACCGTCGAACCCGGTCTCTACATCCGCCCGTCAGACGACGTGCCGGAAGCGTTGTGGAACATCGGCATCCGCATCGAAGACGACGTGGTGGTGACGGAAGCCGGCAACCAGGTGCTGAGCGCGGCTGCGCCAAAGACCGTGGCGGAAATCGAAGCGGCCATGAAGTAGCGCGGGCGTCCCGCCTGCTCTGGTTGCCCTGGTGTCCTGGTTCCCACGCTCCGGCGTGGGAACCAGCCTTGGACGCTCCAGCGTCCATAGGCAGACGACGCTGGAGCGTCGAGAAGTGCTCCCACGCTGGAGCGTGGGAGCCAGGTCGAAGCCTTGCGGCGATCGGGTAAGCTGGATAACCTGTATACGTTTGTAATTTGGAGTGGGTCATGGCCGCGGATGTGGTGAGCGTGCGCTTGAGCGAATCCGACAAGGCGCGTCTGGATGAACTGGCCAGCCAGACCGGCAGCAGCCGCTCCGCCTTGGTGGCGGAAGCGGTGCGCGGCTACCTGGACGTCAATCAGTATCAGATCAGCCTGATTCGGGAACGGGTGGCGCTGGCCGACCAGGGCGCGTTCGCCAGCCGGGAGCGGGTCAAGGCTGCTTTCGCGCGCTGGGGTGTGGATATGGACGCGGCATGAACGATGCGGATTGAATGGCTGGATGAGGCGCTGGTCGATTTCGACGAGGCGCTGGCCTACCTGGACGAACGCAACCCGGAGGCGGCGCGGCAACTGGCGAAAAGCATCCATCTCGCGGTGCAAAATTTGCTGAGTAATCCGGAGATCGGGCGTCCGGGACGGGTGCCGGGGACGCGCGAACTGGTCGTCGGCCATAGCCGCTACATCGTTCCTTATTGCCTCGTCGGCCGCGCCATCCATATCCTCGCCGTACTGCACGATGCCCGCGAATGGCCGGCGGCGTTGGGTTAGGAATCACAGGAAAACACATGATTGAACACGTAGACATCGCCATCATCGGCGGCGGCCCGGTGGGAGCTTCGCTGGCGTTGGGGCTGGAAGGTTCCGGGCTGTCGGTGGCGGTGCTGGAGGCGCGCGAAAAGCTGGAGGTGGCGGACCCGCGCGCGCTGGCCTTGTCGCAGGGGTGCCGTTTGACGCTGGAGCGGCTGGGCGCCTGGGCGGCGTTGGCGCCGGATGCCACGGCCATCGAGACGATTCATGTCTCGCAGCGCGGTGGCCTTGGGCGGGCGGTGCTGACGCGTGAGGATGCCGGGGTGCCGGCGTTGGGCTATGTGGCGGAATACGGGGCGTTGGTCGCGGCGCTGGCCGGGCGTCTGCTGGTCAGCGACGCTACCGTGGTGACCGGGGCGCGGGTGACTGATGTGGCGGCCACGAAGGCTTATGCCGCCGTGCGTTATCAACGCGGCGGCGCGGAACACTTGCTGACCGCGCGTATGGCGGTGTTGTCGGAAGGCGGCCGCGCGCTGCCGGCGCATATGCGGCAGGACAAGGATTACCGGCAATCGGCGGTGATTGCCAACGTGTCCACGCAACGCCCGCATGGCCGCCGCGCCTATGAGCGCTTCACGCCGGAGGGGCCGATAGCGTTGTTGCCTTTAGGTGACGACTACGCACTGGTCTGGACCACGCCGTCGGCGCAGGTGGAAGAACGCCTGGCGCTGGGGGACGCCGATTTCCTGGCGCAACTGCAAGCCGCTTTCGGCGACCGCCAGGGGCGGTTCACCCACGCCGGGCCACGCGCGGCGTTTCCGCTCAAGCTGACTCTGGCGGCGGAATCGAAATCGCCACGCATTCAGCGCATCGGCAACGCCGCGCATGTATTGCATCCGGTGGCGGGGCAGGGCTTCAACCTGGGCGTGCGTGATGCCTGGCATCTGGCGCAACGCATCCTCGATACGCCGCGCGAGCGCCTGGGTGAAGCCGCGATGAGCAACGCTTATGCGGCGGAGCGGCGTGTCGACGTGCTGGGCGGCAGTCTGATGACGGATATTCTGGTGGAAGCCTTTTCCAATGACCGTCCGTTGCTCGGGCATGCGCGCGGCGCGGCGCTGGCGTTGCTGGATCTGGCGCCGCCGCTGAAAACCCTGTTCGCCCGCAAGATGATGTTTGGAGCACAGGCATGGTGATGGAAAGCGACATTGTGATTGTCGGTGGCGGCCTCAATGGTGCCGCGCTGGCTTGCGCCTTGCGGCATGGGCCGCATTCGGTGGTGCTGCTGGAGCCCCATCCCCCCTCCCTCACCGGGGGGATGGGGCAAGGGGCAAGGGGCAAGGAACAAGGTGAGGGCTTGCTTGCCCCTTGCCCCTTGCCTCTTGCCCCTGATGAACAGTGGGACCCGCGCATCTACGCCTACAGCCCCGGCAATGTGAACTGGATCAAATCCCTGGGCGGCTGGGGTGAGCCAGTGCGGGCGCAGGCGGTTTATCGCATGCGCATCCACGGCGACAGCGGCGGCCTGCTGGATTTCGACGCACTCGATGCCGGCCTGCCGGAACTGGCGTGGATCGCCGAGAACGGCCGCCTGCAAAGCGCGCTGTGGCGCGCGTTCGGCGACACGCCCAATCTGCGCGTCGTCACCACGCCCGCCGAGGCGATCACCTGGGGCGGTGACGGTCGCCACACCCTGCGCCTGGCCGATGGTTCCAGCTTGTCCACCCGTCTGCTGGTGGCCGCCGATGGCGCCAATTCCTGGGTGCGGCAACAGGCCGGCATCGGTTTTGTCCTGGAGGATTACCACCACGTCGGCGTGGTCGCCAATTTCGAGACTGAGAAGCCGCATCGCGGCGCGGCCTGGCAGTGGTTCCGCGCGGATGGTGTGCTGGCTTATCTGCCCTTGCCGGGCAATCGCATCTCGATGGTCTGGTCCACCCCGCCCGAGCATGCCGACGAATTGCGGGCATTGGCGCCGGATGATCTGGCGCGGCGGGTGGCGGAAGCGGGCCGGTACGCGCTGGGCGAATTGCGCTGTGTCACGCCCGCCGCCGGTTTCCCGCTGAAGCGGCGCCTGGCCGACGAGTGGGTGCGCCCCGGCCTGGTGTTGCTGGGCGATACCGCGCATACCGTGCATCCCCTGGCCGGCCAGGGGGTGAACCTGGGTTTTCGCGATAGCCGTTTGCTGGCCGAGGTGCTGCGTGGCGGCGGCGACCCCGGCGAGATCGGCCGTCTCACTGCTTATGCCGCGCGGCGGCGCGAGGATGTGGTGTCCATGCAAAGCGTCACCGGCGGTTTGCGGAAACTTTTCGGCCGCGAGATTCTCTGTACCCCCGGCTCGGGTAAAGCGTCCGAGCCGCCCCCCGAAGGGGCCAAGTCGTTCTTGGGACGGCCCGACGAACGACTTGAAAGCCTGATCCGCACCCTGCGCAATCAGGGCATGAATTTCACCGATCATTTCCCCCCACTGAGCCAGGCGCTCATGCACCATGCGGTGCTGTAACCCCACCGGAGTTTTTGTCCATGCGTAACCTCGTTCTCCTGCTCGCCCTTGTCGCCACGACCGTTTTGGCGAGTGATACCGATATCCGCCAGTCCATCGAGAGCCGCTTTCCCGGCACCAAAGTCAGCGACATCAATAAATCCGTGCTGCCCGGCATTTACGAAGTGGTGATGGAAAGCCAGCAAGGCCCGATGGTGGCCTACACCGACGACAAGGGCCGCTATGTGATGGTGGGCGATCTGCTCGACATCAAAATGGAACGTAACTTCACGCGCGAGCGCATGGACAAGCTCACCGAGGTGAAATTCGACAGCCTGCCCTTGAATCAGGCGATCAAAACCGTGAAGGGGGACGGCAAACGCCGTCTGGCGGTGTTCTCCGACCTGGATTGCCCCTATTGCAAGAAGCTGGAAGCCGAGTTGGCCAAGGTCGATAACGTGACCATCTACACCTTCCTCTACCCCCTGCCCATGCATGGCGACGCGCCACGCAAGTCGAAGCTGATCTGGTGCAGCAAGGACCGCGCCGCGGCCTGGGCCGATTACATGCAGAAGGGCAAGCTGCCGGCGGGCAAGGGGGATTGCGACAATCCCATCGACGAGAACCTGACCCTGGGCGCCAAACTGCGCATCGACGGCACGCCGGCAATGGTCTTCGCCAACGGCAAGCGGGTTCCCGGCTATATGGAAGCCGGGCGCCTCGACGCCATGCTGACCGCCTCCGAGAAAACCCGCTGAAGCCTTCTTCCGCCATGAGCGAGGAAGACTGCAAGCGCGACGACGATGCCAAGCTGCGCCAGGCGTTCGCGCTGTTCAGCGCAACCTCGGAAAAACTGGCCGGCACCTATCTTGAATTGCAGGCGCAGATCGCGCGCCTGACCAGCGAGCTGGCCGCCGCCAATGGCGAGCTGGCGCGGCGCGAGCGGCTTTCCGCCCTGGGCGAGATGGCGGCGCAGGTGGCGCACCAGTTGCGCACGCCGCTGGCGACCGCGCTGCTCTACACCGGGCATCTGGCGCGCCCGCAACTGGGTGATGCCGACCGCATCCGCTTCGCCGACAAGAGCCTGTCGCGCTTGCGCTACCTGGAGCGTCTGATCCAGGACATGCTGTTGTTCGTGAAGGGCGCGCGCCTGACGCCGGAAGCCTTCCCACTGCGTCCTTTGCTGGATGAGCTGGCGCAGACCCTGGAACCGCATGCCGCGCAGCGCAAGGTTCACCTGGAATTACCGGCGCCGGGCGCTGAAATTACCCTGGCCGGCGACCGCCAGGCCATCGCCGGCGCACTCATCAACCTGCTGGAAAACGCCTTGCAAGCCACGCCGGAAGGCGGCCGGGTCAGCCTGACGGTGGGCGGCCAGGGCAGCCCGTTCGCCGCCTTCCAGGTGGAAGACAGCGGTGCCGGCATCCCGGAAGCCGCGCGCGAACGCCTGTTCGAGCCCTTCTTCAGCACGCGCGGCGAGGGCAGCGGCCTCGGCCTGGCCATCGTGCGCCAGGTCGCGCAGGCGCATGGCGGCTGGGTGGATTGGGCGCCGCGCGAAGGCGGCGGCAGCCGCTTCACCCTGTACCTGCCCTTTGCCGGTAGCGAGGTAGCGCAGGCGTCTTTTAACGGAAGCAATCATGGCTGACGCCCCCAGTAGCGCAGGCATCCTCGCCTGCTCTTGGCGCTGAATGCAGGCGGGACGCCTGCGCTACAAGGGCGAGCTTGTTTCACACTAACGGAAGCAATCATGGCTGAAGCCCTGCCCATCCTGGTCGTGGAAGACGACGCCCCGCTGCGCGAAGCGCTCATGGATACCCTGGAGTTGTCCGGCTACACCGCCCACGCCGCCGCCGACGGCGAGCAGGCGCTGGCCTGGATGGGCCAGGAGAATTTCGGTTTGGTGCTCTCCGATGTGCAGATGCCCGGCATGGACGGCCATGCCTTGTTGCGGACTCTGAAAGCACGCTGGCCGGAAGTGCCGGTATTGCTGATGACCGCCTACGGCCAGATCGACATGGCGGTGCAGGCGATGCGCGAAGGCGCGGCCGATTACCTGCCCAAGCCGTTCGAGCCGGATCGCCTGCTGGCGGCCGTGGCGCGTTATTACCGCGGCGGTGAGGGCGACCCGGAAAGCGAAGTGATCGCCGAGGATGCCGCCACGCGCGCCGTGCTCGACCTGGCTCGCCGCGTGGCGGTCACCGAGGCCAGCGTCCTGCTGACCGGCGAATCCGGAGTCGGCAAGGAAGTGTTCGCGCGTTTCATCCAGCGGCACTCGAAACGCTGTAAAGGGCCGTTCGTGGCGGTGAACTGCGCGGCGATTCCCGAGAACTTGCTGGAATCCGTCCTGTTCGGCCACGAGAAAGGCTCCTTCACCGGCGCGGCCAGTGCCCAGGCCGGCAAGTTCGAACAGGCGTCGGGCGGCGTCATCCTGCTCGACGAAATCTCGGAACTGCCGCTCAACCTCCAGGCCAAGCTCCTGCGCGTGTTGCAGGAAAAGGAAGTGGAGCGGGTCGGGGGACGCACACCGATCAAGCTTGACGTGCGCGTCTTCGCCGCCAGCAACCGCGACCTCGCCGCCTGGGTATCGGGCGGAAACTTTCGTGAAGATTTGTATTACCGGCTCAATATCTTCCCCCTGGAAATCCCGCCTTTGCGGCAACGCCGTGGCGACATCGGCGCCCTCGCGCGGCATTTCCTGAAACGCTTCGAGAATGTGGTGGGGCGCGGCGGTTTCGCGCTGTCCAGCGCGGCCCTGAGCGAATTGACCGGCTATGGGTGGCCCGGTAACATCCGCGAGCTTGCGAATGTGCTGCAACGCGCCATGATCCTGGCGCCCGGAACGGAAATAGGTCCCGAACACCTGATGTTGCCGCGTGATCAGGCCAATGATTTGGCCAATCAGGCGGATCGGGAAACACCGCCTTCCGCCGATCTGGGTTTGAAGGACATGGAGCGGGAAACCATACTCGGCACGTTGCGTCGGTTGGGCGGTTCCCGGCGCAAGACGGCTGAAACGCTGGACATGAGCGAACGGACCTTGCGCCACAAGCTCAAGCAATACCGCGAAGCGGGCTATCTGGACGGAGACGACCTCCTATAATCGGTTGCAGGAGGCAAGGCGATGAACGACATTGATTTGATGGTGAACCAGTTGCGTGCCGTGGCGGCTCAAGCCAGCGTCGGCGCGCCTGTCGGCGCCGCGAACGCGGCCACTCAGCCACCTTCCCAGGATTTCGCCACGCTGCTCCAGTCCGCCGTGGACGAGGTCAACAACACCCAGTTGGATGCCCGCCAACTGACCAAGCAGTTCGAATCCGGCAATGCCGAAGTCAACCTTCAGGACGTCGTGCTTTCGCTTCAGAAAGCCAGCCTCTCTTTTCAGACCATGGTTCAGGTACGCAACAAGTTGGTGAGCGCGTATCAGGAAGTCATGAACATGCAAGTCTGATGGAAGACGACTGACGGATGGCCCTGCAACTCCAAGAGTCCTTCAATACCCTAGCCCACCGCTTCAACGAGCTTCCCGCCGCCAAAAAGATGTCACTGGCGGCAGCCGTGGCGGCTTCCATCGCATTGATCGTCGGCCTGTTTCTGTGGAGCAGCGCGCCCGACTACAAGGTGCTCTTCTCCAACCTGTCGGAACGCGACGCCGGCACGGTGAGCACCACCCTGCAGCAGATGAATGTCGTCTACAAGACCGAGGCTAACGGCACCCTCATGGTGCCGGCCGATCAGGTCTACGACCTGCGCTTCAAACTGGCCGCGCAGGGCATTCCCAGGGGTGGGGCGGTGGGCTTCGAGATGATGGACAGCCCGAAGCTGGGCATGACCCAATTCCAGGAACAGCTTGCCTTCCAGCGCGGGCTCGAAGGGGAACTGGCGCGCACCATCCAGTCGCTGGCGCCGGTCGAATCGGCGCGGGTGCATCTGGCGATTCCCAAGCCTTCTGTGTTCATTCGCGACAAGCAGTCCCCTTCCGCCTCGATCCTGGTGAGCCTCTATCCCGGTCGCGCGCTCGATCCCGGCCAGGTGCAATCCATCGTGCATCTGGTGTCCAGCAGCGTGCCGGAGCTTTCGCCCAACAGCGTCACGGTGGTGGACCAGGCCGGCAACCTGCTCACCGCCAAGAACGATGGCCAATCGAAGCTCGGCCTCAACGCCAATCAACTGGAATACACCAAGGAGATGGAGGCCTATTACGTGCAGCGGATCGAGGCCATCGTCGCGCCCATGGTCGGAGTCGGCAACGTCAAGGCCGAGGTGCGCGCCGATCTGGATTTCTCCGAAGACGAGGCGACCAGCGAGAGCTATAAACCGAACCCCGCGCCGGATGCGCAAGCGATCCGCAGCCAGCAGTCGGTGGAAGACAACAACAATGGCGGCAACCAGGCACAGGGCGTGCCGGGCGCGCTGACCAACCAGCCACCCGGCCCCGCCACCGCGCCGCTGACCGCGCCCGCAGGCGCCAATGCCGGGCCGAACGTCGGCGCGGCGGGGCAGGGCGGCACTTCCAGCCGCAAGGAAAGCACCGTCAACTTCGAACTGGACAAGACCATCCGCCACGTCAAGGAGTCGCAGGGGCGAATCAAGCGACTGTCGGTGGCGGTGGTGGTCAATCACCGAGCGGCGGCCAAGGATAAGGAAGGCAAGGCGGGCAAGCCGACGCCGCTCTCGGCGCAGGAAATGACGCAGATCAACAGCCTGGTGAAGGAGACGATGGGCTTCAACCAGTCGCGCGGCGACACCGTCAACGTGGTCAACGCGGCCTTCACCGCGAGCAAGGAAGAACTCGAAATCCCGCTCTGGAAAGACCCGGACAATGTCTCGCTGGCCAAGGATCTGCTCAAGAATCTGATCATCTTCGGCCTGGCCTTCTACCTGGTATTCGGCGTGCTGCGGCCGATGCTGCGCGAGCTGGTGAAGCCGCCCGAGCCGGCGGCCGAGGGCGGCGCGGCGGAGGGCGAGGGCGCGGCCGAGGGCGTGCTCGGCGAGGACGGCGTGCTCTATGGCCCGGATGGCAAAGCGGTCGTGGCGCCGGTCGATACTTACGCGGAAATCCTCGCCAAGGTGCGCGAGTTCGCCAAGACCAACCCCAAGCTCACCGCTGAAATTGTCAGGGAATGGATGGCCAAGGAATGAGCGACGAAGACGGCATAAGAAAAACCGCCATCCTGATGTTGGCGATGGGGCACGAAGAAGCGGCCGAGGTATTCAAGTACCTGGGCCCCAAGGACGTGCAGAAACTGGGCACGGCGATGACCAGCGTGGGCAAGGTCAGCCGCGAGCAGATCGAAGCCGTGTTGCGCGAATTCCATGGCCAGACCGAAGGCCGCATGGATCTGGCGGACTCCGACGAATACATCCGTTCCGTGCTGACCAAAGCCCTGGGCGACGACAAGGCGGCGCATCTGATCGACCGCATCCTGCAAGGCAACGAGAGCGCGGGCATCGAAAGCCTGAAGTGGATGGACTCCGCCACGGTCGCGGAAATGATTCGCAACGAACACCCGCAGATCATCGCCACGATCATGGTGCACCTGGATCGCGACCATGCCAGCGAAACCCTCAACCTGCTGCCGGAACGCCTGCGCAACGACGTGATGGTGCGTATCGCCACCCTGGAAGGCATCCAGCCGATGGCCATGCGCGAACTCAACGAAGTGCTCACCCAGCTTCTCTCCGGCGGCGAAGTCGGCAAGAAAAGCAGCCTGGGCGGCATCAAGACGGCGGCCGACATCCTCAACTACATGGGCGGCGCCATCGAAGCCTCGGTGCTGGCCAACATCCGCGAACACGACGCCGACCTGGCGCAGAAAATCCAGGATCAGATGTTCACCTTCGACAACGTCCTCGACCTCGACGACCGTTCCGTCCAGATGTTGCTGCGCGAAGTGCAGTCCGAGACCCTGATCATCGCCCTCAAGGGCACCACCGAAGACCTCAAGAACAAGATATTCAAGAACATGTCCACCCGCGCCGCCGAGGCGCTCAAGGAAGACCTGGAATCGAAAGGCCCGGTGCGCTTGTCCGAAGTCGAGGCGGAGCAGAAGGAAATCCTCAAGATCGTGCGCAAACTGGTGGACGAAGGCCAGATCATCCTCGGCGGCAAGGGCGGCGACGAAGGCCTGGTGGAATAACCGCCTTGCCCGCCTGAACCATGTCCCGCGTCATTCCCAAGGAACAGCTCACCGCCTACCAGCGTTGGGAGCTGGGCAGCATCGATCCTGTCATCAACGAGCCGGTCGCGGCGCCAGTCGAAGCGGCGCCCACGGAACACGAGCCGGAGACGCTTCTCAGCGTGCCCCTGCCCACCGCCGAGGATATCGAGCGCATCCAGCGGGAAGCCTGGCAGGAAGGCCATGACCTCGGGCGGGAGGAAGGCCGCAAGGTCGGTTACGAGGATGGCTACAAGACCGGCGAAGTACACGCCGAGCGCCTGCGGCTTCTGGCGGAGGCCTTGCAGGTGGAGAGCCTGCGCCAGGACGATGCCATAGCCCGCGAGATACTCGAACTGGCGCTGAACGTCGCCCAGCAAATCCTGCGCGTCACCATCCAGGCCAACCCGAAAAGCATCCTCGTCGTGATTCGCGAGGCGCTGCAATCCCTGCCCACCCTGTCCGGCCACCACAAGGTCGTGGTGCATCCCGAAGATGCCGGCATCGTGCGCGACTGGCTGGCCAAGGAACACGGCCACCTTTCCTGGAAAGTGGTGGAAGACGATCAGTTGTCGCGTGGCGGCTTCCGCTTTGAAAGCGCCCACAACGAACTCGACGCCTCCCTGGAAACCCGCTGGCGCGAAATCACCAGTTGCCTCGGCACCGAGACTACATGGATGGACTGAGCCGGGCCGCCGCGCTGGTGACCTACCTGCGCGATTGCCAGGAAGCGGTCGCGCAGATCGCGGCGCCCTGGCGCACCACCGGCCGCCTCACCCGGGTCGCCGGGC
The DNA here is from genome assembly GCA_028714875.1 of Gallionellaceae bacterium. Classification (GTDB taxonomy): domain Bacteria; phylum Pseudomonadota; class Gammaproteobacteria; order Burkholderiales; family Thiobacillaceae; genus PFJX01. Next base: position 59,535 of record JAQTLN010000023.1, read on the forward strand.
TGGTGATGGAAGCATCCGGCCTCAAACTCGCCACCGGCGTCTCCTGCAAAGTGGTCATGCCGGGCGGCCAGCAGGTCGACGCCGAAGTGGTGGGCTTCTCCGGCGAACGCCTCTACCTCATGCCCTCCACCGATGTCTACGGACTGGCGCCTGGCGCCGTGGTCGAAGTCACCTCGGTCTGCGGTTTCGACCCGCCGCGCATGTACAAATCCTTCTTCCGCCGCCGCCGCATCGAAGACCGTATCCGCCAGATCGCGGTCGGGCCGGAATTGCTCGGCCGCGTCATCGACGGCGCCGGCCGCCCCCTCGACCGTCTCGGCGCCCTCGAAGCCTCGCGTCGCGCCCCCCTGCACGCGCGCCCGTTCAACCCGATGGAACGCGAACCGATCCGCGACGTGCTCGACGTCGGCGTGCGCGCCATCAACGCCCTGCTCACCGTCGGACGCGGCCAGCGCATGGGTCTGTTCGCCGGCAGCGGCGTCGGCAAATCCATGTTGCTGGGCATGATGGCCCGCTATACGGCGGCCGATGTGGTGGTGGTCGGGCTGATCGGCGAACGCGGCCGCGAAGTGAAGGACTTCATCGAAAACATCCTCGGCGAAGAAGGCCTGCGCCGCGCCGTGGTGGTCGCCGCCCCCGCCGACGCGCCACCGCTGCTGCGCCTGCACGGCGCCGCCTACGCCACGGCGGTCGCGGAAAACTTCCGCGACCAGGGCCTCGACGTGCTGCTCATCATGGATTCGCTCACCCGCTACGCCCAGGCGCAGCGCGAAATCGCCCTCGCCGTCGGCGAACCCCCCGCCACCAAGGGCTACCCGCCCTCGGTCTTCGCCAAGCTCCCGCAACTGGTGGAACGCGCCGGCAACGGCCGCGCCGCCGGCGGCTCCATCACCGCCTTCTACACCGTCCTCATGGAAGGCGACGACCAGCAAGACCCGGTAGCCGACGCCGCCCGCGCCATCCTCGACGGCCACATCGTCCTCTCGCGGCAACTCGCCGACCACGGCCACTACCCCGCCATCGATATCGAAGCCTCCATCTCGCGCGCCATCACCGAACTCCTCTCCAAGGAAGAACTGGAACGCGTGCGCCGCTTCAAAAGCCTCTACGCCCGCTACCAACGCAGCCGCGACCTCATCACCATCGGCGCCTACCAACGCGGCAACGACACGCTGCTGGACGAAGCCATCCTCCTCTACCCGAAGATGGAGAAATTCCTCATGCAAGACTTCCTCGACAAGGAAGACTACCCAAGCAGCCGTGAACAGTTGACTGGACTGCTAAGCGGCACCTGAACCGCCGGCTTTGCCGCCCGGCACCCCCATCCCCAAGACGCAATTGCGTTGCCCGTCAACCAATACGCAAGCGCGTGATCGAGTGGCCTCCCCCTTTCCCAAAGGGGGAATGAGGGGGATTTAGCAACGTTGGCCTGAGCGACCGCCCCAGAAATCCCCCCCAGCCCCCCTTTGAAAAAAGGGGGGAGTCGCGCCCCAGTCATGCAAACGGCAGACACCCACGCTCGCGTTGCCCGCCGACCAATGCGCAAGCGCGTGATCGAGTGGCCTCCCCCTTTCCCAAAGGGGGATCGAGGGGGATTTAGCGACGTTGGCCTGAGCGACCGCCCCAGACCCCCCCCAGCCCCCCTTTGAAAAAGGGGGGAGTCGCGCCCCAGTCATGCAAACGGCAGACACCCACGCTCACGTCACCCGCCGACCAATGCGCAAGCGCGTGATGTAGTGGCTTCCCCCTTTCCCAAAGGGGGATCGAGGGGGATTTAGCAACGCCTGCCAACGCACCAGCCCCGAAAAACGGCTCTATGGTTTGCAGTGGGTAGTCGAGCCAGCTCGGTGGGCAGGTCACGCCGACACCCGCATAGCGGCGATGGTAGCGTGCGCCGTGCGCACGATTGCTAGTGTCACAAGGGGTGCCGGGCTCTGCGGGACATGAGTCGTGCGCACGGCGCACGCTACGGAGATCGTAGAAGCGGACTTGCCCGCGATAGCCACCGATGCATCGCGGGTAGGGGCGGGTTTCAAACCCGCCCCTACGGCTAAGCGCTACCTGTTGCGTCCCGTGTGATTATGTACCCGTTCGCAGTTGGCCGCTGTTTCGAGCCCGCGAACTGATGCCGCAGCTTATTGCCTCGCTAACCGAAGAGCCGCACCCATGAGCCAAGTCCACCCGCTAG
>JAQTLN010000024.1 GCA_028714875.1 Gallionellaceae bacterium
ACGAGATCATGAAGGCGAAAGAGGCTGGCGTCTCCAAGGATGTGCTGGAGAAGGCCTACGACTTCCAGTACGACGCCAACCTGTACTGGGAATGGTGGACCGCCGAGAACTCCGACGGCTTCCACAACCCGGACAATGCGCGTGAATCTCTGACGCGTTCCATTGACGCCTCTCAGGACGGCATCAAGTACCTGAAGGATGAGATGCACAAGCTGAAAGCAGGAGCTGTTGCCGCCAAGTAACGCGCAGCAATAGTTGAAAGGGGCGGGCGGGGTTTACCCGCGCCGCCCCTTTTGCTGCCTATTGGCTTGTAGCCAGTGGCCGGATGGCATGTGATTCATGTGGATGGCATTTGATGTACATCAATCGAACCCCCGCTGACCGCCTACCGGCTACAAGCTAACCCCGCCTTGCTGGTATCCTCGCCGGCCTTGACTCAATCCGCACCCAATGCCCGACGCCCTCCTTTCTGTTCATGACCTGGCCTGTGCCCGTGGCGACCGGCTGTTGTTCAAGGGCATGAACTTCGCTCTGAACAGTGGCGAACTGCTGTTGGTGCAGGGCGGCAACGGCCAAGGCAAGACCAGCCTGCTGCGCCTGCTCACCGGTCTGTCCAGTCCGGAAGAGGGAGAAGTCCGCTGGCGTGGCGAGCCCATCCGCGGCCAACGTGAGGCTTACCATGCGGAAATGGTTTATCTCGGCCATGCCAATGGCGTGAAGGATGATCTCAACCCTGTGGAAAACCTGCGTTTCGCCGATGGCCTGCAAGGCCGCGCGTTTGACGAGGCACGCGCTATCGTGACCCTGGAACGCCTGGGTTTGAGCCGCTGCCTGGACCTGCCCTGCCGAGTGCTGTCATTCGGCCAACGCCGCCGGGTCGCTTTGTCCGCGCTGCTGCTCGCGGGCGCAATCCTTTGGATACTGGACGAACCCCTGACCGGCCTCGATATACACGCCGTGGCATTGATGGAGGGTTTGATCCGCGATCACCTGAGCGCCGGTGGTATGGTCGTGGCCACCACTCACCAGGCATTGAATCTGGAAGGGGTGATCGTGCAGCGCCTGCTGGTAGGCAATGTGGCCATTCCCGAACTGGCGGTTGACTGATGTACCGCTTTCTCCTTGCTGTCCTGCGTCGCGACCTCACCCTGGCGGCGCGCCGTCGTGGTGACTGGCTGATCGCGCAATTCTTCTTTGTCATGGTCGCCAGCCTGTTCCCGCTCGGTGTCGGGCCGGAGCCGGCCATGCTGGCGCGCATCGGCCCCGGTGTCCTGTGGGTGGCCGCCACGCTGGCATCGCTGTTATCGCTATCGCGCCTGTTCGCGGACGATCATCGTGATGGCAGTCTGGAGCACATGGTGCTGTCGCCCGAGCCCACTGTCCTGCTGGTTCTGGGCAAGTCGCTGGCGCACTGGCTGATCTACGGCATCCCACTGTTGTTGATCGCGCCGGTGTTGGGTCTTCAGTTCAATTTAAGCTGGGAAGCGATACTGGTGCTGGACCTGTCCTTGCTGCTCGGCACGCCCATTCTGTCTTTGCTGGGTGGCGTGGGGGCCGCGCTGACGCTGGGCCTGCGTGGCGGCGGTGTTTTGCTGACCTTGCTGATCCTGCCGCTTTATGTACCCGCGCTTATTTTTGGCGCGGGTGCTGTTGATGGTGTGATGGCGGGAACTGGAGCCGAAGCGCACTTGTCTTTGTTGGGCGCTTTTTTTGTGCTCTCCCTTATGATCGCGCCCTGGATTGCCGCCGCCGCCTTACGTGTCTCACTTGAATAAGCGTCGAATGAACGTCGAATGAACCTCTATACCTACGCCTCCCCCGCCAACTTCTACACGCTCGCCGGTCGGCTCATACCCTGGTTCGCCTGGGGTGCCGGCATCCTCACACTCTGGGGGTTGTACATTGCCTTTTTCCTGGCGCCCACGGATTTCCAGCAGAGCGAGGCCTACCGCATTATCTTCATCCATGTGCCCGCGGCCTGGATGTCGATGTTCATCTACCTGGTGATGGCCTTCTGGGGCGCCATCGGTCTGGCCTTCAACACCCGGTTGTCGTTCATGATGGCGCGCGCCCTGGCGCCGACCGGCGCGATGTTCACCTTCGTCGCCTTGTGGACCGGCGCCTGGTGGGGTAAGCCGATGTGGGGTGCCTGGTGGGTGTGGGATGCGCGCCTGACCTCCGAACTGATCCTGCTCTTCCTCTATGTCGGCATCATCGCCCTGTGGGCCGCGATCGACGACATCAAGCGTGGTGATCGCGCCGGTTCGCTGCTGACTCTGATTGGCTCCATCAACGTGCCGATCATTTATTTCTCGGTGAAATGGTGGAACACCCTGCACCAGGGTGCGTCTGTCAGTGTCACCAAGGCGCCCAGCATGGCCGCCATCATGTTGCAGGGCATGCTGATCCTGTCCATCGCCGCCTGGCTCTATACCATCGCCGTGGTTTTGGTTCGGGTGCGCCGCATCATCCTGGAACGGGAGCGGCAGACCGAGTGGGTCAAGGCTTTGCTGGAAAAGGAGTCCTGATATGGAATGGGCAAGCTGGTCTGACTTCTGGCACATGGGCGGCTATGGCTTCTATGTCTGGGGCTCCTTCGGCGTCACCGCCGCCTGTGTATTGGTCGAGGTCGTTTTATTGAAACGCGCCGCCGGTGAAACGCGCCGGCGCCTGAAGCGCATGCAGCAATGGGAAGAACAATGAAGTCACGCCACAAGAAACTTATGGTCATCGTCCTGGCCCTCGCGGGCATCGGCATTGCCGCCGCGCTCATCCTCAATGCTTTCCAGAGCAATCTGGTGTTCTTCTTCTCGCCCACCCAGGTGGCGAACGGCGAGGCGCCCACCAATCGCGCCTTCCGTATCGGCGGCCTGGTGGAGGCCGGCAGCCTGAAACGCGATGCGGGCGGCCTGACTTCGCATTTCGTGGTCACCGACACCGCCAAATCCATGAACGTGGTCTACACGGGCATCCTTCCCGACTTGTTCAAGGAAGGTAAAGGCGTGGTGGCCGAGGGCAGGCTGGGCGCCGATGGCCTGTTCACCGCCACTCAGGTGCTCGCGAAACATGACGAGAACTACATGCCTCCCGAGGCGGCCCATGCCCTGGAACAAGCGCAAAAAGCTCAAAAATCGGTAGTGAGATAACGCAAATACACCAGACAAGTCTGGTCGCAACTGTCGAACAAAATCGGCACCCCAAGGAGACACCATTGATCCCAGAACTCGGCCATTTCGCCCTCATCGTCGCGCTGCTGTTGGCGCTCACCCAGGCCATCCTGCCGCTTTATGGCGCGCAGCGCGGCAACCTCACCCTCATGTCGGTGGCGCGACCGGCGGCGCAGGGGCAGTTCGTGTTCGTCGCGATCGCCTTCGGCTGTCTGGCCTACTCTTTCCTCACCAATGACTTCTCGGTGGAGAACGTGGCGCGCAACTCCTTCTCGCAGTTGCCGGAGATTTATCGCTTCACCGCCACCTGGGGGTCGCATGAGGGTTCCATGCTGCTGTGGGCTTTGATTCTCGGCTTCTGGACCACGGCGGTATCTGTGTTCTCGCGGCATCTACCGGATGACATGGTGGCGCGCGTGATCGGCATCATGGGCCTGATCTCCTCCGGCTTCCTGGCCTTCCTGCTCACGACCTCCAACCCCTTCCTGCGTCTGCTGCCGGCCGCCGCCGACGGCCGCGACATGAACCCGCTGCTGCAAGACCCCGGCATGGTGATCCATCCGCCCATGTTGTACATGGGTTATGTCGGCTTCTCGGTCGCCTTCGCCTTCGCCATCGCCGCGCTGCTCTCCGGTCGCCTGGATGCCGCCTGGGCGCGTTGGTCGCGCCCCTGGACCACGGTGGCCTGGGCTTTTCTCACCTTCGGCATCGGCCTGGGTAGCTGGTGGGCCTACAACGAACTGGGCTGGGGTGGCTGGTGGTTCTGGGACCCGACCGAAAACGCCTCCTTCATGCCCTGGTTGGCTGGCACCGCGCTGATTCACTCGCTGGCGGTAACCGAAAAACGCGGCGCCTTCAAAGCCTGGACCGTGCTGCTGGCGCTGACCGCTTTCTCACTGTCTTTGCTTGGCACCTTCCTGGTGCGTTCCGGTGTGCTTTCCTCTGTGCATGCCTTCGCCACCGATCCCGCGCGTGGCGCCTTCATCCTCGGCTTCCTGGTGGTGGTGATCGGCGGCTCGCTGGCCTTGTTCGCCTGGCGGGCGCCGAAGATGCTCACCGGCGGCCGTTTCACCTGGTTCTCGCGCGAGGCGCTTCTGCTGTCCAATAACGTCGTTCTGCTGGCCGCGCTCGGCACGGTGCTGTTGGGCACGCTGTACCCACTGCTCCTGGACGCGCTGGGTATGGGCAAGATTTCCGTCGGCGCGCCCTACTTCAACGCGGTGTTTGTGCCGGTGATCGCGCCCGCGTTGTTCCTGATGGGTATCGGGCCGCTCGCGCGCTGGAAGGAAGCCAGCCTGCCGGACATGGTGGCGCGCCTGAAATGGGCGCTGGCGATTTCCGTGGCCACCGGACTACTGTTGCCGCTGACCCTGAAGGGTTTCAATCCCTGGGCCACACTCGGCTTCACGCTCTCGGTCTGGATCGCGCTGACGGTGTTGATCGGTTTCCGTGAGCGTCTGAAGCATGGTGGTCGTTTGAACAGTCTGCCGCGCGGTTTCTGGGGCATGCAACTCGCGCACCTGGGCATGGCCTGGGGCGTGGCGGGCATCACCCTGGTGGCCAACTACCAACAAGAACACGACGTGCGCATGAACGTGGGCGACCACACGCAACTGGCCGGCTACACCTTCACTTTCCAGGGCACCACGGAACGTCCGGGCCCCAACTACCGCGCCGCTCGGGGCACGGTGGAAGTAAGTCAGAACGGCAAGAAGCTGTTTGTGCTGCACCCGGAAAAACGCATCTATAACGCCTCCGGCATGCCTATGACCGAAGCGGCCATCAACTACAACTTCTTTCGGGATATCTACGTTGCCCTGGGTGAGCCGCTGGATGATCAGGCCACCACCTGGGTGGTGCGCATCTTCCATAAACCGTTCATCAACTGGTTGTGGATCGGCGCCCTGTTCATGGCAATTGGTGGTTTCCTGGCGGCGTCGGATCGGCGTTACCGTATCGCGGTGAAAGCGCTGGTGCCGGGCAACACCGCTGTACAAGGAGCCTGAGCATGAAACGCTGGTTGCCCCTGGTTGTTTTCGCGGTCCTGGTCGGTTTCTTCGCCAAGGGCCTGTTCCTCAACCCGCGAGAAGTGCCTTCGCCCTTCATCGGCAAGCCGGCTCCCGCATTCAGCCTGCCCGTGGTCGGCAATCCCGGCGCCGCGTTCAGTCCCGCCGACATGAAGGGCAAGGTCTGGTTGCTCAACGTGTGGGCGCCCTGGTGTGTGTCCTGCCGTCAGGAACATGGTGTGCTCATGGAACTGTCCCGGAATCAGCCGGTACCCATCGTCGGGCTCAACTGGAAGGACAAGGAGCGCGAGGCGGAACAACTCCTGGCGCAACATGGTAGCCCCTATCTGGCCGTGCCTGACGATCTGACCGGCAAGGTCGGCATCGACTATGGCGTCACCGGCACCCCGGAAACCTATGTCATCGACAAGGCCGGCATCATCCGCATGAAACAGGTCGGCCCGATCAGCCCGGAAGTCTGGAAAGAGAAATTCGAACCGAAATTGAAGGAGCTGGGCGCATGAAATCCCTGCTGTTCTCATTGCTTTTGCTGTTGGCCATCCCGGCCTGGGCGGGTGAAGCCGTTTCCGTTGGTGAAGACCCGGTCATCGAACAGCGCATGGTCAATCTGGCGGAGGAACTGCGCTGCCTGGTTTGCCAGAACGAATCCCTGGCCGGCTCGCACGCCGAATTGGCGGAGGATCTGCGCCGCGAAATCCGCGTCCAGATGAAGGCCGGCAAGAACGACAAGGAAGTGATCGAGTACCTCACCACGCGCTATGGCGATTTCGTGCTGTACCGGCCGCCGTTCAAGCCGTTGACCTACCTGCTCTGGCTTGGCCCCTTGTTGTTCCTGGCGATCGGCGGCTCGGCCTGGTATGCCACTCTGAAGAAACGCCGTGCTCAGAAAGATTCTCCGGTGGACGAAAAACAGATCGCCGCCGCCGCTCAACTCCTGGATGAAAAACAATGAACCCGTTTTGGACTGTTTCCCTGTTCTGGATTGCTACCGCCATCTGCATCGCCGTCGCGCTCGCTTTCGTTCTGCCGCCCTTGTTGCGCAAGAAGGATGTTGCCGCCAAGGCTGCGCGGCGCGACATCAACATCGCCGTCTATCGCGACCAGATGAAAGAAATGGATGCCGATCTCGCCAACGGCCTGCTCTCCGACGAGCAGTACCAAGTCGGCAAGCTGGAACTTGAGGCCAGACTCGCTGAAGACGCGCTGGCCAAGGCCGATGCGACGATGGCGCCGGTCGCCAGCCGTCGTCTCGGATTTACCATGGCCGGCCTGCTCCCGGCCGCCGCCTTCGGCCTGTATTTCTGGCTTGGCAATCCGATGTCGTTGATCTCCATCGCCGAGGCGCAGGCCAACCCCCAGGCTAATTCCCAGGCCGTGCAAGGCGACCACGACATCGCGAAAATGATCCAGAAAGTCGAAGAGAAGACCCAGAGCGATCCCAAAGATGCCGAAGCCTGGTCCATGTTGGCCAAGACGTATGCGGCGGTGGAACGTTGGCCGGATGCGGTGAAAGCCTACGAAAAGGCGCTCGCGCTGAAGCCTGATGTGCCCGCGCTCATGACCGGCTATGCCGAAGCGATTGCCATCAGCGGCGGCCGCACCTTGCAGGGCAAGCCGATGGAGCTGGTGCTGAAGGCATTGGAAAAGGCACCGGACGACCCCAAAGGACTGGAACTGGCCGGCATCCATGCCTTCCAGGAAAAGAATTACGCCCAGGCCGCCTATTACTTCAAGCATCTGCATAAGCTGCTGCCGCCAGACTCGCCCTATGCCCAGGACATTATGGAAGCGCAGAAAGAGGCCACCCGCCTTTCCCGTGGTGCCGCCACCGGGCTGGACAATCTCTCCGACCAGGGCGCGGGCAAGGCCGCCGCCGGCCCCGCCGCCACCCTGCACGGCAAGGTGGATATCGCCCCCGCGTTGAAAGCCAAGATGAGTGATAAGGATGTGGTATTCCTGTTCGCCCGTTCCGCGGAAGGCGGCGCCCCGGTGGCCGCCCTGCGCTCCACCGCCGTGAAGTTCCCGCTGGAATTCGAACTGAGCGATGCGATGGCGATGAATCCGGATAACAAGTTATCCAACTTCAAGGAAGTTACCCTGACCGCGCGTATCTCCAAGTCCGGGCAGCCCATGGGTGGCGCGGGTGACCTGGAAGGAACGCTGGTTCGCGTGAAAGTGGGCAGCAAGGACATAAAGCTGACTATCGACAAGATCCGCCCTTGACCCGGTAAAACGCCCCGGCGCCAGCCAGCGCGCGGGGGCGTTTTTTTCTGCTCCGGGGCAAAATGTTGATGTCAATCAAAGTTTTATCTGGGCGGGTTTGTTAAACAGTGCACCTTCTCCTGGCCAATAAGAGGGTTTTGTCATGGATCGTCGCACTTTCATAGGTTTCATTCCCGCCATCGCCCTCATCGGCTGCGCCAGCACAGGCCAGGAAAAGGCAGCCGACCAATCCGGCGTGCGTTTCAGCGAAGCGGAACGCAAGATCATCATGGGGTATTACCCGCGTTCGGTAGGGGCGCAGGAGAATCCGAAAGCCCGTGTCAATGTGGGTGACAAACTCATGTCTGGAGAGCGGCCGAACAAGCTCCCCACCGCGCTCGACGCGAAATTGCCGACACTCGCCGCTCCCTACGCACGCCTGACCTTGGGCGCGGACGTGATATTGGTGAACCGCGACACACACGACATCCTCGACGTGATCCCGCAGATCGCCTTCTGAGCCGCTCTTCACGCAAGGTTCCAGGCCGGTCCAGACCGGCCTTTTTCATTCCGGAAGCCACAACAACAGTACACATGGCGCGCTCGCGCGCCCTGTAACTGTCGTTATTCGAGGTGGTCAAGGAGGCGCTACTGGTGCTTTATTGCCTGAATATAACAATCGCACGGCGTCAATCGGGGTGACAAAGACGGCACGACGGCCGCGAGGGTTTCTGAGTAGTCACAAACGTAGTCCCGGACGGTCACGCAGGCGGGCCAAACCGCGCTTGCCTTGACCAGATTGCATGCGCGTTCAGGCAGGCTCGCGATTTATGGCCGTGGGCCTGTATCCACACGCAACACAGGCGCTGTGGGGGATAAGTGCTTCTTCACGCCGGCGCGCCCTTCGGCCCGCGTGGTTTCCTACGTCGAATAGCTCAGATTCGGCGCCAACCAGCGTTCCGCCTCGGCCAGGCTCCACCCCTTGCGGCGGGCGTAATCCTCGACCTGGTCGCGTGCGATCTTGGCGACCGCGAAATAACGCGCGTTCGGGTGGCTGAAGTAGAAGCCGGAGACCGAGGCGGCGGGCAGCATGGCGTAGTTTTCGGTGAGCGTGACGCCGATCCGGGCCGTGGCGTCGAGCAGATCGAACAACGCGCTTTTCTCGCTGTGCTCTGGGCAGGCCGGGTAGCCGGGGGCGGGGCGGATGCCGCGATATTCCTCGTTGGCGAGTTGCGCGGCGGTGAGCGTCTCACTATCCGCATAGCCCCAGAACTCGGTGCGCACACGCTGGTGCAAGCGTTCGGCGCAGGCTTCCGCGAGGCGGTCGCACAGCGACTTGAACAGGATGGCGTTGTAGTCGTCGTGTTGTGCTTCGAAGGCCTTCGTCTTCGCTTCCTCGTTGATACCAGCGGTGACCACGAAGGCTCCGATGTAGTCCTGTACCCCACATCCCTTGGGCGCCACAAAGTCGGCCAGGCACCAGTTGGGCTGATCCGCCGGTTTCGCCATCTGCTGGCGCAGGTTGTGGTTGGTCATCAGCACGCCGCCGTCTTCACCGTAAATCTCGATATCGTCGTCGTTCACCGTGTTGGCGGGGAACAGGCCGATCACCGCGCGGGCTTCGATCCAGTTCTCGTCGATCATCTGTATAAGCATGGCCTGGGCGTCGGCGAACAGCTTGCGCGCCTCCTCGCCCACCACTTCGTCTTCCAGAATCTTCGGGTAGCGGCCGTGCAGTTCCCAGGAGTGGAAGAAGGGCGTCCAGTCGATGACTTCGGCGATTTCGGCGAGCGGGTAGTTGTGGAACACCTGGGTGCCGAGTTGCTTGGGCACGGGGGGCGTGTAACTCCCCCCTTTTTCAAAGGGGGGCTGGGGGGGATTTGTGGCCCACTCCGTCTTGAACTTGTTCGCCCGCGCTTCCGCCAGCTTGACCCGCTTGCTCTCACTGCGTTGCGCCAGGTGGCGTTCACGCACTTCGATGTAATCGGCCTTGATCTTGGCCATGTAATCAGCGGCGAGATCGTCGGATAACAGGTTGGAGCAGACGCCGACCGCGCGCGAGGCATCTTTCACGTAGACGGTGGTGCCATCGTAATGCGGCGTGATTTTCACCGCCGTGTGGGCGAGCGAGGTGGTGGCGCCGCCGATCAGCAGCGGCTGCTTCATGCCGAGCCGCTGCATTTCCTTGGCGATGTGGCTCATCTCTTCCAGGGACGGCGTGATCAGGCCGGAGAGGCCGATGATGTCGACGTTCTGTTCCCGCGCGGTGGTGAGTATCTTGTCGGCCGGGCACATGACGCCGAGGTCAATGACTTCGTAGTTGTTGCAGCCGAGGACGACGCCGACGATATTCTTGCCGATGTCATGCACGTCGCCCTTCACCGTGGCCATCAGGATCTTGCCCTTGGCGCGCGCGCCTTCCAACTTGGAGGCTTCGATGTAGGGCAGCAGATGCGCCACCGCCTGCTTCATGACGCGGGCGGATTTCACCACCTGCGGCAGGAACATCTTGCCGGCGCCGAACAGGTCGCCGACCACGTTCATGCCGTCCATCAGCGGGCCTTCGATGACCTTGACCGGGTGGTCGAACTTCAAACGCGCTTCCTCGGTGTCTTCGATGATGTGAGCGGTGATGCCCTTCACCAGCGCGTGGGTGAGTCGCGCTTCCACCGGCTCGCTCCTCCAGGCCTGGTCCTCGACGGCATCCTTGGCCTTGCCCTTGACGCTTTCGGCGGCGGTCACCAGACGGTCGGCGGCGTCGGGATGGCGGTTGAGCACCACGTCTTCCACCAGGGTGCGCAAGTCGGCGGGGATTTCATCGTACACGCCCAATTGCCCGGCGTTGACGATGCCCATGTCCATGCCGGCCTGGATGGCGTGGTAGAGGAACACGGTGTGGATGGCTTCGCGCACCGGCTCGTTGCCGCGGAAGGAGAAGGACACGTTGGAGACGCCGCCGGAGATATGGGCGTGCGCCAGGTGGGTGCGTATCCAGCGCGTCGCCTCGATGAAATCGACGGCGTAATTAGCGTGTTCCTCGATGCCGGTGGCGATGGCGAAGACGTTGGGGTCGAAGATGATGTCTTCCGGCGGAAAGCCGACCTCTTCCACCAGCAGCTTGTAGGCGCGGGTACAGATTTCCACCTTGCGCGCGTAGGTGTCGGCCTGGCCGGCCTCGTCAAAGGCCATGACGATCACCGCCGCGCCATAGCGGCGCGCCAGGCGGGCACGCTCCAGGAACTCGGCCTCGCCTTCCTTCATGGAAATCGAGTTGATCACCGGCTTGCCCTGCACGCACTTGAGGCCGGCCTCGATCACGCTCCATTTCGAGGAGTCGATCATGATCGGCACCCGCGCGATGTCCGGCTCGCCGGCGATCAGGTTGAGGAAGCGCACCATCGCCGCTTCGCCGTCGAGCATGCCCTCGTCCATGTTGATGTCAATGATCTGGGCGCCGGCTTCCACCTGTTGCAGGGCGATGGTGAGCGCCTCGTCGTAGTTGCCGTCGATGACCAGGCGCTTGAACTTGGCCGAGCCGGTGACGTTGGTGCGCTCGCCGACGTTGACGAAGAGCGAGTCGGCGCCGACGTTGAACGGCTCCAGGCCGGAGAGACGCAGGGCCGGTTCGATCTCGGGCAGGGCGCGCGGCGCGCAGTCGGCCACCGCGTCGGCGATCGCCTTGATGTGTTCCGGTGAGGTGCCGCAGCAGCCGCCGACGATGTTGAGCAGGCCGGAACGCGCCCATTCGCCGATCTGTTCCGCCATCTGTGCCCCGGTTTCGTCATAGCCGCCGAAGGCGTTGGGTAGGCCGGCGTTGGGGTGGGCGGAGGTGAGGCAGTCAGCCAGCCGCGCCAGGTCGTCGATGTGCTGCCGCAGTTCCTTGGCGCCCAGGGCGCAGTTGAAACCGAAGGAGAAACAGTCGGCATGGCGCAGCGAGTTCCAGAACGCCTCTACCGTCTGCCCGGACAGGGTGCGACCGGAAGCGTCGGTGATGGTGCCGGAGATCATGATCGGCCATGATTTACCCGTGTCATCGAAGTACTGCTTCACCGCGAACACCGCCGCCTTGGCGTTGAGCGTGTCGAACACGGTCTCGATCAGGATCAGGTCGGCGCCGCCCTTGACCAGGCCATCGGTGGCTTCGTAGTAAGTGGTGACCAGTTCATCGAAGGTCACATTGCGGAAGCCCGGATCGTTGACGTCCGGCGACAGGGTGGCGGTGCGCGAGGTCGGCCCCAGCACCCCGGCGACGAAACGCGGCTTGTCCGGGGTCGAATATTCATCGGCCGCCGAACGGGCCAGTTTCGCGCCCTCGAAGTTGATCTCCCACACCAGCGACTCCATGCCGTAGTCGGCCATGGAAATGCTGTTGGCGTTGAAGGTGCAGGTTTCCAGGATGTCGGCGCCGGCGGCCAGGTATTGCGCGTGGATGTCGCGGATGATCTCCGGCCGGGTCAGCACCAGCAGATCGTTATTGCCTTTGAGATCACTCGGCCAGTCGGCGAAACGCGCACCGCGATAATCGGCTTCGGCGAGGCCATGGCGCTGGATCATGGTGCCCATGGCGCCATCCAGGATCAGAATGCGGCGCTGGCTAAGGGCGCGGAGTTCAGCGGTGCGGTCAGACATGGTGGGCGGCCGGGACGAAAAGGGGTGGATTTTATCATCCACCCCCCCCATGGCGGCGCTACAGTCCGTCGCGTGCCGCCTTTCGCCTGGTAAATGACTTGCCGGCGGTTTTCATCTCCTGGATGGGGATGCTTGTTTGCTGCTGGTTGATCAGTACCCAAGCTATCACGGTGATGGCGATCAGGTGGTAGAAGAGATCGAAATACGACAGGCCCAGAAAGGCGCCGGCGGACGCGTAACCGACCAGGCTGACCTGGATCATGGCGGCGAGATCGGCTGCCCATTTTCGTTCCGGGTCGCGTTTGCATACGCGCATGATCTGGTTGCAGCGCATCCAGGTCATCAGGCCCAGCGACATGAACATGGCGAAACCGATGAAGCCCTGCTCTCCCATTTGCTCGAAATAGATGCTGTGCACGTCATGGACAATGTTGGGGTCAGGCGCGTATTGCCAGAAAGTCGCGGGCTTGAACATATCCATGCCGCCGCCGGTAATCCGGCTCTTGGCGACATTGAAGGCGGTCCACCAGGCATTGATACGCCCCATAGACGAGTCATCCTGCTGGTAGGTCTGGATGGAATTCATGCGGTCGTACCAGGCTTGCGGCATGATGCTGCCGATGATGATGACGCTGCTGACGATCATCAATCCGGTCATGAACTTGTTGCGGCTCTTCAGCCAGAGGAATAGGCCCATCGCGGCCAGGCCCAGCAGTCCACCGCGTGACTGGCTGCCGATCGCGGCGATGGCCGAGAGCATCATCGCCGCGCCCAGGCCCAGTTGCAGCCAGCGGCGTTTTTCCTGTAGCCGCAAATAAGCCAGCAAGGGAATGGTCATCGCCAGCACCAGCGCCATTTCGTTGTTGCCGCCGAAGAAGGTGCCGTCCGGCCCCTGTACGTGATGCACGCCGCCTTTCGAGATGGTGAAAATGCCGCCTTTGATGCCGTAGAAACCGAGCGAGACGCAGATCACCCAGAGCAGGCCGTTCAGGCGCTCGCGGTTGGTGATGACCATCAGCGTGACGAAGGTCATCAACAACACCTTGAATACCTTCTTGAAGTTATCAAAGGCCAGCTCGGGGTAGAGCGCGAAGTAGGTCGTCACGCACATCCACAGGACGAAGATCAGCAACAGCGCCGTCTCGCGCGTCCAGGGAATGCGTTTGGGCTCCTTGGTGAACAGCAGGGAGACAAAAGTGGTCAGCGCGATAATCATCGCCCAGGGGAAGTTCAGTGCCCAGCCGAAAGCCAGGCGATGCGGGTTGTGGTAGCCGATCCAGGACCACAGGTAGATGCCGACTTGCGGGCGCCGCAATGCCATGGGCAACAGCCCGAATACGACAATGGCGACGAACAGGTCTCTCACAGAGAGCGGTCCTGGTGGTCTGGCGCGGTGAACCAGGTGACTCGGCGCGGCAGGTAGAGATCGCGCAACAGGCCGTCACGCAGGCGGCGATCCACCTGGCGCTCATGGCTCAAGCCACGCTGTTTGACCTGATACAGGCGCCCCTTGTGCGGCTGCCGCTGGCCGAAGCGCTCGCCTTTACCCAAACGGCGCACGAACTCGGCATAGACCTCCGCGCTGGTTTGCACAGCGCGCCAGAACAATTTCAACTCATCGTCGTCGGCGTCTACTTCCGGCCTGATGTGGGCGATCAGACCGCCGGTGTCGATGCCGGCATCGATCCAGTGCAGCGTGCAGCCGACCTTATCCGGCTCGCCGTTGTAGAGCGCCCAGAAGGTGCAGTCGGCGCCGCGATACTCCGGGGAAAGGCCGCCGTGCAGGTTGGCGATGCCTAGGCGGCCTTCCTTCAGAAGATCGCCACGAATCAACGAGGTGCCGAACACGCACAGGAGATCGGGCTTCAGTTCGCGCGCCAGGGCCACCACATCGGGATGATTGATGTGGGGAAACTCGCGCAGCAACTCGGGATGGTTCAGACGCGCGTCGGCCTCACCGAAGAAGAAGCGGCGCTCCGGGTTGCCGGTGTAGCGGCGGCGGTCGCGCAGCCAGCGCCAGATCTTGCGCGTCAGGTTGTCGGGGCGCAGCGTCTTGAACAGCTTCTTCCAGGAAAACGCCGAGCCGGTCTCATTGACGATGGCCAACACGTCGGCCGCGTCGCACAGCGCGTTGGCGACGTGGATATGGCGCGGGCTGCGACCGCACAGCAGCATCACCCGCAGTTGGGAACGCTCAGACATGGGTATCTCCCACTTTGTCTCCCTCACCCCCAGCCCCTCTCCCGCCTGCGGGCGAGGGGAGCGTCGAGCGGCTGTCGCCGGTTGTCGTGATGGGAACCGGTGGCACGGCGATGTCGGCCATGTCCATGATCAGGGCGTCGGCAAAAAATTTTGCCGCCCAGTTGGGGTATTCGAAGCGCGAATAGTCTCCCCAGATCGGTGCCGATCCGGCGATACCGCCACGCACGGCGGGGTCCGGATGATCCAGGCGCTGCGTGGTCTTGAGATAGGCGATCGCCGCGCGCGCGTGGGCGCGCAGCTCCTCGGCGCCGGTGGCCTGCGCCAAACGGGTCCAGTTCATGCTCATCTGGGCGGCGCCGGTGAGGCAGCAATATTTCGCGTCCGCCACCCAGCCATCCTTGAACGTGCCGGCCAGCCAGCCATCCTGGCGTTGCGCGGCGGCGATGCCGCGCCCGGCCTTGAGCGCGGCGTTCAGATAGCGTTCCTCGCCGAGCAGCACGCCGGCTTCCAGGAAGCCGCGTATGGCATAGGCGATGGTGTGGGTGAAGGGCGAGCGCCAGGGCACGAAGGCATTGCCGGTGAACCAGCCGGAGTCGGTCTGCTGCGCCAGGGCCCAGTCCATATGGCGTTTCGCCGCGTCGATCAGGCGCGGCTCATTGGCGAGCAATCCGGTGGACAGCAGCGGCCAAGTGGCGCGGGTGTTGTAGACATGCGTTGTATCGTTGTGTTCGAAGTGGCGGAAGCAGCCATCGTCGTCCTGTTGCTCGGCCAGCCAGTGGCCGGCGCGCACGGCGGCTTCCAGGCAGTCCTGGCGCTGGAGCTGCGTGTACCCGGCCACCATGCCGTGCATGATTTGTCCGGTGTTGAAGATCACCGGCCGGCTGCCGGGTTCGCCGAAGTGGCCGGGAAAGGCGCCGTCGGCCTGCTGGATGGAAAGCTCCCAGTCGATCATGCGTTGTGCGCGTTCTTTCAGCTCCGGCCGGCGCAACAGTTCGGCGGCGGCGAGAAAGGTTTCGATGATGTAGCCGGTGGTTTCCGGATAACTCGGCAGCCAGCCATCCTCGAAACTCCAGCCGGCGGAGACGCCCCCTGCGTCGGCCTTGCCGTCGCGCGCGTCCTGTGCGCGGCAAAGCCAGTCGATGGCCGCGCCAAGGTGCTCCGCGTGGGGTTTCGCGGCGCCGCGCACATCGCGCAGGCTGTCCAGAATCAAACCGAGATGACGCGGACGCCAGGGTTTGTAGCGGAACGGCAGGGCAAGCAGGTCGGCGATGTCCATGGGACTCCTTATTCTTTCCTGGTGGCGCTATCCAGCTCGCCGCCAAGACGAACATGGCTCACCACATAACGATGTTTGCCGGAGGCTTCCGGCGGAATGGTGTCGACCAGCTTCACGGCGATTCGCACCGAGTCGCCCAGGCGCTGGCGCAGTCCGGCCTTGATGCTCAGGACCGCATGATCGTTCCAGCGCGCGTTGGGCACGGCCAGCACTTCAATATCCTGGGTACTGTGCTGGATCAACTTGAATTCAGCCAGGCCTTCGGTGGCGCGCAGAACGTAGATGCCCGCGAGGGCATGCATGATGGTGCCATCCTCGCGCACCAGGAAATCGGTGCTGCGTCCCACCACTTCGCCGATCACATGCAGGCCGCGCCCGTCGTGATCCGGTTCCGGCGCCAGCCGTACCATGTCGCCGCTGCGATAACGGATGAAGGGCTGCGCCTCGGAGCACAGGCCGGTCATCACCGCCTCACCCATTTCGCCCGGCGCCACCGGGTTGCCGGCTTCGTCGAGCACTTCCAGAAGGATGCTCTCGCTCATCAGCAACACCTGGCCTTGCGGGGTCTCGTGCGCGGTGAAGCCGATGTCGCGACTGCCGAATTCATTCGCCACCGGCACCCCGAATACCTCGCCTATGAGTTCGCGCTGATGCGTATAGAGCGGTTCGCCGGTGGCGCACACCACCTTGAGTTCGGGCAAGCGCGGGCGGCGTCCCCGCTCCTTCGCGTGCGCCGCGAGCAGGGCGAGGGAACTGGCGTAACCGTAGACGCAGCGCGGGTGGAAGGCTTCCATCGCGTCGAGGTAGGCGTCCATGCTGGTCGGCGACATGGCGAAAGCGTTGAGCACCAACTGGTTGATCAGGCGGTCGCGCACGGTCTTGACCCAGTCGGTCTTGTTCAGTTCGACCGGCGCGCCCCACAGGTAAACCTCCGGCTCACCCACTTCGACCCCCCACCAGCGCCGCGCGCGCATGCGCCCGGCCGCGTCGGAAGCCTGGCGGGTCCGGCCGAAATGGAAGATCAGCGGTTTGCCGCTGGAACCGCCGGTGTTGTACTGGAACGCGCCGCCCGGCACGTCGCGCCACACCAGGTTTTCCCGGTTGGCGGCGGCATCCTGCTTGTCCATGCGCGGCAGGCGCGCCAGGTCGGCGAGGCTGGACAAGTTCTCCGGCGACAGTCCGGCGGCGTCCATGCGTTGCCGATGCCAGGGGCAATGGGCATGGGCGACCTGGAGCAGGCTACGGAGTTTCTCCAGTTGCAGCGCCTCAACCCCCGCGCGCGACAGCCACTGGCTCTTTTCCAGCTCAGCCAGATAGCTGAAAGTCGGGCGCTTGAAGGCGCGCTCCTGCAAGGGATAGATGACGTTGCGGGCCAGGACGGCGGGCATTTTCATGAAAGGGCTCCCGTTCCGGCAAAGTTGCGCGCGTGTCGTAGGGTGCGGTGAGGAACGAACCGCACCACGCGACGCAGCCGTGGTCGATGCGGTTCGCTGCGCTCACCACATCCTACGATGCGGCGAGGTTCAAGCAAGAGGTTCATGGATGGGCGCTCGCATGAAGTGCCGCGAACTCCGCCAGCAGGACGCGCACCCGCGTGTCCCAGGCGTTTTCCGCCGCGTAGTCGAGGATGGCCTGGCGCGGCCAGACGCGGCGTAGCGCGTCGCGCAGTGCCGTGGTCAGCGCCGCGCGCTCGCCAAAGGGAACGATCGCGCCGAGCTCCGGCCGGCACACTACTTCGCGGTTGCCGCCGACATCGGTGGTCACCACCGGCAGGCCGCAGGCCATCGCTTCGAGAAAGACATTGGCCCAGCCTTCGTTGCGGGTGGCCAGGACGAACACATCGGCCGCCGAGAGCGGCCACTTCAGTTCCTCCGGCGGCAGCGCGCCGAGAAAATGCACCTGGGCTTCCAGCCCGGCGGCCGCAACCTGGGCGCGCAGTTCGGGGAGCATGTCGCCTTCCGGATTGGCGCCGCCGACGATCAGGTAATGCAGTTTCGGTTCGCCGACGAGCAATTCCGGCAGGCATTCGATCACCCGGTGAAAGCCTTTGCGTTCGACCAGGGCGCCCACCGAAATCAGCACTTTGGCGTCGTCAGGCAAGCCGAAGCGCCGCCGCGCCGCCTCACGCGGAACGGGCGAAAAGCGTTCCAGGTCGATGCCGTTGCCGATCACCCGGCCCTTGCTGGCGGGCATGCCCAGGCTGATGGCCAGTTGCCGTAGTGAATCGGAAACCGAGAACACCCGGGTCGCGCGCGCCAGCGCCGTGGCGACCCGCGCGCGCAGGACCGGGTTGCGGCTATGCGGCACTTCGGTGCCGCGCAGGGTGATGCTGGTCGGTAGACTCAGCCAGCGCCCGAGCAGGGTGGCGGCATAGCCGTCCGGGTAGGCGAAATGGGCGTCGATCACGTTGTAGCCCTGGCGCTTCAGGCGCCACAACGTGGGCAGGCTGGCGAGCGCCATCATGAAGCCGTCGAGCCGCCGCAACAGGCCGGGCAGGGCCAGAAAACGCGGGAAGCGGACCTCGATGCCTTGCTGCTGTTCCCGGCATCCCGGTTGCGGGCGATAGCCCGGGCGCAGGCGGCGGATCAAGGTCTGGCCGGGAAACCAGGGGCGCGGCGAAACCACCACCAGCGGCAGGTGCCGCGCGACGCGGAACATACGCTCGCGGATGAACAGCCCGGCGTGCGGCTGCGCCGAACTGGGGAACAGGCTGGAGAAGACCACGAGTCGCGGCGTGGCGTCATCAGGCATGGCGCAAGCGATAGACCACGCTGGAACTGAAGAACTCACGCAACCCGGGAATACGGGTAAAGAGATGGGTGAAGCGGGCGAGCGCGCCGCCCCCGAAACCGCGTATCCGCCGCTCCATGACGCGCAACCCGACCTTGTCGCAGAGGGCCTCGAACTCCGCCATGCTGAGCCGGTTCACTTCCGGCAATTCCGTCATGGCAAGCCACTTGTTCGGCTTCTTCCGTCCCGCTTCGTCGATATCCCATACGCGCGGCTTGAATTCGGGCAGGTCGTAGATCCGCGCGCAGGTCTTGATGAGGGTGCGGTCGGAGAAGAAGACATGCGCCCAGGGCAATGGCACCAGGCTCTCGATATGGTGTCCATAAGGATGGAACCAGGGCATCCACCAGATCATCACCTCGCCACCGGGACGCAATACTCGTTTCCAGTCCTGGATGATGGAGGGGTAATCCATGATGTGCTCCAGCACATCGAAGCACAGCAGCACATCCACCGATGCGTCCGCCATGTCGATGCTGTGGAAGTTGCTCGCGGGGATGAAGCGGGGCTTCATCGCGAGCGGGAGTTGCTCCGCGCGTGCCGTGGCGGAGCGCACGCGGTCGTGATCGACGTCGATGCCGGTGATGCTCTTCACCGGAAGATTCGCCACGTAAAAGCTCAGATCGCCCTCGCCACAGCCGAAATCCAGTACATCCTTGCCGGTGAGTGCCTGGTCGTCGAAATTTTTCGTGAATTGGCCGACCAGTTCGGAAGTGCGCCAGTTCTGATAATTGCCCGCGTCAAACGTGGCGGGGTTGGCGCCCGCGTCGCCAAGTTGACGGTTCAATACGTTTTTCTTTGACAGCGAATAACAAATCTCATCGGCAATCGTCATTGTTTTGTCCTCCCTATTCAAAGCAATGTTTCTTTATCGCCGCTGGCTTTCGCATAAATGGCGCGATAGTTGGCAATGCTTTTCGCCCAGTTGCGTTCGCATTCCACGAAGCGACGGCCATTGGCGCGCAGGGTATTACCGCCATCCGTCAGATTCAGGGCGGTCAGCGCCTTGTCGGTGAGATCGGCGACATCGCCGGCGCGGAATAGCACCCCGGTATGGCCATCCTCGATCAGTTCCTGATGCCCGCCCACGTCGGAAGCGATCAGCAAACGCCCTTGCGCCATCGCTTCCAGGGGTTTCAGGGGCGTCACCAGATCGGTCAGGCGCATGGCGTGGCGCGGATAGGCAAGCAGGTCGACCAGATCGTAGTAGCGGTTCACCTCGCCATGCGGCACGCGGCCGACGAACACCACCTTGTCGGCCACGTTCAGCGCGGCGGCCTGAGCCTTGAGATTGGCTTCTTGCGGGCCACCTCCGACCAGCAACAATTTCACGTCGGGAGCTTGCTCCAGTATCAGCGGCAAAGCCTTGATCAGCAGATCCAGCCCCTCGTAGGCATAGAAGGAACCGAGGAAACCGATCACTCGGCAGTCGCCCAAGCCCAGCCTGGCTTTCAGGGCCAGGTCGGGCTCACCGCCGCGACTGAATTGTTCGATATCGACGGCATTGGGAACGACGCCGATCTTGTCCAGCGGAATGCCGCGCGCGACCAGATCGCCACGCAGGCCGCCGCAGATGGTGACCACCTGGCTCGCCTGGCGCACAGCGCGGGTTTCCAGGGCGCGCGTGAGACGGTAGCGCAGTCCCCATTCCGACTGGGTGCCGTGGTCCACCGCCGCGTCTTCCCAGAAGGCGCGTATCTCGTAGACCACGGGAATGCCGAGCTGGCGGCCGACATGGAGGGCCGGATAGGCGTTCAGCACGGGAGAGTGCGCATGCAGCAGATCCGGTTTGAGCTTACGCGCCAATTCCAGCAGGCGGCGCTCGGTGGCGCGCATGAAGGCCCATTGGTTGAACAGCGGCAGCCGGCTCAGCGGCCCGGTCGGCAACGGCGTGCGGAAAAAATGCAGGTCGTCGACCGTTTCTTCTTCCTGTTCGACCTGGCCTTGTTTCGGGCTGGTCAGATGAAAGGTTTCCCAACCCAGTCGGCGTTGCCCGCGCAGGATATTGGCGCTACGGAAGGTGTAGCCGGAGTGCAGCGGCAGGGAGTGGTCGAAGACGTGGAGGATGCGGAGTGTCATGGCTGCTTCTCGTTATTTCTCAGAAAGGCCTCGAACATCAGCAGCGACCACAGAGGCGAACTGTAGTCACGCGCGCCGCGCGCGTGTTCGTCCGCCATGCGCGCCAGGTAACTCATGTCGAACAGGCCGGTATCGGCCATGCGTTGCGATGTCAGGGCGCGGTTCAGCTTTTCCTTGAGCGGGCCGCGGAACCATTCGGCGAGCGGAATGGAGAAACCCATCTTGCGGCGGTACATGATGTCGTGCGGCAGGTAGGGCTCCAGCGCCTGCTTCAGCATGAACTTGCCCTCGCCGCCGCGCAGCTTGAACTCCACCGGCAGGCCGGACACCCATTCCATCAGTTTGTGGTCGAGGAAGGGCACGCGCACTTCCAGGGCGTGGGCCATGCTGGCGCGATCCACCTTGGTGAGAATGTCGCCGACCATGTAGGTTTTCATGTCCAGGTACTGCACCTGCGAAACCATGTCCTGCGCCGGATTGCGCGCATGGTGGCGGCGCAGCACTTCGACCGCCGAGTAGCCGTTCAGACGGCGTTTGAATTCGGGGCTGAAGACGCGCTCGCGCAGGCCGTCGCCCATCACCGAGACGCCGTGGAAATAGCCTTCCACGGTATCGCGCGCCATCGCCTCGAAAGTGGTTTTGGCGCGTAGCACCTTGGGTGCCCAGTCGGCCTTGGGATAAGTGTTGCCGAGGAAGCCGAACAGCGGTTTGCGGATACTGTAGGGCAGCATTCGGCGCATGCGCTCTTCGTAGGAGTGCCAGCGATAACGCCGATAACCGGCGAAGTTTTCGTCGCCGCCATCGCCGGACAGCGCCACGGTCACCGTCTTGCGCGCCAGTTGGCAGACCCGGTAGGTCGGCATCGCGGACGAATCGGCGTAGGGCTCGTCGTAGAGGCGGGCGAGTTCGTCGACCAGACTGAAGTCCTCCGCTTCGACCTGTTCCACATGATGTTCAGTGTGATAGCGCTCCGCGACCTGGCGCGCGTATTCCGATTCGTCGTATTTCCGGTCGGAGAAAGCGATGGAGCAGGTCTTCACCGGCTGCCCGCCGTTCTGGCTATTAAGACCGGCCATCATCGCCACCACGGCGGAGGAATCGACACCACCGGAGAGGAAGGCGCCAAGCGGCACTTCCGCGATCATGCGGATCTTCACCGCCTCGCGCAGGCGCTCGATGAGTTCGTCTTCGGCGTCCTCCAGGGAGAGGACGAGATGCGGTTCGAACGGCACGTCCCAGTACTCTCGCGGTTGCCCCACTGGTTCGCCGCGTTTGATCAGCAAACGGTGGCCGGGCGGCATCTTCAGGGCGGTGCTGTAGATGGTGCGCGGTTCCGGCACATAGCCGTAGGCGAAATACTCTTCCACCGCGTGGTCGTCGATCTGGCGGCGGAAGCCGGGCCAGGCGGTGAGGGTCTTGAGTTCCGAACCGAATACGAGGAAGCCGTCGTCGGTCACCGCGTAATGCAGTGGCTTCACGCCAAGGCGGTCGCGCGCCAGAAACAGTACCTGTTTGTTCCGGTCCCACAGCGCGAAAGCGAACATGCCGCGGAAGTGGTGCACACAGTCTTCACCCCATTGTTCCCAGGCGTGGACGATGGTCTCGGTGTCGGAGCGGGTCTTGAAGGTGTGGCCGAGGGCGGTGAGCTCGGGGATCAGGTCGACGAAGTTGTAGATCTCGCCGTTGAATACCACCGCCACGTTGCCGTCTTCGTTGAACAGGGGCTGCTGGCCGGCGGCGATGTCGATGATGGAAAGGCGGCGGTGGCCGAGTCCCAGCCCCGGCTCCAGGTGCAAACCCGCTTCGTCGGGGCCGCGATGCCATTGCATGTCGTTGATGCGCGCGAGCACATCACGATCGATGGGACGTTGTTCACGCAGGTCGAAGACGCCGGTTATGCCGCACATGTCAGTTATCTAGGAGCAAGGTTCAAGGGCTGCTTCGTACACGGCCTGATATGCCGCCGCCATGCGCGCGAGGGAGAAATCGCGCTCGATGCGCCGGCGTGCCGCCGTGCCCTCGCGGGCGCGCCGTTCCGGATCGGCGGCATAGTCTAGCAGCGTGCGCGCCAATGCCGCATCGTCGCCGGGGTCGAACAGCGCGCCGTTGTCGCCCGCCGTCACCAGTTCCGGGTTGCCCCCCACTGCTGTGGCGATCACCGGCAGGCCGGTCGACATGGCTTCCAGGATGGTGTTGGAAATCCCTTCACCGAGGGAGGGCAGCACGAATACGTCCATCGCGCGCAGGTATTCGGCGGTGTCGTCGCGATTGCCCGGCAACCAGGCCTGGCTGGACAGCCCCGCCTGATCCAGCAAAGCCTGGCACTCACCCCGCGCGGCTCCGTCGCCGACGATCAGCAGACGCGGGCCGGCGGGGTTGTCCGCCTGGCGGCAAAGCTGGATGAAGGCGCGCGCCAGGGTGGGGTAATCCTTCACCGCGACCATGCGGCCGATACTGCCGATGACGCAGGTGGCGCCATCCAGGAACCCTTCCGGGCCAAACGCGGGACGCGCTGCTCCGCGCGGGTGAAACTTGTCGCTGTCGACGCCGTTGTAGATCTGTGTGAGGCGGCTGGGCGCCACACCGACCGTGTCGCGCAACCAGGCCGCCAGATCGCGGCTGACGCAGGTGTAGTGGCGCACCAGGGGGCGGGCGACACGGCGCAGCAGGTTGTACTTCCAGTTCTTGCCTTGCAGATCGAACACGTCGCGTCCATGTTCGCCATGCAGGCGCGCCGGCACCCGGGCCAGCGCCGCCACGAACTGGGCTTCCAGGGCGTTGAGATTGCGGGTGTGGATCAGGTCGGGTTTGAGTTCGCGCAGCAAGCGGTAGAGGCGCCGCATCCAGTCGTGGGAATGACCGGGCGGCTTGTGGAGATCGAAGAACGCCACATCGTCACGCTCGATACGGCCGCGAAACCCGGTGTGGTCGGTCAGGCTGATGACCACATGGCGAAAGCGATCGCGCGGCAGCCGGTTGATCAGATTGACCAGACCGTTCTCCAGGCCGCCGGTGCCGAAGTGGTAAACCACGTGGGCGATCAGAGGCGCGACACTCATTCCGCTTTATCGAGCATGGCGTCGAGCGCCGGCTTGTTGGCGGCCAGGAACTCGGCAAGCACGGCACTGGCCTTGTCCGCGTCGTTCTTGTCACGATAGGGGGTCGCGACGATGATCGCGGCGCCGCTGTCCTGGCCGCCGAGAAGCTTGGTCAAGGCCAGGCCGATCTTGGCGAGATAGGGGCTGACGCCATCCTCCCCCTTGATGCGGTGCCACTGCCAGGCCAGGATGCGCCGCTGCTCATTGCTGGTGAGCAGGCGTGCTTCATAGAGCGGCAGCGCCTGGCCGGAGACGTCTCGGGTCAGGGTATTGCGCCCCACTTGACGCCATTCGGGATGCTTCTGCCGAATCATGATGTTCTGGCTGTTGATGAGTTCGGCGTTGTCGCGCTGGGTGCCGTACCAGGCCACGAACACCAAGACGCGCCGGTCGCCGTTCCGATAATTCTGGAAGCGCAGCACATCCATGCCATGCCATTGCGGCAGCCAGTCGGAGAACGCTTCCTGGCTGGTTTGCCAACCGCCGGTCGGGGTGGGCAGGGTTAACGCGGGCAGGGGGACCGGGCGGCTGGCAAGGTGCCCCTCGTAGATCGGAAATACCGCCAGCAGCAGCGCCAGGGCGGCCGCGTGCAGCGGGGCCGCGCGTATCGAGCCGGTGGCGGGAGGCGGGGCGGTTTCATCGAGATCCTCGCGCCAGAACAAACCCACCCAGAACATCACCAGCATGACGAGGCCGAACCACACCCAGCCGTAGATGAAATGGTCCACACCCAGGGCTAGCTTCATGTCGGAGTAGTGGGCGATGAACACGATGATGGTGGCGCGCATGCCGTTGGCGAACACCGGCACGATCATCGCCGCGATGCTGAAGGCGACGCGCTTCCAGGGTGTGCGATAGGTCAGGTAAGCATAGAGCACGCCCAGGGTGATGGAAGCAATCAGATAGCGCAGTCCGGAACAGCCTTCCACCACGTTCCATTCGCCTGTGGGCATGGTGAAGAAGGGGCCTTCGCGATACACCGGTATGCCGACCAGACGCACCGCGCCGACGGTAAAGTCGGCGGTGAAACTGATCAGTGGCTGAATCAGCGCCTCGCCGTTGGGCACCATGAGCAGCAGGAAGCCGAGCGGGAACATGGCCGCGCGCAGCATCCTGAAGCCCAGCACCAGCCAGACCGTGGCGATCCAGAGCGCGACGAAGGCGTATTGCTCGACTACCAGCACGCCGCCCAGGCGCGCGGCCAGCCAGCCCAGGGCCAGCGGCACGATCACCAGGAAGGCGCGCGTGTCGCCGGCCACCGGCACCGCCGCGAGGCGCTGCCGGTCGCGCCAGATCAGCCAGAGCGAGATGGGGAGGATGACAAAACCGTGGGCGTAGGTTTCCGAACGATCCCAGATGTCATACATGGACATGAAGGTCGGTTGCAGCAGCGCGGCGACCACCAGCCAGGCGAGAACCAGAAACAGCAGGGGCGGACCCCATTTCGGGGGGGGTGAGGGCAGCATCATGTCTCCAGTAATCGGTCTACTCTGGCCAGGGCGCTATCCCAGGCGAAATCTTTCAATACACGGGCACGCGCGGCCGGGCCCAGGTCGGGGCCGTCCAGCGCGGCCAGGGTCTCGCGCGCCAGCTCCGTCGTGGTCGCGGCGCGGCGCGCTTCCACACCGTCACGCGCGTCGATGCCCTCCAACGCCTGCGGGGTCGCCACCACGGTGCGCGCCATCGCCATCCCCTCCAGCACCTTGTTCTGGATGCCGCGGGCGATGCGCAACGGCGCCACCACCACCCGCGCATGCGCCAGCCAGGGTCGCACATCCTCCACCCGGCCGCTGACCAGCACGCCGGGCAATGTTGCCAGAGCTTGCACCTGCGGCGGCGGCCGGCTGCCGACGATGGCGAACAGCAGGTTCGGGCGGGATTCCCGCAGCAGTGGCAATACCTCGCGCGCATACCAGTCGACGGCATCCATGTTCGGCCAGTAATCCATCGCGCCGGTGAAGGCGATGGCTTCCACGCCGGCGGGATAGGGGTTGGCGTAAGTCCGTTCGGGCGAGTAATAGTCGGCATCGACCCCGTTGTTGTAATAGCCGACGCGGGCCGCTGATTCCGGCGCCAGGGCGCGAAAATCGGCGGCCTCGGTTGCCGAAACGAACAGGCTGGCATCGAACGCGGATGCCACCTTGCGCTCCCACTCCAGCAGGCGCTCGCCTTCGCGCCGATACAGCCAGGACAGGGGCCAGGACTTGGTCGTCGCATACTGGCGCCACTTGTCCGAGTCGATGTCGACGAAATCCATCACCCGATGCGCTTGCTTGGCGTGCATGACAAAGCGCGCCATCGCCGAGGAATAGGTGAGTACCCGATCGACGCCGTCGCGCAGATGCGCGTCCACCCAGGCTTGCAGCCCGGCATGACGGTAATAGGGCAGGGTCAGCGGGGCGCCGCTAAGCAGACCGGTAAGCGCGCGCAGCTTGGCCAGACGCGGATTCAGTCCGGCGAAATAGGTCGAGGCGCAGACCGAGCGCACCTTGTCGCAATGCCGCCAGTCCTCGGGGTCATCCACGAAGGCCGCCAGATGCACCCGGTAGCGCCGCGACAGATGTTCCAGCAGATGCCAGGCGCGGATCTTGTCGCCCTTGTCCGGCGGGTAGGGAACACGGTGGGCAAGGAACAGGAGGTCGGGAAATTTCGGATTTCGGATTTCGGATTTCGGAGTTGCTCCACCCGCGGCTTGCGCGGTTGAATCGCCGAAATCCGAAATCCGAAATCCGAAATCGCCAGAATCCGAAATCATCCCAGTTGCCTGATGATGCGCGGGCCGATGAAGTTCGCCAGCGGCAGCGGCAGGTTTTGCCAGGCCTTGATGAACAGCCGGTACTTGGGGTTGTTGGGGTTGTTCTGCGGCACGGCGGCGGCGCGCACCAGGTGGTAGCCGTAATGCACCGGCTGAGGCTCGAAACCCCAGTTGTGCTTGAAATCCCAGGAGCCGGTGCCTTTCTTGCTGCGGCCGAAATCGAACAGTCGGTAACCTCTTTCCACGGCCAGGCGCATCACTTCCCAGTACATGAAATCGCTGCCGGCGAGCACGCGCGCGGCGGCGGTAATGCCGGCGAAATAGGGCCACACTTCATCGCGGTAGTAGAAGTTCATGACACAGCACACCACCCGCCCCTCCTGGGTGACGGTGACGATGTCGATGTCGTCGGCGAACTCTTCCAGCAGCAACACAAAGTAGCGCCGGGGGAAGACCGGCGTGCCCAGACGATGCCAGCTTTCGCAGAAGGCGGGGTAGAAGCGCTTGAGATCGCGGTCGATCTCACTCTTCAGCCCGGCCTTGATACCCTTGCGCACCATCGCGCGCTGCTTCCGTGGAATGGCCAGCAGGTTCTTTTCGACCTCGGGGTCGAGCGCCTTGCGGAACGTGGCATAGAGATCGGTGCCGGGCCACTCGGGATGCGCGAATGCATCGCGATCACGATATTCCAGGTGTCCCACGCCCAGTTGTTGCGCCAGTTCCCGCGCGGCCCGATCCAGCGCCTGTGCGGCTTCCTCGTTGTCCGCGACGATGCCGCCATAGACACTGAAGGGCATGGAAATCAGGGTATGGCCGAACAGGGCACTCTTGACCTCGCCCAGCGGCAGCACGCCTTCAATGCGGCCATCGCGCTCTGCCAACAGGAAATGACAGGGCTGCCTGAG
Organism: Gallionellaceae bacterium; assembly: GCA_028714875.1. Classification (GTDB taxonomy): domain Bacteria; phylum Pseudomonadota; class Gammaproteobacteria; order Burkholderiales; family Thiobacillaceae; genus PFJX01. Next base: position 27,131 of record JAQTLN010000024.1, read on the forward strand.
CGATTCCTCGATCACCCGGCGCCAGCCGAAGCGATGGAAGAAGGTTCCGGCGGGCGCGCCCAGCACGTAGGCGTCCCAGGCGGCGGCGTCGGCGGCGGTGGCCGTTCTGATGGTCAGGCTCATGGTGTGCTCATCGGCCAAGTGCGTAGGTCGGGTTAGGCGCAGCCGTAACCCGACTTGTGAAATGTGGCGAGGAATTGAAATTCATGGCGCAAGCAGGTCGGCATAGACCTGGTCGGCGCGGCCCCAGCGAAAATCGGCGCAAAGGCGGTCGAGTTTGTCTTCCATGCGATGCAGATTGACGTAATGGCGGAAACGGCTCTTGAGCGGCGCGCCCGGCACACGCGGCTGCCCCGGATCGACTTCCCAGGGGTGGAAATAGAACATGGCGGGGCGCCGCTCCAGTTGGTTCACCCGCCCGATCAGCCAGCGCGAGGCGGCGTAGGGCAGCAGGCGAAAATAGCCGCCGCCCGCCGCCGGCAGGTTGCGCCCGGCCAGGGGGACCGTGGTGGGCGGCATTTCCAGCAAGGCCGGGCAGCTTTCCGGCCGGTAGGGAAAACGCGGCGCCTCGGGCATGCCGTAATGGTCGTGGGCGATGGGGTAGATGCTGGAGCTATAGCGGTAGCCGGCCTCGGCCAGGACATCCAGCGCCCACAGATTGGCGCGGCCGATGGAAAAGCTGGGCGCGCGGTAACCCGCCACGGAGACGCCGGAGAGGTCTTCCAGCAGCTTCTTGGCGCGCACCACGTCTTCCCGGAAAGCGTCGGGCGTCAGGTCGCTGACGCGCTGGTGGCCCTGCCCGTGGCTGGCGAGTTCATGGCCGGCGGCGACGATGGCGCGCACCACGCCGGGATAGCGTTCGGCGATCCAGCCCAGGGTAAAGAAGGTGGCGTGGAGGTCATGGCGCGCGAACAGGGCGAGGATGCGCTCGACATTGGCTTCCACCCGGCACGGCCATTGTTCCCAGGCATCTCTTGCAATGGTGTGCTCGAAGGCCCCGACCTGGAAGTAGTCCTCCACGTCGACACTCATTACATTGGTGATGCCTGTCATGCGATCAGACGCTATCCAGCCAGCCACGCAGGTGCGCGGCGATGCGTTCGGCGGCATGGCCGTCCCAATATTCCGGAATCCGCCCGCGCTTGCCTCCGCTGGCGAGAATCTCGCGGAAGCAGGGCAGAATTTTCTCCGGGTCCGGCCCGGTCAGCGTGTTGCTACCTTCACTGAGGGTGATCGGGCGTTCGGTGTTCTCGCGCAGGGTGATGCAAGGGACGCCCAAAGCCGTGGTTTCTTCCTGCAGGCCACCGGAATCGGTGAGCACCAGGGTGGCGTCACGCATCAATCCCAACATTTCCAGATAGCCCTGCGGCGGCAGCAAACGCACGCCCGGCGCCTCCAGCAACGCCGCCAGGCCATGCCGTTCGGCGGCCGCGCGGGTGCGCGGATGGATGGGAAAGACCACATCGAGTTCGCGCGCGATTGTGGCCAGGGTCTCCAGCAAGCGGCGCAAGATGGCCGGGTCGTCGACATTGGAGGGCCGATGCAAGGTCACCACGGCATGGCCGCGAGCCGGTTTCGCGCCCAGGGTCCGTTCCGCCGGCACGGCCCGCTCCAGGTGCGCGCGCAGGGTGTCGATCATGACGTTGCCGACGAACTGGACGCGCGCCTCGGCAATGCCTTCGCGCAGAAGATTGGGCAGCGCCGAACGCTCGGTGGTGTAGAGCAGATCGGCGATCTGGTCGGTCAGCACCCGGTTGAATTCTTCCGGCATGCCACGGTCATAGCTGCGCAGGCCGGCTTCGACGTGGATGACCTTGATGCCCTTCTTGGCCGCGACCAGGGCGCAGGCGATGGTGGAGTTGACGTCGCCCACCACCAGCACGGCGCGTGGCTGTTCGGCATCCAGCACCGGCTCGAAGGCGCGCATGATGTCGGCGGTCTGCACCGCATGGCTGGCCGAGCCCACTTCCAGGTTGACGTCCGGGCGTGGAATGCCGAGTTGCTCGAAAAAACTGTCGCTCATCGCCGGATCGTAGTGTTGTCCGGTGTGAACCAGTTTCGCGCTGATCGGTTTTGCCGCGAAGGCCGCCATGATCGGGGCGATCTTCATGAAGTTGGGGCGCGCGCCCACCACACAGAGGATCTCGGTCATCCTGGATTCCTCGGGTGCGTAGCGGGTACAGCCAAGTGACCAGCGTCATCGAAGGCACTAAAGCCAGCATTCATGCGGCCGCTCAAGGGGTCGAGAGCGGTCAACCGAGGAATCCAGGATCTCATTCGTGTTCCTTGCCGGTGGTGATGGCGTAGAGCACCTTGCGCACCAGGGGGATGAGGCGGGTGATGGAGCGTTCGATGGCTTCCAGGCGGGCATCCATGCCTTCCACCAAGGCGCTGTCGGCTGCCGAGTGCGGCTGTGGAAGCGCGGCGCTTTCCCGGGTTGCCGGCGCGGCCGCCTCACGATCCTGAGGCTGTTGATGATGGACTTCCTGTTGCAGGTCGCTGATCACCTCGTGCACTGCGGCCGAATCGAGGTGCGGCCGCTCTTCCAGAAAGCCGAACAGCAAAATGCGATCACACAGGGTATTGATGCGCCGAGGCACGCCGTTGGTGAACTGGAAAATGATGTCGAAGGCATCTTCGGAAAACGAGGGTGAGCCTTGCCAGCCGGCGGTCTTGAGCCGGTGCAGGATGTATTGCGTGGTTTCCGCGCGATCCAGCGGACCGAGATGGTAGGAGGCGATGACCCGTTGCCGCAGTTGCAGCATCTCCGGGCTTTGCAGCGTGTCGCGAAATTCCGGCTGGCCGAGCAGGAAGGATTGCAGCAGCGGTTTGTCGCCTTCATGGAAGTTGGACAACATGCGCAACTCTTCGACCGCGCGATGATTCAGGTTCTGCGCCTCGTCGACGATGAGCAGCGGCCGCTGCCCCTGGCGCACGGCCACCCGCAGGTAGTCTTCCAGGCTCTTGAGGACGGCGGACTTGGTCGTCCCCTCGGCTTGCAGGCCGAAGGCCGAGGCGATACTGCGCAGGGCGTCGTCGGCATCGAGTTGGGTGCTGACCAATTGCGCGATCAGGTATTGGCCATTCTCCAGTTTCCGCAACAGGCTCTTGGCCAGCGTGGTCTTGCCTGCGCCGACATCGCCGGTGATGACGATGAAGCCTTCACCCAGCGACAGGCCGTATTCCAGATAAGCGAAAGCGCGTTTGTGGCCGCGGCTGGCAAAGAAGAAACGGGGGTCGGGATTAAGCTGGAACGGCTTGTCCCGCAGGTGATAGTAGCTCTCGTACATGGCGTGCTCAGAAAGTCATGCCCAGTTGGGCGCTGACGGAGTTTTCCTTGACGTTGCCGGTCGTGCCATTGGTCTTCTGCTCCGAATGGCGGGCAGTGACGCTGCTCGATACATGCGGACTGATCTGGCGCGCCAGCGACCAGTTGAGCGACCAGGTGTCGCTTTGCTGGGTGGCCGCTTCCGCCGTGCTCCAGTTGGTGCCCAGCGTCGTTGAGGTGCGCCCGGAAAGCGGCATGGACCAGCTCGCGGCAACGCTCATCTGCTGATCCTCGCCTCCGGCGGTGGTGCTGAGGGACTGGCGCTTGGACTGGCTCAGGGAGAAGGCGAGCGCACTTCTGCCCAGCGAGTAATTAAGCGTGCCGGCCCAGGTCTTGTTGTAGGTGGTCTGGTTGAGTATCTGGGTGAACGGGACCGTAACGGTCACGGGCAAACATCCGCTTGGCATTGCTTCACCTGGAACGACAGGTTTGAACTCGGTGCCGCATAGATAGTACGGAAAGGATGTCGTCTGATTGAGCTGCTGCGAAGCATCAACAACCGATTCCGTATAGCTCAGCCCGACGGCGGCCCGGCGTATACGGTGGTTGAGTTTGAGCGCGTAGGAAGTGGAGCCATAGGAGGAAAGGCCATTGTTGGTCGTGTCGACGCCGAACGTGCCGCCGTCGAAGTTTTTCTGCGCCGACGCGGATAGGCTGGTCAGCGCGGAGGGTGTCCAAAGACCGCTCAGGTTGTAGGAAGACGCGTTGTTGCGTTTGCCGGCGGTCGCTGCCAGGTTGAGCTTGCGCGACGGCGACCAGTTGCCACTCAGGCTGTATGAGGTGCTGTTGCCGCTCTGTCCGGCGGTTCCCGTCAGACTGAAATAGTTGACTGGAGTCCAGTTCGCGCCGACCGTCGTGTAACTGCTGCCCAACCCTTGCAGGCTGGCAACACCCTGCGTGCTGTTGCGCCCGCCGTTGAGAAAAACCCGTGTCCGGCTGTAAATGGCATAGCCGATGTTGTAGCTCTCGCTCTCGAACGTGGATGCGCTAACCCCACTGGAATTGCCGCTGTTGCGGCTGTAGTTCGCGCCATAGGTGAAGCGCTCCGGCCTCGGGCCATTGCGCAAAGAGAGCTTCAACGTATTGCTTGTGCTGTTGCCGAGGGTATTGGAGCCCGCGCTGGCGTAGTTCAAGCCCAGGCTGGCATCGGTGATGAGGCTTCTTTCGAAGAGCTCGTTATGCAGGCTGGGCGTGAGCGAAACCGAGCGGGTTTCCACCCGGTTCGCGACGGTATGGTAGGCATCCAGGGAAACCGGAGCGAATTGCGAGGCATATTGCTGACCCACCCGCGCGTTGCCATTCAGCTTGAACACCCCGGCAACCGGTTCGACCTGCATGGTGGCATTGAGGTCTTGCGAGAGGTTGTTCTGGCCGGAATCGTAGAGCAGGTCAGACAAGCTATAAGCGATATTGACACTCCCCCTCTTGCCCTGCCGGCTTATGCCGATACGGGGCGCAACCTGGGTAATGAACGCGGATTGCCCGCCATTGGCGGCCAGGGAAACATTGTCGGTGTAACGCTCCGAAAGGCTCAGGCCGGATGTGACTTTCCAGTCGCTTGCCGCGAAAGCCGTGACCGGCAATACCCAGAGCAGTATCCAGGAAGGTCGCAACAAGGCGTTATTGCTCGGGAGCGTACTCGCCATACCCGCCATAACCATAACCGTAACCGTAATCTCCGGAGTTTCCGCCGGACGCGAATTTGTTGAGCACGAGGCCGACATGCTCGCAGTCGGCCAGATGCGCGAGCGCATCCGTGATGGCGTCCTGCGGGGTGCGTTCCGCCTCCACCACAAACACGATCTGGCCCATATAGGTCGCCAGGACCGAGGCCTCGCTGGTGGAGAGCAGTGGCGGCGTATCGAAAATCACGATGCGGTCCGGATAACGGCTGGCGATGTCACGCACAAAGTTCTTCATCGAGGAACTTGCCAGCAGTTCCGTCGCATGCGAGATGCTGTCGCCCGCCGGCAGCACCGTGAGCTTGGCGATGTTGGTCTTGATCAGCACATCCGACAAGGGCAGATCGGGGTTCTGCAGGACATCGATCAGGCCTCGTTTGGCTTTGAGGCCAAGATTTTTCATGACTGAAGATTTCGATACGTCCGCGTCGATCAACAGGACGGTATGTTCCAGTTCGGTGGCCATGCTGATGGCCAGGCTGATGGCGGTGAAAGTCTTGCCCTCCCCGGGCAGGGAACTGGTCACCATGATCAGATTGCCGTTGCGCACTCGCTCGACGCCACCATGACCGAACGCATTGGCCAGCAGGGGACGTTTGATAAGGCGATATTCCTCGGCGATCTTGCTGCGGCCGGAATCCGGCGTCACCAAGCCCATTTCCTTGAGACGACCGATGTCGACCTCACCATGCTGGCTGCCGATGACCGTCGCCGGGCCGTCGTCTTCCACCTGTAGCCTGACGGGGCGCCTGCGCGGCTGGTCGAAAGTGGCCTCGACCCGATCGATGGCATCCTCGATCAGGTTGCGGCCGCCTCTGCCGGTGGGTGCCGCCTCGGGATCGGCAATCGGTGCCGCGGGTGTCAGTACACGGGCCATCTTGCCGGCCGCACGCTCGATGATGCTCATACCATCCTCCTCATCAGGCCGCGGGAGAAAGCAGCAGGTAGTAGACGATCTGTCCCAGATACGCGACGAACAATGCCCCTGTCGCGGCGAAATAGGCGTAGTTGAACTTGCGCGCGCGCTGTCTCATCTCATCGGTCTGGATCATCGAGACCGCGCCCAGCAGCGGCAATCCGGCCAGGTCACCCAATTGGCGCCGACTAAGCACCGTGGGCCGCAACTGTCCCAGCAGGAAGGCCAGAATTACACCTAGGGAAAGACCGCCAAACGGCGCCACCGTGACCAGGAACGGGCGATTTGGCCAGACCGGCTTGCCATCCACGCGTGGTGGGTCGATGGTACGAAAATCCACGGTATCGGTTTTCGTCTCCACTTCACTGGTGAGCGCGGCGGTTTCCCGTCGCGCAAGCAACGCGCTGAAATTCTGCTGATAAACCCCATAGTCGCGCATCATCTGCGTGTACTCGCCTTCGATGCGGGGAACCAGGTCGACGGTGCGGTAGAGATCGGCTTTTTTCTTGCCGAGTTGTTCGACTCGTGACTTGAGCGTCGCGACATTGGCATCGGCCTCGGCGATGGCAATGGTCAATTGCTGATAGATCGGGTTCTGCGCCTTCACCGTTTCCTTATTCTGTTTTTGCATCGAGGTTTCTTCCTGCTTTTTCTGTTCCAGCAGGCGGGCAATCAGATGTTTGGTCCGGGTTATCTCGGGGTGCAGGTCAGTATATTTCAGCCGCAAGTTGTCGATTTGTTGCTGCAAGGCCGAGATGCGCGCATCCAGAGCCGTGGTGGTCGGGTTGACAGGCACCACGGAAACCAGGGTTTCCTCCTGGTCTTCCAGTTGCAGCGACAATTGCCGTTTGCGTTGACTGGCCTCGCCGAGCTCCTGTTTGGCCTGCTCCAGCGCCGCCGAAACCTGGTTGTACTGCGCATAGAAGCCGCCGGTCGAACCCGGCATGTTGGCGATGTTGCGGCGCTTGAATTCCTCCAATTCCTTTTCTTTTTCCAGTAATTTGTCTTCGTAGTGCTGAAGCTGATCATCGATGAACTTCTGGGACTTGGAGAGATCCTTGCGCGTGCCGCCCAGGCTGCTTTCAGTAAAGATGGTCAACAAGGCCTGCACTACGCGTTTCGCCAATTCCGGGTTGGAGTCCACGAAGGAAATGCTGTAGAGGTTCTCCCCCCCGCCGTCCAGGCCTATCTTCCCGACCAGGCCGTTGTATAGCGCCTCCTGTTGCTGCGGGGTTTTCGCGCGCAGATCCAGGTCGGTCATGCGCGCCAGTTTTTCCAGATTGGGGCGACTGACCAGGGTTCGGGTCATCATGGAAACCTGTTGCCCCAGGTTAGGCTGAATCGCCAGCCCCCCCAGCAGCGGCTTCAGCAGGGATTGGGTGTCGACATAAACACGTGCTTGAGCCCGGTAGCGGTTTTCCAGCGAGTAGATCCATACCCAACTGACCACCGCGACCAGCCAGGCGATGATCAACACCAGCCAGCGACGGCGCCAGACGCTGCGCGCATAACCCAGAATCTGCTCTACAACAGGATTCATACCGCGCTCCAGTCAGGCCCGATGAGGCAATAGCCCATCGCTTAAAACCAGCGCTCGGGGATGATCAGGACGTCGCCGGGCCGCAGTTCCACATTCGCCGAGACATCCGCGTCCTTGATCAGGTCATCGAGTCGCACCCCGAACTGCTGCGGCTTGTCATCGACCACTCGAAGAATGCTGGCGCGATTGCCGGCGGCGAAATCGGTGATTCCACCCACGGCAATCATCAGATCAAGCAAGGACATATGCTCACGGTAGTTAAGCGTCTGCGGCTTGGTTGCCTGCCCCAGTACGCGAATCTGCTGGCTGAAAGGGCCGACACCGCCCCCGACGATGACAGTGACGATGGGGTCCTGAATGTACTTGCCCAATACTTTTTCGATCTCGCGCGCCAACTGCGTCGGGGTTTTTCCTGTAGCGGGCATGTCCTCGACCAGATTCATGGTCATCTTGCCATCCGGCCGAATCGGGAATCCCCCGGAGACCTCCGGATTTCCCCAGACGAACACATTGACGGAATCCCCCGGCCCGAGCAGGTAGGTCCATTCCGAAGCGCCATCCGCCTTGGCGGGCGCGGGCGGGTAGAGTGGTTTGCTGGCGCAGGCTGACAGCAATGTCGCCAATAACAGGGAGAGCAGGACACGGTGCATGAGGGTTCCTCGCGATGAATCACAAGCCGGTTGATTATGCCACAGGGCCTTTGTCGGCATTTTTGGGAGAAAACTTGAATGGCGGCGCTGCCCGGGATGAAAAAAGCGCCATGAATACGCAATCAGTCCAGCCAACGCAACAGGTAGAAAAGGCGGAGGCCCTCCGAGGAACGCGATGGGCCGGACGCCACGGCGGCGTAATAGCCCTGTTCCGGTTTGGCCGCCGCGCGCGCCGCCGCCTCGGAGGCTTGAGCACTGACACAAGCTTCGGGAAAGCGCTTGCGATTGCGTTGTGGTGCGTAGATCACCACATAGCCGGTCTGAACCAGTTGCGATTCGGTATCCGTAATCAGGCTGGAGATCGCTTCAGCCATCAATTCAGTGTCTTGCCCGGTGGCACGAACTGCATGGTCTGTGTCGACGTGTCCTCATCGGCGTAGCGAGGCCGCTCGTTGCGCGCCAGGCCGAGCAACTCGGCCAGTTCGGCCTCACGCGCGGAAATAAGCCCCAGGCACATGCGGATGTTTTCCACGGTATCGGGGAGCAGCGGGCTGGGGTCGCCGTCACGCGGCGCGGTGTCGCGCACGATGGAGGTCAGGGTTTTGCGCATGGCGCGCATGATCTGCTGTTCCTTGGAGAGTTCAGCGCTGGATTCCGGGTTTTCCATGCTATGACCTTCAATATGATGAGAGGGAGATTCGGCCCATTGTCACCGTGCCCGCATTGCAGGGTCAACCGTGATCCTGCCAGGGGCTTGCCGCCATGCCTTTCGACTAGTTCCCGCTCGCGGCGGGCCTCAAGTAAACTGCCGGCCTGCCGATAACCGTCGCGATCACAATAGCGCGAAGCCTGGATACAACTCATGAGAACCCTCCTCGCCCTGCTCGGGGCACTGATTACCCTGCAACTGGCGGGTTGCGCGAGCAACGGCGACCCACGCGATCCACTTGAGCCGATGAACCGCGCCATCCACAGCTTCAATGAAGGCCTCGACCGCATGGTCATGAAGCCCGTGGCGACTGGCTACCAGACGGTCATGCCGGGATTCGCGCAAACTGGCGTGCGCAACTTCTTTTCCAACCTGAACGATGTCAGCGTCCTCGCCAACGACATCCTCCAGCTCAAACTGGAGAGTTCCACCTCCGACGTGCTGCGCATCAGTATCAACAGCACCTTCGGTTTCCTCGGTGTGCTCGACATCGCTTCCGAGATGGGTTTGCACAAACACAATGAAGACTTCGGCCAGACCCTGGGCCGCTGGGGGGTCGGCAACGGCCCCTACCTGGTGCTGCCGTTCTTCGGCCCCAGCAGTTTCCGCGATGGTGCCGGGCTTGTGGTCGATTCGACCTACACCGATCTGCTCATGCAGGTCGATGATATTCCGACGCGCAATCAGGCCTGGGTCGTGCGCGCGATCAGCCGTCGCGCCGAGCTGCTGGATGCCAAGAACGCGATCGACGCCGCCGCCCTTGATCCCTACGAATTCAGCCGCGATCTCTATCTGGCGCACCGGCGCGGCCTGGTATATGACGGCAAACCGCCCGCCGAGGAATAAGCGGCGATCTCGGCGGGAATCATGAACAAGGCGTTCGTCAAGGACGACGCGCCGGCCGACGAGGATGAAGAGGAAAGCGGCGCCCCTCTTCCCGTCGGCACAAAGAATTACATGACCCCGGCTGGACATGCCCGCCTCCAGGCCGAGTTCATCCATCTGGTCAAGGTCGAGCGTCCGGAAGTGGTCAGTGTGGTGTCCTGGGCCGCCGGCAACGGCGACCGCTCCGAGAACGGCGATTACATCTACGGCAAGAAACGCCTGCGTGAAATCGACCGGCGCCTGCGCTTCCTCACCAAACGGCTGGACAACGTCGTGGTGGTCGACCCCGGCGCGCGGGAAAACACCGACCACGTCTTCTTCGGCGCCACCGTTACCGTCCTCGACCAGACTGGAGAGGAGTTCACCTACAGCATTGTCGGCCTCGACGAGGCCGATCCTGGACGCGGGCGCATTTCCTGGATTTCCCCCCTGGCGCGCGCCCTGCTCAAGGCCCGCCTGGGCGACAGCGTGCGCTTCCAGTCGCCGGGCGGATTGCGCGAACTGGAAATCGTCGCCATCGAATACGTTGACCTCGACTGATTGCGCATGCCGGCAGGCTGCTAAGATGCCGCCACCCTAACGAGCAAGGCGATTGGCGCCATACCCGTTCCCTCACCCCCAGCCCCTCTCCCGCCCGCGGGAGAGAGGAGTTTCGAGCATCGCCGCGCGATGTTCACGTTTACTGGAGTCCCTAGCCATGAACCCCATCCATGTCCTGCTGGTTGACGATCACCCCCTGCTACGACTCGGCGTACGCCGTTCCCTGGAAAACGAGGAAGGTCTCGCGATCGCCGGCGAATGCGCCGACCTCGCCGAGGTACGGGCCTGGTTAAGCGGTGGCGGCAAGGCCGAGGTCGCCATCCTAGACCGCAGCCTGCCCGATGGTGACGGCCTGGAAGTGGTGCCGCAACTGAAAGCGGCCGGCATGAAAGTCATTGTTTTGACCGTGGAGGACGAAGACTCCGAGATCCGCGCCGCCATCGAAGCCGGCGTCGACGGCTATCTGCTCAAGTCCTCCGATACCGAACAGATCACCCACGCCATCGGCATGGTGTTGCAAGATGCCGGCGCCTTCCCGCCGCATGTGGTGCAGAAGCTCACGCGCAGCAGCGGTGAAGACCCCCTGGCCCGGCTCTCCGTGCGCGAACTGGAAATTTCCGAATACGTCGCCCAGGGCTACAGCAACAAGGTGATCGGTGCCAAGCTCAACCTCTCCGACAACACCGTGCGCAACCACCTGGCCAACATCATGCAGAAGCTCAACTTCCACAACCGCGTGCAGGTGGCGACCCTGGTGTTGCAGCACCTCAAGAAACACAAACGCGTCTGACTGAGCCGACGATGCGGCGGATTCAGCGCCCCGGCGACCGCGCGACCGGGGCCGGAGTGGCGGGCTGCTGTTCGCCCTGGAGACTGAGTTCCTGTGCCGCGCCGCCGACTTCGTTGAGGATCAGAACATTGACGCGGCGGTTGCGGGCACGGCCTTCGGCGCTGGCGTTGGTGTCCAGCGGCTGGTTGTCGGCGTAACCGATGGCCACCATGCGCGTGGTGGGCACGCCGAGTTCGGCGAACAGGCGCACCACGCTGCCGGCGCGCGCGGAAGAGAGCTCCCAGTTGGAGGGGTAGGCCGGGCTGTTGATCGGCACGTTGTCGCTGTGGCCTTCCACCTGGATGGCGTTATCGACGCCGGCCAGCACCTTGGCGACCGCCGCCAGGGCATCCTTGGATTGCGCTTGCAGCACGGCATCGCCGCTGTTGAACAGCAGGCTGGCGTTGATTTCCACAGTGACGCCGCGCGGCGACTGGGTCACCCGCACCTTGCCGTTCTGGCTCAACGGCTGCATGGCGTCGAGGACGTTCTTAGCTACTTTCTTCATGCGTTCCGCCGCCTGTTGCCGCTCCGGCGAGTTGCCCTGCTGCGCGGCGGCGCCGATCGGCTTGCCGGTGCCTTGCAGTATTTCGGCGTTCTTGGCGCCCATATGAACGAGTTTGTCGCTGCTGGGCGCCTCATGAAAGGCATTGACCAGCGAGTCGGACATCACCCGATATTTGCCCTCGTTGATCGAGGAGATCGCGTACATCACCACAAAGAAGGCAAACAGCAGGGTGATGAAGTCGGCGTAGGAGACCAGCCAGCGCTCGACGTTTTCGTGTTCTTCTACGCGTTTCTTGCGCATGGCGGGTGTTGGAAGACACGGTTCACGACAGATACCCCTGCAATTTGGCTTCGATGATGCGCGGGTTCTCGCCATTGGCGATGGCCACCAGGCCCAGGATGAACAGTTCCTTGTCGGCTACCTGGCGGCCGACCCAGTAGCGCAGCTTGCCGGAAATGGGCAGATACAGCAGGTTGGCGCCGCCGACGCCGTAGATGGTGGCGACAAAGGCGACGGCGATGCCGGCGCCGAGTTTCGAGGGGTCGGAGAGGTTCTCCATGACATGGATGAGACCCATCACGGCGCCGAGAATGCCGATGGTGGGGGAATAGCCGCCGGCCGCGAACCAGATCTTGGCGGCTTCGGTGTGGTGGTTCTCATAGGCCTGCAAGTCGACTTCCAGGGTTTCCCGCAGCACTTCCGGTTCGGCGCCGTCGACCAGCATCTGCAGGCCACGTCGATGGAACAGGTCGACTTGCTGTTCGATCAGCGGCTCCAGGGCGAGAAGGCCGCCGCGCCGGGCCTGATGGCTCCATTCGATGATCAGCTTGAGGGTGTCGTGCGGTGCCACGCGCGGCGGCTGGAACACCCACTTGAGCATGGAAAGCCCATCCAGGAAGACCCGGGTACTGCTTTGCAACATCACCGCGCCCAGCGTGCCGCCGATCACGATCATGAAAGCGGTGAACTGCAACAGGGAGCCCATGTGCCCCCCTTCCAGCGCCTGCCCGAGCAGGATGGCGGAGAGGCCGAGAACGATGCCGAGGATGCTGATGACGTCCATGCGCACCCTTCAGGCCGCCGACCATTCGCGCAGACGGCCGCGCAAGCGCGCGATGGCCTGGCTGTGGAGCTGACAGATGCGGGACTCGGATACACCCAGCACGGCGCCAATTTCCTTGAAGTTCATTTCCTGCTCGTAATACATGCCCATGAGCTGTTTTTCCCGCTCCGGCAGGATGCCCACCGCTTGCGCCAGCGCCTTCTTGAAGTGGACCGAGGAGAGCACGTCGAACGGCGCCTGATGACCGCGATCGGCGAAACGCTCCAGGAAGTCGTCGCCATCACCTTCGTGCAGGTCTTCGTAGTAGACCAACTGGGCGCCGCGCGCATCGTTGAGCAGATCAAAATAGGCGTGGATATCGAGGCCCATTTCATCGGCGATTTCCTGTTCCGAAGGCGGCCGCTGGTTGCGCTGTTGCAGCACATGCACGGCGCCCTCGATCTGGCGTCCGGCGCGCCGCACGTTGCGCGAAGCCCAGTCGGCCTCGCGCAGCTCATCCAGCATGGCGCCGCGCACGCGTTGCGTGGCGTAGGTTTCGAAATGCGCGCCCTGCTCGCTGTCGTAGCGGTCGGCGGCATCCATCAACCCCATCAGGCCAGCCTGAATCAGGTCATCCACCTCCACGCTGGCGGGGAGCCGGGTCATCATGTGGTAGGCAATGCGTTTGACCATGGGCAGGAACTCCTGGGCCAACGCATTCTTATCCCTGTTTTCCGCTCCAACGTACATCACGTGCCCTTAATAAAAACGCCGGGCCGCCCCAAGTTTTTATTAGCCCCCTCGGGGGGCGACGCGGTCCGAGGGGCCGCGCTGGGGGCTTTGCGTTTCATGTCCGCTTCCGCGGTCATCCGGCAATACAACCACATGCGCTGCCAATATTGTTCGAATTCAAGTGCTTCACCAACCGGCTGGCTGGTAAGCCGTTCCGCCATTATGCCCATTTCCGGGCTTCTGCCGGCACTCCCGCCCGCCATAGGGGTACGTGTTTGGGTATATCCGATCACGTCGGCATCCGCCAGGATCGAGTGAGCGCCTTCACGTTGGCGCGGCAAGGTGCCGAGAAAATCGCACTGGATGCCGAGGAAACGTTGCGCGGTTTCTCGCAGAGCGGTGAACAGAGACTCACCCGCCGCCGCTTCCGCGCCTTCCACGACCACCAGCCAGGCGCTGCCCGGCCATACCGTATGCGCGCTCTTCATGACGGTGTAGGCCTCGGCCAGACGTGCTTTGGCGCCGGGCAGCACCAGCACGCGCAAATCCGCCGTCGCCGAAAGGCCTTGCCCGGAGCCGGGCGTGCTGTTGAGCAGCAGCCACTGCGGCGCTTCCGCGCGCCAGCCATCCGCGAGTTGCAAGACTTCGCGCTCGTCCAGGCGCGCCAGGGCGGCGATGCCATCCTGCGCGGCGAGCAGCTCGACCCCCTGGCCGGCGGACTGGATGGCTTGCGCCAGATGTCCGGCGCGGACGCCGTCGGCCAGCGTGCGGCGCGTCAGAATGCCGAGCAACGAACCCACGTTATGGGGCGCGGCGGCTTCGTCCAGAATCAGCGACCGGCTGCCGCGTCGCCCCAGCGCCAACGCCATGCCGGCGGTGAAGCGGGCATTGCGGCGCGCATCCGGGCCGAGGATACCGACGGCGCGAAACGCCTGGTCGGTGGCGAACAGGCGGCGCAGGCCGGTGGCCTGATCGAGCTGATCAGCGAGCCGCACCCAGGGCTCCCCGCGTGCCTGTGGACTCGACGGCGGCCAGGGCATTTTCCTGCGCCGCCGCCATCAGGATGGGGTAATCGCCTTCTTCCTGGGTGAAGGGCGAATCCGCCTGGTTCACCCGGAAGGCGCGGTCGGCCAGATAAGTGGGGTTGGCCTGGTGCAGATCCTCCGGCACCCGCTGGCCGTTGGTGACATAGTGCAGCGGCAGTTCGTGGCGGATCGCCACATCCAGCACCGGGCCGTAGGTCAGTGCTTCGTCGATCTTGGTGAGGATGCAGCCGATCAGGCCGGGGCCGCTGTAGGCGCGCGCCACTTCTTCCAGGGTCACGCCCTGGCTCGGGGCGCCCAGGAGCAGCAGGCGTTTCACGCCGCGTTCTTCGCCGTCGCCATGGTTTTCGCCACAAAGCAGGGCGATTTGTTCCGCCACCCGTTTGTCGCGCTGGCTCATGCCGACGGTATCGATCAACACCAGGTGGCGGCTGGACAGATCGGCCAGGGTCAGTTCCAGATCGCCCTCGTCGCGCACGGCGAAGACCGGCGTGCCGAGAATGCGACCATAGATGCGCAACTGATCCTGGGCACCGATCCGATAGGTGTCGGTGGTGACCAGGGCAACCTTGGCCGCGCCGTGGCGCAGCACCGCGCGCGCGGCCAGTTTGGCGACGGTGGTGGTCTTGCCCACCCCGGTCGGCCCCACCAGCGCGTAGACGCCGCCGCGTTCGACGATGTCTTCCTCCGGCGTGGCGATACGCAGGTTGTGGCCGATGGCGGACTTCACCCACTTGAGGGCGCGATTCAGGTCGGATTCCTCGCGTGGCAGGCTATCGAGCAACTGGCGCGCGAAGGCGCTGGAGAATCCGGCGGCGAGCAGGCGCTTCATGGCTTCGGCGCGCAAGGGATCGCGCCGGGTCAGGTCGTTCCAGGCGAAGCCGGCCAGCTGCCCCTCGACCAGGCCGCGCAGCATGCGGATTTCGCGCGCCAGTTCATGCACCTCGGGCTGCGCCGGCGGCGCCTCCGCGGGGGCGGCGCGCGGCGCCGGCTCAGTGGGCGCGGTCGCCGCCGGCGCTTTGCGGCTCTGCGCCTGGCGTACCGGGGAAGGACGGAACAGTTGCGCGCTCGGCTCGGGAACCGCGCCCGATCCGTTCCCGGGGCGGGCCGGCGCGCCGCCCGAGAGCGAGGCGTCGCGTTGCGCCAGGTAATCGGCGAAGGCGGTGAGCTGCGGGCTGGCGTCCTCCAGCGTCATTTGTCTTGGCGGCGGCGGTTCCACTGGGGCCGGATCGGCGATGGGGCGGGGAGCCTGGTGGGAGCGGGTCAGCACCGTGCCGGCCGGCTCGGCCTGCGCGGTCAGGCTCGCCATGTCGAGATCGGCCACGGCGATGATTTCCACCCCGCCCGCCACCTGCCGGTTGGACAGGATGATGGCGTTGGCGCCCAGCGCGTCGCGCACCTGGCGCAGGGCATCGCGGGTGGTGGTGGCGTAGAACTTCTTGATCATGGATTACCGCCGATCAGGCTGGTAATGCGGATGCTCTTGCCATCCGGGACTTCAGCGTGGGAAAGCACCTTGAGGCCGGGCGCCGAGCGGCGCAGGAAGCGCGCGAGGATGGCGCGGATGGCGGGCGGAGACAGCAGGACGGCGGGCAATCCCGCGCTTTCCTGGCGTTCCACGGCCTGCACCGTTTCCCGCACCAGACGTTCAGCCAATCCGGGTTCCAGTCCGGCTCCCACGTCTCCCCGTGAGGCCAGGGCCTGCATCAGGATGTGCTCCAGGTTGGGCTCAAGGGCCATTACCGGCAATTCCTGCGCTCCTCCAAAGGTCTCGTGGATGATAGCACGGCCCAGCGCGGCCCTTACCGCGGCGGTCAGCTCGTCCGGGTCCTGGGTGCGCCCGGCATGTTCGGCCAGGGTTTCCAGAATGCTGCGCATGTCGCGGATGTGAACCTGCTCTTCCAGCAGGTTTTGCAGAACTTTCTGGATGCCGGTCACGGAGAGCAGCTTGGGGGTGAGATCTTCCACCAGCTTCGGGTATTGCTTGGCGACGTGGTCCAGGAGTTGCTGGGTTTCCTCGCGGCCGAGCAGTTCCGGCGCGTGTTCGTTGATGACCTTGGTCAGATGGGTGGCGACCACGGTGCCGGTGTCCACCACGGTGTAGCCATAGGTCTGCGCCTGGTCGCGCAGATTGGCCTCGATCCACACCGCCGGCAGGCCATAGGCGGGATCGGTGGCGGCCTGGCCCTGCACCGCGCCGAGCACGCGGCCGGGATTGATCGCCAGGTACTTGCCGGCGATGGCCTCGCCCTCGGCCACGGTGACACCCTTCAGGGTGACGCGATAGCTGTTGGGCTTGAGTTGCAGGTTGTCGCGGATGTGCACGGCGGGCACCAGGAAACCGAGATCCTGGGCGATTTTCTTGCGGATGCCGCGGATTCGCCGCAGCAGATCGCCGTCCTGGTGCCGATCCACCAATGGCACCAGCCGGTAGCCCACTTCCAGTCCCAGGCGATCCACCGCCGCCACGTCATGCCAGCCGACTTCCACCGGCTCTTCCGGTTGCGCGGGGCCGGCTTCGACCGCCTCCGCTTCAGCCTCCGCCTCGGCGCGTGTGCGTTGCAACAGCATGTAGCCGGCACCGGCCAGGGTGCCGCCGATCAGCAGGAAGGAGGTGTGCGGCATACCCGGGATCAGGCCCATCAAGGCGAGGATGCCGGCGGTGAGGAAGATGGCCTGCGGGCGCCCGAACATCTGGGTGAGGATCTGCTGGTTGAGGTCTTCCTCGCTGGACACGCGCGAGACCACGATGCCCGCCGCCGTGGAAATCACCAGGGCGGGAATCTGCGCCACCAGGCCGTCGCCGATCGCCAGCAGGGTGTAGGTCTGCGCCGCCTGGGCCAGGGCAAGATCGTGTTGCGCCACGCCGACGATCAGGCCGCCGATGACGTTGACCATCATGATGATGATGCCGGCCACCGCGTCGCCGCGCACGAACTTGGAAGCACCGTCCATGGAGCCGTAGAAGTCGGCTTCCTGGGAGATTTCCACGCGGCGGCGGCGGGCATCGTCCTCGCCGATGAGGCCGGCGTTGAGGTCGGCGTCGATGGCCATCTGCTTGCCGGGCATGGCATCCAGGGTGAAGCGCGCGCTGACCTCGGCGATGCGCCCGGCACCCTTGGTGATGACCATGAAATTGATCAGCACCAGGATGATGAACACGATCAGGCCCACCGCGTAATTGCCGCCCACCAGGAAATGCCCGAACGCCTCGATCACCTTGCCCGCCGCGTCCGGGCCGGTGTGGCCCTGCATGAGCACCACGCGGGTGGAGGCCACGTTGAGCGACAGGCGCAGCAGCGTGGTCAGCAGCAGCACCGTGGGGAACACCGAGAACTCCAGCGGCTTCAGGGTATAGAGGCTGATCAGCAGCACGATCATCGCCAGCGCGATGTTGAAGGTGAACAGCATGTCCAGCAGGAAGGGCGGCAGCGGCAGCACCATCATGGCCAGGATCATGATCACCAGGATGGGCGCGCCGAGTTTCTGCCAGTTCCTGGCGTGCCTGAAAGCGGTTTCCGCCATCAAGCTACCTCAGTGGTTTGGCTATTTTCCGCGGGGCGGGCGGCCGCCGGGTCCAGGTTCGCCGGTACCTGCCAATCCGTCGGCGGTGTCGGCTGCATCTGCCGTTGCAACTGGTAGACATAGGCCAGCACCTGCGCCACCGCCGTGAACAGCGTGGCGGGGATGGCCTCGCCGATTTCCACATGGCGGTGCAGGGCGCGCGCCAGAGGCGGCGCTTCGACGATGGGTATCCGGTTCTCCCGCGCCAACTCCTTGATCCGCTCGGCCACCAGTTGCGAGCCCTTGGCCACCACCTGCGGAGCGGCCATCGCGTTCTCCTCGTACTTGAGCGCCACCGCGAAATGCAGCGGGTTGGTCACCACCACATCGGCTTTCGGCACCGCCTGCATCATGCGGCGGCGCGCTGCCTCGCGTTGCAGAGAGCGGATGCGCGCCTTGATCTGCGGATCGCCCTCGGTTTCTTTCGATTCCTTGCGCACTTCCTCCTTGGTCATGCGCAACCCGTGGTGGTAATTCCAGATCTGGAACGGCACATCGAGGGCGACGATGAAGGCGAATGCCGATGACGCCGCGAGGAAGGTGAACAGGGTGATCTGCGCGAAATGCACCGAGGCGGCTTCCAGCGGCTCCGCCGACAGGGTGAGGATGCCCTCGCGTTGCCGCCAGATCATCCAACCCGCCACACCGGCGATCAAGCCGCCTTTCAGCAGCGCCTTGAACAACTCCACCAGCGACTGGCGCGAGAACATGCGCGCCACGCCGGAGAAGAAGTTGAGCTTGGACAGATTGAATTCCAGCGCCTTGGGCGAGAACACCCAGCCGGAAATCATCAGATTGGCCGCCACCGCCGCGACCACCACGCCCAATGCCAGCGGCAGGAAGACCACCACGCCATCGAAGCTGGCCTGCATGAGATCGCGCCCCATCATGGAAGGGCTGGCGACATCGGCCAGGCCGAAACGCATGCCGTTCTGCATGACCCGATAAAGGCCCTGGAACATGAAGACGCCGAGGCCCGAGATCACCCCCGCGCTCATCAGCAGCACGGCGAGCGAGGCGAGCTCGCGCGAACGCGGCACATTGCCACGCTCACGCGCCTGCTCCAGCTTGCGCCCGGACGCTGCTTCCGTTTTTTCGAGATCGCTGTCTTCCGCCATCCTCGGGTCCGGTCAGAACCGGCTCAAGGTGTTAATAATGGCGGCGAGTCTAGCAGTCTGGCGGGGTTAATTCCCCCGACTCCTGTAGCGCCGGCTTCCGGCCGGCGTTTTTTCAGTCCGCGAGCCGCCGGCGCCGCGCGCCTACGCCGGCCGCAGGGTCAGGCGCAGGTCGCCGCCGAACTGGCGGCTGTCGAGCAATTTGAAAGGCAGGCGGTCCGCCATGTCGCCGAGCGGCGGCAGGGCGAACACGCCGCGCGCCGCGTCGCCCATCACCAGCGGCGCGAGATAAGCGATCCACTCGTCCACCAGGCCGGCGTCGAGCAGGGCGCCGTTGAGGGTGGCGCCGGCTTCGACGTGGATTTCGTTGAGGCCACGCCGGCCCAGTTCGTTGCACAAGGCGGCCAGGCCGACCCGACCGTTGGGGCCGGGAATGCAGAGGACTTCCACTCCCGCCGCTTCCAGGGCGGCGCGCCGCTCCGGGTTCGCCTCGGCGCAGACGATGAGGGCGCCACCTTGCAGGATTTGCGCCGTCGGCGGCGTGTTCAGACGGCTGTCGACGATGATCTTCAGCGGTTGCCGGGACGTGTCGAGATCGCGCACGTTCATACGCGGGTTATCCGCCAGCACGGTGCCGACGCCAGTCAGGATGGCGCAGGCGCGGGCGCGCCAGGCCTGCACATCGGCGCGTGCCGCCGGCCCGGTGATCCATTTCGATTCACCGTTCAGCAGCGCGGTTTTGCCGTCCAGGCTGGCGGCGGTCTTCACCCGCAGCCAGGGGCGGCCTCGCGTCATGCGGGCGATGAAACCGATGTTGAGTTCGCGCGCTTCGGCTTCCAGCACGCCGACTTCCACCTGGATGCCGGCCAGGGTGAGCAAGGTCAGTCCGCCCCCGGAAACCTGTGGATTGGGGTCGCGCATGGCCGCCACCACGCGGCTCACACCAGCGTCGATCAGGGCGTTGGCGCAGGGCGGGGTGCGGCCGTGGTGGCTGCACGGCTCCAGGGTGACATAGGCGGTGGCGCCGCGCGCGCGCTCACCCGCGGCGCGCAGGGCGTGGACTTCCGCATGCGCCTCGCCGGCGCGCGCATGCCAGCCTTCGCCCACTACCTGCCCGTTGGCGACGATCACGCAACCGACGCGCGGGTTGGGCGTGGTGGTGAACAGTCCGCGCGCCGCCAGGCGCAGCGCGTGGGCCATGTGGAGGTGGTCGGCGGCGGTGAAGGCCACGGAAGGCGCGACGCTCAGCCGGCGCGTTCAACGACCGAACGGTCGTTGAGCGGCTGCACCGGGCGGGCGTTGTGCTTATGGATTTTCTGGAATGCCTTGATCTGGTCGGCCGAAGCTTCCACCGGCGTGCTCAGGACATACCACCGCACCCCTTCGGAACAGGGCGGCGTGGTGAGCGAACCTTCGAAGTGGTAATAGCCGTGCTTCGCGGGCAGCAGGTCGGCGGCGTTGATGCTCAAGCCTTCCACTCCATGCACCGGGCCGGCGCCGATGGGCATGTTGTCGAACACCGGCTTCAGGGCGGCGTTTTCCTTGCCCTTCTTGATCAGCACGGCCACCACGGCCAGCTTGCCGGCGTCGTCCTTGTGCACCAGGTGGGCGACCATATCGGCGGGTTTGCCCTTGATGCGTTCCTCGCTGGGAGTGTGGAAGTGGAATTGCACCAGCCGATAGACGTGGTCGCCGATCTTCACGCCGCCGCCCGCGTCGATGTTCACCTGTACGGTATGGCCGTTGTTGATGATCTTGAGCGGGCTGGCGGCGTAATCGAACGCCAGTTCGGGCAGGTCGGCCTTCATTTCCGCCTTGCGGATGTCGATGGGTGACTGGTGCTTGCCGAGGCCGCAGACCTCGAAGTCCTTGCTCATTTCGCCCCAATGCGCCGGGCCGTGGTGGCCTTCATATTCCCAATGCGGGCCGGCGGCCCAGGCGCCGCTCGCGGCGAAACAGCACAGCACGGCCAATTTGCTCAATTTCATTGTTCTCTCCTTAAAGATCCTTGATGACGTCACGGAAATCGTCCACGCCCTGAAACGAGCGATAGACCGAGGCAAAACGGATGTAGGCCACCTTGTCGAGACGGTAGAGCGCGTCCATCACCATCTCGCCCAGGGCGCGCGAGGGAATTTCCCGCTCGCCCAGCGTCAGCAGCTTCTGGCGGATGCGGGCGATGGCCTCGTCCACCAGTTCGGCCGATACCGGCCGCTTGTGCAACGCGCGGCGAAAGCCTTCACGCAGCTTGATTTCGGAAAACTCCTCGCGCATGCCGTTGCCCTTGACCACCTGGGGCAGACGCACGTCGGCGTTTTCATAGGTGGTGAAGCGCTTGTCGCAACTGGCGCAGCGGCGCCGCCGACGCACCGAAAGGCCATCCTCGGCCAGCCGGGTCTCCACCACCTGCGTATCGGTGGCGCCGCAGAAGGGGCATCTCATGGCGAGTGGCGAAAAGCGAGTGCCGAGTGGTGAGTGCTGAGTGGCGAGTACCGCGGCTTCAACTCGCTACTCGGTACCCAGTACCCGTACCTGTCACTTCCCATACACCGGGAACGCGGCATTCAATTTGGCCACTTCCGCTTTTACCCTGGCCGCCACCGCTTCGTCGTTGGGCGCGTCGAGCACGTCGGCGACCAGGTGGGCCAGTTTCTCGGCTTCCAGTTCCTTGAAGCCGCGCGTGGTCATGGCCGGGGTGCCGATGCGGATGCCGCTGGTGACGAAGGGCTTCTGCGGGTCGTTGGGGATGGCGTTCTTGTTCACCGTGATGTGGGCGCGGCCCAGCGCCGCTTCAGCGTCCTTGCCGGTGAGGTTCTTGGCTTGCAGGTCGACCAGGAAGACATGCGACTCGGTGCGCCCGGAGACGATGCGCAGACCACGTTCGGACAGTACCTTGCACATCACCAGCGCGTTCGCCACCACCTGTTCCTGGTAGTGCTTGAACTCCTTGCCGGCGGCTTCCTTGAACGCGGTGGCCTTGCCGGCGATCACGTGTTCCAGGGGGCCGCCTTGCAGGCCGGGGAAGATCGCGGAGTTGATCGCTTTCTCATGCTCCGCCTTCATCAAAATGATGCCGCCGCGCGGGCCGCGCAAAGTCTTGTGGGTGGTGGAGGTGACCACGTCGGCGTGCGGCACCGGGTTGGGGTAGACGCCGGCGGCGATGAGGCCGGCGTAATGCGCCATGTCCACCATGAAGATGGCGCCGATTTCCTTGGCGATCTTGGCGAAGCGGGCGAAGTCGATGCGCAGCGAATAGGCGGAAGCGCCGGCGATGATCAGGCGCGGCTTGTGCTCGCGCGCGCGGGCTTCCATCGCGTCATAGTCGATGGCCTCCTTGGCGTCGAGGCCGTAGGCCACCACGTTGAACCACTTGCCGGACATGTTCAGCGCCATGCCGTGGGTGAGGTGGCCGCCTTCGGCCAGGCTCATGCCCATGATGGTGTCGCCAGGCTTGCAGAACGCCATCAGCACCGCCTGGTTGGCCTGTGAGCCCGAGTTGGCCTGCACGTTGGCGGCTTCCGCCCCGAACAGTTTCTTCACCCGGTCGATCGCCAGTTGCTCGACCACGTCCACCCACTCGCAGCCGCCGTAATAGCGCTTGCCGGGATAGCCCTCCGCGTACTTGTTGGTCAGCACCGAACCCTGCGCCTCCATGACGGCGGGGCTGGTGTAGTTTTCCGAGGCGATGAGCTCGATGTGTTCTTCCTGGCGTTTGGCTTCGCCCTGAATGGCAAACCAGAGTTCGGGATCGGTGACGGCAAGGGTTTGGGAGGCGGAAAACATGAGGGAACACCTGGAATCGCAAAGAAAGCGCGATTTTACTCATGCGCGCCCCTTGTTGAGCAGAAACGACGGGCAGCATTCAACGGCCGTTTCCAGGATGATTGACGGGTCAGCCACACTTCAGCGTCAACGATGGAAATTCTTTACCAGGACAGCGCGCTCCTCGTCTTCAACAAGCCCAGCGGCCTGCTCTCCGTGCCGGGACGCGGCCCGGACAAGCAGGACTGCCTCTCCGCCCGCGTCCAGGCGCGCTGGCCCGACGCGCTGATCGTGCATCGCCTCGACTTCGATACCTCGGGAATCATCCTCATGGCGCGCGGCCCCGACGCGCAGCGCGCGCTCAACCGAGCCTTCGAGTCGCGCCTGGTGCACAAACGCTATGTGGCCATCGTCGATGGCGTGCTGGAAGCCGCCGCGACGGCGGTGGACGGCTGGGGTCTGATCGATCTGCCGCTGTGCCTGGACTGGGAAAACCGGCCCCTGCACATCGTCGACCATCAGGCCGGCAAACCCAGCCGCACCCGCTGGAGGCCCCATCCGCCGTGCGAAGTGGGCGGCGCGCCCGCCACCCGGGTCGACCTGGAACCCATCACCGGCCGCTCCCACCAACTGCGCGTCCACCTACAAGCCCTCGGCCACCCCATCCTCGGCGATACCCTCTACGCCTCACCCGCCGCCCAGGCCCGCGCCACGCGCTTGTTGCTGCATGCCCGCGAATTGACCCTGGCGCATCCGCTCACCGGCATACCGCTCACCTTCCGCAGCGAACCGCCGTTCTGAGCGGCGGCGGCTCAGGGTTCCAACATGCGCAACTGTTCTCGCAGGATGAGCAGCTTGCGGTCGATGGCGCGGACGGCGGGGTGCAGCTCCGTATATTTCAGCAGCAGGCCGCCACGCTCCGTTTCCAGCTGATTGATGCGGCTCAGCACGTCCTCCCGGCTGCCGTAAGGGGCCTCCACGGGCGGACGGCTTTCCAGTTTTTGCATGCGCCGCTCCAGGTCTTCCAGGCGCTGCTCGGCTATCACCTGGCCGGCGACTGGTGGAACCACCTCGTGGGAGGCGCAGCCCGCCAGTAGCAAGCCCACCGGGAATAACAGCCGGCGCCAATGTCGTGCGTGATGTTCGTCTTGCCTTGTCATAGCAGCCTCCGGGTCCGGATATGTGACGACCGGAGTCAAGGGTAGGCTGCCGCCGCGGACTTTCCAAACCGCTTCTGGCCACATATTGCTCGGGATCAGTGTTCGCCTTTGGTCTTGCGCATTCCCGCGACGCGATTGCCCTGTTTCTGCGGGCCGCCCATCGGGAAGATGTCATGCAGGTAGCGGCTGTTCCCCTTTTCCGGCCCCCAGGCATCACGAAAGTGTTTGACCATGTCGCGCACCTGGGCCTGGACATTGTGTTCTTCGTAGAACTCACGGATGAAATCGATTACCCGCCAGTGCTCGTCCGTGAGTACCAGGCCTTCCCTGGCCGCCTGGGCGCGGGCGAAATCCTCGCTCCAGGTGTCCATGTCGAGGATGTAGCCTTCCTGGTCGGTCAGCACTTCCCGGCCATCCACCAGCAACTTGCGGGTGTAGATGGCGTAGGGGCTGGTGCTGTCGAGCGCGTCCTTGCGGTAGTTGATCTTCGGCATCTCATACATGGTGAAAACTCCTTTTCCTGGGTGAATCAAAGGGTGAGAACGCTTCGTGCCTCGACCAGCCCGGCCCTAGCAGCCTGTCGGACTTTGGAATCGTCGGCTGCAAAGCGACCGCGGCGGTCCATTTTTCACCGGATTTTTGCCCCATAGCCGGGCTATGCGGCTGCAAATCCGGCAAAAACTGGCCTCGCCGGG
The DNA here is from genome assembly GCA_028714875.1 of Gallionellaceae bacterium. Lineage (GTDB taxonomy): Bacteria > Pseudomonadota > Gammaproteobacteria > Burkholderiales > Thiobacillaceae > PFJX01. The sequence goes on from JAQTLN010000024.1 coordinate 51,831, forward strand.
GCCGCTTTTCGCTATCGACGACCAAAGTCCGACAGGCTGCTAGCCAGCCCGGCCGCCTTGCATCGCCAGCGCGGGCGGCAGGTGGGCATGGTTGGTCGCCAGGTGGTAAATCCGCAGCAAGTCGTCTTCCGTGACGTCGATGAAGGAATCGATCTGGGACAAGGCGTAGACCAGATCGCTGTGGGCAATCATGGATTTCTCGCCGACGTCGGCGGGATCTCGGGTCGGGCCCAGTTTGGCCATCCAGAGCGGATAGCGACGATGCGGGAAGGGCGCGTTGAACAGCATGGCCACGCTCAACAGAACCAGCACGTTGAGCAGCAAGGGCGCGACCAGATAGGCATAACCCAAGGTGTGCACCGCTTCACCGCCCAAGACCACCGCCAGTGCCGCCGCCCCGCCCGGCGGGTGCAGGCAACGCAGGTAGTACATCGCGGCAATGGACAGCGCCACCGCCACCGCCGCCGCGGTCAGGGTGTCGTGGATGAGCAGAACACAGGTGATGCCGATGGCGGAAGACAACATATGCCCGCCCAGCACCGGCCACGGCTGCGACAGGGGGCTGTGCGGCGCGGCGAACAGGAGGACGGCGGAGGCGCCCATGGAGGTGACGACCAGCGCGGTTCCCTGCCCCCCGAGCACGCCGTGGCTGATGATCAGCACCCCGAGGATGCCGAGGAAGGCGCCCAGGGCGGAGAGCAACTTCTCCACATGGCTGGCCGGATGGGGGTCGGCGCCGAACCAGCGGCTCCACTTTTCCGTGATCTTCATGACATCCACCTCGCTCGAAACTGGGTGGAAGCAGTGTATGAGCACGATCTAATATTCAACAAACGATATTTATTAGTGTTAAATATCGTGTTATTGAATATATGGACGGCCTGACATGGATACCGAATTCGCCCGCACCTTTCTCGCGGTGGCGGCCGCCGGCAATTTCGTCGGCGCGGCGACACGCCTGCATATCACCCAATCCACGGTCAGCGCGCGCATCCAGACCCTGGAGTCGCAAATGGGGGCGCGGCTGTTCCGGCGTGGACGCGGTGGCGCGGAATTGACCGCCGCCGGGCATCGTTTCCTGCGTCACGCGAAAACGCTGGTCCGCACCCTGGAGCAGGCGCGCCATGAGGTCAGCCTGCCCAGCGGCTTCAGCGGCGGGTTGACCCTGAGTGGGCGCAGCGCTTTATGGGAGGGCTTTCTGCCGCGCTGGGTCGACTGGATGCGAGAGGCCGTGCCCGATGTATCCCTGCGTCTGGAGCTCGGCTTCGAGGAAGGCATCATGCACGGCCTGGTGCAGGGCATTGTCGACATCGGTGTCATGTACACGCCCGAGAGCCGGCCTGGCCTGGCTGTGGAGCACCTGTTCGACGAGTCTCTGGTGCTGGTGACCAGTAATCCGAACCGCCCCTGGCCGGACCCCGATTACATCCATGTGGATTGGGGCGCCGAGTTTCATGCCCAGTTCGGTGCTCGTTTTCCCGCCGTGGAAACGCCCGCCCGCATCGCCAATATCGGCTGGATCGGGCTACAGCTGATGGAGTCTCGCGGCGGCTCGGTCTACCTGCCGCAGCGCGCGGTACGCGATGCGATCGAACAGGGCAGGCTGTGGCGCGTCCACGAAAGCCCCCTTATTACGCTGCCCGCCTACATGGTGTTTCCCATGGACCGGGATGAGGCCCATCTGGCCCGCGCGGTGCAGAAACTGCGTTCACTCGGCGCGGAGGAGCGCGCCCGGTAGGGGGCATGAGCAAAACCGCCATCCAGTGGTCGGATGCTCATGATGATCACCGTGATGGGCAGTTCATGGCTGGATGCGATGTTCTATCTGCCCTCGCTGCCCAGCCGCCTGCGCATCAACCACGCATGCAGCAGCGGGGTGACGAACAGGGTGAGCGGGGTGGCGACGGCCAGGCCCCAGACGATGGCGGAGGCCAGCGGGCCCCAGAGCAGGGAATTGCCGCCCCAGCCGAAGGCGAGCGAGATCAGGCCGCCGATGACGGTGAGTGTGGTGATGATGATCGGCACCAGTCGCCGGCGGGCGGCGTGGAAGGCGGCGGCGAGCGGGTTCATGCCGAGCGCTAGGCGGTCTTCGCCGGCGGAAACCAGGACGATGGAGGCATTCACGGCGACGCCGGAGAGCGCCACGCAACCGTAGAGGGTGTAGAGGGTGATCGACTGGCCACTCGCCAGGAGGCCGATGGCGACCCCGGCCCAGGCCATCGGCGCGGTGGCAAGTATCACCAGGGGTAGGGCGAGGCGGCCGAATTGCCCGGCCAGCCAGGCATACATCAGGATGAAGCCCAGCAGCAGGTAAAGCAGCAGGTCATTCAGGCTGGCTTTCACGTCCTCCATTTCGCCGCCCTGGGCGAGGCTCACACCAGGGTGTTTGGCCGGCAGTTTCGCCCAGGCGGCGTCCACCGCCGCGATGGCCTGGCGGGCGGTGACGCGATCCTGGTCGAAGCTGGCGTGCAGGCTGACGGTGCGTTTGCCGTTCACCCTTCTGAGTTCGCCCGGCGTGCTCTCGAACTGCATGCTGAACAGGTCGCCGGGGTTGATCTCGCGACCGTCCGGCAGGCGCCAGGGCTCCGAGAGCAGGCGGCGCACGCCGGCCTCGTCCAGCGGCTGGCCGCGCACCACCACGTTGAGGGTTTCCTCGCCTTCCATCACCTTGCCCACCGGCACGCCCTCGAAGTGCAGGCGGATCAGGGCGGCCAGCTTGAACGGGTCGAGACCGGCGCGGGCGGCGGCGGCCGCGTCCACCTTGAGGACGATGCGCGGCTGGCTGAAGTTGGCGTCGTTGCGCACATCGGTGAAGCCCGGCGTTTTCGCCAGTTCACCGCCCAGATCCTGGGCGGCGGCGCTCAACTCGGCCAGGGGCGCGCCGGACAGGCGCAGGGTGAGGCTGGAGAGCATGGGCAGGTCGGCGGAGAGCACCTGCACCGAGATGTTTTCCGCGCCCGGCACCTTGAGCATGGGGCGCAGGGCGGCAACGAACTCGGTGACCGGACGGGCGCCGGCGGATTCCGGCGCCAGGCTCAGGGTGACCTGGCCGAGATGCTCGCCCAGCACCATTTCGCTGGGCGTGAACTGCAAGCCGGCCATCGCCAGCGAAGCCTTCACTTCGCCCGGCCGCGCCACGCCGCGCGCGGCCCGCTCCAGGGCGCGGGTGGCTTGCAGGGTGGTTTCCATGCCGGTGGCGGGCGGCATTTGCAGGTTGAGGTTGAACACCCGCAGCGGGTCGGAGGCGAACCAGCGCGGCTTCACCCATTCCAGCCCCAGCGCCAGGCCGGCCACCAGAACCAGTACGCCGAACAGGGCGGCCACCGGCAAGGGGTGCTGGAAAGCGCGCGCCAGCAGACGGCCGTAATGGCGGCGCAGCCAGACGCCGACCTGGTCGCGCCAGCCCGCCGCCCGGGTCTTGCCGCCCCACGACACGACATGGCGCGGCAGCAGCCAGAGCGAGGCGGTCGTGCTCATGACCAGGGTGAGTATGACCGCCAGCGGCGTGACGAACATGAAGCGCCCCATCAAGCCGGGCAGGAACAACAGCGGCGCGAAGGCGAGACAGGTGGCGAACACCGAAGCGGTGACCGGCCGCGCGACTTCCTTGAGCGCGCCGGCCACCGCGTCGAGGCGGTTCATCCCGGCGGCCAGGCGCAGGCGGATGGCGTCGGCCACCACCACGGCGTCATCCAGGGGTATGCCGAGCACGATGGCCACCCCCAGCAACACCGAGACGTTGAGGGTCTGCCCGAGCAGATGCAGGGCCAGGAACATGCCGGCGAGGGCGAACGGCACCCCCAGGCTGGTGAGCAGGGCCAGGCGCCCGCCGAGGAAGAACCAGGTGACGGCCAGCACCACGGCGAGGCCGAACAGGGCGTTGGCTTCCATCACGCCGATGGCTTCGCGGGTACTGTCGCTCTGGTCGTCCAGCAGGGTGTAGACGGGCGCGCCGAAGGCCTGGTTCTTGCGCGTCACCAGGCCGCGCACGGCCTCGGTCAGGTCCAGTGTGTTCACGTTCTCCGCCTTGATCACGGAGAGCAGCACGGCGGGTTTTCCATCCAGACGCACCAGTTCGCGCGCCGCGCCGACGCCCTGGCGCACCTTGGCCAGCTCGGCCAGCGGCACCGTCTTGCCGGCGGCATTGAGGATGGGGAGTTCCGCCAGGAAATCGGGATTGGCCGACAGCCCTTCGACGCGGATGGCGTAGCGCCGCCCGGAGACATCGGCCATGCCGGCCGGATAGGTGTGCGCCTGATCGGCCACGGCGCGGGCCAGATTTTCCGGGGAAACCTGATGTCGGCGCAGGGCGTCCGGATCGAAGTCGACCGCCAGTTCGCGCTCGCGCAGGCCATAGGCCCAGACCCGGGCGACGCCGGGCAGGCGCTCCAGTTCGTCGCGCGCGACCTCGGCCAGGCGGCAGACGCCACCATCACCGGCCGCGCCGCTCACCGCCACCATGGCGGTGGGGAAGAAGTTGGAAGAGGTCAGTTCCAGGATCTGCGGCGGTCGCGCCTCGCGCGGAAAGCCGGCGGCGGCCTGGCGGATCTCGCGTTCGAGCGCGGCGAGACGTCGCTCGAAGCGGGCATGGGGAATATCCGCGAAGCGCACCAGCAGGGTCGCCACATTGTCGCGTGAGGTGGCCGTCACCAGGCGCACATCCGCCACCCGGCGCGCGGCGGCTTCCAGGGGCAAGGTGATTTCCCGTTCCACATCCTGCGCCGCCGCCCCCGGCCAGATCACCGCCACCGCCATCCAGTTGAGATTGACCTCCGGATACTGCGCGCGCGGCATGGCGTAATAGGCCCATGCCCCCAGCAGAAGCACGGCACCGAGCACGAAATCGGCGAGACGATGGGATCGCAGGATTGCCAGCACGAACAACTCCTTCCCAGCAAAGTCGCTCAGCGACTCTCGAAGCTCCCCTCTCCCCAGGGAGAGGGGTTGGGGGTGAGGGCAAACAGGCATGGCGGTTCTGACCGCCATGCCTGTTTGCGTGGATATACTTGCGGCATGAAGCCGCTGCGCTATTTTGCCCTCCTTTTCTCCCTGCTCGTACCTCAAGCGTCGGCCATTGCCGCCGCCGATACGCCGCTCACGGTGATTCAGAGCGGCAGCCTGTTGAGTGTGGAGGGCTGGCTGGAAACCCGCGCCACGCGGGAAATCGCCTGGTCGGTGCTGACCGACTATGAACATTTTTCCGACTTCGTGCCCGGCATCCGCGCCAATCGCGTGCTGGAGTCGCAAGGCCGGGTGAAAACCGTCGCGCAAAGCGGCGAGGTCGTGACCGGGATGTTCAAGCTGCTCTACGAGGGCACCATGCGCATCGAGGAATATCCCGACGAAGGCCTGAGCATCCTGTTCCTGAGTGGCCCGTTCAAGGAAGTGCGCGGCGAATGGCGCATGGAACGCGCGGAAAAAAAACGCCCCCTGCGGCTGGTCTATCGGATGAACATGGATATGATGAAAACCCCGTTTCCACCCCCCCTGGCGCCGAGCATCGCCGAGCAGCAGGTGCGAACCTGGGTGGACGTGTTCGCGCGTGAGATGGACAAACGCATGGATAATCGCGTCGATAACCAAATGGAACGGCGAAAAGCCAAGTGACTATGCCAGTGACTTCCCTGCTTGTTGTAGCGCGCCGGCTTGCTGGACTGCTTGCCCTGTGCCTGCTCGCGACCGCCGCGCAAGCCGGACAGGCGCGCGTCAAGGTCGACTCCGGCCTGACTGGAGTGAGGGTGGACGCCAGCCAGGTGGTGTACGCCGATGCCGCCACCGTGTGGAGCACCATCACCGATTACAACCGCCTTGCCGCCTTCATTCCGGACATGGTTTCCAGCCGCGTGATTTCCGCGCCCGGCACCCCCAAGCGGGTCGAGCAGATCGCCGACGCCGGCCTGTTCGCCTTCATCATGCCCGACCGCGTGGTGCTGGCGATGGAGGAAGTGCCGTCCTACACACTGCGTTTCCGCGCGATAGCGGGCAAGGTCGCGAGTATGTCCGGGGAATGGCGCATCGTCGGTGAGCGTTCGCCGGTGACACTGCATTACCGCGCCCATGTGCTGCCTCTGACCCCGTTGCCGCCCCTGGTTTCCGACTATTTCATCGAAAGCGAAGTGCGCGCCCGTTTCGAAGCCGTCGGCAACGAGTCCGAACGGCGCGCGCGCTGAGGGAGGTCTCATGCGAATTCTGGTATTGGCCGTTCTGCTGCTCCTGGCCGGGTGTGACCAGATCAAGGAACGCGCCGGCTTTCCCGACCCCGCCCGCGTGGAAGCCGACGGCAAGGCCATCGGCGGCGCCTGCCGGCACGCCGGGCGCGGCCTCGAGGATTGCTATCGGCTCAATCCCGAAGCGACCAAATCGGCGATCTATGCCGGCTGGAAGGAAATGACCGAGTACATGGCCAAAAACAATATCGAGGCCGTCGAACCCACCATCCCGCCGGAAATACTCAAGCCGGAACCGGCGCCGAAGAAAAAGAGCAAGAAGGCGGATGGCGAGGAGGGTAATGCCCACGCCCCGGCCAGCGAAAAGGATGCCGGCCACTAAGTGCAAGCCGCATGAAAGGCCTCAGCATCGCCTCCTACAACATCCACAAGGGGATGTCGTTTTTCAACCGCCGCGTGGTGTTGCATGACGTGCGCGAGCGCCTGCACGGCATCAACGCCGACATCGTGTTTCTCCAGGAAGTGCAAGGCCTGCACGAGTATCGCGCCGGGCGCCACGACAACTGGCCAGCCGGACCGCAGCACGAATTCCTCGCCGACGGCCTCTGGCCAGATATGGCCTACGGCCGCAACGCCGTGTACGACCACGGCCACCACGGCAACGCCATCCTCTCGCGCTATCCCATCCTCAAGTCGGAAAACATCGACATCTCCGCGCATGTCTTCGAAGCCCGCGGCATGCTCCACTGCGAACTCGATGTCCCTGGTCTCAGCGAGCCGTTGCACGCCATCTGCCTGCATCTGGCCCTGAACGAAGCCGGCCGCAAGAAACAGGTGCGGCAACTGGCCGAGCGCATCCGCGCCGTGGTGCCGGACGCGGCCCCTCTAATCATCGCCGGCGACTTCAACGACTGGCGTCGCCGCAGTTGCGGCTACCTGGGTCAGGTGCTGGGGCTGCGCGAAGTGTTCGACCTCGCCCACGGGCAGCCCGCGCGCAGCTTTCCCGCCGCCCTGCCCATGCTCTCGCTGGACCGCATCTATGTGCGCGGTTTCAGCGTCGAATCCGCCAATGTGCTGCACGGTCTGCACTGGCGCCGCCTCTCCGATCACGCGGCGCTGACCGCGCAACTCCAGCCGTTATGATCCGTCCGGGCAACCGGCTGACCCTGCTGGAAAACGGCGCCCAGTATTTCCCCGCCCTGATCGCCGCCATGGACGCGGCGCGCCATGAAATCCACCTGGAAAGCTACATCTACACGGCCGACGCCACCGGCCGCGAGGTGAGCGCCGCCCTCATGCGCGCGGCGCGGCGCGGCGTGGTTACACGGGTATTGCTGGACGGCTTCGGCTCGCGCGATTTGTCTGGTGAATTGGTCGCGGAACTGCGCGGCGCCGGCGTGGAACTCCTGTTCTATCGGCCGGAGCGCGGCTTCATGCGTATGCGTCGGCATCGGCTGCGCCGCATGCACCGCAAACTGGCGGTAGTGGACGCGCGTATCGGCTTCGTCGGCGGCATCAATGTCGTCGACGATCAGGATGGCCGCAATCTGGCCGCGCCGCGCGAGGATTTCGCCATCGAGGTGAGCGGCCCGCTGGTGGCCGACATCCACGGCGCCGCCCGGCGCCTCTGGAAACTGGTGGAATGGAGCCGCATGGGCCGGCAGCGCGGCGAGGACACCTGGATCAAGCCCGATACCCGCGCCGTCGGTGAACAACGGGCGGAATTTCTGACCCGCGACAGCCTGCACCGGCGCCACTCCATCGAACGCGCCTACCTCAAGGCCATCGGCCATGCGCGCGAAGAAATCCTCATCGCCAACGCCTACTTCCTGCCCGGCCGCCGCTTTCGCCAGGCACTCCTGGAAGCCACCCGACGCGGCGTGCGCGTCATCCTGGTGATGCAAGGGCACACCGACCACCGCCTCTACCACGCCGCCAGTCGCGCGCTCTATCGCTTCTTCCTGGAAAACGGCATGGAAGTTTACGAGTACCACGCCAGCGAACTGCACGCCAAAGCGGCGGTGATCGACGCCCACTGGGCCACCCTGGGCTCCAGCAACATCGACCCGTTCAGCCTGCTGCTGGCGCGCGAAGCCAACCTGGCGACGCACGACCCAACATTCGCGCAAACCCTGCGCGAACGCATCCTCCATGCCCGCGACCGCGGCGCCCACCGCATCCACCGTCAAGCCTGGCGCGACATCCCCTGGACCCTGCGCTTCGCCTCCTGGCTGGCCTACGGCGTGGTGCGGGGATTGATGGGGCTGGCCGGGTATGCGCAGGCTTATGAGGGGCGGGAGCATCGGACCAAGGAGTAGCACGGCCGGCGAGTCATGTAGCGCCGGCGCCTCGCCGGCTTCGTGGGCCTGATCAGAAGTCTGAAGCCCGAATGCGGCACAGCGGAATCCGGGGTACTGACACCGGTAATGCGTAGGACAGGCAGTCACGTGGCTTGCTGCCACAACGTCTGCTACTCAGTGGTTGAGCCCCGCAGCCAAGTGCTGGCTGGCGCTGGTTGATATTTTCCGGGTTACCCTTTAAACCGTTTCCACGAACATCGAGAACGTGTCTGTATAACGTGAAACATGGGAGGGGTGATGAGCGATTCAGCGCTGACGTCAAAGGGTGGCTACTTTATCGAAGAGGCTGGCGCTGCAGCATTCAATACCGCCTTCACGCACATGCTGGCAAAGCTCCAGAAGGAAGTTGTATCCAAGTACATGTCTCCCGAGAACACTCACCGGTTTCGCCATGGTGGAGACTGGAGCCATCCAGGTGTACCTGAGGCAATTGACGGCGGAATGCAAACACATTCAGCCGTCGTCGAGACCCGGTTTCAAGACCTGATCGACAACGACCTTGATGCAATTGATCGCAGCGCGCGACACCTTATCGAGGAAATGCATCAACAGTTTGTGCAGATGCTTTACTTGACCGTAACAGCAGCCTGCGACCAAACCGGAAACACTGTTGACGCCCAAGCAGAAGGTTCTTTGCCAGAAGCTTTCATCGCGATGATGGAGAAGATCGAGTTCGTGGCTGACAAAAACGGGAATGTGACCCTTCCACAAATACACGCTAATCCAGAGACTGCCACGCGCATGATGGTGGAACTCGAAACCGCCCCATCAGAATATAAAGAGCGCGTCGAAGCTATCAAAGCCCGCAAGACTATAGAAGCTATTGAACGAGAGGCCGAACGCAAGGCCAAGTTCACACGCTATGGGGACAGTTGTCACTGCCGGATGTAATTTGACACACCTTGCTGATTGAAAACTGACACACCGAACGTGGACGATCGGGGTTTCGCAAGGAGCCCAGATGATCTCGAACGAGGTGTATGTGGAAATCGAAATCT
>JAQTLN010000025.1 GCA_028714875.1 Gallionellaceae bacterium
GGTGCTGATCAGATGCGCAATGTCGATTTTCTCTGGCAGTGCCTTGCGCGTTCTCGCCATCGTGTCCACATTTCAATGTCAGAATGCGCGAATTGTGATCCATAACGACATATCTGAACAGTATTGGTTTTAGGCGGGAAACAATATTTGGCGGTGGGGCGAGAGGCTGCCCACCAAGGTGAGCGGGAGCGGGCATTCGGACGGGCCGCATCGAATGACTCCGCACGGCCTGAGCTGACGCCCACGGACAAGACTGGATGTGTTCGCTGGGTTATTGCCTGGCTGGCCGCATCCCATCGCTTGGGGCATCCTTGGGAACGCACGCCAGCGGCCTGTCCGCGGGTGCATGGCAAGTCCCGTTCACAGTGCCATTAGGCGATGTAAAGCTACAGTCCTGTCCGCTACTCAAGGATTAGCAAGCCGTGAGCGCTTCCGGCGGCGGCCGGCGTTGTCCCCCGCGATCGCCACCGGGTTGCGCGGCAAGCAGGCCGGAAGACAGCGCGAGCACGGCCAGGAGGCCGCCCTGGATGAAAAGCTTGTTTGGTTTGTTCATGTGTGACTCCTGTGATTCAGTAAATCCTGGCAAAGCAGGGCAAGCCGTCAGTGAAGATCATGCCGTCAAAGACAACGTACTGGTTTGCTGCTGGTTCTCCGCCAAGCCGTAGGACGCTATCAAGCGCATGATTTGATTCATCACCTGGGCATTGACGCTCTGCGTATCTTCGGAACCCGAAGCAACACGGGTATCAGAACTTGACGGGTTGGTTTGATTGAAAGCCATGGCCTCGGCGGCACTGACCTTGCCGTCACCATTGGCGTCGGCCTGATCAAAATTGCTGGCCAGGTTGCTGAACATGGCGGAAGCCTGGCTGTCGATGCTGGAGAGCGCGGACGCCATGTCGTTCAGCTGACTCTGCGTTAGATCAGGGGGTTCGCCGCCAGGAGGAGGAGGAGGGGGCGGCATGCCGGATTTTTCACCCTGCCCCCCCATGCGCATGCTGTCGAATTGGCTGTTGAGATTTTGTTCGAGCTGCTTGAGGCTGGCGGTGAGTTCCGATTGGGTCAGTTTGCCGTCGCTGTTGCCATCGAGTGTCTTGAAAACCTCGCTGGCGCTGGCGTTCCCAGTGCTGGACGACAAACTGCTCATTGCCGATTCCAGATCACTTTGCTGAATGTAGCCCTGGCCCTTGGTATCCAGTTTGGCAAACAGCTCGCCGGCCATTTCCGAGGCGTTGGTCTGCGGCCTACGCCCCCCTCCCTGCATGCTCTGCATCATCATCTGGGAATAACCACCGTTACCGCCGATACCACCGATTGCGTTGCTCATGGTCTAGGTCCTCATTTGGGTGTCAGGCCCGGCGTCGCGACGGACAGCGTCACTGTAGGAAGCCTGTGTATCCACGGTTTATCGGCTTTGTATCGCGCCCGATACAATCATTCCAGATTGTCCATTGGCTGGAGGCCCACCTGTAGCGCAGGCGTCTCGCCTGCTTCGTCCTTCCGATCAGGCCTACGAAGCAGGCGAGACGCCTGCGCTACATGCCTACTTTGGCTAATGGACAATCTCGGACCCGACCCTGGATCAGGGCTGGCGCGGCAATGTCAGCTTGGCGAGCAGACCGCCTTCGGGGAGATTTTGCAGGACGAGTTCGCCGCCATGAGCGCGGGCAACATCGCGCGCGGTGGCAAGGCCGAGGCCAACGCCACCCGTGTTTCGGTTGCGCGAATCCTCGAGTCGAACGAAGGGCTCAAACACCGAGGCCATGCGGTTTTCCGGGATGCCCGGGCCGTTATCGAGGATCTCGATGACCAGGCAATCCGGCGTTTCTATCAGCGAAATGTCAGCTTGCTCGCCAAAACGCACGGCGTTTTCGATCAGATTGTCGATACACCGGCGCAAGGTGTTCGGTTGCGCCATGAGGGGCCTGGCCTGGCCTGAAACGTTGACGGCGTGGCCGTTTTCCCGGGCGTCCTCGGCCATCGCCTCCACCAGCGCCTGCACGTCCAGGCGCCGCCAAGCCTCGCTGCGGTTGGCGCCGCGCAGGTAATCAAGGGTGGCGTCGAGCATGGCGGCCATTTCGGCCACGTCGCCGCGCGATTTTTCCCGAATCTTGTCGTCGAGCGGCTGCTCGATGCGGAGCTTGATACGGGTCAACGGGGTGCGCAGGTCATGTGACACGGCGGCCAGGAAGCGGCTGCGCTCATTGATCTGGGCGTGGATGCGTTCCTGCATATGATTGAATACCCTGGCTGCCGCGCGCGCTTCGTCAGGGCCGGTTTCGACGACTGGCGGGGCATTGACATTCCGACCCAGACGCGAGGCAGCCTCGGCCAAATCCTGGATGGGTCGCGCCATCAGGCGCGCGCCGAACCAGACCGCCGCCGCAACTGCGAGGAACTGAACCGCCAAGCCAAGCCAGAACATCGGCGGCAAGCCGAGTTGAGCCATATGAGGGGGCGGCGGCGGATAGCCCGGCTTGAACATTTCGTGAGGCGGTGGCCAGGCACCCGGTGGTGGCCCTCGGTGGTCGGCGAAGCCGAACAGCAACAAGGCAATGACCAGGTGGCTGACCAGCACAGCCCCCAGAGTGAGGCCAAACAGGCGGGTAAATACGGTATCGGGAAGCCAGCGCTTCATCGTGTCACCTTGGCATCGAACAAATAGCCTTCGCCACGCACGGTTTTGAGCAGACGCGGGGCCTTGGGGTCGTCGCCCAGTTTCTGGCGCAGACGGGATACCAGCAGATCGATGCTGCGATCGAAAGCCTCGATGGCCTTGCCGCGCGCGGCATCCATCAGTTGATCGCGGCTGAGTACCCGGCGCGGGTTTTCGATAAAGCTCCAGAGCAAGCGGAATTCCGCCTTAGAGAGCGGTACAACCAACTGATCCGGCCCGGTCACCTGGCGGGTCACGCGATTGAGCCGCCAGCCTTCGAAGCCCACCTCGTCAGCGCCGCTGGCCACGGTCTCGCGCGGCCCCCGCGTCCGCCGCAACACGGAGTTAATGCGGGCGACCAGTTCTCGTGGTTCAAAGGGCTTGACCACGTAATCGTCGGCCCCTAATTCCAAGCCAACCACGCGGTCCGAGGCTTCGCTCCGCGCGGTCAGCATGATGACCGGCAGATCCGATTCGGTTCGGATCACCCGGCACAGGGAAAGACCGTCCTCGCCGGGCAGCATGAGGTCGAGGATAACGACGTCATAACGCTGCGCCGACAGCGCGTGCCGCATCGTTGGACCATCGGCGACGGCGTCGGCCTGGATGTTGAAGCCAAGCAGGTAGTGACTCAGCAGTTCGCGGATATCGGGATCGTCGTCGACGATCAATGCCTTGATTACATCCGTCATCCATTGCCTCCGCGCAAATAGATCGATCAGGCTTAACGCATCGGCCGCCCGCGTTCGTCTTCAAAAACTGACGGTGGCATCGGCCTGTTCGCCATAGGCATTGCCATCGGGTCCGCCATTTCCAGGCGATTGAGCATGAATCCACGCACAAGATTGCTCTGACGCTCGTCCAGACTATCCAGGAAAGCGAGCCCAAGGTCTTCCGCTTCACGCTGGGACTTGAGTTCGGCCTGCCGCTGCTGTCCAGCCTGGCGAAGGACCCCGGCAACGGGCGCTGTGCTATCGGCAAGCCCCGCGAGTATCGATTCCATCCGCTTTCTCTGTTGGTAAGGCCCCGTCGCCATCAGCATCACCTGCGCGGATTCGGCCTTTTCCAGGAGTGCTTCCTGGGGCGGGGTCAATTTCAGCCGACACAACACATCGCCAGGAGCCTGAATCAACATCATGAGGGGGGAGAAAAAGGGCGGCGGTGGCGGGGGCGGCATGTGCATGAGACGTTCGGGCGCGGCTTCGTGTGCCTCCGCTGCGGGTACGGACAGTAGGGGGGTTGCCACTAGAGATGCGACCAGGCCAAACAGCAGGGGGCGTTTAGACATGACGTTTCCTTTTTTCCGGGCGTACTGGCAACTGGAAATCAGTCGCCAGTACGCATCATGTCGGTCGCCTGTATCGACGGTTTATCCGCTTTGTATCTGTTTTGACGGAATCAGACGAACGCCCCTGAGTAAGAGGCTCATTCGAAACAACTGCTATCGCGCCAGAGCGCGGATGTGCGCGAGCGAAAAACGATGAAACTGCCGCAGGCGAATTCATCATGGATTTCTTGAAGACCCGGGCGCTGTTCTGGAAGAAGGAAGTCACCCCGGAAGGCGAGCGCTGGGTCGGCGGGTCGTCCCCGGCGCGTCTGGACTTCAGGAGGTGGCGGGCCGCCGCAGCGGCAGAGTCAGCCTGAAGACGCTACCTTGCCCGAGCACACTCTTCACTTCGATGCGGCCGTGGTGGCCTCGGGCGATGCTGTAGGCGAGTGACAAGCCCATGCCGGTTCCCTGGCCGATCGGCAGCGTGGTGAAAAACGGGTCGAAAATTCGCTTCATGTTCTCGGGGGGGATGCCCTTGCCGGTGTCCTCGACCTCGACCCAGGCTTCTCGCTCATCGAAGCCGGTTCGCAAGGTGATACCGCCGCGCCCCTCGATGGCCTGGGCGGCATTCACCAGCAGCTTGGCGAATACCTGATTGATCTGTGCCGCCATGCACTCGACATCCGGCAGGCCGGCGTATTCCTTCCTGATTTCGGCCTTGGCCTTGATCTCGCCGGCGACGACTTCCAATGTGCTGTCGAGCCCAGCCTCAAGCTTGACGAACTGCCAGCCGGCATCATCGACGTGGGAAAAGTCCTTGAGATTGCTCACAATTTTGGCGACTCTCGCCAGTCCCGTGCGTGATTCCTCCATGAGCGTGACGATGTCCTCGCGGAGAAAGTCGAGATCCGCCGACTTCTTGGCCGCCGTGATCGCCGCCACGAGGTTTGGGTGGGCCGCGAGGGCTGTATCGGCGCTTTCATAGGCGTTGATGACCCGCAGTAGGCCATCGACCTGACCCTGGAGACTGCCGAGATTGGAATTGACGAAGCCGACCGGGTTGTTGATCTCATGGGCGACGCCCGCCGCCAGTTGGCCGACGGAAGCCATGGTCTGGGACTGAAGTAGCTGGTTCTGGGTGTCCGCGAGATTGCGGTTGGTTTCCGTGAGCTGTTCGAGGTTCTTCGCCAGCCGCTGCCGCAAGGTGTTGATGCGGGTCATCGCCTTCATCTTGGCTTGCAGGATCGACTCCGGCCAATTCTTGGCCAGGAAGTCATCGCCGCCGGCCTCGATGGCGGTGATCAGGTTGTCATGGGTGTTGGAGGCGGTGAGAAAGATAATGGGCGTCCATGCCGACGTTTCCGCTTCGATCTGGCGTATGCGGTTGGTGGCGGCGAAACCATCCATGACGGGCATCTCGATATCCATCAACACCAGATCGGGGGCCGTCTCCTGGAACTTGTCGACCGCGAGCTGACCGTTTTCGGCCAGCACCACATCGTGGCCAAAACTGGCTAGGCGTGCGGCCATCACCACGGCGACGGCACGGGAGTCTTCGACCAGCAATATTTTCATGGGGCGACAGCCTCAAGAGGTGAACGTGAATCGAGCGGACCCGGCTTGGCAACGCCAGGCCGGTACTGCGGGTTGGGTCTTGGCTGATTATTTCATCAAGTGGAATGGGGCGGAACGATACATTCCGCTGGTTTCAGCGTGCCGGTTCCGGATGGCCGAGGAAGAATAACGAAGGGGCTCTGAACGACGAAGCCCCGCCGCGGCGGGGCTTCGCGTCTCCGGCGAACGCGGTTCAGGCCGCTACCGCGAGTTCCTGATCTTCAACGGACTCTTCGACGAGCAAATTACGAATATGTTGTGCCAGAGCGCTGAACTCTTCGATCTGGCGCGAGACATCGAGGTACATCTGGTCGAGTTCGCCGATACGGTCTTCCAGGGTGTCGGCCGCCTTGTGGATGCGCTTGACGCTTTCCAGGCGCCGCCGCAGTTGCATCTGGTGCTCGCGCACCTGGCCTTCCATCGGCGACATCACGGCCTTGAGCCAGCTTTCGACATCCTTGTTGAGCACCTCGAAGACCTGCACCACGCGCGAAGCCAGGGTTTCGAAAAAGCGCGAGGTGAGGGTGTACTGCTCGGTGGTGAGGAAGGTGTAGAAGGTGTTGAACTGCTGGTCGTAGGCGCTTTCCAGGCGCTGGATTTCCTTGCGGTAGCGCAGGATCGAGAAGGGCGGAATGGCGACCAGATTGATGCCGTGTTCGCGGTTCAGCTTCTGGTACATGGCGTCCATCATCTTGTTGATCTCTTCGATCTGGCCATTGGCCGTGTCGAGATGGCTGTCGACATGCTTGAAAAAACTGCTCATGGCGTCGCGGATGCCCTTGGTGAAGCGGCTCTGCACCATCGCTTCGCGGGCATCGCGCACTTCATTGCGGAGGATGTCCATGCCGATCTGGGAGAACAGCTTGATGCTCTGCTGCGAGAAGATGGAACGCAGGGCCTGGAACTGTTGCAAGCCGCGCTCGAAGGTGTCCTTGTCGCCGGAGATCTTGAGCATGATGTGTTCCACCACATCCTGATTCTTTCCTTGCAAGCCCCTGAGCTCGGTCAGCTGTTCCTCGATGCCACGACGCCGCGCTTCCAGCAGGGCGTCGCTGGAATCGAGCAGGTCGGACAATTCGGCATCACTCTGGTCGCGCACGATGGACTGTTTAGAGGAAATCAGTTCCTCGGAGAGCGCTTTTTCCAGGGCGGCGAGCCGACTCTTTTCCAGCAGGGCGCTGTCGCCGTTGATCTTCGCCAGCAGGCCTTTCTGCGCGGATACCGGGTAGATCTGTGAGCTGTCGACCCCGAGCTGATCCGCGCAGGACTTCACCTGGGCATCGATTTCCGCGTTGATCTGGGCTTCGCTCTTGAGTTCGTCCCAGAGGCCGTCGATTTTGTTGAGCGCCACCAGGCGGCCGCGGTTCTTGCCGCGCGCGTAGATGTGGTTGCGCCAGACTTCGATATCGGACTTGGTGACGCCGGTGTCCGCCGCCAGCACGAACAGCACGGCGTGGGCATTGGGCAGCAGGTTGAAGGTCAGTTCCGGTTCCACGCCGATGGCATTCAGGCCCGGCGTGTCGTAGACCACCAGGCCTTTTTCCAGGAAGGGATGCGGGAAGTTGATGATGGCGTGGCGCCATGCGGGGATGGTGACCGTGCCATCCTCGTTCTGGCTGGGGCCGAATTGCCTGTCATTGGGGTCGAAGAGGCCGAATTTGATGGCGTCGTCGAGCGAAACATTCTTGACCCGGCACACTTCCAGCATGGCCTGGGTGACGTTTTCCGCAGAGGAGGGGTCGATGCCGATCAGGCTCCATTCTTCCGGGTAGTTCTTGTATTCCGCGATGGTGGCGCTGGCGGCGCGGGTCTCGATCGGCAGAAGTTCGATTCTGGGCGGCCGGCCGGCGTCGTAGAGCAGTTCCGTCGGGCACATGGTGGTGCGCCCGGCGGTGGAGGGCAGCAGGCGTTGCTTGAGGTCGGACAGGAAGATGGCGTTGATCAGCTCGGATTTGCCGCGCGAGAACTCGGCGACGAAGGCGACGTGCAGTTTGTCTTCCGAGAGCCGATCGGCGAGTTGCTGCAGGCGCAGATCGCGTTGCGAGTCGTTGAGGTCTTCCCGATTCAGCCATTGCCGATAGTCGGCGATGCGGCGTGAAAGATCCTCGCGCCATTGGCTGTAGGCTTCGAAATCGGTGGCGAGCGAAGCGGTACTCATGCGGTGTTCCTCCAGGGCGCCTTTATTCGGCATGTTTTCCGTCGAGCATTTCCTGCGAATTCTGGCGGGCACTCTAGCATAAAACCCCTGTTTTACAGGGGAGACGCCACGCTTTCAGCGGCGCTGGCAGTGTGGACAGAAGCAGGTGGCGCGCGCGCCCTGGCGCAGGGTTCTGATGGGGGTGCCGCAGATCGCGCAGGGTTGTCCGGCGCGACCATAGACGCGATAGGTTTGCTGGAACCAGCCCGGGCTGCCATGGCTATCCACGAAATCGCGCAGGGTGCTGCCGCCCGCCTCAATGGCGCGCGTGAGAATTTCCTTGATGGCGGCGGCCAGACGCGCGCAACGTGGCCGGGACAGGCCGCCGGCGCGGATGCGCGGGTCGATGCCGGCATGGAACAGGGCTTCATTGGCGTAAATGTTGCCCACGCCCACCAATAAATGGGCATCCATGATGATCTGCTTGATCGCGCTGGAGCGTCCCTGGCACAGGGCGTGCAGGTGAGGGCCATTGAACGCGTCGGACAGAGGCTCCACGCCCAGCGCGGCAATGAGCGGGTGGGTGGCGGGGTCGCGACTCCATAACAATGCGCCGAAGCGGCGCGGGTCGTGATAACGCAAGATCTGGCCGTCATCCAGCAAGAGGTCGATATGGTCGTGTTTCCGCAAGGGGGTGTCGGCCGGCAGCAGCCGCAAGTTTCCGGACATGCCCAGGTGGAAGATAAGCCAGCCGTCATCCAGTCGCATGAGCAGGTATTTGCCGCGCCGCCGCAGGTCGAGTATCCGGCGGCCGCGTATACGCTCGTCCAGGTCAGCCGGCACCGGCCAGCGCAAACGTGCTTCGCGTATGACGGCGGCGACAAAACAACGCCCGCTCAAATGAGGGGCGAGGCCGCGTCGCACGGTTTCAACTTCGGGTAGTTCGGGCATGGGACGAGGCAGTGTTCGTGAGGGGGCGTGGTTTATCGCTTGGGTAGGGCGGATGCCCGAAGGGCGATCCGCCACGTATTTCAGCGGAACCGCTTCGCGTTCCGCCCTACGCGCTTTGCCCATATTATGCCGGGCCAGCATAATGTCTCGACGCTCCCCGGATTTTCAGCCATGAACCTCAAGCCCCTGACCGCCACACTCATCGCGTTTTCGCTCTCCGCCTGCGCCCAGTCGCAGGTCGTGGTCGCGCCGGCGCCGCTTCCCGTCACGGCCAAGCCGGCGAATACGGGCCTGACCAGCCAGGTGCTGTATCAGATATTGCTCGGCGAGATTGCCAGCCAACGCGGTGAGTTGCGGCTCTCCGCCGAAGCCTATGCGGATCTGGCGGCCAAGACGCGAGATGCGCGTATCGCGCAACGCGCGGTCGAATTGGCGCAGTACGCGCGCCAGCCCGCGATGGCCTTGCGTAATGCCCAGCTCTGGCGGGAACTGGAGCCGAATTCCATAAAGGCGATTCAGAATCTGGCCTCGCTATTACTGGCCAATGGCCGGGTCAAGGAGGCCAAGCCACATCTGGAGGCCTGGTTGAAGGCTGGCAACAGCACCGACGTCTTCCCCCAGTTGCATGCGTTGTTCGCGCGCCAGAAGAACAAACAGGCCGCGCTGGATCTGGTTTCCGAGCTGGCCACGGCCTATCCCGCCCTGCCGGAAGCGAGTTTCGCCGTCGCTCAGGTCGCCATGCAGGCAGACCAGATGCCACGCGCCCTGGTCGCGCTGGATGAGGCGTTGCGTCTGCGGCCGCAATGGGAGACGGCGGCGCTGTTCAAGGCCCAGGCCTTGCTGAAGAAGGACGGAGAGTCCGCCGCGCAGGCTTATCTGAGCGATTTTCTGAAAGCCAATCCCGATGCGCGTGAGGTGCGCCTGGCCTATGCCAAACAATTGGCGCGTGGCGGGCGTTTTGTCGAGTCACGGGTTGAATTTGAACGCCTGACGCGGGACGCGCCGAACAATCCGGACGCGCATTTCACGCTGGGCCTGATCGCCATGCAGACCAATGATCTGGCCAGCGCGCGTAGCGCATTTCTCAAGGCGCTCGAACTTGGGCATCCGGAGGCGGGGAGCGTGCGCTATTACCTGGGGCAATTGGCCGAGGCGGAAAATCAGTTCGACGCCGCGCTGAAGTGGTATCAGCAGTGTGATGACGGGCGCCATCGCTTCGCGGCCCAGTTGCGCGTCGCCGCCATGTTGAGCCGTCTCGGCCGGCTTCAGGAGGCGCGTGATTGGCTGGCCGGTCTAAGCGCCGGAGACGATGCCGAGCGTATTCAGGTGGTGCAGACCGAGGCATTGCTCTTGCGTGATGCCAAGAACTACCCGGCGGTATTCGAGGTGCTCAGTCGCGCGCTGGAGAAAATGCCCGACACGCCGGAGTTGCTCTACGACCGCGCCATGGTGGCGGAAAAACTGAATCGCCTGGATGTGCTGGAACAGGATCTGCGCCGCCTGATCAAGTTGAAGCCGGAACATGCCCATGCCTACAACGCCCTGGGCTACACCCTGGCGGATCGCACCAATCGTCTGCCGGAAGCAGTCGATTTACTGAATCAGGCGCTGAAGCTCTCGCCGGATGATCCTTTCATCCTGGACAGCATGGGCTGGGCACTGCTCAAGCTCAAACGCTTGCCGGAAGCGATCGATCATCTGCGGCGTGCCTACAACAGCAAGCCCGATCCCGAGATTGCCGCGCACCTGGGCGAAGCGCTCTGGTTGAAGAATGGCAAGGGTGACCGCGATGAAGCCCGCCGCGTCTGGCAGGGTTCACTCAAGGTCAACCCCGATAATGAGAGCCTGCGCGAAGTCGTTTCGCGTCTGACGCCTTGAGTTTCAAGCTCGGACTGCCCTGGTTGCTGGTGGGCTTGCTGGCGGCCTGTGCCGAATTACCGGGCTTCCAGCCAGCGCCACCTCCGCTGGTTCTGCCGGCGCCTCCCAGTGCTTTTCGTCTGGAAGGGCGGGTATCACTCAAGGCCAATGAGGAATCCTTCTCCGGCGGCATGACCTGGCGACATGCCGCGGTACAACAGGAGCTATTGCTGAGTACCCCGCTTGGTCAGGGCGTGGCGGAGTTGCGTGGTGATGAGCAGGGTGTCGAACTGCGTGATTCCGAAGGTCGCCTGAGCCGCGCCGCGGATGCGGAAGCCCTGGTGCGCCAGGCGATGGGCTTGACCTTGCCGCTCAAGGGCTTGGTCTGGTGGGTGGTCGGCAACCCGCGGCCGGGTGTGCCCTATCAGGCGGAAGCTGATGCCGAGGGCCGGTTGGCGTTATTGAAGCAGGATGGCTGGCGCATCGAGTTTTCCCGCTACGCCCGGACTGGGGGCCACTATCTCCCCGGCAAGTTGGTGGCCCGTCACGCCGATGATCTGGAAATCCGGCTGGTCGTGGATCAATGGGATTTGAGCGGGGCGCGACCGTGACGCTTCCGGTTTCCATTTATCCGGCGCCGGCCAAGCTGAACCTGTTCCTGCATGTGGTGGGGCGGCGGCCGGACGGCTACCACCTGCTGCAAAGTGTGTTCCGCTTTCTCGATTACGGCGACAGCCTGGATATTCAGGTGCGTGGCGACGGCGAGATTCGCCTGCTTGCCCCCCTCCCCGGTGTCGCTCCGGAGCAGGACTTGTGCTGGCGCGCCGCCCGTCTGTTACAGCGGCACAGTGGCTGCCGCTTCGGCGTGGATATCCGCCTGATCAAGCGGCTACCCATGGGCGGCGGACTTGGCGGCGGCAGTTCCGATGCCGCCACGGTGCTGCTGGCGCTGAATCGGCTCTGGCGGCTGGATTTGCCCAGGAGCACCTTGATGGAACTGGGGCTGCGCCTGGGCGCGGACGTGCCGGTATTCGTATTCGGTCGTTCCGCCTTTGCCGAAGGGGTGGGTGAAATACTCACGCCCTGGGCGCCGGCGCCGGCTACTTACCTGGTGTTGACCCCGCCCGTGCATGTGGCGACCCCAAGTATCTTTAGCGATCCGGGATTGACACGAAATACGCCCTCCGTCAGAATCGCGGCCCTCTTGGATGGCTATGGGCACAACGATCTTGAGCCGATAGCTTGCGCGCAACACCCCGAGGTCGCCGAGTACCTCGCCTGGATAAAACCTTACGGGGATGCGCGTATGACGGGTTCGGGCGCCTGTGTTTTCGTGGCGTTTCGCGAGCGGGTTCAGGCGGTAGCGGCGTTGGCCGGCATTCGCGCTGAGCACGGCGATCAAGTAGATGGTTTTGTTGCCGATGGCATGGATCAGCACCCGCTTCACGCTTTTGCTGATTGATGTGCGTCGGTTGAATTTGGGGAGTCGCCAAGTGGTAAGGCACCGGATTTTGATTCCGGCATTCGTAGGTTCGATCCCTACCTCCCCAGCCATACAAGGTTCGCGCGGAGCTTTTGCTCTGGCGGGCAAACGGGGCGTGCAGCGTTAGGCTGCACGCTTTTTTATTTGTTGACCTGAACATGAGTGCCAGTGGGGTGCTGATGGCGGGAGCTGCTGATGGCAGGGGTTGCTGATGGCATATGACAGCTTGATGGTGTTCACCGGCAATGCGCATCCCAAGCTTGCCGAGGATGTGGTGCGCTACCTCAATATCAGCATGGGGCGCGCGACCGTTGGCCGCTTTTCCGATGGCGAAGTGAATGTGGAAATCATGGAAAACGTGCGCGGCAAGGACGTGTTCGTGCTCCAGTCCACCTGTTCGCCCACCAATGACAGCCTGATGGAAATCATGTTGATGGTGGACGCCCTGCGCCGCGCTTCCGCCGGACGCATCACCGCCGCCATTCCCTATCTCGGTTATGCCCGCCAGGATCGCCGTGTGCGTTCCGCGCGCGTGCCCATCACGGCTCGTGTGGTTGCCGACATGCTCACCGTGGTTGGGGTCAATCGGGTGCTGACCATGGATCTGCACTCTGACCAGATCCAGGGTTTCTTCGATATTCCAGTCGACAACATCTATTCCACGCCCATTCTGATGGGCGACATCTGGAAGCAGAACTACGACAACCTGATGGTGGTTTCCCCCGACGTGGGCGGTGTGGTGCGCGCGCGCGCTGTCGCCAAGCGCCTGGAGTGCGAACTCGCCATCATCGACAAACGCCGTCCCAAGCCCAATGTCGCCAAGGTGATGAACATCATCGGTGATGTGAAAGATCGCACCTGCCTGATCATGGACGACATGGTCGATACCGCGAATACCCTATGCGAAGCCGCCAATGCCCTCAAGGCCAACGGCGCCCGGCGCGTGATCGCCTACTGCACGCACGCCGTGTTGTCTGGCAGCGCGGTGGAGCGGGTCAGCAATTCGGCGCTCGACGAACTGGTCGTGACCGACACCATTCCGCTGCGCGACGATGCCAAGGCCAGCCCTCGCATCCGCCAACTGTCGGTCGCGAATCTGATGGCGGAAACCATCCGCCGTATCAGCGATGAAGATTCCGTGAGCTCGCTGTTCAGCGAATAGCGAGCCCACGTAGCTGGGCCGACCTGGTCGCGGGCGGCCCTTTTTTTACCTCAAGGAGCAAGACATGCAAATCGAAATCAACGCCGTCAAGCGTGACACCCAGGGCACCGGAGCGAGCCGCCGCCTGCGTCGCGCCGGCCGGGTTCCCGGCATCGTTTATGGCGCGGGCAAGGATGCCCAGTCCGTGGACTTCGACCACAAGGAACTCTACTTCGGCCTCAAGAACGAAGCTTTCCATTCTTCCGTGCTGACCCTCAATCTGGATGGCGTCAAGGAATCCGTGTTGCTGCGTGATTTCCAGATGCACCCGTACAAGCCGTTCTTGCAACACGTCGATTTTCAGCGTGTCGATGCCACCCATAAGA
Source organism: Gallionellaceae bacterium (assembly GCA_028714875.1). Classification (GTDB taxonomy): domain Bacteria; phylum Pseudomonadota; class Gammaproteobacteria; order Burkholderiales; family Thiobacillaceae; genus PFJX01. Next base: position 13,496 of record JAQTLN010000025.1, read on the forward strand.
TCCATGTCAAAGTGCCGCTGCACTTCATCAATGCCGACACCGCGCCCGGCGTGAAGAAATCCGGCGGCATGGTCAGTCACGTCTCCACGGAAGTGGAAGTGACCTGTCTGCCGGCCGATCTGCCCGAGTTTGTCGAGGTGGACATCAACGACCTGACCGCCGACGAAGCAATCCATATGTCGCATCTGAAGCTGCCCCAGGGCGTGGAATTGTCCGGCCTGCACGGTGAAGATCCCGTCGTGGCAACCATCCTGCTCACCAAGGCGGTGGTGGAAGAAGAGGGTGAGGGCGCGACTCCCGCCGCCTGAGGCTGATTCAAGGCAGAGTCGTGCAGACTCCCCCAAGATTGGTCGTCGGCCTCGGCAATCCCGGCGCCGACTATTCCGAAACCCGGCACAACGCCGGGTTTTGGTTTTGTGAGCGTCTGGCGCGTGAGCTGGATACCCGCTTCGCCATCGAGTCGCGTTTTCACGGTCGTGTGGCACAGGCCAGAGCTGTCGCTATCTGGTTGTTGCAGCCACAGACCTTCATGAATCGTTCCGGCCAGTCGGTCGGCGCCTTCATTCGCTTTCATCGCATCCCGCCCGGCGAAATACTGGTCGTGCACGATGAGCTGGATATCCCACCGGGTGACCTGCGCCTGAAATTCGGCGGCGGTCTGGGCGGTCATAATGGCCTCAAGGACATCACCGCCCATCTCGGTACCCAAGATTACTGGCGCTTGCGCATCGGCATCGGCCATCCGGGTGACCGCAACGAAGTGGCCAATTACGTGCTCAAGCCACCGCGTCGCGAGGAACAGGAGCAGATCGACGGCGCCCTTGATCGCGCCCTGCTGGCCTGGCCGCTGATCGCCAAGGGCGATTGGAACGCGGCGCTCAATTCCGTGAACACTCGGCACACCAAACCCAAAACACCAGCATCACCGGAGAAGACATGAGCCTGAAATGCGGCATCGTCGGCCTGCCCAACGTCGGCAAATCCACCCTGTTCAACGCGCTCACCAAGGCGGGCATCGCGGCCGAAAACTACCCTTTCTGCACCATCGAGCCCAATGTCGGCATCGTCGAAGTGCCGGACCCGCGCATGGGACAACTGGCCGAAATCGTCAAACCGCAACGCATGGTTCCGGCCATCGTCGAGTTCGTCGACATCGCCGGCTTGGTGGCGGGGGCATCCAAAGGCGAAGGCCTGGGCAACCAGTTCCTAGCCAATATTCGCGAGACCGACGCCATCGTCAACGTGGTGCGTTGTTTCGAGGATGAAAACGTGGTGCACGTGGCGGGTCGCGTCGACCCGATCTCCGACATCGAAGTCATCATCACCGAACTGGCGCTGGCCGACCTCGCCACGGTCGAGAAGGCGCATCACCGCGACAGCAAGAAAGCGCGCGCCGGTGACAAGGAGGCCATCAAACTGATCGCCCTCTATGACAAGTTGCTGCCGCATCTGAACGAAGCCAAGCCGGTGCGCAGCCTGAAGCTGCCGGATGACGACAAGGAATTGCTCGCGCCACTCTGCCTGATGACCATCAAGCCCGCCATGTACGTGGCCAACGTCGCCGAAGATGGCTTCGAGAACAACCCCCATCTGGATCGCCTGCATCAGATAGCGGACGCGGAACATGCGCCGGTGGTTGCCGTCTGCGCCGCCATCGAGGCGGAAATCGCCGCGCTCGACGATGCCGACAAGCTGGAGTTTCTCGAATCGATGGGCTTGCACGAACCCGGTCTTGATCGCCTGATTCGCGCCGCCTACGATCTGCTTGGCCTGCAAACCTATTTCACCGCCGGCGTGAAGGAAGTGCGCGCCTGGACCATCCACAAGGGTGATACCGCGCCACAGGCGGCCGGTGTCATACATACCGACTTCGAACGCGGCTTTATCCGCGCCCAGACCATCGCCTTCGATGACTTCATTGCCTACAAGGGTGAACAGGGCGCCAAGGAGGCCGGCAAGATGCGCTCGGAAGGCAAGGAATACGTGGTCAAAGATGGCGATGTTCTGAATTTCTTGTTCAATGTGTGATTGACAAGATATTCGAAGATGGGAATAATGCCGCGCTTTCCGGTGGGGTACCCAAGCGGTCAACGGGATCAGACTGTAAATCTGACGGCTCTGCCTTCGAAGGTTCGAATCCTTCCCCCACCACCAGGTTTCTCCGGTTTTTTTACCGCGCAACCTGAGGGTTGTGCGGTAAAGCGGGTGTAGTTCAATGGTAGAACCCCAGCCTTCCAAGCTGATGACGCGGGTTCGATTCCCGCTACCCGCTCCAGTTTGGATAGTGGTTGGCAGTTGGTTGTATTGAATGTTTCGCCCATGTAGCTCAGAGGTAGAGCACTCCCTTGGTAAGGGAGAGGTCGACAGTTCGATTCTGTCCATGGGCACCAGTTAATTTGTGATGCTTAATTTTGTTGATCCGATATTTGCTAGGGGATAGACGATGGCCAAGGAAAAATTTGCGCGTACGAAGCCGCACGTGAACGTTGGGACGATTGGACACGTTGACCACGGCAAGACGACGCTGACAGCAGCGATCACCACGATACTGTCGAAGAAGTTCGGCGGTGCCGCGAAGAACTACGCGGACATCGACTCCGCGCCGGAAGAGAAAGCGCGCGGCATCACCATCAATACCGCGCACGTCGAGTACGAGACCGAGAACCGTCACTACGCGCACGTCGACTGTCCCGGCCACGCCGATTATGTGAAAAACATGATCACGGGCGCCGCGCAGATGGATGGCGCGATCCTGGTGGTGTCCGCCGCAGACGGCCCGATGCCGCAGACTCGCGAGCACATCCTGCTCGCCCGTCAGGTTGGCGTGCCCTACATCATTGTCTACATGAACAAGGCCGACATGGTCGACGACGCCGAGCTGCTCGAACTCGTTGAAATGGAAGTGCGTGAATTGCTCAGCAAATACGACTTCCCGGGTGACGACACCCCCATCATCATCGGCTCCGCCCTGAAAGCCCTGGAAGGCGACACCAGCGACATCGGCGAGCCCAGCATCTTCAGGCTGGCCGACGCACTCGACAGCTACATCCCCATGCCCGAGCGCGCGGTGGACAAGCCCTTCCTGATGCCCGTGGAAGACGTATTCTCCATCTCTGGCCGCGGCACCGTGGTGACCGGCCGTGTTGAGCGCGGCATCGTCAAGGTTGGCGAAGAAATCGAAATCGTCGGCATCAAGCCCACGGTCAAGACCATCTGCACCGGCGTGGAAATGTTCCGCAAGCTGCTCGACCAAGGTCAGGCCGGCGACAACATCGGCGCCCTGCTGCGCGGCACCAAGCGTGAAGACGTCGAGCGTGGCCAGGTGCTGGCCAAGCCCGGCAGCATCACCCCGCACACCAAGTTCAGCGCCGAGATCTACGTGCTGAGCAAGGATGAAGGCGGTCGCCACACCCCGTTCTTCAATGGCTATCGTCCCCAGTTCTATTTCCGCACCACCGACGTGACCGGCGCGATCGAATTGCCGGCCGGCACCGAGATGGTCATGCCCGGCGACAACGTCTCGATCACGGCGGCGCTGATCGCCCCGATCGCGATGGAAGAAGGTCTGCGCTTCGCCATTCGCGAAGGTGGCCGTACCGTCGGCGCCGGCGTGGTCGCGAAAGTCATCGAGTAAAAGCAAGACCCGGTGGGAAAAGGCGGTTGCGCAAGCGCCGCCTTTTCTTGTCGGTAAGTACAGGCCAGTAGCTCAATTGGCAGAGCGTCGGTCTCCAAAACCGAAGGTTGGGGGTTCGACACCCTCCTGGCCTGCCACAACATAAAACTGTCCGACGCATGTGAGCCTTACACATGCGTCGGTCGGAGTTACACCCATCTCATGGCTGACAACATCAAACTACTGGCTGCGGGCCTGCTGATAGCGGCTGGCATTGCCGGTTTTTATTTTTTTGCGGACAGCCCCACGGTGCTGCGTGTTCTATCTGTCCTGGCGGGTATGGGCGCGGCGCTGGGCGTGGTCTGGTACACGACGGTTGGTCAGCGTTTCTTCGCATTCAGTCAGGAATCAATTACCGAAGCGCGCAAGGTGGTATGGCCTACGCGCAAGGAAACCATGCAGATGACCGGTGTGGTGGTGGCATTCGTGATCGTCATGGCGCTGTTCCTCTGGATGGTGGATGGCGTTCTCATGTACCTGGTGAAACTTCTCATGGGCAGGGGCGAGTAATGGCGATGCAGTGGTATGTGGTCCATGCCTATTCCGGGTTTGAAAAGAGCGTGATGCGCGCGCTCAAGGAGCGTGTGGAACGCTCCGGCATGCAAGACAAATTCGGCGAGATTCTGGTGCCGGTGGAAGAAGTCGTCGAAATGAAAGGCGGCAAGAAAATGACCACCGAGCGCAAGTTCTTTCCCGGTTATGTGCTGGTGCAGATGGAAATGGATGATGACTCCTGGCATCTGGTGAAAAGCACCGCCAAGGTGACCGGTTTCGTCGGTGGCACGGCCAATAAACCGGCGCCGATCAGCGAGAAGGAAGTTCAATCGATCCTGCAGCAGATGCAGGACGGTGTGGAAAAACCCAAGCACAAGATTACCTTCGAGATCGGCGAGGTGGTGCGTGTGGTGGATGGGCCGTTCAATGATTTCAACGGCATGGTGGAAGAGGTCAATTACGAGAAGAACAAACTGCGTGTCGCGGTCACCATCTTCGGCCGAGCCACGCCGGTAGAACTGGATTTTGCCCAGATCGAGAAGGTTTGAACCTGCTTGATCTGCGCCGGGATGGCCCGGCAAGAGGAGCGTCCTGGCGTTATCAGGGTGCGCTAACACTCACTTTCTGGAGTAACTAAATGGCCAAGAAAATCGTCGGCTACGTCAAGCTGCAAGTGCCAGCGGGCAAAGCCAATCCCTCTCCGCCTATCGGCCCCGCATTGGGTCAGCGCGGTTTGAATATCATGGAATTCTGCAAGTCCTTCAACGCCCAGACCCAGGGTCTGGAGCCGGGCCTGCCGATTCCCGTGGTGATCACCGCCTACGCGGACAAGTCCTTCACCTTCATCATGAAGACGCCCCCGGCGACTATCCTGATCAAGAAGGCTGTGGGCATTACCAAAGGCAGCGCGAAGCCGCACAGCGACAAGGTGGGCGTGATTACCCGCGCCCAGCTCGAACAAATCGCCACGACCAAGATGCCAGACCTGACCGCCGCCGACATGGATGCCGCCGTGCGTACCATCGCCGGCAGCGCGCGCAGCATCGGTCTCAATGTGGAGGGCGTGTGACATGGTTTCCAAGCGAGTCAAGGGCCTGAAGGCCAAGATCGAACGCACCAAGAATTATCCCGTCGACGAAGCGCTGGCGCTGGTCAAAGAAGCCGCCACCGCCAAATTCGACGAATCCATCGATGCCGCCATCAACCTGGGCGTCGATCCGCGTAAATCCGACCAGGTGGTGCGTGGTTCCGTGGTGATGCCGCGCGGCATCGGCAAGACCGTGCGCGTGGCCGTGTTCGCGCAAGGCGCCAACGTTGAGCTGGCCAAAGCCGCCGGCGCCGACATCGTCGGCTTCGACGACCTCGCCGCGGAAATTAAGGCCGGCAAGATGGATTTCGACGTGGTGATCGCCACACCCGACGCGATGCGCGTGGTCGGCCAATTGGGCCAGATCCTCGGTCCGCGTGGCCTGATGCCCAACCCCAAGGTCGGCACCGTGACCCCGAACGTCGCCGAGGCGGTAAAGAACGCCAAAGCCGGTCAGGTCCAGTACCGCACCGACAAGGCCGGCATCATCCACGCCACCATCGGTCGCGCCTCTTTCGAGCCGGCTGCCTTGCGCGAGAACCTGACCGCATTGCTGGAAGCGTTGAACAAGGCTAAGCCCGCCGCGAGCAAGGGCGTCTACATGAAGAAGGTCTCTGTCTCCAGCACCATGGGCGTCGGCGTTCGCGTCGACCAGGCCAGTCTGGCGGCGCAGTAAGAAATTGATTGGCCCGCCGCGCGATTGCGGTGGGGAATGAACTTTGGGCCGTTGCCAAACCCTTGAGGGGGCGGCGGCGGATCGTCAAAGACCGCAGGCGCGCCGCTGGGAATCTTCCAGCGGGGCTTAATCGAGAGGCTTGCCTCGCGGCCTGCGCAGATGGTGTTCCCGAACAGGACAAGTGGCCGTTTAACAGCGGCTTGACTCCTGCTCAGGTCGCCGTGGGTGCGGCGGACTTTCCGCCGCGTGTGGACTTGAAAGGAGAAGAGACCTTATGAGTCTTAATCTTGATGACAAAAAGGTCGTAGTGGCTGAGGTGTCGGCGCAAGTCGCCAGCGCCGAAACCATCGTCGTGGCCGAATACCGTGGTGTTCAGGTGGTGAATCTGACCCAGTTGCGCAAGAAAGCCCGGGAATCCGGCGTTTACCTGCGTGTACTGAAAAATACCCTGGTACGTCGCGCCGTGGCCGATACCCCGTTCGCCGAACTTTCCAAGCACATGGTCGGACCGCTGATCTACAGCATCTCCACCGATCCTGTCGCGGCCGCGAAAGTGCTGAACGATTTCGCCAAGACCAATGACAAGCTGATTCTCAAGGCGGGTTGTTACGCCGGCAAGGTGCTCGACGCTTCCGGCGTGCAGGCACTGGCCAGCATTCCCAGCCGCGAAGAGTTGCTCGGCAAGCTGTTGGGCGTCATGCAGGCACCGGTGTCCGGTTTCGCCGCGGTCATGGCCGCTCTCGCCAAGCAGCGCGAAGAAGAAGCTGGCGTCGTCGCCTGACCGGCAACGCGCCACGACCACATTCTGTAAAGACTATCGATTTAGGAGTTTGAACCATGGCTATTAGCAAAGAAGACATCCTGGAAGCCGTAGGCGCCATGACGGTAATGGAACTGAACGACCTGGTGAAGGCGTTCGAAGAGAAGTTCGGCGTCTCCGCCGCCTCGTTCGGCGGTGGTGGCGGTGGTGGCGGCGGTGCCGCGGCCGCCGTGGTGGAAGAGAAGACCGAGTTTGACGTGATCCTGACCGCCGCCGGCGCTCAGAAGGTCAACGTCATCAAGGTCGTGCGCGCTATCACCGGCCTCGGCCTGAAGGAAGCCAAGGATCTGGTGGACGGCGCTCCCAAGGCTGTCAAGGAAGGTATCGCCAAGGCCGAGGCCGACGACATCCTGAAGCAATTGACCGAAGCGGGCGCGACCGCCGAAATCAAGTAATTCGGTGTTGTTTCGGGAGTTACCCGAGAGCGGGCTGGTGGCATTTTGCCGCCAGCCTTTTCGCGTTTCCCACTTACCGTTTCAGGAATCAGCTGCCAGAAATTGAGTCACACGATTTCGATTTCTGATACCTGATCCCTGTCCCCTGGAGACGGAGTCCAAATGAGCTATACATTCGCCGAGAAAAAGCGCCTGCGCAAAAGCTTCGCAAAACGCGTTAGCGTGCAAGCGGTGCCTTATCTGTTGACCACGCAGATCGAGTCCTTCCGTGCCTTCATTCAGGAAGGCGTGCCTATGGAGGCACGTCAGAACCTTGGCCTGGAAGCGGCCTTCACCTCGATCTTCCCCATCGTTGCCCATTCCGGCCATGCCCGCCTGGAATATGTCAGCTACAACCTCGGCACGCCGGTGTTCGACATCGTCGAGTGCCAGCAACGTGGCCTGACCTATGCGGCCAGTGTGCGTGCCCGCGTGCGCCTGGTGATCCTCGATCGCGAGAGCACCAAGGAGAAGATCAAGGAAGTGAAGGAGCAGGAGGTCTACATGGGCGAAATGCCACTCATGACCCCCAATGGTTCCTTCGTCATCAATGGCACCGAGCGTGTCATCGTGTCGCAGTTGCACCGTTCCCCCGGCGTGTTCTTCGAGCACGATCGCGGCAAGACCCATTCGTCCGGCAAGTTGTTGTTCTCCGCGCGGATCATTCCCTATCGTGGCTCCTGGCTGGACTTCGAGTTCGATGCCAAGGACTTCGTTTACTTCCGCGTCGACCGCCGCCGCAAGATGCCGGTCACCATTCTGCTGAAGTCGCTGGGCTACAACAGCGAGCAGATTCTCGAAATGTTCTTTGATACGGAGTCCTTCCACGTCACCAAGAAGGGCCTGGAACTGGCGCTGGTGCCCGAGCGCCTCAAGGGTGAAACGGCCAAGTTCGACATCCTGGCCAAGGATGGCACGGTCATCGTCGCCAAGGACAAACGCGTCACCGCGCGCCACATCAAACAGCTCGAGGAAGCCGGCATCAAGAAGGTGCTGGTGGACAATGATTTCATTCTGGGCCGTGTCCTGGCGAAGAACCTGATCGACGCGGAAACCGGTGAGTTGCTGGCGCGCGCCAACGACGAGATCACCGAAGAGTTGATGGCCACGCTGTCGGAAGCCAAGCTGACCCACTTCCAGACCCTGTTCACCAACGAACTCGACCACGGCGCCTTTATTTCGCAGACCCTGCGCGCCGACGAGACGGTGGACCAGTGGACCGCCCGTGTCGCCATCTACCGCATGATGCGTCCCGGCGAGCCGCCGACCGAGGATGCGGTGGAGACCCTGTTCAACCGCCTGTGCTTCAGCGACGACACTTACGACATGTCGAAAGTCGGCCGCATGAAGTTCAATCGCCGCATTGGCGCCCCCGGCAAGTCCGCCTGGCAGATCCGCTTCCCGACGCACCACCGCGAGAACAAACTGGCCGCCGCCCTGCGCGGTTACTTCCTGATTTGCCCGGAAGCCAGCTTGTCCAAAGCCAATCTGGACGATATCGCGACGCGTGAGGAAGCCGAGGCCCGTCTCGCCGACCTCAACAAACATCTGAAAACCGCCGGCCTTGATCCCAAGGTGCTCAATGCCCGCGTCGAAGAGCGTTTCACGATGTCGTCCAAGGACATCGTTGAAGTCATCAAGATTCTGGTGGAACTGCGCAATGGCCGCGGCGAGATCGACGACATCGACCACCTCGGCAATCGCCGTGTGCGTTCCGTCGGCGAACTAGCGGAGAACCAGTTCCGCGCTGGCCTGGTCCGCGTCGAACGCGCGGTCAAGGAGCGTTTGAACCAGGCCGAGAGCGACAACCTGATGCCGCACGACCTGATCAACGCCAAGCCCATCTCGGCGGCGATCAAGGAGTTCTTCGGCTCCAGCCAGCTCTCCCAGTTCATGGACCAGACCAACCCGCTGTCCGAGATCACCCACAAGCGGCGTATTTCCGCGCTGGGCCCGGGCGGCCTGACCCGTGAGCGCGCCGGCTTCGAAGTGCGCGACGTGCATCCGACCCACTACGGCCGCGTCTGCCCGATCGAGACGCCGGAAGGCCCGAACATCGGCCTGATCAACTCCCTGGCGCTGTACGCGCGCACCAATGAATACGGCTTCATCGAAACACCGTACCGCAAGGTGCTGGACCACAAGGTCAGCGACCAGATCGAGTATCTGTCGGCGATCGAGGAAAGCCAGTATGTGATCGCCCAGGCCAACGCTGAACTCGACGCCAAGGGCCATTTCAGCGGTGACCTGGTGTCCTGCCGGAGTCGCAACGAATTCACCCTGGCGACGCCGGACCGCATTCAATACATGGACATCGCGCCTTCGCAGATCGTCTCCGTGGCCGCCTCCTTGATTCCGTTCCTGGAACACGACGACGCGAACCGCGCCTTGATGGGTTCGAACATGCAGCGCCAGGCCGTGCCTTGCCTGCGTCCCGACAAGCCTTTGGTCGGCACCGGCATTGAGCGTACCGCCGCCGTCGACTCGGGTACCGTGGTGACCGCGCGCCGCGGCGGCATGGTCGATTACGTCGACGCCAGCCGCGTGGTGGTGCGCGTCAACGATGACGAAACCGCCGCCGGTGAAGTGGGCGTGGACATCTACACCCTGACCAAGTACCAGCGTTCCAACCAGAACACCAACATCAACCAGCGTCCGCTGGTGCGCCCCGGCGACAAGATCGAACGCGGCGACGTGGTGGCCGATGGCGCCTCCACCGACAAGGGTGAACTGGCGCTGGGGCAGAACATGCTGGTCGCCTTCATGCCCTGGAACGGCTACAACTTCGAGGACTCCATCCTTATCTCCGAGCGCGTGGTCGCGGAAGACCGCTACACCTCCGTCCACATCGAGGAACTCAATGTGGTGGCGCGCGATACCAAGCTCGGCGCCGAGGAAATCACGCGCGACATCTCCAGTCTGTCGCAGCTCCAGTTGGGCCGTCTCGACGAGGCCGGCATCATCTACGTGGGTGCTGAAGTAACCGCCGGCGATGTGCTGGTCGGCAAGGTCACCCCCAAGGGCGAGACCCAGCTCACTCCGGAAGAAAAGCTGCTGCGCGCGATCTTCGGCGAGAAGGCTTCCGACGTGAAGGACACTTCCTTGCGCGTGCCCACCGGCATGAGCGGCACGGTCATCGACGTGCAGGTGTTCACCCGCGAAGGCATCGAGCGCGACACTCGCGCCAATCAGATCATCGAAGAGATGTTGCGCAAGTATCAGAAGGACTTGGCCGACCAGATGCGCATCGTCGAGGAAGACGCTTTCGCCCGGATGCGCCGCCTGCTGATCGGCAAGACCGCCAAAGGTGGCCCGAAAAAGCTGGCCAAGGGCGCCGAAGTCAGCGCCGCCTACCTGGACGATATGAGCCCGCACGACTGGTTCGACATTCGCGCCAACGACGAAGAAGTCTCGCGCCAGATGGAAGGCATCAAGGACGGTCTCGACAAGCAGCGCGCCAATTTCGCCCAGATGCTGGAAACCAAGAAGCGCAAGCTCACCCAGGGCGACGAGCTCGCCCCCGGCGTGATCAAGATGGTCAAGGTCTACCTGGCCGTGAAGCGCCGCCTGCAACCCGGCGACAAGATGGCCGGCCGCCACGGCAACAAGGGCGTGATCTCCAAGATCGTGCCGGTGGAAGACATGCCGTTCATGGCGGACGGCACCCCGGTCGACATCGTGCTGAACCCGCTCGGCGTGCCGTCGCGGATGAACGTCGGCCAGATCCTCGAAGTGCACCTGGGCTGGGCCTCACGCGGTCTGGGGCTACGCATCGAGGAAATGCTGGCGGCGCAAGTCAAGGCCGGCGAGGTGCGCAAGTTCCTCGACAAGGTCTACAACGTCTCCGGCAAGGCCGAGGACATCAAGGGCTTGAGCGACAAGGAAATTCTGGAAATGGCCGGCAACCTGGTCAAGGGTGTGCCGTTTGCCACCCCGGTGTTCGACGGCGCTTCCGAGGAAGATATACAGTCCATGCTCGATCTGGCCTACAGCGAGGCCGATCCGCGCACCCAGAAGCTCGGCTTTACCCCGGCCAAGACTCAGGTGCAGCTCTACGACGGCCGCTCCGGCGACGCCTTCGATCGCACCGTCACGGTGGGCATCATGCACGTGCTGAAGCTGCACCACCTGGTCGACGACAAGATGCACGCCCGTTCCACCGGGCCTTACTCCCTGGTGACCCAGCAGCCGCTGGGCGGCAAGGCGCAGTTCGGCGGCCAACGTTTCGGCGAGATGGAAGTGTGGGCGCTGGAGGCTTACGGCGCCGCCTACACCTTGCAGGAAATGCTCACGGTCAAGTCGGACGACGTCACCGGTCGCACCAAGGTGTACGAAAACATCGTCAAGGGCGAGCACAAGATCGACGCCGGTATGCCGGAGTCCTTCAACGTGCTGGTGAAGGAAATTCGCTCGCTGGCCATCGACATCGATCTGGAAAGGTACTGAGTAGGATGCGGTAAGCGCAGCGCACCGCATCGAACCGGGGACGACGCCTGAAACGGCTCGTCCCTCACCGCATCCTACCGCTCTCACGGAGACGCAAATGAAAGCATTACTCGATCTCTTCAAACAGGTTACCCAGGAAGAAGAATTCGACTCGATTAAGATCGGTCTGGCTTCCCCCGACAAAATCCGCTCTTGGTCCTTCGGCGAGGTGAAGAAGCCGGAGACCATCAACTACCGGACCTTCAAGCCGGAACGTGACGGCTTGTTCTGCGCCAAGATCTTCGGCCCGATCAAGGACTACGAGTGCCTGTGCGGCAAGTACAAGCGCCTCAAGCATCGTGGTGTGATCTGCGAGAAGTGCGGCGTCGAAGTTACGCAGGCCAAGGTGCGGCGCGAACGCATGGGCCATATCGAACTGGCCAGCCCGGTCGCCCATATCTGGTTCCTAAAGTCCCTGCCCAGCCGTCTCGGCATGGTGCTGGACATGACCCTGCGCGACATCGAGCGGGTGTTGTACTTCGAAGCCTATGTGGTGACCGATCCCGGCATGACCCCGTTGAACAAGGGCCAGTTGCTGACCGAGGACGACTACCTGGCGAAGCTGGAAGAGTACGGAGACGAATTCAAGGCCGGCATGGGCGCCGAGGGCGTGCGCGACCTGCTCAAGGGCATCGACCTGCCTTCCGAAGTCGAGAAGCTGCGCGGCGACATGGAGAAGACCAGCTCCGACACCAAGATCAAGAAACTGGCCAAGCGTCTCAAGGTGCTGGACGCCTTCCACAAATCCAAGATCCAGCCGGACTGGATGATTCTTTCCGTGCTGCCCGTGCTGCCGCCGGAACTGCGCCCGCTGGTGCCGCTGGACGGTGGTCGTTTCGCCACCTCCGACCTGAATGACCTGTATCGCCGCGTCATCAACCGCAACAACCGCCTCAAGCGTCTGCTGGAGCTGAAAGCGCCGGACATCATCGTGCGCAACGAAAAGCGCATGTTGCAGGAATCGGTTGACTCGTTGCTAGACAACGGACGTCGCGGCAAGGCCATGACCGGCGCCAACAAGCGTCCGTTGAAGTCACTGGCCGACATGATCAAGGGCAAGGGCGGCCGTTTCCGCCAGAACCTGCTGGGCAAGCGCGTCGACTACTCGGGCCGTTCCGTCATCGTCGTGGGCCCCACCCTCAAGCTGCACCAGTGCGGCCTGCCCAAGCTGATGGCGCTGGAACTGTTCAAGCCTTTCATCTTCCATCGTCTCGAAGTCATGGGCCTGGCGACCACCATTAAGGCCGCCAAACGCATGGTGGAAGATGAAGAGCCGGTGGTCTGGGACATCCTGGAAGACGTCATCCGCGAACACCCGGTCATGCTGAACCGGGCGCCGACCCTGCACCGCCTGGGTATCCAGGCGTTCGAGCCGGTGCTGATCGAGGGCAAGGCCATCCAGTTGCACCCGCTGGTTTGTACCGCCTTCAACGCCGACTTCGACGGCGACCAGATGGCCGTGCACGTGCCGCTTTCCCTGGAAGCCCAGATGGAAGCGCGCACCCTGATGCTGGCTTCGAACAACGTCCTTTCCCCCGCCAACGGCGACCCGATCATCGTGCCGTCACAGGATATCGTGCTCGGCCTGTATTACATGAGCCGCGAGCGGATCAACGCGAAGGGCGAGGGCATGATGTTCGCCGACACCGACGAACTGCGCGGTGCCTGGCAATCCGGGTTGATCGACATCAACGCGCGCGTCACCGTGCGCCTACGCGAGCGTAATTACGACGCCGCCGGCCAGGTGGTGGAAACCGTCAAGCGCGTGCAGACCGTGGTCGGCCGCGCCTTCCTTTCGGAAATCCTGCCCCCGGGGCTGGACTTCGCGCACGTCGACAAGGCGCTGAAGAAGAAGGAAATCTCCAAGCTGATCAACGCCTCGTTCCGCAAGTGCGGCCTCAAGGATACCGTGGTGTTCGCCGACAAGCTGATGTACACCGGCTTCTCGATGGCGGCCAAGGGCGGCATCTCGATCTGTATGCAGGACATGCTGATGCCGCCGCAGAAGCAGGCCATCCTGACCGCCGCCGAAAACGAAGTGAAGGAAATCGAATCCCAGTACACCTCCGGCCTGGTGACCCAGGGCGAGCGCTACAACAAGGTGGTGGACATCTGGGGGCAGGCTGGCGACAAGGTGGCCAAGGCCATGATGGAGCAGCTTTCCCACGAAACCACGATTGACCGCGATGGCAAACAGGTACGTCAGGAATCGTTCAACTCCATCTACATGATGGCCGACTCCGGCGCCCGCGGTTCCGCCGCCCAGATCCGTCAGCTGGCCGGCATGCGTGGCCTGATGGCGAAGCCGGACGGCTCCATCATCGAGACGCCGATCACGGCGAACTTCCGTGAAGGCCTTAACGTATTGCAGTACTTCATCTCCACCCACGGCGCCCGCAAAGGCCTGGCCGACACCGCGCTGAAGACCGCGAACTCCGGCTACCTGACCCGTCGTCTGGTTGACGTAACGCAGGATCTGGTTATTACCGAGCTCGATTGCGGTACCCGCAACGGCATGGTCATGAAAGCCCTGGTGGAAGGCGGTGACGTGGTGGAACCCTTGCATGACCGTATCCTCGGTCGTGTGGTCGCCAGCGACGTGATCCATCCGGAAACCGGCGAGACCGTGCTCGACGCCGGCACGCTGCTCGATGAAGACATGGTCGACATGATCGACGAGCTGGGTATTGACGAAGTGAAAGTGCGTACACCGCTCACCTGCGATACGCGCTGGGGTCTGTGCGCCAAGTGCTATGGCCGTGACCTCGGTCGCGGCAATCTGATCAACTCCGGTGAGGCGGTCGGCGTGATCGCCGCCCAGTCGATCGGCGAGCCGGGCACCCAGCTCACCATGCGGACCTTCCACATCGGCGGCGCCGCCTCGCGCGCCGCTTCCGCGTCGCAACTCGAAGGCAAGTCGGCCGGGAGCATCCGCTTCCTGCCCACACTGCGTTACGTCACCAACCCCAAGGGCGAGCAGGTCGCCATCTCCCGCAATGGCGAGATTCTGATCGTCGACGACAGCCAGCGCGAACGCGAGCGCCACAAGGTGCCTTACGGCGCCACTCTGGCGGTGGCCGACGGCCAGATCGTCAAGGCCGGCACCGCGTTGGCCAACTGGGATCCGCATACCCGTCCCATCATCACCGAGTATGCCGGCCGCGTAAAATTCGAGAACGTGGAAGACGGCGTGACCGTCGCCAAGCAGATCGACGATGTGACCGGCCTGTCCACACTTATCGTCATCGACGGCAAACGTCGCGGTGCCGCGCAAACCAAGGGTGTGCGCCCGCAGGTGCGACTGATCGACGCCGAAGGCCAGGACGTCAAGGTGGCGGGGACCGACATCAGCGTGAACATCACCTTCCAGGTGGGGTCGCTGATTACCGTGAAAGATGGTCAGGACGTGAATGTGGGTGACGTGCTGGCGCGTATCCCGCAGGAAACCTCGAAGACTCGCGACATTACCGGCGGTTTGCCGCGCGTCGCCGAACTGTTCGAGGCGCGTTCGCCCAAGGATGCCGGCGTGCTGGCGGAAATCACCGGCACCGTCTCCTTCGGCAAGGACACCAAGGGCAAGCAGCGCCTGGTGCTTACCGACATGGATGGCGTTCCGCACGAGTACCTGATCTCCAAGGACAAGCACGTCACCGTGCACGACGGCCAGATCGTCCAGAAAGGTGAGACCATCGTCGACGGTCCCTCTGACCCGCACGACATCCTGCGCCTGCAGGGTATCGAAGCGCTGGCCCGTTACATCATCGACGAAGTGCAGGACGTTTATCGCCTGCAGGGCGTGAAGATCAACGACAAGCACATCGAAGTGGTGGTGCGCCAGATGCTGCGCCGGATCAACGTGGCGGAGCCGGGTGATACCACCTTCATCATGGGCGAACAGGTCGAACGCTCGGAGTTCCTGCAGGAAAATGATCGCGTCATGGCCGAAGGCAAGTTGCCGGCCGTGCACGACAACATCCTGCTGGGTATCACCAAAGCTTCGCTGTCGACCGATTCCTTCATTTCCGCCGCCTCCTTCCAGGAGACCACGCGCGTCCTTACCGAAGCCGCCATCATGGCCAAGAAAGACGATCTGCGTGGCCTCAAGGAGAACGTCATCGTCGGCCGTCTCATTCCGGCCGGTACTGGCCTTGCCTACCACCGTTCGCGCAAGGGGCAGGCACACACCATCGATTTCCAGCCTGTACAACAAGGTGAGGAAGTCGTGGTGGTGCTGCAAGGCGACGGGGACGACGCCTAAACAGGATGGATTGCGGGCTTGACAGGGTCCGCGATCATCCTTACTATGCGCAGTCTTTTTTCGGCCAGCCCGCCTCGTAGCGCAAGCCACGGGAAGCAGGGCTGATTTGTTCAGGTTTCAAGATTTAGCTGGGAACGCGTTAGATGCCGACCATCAACCAATTAGTACGGAAGCCGCGTCAGGCTCCGATAGAGAAAAGCAAGGTACCTGCCATGGAGGCCTGCCCGCAAAAGCGTGGCGTGTGCACTCGTGTCTATACCACCACGCCGAAGAAGCCTAACTCCGCGCTGCGGAAGGTTGCCAAGGTGCGCCTGTCCAATGGCTTCGAAGTCATTGGTTACATCGGTGGCGAGGGTCACAACCTGCAAGAGCACTCGGTAGTGCTGGTGCGTGGTGGCCGGGTCAAGGATTTGCCGGGTGTGCGTTACCACATCGTGCGCGGCAGTCTGGATACCGCCGGTGTCAAGGACCGCAAGCAGAGCCGTTCCAAATACGGTGCCAAGCGCGCCAAGACCGGCAAGTAAGAGACAAGGAGTTACAGCATGCCCCGTCGTCGTGAGGTTCCCAAACGTGTCATCCTGCCGGACCCGAAGTTCGGTAGCCAGGAAGTGGCCAAGTTCATGAACGTAATCATGAACAGCGGCAAGAAGGCTGTGGCCGAGCGCATCGTATACGGTGCCTTCGAGCAGATCGGCAAGAAAAGCGGCAAGGACCCGGTTGAAGTCTTTGGTCAGGCCATGTCCAATGTGCGTCCCGTGGTTGAGGTCAAATCTCGTCGCGTCGGTGGCGCCAACTACCAGGTGCCGGTCGAGGTGCGTCCTTCGCGCCGCAATGCGCTGGCCATGCGCTGGCTCAAAGACGCGGCGCGCAAGCGTGGTGAGAAATCCATGGGTCAGCGTCTGGCGGGCGAGTTGCTCGATGCCGCTGAAGGCCGTGGCGGCGCCATGAAGAAGCGTGAAGAGATTCACCGTATGGCCGAAGCCAACAAGGCTTTCTCGCATTTCCGCTTCTGATAAGGAAACAGCACTGTGGCACGCAAGACCCCTATCGAACGCTATCGCAATATCGGCATCTCGGCGCACATCGACGCCGGCAAGACCACCACGACCGAACGTGTCCTGTTCTACACCGGCGTCAATCACAAGATTGGCGAGGTGCACGACGGCGCGGCGACAATGGACTGGATGGAGCAGGAACAAGAGCGCGGCATCACCATTACCTCCGCTGCCACGACCTGTTTCTGGAAGGGCATGGATCTGTCACTGCCCGAGCATCGTGTAAACATCATCGACACGCCCGGCCACGTGGACTTCACCATTGAGGTGGAGCGTTCCATGCGCGTGCTGGATGGTGCTTGTATGGTGTATTGCGCGGTGGGTGGTGTGCAGCCTCAGTCCGAGACTGTGTGGCGTCAGGCCAACAAGTACGGCGTGCCGCGTCTGGCATTTGTCAACAAGATGGACCGTTCGGGCGCCAATTTCTTCCGCGTCTACGAACAGATGAAGACCCGCCTGAAGGCCAATCCCGTGCTGATTCAAGTGCCCATCGGCGCTGAAGACAAGTTCGAGGGTGTGGTCGATCTGGTTAAGATGAAGGCCATCTACTGGGACGAAGCCTCGCAGGGGATGAAGTTCGAGTATCGCGAAATTCCCGAAGACCTCGTGGATGTCTGCAAAGAGTGGCGTGAAAAGCTGGTTGAGGTTGCCGCCGAAGTCAACGAAGAGATGATGAACAAGTACTTGGAAGAGGGTGATCTCTCCGAGGCTGAAATCAAGCTGGCTCTGCGTACCCGTACCATCGCCAGTGAAATAGTGCCCATGCTGTGCGGTTCCGCCTTCAAGAATAAGGGCGTGCAGGCCATGCTGGACGCGGTGATCGACTATATGCCGTCGCCGATTGATATTCCGCCGGTCAAGTGCGAAACCGAAAATGGCACGCCGACTGAGCGCGCGGCCAGTGATACCGAGCCGTTTGCCGCGCTTGCATTCAAGATCATGACAGACCCGTTCGTCGGCCAGTTGACCTTTTTCCGGGTCTATTCCGGTGTGGTGAGCGCGGGCGACACGATCTACAACTCGGTCAAGGGCAAGAAGGATCGGCTGGGTCGTATCCTGCAGATGCACGCCAACAATCGCGAAGAGATCAAGGAAGTGCACGCAGGCGATATCGCCGCCGCGGTTGGTCTTAAAGATGCGACCACGGGCGACACCATTTGCGCGCTCGACAAGCCGGTTATTCTTGAACGCATGATTTTCCCCGAGCCTGTGATTCACGTCGCGGTAGAGCCCAAGACCAAGGCTGACCAGGAAAAAATGGGTCTCGCCTTGAATCGCTTGGCTCAGGAAGATCCTTCTTTCCGGGTGCGTACCGACGAAGAAACGGGTCAGACCATCATTTCCGGGATGGGTGAGTTGCACCTGGAAATCCTGGTTGATCGTATGCGCCGCGAATTCAGCGTCGAGGCCAACGTGGGCGCGCCTCAGGTGGCCTACCGTGAAGCCATTCGTAAAACGGTTGAGCAGGAAGGCAAATTCGTCAAGCAATCCGGCGGTAAAGGCCAGTATGGCCACGTCTGGCTCAAGATGGAGCCGAACGAAGCCGGTAAAGGCTTTGAATTCGTTGACGCCATCAAGGGCGGCACGGTGCCACGCGAATACATTCCCGCGGTCGAGAAAGGCCTGAAAGAGGCGTTGAACAACGGCGTCATGGCCGGCTTCCCGGTAGTCGACGTCAAAGTCACGCTGTTTGATGGTTCCTACCATGAGGTCGACTCTTCCGAGCAGGCATTCAAGATGGCGGCGATCCTGGGCTTCAAGGAAGGCATGCGCAAAGCCAGTCCCGTCCTCCTGGAGCCGATGATGGCGGTCGAAGTCGAGACTCCGGAAGACTACATGGGCGATGTCATGGGTGACCTGAATCGTCGTCGCGGCATTATTCAGGGCATGGACGATCTGGCGGTAGGCAAGTCAATCAAGGCCGAGGTGCCACTGGCGGAAATGTTCGGCTACTCGACCGATGTGCGCTCGATGTCTCAGGGTCGCGCTACCTATACGATGGAATTCAAGCACTATGCCGACGCGCCCAAGTCTGTCGCGGAAGCGGTGATCAACAGTAAGAAGTGATAGAGGTTTAGAAAAATGGCCAAGGAAAAATTTGCGCGTACGAAGCCGCACGTGAACGTTGGGACGATTGGACACGTTGACCACGGCAAGACGACGCTGACAGCAGCGATCACCACGATACTGTCGAAGAAGTTCGGCGGTGCCGCGAAGAACTACGCGGACATCGACTCCGCGCCGGAAGAGAAAGCGCGCGGCATCACCATCAATACCGCGCACGTCGAGTACGAGACCGAGAACCGTCACTACGCGCACGTCGACTGTCCCGGCCACGCCGATTATGTGAAAAACATGATCACGGGCGCCGCGCAGATGGATGGCGCGATCCTGGTGGTGTCCGCCGCAGACGGCCCGATGCCGCAGACTCGCGAGCACATCCTGCTCGCCCGTCAGGTTGGCGTGCCCTACATCATTGTCTACATGAACAAGGCCGACATGGTCGACGACGCCGAGCTGCTCGAACTCGTTGAAATGGAAGTGCGTGAATTGCTCAGCAAATACGACTTCCCGGGTGACGACACCCCCATCATCATCGGCTCCGCCCTGAAAGCCCTGGAAGGCGACACCAGCGACATCGGCGAGCCCAGCATCTTCAGGCTGGCCGACGCACTCGACAGCTACATCCCCATGCCCGAGCGCGCGGTGGACAAGCCCTTCCTGATGCCCGTGGAAGACGTATTCTCCATCTCTGGCCGCGGCACCGTGGTGACCGGCCGTGTTGAGCGCGGCATCGTCAAGGTTGGCGAAGAAATCGAAATCGTCGGCATCAAGCCCACGGTCAAGACCATCTGCACCGGCGTGGAAATGTTCCGCAAGCTGCTCGACCAAGGTCAGGCCGGCGACAACATCGGCGCCCTGCTGCGCGGCACCAAGCGTGAAGACGTCGAGCGTGGCCAGGTGCTGGCCAAGCCCGGCAGCATCACCCCGCACACCAAGTTCAGCGCCGAGATCTACGTGCTGAGCAAGGATGAAGGCGGTCGCCACACCCCGTTCTTCAATGGCTATCGTCCCCAGTTCTATTTCCGCACCACCGACGTGACCGGCGCGATCGAATTGCCGGCCGGCACCGAGATGGTCATGCCCGGCGACAACGTCTCGATCACGGCGGCGCTGATCGCTCCGATCGCGATGGAAGAAGGTCTGCGCTTCGCCATTCGCGAAGGTGGCCGTACCGTCGGCGCCGGCGTGGTCGCGAAAGTCATCGAGTAATCAAGGCAACCAACATGTCAAACCAGAAAATCCGAATTCGCCTCAAGGCCTACGATTACAAGCTGATCGATCAGTCCGCCATGGAGATCGTCGACACCGCCAAGCGTACCGGCGCCGTCGTCAAGGGGCCTGTGCCGCTGCCTACCTCGATCGAACGTTTCGATATCCTGCGCTCACCACACGTGAACAAGAGCTCACGTGACCAGCTGGAAATCCGGACGCACAAGCGCCTGATGGATATTGTCGATCCCACGGACAAGACTGTTGATGCGTTGATGAAACTTGATCTGCCCGCCGGAGTGGATGTCGAGATCAAGTTGCAGTAAATCAGGTTGCCTTAAGGGCGCGGGAGTGTATATACTCTCGCGCTTTCTATTTGTAACCGCTGGCCAATTGTAGTCGGCGCCTTGAAAAGGAAACAAAAATGAGTCTAGGCCTTGTCGGTCGGAAGATCGGCATGACCCGCATTTTCACCGAGGATGGTGTGTCTATCCCTGTGACCGTGTTGGACGTGTCGAACAACCGCGTCAGTCAAGTCAAGACGGCCGCAACGGACGGTTACACCGCTGTCCAGGTCGCCTATGGCACACGCAAGCCGAGTCGGATCACCAAGCCTGTTGCCGGTCATCTGGCCAAGGCCGGAGTGGAAGCCGCTCGTGGTCTCGCGGAATTTCGTGTAGCGGCGGATGTGGTCGAGCAACTTCTCCCGGGCGCCGCGCTCAATGCCGAGTTGTTTCAGCCGGGTCAAATGGTTGATGTTTCTGGTGTCACGCAGGGCAAGGGTTTTGCCGGCACCATCAAGCGTCACCACTTCAAGTCGCAGCGCGCCTCTCATGGCAACTCGCGCTCCCACAATGTCCCCGGTTCTATTGGTATGGCTCAGGATCCGGGTCGTGTCTTTCCTGGTAAGCGCATGTCCGGCCATCTGGGTGCGGTGCAGCGTACCGTGCAGAATCTGGAAGTTGTGCGTGTCGATGGGGCGCGTCAGTTGCTCCTGATCAAGGGCGCGGTTCCTGGTCCCAAGGGCGGCGATATCGTGGTTTGTCCCGCCGTCAAAGGAGCTGCATGATGGATTTGAAATTGATCAATGCGCAGGGCCAGGACGCGGGTGCCGTGAGCGCTTCCGATGCTGTGTTCGCTCGTGACTATAACGAAGCGCTGGTGCATCAGTTGGTTACCGCCTACATGGCCAACGCCCGGACAGGCGATCGTGCCCAGATGACGCGCGCGGAAGTGCGTCACAGCACGAAGAAGCCATTCAAGCAGAAGGGTACTGGTCGTGCTCGCGCGGGTATGACGTCTTCTCCCATCTGGCGTGGTGGTGGTCGTGCTTTCCCGAACAAGCCTGATGAGAACTTCAGCCAGAAAGTCAACCGCAAGATGTTCCGCGCCGGTATCGCGACCATCTTCTCGCGCCTTGCGCAGGATGGTCGTCTGACCGTGGTGGACAGCCTGGTCATCGAAGCACCGAAGACCAAGATTCTTGCTGGCAAGCTCAAGGAAATGGGGATTTCCAACCGAGTGCTGATCATTGCGCACGAGATTGATGAAAATCTCTGGCTTTCCTCCCGCAATCTGCCCAACGTGCTGCTTCTCGAGCCGCAGCACGCCGACCCGGTTAGTTTGATCCGTTTCGATCGCGTGCTCATGACGCGCGATGCGGTCAAGTCCATTGAGGAGATGTACGCATGAGCGCCGTGCAGATGAAAGAGGAGCGCCTGCTCCAGGTCATCCTGGCGCCGGTTATCTCCGAGAAAGCGACGATGCTTGCCGACAAGCGCGAGCAGGTTATTTTCCGTGTTGCCACGAGCGCAACCAAGCCCGAGATCAAGGCGGCTGTCGAGCTGCTGTTCAAGGTGCAGGTCAAGGATGTGCAAGTGGCCAATGTGAAGGGCAAGAGCAAGCGCTTTGGCCGTTTCAATGGCAAGCGTTCTGACTGGAAGAAGGCCTATGTCTGCCTGAAGCCGGGTCAGGAACTCAACTTCGCCGCAGGAGAATAAATCATGCTGGTAAAAGTCAAACCGACCTCTCCCGGCCGCCGCGCGGTTGTGAAGGTGGTCACGCCTGGTCTGCACAAGGGCAAGCCGGTCGCATCGCTGGTCGAAAAGCAGAACAGCAAGGCTGGTCGCAACAACAATGGCCATATCACCACTCGCCACAAGGGTGGTGGTCACAAGCAGCACTACCGTATTGTTGATTTCAAGCGCAACAAGGACGGGATTCCTGGCAAGGTCGAGCGCATCGAATACGATCCCAACCGTAGCGCGCATATCGCGCTGCTGCTTTACGTGGATGGCGAACGTCGCTACATCATCGCGCCGCGCGGTGTTGAGGTTGGGACGATTCTGATGAGCGGGGCTGAAGCGCCGTTCAAACCGGGTAACTGCATGCCACTGCGCAATATCCCGGTGGGTTCCACGATCCATTGCATCGAAATGATGCCCGGCAAAGGCGCGCAGATTGCCCGCTCCGCGGGTGCAAGCGTGCAGCTGCTGGCGCGTGAAGGTAGCTACGCTCAGCTTCGTCTGCGCTCTGGCGAAATTCGCCGAGTTCACGTCGACTGCCGCGCCACCCTGGGTGAAGTCGGCAACGAAGAACACAATCTGCGTTCCATCGGCAAGGCCGGTGCGATGCGCTGGCGTGGTGTTCGCCCGACTGTGCGCGGAACAGTGATGAACCCGGTTGACCATCCGCACGGTGGTGGCGAAGGCCGTACCGGCGAAGGCCGTGTGCCGGTATCTCCTTGGGGTCAGCCTACCAAGGGCTACCGTACCCGTAACAATAAGCGTACCGATAGCATGATCGTGCGTCGCCGTCACAAAGCGTAAGAGGTGAGTTGAATGGCTCGTTCTGTAAAAAAAGGCCCCTTCGTTGACGGCCACCTATTGAAAAAGGTACTTACCGCGTTGGCGGTTGGTGACAAGAAGCCGATCAAGACCTGGTCGCGCCGTTCCACGGTGCTGCCCGATTTCATCGGTTTGACCGTTGCTGTCCATAACGGCAAGCAACATATCCCCGTGTACGTCACGGAAAACATGGTGGGCCACAAGCTCGGCGAATTCGCACTGACCCGTACGTTTAAAGGTCATGCCGCCGACAAAAAGGCCAAGAAGAAGTAAGGAGAGCAGCGATGCAAGTATCAGCAATTCTGCGTGGCACGCGGCTTTCCTCACAGAAGGCCCGTCTGGTCGCCGACATGGTGCGCGGTAAACGTGTCGACCTGGCCCTGAATATCCTCACCTTCTCGCCGCAGAAGGCCGCCTTCACGATCAAGAAAGTGCTCGAATCGGCTATCGCCAATGCCGAGCACAACGAGGGCGCGGATATCGACGAACTGAAGGTCCGTACCATCTACGTCGATCAGGGCTCCAGCCTTAAGCGCTTTACCGCGCGGGCTAAGGGTCGCGGAAACCGCATCATCAAACCGACTTGTCACATCACTGTGACGGTTGGCGACTGAAGGAAGGCAAATGGGACAGAAGATTCATCCGATAGGATTCCGCCTGAGCGTCAACAAGGGCTGGACTTCCAAGTGGTATGCAAATAGCAAAAATTATGCGGCCACACTGATCGAGGACATCAAGGTGCGCGACTTTCTCAAGAAGAAGCTCGCCCATGCCTCCCTGAGTCGCATTGTTATCGAGCGTCCGGCTAAAAATGCTCGTATTACCCTGTTTTCCTCACGCCCTGGCGTGGTGATCGGCAAGAAGGGTGAAGACATCGAGGCTTTGCGCCGCCAGCTCAATTCCATGATGTCCGTGCCTGTCACGTTGAACATCGAGGAAGTTCGCAAGCCCGAGACCGACGCGCAGCTGATATCCGATTCGATCGCCAACCAGCTCGAGAAGCGGATCATGTTCCGGCGCGCCATGAAACGCGCCATGCAGAACGCGATGCGTTTCGGTGCTCAGGGCATCAAGATCATGTCAGCCGGACGTTTGAACGGCATCGAAATCGCGCGAACCGAGTGGTACCGCGAAGGCCGCGTGCCCTTGCATACACTACGCGCCGATATCGATTACGGGTTCTCTGAAGCCAAGACGACCTACGGGATCATTGGTATCAAAGTTTGGGTCTACAAGGGTGATGCACTGGCGCGTGGCGAAAAGCCCGTGGCCGCACCCGAGCCCGAGCGTCGGCCGCGCCGCCCGGCAGCGCGGGCAGGAAAGGAGTAACACATGCTTCAGCCAGCCAGAAGAAAATACCGCAAGGAACAGAAAGGCCGAAATACCGGTCTGGCAACGCGCGGTGCCAAAGTGAGTTTCGGCGAGTTTGGCCTCAAGGCCATTGCGCGTGGTCGTATTACCGCGCGTCAGATCGAAGCCGCCCGTCGTGCCATGACTCGGCACATCAAGCGTGGTGGCCGCATCTGGATCCGCATTTTCCCGGACAAGCCGATTTCCCAGAAGCCCGCTGAAGTGCGTATGGGTAACGGTAAGGGCAATCCTGAGTACTACGTCGCGGAAATCCAGCCCGGCAAGGTGCTCTACGAAATGGAGGGTGTGGACGAAGTTACCGCGCGTGAGGCATTTCGCCTGGCCGCTGCTAAACTGCCCATCGCCACCACTTTTGTGACTCGCCATTTTGGGATCTGACATGAAAGCGATCGAACTCAAGGCCAAATCCACGGAAGAACTCAAGCAGGAAGTGAAGGAATTGCTTCGTGCACAGTTCAGCCTGCGTATGCAGCTTTCCACCCAGCAGACCACCAAGACCCACGAGCTTCGCAAGGTTCGCCGTGACATCGCCCGTGTGCGTACTGTCATGCGGGAACAGAAGCTTACGGCCGGCAACTGACGAGCAGGATCATGAGCGAACAACAAACCGTAAATGTCGCGCGCGCCCTCACCGGCACGGTTGTCAGCGACAAGATGAACAAAACCGTTACCGTATTGGTGGAGCGTAAAGTCAAGCACCCCCTGTATGGCAAGATTATTCGTTTGTCCAAAAAGTACCACGCCCACGACGAAAACAATGAATTCGGCATGGGTGATGTCGTGGTGATCGAGGAATGCCGTCCGATCTCCAAGACCAAGGCCTGGCGCGTAGCTCGTTTGATTGAAAAAGCGCGCCTGGTGTAAATAGTGCTTGCATAGGAAGTCGCTCGCCAATAGAATGGCGGGCTTTCCAGTTCACCGCAGCGGTGCTCTGGAATTAAACGCGTAGCCTGGCTGGTTACGCAACAAATTCGCGTGAAAACGCGCAACCCGAACGGGATCCAAAACTGCTGGCCACTTTGGTTGGCAAGTTGGAGAGAAAACATGATCCAGATGCAATCCACGTTGGACGTGGCTGACAACACCGGTGCGCGCACCGTTATGTGCATCAAGGTGTTGGGCGGCTCGAAGCGGCGTTATGCCGGTGTAGGCGACATCATCAAGGTCAGCATCAAAGATGCTGCGCCGCGTGGTCGCGTCAAGAAGGGTGACGTTTACAGTGCCGTGGTGGTGCGTACCGCCAAGGGTGTGCGTCGTCCTGATGGTTCGCTCATCAAATTCGACAAGAACGCGGCTGTCCTGCTCAACAGCAAGCTTGAGCCCATCGGCACCCGTATTTTCGGGCCTGTAACCCGTGAACTGCGCACGGAACGATTCATGAAGATCGTTTCGCTGGCGCCGGAAGTGCTGTAAGGAGCCTGGCCATGCAAAAAATTCGTAAAGGCGATGAGGTCATCGTCCTGGCGGGAAAGGACAAGGGCAAGCGTGGAACCGTGCTGCGCATGCTTGAGGAAAAGTTGGTGGTCGAGGGTGTGAATCGCGTGCGTAAGGCTGTCAAGCCGAACCCAATGCGCGGCACAACCGGCGGCTTCCAGGACAAAGACATGCCTATCCATCAGTCCAACGTCGCGGTATTCAATGCCGCCGCCGGCAAGGGTGATCGTGTGGGTATCAAAACATTGGAAGATGGGCGCAAGGTGCGCTTCTTCAAATCCAATGGCGAAGTACTGAACACGTAAGGAGTGGTCATGGCTCGTATGCACGATTACTACAAGGACACTGTGGTCAAGCAGCTGATGGATCGCTTTGGCTATAAGTCAATAATGGAAGTCCCTTGTATTACAAAAGTGACCCTCAATATGGGGGTTGGCGAAGCGGTAGGTGACAAGAAGGTCATGGATCACGCTGTGGGTGACATGACTAAGATTGCTGGTCAGAAGCCTGTGGTGACGCTCTCCCGCAAGTCGATTGCCGGATTCAAGATTCGCGACCACTACCCGGTGGGTTGCATGGTCACGCTGCGGCGCGAACGCATGTACGAATTTCTGGATCGCCTGATCAGTGTCGCGATACCACGTATACGTGACTTCCGGGGGATTGGTGGGAAAGGATTTGATGGCCGTGGAAACTACAACATGGGCGTCAAGGAGCAGATCATCTTTCCGGAAATCGAGTATGAAAAAATCGATACGCTGCGTGGGATGAATATCACCATTACCACGACCGCCAAGACCGATGAAGAAGCCAGAGCTCTTCTTTCGGCGTTCAAGTTTCCTTTCAAGAATTGAGGTTGCGATGGCTAAGCTCGCACTGATCAACCGTGAGGCAAAACGTCGTGCCACGGTGAAGAAGTTTGCCGCAAAGCGTGTTGCGCTCAAGGCAATCATCAAAGATGTCAACCTGGACGACAGCGCTCGTATGGACGCGCGTCTTAAGCTCCAGACGTTGCCGCGCAACGCCAGTGAGAGTCGCCTGCGCAACCGCTGCGCGTTGACGGGCCGCCCGCGTGGTGTGTTCCGCAAGTTCGGCCTGTGCCGTCACAAGATCCGCGAGTTCGCCATGAAGGGTGAAATTCCCGGCGTGGTCAAGGCTAGCTGGTAAGGGGTGCATATATGAGCATGAGTGATCCCATCGCCGACATGCTGACCCGTATTCGTAACGGTCAGATGGTCGAGAAAGTTACGGTAAAAATGCCGTCCTCCAAGCTGAAGAACGCGATTGCCCAAGTCCTCAAGGACGAAGGCTATATCGACGATTACAAAGTGCACGAGAACGGTGGTCTACCGGAAATGGAAGTGGCTTTGCGTTACTACGCGGGGCGTCCTGTTATTGAAAAAATCGAACGCATCAGCCGCCCTGGTCTGCGCATTTACAAGGGCCATGACAACTTGCCCCGTGTAATGAACGGTCTCGGTGTCGCTATCGTTTCCACATCGCAGGGAGTCATGACCGACCGTAAGGCGCGTTCCCTGGGTGTCGGCGGCGAAGTGCTCTGCGTTGTGGCGTGAGGTAAAAAATGTCGCGCGTTGCTAAAAATCCTGTTTCCGTGCCGTCTGGTGTTGAGGTCAATCTCAGCAGCGACGCTATTTCCATCAAGGGCCCTCTGGGTGTCCTGAAGCAAGCTCTGGTCTCTCATGTCAGTGTTACTCATGCCGATGGCCGCCTGGAGATTGCGACAGCCAATGATTCGCGTGAAGCTCATGCGATGTCAGGTACCACACGGGCATTACTTGCCAACATGATTCTTGGTGTAACCAAGGGTTTTGAGCGCAAGTTGACCCTGGTTGGCGTCGGTTACCGTGCACAAGCGCAAGGTAACAAGCTCAATCTGACCCTGGGCTTCTCCCATCCGGTCGAACACATCATGCCTGAAGGCATCAAGGTCGAAACGCCTACCCAGACCGAGGTCGTGATCAAGGGTATGGATAAGCAGGTTGTCGGCCAGGTTGCCGCTGATGTGCGCGCGTACCGCAAGCCTGAACCGTACAAAGGCAAAGGCGTGCGCTATTCGGATGAAGTTGTGGTCCGTAAAGAGACCAAGAAGAAATAACCTGGAGCGATTGCAATGGACAAGAAATTCCGTCGGCTGCGCAGGGCGCGCAAAACCCGCGCCAAAATTGCGGAGCTGGGTGCGATCCGCCTGTGCGTACATCGCAGTAATACTCACATCTACGCGCAACTCATCGACGCGACAGGTGGCAACGTGCTGGCATCGGCTTCCTCACTTGAGAAAGATATGCGCACGCAGTTGAAAAATGGTGGCAACGTTGACGCGGCCAAGGCAATCGGCCAGCTCATCGCCGAGAAAGCCAAGGCAATCGGAGTCGAGAAAGTGTCTTTCGACCGTGCCGGCTTTGCGTTTCACGGTCGTGTCAAGGCACTGGCTGAAGCAGCCCGTGAACACGGTTTGCAGTTCTAAGCGAGAAGATCATGGCGAAACCCCAACAGCAACAGCAAGAAGATCGCGGCGACGGCTTGCAGGAAAAGATGATTTCGGTCAATCGTGTCACCAAAGTGGTGAAAGGCGGCCGTATTCTTAGCTTTGCCGCTCTGACCGTGGTTGGTGACGGTGATGGCGCCGTCGGCATGGGCAAGGGCAAGGCCCGCGAAGTGCCCGTGGCCGTGACCAAGGCAATGGACGAAGCCCGTCGCAAGATGGTTAAGGTGTCACTCAAGAATGGCACATTCCACCATGCCGTCATTGGCCGTCATGGCGCCTCGCGCGTCCTGATCCAGCCCGCGTCCGAAGGTACTGGAATTATCGCTGGTGGCGCGATGCGCGCGGTGTTCGAGGTGATGGGCGTGCATAACGTGTTGGCCAAATGCCTGGGTTCGACCAATCCTTACAACGTCGTCCGCGCAACGCTGAATGGTCTGTCTCAAATGATGACGCCCAGCGAAATTGCGGCGAAGCGCGGCAAGACCGTAGCTGAAATCCTGGAGTAAGTCATGAGCGACGCAATAGGAAAGATCAAGGTGACGTTGGTGAGAAGTCCCATCGGCACCGTTCAGTCCCATCGTGCCAGTGTGCGCGGACTTGGGCTCAAGCGTATGCACCAGAGCGCGGTTCTGGAAGATACCCCGGCCGTACGCGGCATGATCAACCGGGTCAACTACCTGGTGAAATTCGAGGTTGCGTGATGAAGCTCAACACTATCAAACCCGCTGCTGGTAGCACCCACTCCAGCAAGCGTCCCGGCCGTGGCATCGGTTCCGGTCTGGGCAAGACAGGCGGTCGTGGCCACAAAGGCCAGAAGTCGCGCGCAGGTGGATTTCACAAAGTCGGTTTTGAAGGTGGTCAGATGCCTCTGGCCCGCCGTCTCCCGAAGCGTGGCTTCATCTCGCTTGATCGTGCCTTCAAGGCGGAAGTTCGTCTTTCCGACATCAATGCCCTGCCGGTCGATACCGTTGACATGCTGGTCCTCAAGCAGGCTGGTCTGGTTTCGCAATTGACGCGCAGTGCCAAGGTCATTCTGGCAGGTGAGATCGAGAAAGCTGTCAAGCTGGTCGGCATCGCCGCGACCAAGGGCGCACGTGCCGCGATCGAGTCTGCCGGCGGCAGCCTGGTCGAGGCCTGAGAAGGAAACCTATCTTGGCCGGCGCGTCCAACCTCCTCCAGATGTCAAGCAAGATGGGTGACTTGAAAAGTCGCCTCTTGTTCTTGTTGGGTGCGCTGATCGTCTATCGTATCGGGGCGCATATCCCGGTGCCCGGTATCGATCCCGCCGCATTGGAACAATTGTTCCGCAGCCAGCAAGGCGGCATTCTGGGCATGTTCAACATGTTCTCGGGTGGCGCGCTGTCGCGTTTTACAGTTTTCGCGCTGGGCATCATGCCCTACATCTCGGCATCGATCATTATGCAGCTGATGACTGTGGTCTCACCTCAGTTGGAAGCGCTTAAGAAAGAAGGCGAGGCTGGCCGTCGCAAAATTACGCAGTATACCCGCTACGGTACAGTGCTGCTCGCTACCTTCCAGGCAATTGGAATATCCATCGCTCTGGAAGGGCAGGCCGGTCTGGTGCTCGAGCCGGGCCTCATGTTCCGCCTGACCACCATGATTACTCTCGTGGCAGGCACCATGTTCCTCATGTGGCTGGGTGAGCAGATTACCGAGCGTGGCCTCGGTAACGGTATCTCGATCATTATCTTTGCGGGTATTGCAGCTGGCTTGCCGCATGCAATCGCTGGAACACTGGAATTGACCCGTACCGGAGCTTTCTCGATCCCCCTCGTGCTGGTGTTATTTACCGGCGCGCTTCTGGTTACCGCGCTGGTCGTCTTTGTCGAGCGTGGACAGCGCAAGATTCTGGTCAACTATGCGAAACGGCAGGTTGGCAACAAAGTTTATGGCGGGCAGAGCTCTCATCTGCCGCTGAAGCTCAACATGGCTGGTGTGATCCCACCCATCTTCGCTTCCAGCATCATCTTGTTTCCCGCAACCATCGCGGGGTGGTTCGGCAGCCATGAAGGATTCTCCTGGCTGAAAGATCTGGGTTCCGCCCTGTCTCCCGGCCAGCCGATCTATGTCCTGCTGTATGCAACCGCGATCGTGTTCTTCTGCTTCTTCTATACCGCTCTTGTTTTCAATCCCAGGGAAACAGCGGACAACCTGAAGAAGAGTGGTGCTTTTATTCCTGGATATAGGCCGGGTGAGCAGACGGCGCGCTTCATCGACAAGGTCATGACGCGCTTGACGCTGGTCGGCGCTGCTTACATCACGCTGGTGTGTCTGCTGCCTGAGTTTCTGATCGTCAACTGGAATGTTCCGTTCTATTTTGGTGGCACCTCGCTGTTGATCATTGTGGTGGTGACGATGGACTTCATGGCCCAGGTACAAGCCTACGTCATGACTCATCAATATGAGTCACTGCTCAAGAAGGCCAACTTCAAGGGCGGTAATTTCATCTCGCGGTAGCCGCGATGGTGAAAGCTTGTGCCATGCGTATGCAAGGCTAAGTGTTTGAATGACTGCATGGTGCGAGGTCCGCGCCAAGCTGAAAATGGGCATGTAGTACTCGGTCATAGCTCCGGAATGATAGGTGTGCGGTGCATACGTTTCTTTTCGGTGACAAGGTCACGGTTGAACATACACCTACGATCTGTCGCGTGCCCGTATCGCCTGCCGTGCGAAATGATTGTTAGATAAAGGAGCCGAACATGCGTGTTCAAGCCTCTGTAAAGAAGATTTGCCGTAAGTGCAAGATTGTCCGTCGCAAGGGTGTGGTTCGCGTTATTTGCAGCGAAGCACGTCACAAGCAACGTCAAGGCTGATTTCAACTTGCCAATGTGCAGGTTGGTTCACTATAATTTTTCGTTTTTGTTTGTTGGGGGTTAGTAGATGGCCCGTATTGCTGGGGTAAATATCCCAAACCATAAGCATACCGAGATCGCGCTTACGTCGATCTATGGTGTCGGCCGCACCCGTGCGCGGCTCATCTGCCAGGAGGCAGGTGTGAATCCCGCCCAGAAGATCAAGGATCTGACTGACAGCGACATCGAGAAGCTGCGCGACAGCGTGGCCAAGATCACGGTGGAAGGCGACTTGCGTCGTGAAGTCACCATGAACATCAAGCGATTGATGGACCTTGGTTGCTATCGTGGCGTGCGCCATCGCAAAGGCCTGCCCCTGCGCGGCCAGCGTACTCGCACCAATGCTCGTACCCGCAAGGGCCCCCGCAAGCAGATGCAGAACAAGAAGTAATAGGTAAACGACATGGCCAAGGCTAGTGCAGCGCGTGCGCGCAAGAAAGTTAAGAAGAATGTGGCGGAAGGTATCGCGCACATTCACGCTTCCTTCAATAACACCATCGTCACCATCACCGATCGCCAGGGCAATGCACTTGCCTGGGCGACCGCTGGTGGCGCTGGCTTCAAGGGCTCCCGGAAGAGCACCCCGTTCGCGGCGCAGGTTGCGGCTGAAAATGCCGGCAAGATGGCGCTGGAATATGGTCTGAAAAACCTGGAAGTGCGTATCAAGGGTCCTGGTCCTGGTCGTGATTCCACCGTGCGCGCGCTGAATGGTCTTGGTTACAAGATCACCAGTATCTCCGACGTGACGCCCATGCCGCATAACGGCTGCCGTCCGCCCAAGAAACGCCGCATCTAAGCAACAGGAGAGCACAAGTGGCCCGTAACCTCGATCCAAAATGTCGTCAGTGCCGCCGTGAAGGCGAGAAGCTCTTTATCAAGGGCGAGAAGTGTTTCACTGACAAGTGCGCTATTGAGCGCCGCAACCAGGCCCCCGGTCAGCATGGCGCGAAGAATATGCGCGTGTCCGACTATGGCGGCCAGCTGCGTGAGAAACAGAAGATCCGTCGTATCTATGGCGTGCTCGAACACCAGTTCCGCCTGACCTACTTTGCCGCTGATCGCCGCAAAGGGGTGACCGGTGAAAACCTGCTGCAAATGCTGGAATCGCGTCTTGATACCGTGACTTACCGCATGGGCTTTGGCGCTTCGCGTACTGAATCGCGTCAGGCTGTGCGTCATAACGCCATCCTGGTTAATGGCAAGCGCGTCAATATCCCCTCTTACCAGGTCAAGCCGGGTGATGTGGTGGAAGTGGCCGAGAAAGCCAAAGCACAGTTGCGCATCAAGGCCGCGGCCGAAGCCGCCGCTAGCCGTGGCTTTCCAGAGTGGGTTGAAGTCGATGCCAAGGCGCTCAAGGGCACCTATAAAGCCATGCCGCAGCGCTCCGAATTGCCGCCCACGATCAATGAGCACTTGGTGATTGAACTTTATTCCAAGTAATTGCCTGGTTCTCTGAAGGAAGCGAAATATGTCTAACAACGGTGAACTGCTGCAACCGCGCATTGTTGAGGTCAACAGCATTTCCCCCCGCCAGGCTCGCATTACGCTAGAGCCTTTCGAGCGCGGGTACGGTCACACGCTGGGTAATGCCCTGCGTCGCATCCTGTTGTCGTCCATGCGTGGCTATGCACCCACTGAGGTCCGCATCGCGGGCGTCGTGCACGAATACTCGGTGATTGAGGGTGTGCAGGAGGATGTCGTCGATATTCTGCTGAACCTCAAGGGTCTCGCCGTGAAGTTGAACAGCCGCGATGATGCGCTGCTGACCATCAACAAGTCGGGCGAGGGCGTGGTTACGGCGGCGGATATCCAGGCCGGCCACGATGTGGAAATCCTCAATCCGGACCACGTGATTGCCCACCTGACCAAGGGCGGCAGCCTCGAGATGGAAATCAAGATCGAAGGTGGACGTGGTTACGTCCCGGCCAGCACTCGAGTTCTGCCTGACGAAACGCGTCCAGTCGGCGTGATCATGGTCGATGCCTTGTACAGCCCGGTCAGAAAAGTCAGCTTCAGTGTCGAGAGCGCCCGTGTCGAGCAACGTACCGACCTGGACAAGCTGATCATCGAAATCGAGACCAACGGTGTCATCGAGCCAGCCGAGGCGGTTCGTCATTCTGCCCGTCTGCTGATCGAGCAACTTGCCTCTTTCGCCGATCTCAAGGGTGTGGCAACGATCGCCGAAGTCGGAAGCAAAGGCCCGTCTTCTCCCACGGTGGATCCGATTCTGCTGCGCCCGGTCGATGAGCTGGAATTGACGGTTCGCTCCGCCAACTGCCTGAAAGCCGAGAATATCTATTACATCGGCGATCTGATCCAGCGCAGCGAAACCGAATTGCTCAAGACCCCCAACCTGGGCCGCAAATCCTTGAACGAGATCAAGGACGTGCTGGCTGCTCGTGGCCTCACTCTCGGCATGAAGCTCGAGAACTGGCCACCTCTTGGTCTTGAGAAGCCTTAAGGTCTTGAGGACCATAAGCCTCGAGAAACCCTGATCTCTATTAGGTAGAACAAAATGCGTCATCGTCTCGCACATCGCAAACTTAACCGTACCAGCAGCCACCGCGCCGCGCTGCTGCGCAATCTGTCCAACGCCCTGCTCAAGCATGAGGTCATCAAGACCACGCTGCCCAAGGCCAAGGAATTGCGCAAAGTGGTAGAGCCGCTCATCACCCTTGGCAAGAAGCCCAGTCTGGCCAACCGCCGTCTGGCCTTCGACCGTCTGCGTGACCGCGACATGGTCGTCAAGCTGTTCGACGACCTCGGCCCCCGCTTCCTGGCGCGTCCAGGTGGTTATGTTCGTATCCTCAAGTTCGGCTTTCGCCAGGGTGACAACGCGCCCATGGCACTGATCGAACTGGTTGATCGTGCCGAGGAAGTGGTCGCAAGCGAATAAGGTTGCATCTGACCTTGCGAGAAAAAGCCGGCTTTAGCCGGCTTTTTCTATTGATCAGGCAATTCCGCTGCTGTTGAGTAGCTGCTTTCAGGTGATGACCAGGAGTGGACAATGCTCGTACTGATTACCGACTACGGCTGGCATGATCCCTATGTAGGACAGATGAAGGCCTTGCTTGCCGGTCTGGCGCCCGGCACGACGGTGATTGACCTGCTGCATACCGTTCCCGATTTCAATGCCCACGCCGGGGCTCATCTGCTTGCCGCGCTGTGTCGCGATCTACCAGCCGGAACCGTGGTGCTCGCCGTGGTCGATCCTGGTGTCGGTGGGCCGCGTGAGGCGGTGGTGGTGGAAGCGGATGGTCGTTACTACGTTGGCCCCGATAACGGCCTGCTTTCTTTGGTGGCCGGCCGCGCACAGATTACGAGAACCTGGCGCATCCACTGGCGAGCGGATAATTGTTCCGACTCCTTCCATGGACGCGACCTGTTCGCGCCTATCGCCGCCTGGATCGCTACAGGCAACTTTCCCGATGACAAACTCACACCGGTAGATGGCCTGCAAGTGCGCTTCGATACCGCGGAGTTGCCACGTATTCTTTACATCGACCACTACGGCAACGCTTGGTCTGGGATACGCGGTGGTGTGGCAGAGGCGGGGGCCAATATCGAGGTGAAAGGCCAGATCTTGCCTTGGCGGCGGGTATTCATCGAGGCCGGCAAGGGCGAGGCGTTCTGGCATGTAAACAGCTCCGGCCTGGTGGAGATCGCCGTGAACCGGGGTAGCGCCGCGGAGAAACTGGGCTTGAAGGTGGGCGATCTGGTCAGGTTGTCAGGTTCCCCAGACAGTCAGTTGCATTAGGCTGGACTGCGCGCCGCGAAATCCTTCATAACAACGGCATAACGACATGGACAGCCGACCTTGTTGGGTTTCGCTATCGCTCAACCCATCCAACCTGTCATCCACTGCCCTCTATCAGGATCGCCCGGAAGTC
The DNA here is from genome assembly GCA_028714875.1 of Gallionellaceae bacterium. Lineage (GTDB taxonomy): Bacteria > Pseudomonadota > Gammaproteobacteria > Burkholderiales > Thiobacillaceae > PFJX01. The sequence goes on from JAQTLN010000025.1 coordinate 48,672, forward strand.
GTTGGCGTTGGTCCGCGTCGGCCCCGTGATCAGCAGGTCGTCGAGGGCGGCAAAGAATCCATAGGCATCGTTTTCAGCGAGGTGGGCGCGAGGGTCCAGACCAAGGCCGGCGGCTTTCGTCAGCGCATTCGGCGCGATTACTCCTCCGGCGTTGTCTTCGCTGCCGTCGAGTCCGTCGCTGTCGGCGGCCAGGGCGTGTACACCGTCTATACCGTCCAGCGCCAACGCCAATGCCAGCAGAAATTCGGTATTGCGGCCGCCGCGTCCTTTGCCGCGTACTGTGACGCTGGTTTCGCCACCGGAGAGCAGCACCAGCGGCGCTACCCAGGGGCTGCTGTGGTGTCGGATTTCCCGCGTCAGAGCGGCGAACACCTGTGCCACTTCGCGCGCCTCGCCGGTGTGGGTGTCACCCAGGATGATCGGGCGGATGCCCGCCTCGGCGAGAAAGATCGCCGCGCCTTCCAGCATCGTGTGGCCGTTGCCGATGACGCGGGTTGTCACCCGCTCGAAGCAGGGGTCGCCCGGCTTCGGTGTTTCCGCGATTTCGCCGGCGGCGCCGCGTTGCAGGTGCCGGCGCACCGCTTCCGGCGCGGCGACATTCCAGCGTTCCAGGACGGAGAGTGCGTCGGCATAGGTGGTGGGATCGGGCGCGAATGGGCCGGAAGCGATGACGGCGGGGTCGTCGCCGGCCACATCGGACAACAGCAGCGCGGTGACCGGCGCCTGGCACGCCGCCGCTAGATGGCCGCCGAGCGTGGACGAAAGATGTTTGCGCACGCAATTGATGTCGGCGATGGGGGCGCCGCTGGTGAGCAGGGCGGCGGCGACCGCGCGCAGGTTGGCGAGCATGCCCCCCTCTCCTTCCGGGAGAGGGGCTGGGGGTGAGGGAGCGACGGTCGATCTGGCGTGTGCGTCGATCGGGCCGGATTCCCTCTCCCCAACCCCTCTCCCGGGGGGAGAGGGGCTCGTCATTGCCGGCAGGCTCAACAAACTGGACCCGCCCCCCGAAAGCAGCGCGATGACCTGATCCTCCGGCCCGGCCGAACGCACCAGTTCCAGCAGCCGTTCCGCCGCCGCCAAGCCAGCGGTATCGGGTAGCGGGTGGCCGGCTTCCACCACTTCGACGCGCACCGTGGGAATGCAGTGGCCGTGGCGGGTGATGGCGAGGCCTTCCAGGGAGGCGGCCAGCGGCCAATGCGCTTCCAGGCAGGCCGCCATGTCGGCCGCCGCCTTGCCGGCGGCGATGACGATGTTGCGACCACGCACCGGCGGTGGCAGATGCGGCGGCAACAGTGCTTCGGCGCGCACGGCCTCGACGCCGGCCTGGAAGGCGCCGATCAACAACTCACGCGGCGACATGCGGTTTCCTCATGAATACCCGGTAGTGCAGTGGGATGACGAACAGGGTCAGCACGGTGGACAGCGTCTGCTCCCAGAAGATGGCGGAGGCCACCGGCCCCCAGATCAGCGACTTTCCGCCCAGGCCCAGCGCCAGCGACAACAGGCTGCCGATGGTGCTGCTGCTGGTGATGAGGATGGGCACCACACGGCGGCGCGCGGCATGGATGACCGCATGGAGTGGGCTCATGCCGCCGCGGTGGTGCCTGTTGGCGGTGTCGATGAGGACGATGGCGGAGTTCACCGCGATGCCGACCAGCGCGATCGCCCCATACAGGCCGTATAGCGAGAGCGGGTTGCCGGACGCGGCCAGGCCGAACACGACACCGGTGAAGGCCATCGGCACGGTGGCGAGGATCAGGTAGATCAGGCCGAGGCCGAGCAGGAACAGCGTCAGCATGGAATCCAGGCTTTCCTGGATGTCGTCGAGTTCCCCGGAGAAATCGATGCCGATACCGGGGTGGCGCGCCGCCATCTTGTCCCACTCGGCCTTGATGTAGTTATTGGCGGCCAGGGTGTCGGTTTTCGTCTTGTCCAGATCGCCTTCCACGGTGATGGCGCGGCGCAGGTCATAACGCTTGATCAAACCCTTGGCGATGCGCGCTTCGCTGGACACCAGCGTGTCCAGCGTGGTGGTGCCGCCGCCCGGCAAGGCCACCGTGTCGGCGAGTGCGGCCTGGGTGTCGTCGAAATTGCGTTCCGGGCCACGTACTCGAACTTCGATTTGTTCACCGCGCTCACGTGCCAGCGCGACGATTTCGCCTTCCGTATGTGGCCTGACCAGGCGCGCTACCCGCGCCGGGTCGACGCCGGCTGCGCGCAAGGCGTCGGCGTCCACACGCAACACCAACTCGCGGCGGTCGGGCAGGTCGTCGTCGGCCAGATCGCGGATGCCGGGGATGCGCGCCGCCACCCCCTTGAGTTCGTCCGCCGCGCGTACCGCGCATTTTTCGCGATTGGCTTCGGCCGTCTTCAGGTCGGCCGCGTTGACCGCCACCTCGGCACGGGTGGCATCCTGTTCGGCGGCGCGAACATTGAGCGCGTCGCGGCTGACGAAATTCTTGGCGGCCAGTTTGCGCATGCGCTCATGTTGCACCACGGCGCGGGCGCGTTCCGCCGCCAGGTTGTGATCACCGCAATCGAGCTGCGCCACCAGCGCCCCCCGCGCCACCCGCTGGCCGGGTTCCAGCGGCAGGTTGACGATGCGCGCGGAAAGTTCGGCGGCCAGTTGGCTTTCATTCAGGGACACCACTTGTGCCTGCGCGCGCCGTTCCGGGTAAATGGCGATTTCCCGGAGCGGCTTCGCTTCCCAGGCCAGCGCGGGGAGGGCGGCGAGCAGGAGGGCGAGGCCGGCGGCGAATTTCATGGCGAAGGTGGTACTCCCGGTTTCCATGTAGCGCAGGCTTCCAGCCTGCATCCCACCGCTGGCGGGGCGAGCAGGTTGGAAGCCTGCGCTACAGGTTCACGGGTAACTGGTCCTGCCCTTCGCGTTAGCGGCGCAGCGCCTCGGTCACATGCGGCTGGATGGTTTGCAGCAACTGCACGAATATTTTCGGACTGCCGGCGATCACGTTGCCGGACTGAAGATAGTTTTCCTCGCCGGCAAAATCACTCACCAGACCGCCCGCCTCGATCACCAGCAGGCAGCCGGCGGCGATGTCCCAGGGGTTGAGGCCGATCTCGAAGAAGCCGTCGGTGCGGCCGGCGGCGAGCCAGGCCAGATCGAGCGCGGCGGAACCGGGGCGGCGCAGGCCGGAAGTCTTCCGCGCCAGATCGCGGAACATGCCGGTGTAGGCGTCCAGATGGGTGAAGTCGTGATAGGGGAAGCCGGTGCCGATCAGCGCGTCCTGCAACTTGTCGCGCTTGCCCACCCGGATGCGGCGTTCGTTGAGGAAAGCGCCACGGCCACGGCTGGCGGTGTAGAGATCATTGCGCACCGGGTCGTAGATCACGGCTTGTGAGAGTTGCCCCTTGTGCAGCAAGGCAATCGATACCGCATATTGCGGAAAGTCGTGCAGGAAATTGGTGGTGCCATCGAGCGGATCGATCACCCATTGATATTCCGAGTCGGCGGCCGCGCCTGAAGCGCCGGACTCCTCGGCTAGAATCGCATGGCTCGGATAGGCATCCAGCAGTGTCAGGATGATGGCCTGTTCCGCCTTTTGGTCGATTTCGCTGACGAAATCGTTTTCCCGCTTGGATTTCACCGTCAGGCGGTCCAGATTCTGGCTGCCCTGGTTGATGATTTTTCCAGCGGCGCGGGCGGCCTTGACGGCCGTATTGAGCATCGGGTGCATGATTGTCTAAAGAACGATTGAACTAGGCCGGGATTTTACCTTGAACACCAGCAACTCCCTCGCAAACATCCGTGTCGTCCTGGTGGAAACCAGTCACCCCGGCAACCTCGGCGCCGTTGCCCGCGCCATGAAGGTCATGGGCCTCACCAATCTGGCCCTGGTCAACCCCAAGTGCGAGATCGACGACGAGGCGCGCGCTCGCGCTTCCGGGGCGGTAGACGTGCTGGAAAACGTCGCTATCCACACCAGTCTGGATGAAGCCCTGGCCGGTGTGGCGCTGGCCGCCGCCTGCACCTCGCGCCGCCGCGACCTGCCGCACCCCGCCTACACCCCGCGCCAGGCCGCGCCGAAACTGCTCGGCATCGCCGCGACCCAGCCGGTCGCCCTGGTGTTCGGCTCGGAAACCTTCGGCCTGTCCAACGAGCAACTCATGAAATGCCGCTGGCTGCTCAACATCCCCAGCAACCCGGCGTATTCCTCCCTGAATCTCGGCTCGGCCGTCCAGGTGCTCGCCTACGAACTGCGCAGCAGCCTCGACGACGCAGTATTGCCGCTGCCGGAGTTCGAACTCGCCCCGCACGAATCCGAACAGGCCCTGCTGGCGGAACTGGAAAAAACCCTGATCGAGATCGGTTTTCTCAACCCTGACAACCCCAAACGCCTCATGCCCCGTTTACGCCGTTTCTACGCCAAGGCCGGGCTGGAGAAGGACGAAGTGGCGATCTGGCGCGGGGTGTTGAGCGCGATCAACGCACGCCGTGGTGTGTAAACAGAGTTGCTGAAGCGTCGCCCGACACCCAACCGCATGACGCCTCACCGGAAATACATGAAAATCGCGCCCTTCCAACAGGACCTCCGACCATGAACCTCCACGAATTCCAGGCCAAGGCTGTGCTGCGCGACTACGGCATCGTCACGCCGCGCGGCGTGGTCATCACCGCCGCCGATCAATGTGCTGTCGCCGTTTCCGAACTGGGCGGCGACGCCTGGGTGGCGAAGGCGCAGATCCATGCCGGCGGGCGCGGCAAGGCGGGTGGCGTCAAGCTGTGCCGTTCGCTCGACGAGCTTTCCGCCGCCGCCAATGCGCTGCTCGGTAGCCGCCTCACCACTTACCAGAACGCGCCCGACGGCCAGCCGGTCAATCAACTGCTGATCGAGGAAACCTTGCCCATCGCCCGCGAGCTGTATTTGTCGATCACCGTCGACCGCGCCGCCGAAAAGATCGGTCTGGTTGCCTCCGCTTCCGGCGGCATGGACATCGAGGAAGTCGCGCGCAGCGAGCCGGAAAAGATCCTGAAAGAGTGGGTCAACCCGGTCACCGGCCTGATGGACTACCAGGGTCGCAACCTGGCTTTCGGCCTCGGGCTGGCCGGTGGGCAGATTGGCGCCTTCGTGACGCTGGTGAAAACGCTGTACCGCGTGTTCCTGGAAAAAGACCTGGCCTTGCTGGAAATCAATCCGCTGATCGTCACATCCGACGGTCAGATCATGCCGCTCGACTGCAAGATGGGCGTGGAAGACAACGCGCTGTACCGGCAGAAGGTGCTGGCCGAGATATCCGACGAAACGCAGATCGACCCCAAGGAAGCCGAAGCGCACGCGCACGACGTCAACTACATCGCTCTCAACGGCAACATCGGCTGCATGGTCAACGGCGCCGGCCTGGCGATGGCGACCATGGACCTGATCAAGCTCTCCGGCGGCATGCCCGCCAACTTTCTCGACGTCGGTGGTGGCGCCACGGCGGCCACGGTCTCTCAGGCGTTCAAGATCATCCTTTCCGACCCCAACGTGAAGGCGATCCTGATCAACATCTTCGGCGGCATCATGCGCTGCGACATCATCGCCCAGGGCGTGATCGACGCGGTCAAGGACGTTGGCGTCACCATCCCCGTGGTGGTGCGCCTGGAAGGCACCAATGTGGAACTGGGGCGCAAGATGCTGGCCGACGCGGTGGCGGAACTGGGGCTGCCGATCATCGCCAGCAATGACCTCGATGAGGCGGCCCGGCAGGCTGTGGCGGCCGCTGGAGAACAAACATGAGCATCCTCGTAAACAAAACCACCAAAGTCATCTGCCAGGGTTACACCGGCAAGCAGGGCACGTTCCACTCGGAACAGGCCATCGCCTACGGCACCAATATGGTCGGCGGCGTCACGCCGGGAAAAGGTGGCCAGATTCACCTCGACCGCCCGGTGTTCAATACCGTCAAGGACGCGGTCAGGGATACCGGTGCTGATGCTTCGGTCATCTATGTGCCCGCCGGTTTCGCCGCCGACGGCATCCTGGAAGCGGTGGATGCCGGCATCAAGGTTGTGGTCTGCATCACCGAGGGCATTCCGGTGCGCGACATGATCAACGTCAAGGCCGCCATCCGTGCCAATGGCGCGGTGCTGATCGGTCCCAACTGCCCCGGCATCATCACCCCTGGCGAATGCAAGATCGGCATCATGCCCGGCTTCATCCACCAGCGTGGCAAGGTCGGCATCGTCTCTCGCTCCGGCACGCTGACCTATGAAGCCGTGTTCCAGACCACCCGTCTGGGGCTGGGTCAGACCACTTGCGTCGGCATCGGCGGCGACCCGATCAAGGGGCTGGATTTCATCGACTGCCTGGAAATGTTCCAGGCCGACCCGGAAACCGAGGCCATCGTCATGGTCGGCGAGATCGGCGGCAGCCGCGAGGAAGAAGCGGCGGAATACATCAAGGCGCATGTGACCAAACCGGTCGCGGGATACATCGCCGGCCAGACCGCGCCGCCGGGCAAACGCATGGGCCATGCCGGCGCCATCATCGCCGGTGGCAAGGGCACGGCGAAAGAAAAGATCGCCGCCCTGGCAGCCGCTGGCGTGGTGGTGGCGGATAGCCCCGCCGGCATCGGCGCGGCTTGCGCCGAGGCGATTCAGCGCAAGGGTTGAATGTAGCGCCGGCATCCCTGCCGGCTGTTTTAAAAGACGCCGGCAGGGATGCCGGCGCTACAAAAGGCTTACCAGCCGCGGCGCCCATCGTTCCAGTGGTCGTGATGATCGTCACGATAGCCGCGATCCCAGCGTCCATCGCGATGATCCCGCCACTCGTGATGACGCCAGGCGTAAGGCGCGGGCCAGGTGTGGACGATGACCGGGGTGCTGACATAACGCACCCGCGGCGCTTCGTAGACCACGGGCGGCCCATAGGCCGGGCGGTAATCGGGGCGAACCGCCACAGGCCGACCATAATCATCGTCGGCGATGGCCGCGCCTACCATGGCGCCCAGAATGCCGCCCACGACCGCGCCGTCGCGACCGCCTATGGCATGGCCGATGATGGCACCGGAACCGGTACCGATCAGCACGCCCGCGAATTCATCGGAAGCCATGGCGGCATTACCGAATGTGGCGAAGCCGGCCAGCAAAAGGGTGGGAACAACAAATCTGGTTTTCATGATTCACTCCAACGGTTGAGCACGCTTCCAGCTTAAGTGGCCGTTGTGGCGCCGCCGTTTCCTCGGCGTAAGCAGGTGTTACAGACGGTTACAGCGGCCCCTGGCCGCTAATCCCACACCCGCTTCGCGCTTGTAATAAGTGCTTGTTTGGGCTAGTTTCCCCGCCCACGTTAGGGGTGCCGTCACAACTTCCCAATATCTGTCGCGTCAGCGACACTCGACGCTCCCCTCGCCCGCTGGCGGGAGAGGGGTTGGGGGTGAGGGGGACGGCTGAGATCACACCCTTGGAACCTGATCCGGGCTATGCCGGCGTAGGGAAGCGTCAAGGCCGCCGCCTTCGCTCCTTACGTTTTTAATCTGATGGAGCGCTTCATGAACGCCGCACTGCCAAAATCCGCCCCCTTCCTTGCCGCCGACGCGCATGTCGACGAAGCCGCCATCCAGCCGCTGCCGAACTCACGCAAGATTTACGTGCCAGGCAGCCGCCCGGACATCCAGGTGCCGATGCGGGAAATCTCCCAGGCGGACACCCCGACCGGCATGGGTGGTGAGCGGAACCCGCCCATCTACGTCTACGACTGTTCCGGCCCCTACAGCGATCCAGTAGCGAAGATCGACATCCGCCAGGGCCTGCCGGCTCTGCGCCAGAACTGGATCGAGGAGCGCGGCGACACCGAGGTGCTGTCCGGCCTGTCCTCCGAATACGGCCAGCAGCGCGCCGGCATGGACGCGCTCGCCGGTCTGCGCTTCCCCGGCCTGCACCGCCAGCCGCGCCGCGCCAAGGCCGGCCCGGGTTTGAGTGGAAATGTCAGCCAGATGCATTACGCCCGCAAAGGCGTCATCACCCCGGAGATGGAATACGTCGCCATTCGCGAAAACATGCGCCGTGAGGAATACCTCGCCACCTTGCGTTCCAGCGGCCCGATGGGCGACAAGCTGGCCAAGCTGATGGGGCGCCAGCATGCCGGCCAGAATTTCGGCGCATCCATCCCGGCGGAAATCACCCCCGAATTCGTGCGCAGCGAGATCGCCCGCGGCCGCGCCATCATCCCCTGCAACATCAACCACCCGGAAACCGAGCCGATGATCATCGGCCGCAATTTCCTGGTGAAGATCAACGCCAACATCGGCAACTCGGCGCTGGGCTCCTCGATCAACGAGGAAGTGGACAAGATGACCTGGTCGATCCGCTGGGGCGGCGACACGGTGATGGATTTGTCCACCGGCAAGAACATCCACGAAACCCGCGAATGGATCATCCGCAACTCGCCGGTGCCCATCGGCACCGTGCCGATCTATCAGGCGCTGGAGAAAGTGGACGGCCGCGCCGAGGAACTCACCTGGGAAATGTTCCGCGACACGCTGATCGAACAGGCGGAGCAGGGCGTCGATTACTTCACCATCCATGCCGGCGTGTTGTTGCGCTACGTGCCGATGACCGCAGACCGGATGACCGGCATCGTCTCGCGCGGCGGCTCGATCATGGCCAAGTGGTGCCTGGCGCATCACAAGGAAAGCTTCCTCTACACCCACTTCGAGGACATCTGCGAAATCATGAAGGCCTACGACGTGGCCTTCAGCCTGGGCGACGGCCTGCGTCCCGGCTCGATCTACGACGCCAACGACGAGGCGCAACTGGGCGAACTCAAGACCCTGGGCGAACTCACGCAAGTGGCCTGGAAGCACGACGTGCAGGTGATGATCGAAGGCCCCGGCCATGTGCCCATGCACCTGATCAAGGAAAACATGGACCTGCAACTGGAATGGTGCGACGAAGCGCCGTTCTATACCCTCGGCCCGCTCACCACCGACATCGCCCCCGGCTATGACCACATCACCAGCGCCATCGGCGCCGCCCAGATCGGCTGGTACGGCACCGCCATGCTCTGCTATGTGACGCCCAAGGAACACCTGGGCCTGCCGGACAAGCACGACGTCAAGGAAGGCATCATCACCTACAAGCTGGCGGCGCACGCCGCCGACCTCGCCAAGGGCCACCCCGGCGCGCAGATCAGGGATAACGCCCTGTCGAAAGCGCGCTTTGAATTCCGCTGGGCCGACCAGTTCAATCTCGGCCTCGACCCGGACAAGGCGCGCGAATTCCACGACGAAACCCTGCCCAAGGACTCCGCCAAGGTCGCCCACTTCTGCTCCATGTGCGGCCCGCATTTCTGCTCCATGAAGATTACTCAGGACGTGCGCGACTTCGCCGCCAAACAAGGCGTCTCGGAAGCCGAAGCACTGGAAAAAGGCATGGAAATCAAGTCTGTGGAATTCGTGAAACAGGGCGCCGAGGTGTACCACAAGGTGTGACGGCGGACTGATGGCTGGAGAAACACCCCCCACAACACGCGCTTCCCGCTTCGCCGTCGCGCTGGCGCGTTGGCGGCGGCGGCAGGTGGCGTATCGGCATCTCTGGCTGGGCCGGTTGATCTTCTGGGGGGGCGCGCTGGCCATTGGCCTGCTGGCCGTTGGTTTCGCCAATCTCATTGACCGCTGTGTCGAAGCCCTGCACGGGCTGCACGCCGAGTATCCCTTCTGGCCGTTCCTGATCGCCCCGGCGGGCGGCGCCTTGGTGGTCTGGCTGACGCGGCGCTATTTCAGCGGCGCCGAAGGCAGCGGCATCCCGCAGGTAATGGCGGAGATGGCACGCCACGGCGACCGCCACAAGCCACTCAAGCCGCTGCTCTCCCTGCGCATCGCTCTCGGCAAGATCGCCTTGGGCGCCGGCGCGATCTTTTCCGGGTTTTCCATGGGCAGGGAAGGGCCGATGGTGCAGATCGGCGCCTCGTTGATGGCGGCCATCGGCGAACGCCTGCCGCGCCGCCTTCAAGTTGATCGTCGCCATCTGCTCGCGGCCGGCGGCGCGGCCGGCATCGCCGCCGCCTTCAACACCCCGCTGGCGGGAATCCTGTTCGCCATTGAGGAACTCAGCCGCGGCCTGGGTGAACGCATGAGCGGCCTGATCATCACCGCCATCGTCATCGCCGGTGTGGTGACCCAGGCCTTTTTCGGCAACTACACCTATTTCGGCTGGCTCGACATCGCCAGCGTGGCCTCGCCCCACCACCCCGGCATGCTGCTTTCCATCGCGCTGATGTGCGGCCTCGCGGGGGGGGCGTTTTCCCGTTTGCTGATCGTTCTGACCTCGGGCCGTAATGGCCGCCTGGGTGAGTGGCGCAGCCGGAGTCCGGTGTGGTTCGCCGCCGGCTGTGGCCTGGCCGTGGCGATCCTGGGCTGGCTTTCGGATGGCTCGACTTTCGGCACCGGCTACGGCGAGGCCAAGCAGTTGCTCAACCAGAGCGGGCAATTGCCCTGGCATTACGGCCTGGACAAATTTCTCGCCACCTTGGCCTCCTTTGCCAGCGGCGTGCCGGGCGGCATCTTCGCGCCCTCGCTGGCGATCGGCGCCGGCCTTGGCCAGAACCTGGGCGACCTGATGCGGAACTTCGGCGACTTCATCGGTGGCGGCTACCTGCCGGGCATGATCAACATGCTGTGCATGGCCGGTTTTCTCGCCGCCGTCACGCAAACGCCGATTACCGCCTTCGTGATCGTCATGGAAATGGTCAGTGGTTACGGTCTGGTGATCGACCTGATGATCGTCACCCTCCTGGCCTCGGGCATTTCCCGCACCGTCTGCCCACCGCTCTATCGCACCCTGGCCATGCGCTATCTGCGTGGCGCGCCGGCGCAGCCCAAGGCGCGGGAATCCGCGCCACCCGCCACGCCTCCGCTCAGCTAACATCGCAGCCGCGCGCCACGCGCTTTTACCGCTATAGCCATGAAGAAACTCGGGACCACGTTGTTACTGCTCGCACTCGCCGGCGCGGCGGGTTACGGGTGGCTGACGCGGAAACCGCCCGCGCCGGTGAAGCAGGGCAAAATTCTGCCGCCCGTGCCGGTGGCGGTGGCTCAGGCCGTCACCCGCGATCTGCCGGTGGTTCTCGGCGTCGTCGGCCGCGGCGAGGCCTATGAAACCGTCTCCCTGAAATCTCGCGTCGACGGCCAGGTGCTGGCCGTGCCCTTCGCCGAGGGCAAGGCGGTCGCGGCGGGCGCGCTGCTGGTCAAACTGGACCCGGCCGACTTTCAGGCCCGTGTGAAACAGGCCGAGGCCCATCTGGCGCGCGATCAGGCCTTGTTGGACAAGGCGCGGGCGGATGTCGCGCGCTATCAATCGCTGCTCGAACAACAGTTCGTTTCCCAGGAAAAAGTCGCGGAAATGCGCGCCAACGCGGCGGCGGCCAGCGCCACGGTGCAAGCCGACCAGGCTGCGCTGGAACTGGTCCGGTTGCAGCTTTCCTACACGCGGATTCGCGCGCCATTCACCGGGGTGACTGGCGCCAAGCTGGTGTTTCCGGGCGCGGCGGTGAAGATCAACGAAACCGTGCTGGCGGTGGTCAACCGGGTGCGGCCCCTGTACGTCAGCTTTGCCGTGCCGGAAAAATATCTGCCCGCGATCAACGCCTCTCAGGCCGGGGGGCGCTTGCGGGTGAATGTCGGTGTGCCCGGCGGCAAACCGGCGCCCGGCAAGGTCGTGTTTCTCGACAACGCGGTGGATTCCGCCACCGGAACGCTGCGCTTGAAGGCCGAGATCGCCAATGCCGACGGCAGCCTGGCGCCCGGCCAGTTTCTCAGCGTGAGCCTGGTCCTGGATACCCTGCGCGACTCCGTGGTCATCCCCGCCGAAGCGATCCAGCAGGGGCCGGAAGGAGCGTTCGTGTATGTGCTGAACGAGGATGGCGGCGCCCGTATGCGCAAGGTGGAAATCGCCCAGGTGCGCGATGGCCTGGCCGCCATCGGCAAAGGCCTCGCCAGCGGCGAGACGGTGGTGACCGACGGCCATTCCCGGCTGACGCCCGGCGCCAAGGTGAAGGTGAAGTGGCCGGGGGGCAAGGGGTGATGAGGGCGTGCGCCGTTGTAGCGCCG
>JAQTLN010000026.1 GCA_028714875.1 Gallionellaceae bacterium
ATCTACAACCACCACATCCAACAACGTGCCTTGAACCACCAGACACCCATCCAGGCGCTCAAGAAGTGGTACGACGAAAACCCCAAGTTATTCGTTAAACGCGTTTATAAACAGACGGGACTGGACACTTACTGGACAACAGTCCAGAAACAAGTCCCTGGTCAGTATATTGGATAGATGTCCAGTAAACTCGAAGAGCGCTTGATTGTGGTCACTTGGTGGTATTCCCATCTTATTGGACACTACGGGCAATAGAAGGCAGACCACGTTTTCTGGTGACTCCAAGTACGCTTGGCGCCCCTCGTTCTTTCTTTCTACCCACCGCACTGAGCGCGGTTTCATTCCATCAAACAACATTGATATTCCCTCCCAGGAAAAACGGGCTGTTCTTGTGGTTGTCGGTAGCCCGTGTGCTGGCCGCGACTATGACCAAGTGGCCGCACCCGGTCAATCCACACAGGGCATGACCACCGTCAGGTATGCGCTGCGTACCGCGTCAATTCGCGGATAATCGCGCCGTTTTTTCTTCACGCGGGCCGTACCGGCCGCAGGTGTGAAGGAAAAGCGCATCGTCAAGCTAACCACCCGAGAGGGCCATCCCATGTTGCTGGGTTTCGTCATTCTTTATCTGGTCGTGTCCCTGGGCATCGGGATGTATGCCGCGACTCGCGTGCATAACGCGCGTGACTACATTTCCGCCGGGCGTTCCTTGCCGCTCTATATCGTGATGGCGATGGTGTTCGCTACCTGGTTCGGGGCGGAGACGGTGTTGGGGATACCCGCGACTTTCCTCAAGGAAGACCTGGGCGGGCTGATTTCCGATCCTTTCGGGGCGTCGCTGTGCCTGGTGCTGTTCGGGCTGTTCTTCGCGAAGAAGTTGTATCGCATGAATCTGCTGACCATCGGCGATTTCTACCGGGAGCGCTATGACCGCCGCGTGGAGGTGGTGACCGGCGTGGCCATCGCGTTGTCTTACCTGGGTTGGGTGTCGGCGCAGGTGACGGCGTTGGGGCTGGTGTTCAACGTGCTGTCCGATGGGCAGATCACGCAATCGCAGGGCATTCTGATCGGCGCGGCGGTGGTGCTGATGTATACGCTGTACGGAGGCATGTGGTCGGTGGCGCTGACCACGTTTTTCCAGATGATCATCATCGTCCTCGGCCTGTTTTACATCGCCTGGCTGGTGGCCGGCCTGGCCGGCGGGGTGGCGCCGGTGGTCGAACACGCGGCGGCGCACGGCAAGTTCCATTTCTGGCCGGAGTGGAATGGGGTGGCGCTGGTGGCGTTCATTTCCGGGCTGTTGACCATGGGCTTCGGCTCGATTCCGCAACAGGATGTGTTCCAGCGCGCCAATTCGTCGAAGAACGAGAACGTGGCGGTATGGGGCACGGTGGCGGGGGGCGTGGCCTACTTCCTGTTCGCCGCCGTGCCTTTGTTTCTGGCTTATTCCGCCAATCTGGTCGACCCCGCGCTGGCCGCTAGATGGTTGGCGGCGGATAGCCAGAAACTGCTGCCGGAACTGGTCAAGGGGCATCTGCCGCTGTTCGCGCAGGTGATTTTTTATGGCGCCCTGCTCTCGGTGATCATGTCCACCGCTTCCGGCACGCTGCTGGCGCCTTCGGTGACGATTTCGGAGAACGTGCTGAAGGGTTTCGTTACCCGCCGCAAGCACATGTCGGACAAGACGCTGCTGGTGATGACGCGCTGGGTGGTCGGCGCGTTCGCGCTGCTGGTGACGCTTTATGCGTTGTGGGCGTTGGGCGCGGACACGGGTATCCACCAGATGGTGGAGAACGCCTACAAGGTCACGCTGGTGGTGGCGTTCGTGCCGCTGGTCGCGGGGCTTTACTGGTCGCGCGCCAATACAACCGGCGCCTATTTCGCCATCGGCCTGGGGCTGGCGACCTGGTTGCCGCTGGAGTTTTTCGCGCCGGAAGGCGTCATGCCGCCGCAATTCGCGGGCTTTCTCATGAGTGTGGCGGGGATGCTGGCCGGGTCGCTGCTGTTCGCTGCTTCACCCGCGCGGAAAACGAAACAAACGGTATAAAGATTTCGCCGGGCTGGCCGATAGACATATCCCAAACAGGATTAATTTTTTCGGGATCATGACCCAAACCCCCAATGTCATCGGCACGGCCGTCATGCAGTTGCTCAAGGATCGCGGTGAAGCCGCGACCCCGGAGAACTATGAGCGCACCTATTACGAGCTCTCCGGCCTGCCGCACCCGGCCAAGACGGTCGAGACCGCCGCCGACAACAGCGAAAACCTCAATCTGCTCGCCTTGCTGCGCGAGATGGTGCGGGAAATCACCGAGAAGACGGCGCATCTGGCCAACGATCTGGGCGAGAAAAATCAGGGTCTGTCGGAAAACGTCAGCAGCCTGAAATCCTGCCGCGATAAGCACGAAATCCTGCGTTTGCTGTCCTCTGTGGTGATGCAGGCGGGCAGCATCCACAGCACGGTGGAGTCGAGCCATCAGGAACTCCTGGAAACGCGCCAGTCGCTCACTGCCATGCAGGAAGAACTGGCCGAGACCCGGCAGTTGCTCAACGAGGACGCCTTGACCGGCGCCCTCAACCGGCGCGGGCTGGATCTGACCCTGTCGCGCGAGATCGCCCGCGCGCAACGTATCAATGCGCGCCTGTCTCTGGCGATGGTGGATCTCGACCACTTCAAGAAGATCAACGACGACTACGGCCACGCGGCCGGCGACCAGATGTTGATGCACTTCACCAGCCTGATTCGCTCGGTGATGCGTCGATCCGATGCCCTGGTGCGCTACGGTGGCGAGGAGTTCACGCTGATCCTGCCGGAAACCGACGCGCGCGGCGCCCATTTCGTGCTCGGCCGCCTGCAACAGGTGATGGCGCGCACGCCGCTGAAATACGAAGGCAAGCAGATCAACACCACTTTCAGCGCCGGTGTCGCCACGCTGAAACCGGATGAAAACGGCCACGCCCTGCTGCGCCGCGCCGACGATGCCGTCTACACCGCGAAAAACGCGGGGCGCAACAGCATCAGGCTGTCGCAGTAATCAACCCAGGCGAGCGAGTCGGAACCAAGCAAGTAGCGCGGGCGTCCCGCCTGCTTCGTGGGGCTGATCAGAAGGACGAAGCAGGCGGGACGCCCGCGCTACAGGCCTACCATCGGCAAATGGACTGTCTGGATTTATTTAGCGCCCACTCAGGTCAATCCTCACGCCGGAATTCTCCCTCGATGACGTCCCCCTCGCCGCGCGGTGTGTTCGGCGGCGGCGGGGTGGGAGGCATACCGGAAGGCGCGCGCGCGGTCGGCCAGAGCAGCAACAGCAGGGCGAGCACATCGGAGCCGGCGCCGGGCAGGATCAGCAGCACGCCGGCCATGAGGCGGCGGCCGCTGGCCCAGATTTCGCCAAATGGGGCTTCGCCGCGTTCCAGCGCCAGTTTCACGCGCGCCGGCAGGTCGCTGTGTTGCGCGCGGATCAGGGTGGCCCCTATCCAGACCGCGGAAATTAACCAGATCAAGGTCCAGCCCCAGCCGATTTTTTGCGCGATCTGGTAAATGCCCACTATTTCCAGGGCCGGAATGGCGACGGCTATAATCAGCGCCAGCCATGCAACTCCCCCCGTAACCCGAATACTCATAACTTATCCTCGTGTCTTCGCCGCCGGCACTCCGCATCATACTGACCACCCTGCCCGATGCCGAAATTGCCGGCCGCCTGGCGCGTGAGATGGTGGAAGCGAAGCTGGCGGCCTGCGTCAATGTGTTGTCGCCCTGCCGTTCGATCTACCGCTGGCAGGATAGCAGTGACTCCGGCGATCGACTGGAGAGCATCCAGGAAGATGGGGAGATTCCCCTGATCATCAAGACCACGGCCGAACGTTACCCCGCGCTGGAAACCTTTCTGCGCGAGAACCATCCTTACCAGTTGCCAGAAATCATCGCCATCGACGTGAACGATGGCTTGCCCGATTACCTCCGCTGGGTCGCCGCCGCGACCCAACCCTGACCCGGAGTTTTCTCATGCGTTTCCGCCTCGGCTTCCTTACCGCCCTCTTTTGCCTTTCCCCGTTTCTCGCCCACGCCGAGGACGATCTGCTGGAACCGGAAAAGGCCTTCGTCTATTCCGCCAGCCAGGCGAGCCCGGCCAGCGCGGAGGTGAGTTTCCAGATTGCCAAGGGCTATTACCTCTACAAGAACAAACTCAAGTTCAGCGCCGATTCCGGCGTGAAACTGGGCACCCCGGCCCTGCCCGCCGGCAAGATCAAGCAGGATGAATATTTCGGCCGCATCGAAACCTATCGCGACGACCTGCGTTTCCGCATTCCCGTGCTTTTCCCCGACGGCACGCCCAAGCCCTTCAACCTGAAGGCCGAATTCCAGGGCTGCGCGGATGTCGGCGTCTGCTATCCGCCGCAGGAAGGCGTGGCGGCCACCAAACCGGCGGCAACTCAAGCCTCCTCGCCCGCGCCCCTGCAACAACAGAGTTCGTCCGCGCTCGCGCGGCTGAAGGCGATGGCGGGGGGCTTGATGGGCGGCGACGAGCCGGAATTCCTGGCGCCCGAGGAAGCTTTCAAGATGGAATTGAAGGCGCGCCCCGACGGCACCCTGGAAGCGCGCTACAAGATCGCCAAGGGACATTACCTGTATCGCGACAAGCTCAGATTCAAGGTCACGCATCCCGCCGGGGTGACAGTGGCGAACCTGGAACTGCCGACGGCCGAGGAGAAAATCGACCCCAACTTCGGCAAGATGCGTATCTACCATCAGTCCTTCAGCGCCGTGGTGAAGCTGGCCGGCCTACCGGCGGGGACCAGCAAGCTGAAGCTCACTGCCGTCTACCAGGGATGCAGCGAGAAGGGCATCTGCTATCCGCCGCAGGAGCAGAACTTCGATCTGTCCGTGAAACTCGCCGCGCCCATTCCCGCCGCGCCGGCCGCCGCGTTTGCGGAAATCGCCCCCGAGCCGGTCGCCGAAGCAGCCCCGCCGCCGGCCGCCGAAGCGAGCACCGGCGCGCCAGTCGCCGTCAGCGTACCGCCGGCGCCCGTCGCCAGCGCGCCCGCCAAGGACACCTCCGACGCGGGCCGGATCACCGCGCTGCTCGAAGGCGGCAATTACTGGGTGGTGGTGGCCAGCTTCTTCGGTTTCGGTCTGCTGCTCTCGTTCACCCCCTGCGTGTTCCCGATGATTCCCATCCTCTCCGGCATCATCGTCGGCCAGGGCGCGGGTATCACCAAGCGCAAGGGATTCATGCTGTCGTTGGCCTACGTCCTCGGCATGGCCTTCACCTACTCCCTGGCCGGCGTGGCGGCGGGGCTGTCCGGCACCCTGATTTCCAACGCCCTGCAGAACCCCTGGGCGCTGGGCACGGGGGCGGCCATCTTTGTGGCGCTGGCCATGTCCATGTTCGGCTTCTACGAGCTGCAACTGCCCAGCTTCCTGCAAAGCCGCTTCACCGAGGCCAGCAACCGCGTCAAGGGCGGCCGTTTTGCCAGCGTGTTCCTGATGGGCGTGATCTCCGCGCTGATCGTCGGTCCCTGTGTCGCCGCGCCCCTGGCCGGCGCGCTGCTCTATATCAGTCAGACCGGTGATGTGGTGCTGGGCGCGATTTCCCTGTTCTTCCTGGCCATGGGCATGGGCGTGCCGCTTCTGCTGGTCGGCCTTTCCGCCGGCGCCCTGCTGCCGCGCGCGGGCGGCTGGATGGAGTCGGTGAAGAAATTCTTCGGCGTCTCCCTGTTGGCCGTGGCGATCTGGCTGATTTCGCCGGTGTTGTCGGCCATCGTGCAGATGCTGATGTGGGCCGCCCTGCTGATGATTTCCGGCGTCTACCTCAAGGCCCTGGAGCCCCTGGCGGTGAACGCCAGCGGCTGGTCCCGCTTCTGGAAAGGCACCGGCCTGATCAGCCTGGTGGTCGGCATCGCCATGCTGCTGGGCGCCCTGGGCGGTGGCCGCGACATGCTGCAACCGCTGGCCATCTTCAAGGGCGGTGTCGCCGGCGCGGCCGAGGTGGCGCCGCATATGACCTTCCAGCGCGTGAAAAACGCCGCCGAACTGGATGCCGCCGTGAAGGGCGCCGGCGGCCGCGCGGTGATGCTGGACTTCTATGCCGACTGGTGCGTGTCGTGCAAGGAAATGGAGAAATTCACTTTCGCCGACGCCAAGGTGCGGGCGCGTCTCGATAATGTGTTGCTGCTCCAGGCTGACGTCACCGCCAACACCGCCGACGACAAGGCGCTGCTGGCGCGCTTCAAGCTATTCGGCCCGCCCGGCATTATCTTCTGGGACAAGACCGGCCAGGAAGTGGCCTATCGCGTGGTCGGCTATGAGCCGCCCGAGAAATTCCTGCGCAGCGTGGACCAAGCCTTGCCGTGATCGACAAGAAACTGTTGTTGTTCGCCGCCGCGCTGGCCCTGGCCGGCGCCGGGGTGGTTGCCCAGCGGTTTTTCCATTCCCCCGCGCCCGAAGCGCCCGCGCCGGTCGAGCTGCGTTCCGCGCAATTCTGGGAGGCCAGCCTGCCCGACCTCGCCGGGCGGCAACAGCCGCTGACGCAATGGCTGGGCAAGGTGGTGGTGGTGAATTTCTGGGCGCCTTGGTGCCCACCCTGCCGCGAGGAAATCCCCGGCTTCATCGCGCTCCAGGAACAATTCGGCAAGCAGGGCCTGCAATTCGTCGGCGTGGCGCTGGATGAACACGACAAGGTCGCGGCCTACGCCGACGGCGAAGGCATGAACTACCCCATCCTGCTGGGCGGCGCCGAGGCCGTGGACCTCGGCCGAATCGCCGGCAACCGCCTCGGCGGCCTGCCCTACACCGTGGTGTTCGACCGCAAGGGCAACGCTATCGCCGGCCTCACCGGCGCGGTGTCGCGCGAGCGCATGGAAGCGTTGATCAAGCCGCTGCTATGAACGAGACGCCCCCTCCCATGCGGGAACCCCACTTGGCAACGGCGCTTTTCGCGTCGGCCGCTGATATGAATGAAAGTGCCGGCGAGAGTGGCCTCCCCCTTTCCCAAAGGGGGAATGAGGGGGATTTAGCGACGTTTGACTGTGCGGCCGTCTCAGAAATCCCCCCTAACCCCCCTTTGAAAAAGGGGGGAACCACCGCCGTCCCCGCCACCCCCTCGCGCCCGCTGCTCACCGCCGCCGGCCGCGCCATCGGCGACTTCGCCATGATCCGTGACGGCGACCGCATTCTGCTCGGTCTCTCCGGCGGCAAGGACAGCCTCACGCTGCTCCAGATCCTGCTGCACCTGCAAAAGAAGGCGCCGGTGAAGTTCGAGCTGGCGGCCTGTACGGTCGATCCGCAATCGCCCGAGTTCGACCCCTCGCCGCTCAAGGGCTACCTGGCGGATCTGGGCGTGACCTATTTCTATGAAAGCCAGCCCATCCTCGAATCCGCCGCCGAACACATGAAGGGCGACTCCTTCTGCGCCTATTGCTCGCGCATGCGGCGCGGCATCCTTTACCGCATCGCGCGCGAGAACGGCTACGGCGTGCTGGCGCTGGCGCAGCACCTGGATGACCTGGCGGAAAGCTTCCTGATGAGCGCGTTCTTCGGCGGCAAGCTGCGCACCATGCAGGCGCATTACCTGAACGATGCCGGTGACGTGCGGGTGATCCGCCCCCTGGTCTACGCGCGCGAGCGGCAGACCCGCGACTTCGCCAACCGCGCCGGCTTGCCGGTGATATTCGAGAACTGCCCGGCTTGCTTCGCGATGCCGATGCAGCGCTACCAGATGAAGAACCTGCTGGCGGAACAGGAAAAACTCCACTCCAAACTGTTCGCCAGCCTGCTCACCGCGATGAAGCCGCTGATGACGCTGCAAGGGCCGGATGCGGTGTAATCGGCCCCGCCGCGATGGACGTCGGGTTACGCTTCGCTAACCCGACCTACCGAATTCACCAAGAGGTTTCCATGAGCACCTACGTCGTCGGCGACATCCAGGGTTGTAACGAAGCGCTGGAAACGTTGCTTGCCGCCCTGAAATTCGATCGCGTCCGTGACCGTCTGTGGATCACCGGCGACCTGGTCAATCGTGGCGAGGATTCGCTGGCCGTGCTGCGCTGGTGCATGCAACACGACGATTGCGTGGTGGCGGTGCTGGGTAATCACGATCTGCATTTGCTGGCGGTGGCGGAAGGCTTCGTGCCGCCGCACCGCAAGGACACGCTGGACCTGATCCTGCAAGCGCCCGACCGCGCGGCGCTGCTGGAATGGCTGCGTCACCGCCCCATGCTGTACCGGGACGGGGAATGGCTGATGCTGCACGCCGGCCTGCCGCCGGAGTGGGACGCCGATGCCGCCGAGTTGCATGCCGGTGAGCTGGAACGGGCCTTGCGCGGGCCGCGCTGGCGCGCCTTCCTGAAAGACATGTACGGCAACGAGCCGCGCCGCTGGAGCCCGCTGCTCAGCGGCCAGGATCGCCTGCGTTTCATCGCCAATGCGCTGACCCGCACCCGCTATCTGCACGTCGACGGCAGCCTGGAATACCAGCACAAGCTGGGCCTGGACACGGCGCCAGAAGACCTCGTTCCCTGGTTCGATTTCCCCAATCGCAGGAGCGGCGACGCGCGCATCCTGTTCGGACATTGGTCCACGCTCGGCCTGATGGTGCGCGAAGATGTGGTGGCGCTGGACACCGGCTGCCTCTGGGGCGGCGCGCTGACCGCGTTCAGGCTGGAAGACGAGCAGTGCTTCCAGGTGCGCTGCCAGGCGCGATAGCGGGTGTGGAACCCCCCTTTTTCAAAGGGGGGCGGGGGGGATTTGGCAACGCTTGTCCTGGCGCAGACCTTGTAGAAATCCCCCCCAGCCCCCCTTTGGGAAAGGGGGGAGCTACTACCCCATCGCCGCCCGGATCGCTTCTTCGGTGCTACGCGCCAGTTCGCGCCGGGTGAGGCCTTCACTGGCAATCGGCGGCAAAAAAGTCACTTCCGCGTGGATTTCCTTCAGCTTCAGGATTTTCCGTAGCGATTCGCCCAGGTTGATCTGGGCGTAATAAGCCGCTTCGATACAGAGCGAGCCGTCGCCATTCCGGTAGCGAATGAACACCGGCCAGACCGCCGTCTTTGCCTCCACCGCCGGCTGGAACAGCGAGGGGAAGAACGGCAGCACACCGCGGCCGTCCGAGGTGGTGCCTTCCGGGAACAGCGCCAGGCAATCGCCCTCGCGCAGATGCTCGGCCATGAGCTGGTTCACCCGCATCGCGTCGGCTTTTTTCTCGCGCACCAGGAATACCGTGCCGGAGGCCTCCGCGAAGCGGCCGAACACCGGCCAGTTGCGCACTTCAGCCTTGGAAATGAAGCGCGCCGGCAACAGGCTGTGGAGCAGGTGGATGTCCAGCCAGGAGACGTGATTGGCGGCGACGAGGGCGCCGCCCGCAGCCGGTAGCTCACCGCGCACTCGCACTCGCACCGCGAGCATCGCCAGCAATTGCGTCGCCCAGCGTGTTACCCGGCGCGCCCGTTCCGGTCGATCCAGCGACGGGAAGCGCAGCAGCACGAGAAGCGTGCCGGCCAGGATATGGACGACCACGCGCAGGAATTTCAGGGTTGGCGACAACATGCCGGCATTGTAGGGGCGACCGGCCGGTCGTCCCTACCCGGCCGGTCGCCTCTACTCACGCCTGCTTCAGGAAGTGGCGCGCGTAGACCGGGTTGAGGTTCTTCAAAGGCAGCAGGATGGGCAGGTCGGCGGTGTTGAAATCCGGGTCCCAGGCCGGTTCGCCACAGACATGGGCGCCCAGGCGTAAATAGCCTTTGACCAGGGGCGGCAGCACCGGCGCGGCCACGCTTTCCAGAGATTCCAGCGGCAGCGGGCAGCGCGGGAAGACGCGCCATTCGATCGGCGCCAGATGCTTCTCCTTGACCGCGTGCCAGATGCCGGCGGCGTTGTGGCCGCCGTCGGCCATGCCGATGCTGGCGCAGCCGATCAGGTATTCATGGCCGCTTTTCAGCATGTACTCGGCCAGGCCGGCCCACAGGTGGGTGATGACGCCGCCGCTGCGGTAATCGGCATGCACGCAGGAGCGTCCCAGTTCCACCATGCGCCCGCGCAGGTGTTGCAGGCGGGTGAGGTCGAATTCGCTTTCCGAGTAGTAGCTGCCCACGCGCTTGGCGTTGCCCGGGCTGAGGATGCGGTAGGTGCCCACCACTTCGCCGTTGTCCGGGTCGCGCACCAGCAGGTGCTCGCAAAAGGCGTCGTAGAGGTCGATGTCGAGGCCCGCTTCCGGGGTGGTGAGGCGGGCGCCCATTTCCTCGCCGAATACCTTCCAGCGCAGCCGTTGCGCCTCGCGCACTTCATCCTGATGCCGCGCCATGGCGACGCGAAACTGTTTCCTGGTCCTGCTTTCCTGCCCGGAGCGTTCCTGGAGCATGCGTTTTCCTTTTCTTTGCGGTGGTGCGGCAAAGGTAAGAAAGCGCGATTACCTGACGGTGACAGAAAGATGAAGAAATGGTGACCCTGCCCGGCGGGCCACCGAGTGTTGCCGCTCAAGCGTAGCGGCGCAGCCGCAACGAGAACTGCGAGAGCGCTTCGATGCCGCTGCTTTCGGCGCGTTGGCACCAGTCCTGGAGTTGCCTTACCAATTGCTCGCTGGAGGCGGTGGAACGGCCCCACAGCGCGGTGAGTTCCTGGCGCATCTGGTACAGGGTGTTGAGGCGCGGGCTTTGCGCCAGCAGGGTTTGCAGTTGCTGTCGCTCACTGGTTTTCAGATCGGCGAGGTTGCGGCCGAACCAGGCGCGTGCCTGTTTGAGCGTGATGCCGTGGGGCAGGTTGGCGGCCAGTTTCTTGAGTTCCTCGGCATAGATGCGTTTCATGCCGCGCGCGTAGCGGGTGAGCACGTCGTAGCGGTGGGTGACCACGCTATGCAGCAATTCGGCATCGCAGAAGTGCTTGATCTCGCCCCAGCGCACTTTCGGCGCGACTTTCTTGACGTTGGCCAGGCCGAAAAACTCCAGGGCACGGATGTAGCCCCAGCCGATGTCGATTTCGTACCAGCGGTTGGAGAGCTTGGCGGAACTGCCGTAGGCGTGATGGTTGTTGTGCAGTTCCTCGCCGCCGATCAGGATGCCCCAGGGCACGATGTTGCTGCTGGCGTCATCGCAGGCGAAGTTGCGGTAACCGACATGGTGGCCGGCGCCGTTGATGATGCCGGCGGCGAATACCGGCATCCAGAGCATCTGCACCGCCCAGAGGGTCAGGCCGATGGCGCCGAACAGCGCGAGGTCGATGATCAGCATGAGGACGATGCCGAGATTGCGGCGTCCGCTATAGAGATTGCGCTCCAGCCAGTCATCCGGTGTGCCGTGGCCGTAGCGCTCGCGCGTGGCGGCCTTGCCGGCTTCGGCCTGATACAACTCATAACCGTGCGTCAGCACCGTGCCGATGCCGAGGACGACCGGGCTGTGCGGGTCTTCGGCGGTTTCGCATTTGGCGTGGTGTTTGCGGTGCACGCTGACCCATTCCTTGGTGACGGCGCCGGTCGTGAGCCAGAGCCAGAAGCGGAAGAAATGGCTGGCGATGGGGGAAAGGTCGAGCGCCCGATGCGCCTGCGCGCGATGCAGGAAGATGGTGATGCTGGCGATGCTGATGTGGGTCAGCGCCAGAGTGGTCAGGACGTAACCCCACCAGGGCAGGTCGATCAATCCATTCAGATATTCGCTCATGCGGGACTCGTTTGGCTGGCTGAGGCGGGATTGTTGGCCTCGCGGGCCAGATGCACAACCCGTTGCGGAAAGGGGATTTCGATGCCGACGTGCTGGAAGCCTTCCCAGATGGCCCAGTTGATGTCCGAGCGCAGCTGGCGCTCGCCCGCTTCCGGGTGGTCGATCCAGAACACCAGATCGAGGTTGATGCCGTTGTCGCCGAAACTGCTCAATTGCACCTGGGGCGGCGGTTCCGCCAGCGGGCCGTCCACCGTCGCCAGGGCCTCCAGCAAGACTCGTTTCGCGGCCGCGAGGTCCGTGCCGTAGGCCACCTGGACCGGCAGCATGATGCGATTGTCGCGATTGGCCAGGGTGTGATTGACCACCGCCGAGGTAATCAGGGTGTCGTTGGGGATGATGGTTTCCGTGCCGTCCAGGCTGCGTATCACCGTATAGCGCGTGGCGATGCGGGTGATCTCGCCAAAAAACGGGCCCACCGTCACCATGTCGCCAATGCGGATCGACTGGTCGAGCAGCAGGGTGAAGCCGGAGACGTAGTTGGCGGCGATTTTCTGCAAGCCCAGGCCCAGGCCGACACCGAGGGCGCCGCCGAATACCGAGAGCACGGTGATGTCGATGCCCACCAGCGGCAGGGCGATCAGGATCGCCAGCAGAATCAGCAAGCCCTGTGTCATCTTGGTGATGGCCAGACGCAGATTGGCGTTGCCCGGCATGGCGATGGCCAGGCGCCCCTCCACGACCTTGCTCAGCCACAGCGCCAGGGTAAGCAGCGCGCCCAGTGAGAGCAGACCGACCAGGACGGTATAGAGCGAGAGATATTGCTTGCCGACATGGAAGCCGATGCCGTCCAGGGCGGCAATCACGGCATCGAGATAGCCGGTGACATGCAGCGCCACGCCGCACAGCACCAGCCAGGACACGACGCGTTGCAGCGACAGCAGCGTGCGCCCCGGCTTGAACGCCCGGCGCAGCAGGTGCAGCACGGCCTGAATGGCGAAGTACGAACCGAGTAGTGGCAAGACCAGATTGAGCAGATGCACGGGCTGCCAATGTTCCAGCACCGCGCGACCGACCAGGATCATCGGCAGCAGCAGGGCGGGCAGCGCCAGCCGGCCCCATTCCGCGGGGGAAAGGTGAATCAGCCGCTTCTCCGCGCCGACGTGGTCGGCGCGTTTGCGCAAAGCTTTCATCAGCAGCCAGGACAGGGCCACCAGGGCAACCAGCACGGCCAGCTCCAGCAACATGGGCGGATTGCCCAGGTTCTTGGCAAGGTTCAGCAGCAGGTTTTCGATGGGTTCGGCGCGGTTCATGGAGGGAGGATGGGTCGGTGGTTTGTTCCCCCCTTTTTCAAAGGGGGGCCGGGGGGGATTTAACCCGGCTCAGATCAATGCCAATGTCGGCAAATCCCCCCTACCCCCCTTTGGGAAAGGGGGGAACAGGTCAGCACTGCTCCCAGGGCAACCCGTCGAAGCGCCAGCCGTTGTGGGTGGAACGTTGGTGGTTGTCGTCCAGTTCGCCCTCGAAGCCGTAGAGCACGTTGTAGACATCGGAAAACCCGTTTTTCTCCAGATACTCGCCGGCTTCTTTCGAGCGGTTGCCGGAGCGGCAGATCAGCAACACCGGGCGATGGTGCGAGGCGGCCATGCGCACCTGGCCGAGAAAATGCGGATTGAGATCCCAGTTGATGCCCTCGTACCAGGCGATGAGGATGGCTCCCACCGGATGCCCGACGAAGAGAAATTCGAACTCCGAACGGCAGTCGATGAACACCGCGTCCGGATGGCTACGCAGAAATTCGTGGGTTTCTTTCGGGGTCAGGTGTTGCATGGGTGTCTCCTTGCTCCCCTCTCCCGCTGGGAGAGGGGCTGGGGGTGAGGGAACAACGGTAGATGACGCGACGGCGGAAACATACCAGCAGCCCGGATGCTACGAGTAGATAGCGAATGGATCATCCGGGTTCACCCCATCCATGAACGGCTGCTTGCGATCGCGGTGGGTCACTTGATACATGCAGCCCATCCAGTTGCCGATCACGGCTTCGGCGGTGTCGTGCCAGGTGTTGTCGAGATTGGCCGCCACCAGCGTTTCCGGAAATGCCGGCGGCGGCTCGCCCGCCGCCACCGCTATATGCAGATGCTCGCGCCATTCCAGCAGGATCGCCTGCTCATGCGGATGCAGATAATTGTCCGGGAAGGGCGGCGGGGAGGGCAGCTTGCCTTGCGCCGCCAGCAGCGCGTCGCGCTTGTATTCCTTCAGCAGGGAAATCGTGTCGTATTCCGGGTGGCCCTGGAAAAACACCATGCGCAGGCCATCGTGGCTGGTGGCCAGATGCACGCCCACTTCCTCGCTTTCCACCAGCACGCGCAGGCCGGCGGCTTCGAACTGGGCGCGCGAGACGTCGTTCCAGCGCGAATGCGGCACGTCGAAGCGGGTGTTCACGTCACCCACCAGCGGATGTCGCTTGTCCATCACCCGATGCGAGAACACGCCCCAGCGCTTGGCTTGCTGCCGCACGCGCGGCTGGTCGTAACGGAAATGCAGCACCGCATGGGTGGCCAGGCAGGACAGCAAAGTGGTGGTGACGTTGCCCCAGGCCCAGTCGATGACCTCGCCCAGCGGCCCCCAGAACGGCTCCTTCGACAAATCCTCGCCGGTGACGTTGGCGCCGGTGATGATCAGCGCGTCCAGTCCTTCCGCGCGGATTTTCTCGAACGGCTCGTAATAGCGCGCGATATGCGCCGCCGCTTTCTCGCCGCGCGGAATGGCATCGAGCGTGAACGGGTGCACATAGAACTGCGCGATCGGGTTGCTCTCACCGATCAAACGGAAGAACTGCCGCTCGGTCGCCTCCAGCGCCGCGTCCGGCATCATGTTCAGCAAACCGATATGCAACTCGCGGATGTCCTGGTGCGCCGCTCGCTCCCGCGGCAGCACGATGGTCGTTCCCGCCTCGCGCAGGCGTTGCAGGGCGGGCAGATCGTTATGGGCGACGATGGGCATGAAGGTTCTCCAAGGCTCTCCACTGGGGGTTGGCGCGGGATATTAAGCCGTTAATGGCAACCCCATGACAACCCGATGACCGCTTCGCGTGTCGCGAAAGCTTGCATCGAAGGTGACTTGCCCGTTTACTTGCGCCTTTGCCGTACCGCCACAGTACAAAACGACACCGAATGACGCTTTACGACGAATCCTCGATCAAGGTTCTTAAAGGCCTGGAGCCGGTGCGCGCGCGGCCGGGCATGTACACGCGTACCGACTCGCCGACGCACGTCATCCAGGAAGTGATCGACAACGCCGCCGACGAGGCGCTGGCCGGCTACGCCCACAATCTCACGGTGCGCGTGCATCTCGATGGCTCGGTTTCGGTGGCGGACGATGGCCGCGGCATTCCGGTGGGGCCGCATCCCACCGAGAAAGAGCCGACCGTGGTCGTGGTGTTCACCCGCCTGCACGCCGGCGGCAAGTTCGACAAGACCAGCGGCGACGGCGCTTATGCTTTTTCCGGCGGTCTGCACGGGGTCGGCGTCTCGGTCACCAATGCCTTGTCCACCCGCTTGAGCGTCACCGTGAAGCGCGACGGCGAGATACATCAGGTTGAATTCATCGACGGCGGCCGCCTGGAGAAACCGCTGGAAATCACCGGCAAGTGCGCGAAGAAGGACAGCGGCACCCTGGTGCGCGCCTGGCCCGATCCGGCGTTTTTCGACAGCCCGCGCATCTCGCTGGCGGAATTGGAACGCCTGCTGCGCGCCAAGGCGGTGTTGCTGCCCGGCGTGACCGTGAAGCTGGTGATCGAGCGCGAGGAGGGCGAGCAGGAAAAAGCCTGGGCCTACCCGAACGGCCTGCCGCAATACCTGGCGGAATTGCTGGGTGACGCCGAACCCCTGGTGCCCGCCTTCTCCGGCGAGCGCTATGCCGACGGCGAGGGCGGTGGTGGCTACGCCAAGGGCGAGGGCGCGGCCTGGGTGTTCACCTGGGCGGACGGGGCGGGCGCGGCGGAGAGCTTCGTCAACCTGATCCACACCGCGCAGGGCGGCACCCACGAAGCCGGCTTGAAAGCCGGTGTGTTCGACGCCGTGAAGGCCTTCGCCGAACACCACGGCCTGTTGCCGCGCGGCGTGCAGTTGCGCCAGGAAGATGTTTGCGGACGCATGAGCTTCGTGCTCTCGGCGCGCATCCTCGATCCGCAGTTCCAGGGCCAGGTGAAAGAAAAACTCAACTCGCGCGAGGCGGTGAAACTGGTCTCTTCGATGGTGCGCGACCCCTTCGAGGTCTGGCTCAACGGCCATGTCGAGCACGGCAAGACGCTGGCCGAACTGGCCGCGCGGGCGGCGGCGAGCCGGCTGAAATCGGCGCAGAAGGTGGAGAAGCGCAAACAATCTTCCGTGGTGGTGCTGCCGGGCAAGTTGTCCGATGCCAGCGGCAGCGACATGGAAAGCAACGAACTGTTTCTGGTCGAAGGCGATTCCGCCGGCGGCTCCGCCAAGCAGGCGCGCGACCGCGAAACCCAGGCCATCCTGCCCCTGCGCGGCAAGGTGCTGAACACCTGGGAAGTGGAGCCGGAAC
Organism: Gallionellaceae bacterium; assembly: GCA_028714875.1. Lineage (GTDB taxonomy): Bacteria > Pseudomonadota > Gammaproteobacteria > Burkholderiales > Thiobacillaceae > PFJX01. The sequence goes on from JAQTLN010000026.1 coordinate 16,213, forward strand.
GCCTCTACGCCAACAACGAAGTGCATGACATCGCCGTCGCCCTGGGGGTGGAACGGCACGGTATCGACGATCATCCCGACCTTTCCGGCCTCAGATATGGCAAGGTAGTGTTGATGGCGGATGCCGATGTCGATGGTTCCCACATCAACACCCTGTTGCTCACCCTGTTCTTCCGCCACTTTCCACGGCTGGTGGAACAGGGTCGCATCTGTGTGGCGCAGCCGCCGTTGTATCGGGTGGACGTGCCGGCGCGCGGCAAAAAACCGATGCGCCGTTTCTACGCTCTGGACGACGACGAGTTGACGGCGATTCGCGACCGCCTGGTGCGTGACGGGGTGAAACCGGAGTCCATCGAAGTGGGCCGATTCAAGGGCCTGGGCGAGATGAATCCGGAACAATTGCGGGAAACCGCGATGAGCCCGGCCACTCGCCGGGTATTGCCGGTGCGGGTGTCGCGCGAGGAAATGGCCGCGGCGATCGCCATGTTCGACATGCTCATGGGCAAAGGAGAGGCCGGCGCGCGCCGGGAATGGATGGAAGCAAAAGGCAACACGGTAGAGGCGGATATATGACACAGGAAACACCAGAAACACCCCTGACGGCGAGCGACATGGAGGAGCGGCGTTTCTGCTCCAGTTGCGGCCGCACCAAACCCCTCCTGGGAGGCGCCCTGGTGCGCTGCGCGAACGGCGCCAAACGCTGGAAATGCGCGGATTGCCGCGCCAAATCGAAGGCGCACCAGGCAACCAAAACGGGTGCCACGTAGGTCGGGTTAGCGCAGCGTAACCCGACGCAACGGTTGTAGCGCCGGCTTCCAGCCGGCTGTTTTAAAAGACGCTGGCAAGGATGCCGGCGCTACAAGTGCGCGCCTACCCCCACCCATTTAGAACCGCGCAGCCATCAATGACCCAGCACGACGATTCCCTGACCCTTGACCTGTTCGTGGCGCCCACCGCCGCGAGCGAGCCCCCCGCGCCGCCGCCCTTGCCCCCTTCAGGTGACGAAGCGCCGCCGAAGGACTATCTCCCCCTGGGCGAATTCGCCGAGCGCTGCTACCTCTCCTATGCCATGAGCGTGGTACTGGGCCGGGCGCTGCCGCATGTCGAAGACGGCATGAAGCCGGTGCAGCGGCGGATTCTTTACTCCATGCGCGAGATGGGTCTCTCCGCCACCACCAAGCACGTCAAATCCGCGCGCGTGGTCGGCGATGTCATCGGCAAGCTGCACCCGCACGGCGACCAGTCGGTCTACGACGCCATGGTGCGCATGGCGCAGAGCTTCACCCTGCGTTACCCCTTGATCGACGGCCAGGGCAACTTCGGCTCGCGCGACGGCGACGGCGCGGCGGCGATGCGTTACACGGAAAGCCGCCTCACCCCCATCGCCGAATTGCTGCTGGCGGAAATCGACGCCGGCACGGTCGATTTCAAACCCAACTATGACGGCGCCTTCAAGGAGCCGGTCCTGCTGCCGGCGCGTCTGCCGCTGCTGCTGGCCAATGGCGCCTCCGGCATCGCCGTCGGCATGGCCACGGAAATCCCTTCGCACAACCTGCGCGAACTGGCCGAAGCCGGCGTGCATGTGCTCAAGCACCCAGAAGCCACGACCGCCGAGTTGCTTGCCTTCGTGCCCGGCCCCGACTTCCCCGGCGGCGGCCAGATCATCTCCAACCCGGCCGACATCCGCGCCGCCTACGAGACCGGGCGCGGCAGCCTGCGCGTGCGCGCGCGCTGGCAGGTCGAGCCGCTGGCGCGCGGGCAATGGCGCGTCGTGGTCACGGAATTGCCGCCCGGTGTCTCCACCGCCCAGGTGCTGACCCAGATCGACGCCCTCACCAACCCGCAGATCAAGACCGGCAAGAAAGAGCTTTCCCAGGAACAGAAGACCCTCAAGGCCGCTCTGCTCGCCGCCCTGGAAGCCGCGCGCGACGAATCCGACGAGAAGGCGCCGGTGCGCATCGTCCTGGAACCGCAATCGCGCAACCAGGACCCGGACAGCTTCATGCGCCTGCTGCTGGCCCAGACCAGCCTGGAAACCACCGCGCCGATGAACCTCACCGTGGTCGGCCGCGACGGCCGTCCCGGCCAGAAGGGGCTGGCGGCTCTGATTGGCGAATGGGCCAGCTTCCGCGTCGATACCGTGCGGCGCCGGACCGCGCACCGCCTCGACGCCGTCAACCGCCGCATCCACATCCTGGAAGGTCGTCAGGCGGTCTTGCTCAACATCGACGAAGTCATCCACGTCATCCGCGAAGCCGACGACCCCAAGGCCGACCTCATGGCCGCCTTCGCGCTCAGTGAAATCCAGGCCGACGACATCCTGGAAATCCGCCTGCGCCAATTGGCCCGGCTGGAAGGCATCAAGATCGAGAAGGAACTGGGTGAGCTGCGCGCTGAAAAGGAAGGCCTGCTCAAGCTGCTCGGCGACGAGGGCGAACTGAAACGTCTGGTGATCAGCGAAATCCGCGCCGATGCGAAGAAGTACGGCGACGAGCGGCGCAGCCTGATCGAAACCGCGCAGGCCATTACCGCAGCCAACAGCGACGACGCAATCGTCGACGAACCGGTCACCGTCATCGTTTCGAAGAATGGCTGGCTGCGCGCGCGGGTCGGGCACGGCCTTGACCCGGCCGCGATCCAGTACAAGGCCGGCGACAGCGCCCTGGCCGTGCTGGAAACCCGCACCACCTGGCCGCTGGCCCTGCTCGACAGCGCCGGGCGCAGCTATGCCATCCGCATCCCCGATCTGCCCACCGGCCGTGGCGACGGCGTCCCGCTCGCCACCCTGGCCGAACTCGCCAAGGGCGAACGCCTGCTCTACGCCCTCTCCGCCGCCCCGGACTCGCGCTGGCTGATCGCCAGCAATGGCGGCTACGGCTTCCTCTGCCATCTGAGCGATCTGGTCTCGAAGCAACGCGCCGGCAAGGCCTTCCTCACCCTGGAACCCGGCTGGCAACCCCTGCCCCCGGCGCGCCTGGCCGGCACCTGGGTCGCGGTGGCCGCCGACAACGGCAAGCTGCTCGCCTTCCCCCTGGAAGAAATGAAGATTCTCAGCGGCGGCAAAGGTGTGCAGTTGATGAAACTGGAAGACAACGAACGTCTCCTGGCGCTGACCACCTTCGACGGCCAGCGCCTGGCCGTCGAAGGCAAAACCCGCCTCGGCCGCCCCGCCAACGTGGTGCTGAGCGGCGAAGCCCTGGAAAAACACCGCCACCGCCGCGCCCGCAAAGGCCAAGTGCTGGATCGGATCACGCGGGTGGAGAAGGTGGACGGGATAGGAGGGTAGTAACGCTCGTAGGATGTGGTGAGCATGGCGAACCGCATCGGCCACAGTTGCTTGGTGCGGTTCGTCCCTCACCGCACCCTACCGCACCCCCCCGCCCGAGACGGCGCTCAACCCTTGCGCGCGATGGCCGTTGCCACCAGTTTGTAGGTCAGGCTGCGGCTTCATCGCTGCCTGACGATCGTCACCCAAACACCGCCTTTACCCGAAAGCTCAGAAAGCATGTGTTGCACCGTCAGGCAGCGATGAAGACGCAGCCTGACCTACGGGGGAGCGCTCGCGATAGGCCAGAGTGCCAGAGTGAGTTGGTCGACTCGTACGTGCTTAGCCCTTGCGCGCGATGGCCGTTGCCACCAGTTCCAGAAAATCCGCCTGATTCTTCACCTGCGCGACTTCCCGCGAGGTGACCGTGTAGCCGTGCGGCTCGGCGATGGCTTCATAGCGCGGGACGCGGGAGTGGAACAGGCGCGGGAATACCCAACGGGTGAAGTCGTTGGGTTCGACCTGGGCGACGAATTCCAGACCCTTTTCCGCCATGTACACGGGCAGGTTTTCCGCCAGGAAGGCGGGGCGGTAATAGAGCGGCTTGGGGTCGCTCTGGGCGCGGCGGATCAGGGTTTCCTCCTCGTCTTTCGTCGTCACCTTGATGTAGAGAATCAGGGTGTGCTCGGCCAGCAGGTCAATCACGGAATCGTCCTCCAGCTCGCACAGGCTGCCGCCGACGTCGTTGACGAAATGGTCGTAGCCGTAGATTTCCTGGGCCTTGCGGATGAACTCCGGCACATCCTTCATGGCGGCGATCTCGCCCTCCCGGTACATCGACTGGCGGCGACTGAATTCGGGTAGGGAGAGCCCGGCATAGTCCGGGTTGCCAAGCTTGCCGACGAAGGACAATACCGGGCCGAGATCCTGAATCTTGATGTTGTTGCGGACGTCGATCCAGTCGTTGCGCAACAACTCGCGCAAGAACGGCACCCGCATCGCCTGCTGCTTGATCAGGTCGAGGATGGGTTCGTCCAGGTAACGGGTGCCGATGCGGTAGTCGCCGGAGAAATGGAACCAGTCGTGGCGGCGCAACAGGGCGGAGATATAGGTCTTGCCGACGCCGGACATGCCCAGCAGGGTGACCTTCTTGTGCTCCCAGGCACGGAAGGATTCGGGAGTGAATTTCATCGGATAGGCGGTTCAAGTGCGGGAAGGCCGCCAGTGTGCCCCAGCGCGCGCTTTCGGTGAACGGCAACATTCCAAATGAGAACCGCTTGCATTTGAGAATGGTTCGCATATAAGATTCGCCACATGAACGCCGCCACTCAAAACCAAGCCGTGAAACCCCCATCGACCATGCCGGAAGTGGTGAACGCGGCGGTATTGATGCGGGGCCAGCCGGTTCTGCGGATCGAGCATGGCGGCGAGTGCTATCAATTGCGCCTGACCAAGAACGGCAAGTTGATCCTGACGAAATAGGCCCGTCGCCTCGGCGACGAACAACGCCAGCCAAAGGACTTTCCAGTCCCTGTAGCCAGCCAGAAATGACTGATTACTCACTGATTGGAGAAGTCCATGCAAAGCAAGCCCTTACTCGTCCTTTCCACCCTGGCGCTGGCCGCCGGCCTGTCCAGCGCCGCCATGGCGGTGGAATACCCCATCGGTTCGCCGCAGAACCGCAACGGCATGGAGATCGGCGCCGTTTACCTGCAACCTGTGGAGATGGAGTCGGTCATGGGCCACGCCATGCTGCCCGCCGGCAAGTCCGATGTGCATCTGGAGGCCGACATCCATGCCCTGGCGAACAACCCGAACGGTTTCGCCGAGGGCGACTGGGTGCCGTATCTGCTGGTGAAGTACGAGGTGTGCAAGCAGGGCGGCGAGTGCGCCAAGGGCGATTTCCTGCCCATGGTGGCCAGTGACGGCGCGCACTACGGCGACAACGTCAAGTTGCTGGGGCCGGGCAAGTACACGCTGAAGTTCACCATCCTGCCGCCCAACGATCCGGATAACCCCGCCGGCCACCATTTCCACCGCCATACCGACCGCCTCACCGGCGTGCGCCCGTGGTTCAAGGCGTTCTCGGTGGATTACGACTTCGTCTTCGCCGGCATCGGCAAGAAGGGCGGGTACTGAGATGGCGAAGCGAACACTGCGCACGCTGGCCTTGGCGCTGGCGGCCAGCGGCCCGGCTGGCGCGGGCGAGATTTCGCCGGAAATGCTCGAAGCCCTGCAACATCTGCAAGATCGGCTGGCGCGGCTGGAAACCCGTAATGCCGAGCTGGAGCGGCAGCTGGCCACTCGGAAATCCGGCGCCGATGGGGTGTTGGAAGCACGCGTGCAACAACTGGAAAGCGCCGGCGCCAAAATCGAAAATGCCATGGCCAGCGACCGGCTGTCGCAGAGCGAACCGGAAATCGCCACCCGCCTGAAGGCGGTGGAATTCCAGGCGCTGGGCATGAAAAAGCAGGCGCGCATGGTCGAGGCGCTGGAAGGTATCACCGCCGGCGTGTCGTTCACCACGCTGGCGCAACACGCCAACGCCGGCGGCGCCGTCAACGGCCGCGCGGAGTCGCAGTTGTCCTGGCGCGGCGATGCCCAGGTCAGTCTGCCCGGCGGCCGGGTGGCGCAGGCCGACGGCAAGCTGTTCTTCCACTTCCGCACGGGCCAGGGCGACGGCCTGAGCGGCCTCCATCCCGGCTTCTCGGCGCCCAATGCCACCGCGTTTCAGTTGAGCGGCGGCGGCCAGGCGGACAACGCCTCGCCGATACTCGCCCAGGCCTGGTATCAACTTGAAGTGCCCTTGCCGCTGGGTGGCGTCAAGGCCAGAAGCCGGGAGCATCTGGAACTCAACTTCGGCAAGATCGACCCGTTCCTGTTCTTCGACCAGAACGCGGCGGCGGACGACGAGACGACCCGTTTCATGAACCTGGCCTTCGTCCACAACCCGTTGCTGGACGCGGGCGGCGGCGCCGGGCTGGATGCCTACGGCTTCGCCCCCGGCCTGCGTCTGGCTTACCAGAACAACCAGTTCAAACCCACCGGCTGGGGCGCCTCGCTGGGCGTATTCGGCGCCGGTGGCGGCGCGACGTTCAACGACAGCCTGAAGCGTCCTTTCGTCATCGCCCAGGTGGAAACACGGCAGCGCTTCTTCGATGGCCTGATCGGCAATTACCGCGCCTATCTCTGGAGCAATGGCCGCGCCACGCCATTCAACAATGCCGCCGATACCCGCGTGGAAACACAGGCCGGCTGGGGCGTGTCGCTGGATCAGCGAGTAAGCGAAAACCTCGCGCTATGGGGCCGCTACGGCCAATCCGCCAAGGGCCGGGTTCAGTTTGACCGGGCGCTCACGCTGGGCGCGGAAGTCACCGGCAATGCCTGGGGGCGCGGCGCCGACAGCCTCGGCCTGGGCTGGGGCTGGCTGCGCGCCTCGAACGATTTCAAGGCACAGTCCGCCACGCTGGACGCGGATGGCGCGGGCGGCCCCGATTTCGGCTGGAGCGCTTCCGGCGCCGAGCAGTTGCTTGAGTTGTATTACCGCTGGCGGGTGAACAAGCAGTTCGAGGTCAGCCCGGACTACCAGCTCATCCACCGTTCCGGCGCCAACGGCGCGGCCGGCGACGCGCACATCCTGGGCCTGCGCGCCCAACTCACCTTCTGAGGCAAGCATGAAAAAACCCCGTCTCTACACCCTGCGCGTCGCGCTGTTGCTGGCCGCCGCCTCACCCACCCTGGCGGTGGCCGATCTGCTCACGCTGACCGTGGTGGCGCACGATGGACGCTTGCATCCCGATGTCCTGGAAGTACCCGCCGGGGTGCGCTTCAAGATCGCCATCCGCAACGAAGGCAAGGACGCCATAGAGTTCGAGAGCCGGCAACTGCGCAAGGAAAAGGTGCTCGCGCCCGGAGCCCGCTCATTCGTCGTGATCGCCCCGCTGAAGCCGGGCGAATACGACTTCTTCGACGAGTTCCACGCCGCCACGGCCCAGGGCCGCATTGTTGCCAAATGACGTCGTCAAGCAAGCACCTGACAAGGAGAAGGCCATGACTCAACCCACCGCAAGCCTGTACGCCGGCGCGCTCGACCATCTGATTCGCCACAGCCTATCCGGCTGCGGCCAGGCGGCGCGCCATGCCGCCCATCTGCTGGAGCAGTTGTCGGCGCGGCCCGATGTGGACCGGGAAACGCGCAACCTGTGCGAGCGTATGAGCGACGCGCTGGAGGCGGGTCAGCCCGGCCGATTGGGAGGCGCACATGGGTAACGCCGCCTTCATCGTCTGGCGCGAGACCATCGAGGCCATGTTGATCATCGGCATCCTGCACGGCTGGTTATCCGCCCAGCGGAACCTGGAAGCGGTAGCCCGCCGCCGCGCCTTCAATTGGTTGTGGGGCGGCGTTACGGCCGGCATCGGCCTGGCCGTGCTGCTCGCCTTCACCCTGCTCGGCATCCAGACCTGGGCCTCGGACACCACGCTGGAGTGGTTCCAGGCGCTCATGCCCTTGCTGGCCAGCGCGCTGATCTTCCAGATGGTGGTGTGGATGCGGCGCAATGGCGCCGGGCTGAAACGCGGCCTGGAAGCGGGCCTGGAAACCGCCGCCGCGCGCGCCAACTGGGTCGGCATGGCCGTGCTGGCCGCGCTGGCCGTGGGCCGCGAAGGGGCGGAAACCGTGATCTTCCTGTATGGCGCCGGCACCACGGCGGCGCCCGCGCAAACCCTGATCGGCGGCGCCCTGGGCTTTTCCCTTGCTCTGGCCTGCTATGGCTTGCTGGCCAGGGGCGGGCGGTTGTTCTCCTGGCGGGTGTTCTTCCGCATCACGGAAATCCTGCTGCTGTTGCTGGGCGGCGCGCTGCTGGTGGACGCCATGGACAAGCTGATCGGCCTGGAAGCCCTGCCGGCCTTGATCGACCCGCTGTGGAACGCCGATTTCCTGCTCGACGACAGCAGCCGCGCCGGTGGCTTCATCGCCGCCTTCACCGGCTGGCGCGCGCACCCGGCTGGCCTCAGCTATCTGGCGCTGGCCCTGTGGTGGGGCCTGGCCTGGCTGGCCGTGCCGCGCGCGAAAGCGGCGGCGAAACGGGCTGGGCGGCAGCCATGAAACAAGCGAGCGCCGCCATTCCCCCCTTTGGAAAAGGGGGGCCAGGGAGGATTTCTGAGACGGCGGCCCAGGCAAATGTCGCTAAATCCCCCTCATTCCCCCTTTGGGAAAGGGGGAGGCCTCCCTCTCGGGCGCTTTCCATCGAATCACCCGCCAACGCGCAAATTGATGCAGCCCCTATCCTCCGTCACCCCACGATTCCACTTCGGGGAATGGGGTGGCCACCCAGCACCCGCCTGGCCCGCCTCGGCCTGGCCATGCGCCGCCATCGCGGCGCCATCCTCGCCATCCAGTGGGTCGTGGTGCTGTTCTACCTGGCGCTGGTGGCGGTGCCCGCCTTCCTGCCCTTGCCGCCGGATCAGGCCGGCATGCTCGACAACCTCACCCGGCTTGCGCAATTTCTGTTCTGGGGCGTGTGGTGGCCCTTCGTCATCCTCTCGGTGATGGTCATGGGCCGGGCCTGGTGCGGTGTGTTCTGCCCGGAAGGGTCGTTGACCGAATGGGCTTCCGGGTTCGGCCTGGGGCGGCCGGTGCCGCGCTGGATGAAATGGGCCGGCTGGCCGTTCGTCGCCTTCGTGCTGACCACCGTGTTCGGCCAGATGACCAGTGTTTACGAATACCCCAAGCCTGCGTTGCTGATCCTGGGCGGCTCCACCGTCGCGGCGATCGCGGTCGGCTTGATCTATGGCCGCCGCAGCCGTGTCTGGTGCCGCCATCTGTGCCCGGTCTCCGGTGTGTTCGGCCTGCTCGCGCGCGTCGCGCCGCTGCACTTCCGGGTCGATCGCGCCGCCTGGGACGCCGCGCCGGCGCCGGCCAGCCCGGTGCATTGCGCGCCGCTGATCGACATCCGCCGCATGGAAAGCGCCTCACCCTGCCACGCCTGCGGCCAGTGCGCCGGCCAGCGCGGCGCGGTGGAACTGGCCTGGCGCTCGCCCGAGGCCGAAGTGCTGCGCTCCACGAAAGTGGGCGATGCCGGGGAAAAGTGGCTCGCTTATCTGCTCATCTTCGGCATGCTGGGTGTCGCCCTCGGCGCCTTCCAGTGGTCATCCTCGCCCTGGTTCGTGGTCATGAAACAGGCCGCCGCCGAGTGGCTGGTGAACCGGGAAGTCTGGTGGGCGCTGGATACCCCGGGCCTGTGGTGGCTGTTTACCTACTACCCCGAGGTGAACGACGCCTTCACCTGGCTGGATGGCGGCGTGTTGCTGGCCTACATCGGCGGCGAAGCCTTGTTGCTGGGCGGCTGGATCTGGCTCTGCCTGAAGTTGGCCGACCGGGTGAGCGGCATCGCCTGGACGCGGCTGGCCATGGCCTTGATCCCCCTGGCCGGCGCCAGCGTGTTCGTCGGCTTGTCCCTGCTTACCAGCAGCCAGCTTTCGGGCGAGGGCATCACTTTGCCCTGGGCCAACAGTCTTCGGCTCACCCTGCTGGCCCTGGCCGCGCTCTGGGGGGTGTCGCTGGCCTGGCGGCTGGCATCGGGCCGGTCACGCATCGCCGCGCCCCTCGGCATCGCGTTTGCCGCCATGCCGCCGCTGCTGGCCTGGTATCAACAATTTTTCGTCTGGTAGATTGGCCGATTCAAACTATGAACCCAAATTGTCCATTAGCCGGGGCGATGCCGGAGGCCCACCTGTAGCGCAGGCGTCCCGCCTGCTTCGTCCTTCTGATCATGCCCACGAAGCGGCGGGACGCCTGCGCTACAGGCCTACTTCGGCGAATGGATAATCTCGGATGAACACACGATGCCTCCCTCCCTTCGCCTGCTCGGCGTTCTCCTGTTCCTCGGCCTGATCCTGGCGGTCTTCGAGATCACCGGGCTGCGCGGCCACTTCAGTCTGGAGTTTTTGCGGCAAACGATCCTGGAGCACCGGGTCGGCGGGCTGCTCGTGTTCATCCTGGTGTTCGCGCTGGGCAATCTGATCCAGATTCCCGGCTGGGTGTTTCTGGCCGCCGCGGTGCTCGCGTTGGGACGCGCCTGGGGTGGGCTCGCCACTTATGTCGCCGCGTGTGTTTCCTGTGTCAGCAGTTTCCTGATCGTGCGCGTCGTCGGTGGCGACGCCCTGCGGCAACTGGATAACCGCTTCGTCGCGCGAATACTGGCGCGGCTGGACAGCCATCCGGTCGGAAGCATCTTCGTGGCGCGCGTGCTGTTTCAGACCTTGCCGGCCCTCAATTACGCCCTGGCCATGTCGGGCATCCGCTTTCGCGCCTACCTGCTCGGCACTTTATTGGGGCTGCCCCTGCCTATAGCCCTGTATTGCCTGTTCTTCGACTATCTGGCGCGAGCGTTCCACCTGGCATAGGAGGCCGGGTAGTCGCTCCGGCTATTGCATCCAGAGCAGCGATTTCGCCACCCAGCCGTCGTTGAATACTTCGTCCCGCACTTTCACCCAATCGCCTTTCGATTCGATGATCTTGAACGAATAGTATTTACTCACGGGGCTCAAGGGCGATTTCGCAAAGTTGGTTCCCGGCCCTTTGCGCACGTTGACCTTGTCCGCCTTCACCACGGCGCATTGCATGCCCTCGGTGACCAGCCTGCTGTAAATCCAATGGGTATCGCCGTCCACATCCTCCACTTGATACCACTTGCCCTGCTGCCCGATCTTCTTGAACGGCATGTACTGGAATACTTCCCAGCTTTTCTCGTGCTGGACGCCGGGGCCCTGGCGCAGGTTCGCCTCGGGGACCTTGACGCATAAGGCGGACGCCGTGCCCGGTAGCAACAGCGCGGCACACAGTAATGTGATTGAGGTGACGGTTTTCTTCGTCATGCAGGGTCTCCTGGGAGGGTTGAAAGCGACGCTGGACGCGGATCATGGGAGGCTTGCGAGCCCCACATCCGCACAGTCCACGCAGGTTAAAAAGTAGGTTGGCTTGCGCCGAAGGCCAGACCGTAACATGCAAGCAAGTATCTTGTGACCCCAACGTCAATGACTTGAACGGGATGGGAGCCGTTCCTTCAAGGGAGAGGGTGGGCCGTTTTTCGTCTGTAGGCTTTACGACCCAAACCCGTGCGCGTGGCCGACATCAGTCCTTCCGCGTCGATCGTGATTTCATTAAAAACAAATAGATAGAAGTTAACTCCGACTGGTGCGGATATTGCTTTGTGAGTAAATAACCCGTTCCCTCACTGGCAAACCTTGAACGCCGAGCTGGAAATCCAGCTAGTCAAACATCGCATCGCCGAGGTCTATGCCCGGCGCCAGCTTTTGAAGCGGGAACTGGAAACCGGCGCCGTCGCGCCGCGTGCCGGGTTCACGCAACTGGAAGAAACCGACCGCGCGCTTCCCTGCCCATGGGCTGAACCAACGTTCAAGAGGAATAGGCAACATGAGTTATCGCGACATCGACTGCGACGAAATCCAGGCGCTGAGCGGCGAAGCCGAGCTGCTCATCTTCGATACCCGCGACCCTGACAGTTATGCGCGCGGCCACCTGGAAAATGCCCAACCGGTCTCGGAAGCGGCCCTCAAACAGCTCATCAAGAGCCGCCAGCGGGAACGTCCGATACTGGTCTACTGCTATCGCGGCAACAGCAGCCGGGAGATCTGCCAGCTCATCGCCGGCTTCGGCTTCACCCGGGTCCACAACCTGAACGGCGGCTGGCAGGCGTGGGAGAAGTTCAACCAGGTGGCGCCGCCGGCCACCGCGCCGACCCCGGCGCTGGCCGCCTGGATGCGACAGTGGGGTTTCCCCGCCGACAACATCCACGCGCGCGCGGAAAACGGCATGTCACCCCTCATGCTGGCCGCGCTGAAAGGCAAACGCCCCCTGGTGGAGGAACTGCTCGGCCTGGGCGCCGACCCCAACCACGTCAACAATGACGACCACCACGCACTCTGGTTCGCCTGCGTCCACGGTGATCCCGATCTGGTGTCGCTGCTCATCACCCATGGCGCCAACGTCGACAACCAGAACGTCAACGGCGCCACCTGCGCCATCTACACGGCCTCCACCGGCAAGCTGGATGTGCTGCGATGTCTGGTGCAAGCCGGCGCCGACCTCGCCAAAGAAACCAGTGGCGGTTATACGGCGCTGGAAAGCGCCTCGACCTTGCCGGTTTTAAAATTTCTCCGTGGATTGGCCGTGGAGCGAAACGCGCTGTCGGCGGCCTGAACCTGGAAACGACGAAAAGAGGGGTAAAGATTGGCGGCAGTTTTCCGCTATCCTCGCCACACCCACAGTAGTCTTATCCCAATCATTTTTCCGTAGGAGAAAACATCGTGCCCGAAGATAAAGTAGCAGCCCCCAAGCGAGCCACCAAGAAAGCCGCAGCCGTCGCGGAAACAGCCAAGCCCAAGAAAGCAGCCGCAGCTCCCGCCAAGGCACCCGCCGCCGGCAAAGCGGCCAAGCCAGCCGCCGTGGCCGCCGTAGCGGAGGCAAACAAGCCCAAGAAGGCCGCGCCCAAGGCAGCCAGCGCCACTCCCGCGAAAACCGCCGCCAAGGCGGTCAGCAAGGCGCCCGCCGCCGCCAAAGCCGCAACCGCCAAGCCCGCCGGCGCGGCCAAGAAAAAAGCACCCGCCGCCGCCAAACTCGTCGACAAGCCCTCCGCGCCCTCGGCGGAGGAACGTCAGCGCTGGATCGCCACCGCGGCCTACCATCGCGCCGAGAAACGCGGATTTGCCACCGGCTATGAGGTGCAGGACTGGTTTGACGCGGAAGCGGAAATCGACGCCCTGGTCGGCAAAGCCTGACCTGCCCCTTCTTCAAAGGGGGAATGAGGTACCGAAGGGTAGGGGCTTCATCAGGGATCTAGCGAGGTTTGCCTGGGCCGCCGTCCCAGAAATCCCCCTAGCCCCCCTTTGGAAAAGGGGGGAACACGGCTCTCCTCAGCCGCGCGCGTTTCAACAATTGCCGCATACAGAGCCTTTGATAAAGGGGGGCATCAACCCCGGCTAGCGCGAACAGATCCAAAGGAAATCGGCGCCGACCTTGTTGGCCTGGTGATTTTCAGCCGGCCCGCGCGCGGGTACGGGAAGCGGACTTACATCCCGCTCAAGCTGAAGTATTCCAGCAGGCTCAATCCGGAAATGCCGGAGAGGAAGCCCAGCACCGTGCGGGCGAGCGGCTGTTGGCTCAGGTTGGCGAAGACGCCGACGTTGATGGTGCGGATCTGGTTCACCATTTCGTCGACCTGGCTGACCAGTCCGCCTTCACTTTCTCCCAGCAGTTGCATGCGGTAGCGCGCGAGCCGGCGCAGGGCTTCCGAGCGCACGTTTTCCGCGACACGGCGCAGGCGCCAGGCCGATCCCAGCAGCACGGCGAGGGTGAAGCCCACCAGCAGATAGAGTGAAAGCGGCACCACCCAGTGGTCGAACAAGCTGCTTTGCGCGAAGAACAGCAGGAACAGGATCAGGAAGGGGTAATAAACCAGGCGCTGCACCGGTTCGGTGGCGCGCGCCAGGAGTTGCACGTCCATCCAGTCGTCGTACAGGCATTCCAGGCAGGCGTCCGGCATGCCGAAGCGGTCCAGGCTGTGCGCCGGCCAGCGGGTTTCGCCGGTGAGCGCGCGCGCCATGGTGATGGCGTGGCGGGTCACGCGCAGGACATAAACCAGCAGCCACAGGAAGGCCGAGATCGACAGGACCGCGAAGCCGTAATCCAGCGCGCGCATGGTGAAGCTGCGCACCGGCGCGCGGGGAAAACCGTAAGCCATGAATATCGCCACGCCTAGTGCCCAGAACATGAGGATGACGAGCAGGTAGGGGCGAGCGCTGTGCAAGAAAGGCGGCGGCTTGAGCGAGCCCAGGGCACGCCGCAGCAGGGTGCGGCTGTCGTGCCGATGGGTCGGGCTGAGCCGGGGTTCATGCCCCAATGCGCGCAGGTAGTCACGCCACACGGTCAGGGTGGAAATGCGTGAGTCGGTACTCAGGGCGCCGTGCCGAACACCCTTGAAGTAGCGGCTCATGCAGCGCCGCGCGCTCGCCGCCATCGAGCCTTGCGCGCGCGCCAGCAGGCACAGGGCGAGCACGCCGGCGCCCAGGCGGATGAATTCGGTGGGCCAGGCGCTGCCGCCTTCCACCCAGTCGAACGGTTCGCCGGCCGGCATTGGCAGGCAGGCCACGAAAGCGGCCGTGAGCAGTGCCAGGGCGGCGCCGGCGTAGATCCAGCGACGACGGCGACGCGGCTGGCGCAGGGCGCGACGCCAGTCGGGATAAAGCAGCGCCAGCAACAGCGCGCCGCTGACCAGCGTGGTCAGCACCCAACCGAGCCGCCACAGCGGCAGCTCGCGGGTGGCGGCAGCCTGGGGGTTCGCGCAGTGGCCGGGAAAATCCGCGCACCCGCCCGCCACCGCGTTGAGGGGGATGAAGCGGTTGCGCCCCACCTCGAACAGCCGCGCCTGGCGCCAGGCCGCGTGATCGCTCATGCCGCCCGCCATTTCCGCCAGCACCGCGCGTGTGGTTGCGTAGGCCGCCGTCTGGTAGCTGTCGCGGAACGGCGGCGCGTCGCCCTGCGCCGGCGCGGCCAGGCTGAGGCCATAGCCGGAGGCGACCAGCAGGTTGCGGGTGTAGCGATTGTCGGACGGGTGCAGCATGGCCGCGTCCAGGTCGGTGGTGAAGAAGATGGCATCCGGAATGGCGCCGCGCATCGCCTCCAGGGCGAGCAGCTTGTCGTGGTAGTCGTCACCGAGGATGCCGATGGCGCGTATTCCCGGTTTGCCCGCGCGTTGCAGTTCGCTTTGCCGGCGCAGCAGGTCTTGCGCCAGGCGACGCAGGTAGTCGATCTGGGCATCGCCTTCCGGGCGCTCGATGGCGGTTTTTTCGTCCTTTCCGGATTTGTCCTCCTTGCCGGCGGCGCCGCCCGCCGCCTTGCCATCGACGCCACGCAGATAGCCGGCTTTCGCCACCTCGACCCGGTATGGCCGCAGAGCGTCTTCCAGCGCCGCCGAGAGGCCGCGCGCATAGGCGGTGTCGCGCTGCCCGACCAGGGCCACGGTGATCCCCTCGCCCCCCAGGACCGGCCAGTTCCTGCCCGGCAACTCCTTCCCGCGCCAGGCCGGCCAGCGTCCGTCGACGCCGCGCGCCGCCAGTTCGCCCGCCAGGGCCCGCGCCAATTGCGCGTCGTCGGCGATCTGGCTGGTGAAACCGCCGAAGCGGCCGGCGAAGGCGGTATCGAGATCGGTTGCGCCGGTTTGCAACGTGCCCGGCGCCAGGGTGGCGAAGGGGGAGTGCCAATGCAGGCGCCGGGCGAAATCAGCTTCCCCTCTCCCTCCGGGAGAGGGGCCAGGGGTGAGGGAACCACGCTCGCGATCCGCGCCGCCAAGCAATCCCTGCAAGGTTCCGCTCGAAGCCGGGCCGATCAGATGCAGATCGCAACTGGGCGGCAACGTCTCCAGCAATTTCCGCATACGCGCCAGCAGCGGGACCACGCCGCCCTCGCGCGGGCGCTGTCCCAGCGCGGCTTCATCCAGCCAGAGCAGCAGGATATGGCGCTTGGCGACGCCCTGATTCGAGCTGCTTTCGCGCGTGTGCCACTCGAACGGCAGCAGTCTGGGCATGCCGAGTTCCACATAGCCGATGTGCTCGGCGTCTTCCGGCGCATAGCCGGCTGTGCCCAGGGCGGAAACCACGGCATAGCGAATGCGGCGGCGGAACTCCTCCGCGCCGACGTAGGGAGAACCCGGCAGCAGAATACCCAGCGCGGCGACCGTGCAATCCTCCTTCGCGCCACATTTCTTCCCCGCCTGTTCGCTCAGCCAGCTCAGCGCGTGGCCGTCGCCGGGGTGCTTGTCCTGGTGTCGCGCGACCGCCGAAAACGGGTCTTGCCAGAGGCGCGCCTCCGCTTGCTGCGCGCCGACACTGTCCACCCCGGCCACGGGCTGATCCGGCCGTGTGCCGATCAACGGCCAGGGCGTGAAGATGGCGCCCAGCGCCAGCATCAAGGCCAGCAGAAACGGAGACCAGGTGGTGAGGCTGGCGGGGCGATCGCTGTCCATGCCTCAGTCTTGCGGCTTGGCCGGCAGGCTGCCGTCACGCAGGAATAGGCGGTCGAATAGCTTGCGATAGAGGAAGAAGCCCGCCGCCGCCACAAGCATGACCACGGCGAAGGCGATGCCCACCGGCAGCATCCAGGGCGCGACGCTGCTTTTCTTGAGCCATTTCTGCACGCGCTCGAAACCGGCGATCCAGGCGACGATGGCCAGCCCGATGGCGATGGCGGCGTCACTCAGGGTGAATTCGACCCGCACCGGATGCTTGAGCAGTTCGGCCCAGGGGCCGAAATAACACTCGACGCCAAAATAGACGGACGGCAACAGGATGGCGGCCATGAGTACGACCCAGGCCCACGCCTTGATCGGCTGCAAGCTGAACACCCGAAAGAATTGCTTGCGGCCGACATCGAGCCGTTCGAGTAGGTCGTGCAGTTTTTCCTGATTGCCGAGAACGTCGCGCATGGCGAGGAAGCGCCAGCCTTCGTCCTTGTGCCAGCGTTGCTTGCACAGGGTGGCGAAATCCACTTCCAGCTTGGCGTGGGCCAGGCAATAACCGTCGTACATGAGCGCCATCGCCTCGGTGTCGCTGAAGCTGTCCAGATCGGTGCGCAGCGTGGAAAGCCGATAGACCCAGCCGTTCGGCGTATCCACCGGCGGTGGGAAAAAGGGGTAGTCCGCGCTATTGGGGAATTCCTGGCGCAAGTGCATCAGCGCGTAAGCGGCCAGGCCATTGTCCAGAACCAGTTCCCGGCCGGGGTTGGGCGGCGTTTTCTCCGGGCCGGTGCTCTGCGCGGAGGCAATGATCTGGCCGGCGTGGACGCGATACAGCGTCTCGTTGCGGATCTTGTTCATCATCACGTCATTGGCGCGCATCATGACCTTGACGAGCTTGTCGCTCAGGATGGTTTCGTCTTCCAACTGGCCGGAGGCATCGCTGATGACGAAGTGGCTGCATTCGTTATGGAACAGCGCGTCCACCCCCTGGTTGTCGTAGACGCCGCCATCGGACAGTTCGATGACGATTTCCCCGCCATCCGGGGTTTCGTAAAGATCGTGCAGAGCCAGCGGCGGGAACACGCCGGGCACGGCGGCGGAAGCGGCCACCGCGTCGGCCAGGGTGATCCGCGCCAGCTTGTGCTTCTGTTTTTCGCTCAGCGGTTTGCGTTGCTCGTCCTGCTTGTTCACGTCTTTCTCGTAGTAGTACTCATCTTGCAGGCTGAGGCGAGGCAAACGGAAATTGGTATCCACTTCACTCATGAACCCGCGCCGCTGCGGCGGCTCGCCCACATAGGCGCCGGTAAAGTGCCAGGTGTGGCCGGTGTTGAGGCTGGTGGCGTTGATCACCAGGACGGGAATCTTGTAGGGGTGGCTTTCGTTGTAGACGCTCGCGCTGACGTGATCTTTTTCCGGGTCGATGAAGATGTCCCTGAGCAGGATGCCCGGCTGGCTGGTGAGCGCGTCGTAGAAGTGGAGGTTGAGCAGTTCCGCCAGCCGGTCGCTGCGCGAGTAGTTCGCGCCGGCCATCAAGGCATTCTTGAACGGGTTGCTGAACAGGCGCAGGCGGATGTTCTTCTGCACCGCCGCGAGAAAATCCACCTCGATCTCGCGCACGATCATTCGGTACATCTCCGGCGTCGGTGGCTTGGTGCAGCCGGGACGCTTGCCCTCCAGCAGTTGCTTGACCTTGAGGTAGTAATAGGCGCCGATGATGGAGCCGCCGGACACCGTGGATAGCACTTCCACCTGGTGCAGCATCTCGCGTTCCGCGAGCGCGGCGAGCACGCCGATGTGGAACAGCGAGGCGCGAAAACCACCACCGGAGAGGCAAAGGCCGAGGCGGGAACGGGTGCTGTCGGGCATGGCGGGACTCCTTATTCAGAATGGATTGATCGCGCGGTTTTTTTCCAGGTTCGCCAGATATTTCTTCATGAAGTGATCCTTGAGGCCATCCGTGCCGACCTTGCCGAGGTCGTCGACGCGCCCTTCGATGCGATCGAGCAGGCTGAACCAGAAATGCGGGTCGTTCCGCAGATTGCCGTCGTGGTCGAAATAGAGAAAGGTGCCGATATGGCTGAAGCCCATCAGGCGGGTCGGCACGCGGGTCACGACGTCGTTGTTGTTGACGAAGCGGAAGCTGCGGCTGCCGTTGTCCTGATCGTAGGCCCGCTCGAAAATACGATCGCCGATGCGCGGTTGCCCGAAGGTATAGAGGCCATGCACCGGCTTGTCGAACTGGTCGCGCAGGCGCGCCACGGCCAGCGCCGCCAGGGCCGCGCCCAGGCTGTGGCCGGTGAACCAGAGTGATTGGCCTTTTTTGGGAATCTCGCCCAGCGTATCGACAAGCGTTTGCCAGACGCTCTCCAGAGCCAGATGGAAACCGGCATGCACCCGGCCACCGAAGGGGCCATCG
The DNA here is from genome assembly GCA_028714875.1 of Gallionellaceae bacterium. Taxonomy (GTDB): domain Bacteria; phylum Pseudomonadota; class Gammaproteobacteria; order Burkholderiales; family Thiobacillaceae; genus PFJX01. The sequence continues at coordinate 34,924 of JAQTLN010000026.1, forward strand.
ACCAGCACGGTATTCGCGTCGGCCAGCCAGTCCTGGAGTTTCTTCGGCTCGGTGCCGCGAAACGCCACCAGCACGATGTGGTCGTTCGCCGCCACGAACAACTGGGTATCGCGTTTGCTGGCTTTGCCGCTCTCGATGAAGCGGGTTTGCTCCAGTCCCCATTCCTTGCAACGCGCCGCGATCTTCTTCGCCGACTCATAGGCCAAATCGGAGGCCATACCCAGGCAATAGGCATTTTCCGGGTGGTAGAAGGTGGTGTCGGGGCGGAAATTCTCGAATGACATGATGTGCTCCTCGTTTGTGGCGTTCAGTACAGGGAGAGGCTCCTTCGTGTATTGATTCGTGGTTCAGGCCGCCAGCAGATAGCGCCCGTGGCACCACCCCACCAGATCCATCACGCCGCTCACCTCGTCCAGCACATCGACCTTCCACCACAGGCCGCTCTGTTCCAGCGCCTGTACGCGAGTGCCCGCCGGGATGGGGCTGCCGGCGAGGATGGCGTATTCGGTGCCGGGGCCACCGCGCACGTTGAGCGCGGCGCTGCTGGTGAAGATCGGCAGTTCGTCTTCCTTGCGGCCAAACAGGCGCGCGCGCAGGCTGACCAGCGGAAAGTCGGGGCCGGGGTCGCTCTTGCGCCCGGGGGCGATATCGTCGTGGCCGATGATGTCTTGCAACTGGTATTGGGAGATCAAGGCCTGGGCCACGCCGAAGGCGGCGTCGATCTGTTCCGGGGTGTAGGTCTGCCAGCCGCTGGGGGGCGTGCCGGGGGCGTCGTTCTTGTGCCTGGCGACGCGCACCTGGTCGTCCGGGACGACGATCTTGAGGGGTGAAATCCATTTCCCGGCGATGTGGTCGAGCCGACCGACGTTATCCAGTTCGATGCCGATGGAGTAGTGGTTGAGGCCGCTCACGCCTTGCCAGGTGGAGGCGCCGGCATGCCACGCGACCACGTTGAAGGGAACCAGTTGCGTGATGCCGCCATCGCGACCGATGACCAGGTGCGCCGAGGCTTTGGCCTGTGGGTTGGTCAGCCAGCTGATGCTGCTGTCGGCGTTGCGCCCGGCGGTGTAGTGCATGACCAGCCAGCGCGCTTGCAGGGGGCCATTCTTGTTGGGGCTGGCTTGGTAGGGTAGCGCGGTGCCGTCATCCTGAAGCAGTCGGTGATTGCGGATTTTCATGAGAGCTCCTTGCCAGTTGTTGGTAACAGTGGACACAAGGGGCTTCAGCAAGGATGGTGCCAAGGCCGCGTGGCCGCGAAAGTGTCGCGTCCACGCCGATCCGGCCCCGTGACTGGGGCGACCATGACCCGATCAGGCTCGCGCATGGGTCATGGTTGACCCACCCGGGCTCGTGTTCAGTGCCCGGCTGTCTCTTCGCGATCTCGGGCGGGGGGCGGGTAAACTTGCCGCCTGTCGCAGCCGCCGGCTGACTACTCGGAGCCCGTCATGATCCATAGCCTGCTTGTCCTGTTCCATGTCCTCGCCACCGTCATCTGGGTGGGCGGGATGTTCTTCGCGCACCAGTGCCTGCGTCCGGCGGCGATCACCACCCTGGAACCCCCATTGCGGCTGGCGCTGTGGCGCGGCGTGTTCGGGCGCTTCTTTCCCTGGGTGTGGGTGTCGGTCATCGCCTTGCTCCTGAGCGGCCAGGTGATGGTCGGGCAGATGGGGGGCATGGCCGCCGTGCCGGTGCACGTGCATATCATGGTGGGCATCGGCTATGTCATGGCCGCGCTCTATGCCTATCTCTACTTCGTGCCCTTCGCGGCCATGAAACGCGCCGTGATGGCGGGGGACTGGCCGGCGGCGGGCGCGGCGCTGAACCGCATCCGCGCCCTGGTGGGCACCAACCTGACCCTGGGCCTGGTCAATATCGCCGTGGTGTTCGTGCTGCGCTGAGTGGTGGCGCCGGCTTCCAGCCGGCTTTTTCCAAGGCCGCGATGCCTCAGCCCTTGAAGATGAAATACACCGCGCCCAACAGGCACAGCCCCGCCCACAGGTAATTCCAGGTCAACGGCTCCTTCATATAGAGCACCGCGAACGGCGCGAACACCGCCAGGGTGATGACCTCCTGCATGATCTTCAATTGCGGCAGGGTGAGTTGGGCATAACCGATGCGATTGGCCGGAACCTGCAACAGGTACTCGAACAAGGCCACGCCCCAGCTCGCCAGCGCGGCGATCCACCAGGCGCGGTCGCTCAGATGTTTGAGGTGGGCATACCAGGCCACCGTCATGAACAGATTGGAGAGCACCAGCAGGACGGTAGTTTGCAGAAGGGTCGTATTCATGACGCGGGCGGTGGTTGCGCGCGGATGATACCGGCGCCGGCCGGGGGTGGGCAGCAGGCCGGTGATAAGATCGCCGGCATCTTTTTTGCCCCTGTCACTCATGTCGATCACCACCCTTGAACAACTGGCCGCGACCGTGCGCGAATTCGGCCGCGAGCGCGACTGGCAGCTCTACCACACCCCGAAAAACCTCACCGCCGCCCTCATCGTCGAGGCGGCGGAACTGCTGGAACCGTTCCAGTGGCTCACCCCGGAAGAAAGCCTGAACCTGCCCGCGCCGAAGAAGGAAGCGGTGCGCCAGGAAATGGCCGATGTGCTGATCTATCTGGTGAGCCTGGCCAATTGCCTGGACATCGACCTGCTGCAAGCCGCCGAGGACAAGCTGGCGATCAACGCCGCCAAGTACCCGGTGGAAAAAGCCAAAGGGTCTTGCGCCAAATCACACGAACTGTAGTCCACGACTAAAAAGCGCCATGAGCCACTTCAAACACCACCTGTTCTTCTGCCTCAACCAGCGCGACGACGGCGCCGCCTGCTGCTCCGACCACAACGCCGAAGCCATGTTCGAGCACGCCAAGAAGAAGGCGAAAAAGCTTGGCCTGCACGGCAAGGGCGGCGACTGCCGGGTCAACCGCGCCGGCTGCTTCGACCGCTGCGGCGAAGGCCCGGTGTGCGTCGTCTACCCGGACGCGGTCTGGTACACCTACGTCGACGCCGACGACATCGACGAAATCATCGAATCCCATTTGCGCGACGGCCAGGTGGTCGAGCGGCTGAAGATTTGATCTCCCCTCCCCCGCCGGGGGAGGGGCCGGGGGAGAGGGAACACGCTCCGCGTAACCAGCAACGCTTGATCCATCTGCCGAACTTCCCGCCAACCCGAACCGCATCGCGTAAGGAACCCACGCTCCCTCACCCCCGACCCCTCTCCCGGGGGGAGAGGGGAGCAAACACCATGACCCGCCATCGACTCCGCATCAAGATTCCCCACGGCCAGATCGAGACCGTCGTCGAGGAACCGCAAGGCGCGCCGCGTGGGCTGGCGCTGATTGCGCATCCGCACCCCCTGAAAGGCGGCACGCTCGACAACAAGGTCGCCTGGACTCTGGCACGCGCGGCGCTGGTTTGCGGCCTGATCGCGGTGCGGCCCAACTTCCGGGGCGTGGGCGAGAGCACCGGCGAGTTCGACCACGGCATCGGCGAAACCGAGGACATGCTGGCGCTGGCCGCCGCCGTCGCCAGCCATTACGGCCCGCTGCCCTGGACCTTGCTCGGCTTCTCCTTCGGCGCCTATGTGCAGCACCGGGTGGCCCGGGAACTGCACGCGGAGCGCCTGATCATGGTCGGCCCGGCGGTGTCCATGTACGAATTCGAGGCCACCGCCCTTCCCACGACCGTCATTCATGGCACCGAGGACGAAGTGATTCCATTTGAAGCCGCCCGCGACTACGCCAACCGGCACGCCATCCCGCTGATCGACATCACCGGCACCGGCCACTTCTTCCACGGCAAACTGCGGGAATTGCAGCAGCGGGTGGAAGCACTCATTTGCCCATGACCTCTCCCCTGAAACTTGCCGGCCTGAGCAAACACTACGGCGGCACCGCCGTCGTGGACGGGCTCGACCTGGAACTCGCGCCCGGCCGCTGCCACGGCCTGCTTGGCCCCAACGGCGCCGGCAAGACCACCACACTGCGCCTCGCCCTCGGCCTGATCGGCGCCGATGCCGGCACGGTGGAACTCCTGGGCCACACCCTGCCGGATGCGGCCGACCAGGCCCGCGCCCGCGTCGGCGTGGTGCCGCAGATGGACAACCTCGACCCGGATTTCACGGTGCGGGAAAACCTGCAAATCTACGGCCGCTATTTCGGCATCTCGAAGCGCGAGATGACCGCGCGCATCCCCGCCCTGCTCGACTTCGCCGGTCTCGCCGGCAAGGCCGATGTCACCATCGCCACCCTGTCCGGCGGTATGAAGCGGCGATTGACCCTGGCGCGCGCCCTGGTCAACGACCCCGACCTGGTGATCCTCGACGAACCCACCACCGGCCTCGACCCGCAGGCCCGCCACCTGATCTGGCAAGGCCTGCGCCGCCTCATCAGCCAGGGCAAAACGCTGTTGCTCACCACCCATTTCATGGAAGAAGCGGAACGCCTGTGCGACGACATCAGCGTCATCGACCACGGCCGCGTCATTGTCCAGGGCAGCCCGCGCGAGCTGATCAAGACCCACATCGAGCCGCATGTGGTGGAAATCTACGGTGACGGCCTGGCCGAATGGCAGACCTGCGCCAGCCGGTTTTGCCACCGCTGCGAACAGGCTGGAGAAACCCTGTTCTGCTACACCGAGACGCCGGACAAGGTGGTGGCCGAACTGGAAACGAATATTCTAAAAACCGCCGGCCTGCGCTACCTGCACCGTCCGGCCAACCTGGAAGACGTGTTCCTCAAGCTGACCGGGAGGGATTTAAGAGATTGAAGGCAAAATTGCAGCCTACCTGTTGCGCCCTCCCCACCAACCTTTACCGATCATCTAGTTTGTGTGCTGGAGAAGTCGCCCACATATTTATAATCACCACATTGGTGTAAGATGGTGAATGTCACTTCAGGTCGAAAAGAGATGCTATGCCTGCCAGACCAAACGCCAAGACAGCCCAAGATCGAACCGTGCGCGCATCGATTAGCTTTCCCGAACAGCAATACATGGTCTTGGAGCAGATTGCGACAGAGCACAGAGTGTCGCTCGCATGGGTTGTACGAGAAGCGGTTGATGGTTATCTCAAATCGAAATGGCCTCTTTTGTCGGATGAAGACAATACAAAAAACGTACGATTCTGATGCTGGATAACGCAAATGTGGCCTTCGAGAAAGAGGGCGATGAAATACGCGTCTTATCACTTTTCTCCGGATGCGGAGGAATGGATTTCGGGGTAGAGGCCGCAGGAGGCCATGTCATTTTCTCAAATGATATATTCCCGGATGCCTGCAAAACTCTGCAAAAGTATTTTGACGACACGGATGTAAGAAATTTAGATATATCGAAAATCAGGGCTTTCCCTTCTGCAGATGTCGTTGTCGGCGGCTACCCTTGCCAGTCGTTTTCGATGGCTGGCAACCGAGATCCTAGAAGCGATGACCGCACAAATCTATATAAACAATTCCTGCGAGTCATCAGCATTGTCCGTCCGAAGTACTTTGTAGCTGAGAACGTATCTGGTTTGAAGCAATTAAGTAGCGGCACTTTCCTAAAGGAACAGGTAGACGCATATGGAGCGGAGGGCTATTCCGTTACATACCAAGTTCTTAATGCGCGGGATTACGGCGTTCCCCAGTCAAGGAAGCGGCTCATTATCGTAGGTATCCGAAATGATCTGAACCAGATATTCGAATTTCCCGCAGTGACGCACGGAAAGGCAACGAAGGCCTCTGGTCCTCTCAAGCCATATATGTCACACGGCGAGGCTATCCGCGACCTTCCACTTTGGCCGAAGGGCGAGTTCTACGAGCGTCCGCATGACCCCGAAGGACACTTCTCTTGGTACTACATGTCCCGCAACCGAAAAGCGAAGTGGGACGACCCTGCGTACACTGTAGTAGCAAACTGGCGCCATATCACTTTGCACCCAGCAAGCCCGGTAATGAAACTTACTTGGTCGAACTTGGCCGATGGCTGGAAGCAGCGTTGGGATTTCTCAGAAGAGTACGAACATTTAGCGGCCGATCCCACTAGGCAGAAACTGGAAATTGCCCGCAGGCTGTCGTGGCGAGAGTGCGCACGTATCCAAACATTCAATCACGATTTTGACCCCGTAGGTGATGCGGCTTCGAAGTTCACTCAGATTGGTAATGCCGTGCCTCCGAAATTGGCCGAAGCTATATTCAAGCACCTTTTTTCTGGTGCGGGCTTAAAAATAGTCGAGGTACAGAAAGCGAGGGATATGATAGTGCGCTCACAAGCCTGGTCCTACGACGGAATTTAAAACTAAAACTTGTGACTAACGACACATCAAGGCTAGTTAGTGAGGTCGTCTCCGTGACAGAAGCCGCAAGGAATGAGGCGCAGCTGCGGCATGAACTAGAGAACGCACTTAAAGCCGCTTGCGAAGAACGCCTTATTCCCTGGACGCCTTTCCAACTAGAACGCGCATTAAAGAAGGCGGGAAAGCCGACCAAGTTCGCGGATGTGGCCCATGGTGCGGTCATCATCGAATATGAGCCACCAAAATCATTCTCAGGCCGGATTGGCAGCAAGGCGAAGCATGCTCGCCGCCAAGCTGAGGAATATGTCGTTCTAATATCCGCAGAAGAGGGGCGCGACTTGGGTGAGTATGTGCTCGTTGTATGGGACGGCTCACACATTAGCTTCGGCAGATACGAAGATTTCTTGCCCATATGGGAAGAGCTAGTGCAATTCGATGCGAGCGCAGCCAGCCGCTTGATTGCGGCGCTGAAGCAGGATGGAAGGCCACTTGTTCACCCCCAGCTACTGCAAGCTCTGGTTGGACCCGATTCCGAACATGGGATTGCGTTGATTCCTGAGCTTTACAACAGTATCTGCAGAGCCGAATCCACTCCGGGCACTTCAAAGACGAAGATGCTGTTTACGGAGTGGCGCAGGCTCTTCAGCCAAGTCGTCGGTTTCCAGCCGGCGCATATGAAAACACTACTAGCCCGCCAAGAGATTTCTCACGACCAGCCTTACCAGGAAAATCCCGCTGCATATCTCTTCGCCCTCAACACCTATATCGCAATCATCGCAAAAGTAGTGGCCGCCTGCGCACTTCCGAGCCCTAGCCAGGACATCCTGGACTCGTCTGTTCCTATTGTTGATCGCATGCGTGCAATCGAGACCGGTGAGTTGTTTGAGCACGCAGGTATCCTAAATATGCTGAGTGGCGATTTTTTTTCTTGGTATCTGGACGATAGCGGCTGTGAGCAGTTCAGGCCTCATCTGAACTCGTTACTTGGAAAGCTTGCGGGTGTGGACTTTGCTGTTACAAAGAAGCATGCAGATACAACGCGCGACCTGTTCAAGGGAATCTATGAGCGTTTCATACCCAGGGAGGTCCGTCATGCGCTAGGAGAATTCTACACTCCGGACTGGCTTGCTGAACATGGAATGGATTTACTCAGCTGGGATGTGGATGCAGCGCTGACCGATCCAACTTGCGGGTCAGGCACATTCCTGCTGGAAGCAATCAGAAGGCGTCGCCAACGCTATGGGGTCACATCAAGTGCGAATTCGTTGCTTGCCGGATTAAATGGCATCGACCTCAATCCGTTGGCTGTCCTCGCTGCGAAAGGGTCGTTGGTTGTTTTTCTTTCGCCATTCCTGGACTCTGACAATCCAATCAGGTTGCCGGTCTACCTGGCTGATGCAATAAATCCGGCAACAGTAGATTTATTTTATAACTACAGCCATATCCTCCAGACAGAAGTCGGGCCAATAGAGTTTTCCGTCCCCCAGCATATGATAGAACATGCCGGTTTCTTCCGCGTGTTTGCGAAGATCAGGACGTTGATAGATGCGGATGTCAAGGCGTCAAAAGTGTGCAGCGCCATCCAATCCGATCTTGACTGCATGGGGTTGGACGCATCTGACATTGGCGTCGTCGGCAGGACTATTGAGAATCTGGTTTCACTTCATGACCAAGGCTGGAATGGCATTTGGTGCTCGATACTTGCAGACCGTTTCGCTGCTGGAGCAATCGCCCCATCTGCGCACATTTGCGGAAACCCTCCGTGGGTAAAGTGGAGCAATCTTCCAAAGGAATATGCGCAGTCCATACAGAAGCAATGCAAGCAACTCGGTGTCTTCAGTACGGACAGATGGGTAGGTGGGATTGAGTCGGACATTTCTACGGTGGTCACCTACCAAGCTATTCGGCACTATCTCGCGCCTTCCGGCCGCATCGGTTTTTTTCTACCGGGCTCTGTGTTTACCACGGAGTCTAGTGCCGGTTTCCGGAAATTCTCCATTGACAGCAGCAAGCTGACCTGCAAAGTCCTGCTAGTCGAGGACTACCAAGACATTCGACCGTTTGATGGAGTGAGCAACCACCCCACTTTTTTAGTTCTTGAGCGGGATGCAACAACTGTATTTCCCGTGCCCTACAGGACTTGGATAGGTGGCGAAGGTGCCACTTCCAAGTTGCGACGGTTCTCAAGTGCTGAGGAATTCCGAAGCACAGCAAAGTGTATAGACGGCATTGCGCTTCCAGTGCCTGGCGGGGACGGCAATCGTCCATGGATTGTCGGCTCAACAGAGGAGCAAGCTGTATTCGCCAAGCTCTTTGCCAGTGCCCAGCCAGCGTACAAGGCTCGGAAGGGAGTCACTACTGATCGTAACGGCATATTCTGGGTTCACGCATTGGCGCAGGGAGCAGCAGATACTGTGACGGTGCGGAATGCGGCAAGTATCGGTAAGACAAAAGGCATCCCGGAAGTCACCGGGCCCATCGATGCCGCGCACCTTTTTCCTTTGCTGCGAGGGCGCGGCGTGGCACCTTTCAGGGCTTCGCCGGAAGAGGAACTGCGCATCATCATGCCCCAGAGGGGAATGCATGGAAATCCGGAACTTGCCATTCAGCATCCGGCGACTTTTAAGTTCCTCAACAGATTCAGGAGCCACCTTGAACAGCGATCAAGTCTGAAGCGCTTTCAGAAAGGGCAAGCGTTCTACTCTCTTTGGAGCACAGGTTCGTACACCTTCTCACCATACAAAGTTCTATGGAGGGAGATGGGCAATACCTTTGCCGCCGCATACATTGGAAGTGTTTCTGTCGAATTTCTAGGTGACAAAGTCGTCATTCCTGACCATAAGCTTTACTTCATTCCTGTTGAGTCTGAATCCGAGGCTGCGTACCTCACGGGTTTCTTGAATTCCCCAACGATTGCTAAAGCAATCGCTGCATACGCTGCACAACTGAGCCTAGGCGTCAGCGTAGCGGAATACCTAAACATTCCACGCTTTGATCAAGCGAATGCTGATATGAAGAGCATTGGTGACCTGGCGCTCAGAATTACCGCAAGGGGTGGCAAGCCGATACCAGATGAATTTGCAGCACTGGATAGCATGGTCAAGCAGCTGTTAAAAATATAGGTCATCGAAAATAACCCGGGTAATTGTGCTGGATCGGCTGCATTTACTGAGGCTGGCAGTACGCCACGCAGTGGCGTCGCAATTGCCGCCTATGGCCCATGTCGATGAGATTGTTGGAATGAATTACCCGTGTTTATCCGGTTGTCGCACACAAGCACTACGTGTAGCAGTAACCCCCGAGTCGGACCCGCCACATCCTGAGAAAAGAGAAACTGCTGTCGGCATGGGCACACTCCTGGGGAGGCGAGTTTATAGATTTGTTGCCCTCAGTTGCACCGCCTCGCGTATACGCGCCACACAAGCGGGCAGATCAAGCGCGATTTCATGCTCCCAAATCCGCAGCGGCATCCAGCCCAATTCCAGGAGTTTCGCGTCGACCTGCCGATCTCGGGCCAAGTTGCGCGCCAACTTCGGCTGCCAGTAACCCAGATTCGATTTCGGCAGGTGCCCATGCAGTGGGCAGCCATGCCAGAAACACCCGTCCACGAAGACGGCGACACGAGCACCTGGAAAAGCCAGGTCGGGCCTGCCCGGCAGGCGAGGATGAAGGCGGAAACGCAGCCCCGCGCGCCACAATGCCTTGCGCAGCATGACCTCCGGCCGCGTACCCGTGCTTTTGATCCGGGCCATCAAGCGGCTGCGCTGGGTTTGTTTCGTGATTGCTTGATTCACGGGGCTGGTGCGTAATGAAGACAAGTCGGACTGATGTTCCTCTCAACTGTAGCGAGAAAACCCATGCAAGCTTTGTCCATCAACTGGTTCCCCGTCTGGCAGCGCAACTTCCTGGTGTGGAAGAAACTGGCGATGCCGTCGCTGATCGGCAATCTGGCGGACCCGATGCTCTACATGCTGGGTCTGGGCTATGGCTTGGGCGGCTTGCTGCATGAGGTGGATGGCGTGCCCTATTTGAATTTCCTCGCCGCCGGCACGCTTTGCTACAGCGTGATGAACAGCGCGACCTTCGAGACGCTGTATTCCGCGTTTTCCCGCATGCATGTGCAGAAAACCTGGGATGCCATCCTCAACACGCCGTTGACGCTGCGCGATGTGCTGATCGGCGAGTGGGTCTGGGCGGCGACGAAGAGCCTGTTGTCCGGGGCGGCGATCATCCTGGTGATCTGGGGGCTGGGGCTGTATTCGAATTTCGCGTTGACGCTGGCGTTGCTGCCGGTGGTGGTGCTCATCGGGCTGTGCTTCGCCGGCCTGGGCCTGGCGATCAACGCGGTGTCGCCCAATTACGATTTCTTCCTCTATTACTTTGCCCTGGCGATCACCCCGATGGTGCTGCTGGGCGGTGTGTTCTACCCGCCCACCGCGCTGCCGGCCTGGTTGGCGGGTATCGCCGCCTGGCTGCCGCTGACCCACGCGATCGAGCTGGCGCGGCCGTTGTTGCTGGGACGTTGGCCGGATGCGGTGACGCTTCATGTCCTGGTGTTGCTGGGCTATGGGCTGGCGGGGTTCACGTTGGGGTTGCGGCTGACCCGGAAGCGCTTGTTGCGATGAACGCACGGGGTGTGTAGGTCAGGTTGGCGCGATAGCGACTACCTGACGATCGCCCCGTCCATCCAGAAGTTTGATCGTGGATCGTCAGGTAGCGATAAGGCCGCAACCTGACCTACGCGGCTATCGCTTCGCGTCGTGTTCCCGCCGGCACAGCCCGCGCATTTCGCACCATTCGCAGGTTTTTGGCGCGGCATTGGCGGGTAGCGGCGCGCCGGCGGCGAGGGCGGCGAACACATGGGTCAGGCGTTCGCCCTCGGCGGCGGCGGCTTCCGCCAGGTCGCCTTTCCAGAGCAGGGTTTCCACCTTGTCGTCATCCAGGGTGACGAAGCCGGCTTCGGCGGCGCCGGTGATCCAGGCGTAGGCGGTGAGTTGTACGTCTTCCGCGTTTTCGTCCAGTTTGTGCCGCAGGGTTTGTTTCGACTGCGTCTTGTAATCCAGCAGGGCGGCGCCGTCCGTTCCCTGGTCGAGACGGTCGGCGCGGCCTTCCAGGCGAGTGCCTTGCTCTGGCGACCATTCGATCAGGCGCGACAGTTTTTCCTCGGCTTTCGCGAAGTGGTAGCCGTCCGCTTCGCGTTGCAAGGCCCAATCCAGGTAGGCGGGAATATGGCGCTGCCAACGCAGGCGCCAGGCACCTGCGAGATAACCGCGCGCTTCCGACGGGGCGAATATGCGCTCGCTGGTGGCGAGCAGGTCGGCTTCCAGTTCGCCGGCTTCGTTGCCGGCCAGGAGGGGGCGTCGGCTATGGAAATCGGCCAGCACCTTGTGCACCAGACTGCCGTAATCCGCCTTGTCCATTTCCTCCGGCACTTCGTCGAGTTCGCCCAGGCCGAGCAGGTGGCGCGCGAAGAATTGATAGGGACACGACACCAGACTTTGCCAGGCGCTGACGCTGATGCGTTCCGGTGGGGCATCGGCGGTCGGCGCCGACGCCTCCCGTGTAGCCTGGATGGAAGGCAATGGAATCCGGGCGTCCTGGGCGAACTCTCCCGGATTCCGCTGCTTCGACCAATCCGTCCCCCAGCCGGCGCGCTGAAATACCTCCAGACGCAGCAGCCAGGGAGAGAGCGGTTTTTCCTCGCCGGCTTCCGCGTTCTGCCAGATCAGCGCCACCCGTTCGCAACGCGCCAGGGCATCGGCCAGGGCGGCGCGGCTATCCGCTTCGCGTTCGGCGGCGCCGGGCAGGCCGAGTTGCACGCGGGTGGCGTCGTTGAACAGCCCGGCGGGCGACTTGCCGGGCAGGTGGCCGGCATCGACGCCGAGCAGCAGCAGGCCGTCGAGGTCGCGCAGGCGCGCGGCGTTGGGGTGGGTGAGGCGGATCGGGCTTTGCACGCGGGTATCGGCAAAAGTGGCCTGTTCCAGATGGAGATAAAGCCAGCGCCGCCATTCCGCCAGGGCGAAGCGTTGCTCATGATGCGCGGTGTCCTGGGCGAGACCGGCAAGCATGGCCAGCAACTGGTTGCCCACCGGGTCGGCGCGCAGAGCGGGGGTGGCGGCGAGGCGGTCGAAGGCTTCGAGCAGGCGGCGAGTCCAGTCCGACAAGGGTAGGCGTACATCGGGGAAGAGGCCGCGCGCGTGTTCGATGCGGGTCAGGATGCGCACGGCGGCGCCGAGGCCCTCCTGGCGTGCCAGGGCCAGGTGGCCGGCCAACCCCTGCGGGGCGCCATGGCGGCGCCAGGCCTGTTCCAGACTGTTGGCGGCGGCCAGACGCGCGCCTTGGGCATCGGTCAGGACAAAGGGCGATTTGATGAAATCGAGCAGGTCGCGGAACCAGGCGTCGTCCATCACCACATTCAGCCAGCGGTCCAGCACATGGCTGGCTGAGGCGGTGGAAAAGGCCCAGCCGGTTTCGTCCTGAATCAGTATCCGCCGCCGCTCCAGCAGGGCGCGCAGGCGGCGCGCGGCGAGGCGGTCGAGGGCGACGATGGCGATGTCGCGACGGCCTTCGCGCAGCCAGTCCAGCAGGGTGTTTTCCGCCACCCGCGCCGCCGCCTCCAGGCTGGGCGCGGCGAGCAGTTCGACCGCGTCGCGCAGCGGGTTGTCGGGATGCAGGGCGGCAAAATCGGCGCCGCGCCGCGCCAGTTCCGGCGTCTCGACATCCCATACCGCCGCCAGCAGGGCTTGCCGTTCCGGGAAGCGCGGCGGCACCGGCAGGTCAAGCACGGGCTGGCGCCCCGCCCAGGTTTCCAGAAATGCCCGCTCCAGGCACGACAGGCCGGCCAGCCCCAGGGTGTAGAGCGGCGTCTCGCAATTCGCCGCCAGGTAGGCCAGGCGTTCACCATAGTCGCGCGTGCGGCTCTTCGCGCCGCTTCCGCATAACGCCCGCCAAACCGCCTGAGTGATGCCGGCCTCCACGCCGAGGTGGCGGTTTTCGCTCGCCGCCGCCTCGGGCAGGTCCAGTCCTTGTTCATCCAGTTCGTTGAGCAGGCTCAACAACTCCCGCGCCGCCGGCCACAGCGCCGCGCGCGGTACCTGGTCAGTACGCGCCAGGAAGTGCTGCAACTCGGCCAGGCGCAGGCTGTCCGGCTCCGGGCTGCCGTTGCCGGGCGCGCCGGCGGCCAGTTCCGGCAGGGTGAGTAGGCGCGGCGGCAACAACGCCTTGCCCGGCAGAGCTTCATGCAGCGCGCGACGAAACGCCAGGCCGGCATGGTGATGCGGGGTCAGGATCAGGCAGGCGGAAAAATCGGGGAAGCGACCGCCCTCGTGTTCGAGAAAAACTCGTGCGGCGGCGGCGAAGGAAGTATCCATGGGGCCATTGTCCCGGCCCACCGGCCAAAAAAAAACCCCGACGCGGGGTCGGGGTGAAGAGAGGAGGAGATGTCAGCCGCGCCGTTGCCGGCACGCGACCAACAATCCCGACCCGACTGCCCGATGGCTCAAAGCAATCGGGGGGGATACATCATGAAATGCATCGCGGCTGAGCCGATAAAAGGCAAAGACTGCGAAAAGCAATTTCGGATGCGAATGTATGGAATATACCCATTCCTGTCAAATGGGTTTGCTTCGCGCCGATCGCGCGGGTGTCTGCATGCGTTCGGACTCGGTTTCGTGGGGTTTCTGACAGGGCGTGGAGGACTGGAAGGTTTGGCAAGCGGAACCAAGCGCGGAAGTGGCGGACCAACGGCCCTCACAAGAAAATATTTGTCAGGAATTTCGCTTTGCCGCGACGAATGGATGCCCCTTTCACAGATACGGAGTCCGCCATGCTGATCCAACGTCCCACCGACATCCTTCCTTCCGAAATCACTTCGCCCGAAATCTATCGGGGTCGCCGCGACTTCATGCGCACGGCCGGCAGCCTGGCCCTGGCCGGCAGCCTCGGCCTGCAAGCCGCCGACGCCGCGGCGGGTGTCAAACTCGCGGGCACCCGGCCCGGCCCCTATGGCACCAGCGAGGAGCTGACCTCCTACAAGGATGTGACGACCTACAACAACTTCTATGAATTCGGCACCGACAAGGCCGACCCGGCGGTTAACGCCGGCAGTCTGAATCCGCGGCCTTGGACCGTGCAGGTGGATGGCCTGGTGAAGCGCCCCGGCCAGTACGACATCGACGCCCTGCTCAAACTGGCGTCGCTGGAAGACCGCATTTACCGCATGCGTTGCGTGGAGGGTTGGTCGATGGTGATTCCCTGGGTGGGCTACCCGCTCAATGAGTTGATCCGCCGCGTGGAGCCGCTGGGCAGCGCGAAATATGTGGAATTCACCACCCTGAACGATCGCGCGCAAATGCCGGGGCTGCGTTCCCCGGTGCTGGACTGGCCCTACACCGAGGGCCTGCGACTGGACGAAGCGCAACACCCGCTTACCCTGCTGGCCGTGGGCCTCTATGGCGAGACGCTGCCGAATCAGAACGGCGCGCCGGTGCGCATCGTGGTGCCCTGGAAATACGGTTTCAAGAGCGCGAAATCCATCGTCCGCATCCGCTTCGTCGAGCACCGCCCGGTTTCGTCCTGGGAGAAAGCGGCGCCACGCGAGTACGGCTTCTATTCCAACGTCAATCCGGAAGTGGACCACCCGCGCTGGAGCCAGGCCAGGGAACGCCGCATCGGCGAGTTCCGTAAGCGCGCCACGCTGATGTTCAACGGCTATGGCGAACAGGTGGCGCGGATGTACACGAACCTGGATATGCGGCGGTATTACTGAGACTGAGGCCATGAGCGGTTACCTCATGTCTCCCCGCCAATTCTCCGCGCTGAAAACCGGGTTGTTCCTGCTCTGCCTGGTGCCGTTGGCCAATCTCGTTTATGGCTTGCTTAGCGACACCCTGGGCGCCAATCCCATCGAGGCGCTCACACGCGGCCTGGGCGACTGGACCCTGCGCTTTCTCCTGATCACTCTGGCGGTGACGCCATTGCGCCGGCTCAGCGGCCTCAACTGGCTGCTCAAGCTGCGCCGTATGCTTGGCTTGTTCACGTTCTTCTACGCTTTGCTGCATTTCGCGAGCTATGTCTGGCTGGACCAGTTCTTCGACTGGGCCGCGATCTGGAAGGACATCGTCAAGCGCCCCTTCATCACCGTCGGCTTTGCCTCTTTGCTGCTGCTGACTCCGCTCGCGGCAACTTCGACCAATGCCATGATCAAACGACTCGGCGGCCGCCGCTGGCAGCTGTTGCATCGCGCGGTCTATGCCATCGGCCTGTTCGCCGTGCTGCACTACTGGTGGATGGTGAAAAAGGACATCACCCAGCCGGCGATCTATGCGGTCCTATTGACGCTGTTGTTGGGCTTGCGGGTGTACTGGATGCTGCGTCGCGCGGGTGCGCGCTAACCCGTTCCGCGGGGACAAACGATGCCGCTGTTCATCCCCGCATGCCTGGCTTACTTCTTGGCGGGCAGCAGGCGCGACATGTAGTCGCTGACGGCTTCGATATCGGCGTCGCCGTAGGACTTGAGCACTTTCACCATCTCCGGGTTGGCGTTGCGGCGGCCCTGGTCACGGCTTTCGTGGGTCTCGCGCAGCAGATACTCGTAATGCTGGCCGGCCACTCGCGGGTAGAACTTTCTGGCGTCACCTTCGCCGTTGCCGCCGTGGCAGCTCGCGCAGTCCTTGTCATAGAGGCTCTTGCCCAGCGCCAGATTCTTGCCATTGCCCTTGTCGTTGCTGTCGTTGACCGGCAAGTGGTTGAGATAGACGGCGATGTCGGCGATTTCTTCGGCGCTGACGATCCATTCGCCCGCGAAGGGGTACATGCGCGGGTTGTCGCGGCGGCCGGCGCGGATGTCCATCATCTCCTTGATGATCACGGTGGCGTGCTGCCCGGCCAGTTGCGGGTAGTCCGCCGACGCTTGGCCGGAACCGTCGGCCTTGTGGCAGCCCTTGCATATCTTGTAAGCGGATTTGCCTCTTTGCGCGCTGGCCTTGTAGGCCAATGCCCGGTTCATGTCCTGGTCCGGGGAGTTCCAGGTGTAGCCGTAGGTTTCGATGCCGGCGGCGTGCGGCTGATGGTGGAACTCAGGGCCGGCGGAATGCGCATTGAACGCGAGCAAAGAGATGGCGGCGGCGATCAGGGTAGGTTTCATGTTCATGGTGGTTATTCCTCGTTCTCAGGGCATGCTGGCCATGTATTCGGCGACGGCGCGGGCTTCCTGTTCGCTCATCCGCTCGGCCACCGCCTGCATCACACGGGCGCCATTGGTGCGCTTGCCGGCGGCATAGAGGCGGAACTGGTCAAGCACGTAATCGACATGCTGGCCGGCCACGCGCGGGAACTTGCCGTCGCCGTTGCCGTTTTCCTCATGGCAACCGTCGCAGGAAGGCACGTCGGTCTTGCTGTTGCCTTTCAGATACAGGTTTTTTCCCGCCTTCATCAGGGCTGAAGCGCCGGCCACGCCGGGTGCCGGTTTCTGCTTGGCGTAATAGGCGGCAAGTTCGGCCAGATCGCTTTCGGACAGGTCGGCTACTAACGGCGCCATGATTTCGCTGACTCGCTTGCCGCTCTTGTAGTCCATCAGCTCACGCAATAGATACTTATTCTGTTGCCCCGCCAGTTTCGGAAAAGTGGTCGCCACACTGTTGCCATCGGCGCCGTGGCAACCGGCGCAGACATTGGCGGCTGCCGTGGCGGCTGGGCTTTCCGCCAGGGCGGCGCTCACAAGCGATAGCCCACCTCCCAGCAAAGCCACGGCGGCGAGAAATTTCGCGGTTGGATAGGTCATTGGGACTCCTTGATATGACGAGTGCGCGAAGGATAACCATCCGCCAGCCCGGCTTGAATCGCCCGTTGGGATAGCACGTTATCGGCTTGACCTGGATCAATATTTGGTGGCGGTTGTGGCAGCCTGTCGGAGTTTGATCGTCGATAGCGAAAAGCGGCCCCGGCGAGGCCGGTTTTTGCCGGACTTGCAGCCGCATAACCCGGCTATGGGGCAAAAGGCCGGTGAAAAATGGGCCGCCGCGGCTGCTTTGCAGCCGATGATTCCAAAGTCCGACAGGCTGCTAGTCTCGGGCACAATAGTGGCTACTTGCCGGCGGGAGGCTGCGATGGAATGGCTGTGGTGGCATTGGGTGGTGTTGGGACTGGGGCTGATCGCCCTGGAAATGCTCGCGCCCGCGTTCTATCTGATCTGGTTCGGATTGGGTGCCTTGCTGACCGGCCTGATCGCGGCGCTGCTGCCGCTGGGATTCACGGGCCAGTGGGTGGTCTGGAGTTTGTCATCGGCCCTGATGGTGGGTATCTGGATGAAATTCTTTCGCAACCCGGATCGCACCAGCGCCGGCCAGGCCTCGGGCGGTGCGCTCGGCATGGTTGGCCTGGTGACTCGCCCGGTCGATGATTTGAGCCAGGGCGAAATATTGTTTCAGCGTCCGGTATTGGGCTCCGACCGCTGGCCGGTGGTGGCGGATCAAGCGATTGCCTCGGGCTCCAGGGCGCGAGTGGTGGATGTATTGGGGCAAACCCTGAAAATCGAGCAAATCTAGGAGATTCACATGGGCGGCGAAATCGTATCCATCGTATTGATTCTTTTCCTGTTCATCACCCTCTGGAAGGGGGTGCGCATCGTCCCGCAGGGCGAGGAATGGGTGGTTGAACGGCTCGGCAAATATCTGAAAACCCTGATGCCCGGCCTCCATCTTCTGGTGCCCTATATCGACAACCTGGCCTACAAGGTGACGACCAAGGACCTGATCATGGACATCCCGCAGCAGGAAGTGATTACCCGCGATAACGCGGTGCTGATCACCAATGCCATCGCCTTCGTGAAAGTTACCGATACGCAGAGCGCGGTGTATGGCGTCACCAACTTTCAGATGGCGGTGATGAATCTGGTACAGACCAGCTTGCGCGCCATCATCGGCGACATGGATCTGGATCAGGCGCTGTCCAGTCGCGACCACATCAAGGCCAAACTCAAGGCTTCCATCGCCGATGATGTGGCGGATTGGGGACTGACCTTGAAATCCGTGGAAATCCAGGACATCAAACCCTCGCCGACCATGCAGAAATCCATGGAAATGCAGGCCGCCGCCGAGCGCGAGCGGAAAGCCGCCGTGACCCGCGCCGAGGGTGAGAAGCAGGCCGCCATCCTGGAAGCGGAAGCCCGTCTGGAGTCCGCCAAGCGCGATGCCGAGGTGCAGGTGCGCCTGGCCACCGCCAGCGCCGAGGCGATCAAGCTGGTGGCTCTGGCTTTGCCCGACCGGGAATTGCCGGCGCTGTATCTGCTCGGGGAGAAATATGTGAGCGCATTGAAGTCATTGGCCAGCGCCGAAGGGAGCCGTACCGTGATTTTGCCGGGTGATCTGATGAAATCTCTGGAAGGTTTGCTCGGCGGCAAGAAGTGACATCCTGCTTGCACGGTTACAATTGTCTTGAAATATCAGGCCAGCAAGTTAAAGTGAAGTCTAAAGATTTCGCCCTAACCGCCGATGTTCGCTACATTGCACTTGTGATTCCAGTGCAGCCCAAGGAGTGAAAATGAAGAAATCCCTAGTGCTTTTCTCGCTACTGGCGTTCCTGGCGTCGCCCATGGTGGCCGTGCCCGAAGCCCAGGCCGCGCAGCAGGGCAAGGCAAAAGTCACCAAGGCCAAGGCGAAGAAGTCGAAACATTCGATCAAGGCTAAAGCCAAGGGCAATAAGCACGCTCGCGCTGGAACGCGCAAGTTTGTCGCCAAGCCCATCATGACGCCGCTGCGCGCGGTGTCCTACGACAAGTCCTGGCACGACGCGGATCTCAACCTGCGCTCCGGCGCCGCTCTGGTGGTGGATCAGAAGACGGGCGAAGCGCTCTACTCCAAGAATGTCGACGTACCCACTTCCATCGCTTCCATTACCAAGTTGATGACTGCTGTGGTCACGCTGGATGCCGCACTCGATCTCAATGAGGAAATCGTGATCGGTAACGAGGATGTGGATCACCTCAAGGGTACCGGCTCGCGTTTGGCGTTGGGTACCCGCCTGACCCGCGAAGAACTGCTGCACCTGGCCCTGATCGCCTCGGAAAACCGTGCCGCAGCCGCGCTGAGCCGCGCCTATCCAGGAGGCCGCGAAGCGTTCGTCGCGGCCATGAACCGCAAGGCGCGTGAACTCGGTATGAAGGATAGCCGCTACGTCGATGGCACCGGCCTCAACAGCGACAACCGTTCCACCGCCGCTGACCTGGTGAAGATGGTGGACGCGGCCTACCGTTACCCGCTCATCCGCCAGATCACCAGCACCGGCAGCTACGATGTCTCCGTGCCGCGCACCAGGGTGGTCAGGGTTCGTGAAAACGGCAAGACACACCGGGTTTCTCGCGTTGTGCAAAGCCATATGGCTTTCAACAACACCAACAGCCTTACCCGCAATCAGGATTGGGAAATAGGCGTGTCCAAAACCGGTTTCATCAACGAAGCCGGCCACTGTCTGGTGATGCAGACCAAGATCGCGGAGCAGAAAGTCATTATCGTGTTGCTCGACTCCTGGGGTAAATGGAGCCGCATTGGTGATGCGCAGCGCATTCGGAAATGGCTGGAACATGACAGCCGAATCGTCAGCCGTCCCGCTTCGCGCGCCGATACTTGATTGCGAGTGTTTTTCCTTGGAAATAGCGGCTTCGGCCGCTTTTTTCATTCTGGTGGTTCGATTCTTGACCCACGCAAATTTCATCCGCGCGGATTCCAAAAAAATTGATAGCCATCAAGGAAGTGTGGGCTAGCTAATTCCTACTATGCGCCCCCTGGAGTCAATCGTGGGCTGTCCATGGTTGTCGAAACCGTAGGAGAAGCAAATGCGCTACAACTTGCTGATAGCTATGGCCGCCCTTGGGTTGGCCGCCACCCCCGCGCTGGCCGCCGACCCGATTGAAGGTCTGGCCCGCACCTGCAACAACTGCCATGGCACCGGCGGCGTCAGCGTCGGGCATTCCATGCCCTCAATCGCGGGGCTGTCGGAAACCTACCTGAAGAACATTCTGATGGAATGGAAATCCGGTGCGCGTTCATCCGCCAACATGACCCGTTTGA
>JAQTLN010000027.1 GCA_028714875.1 Gallionellaceae bacterium
TCATCGTTGCCTGCATGCGCAAATTGCTCACCATCATGAATGCCATGTTGAAAAACAATGACCCCTGGAACCCCAAAACCGCTTGACGATGAACACGGTTGCTCATTCCCCCTTTGAAAAAGGGGGAGGCCACTCCTTCAGGCGCCTTCTGTTCCATCCCCAGTTAACGAGAAAAGAACCTTAGAAAAACGTTGCCTCTGGGCCGCCCCTCTTCGCGCAAACCCGGGGAGTATTGAACCCGCGCTAACCGGCCATGAGTTTGACCAGGGGACCCGCGAAGGCGTTGTCTCGACGGCCCTTGGCCTGGTGCTGAGGCTGAAGGCCCGCCAGGCTGATGATTTGATGGCCGCTATCCTGCATTTGCCGCGGCGGTTGACCCTGATTGACCGTCAGGGAACTGAGGTTGTCGATGACCACTATGGTGATGCCCAGAAAGCGACGCAGATAACTGTTCACCTCGTCAGCCATGACTCCGTCAGTGCTGGCCAGGCGGTAGTCGATACCACTGTGCTCGAGCCGTATCAGCAATCCCTTCAGCAGCGCGATGGGGGTCGCGGGGGAATTGACCAGCAGGATGTCCAGTCGATCAGTGAGTTGCACGCAACACCGTAGCGCGGTTTCCAGCAGCGTTTGCGTGACGCTGTTGCCATCAAGGGCAAGCAGTACCCGGGGCTTGGGGCGGACGGTTTGTGCTTTACGAAGGAACTTGGGCAAACGATCCGCGTTGGGAGTTGTCATCGAGGGCTACCTTCGTAAAGTGGGCTGAGGTCTGTCCAACTCCACATCCCCGCCCAAATCATGAAGATCGGCAGTGGGGCAGTCGTAAACCAGGACATCGGAGGTGACCTCAAGATTGTCCTGAACACCGCGTAGCCTGTATGTGCGCTAACCAACATACGCAGTTCAAGACGAGGTGCATTGCTCCCGTGCACAGAATTCACTCAGCAGCGGCATATGACCCGAGGTGGTCAAAAAGGAAAATGATCGCCTGGTAATCCAGGAGGGCAACAGGATTTGTGCCCATCACCACGGTTGAGCCGCGGGCAATGCACTCTGCATTCTTCAGACGCTGTGTTGGCTAGCGCACAGACTGCTTCCGGCTATGGCATTAGCTTTGCCCGACGCAATTTCAGATGTGGCGGCGGCGTCCCGGAGGCCACAGAACAACAACACTCGTCCGGGCCGTCCTGACGGTCGATGAAGCCGCGAAGGCGGTTACCTATAGGAGTTGAGCATATGTATGGATTTTCGATTGATCTCGATTTGCCCTTCGAGCAGGCCGTGGGACAGGTGACCGAAGCCCTGAAACTGGAAGGCTTCGGCGTCCTGACCGATATCGACGTTCAGGCCACCATGAAAGCCAAGCTGGGCGTGGAAGGGCGGCCGTATCGGATTCTGGGCGCCTGTAATCCGCAACTGGCCCACAAGGCCATCACCGCCGAGCCGGACATTGGCCTGCTGTTGCCGTGCAACGTGGTGGTGCGAGAGAACCCGACGGGTAGGGTCACCGTCGCCTTCATGAACCCGGCCGCGGTGCTCAAGCTGGTGGATCGGCAGGAAGTGCACGAATTGGGCAAGGAAGTACTCGCCCGTCTGGAGCGTGTGCGCGATGCCCTCATGGCCTAGTCGTGTTGCTCGCCTACCCGTCCTGACGGTCTGGAGTGCGATAGGCCAGGAACGGATAGGAGAACGATCATGTATGGCTACAGTCACTTCGGCATGGGGCTGGGCGGACTGGGCATGATCCTGGTCTGGATCGTGCCGCTGGTTCTGCTCGTACTGCTGTTTCGCAATTTCACAGGAGGCAGGAACGACCGACAGGACAAGACCGCGTTGGAAATCCTTGATGAACGCTATGCCCGTGGCGAATTCGATCGCGATGACTACCAGAAACGCCGCGTCGACTTGGCTGGTTGAGGCCGAGTGGCTCTGAATATGGAGGCCTGACATGATTCCCTGGCTGAAACGACTGCGTGACGCTTTCCTGGCCTGGACCAAGGCCAATGCCAAAGCACACGCCGATTCCACACCGCATTCCTACTGTTCCGCCCCGCCCCTCGGGGCCGGCGGCCACGATCCGAAAAGCGGGGTTTGAAGCGTCATGGCAAGCGCTCACTCAGACACAACCACCAAAGATCCAGTTTGCGGGATGACCGTCGACAAAACCTCGGCGCTTTCCGCCGAGCGTGACGGCAAGACCGCCTATTTTTGCAGCGACGACTGTCGGCAAAAATTTCTGGCGGAACCGGAGAAAGAACAGCCCGATGAAATCGTTTGCGAGGCGTGTGAGTCACTTCCGCCCGCCAAGCATTCGCCAGACAAAGCCGACTCGCCTGCGCAAAAAACCGTTTACACCTGTCCGATGCACCCCGAAGTGGAGCAGGACAAACCCGGTGCCTGCCCGAAATGCGGCATGGCGCTGGAACCGAAGGCGGGCACCGCCGCCGAGGGTGACGAAGAGAACGCTGAGCTGAATGACATGACGCGGCGTTTCTGGATCGGCGCCGCCCTGGCCTTGCCGGTCTTTCTCCTGGCCATGGCCCATTTAATCCCAGGGCTGGGAAGTGACTCATGGGTCGCCGGCCCGGTCTCGCGCTGGCTGCAATTTGCCCTCACCACCCCCGTGGTCTGGTGGGCTGGCTGGCCGTTTTTCCAACGCGGCTGGCGCTCTCTGCTGACGCGTCACCTGAACATGTTCACGCTGATTTCCATGGGCGTCAGCGCCGCCTATCTGTTCAGCGCCGTGGCGATGCTCATGCCCGATCTATTCCCCGCCAGCATGCGGCGCCAAAACATGATCGACATCTACTTTGAAGCGGCGGCGGTCATCATCGTGCTGGTGCTGCTCGGTCAGGTACTCGAACTTCGGGCCCGCAGCCGCACCGGCAGCGCGATCAAGGCCTTGCTGAATCTGGCGCCACCCACGGCGCGCCAGGTCGCACCCGATGGCGACAATGTCGTCCCGCTCGAACGGGTGCAGGTGGGCGACTGGTTGCGCGTGGTGCCCGGCGACAAGGTGCCGGTTGATGGCGAGGTGGTGGAAGGGCATTCCAGCGTTGAAGAATCGATGGTCACCGGCGAACCCCTGCCGGTGGAAAAACGCGTCGGCGACAAGGTGACGGGGGGCACCGTCAATGGTTCAGGCAGTTTTGTCATGCGCGCCGAGCGGATCGGCAACGACACCCTGCTCGGGCAGATCGTCAACATGGTTGCCGAAGCGCAGCGCAGCCGGGCGCCCATTCAAGGCCTGGCAGACAAGGTCGCCAGCATCTTCGTACCCTTGGTGCTGGCCGTCGCGCTGATCACCTTCGGCCTCTGGATGTGGCTGGGGCCAGAGCCCCGGCTCGCACACGCCATCGTCAATGCTGTCGCGGTTCTGATCATCGCCTGCCCGTGTGCCCTGGGCCTGGCCACGCCCATGTCCATCATGGTCGGGGTCGGGCGCGGTGCCCAGGCCGGTGTGCTGGTGAAAAATGCCGAGGCGCTGGAACGCCTGGAGAAGGTCACCACCCTGGTCGTGGACAAGACCGGCACGCTCACCGAGGGCAAGCCCAAGCTGATCGATGTCCTGCCGGTGGACGGTTTCGATGCCAAGACGTTCCTGCATATCGCCGCCTCACTGGAGCAGAACAGCGAACACCCGCTGGCGGCCGCGATTGTGCGGGGCGCCAAGGAACAAGAGGTCGAGTTGGAGGAGGTGCAAGATTTTCGCTCGGTGACGGCGGGCGGGGTGCTCGGCAGCGTCGGCGGGCGGGCGGCACTGATCGGCAAACCTGAATTCTTGCGCGACGAAAAGATCACCGGCCTGGAACCGCTGGAAGCCTCGGCCGTGAAATTGCAGGAAGAAGGCAAGACCGTGATGTACGTCGCCATCGATGGCAAACCGGCGGGCATTCTTTCGGTGGCCGATCCGATCAAGGCCTCCACCGCCGAAGCCATCGCCGAGCTTCATGCCCTCGGCTTGCAAATCGTCATGCTCACCGGCGACAACCGCCGCACCGCGGCAGCCGTGGCCAAGGAACTGGGCCTTGACGCGGTGGAAGCGGAGATCGAACCCGCCGGCAAAGTCGCGCACATCAAGAAGCTGGCCACGAGCGGAGCGCATGTGGCCATGGCTGGCGACGGCATCAACGATGCCCCGGCCTTGAGCGCGGCCGAGGTCGGCATCGCCATGGGTACCGGCACCGACGTGGCCATGCAAAGCGCCGGCATTACCCTGGTGAAGGGGGATCTGCGCGGCATTGCCAAGGCCATCAAGCTCAGTCGCGCCACGCTGTGGAATATCCGCCAGAACCTGATGTTCGCCTTTCTCTACAACGCCCTGGGCATCCCCTTGGCGGCGGGGGCGCTGTATCCATTCTTTGGCTTGCTGCTCAGCCCCATCATTGCCGGCGCGGCAATGAGCTTGAGCTCGGTCTCGGTGATCGGCAACGCCTTAAGGCTGCGCAATGTGAAGCTGTGATGAAAGCCGCCGAACTCATCGTTCAGTGTTTGGAAAACGAGGGTGTCATAGAAGCCGGAAAGCAGCCGTTGAGTATCTGATGGCAGTTTTCCACCGGCGGCTTGCGGGAGCCAGGAAGAACCATTGCTGCCGGCCCTGGGCCGTCACTGGGGCAATTGGTTTTTGTGTTCGATTATTCCCGGTCGGGGTGCATCCGCATCCCGCCGCGCCGCCGGCACCGAGACAACCTCAGTTCGGAAACGAACAGACCGCGCACACAACAACACCCATAATCATTTTTGTTGGTGTCGACACGGCCGCGCCCGCATCAGGGTTCAGTCAGTGTGGGCTTGGCAACGCTTGGCCCGAAAAAAAGGAACTCGAATGACATGGGTGTTGTGGCTCGGTCTGGTTTTATGCCTGCTGGCGGCCATTGCTGTCGGCCTCTCTGCTTATGGGGCCAAACGCTGGGCCGACACCATGCGGATGCTGGCCAGCAGGCTCGAAGCAGCCCGAATTGAAGACAAGGTTCGGCCGCCGTCCCCGGCGCGCTTTGACTCACGCGAACTTGAAGGTCTGCCGGCGCCAGTGCAGCGCTACTTTCGCGTGGCGTTGATGGAAGGGCAGCCCATCATCACCGCCGTCACGATTGAACTCGCCGGCACCATCAATCTCTCCGCCACTGAAGCGCGGTGGAAGCGGTTCACATCCGGGCAACGGGTCGTCACCCGTCGCCCGGGCTTCTTGTGGGATGCCCAAGTGTCGATGCTGCCGGGTGTGGTGGTGCGCGTGGTCGACAGCTACATCGCTGGCGAGGGCCTGCTGCGCGCCGCGGTCCTGGGTTTGTTCACGGTGGCCGACGTCCGTGGCGGCGGCGAGATTGCTCGTGGCGAATTCATGCGCTTCTTTGCCGAAGCGGCGTGGTACCCGACCGCGCTGTTGCCCAGCCAAGGCGTGCGCTGGGAGGTGGTCGATGACCGTTCCGCGAATGCCACCATCGTCGATGGGCCGCTCACGCTGATCCTGCTGTTCAGATTCAACGGCGCCGGCCTGATTGACTCGTTTCGCGCCGAAGCGCGGGGCGCCGGGGTGGGCAAGGAAATGGTCATGCTTCCTTGGGAAGGTCGCTTCTCCAATTACCGGGTGCGCGACGGAATGACCGTGCCGTTCACGGGCGAGGTGGCATGGGTGCGGCCCGAAGGCCGCAAGCCTTACTTCCTCGGTAGCGTTACGACGCTGACCTACGAGTTCTCGCTGTGAATCCGCGCCTTCCTGTTTGAAGCGGGGCTCGCAATCATGATGCCTTTCAACTTGCCGCGAACCGCTGGAGCCGCGCCTGTAATGCCGCGATGTCATCCAGCAGGTCGAGCGCCAAAGCCACACCGGGCGGGTTGATCTCCAGGTCGCGGGTGAGCCACAAGGCCAGCTTGGCGCGCCGCAGTGAGGGGCCTGTGAAACGCCAGTCCTGCGGCACATCGCCAACCACTTCCAGCGCGCCCTCGATCACCCAGGTGATTACGTGCTGCTCGGAGACATGGCAGGCCTGGCACAACTCCACCAGCGTCAGCTGGAGTTCCTCCTCAACGATAGCGCCACGTACCGGTTGGGGACTCGCATTGCTCATGGCGGATCACCTCTCATGAAAGGCCGCGCGTTGAAATCAAAGGCTTTGGCCATGGCGCGGTAGGCCGCCTTCTCATTTTCGCTGCCCGCCGGCGGCAGGACGATCCTCAGCAGGGCATACAGATCGCCTGATGGATCGCCCGGTATGCCCTTGCCTTTCATTCGCAACTGGCGCCCGGCCGCCGAGCCAGCCGGTATGGTGAGTTGCAGCGTTCCTTCCGGCGTGGGCACGGGAATCGAACAACCCAACGCAGCTTCCCAGGGGGCGAGCGGCAGGTCGAGGAAAACATCACGGCCATCGACGCGAAATTGCGGGTGCGGGTTGAAGCCGATTTCCAGAAACAGATCGCCCGCCAAGCCCTTTCCGTAGCCGGGTTGGCCCTGACCGGCAAGACGCAAATGCTGTCCGGCGCGTATGCCTTTCGGGATGCTGACATCGAGCCGTCGTTCGCGCATGACCACATGCCCTTGGGCATCCCGCATCGGCGTCCGAAGTGAAATGCCGCGCTGGGCGCCGCGATAGGCATCAATCAGGTCGATCATGACCTTGGCGTGTTGATCTTCGCCGCGCGCATGTTCATTGGATTGACGTGTTTCTCGTGCCTGACGGCCGAATAGCGCTTCGAAAAAATCGCTTTGATCGAGGTCTTCGCCCGCGTCAGTTCCTCGTCCGCTGTGCCCGAATTCGGCATCCCAACCCGGTGGCGGCTGAAAATCCTGGCCTGATTTCCACTGGCTGCCGACTTGATCGTAGGCGGCGCGTTTTTCAGGATCCTTCAGAACTGCGTAGGCTTCGCCGAGCTCCTTGAAGCGCGACTCGGCATTGGGATCTTTGCTGACATCCGGGTGGTATTTGCGTGCCAGCTTGCGATAGGCGCGCTTGATTTCGTCTTGCGAAGCAGTACGCGGCAGGCCAAAAGTTTCGTAGTAGTCCTTGAATTTCATGACAGGACTGACTGCTACGGTTTGCTCTTGGCCGTATCCTGAATCTTGTCGCCAACCTGTTCGATCTTCTGACCGGTTTTTTCCACCGCGTTGTCGACTGCCTGGCCGAATGTTATTTGCTTCATGATTTCTTCCTCCTGGTGCACCGGTTAATAGCTCGGTATGACCTGCAGATGGTTTTTAACTTCTATGACGCCAGCCACCGATTCCGCCAGCGCTTTTGCCCGGTCGAACTCGGACTGCGAGTTGACCGATCCGGTCAATGTCACCACGCCTTTGATGGTGTCGACGCTGATGCGTAGCGTGTTCAGTCCGGAGTCGGAAAAAACGGCACTTTTGACCTTCGCCGTCATCTCGGCATCGTCGATGGCAACGCTGACTTTGTCGCTTTTCTCACTCAGTTTTTCTCCCACTTTATCGACGGTTTCTCCGATCTTCATGCCGGCTGTATTCGCCGCGTCGTCCAGTTTTTTACCTGCGGTTTCGGCAGGCCCTGGTTTGCCGCATGCCGCGAGGCCGGCCACCAGCAGCATCGAAATACCGACTAATTTGAAGTTCTCCAGGGTTTTCATTCCAGTTCTCCTTGCTGATTGCGTTCAGTCTTAAGCGATAGCGTCATGGCTTGGATCGAATCCACCCAATCGTTCTTCCTGTCGTGCTGACGGTACTGGACAGGTCGTAATAATGGCCGTTAGCAGCGTGTGGGTTGACTACGCCAGCAGAAAACAAAGCCGCGGCAAGCTGGCAGAAACGTAAAGGTGTAAAGCGCATGATTCTTCTCATGGTTAGAGCGACACGCTGTTTTTTATCGTCGCTGCTGAACCAGCTTGTGCGGAGTTCTCGGCAATTTCTGTTCGCTACCGAACATAACTTCACGTTTGATTGAAATCGGGCTGGTTAGGGGAAGGGGGAACGTGTAGTGGCACAAAGTCGCCATTTTCGGCACCAGGGTCGTCTTTCCCGCTTTGTACGGCAACGCACAGAACCCCAACCTGCACTCGCGTAGGGTGTGAATGCCATCTGGGAAGCGCCGATTCAGGCCGCGCACGACACTTCCTGGCAACGCCACCCAGCCCGGCACCCGGCACTACACATGCTGGTGCTTGCGAGCGCAAGAAACAAAGGGTTACGCCATGACGAATAGCACGCTTCCCCAGGAACAGCTCAGAAAGATCGACGCCTATTGGCGCGCCGCCAACTATCTGTCGGTCGGCCAGATTTATCTTTACGATAATCCGCTGCTCAAACAACCTTTGAAGCTGGAACACATCAAGCCCAGATTGCTGGGGCATTGGGGGACCACGCCGGGACTGAATTTTGTATATGTCCACCTCAACCGGATCATCCAGCAATACGACCTGAGCATCATCAACGTCACCGGCCCCGGGCATGGCGGGCCGGGTCTGGTGGCCAACACCTATCTGGAGGGGACTTACAGCGAGTTGTATCCAAATATTTCCCGGGATGAAGCGGGGATGAAGAAATTGTTCACCCAGTTTTCCTTTCCCGGCGGCATCCCCAGCCACGTTGCACCGGAAACCCCGGGCTCCATCAACGAAGGTGGCGAACTCGGCTATGCCCTGTCGCATGCCTATGGTGCCGCGTTCGACAATCCCGACCTGCTGGTGGTTTGTGTGGTGGGTGATGGCGAGGCAGAAACCGGCCCGATGGCCACCAGTTGGCACTCGAACAAATTTCTCAATCCGGTTCACGACGGGGCCGTGCTGCCGATTCTGCATTTGAACGGCTACAAGATCGCCGGCCCCACCGTGCTGGCGCGTATTCCCCACGACGAGTTGGAAGCGCTGTTCCGCGGCTATGGATACACGCCGTATTTCGTCGAGGGTGACGACCCCGAGCAGATGCATCAGTTAATGGCGGCCACCCTCGACACCGTGGTTGCCGAGATCCAGAGAATCCAGCGCGACGCGCGCGCCAATGGATTCGGCGAGCGCCCGCGCTGGCCCATGATCATCCTGCGCTCGCCGAAGGGCTGGACCGGACCTGAAACAGTGGATGGCAAACCGATCGAAGGGACTTTTCGCGCGCACCAGGTGCCGGTAACTAATTTCGTCAAGGAGCCCAGGCATTTAGAGATCCTCGAACAGTGGATGAAAAGTTACCGGCCCGAAGCGCTGTTTGATGACCAGGGCAGGCTGATTCCGGAACTGGCCGAACTGGCGCCGAAAGGCGAGCGGCGCATGGGTGCCAACCCGCATGCCAATGGCGGCATGCTGCTGCGCGATCTGAAAATGCCGGATTTCCGCGACTATGCGGTCAAGGTCCCGAAACCCGGCGAGGTGGTAGCCGAAGCGACACGCGCGCAGGGTGAGTTGATGCGCGACGTCATGAAGCTCAACGCCGAGGCACGCAACTTCCGTATTTTCAGCCCGGATGAGACTGCGTCGAATCGCTGGGGTGCGCTGTTTGAAGTGACGAACCGTTGTTCGATGGCAGAAATCATTCCCGGCGACGAACATGTCGCGCCCGATGGCCGGGTCATGGAGATGTTGAGTGAGCATCAGTGCCAGGGCTGGCTCGAAGGTTATTTGCTGACCGGGCGCCATGGCTTCTTCTCATGCTATGAAGCCTTCATCCACATTGTCGATTCGATGTTCAACCAGCACGCCAAGTGGCTCGACGTGACGCGCGACATTGCCTGGCGCCGGCCGATTGCCTCGTTGAACTATTTGCTGTCTTCGCACGTGTGGCGTCAGGACCACAATGGCTTCAGCCATCAGGATCCGGGGTTCATCGACGTGGTGGCAAACAAGAAGGCTGAAATCATCCGCGTCTATCTGCCGCCCGATGCCAACACCCTGCTGTGGGTCACCGACCATTGCCTGCGCAGCCACAATGACGTCAATGTCATCGTCGCGGGCAAGCAGCCGGAACTGCAATGGCTGGACATGGATGCGGCGATCAAACACTGCACCGCCGGGCTTGGCATCTGGGAATGGGCCAGCAACGACGAAGGGGGAGATCCCGATGTGGTCATGGCCTGCTGCGGCGACGTGCCGACGCTGGAGACCCTGGCGGCGGTGAAGATTCTGCGGCAGCACTTCCCGGAACTGAAAATCCGCGTCATCAATATCGTGAATTTAATGACCCTACAGCCGCGGAGCGAGCACCCGCACGGCATCTCAGACAAGGACTTCGACGTCCTCTTTACCCAGGACAAGCCCATCATTTTCGCCTTCCACGGTTATCCCTGGTTGATCCACCGTCTGACCTACCGCCGCACCAATCATGATCAGTTGCACGTGCGCGGGTACAAGGAAAACGGCACCACCACCACGCCATTCGACATGGCGGTGCTGAACGATCTCGACCGCTTCCATCTGGCGGGCGATGTCATCGACCGGGTGCCAAGCCTGGGTTCACGCGCCGCCTATGCCAAACAGTTCCTGCGCGACAAGCTGCTCGATCACAAGGCCTACATCGAAAAACACGGTGAAGATATGCCGGAGATTCGCGATTGGAAATGGGAACGGATCGATGAATAAACTGAGGCAAATTTGGAGCGATCTGCGAGCAAGCTTTTGGTTTATGCCTTCACTGATCGTCGTGGGCAGTATTGTCTTCGCGGCAGCGTTGATCGAAGCAGACTCCGCCGGAAGCGACCGATGGCTGAGCCAGTGGCCACGCCTGTTTGGCGCCGGGGCGGAAGGCGCGCGCCTGATGTTGTCCACACTAGCCGGTTCGATGATGTCCGTTATGGGCATCACGTTCTCCATGACCCTGCTGGCATTGGCGTTGGCTTCGAGCCAATACACCTCGCGCATCCTGCGGAACTTCATGCGTAGCCGCGTCACGCAGGTCACGCTGGGGATCTTCGCCGGCATTTTTGTCTATTGCCTGATTGTGTTGCGCACCATTCGCGGCGGCGATGCGGAATTTGTGCCGAGCCTGGCGGTGTTTTTTGCATTTGTTATGGCACTCGGCGGCGTAGGTGTCCTCATTTTCTTCATTCACCACATCGCCTCGTCGATCCAGGCTTCCAGCATCATCGCCTCGGTTGCTCATGAAACCATCGCGGCCATTGAACGGCTGTTTCCGGAAAAACTGGGGCACGGGCCCGATGAAGAGGAGGACCAGGACCAGGTGCTTCAGTCTCTGGACAAGAGGGCCTGGTACGTAGTGCCGGCAGCCGTGAGCGGCTACATACAGAGCGTGGACAATGATGCCCTCCTGGGCTTGGCGCGGGACGGGAAGACCATCGTGCGGATGGAGCACGGCGTCGGCGCGTTCGTTGTGCAAGATGCCGCGTTGGCATCGCTCGCCCTGACCTACCCGCCGGATCAAGAGACGATTGCCGCCCTGAATGGGGCTTACAGCATCAGCCGCCATCGCACGATTGAGCAGGACCCCGCTTTCGGTATCAGGCAGATCGTCGATATGGCCTTGAAGGCACTTTCACCCGGTGTCAATGACACCTCGACGGCCGTGATGTGCGTGGATTATCTGACGGCGATTCTGGCTCGGCTGGCCTGCCGGCAATTCCCGCCATCACACCGCTACGATGGAGAAGCGCTGCGTGTGATCACCCTAGCCCCGACCTTTGAAGGCCTGCTGGCCGAGGCGTTCGATCAGATTCGGCGTAGCGCCGAAGGCAATGTCGCGATCATGGCGCGGATGCTCGGCGCCATCGATACCATTGCCAGCCTGACGCTCAGCCCGTGCCACAGACGAGCACTCCACGAACAGGTGCGGTGGATTGCCGAACTGGCCGATCGCACCATCGAATCCACGCATGATCGCGCGCGGATCGAAAGGCGGCTGATGCAGGTGCGCGAAGTGCTCGAAGCCGAGCCTGCTTCGAGTTCAGGGAAAGCAGACCATGTTCAGCCAGGAGGCTGAGATGGGCGTGAAGTGCAAAACAAATTTTGTTGTGCCGCGCCCGGCGGGCGCTGATTTATTCCGTCATGCCCGCGAAGGTGAAGGCAGCCATCTCACCTGCCGGTCTGATTCTTTGTGTCGATAAATTTTACATATATGGTCGCATGCCCTCACTCTGGCACGCATAACTATTTGATATAAATAAAAAATATAGTTAAGGAACGAAAATTGCTCGCCTACGCGTCTGCTCGTTATAACTGATTCAATGGAATTGCCTACGCCCCTCAAGGAGGCCAACATGAAAAACGCAACCGAGCACGCAATAAGTCCACGCGATCCCGACTCATATAAATCGTTGTCGCTTCTGGCATTGGCGGTGGTGGGCGTGTTTTACGGTGCCTCCTCGGCATGGGCCACGCCAATTCTGGGCTCGAATTTGGCGACTTTTGCGGTTCTGGGTGCCGCGGGGGTGACCAATGTCGCCACGAGCACCATAGGCGGGAATCTGGGTTCCGCTCCCATTGGCGCTGTGGGCGGAGGATACGTTTTTACGTCTGGATCGTTGCAAGCGAACACTCCAATCGCGCAAGACGCTCAGATTGAGCTCGACGCTGCGATTCTCGCGGTGAATGCCTTTGCCTTAACCGACACCATTGGCAATGGAGACCTGGACGCGTACCAGATTACCCAAGGCGGCGTGATCGCTCCGGGCACCTATGACGTTGCCTACGCGATAACGAATTTGGTGGGAGACCTGATACTCGACGGGGGAGGCGACAACTCTGCTGTGTGGGCTTTTCGGTTTGCGAGTTCGCTCATCACAGGAAGCAGCTCAAGGGTTTTTGTGCAAAACGTAGGTGACGGTGCAAATGTCGGAATCTATTGGACGGTCGCCAGCGCCGCGACCCTAAACGGACCGGAGTTTGTGGGAAACGTCCTCGCCCATGATCTCATCAGCAGTGACGGCGATCTAACTGTGAGTTGTGGCCGGCTCTTGTCGGCCGAGACACAAGTGACGTTGATTAAAGACTCAGTCTCCATCACCGGCTGTGGTAACAGCGGCGGCTATGACCAAGGTGCCGATATTGGGCCGGGGGGCACTGGTGGATCTGGCGGCCAAGTCGTCCCGGAACCTGCCACGCTAGCGCTGCTGGGACTCGGACTCGCGGGACTGGGATTTACTCGTCGCCACCAAGGCTGAGCGCATAAGTTCTCCACGACAGACCCCGCTGCGGCGGGGTCTGTTTTTTAGTGGAGGCAAAATATCCGGCTCTATGTGTTCGTAGTGGGTAACGCGCAGGGCCGGCGGGCAGGTCACGCCGATCAAACCGCATACCGGCGAGGGTAGCGTGCGCTGTGCGCACGATTGGACGTGTCCCATGGGATGCGGGACAAAAATCGTGCGCACAGCGCACGCTACGGCAACGCGTTACCCACTACGAATCACATAGAGCCAAATATCCTGGGCAGGAGGCGGAACTGGACGGTCCATAGGATGCCGCGGACGGAATGCCTGCCGCGCGAAGTAATCGGCCGGTAGCTGTGAATCGCGCCAAAGTAACCCTTGTAGGGTGCCGTGCACACGCGATTCGCGTTTGATGGTGCGCACGGCGCACCCAACGAAATCCATGGCTTGCAAGGTGTTTCTTTGAGCACCTTTGAAATGTATGGGCTTGCTCTCCTTCACTTCTTTTTTCTCTATGTGCGTTAGCGAACCGACTGTCTTTGTTCTGGTGACTACCCTGCTGCTCAGGCTTCAAACCGAACGGGTAGTACGGGATACGGAAGCCCCTTCACGACAACCAACTGGAGAATCAATCATGAAACAAATCAGCAAATATCTTTCCGCGGTTTTCCTGGCGGCCACCCTGCTGTCAGTCGTGGGTTGCGCGTCTACGTCGCGGACGGAAGGTACCGGACAGTACTTCGACGACAGCGTCATTACCGCCAAGGTGAAAGCGGCCATCCTCGATGAACCCACACTGAAGGTCGTCGATATCAAGGTCGAGACGTTCAAGGGTGTGGTGCAACTGAGTGGCTTCGTGAATTCACTTGAGGTGGCATACAAAGCGGTCGCGGTGGCGCGCGGGGTCAGCGGCGTACAAGCCGTCACGAACGACATGCGGCTCAAGTAAGCGGCTGATCGCGCGCCATCCCCGGCTGTAACACGCCGGAGTTGGCGGCGAAGTCGCCCTTGCCCCACTTCAAGCATTCCAAGACACGGCCTAGCTGCCCTGCATTACTTATCACTGGAGTATCAAAATGAAACAAATCGGCAAATATCTTTCCGCGGTTTTCCTGGCCGCCACCCTGGTGTCCGTTGTGGGTTGTACCTCCACACCACAGCAACAGGGGACCGGCGAGTACATCGACGACAGCGTCATCACCACCAAGGTGAAGGCGGCCATCTTTGATGACCCCATCACGAAGGCCACAGAGATCAACGTCAAGACTTTCAAGGGCGTGGTGCAACTTAGCGGTTTTGTCAGCTCGATGGCGTCGGCAAACCGGGCGGTCGAACTGGCGCGTGGCGTCAGCGGCGTGCAAGGCGTCACCAACGACATGCGCCTGAAATAAAGAAGGCTATCCCAGGGCCATTTCCGAACACTCTGGCCCTGGGGCTGTTTTCATCGCGCCACTACTGGATTCCCAAGAGCAGGCCGAGAGGCGCCAGGGGTCATCATGCCGCCTATGAGGCAGCGCGCCGAAGCAGACTGGGTAACACGGCTAAAGGTCGTCCTGATCGAGTCGCTGAAATCCTGGATTGATCATCGGGGGGCCAGCAAGGGCGCGGCGCTGGCCTTCTATACCTTGTTCTCCTTGACACCCATCCTGGTGTTGGCGATCGCGGTCGCCGGCTATTTTTTCGGTGCCAAGGCGGCCCAGGGCGAGATCGTTGCCCAGATGCAAGGGCTGGTCGGGCCGAATGGCGCGCAGGCGATCCAGGCCTTGCTGGCCGCCGCGCGCGATCCGACCTCCGGCCTGGTGGCGACCCTGGCGGCGAGCGTGCTGTTGCTGCTGGGGGCCACCAGCGTTTTCGCCGAGTTGAAGAGCAGCCTGGATGAGCTATGGGGCAGCGACAAACCGCCTCGGCCGGTTTTCCATGTGCTCTTGCGGACGCGCCTCCTGTCCCTGGGCTTGGTGCTGGCGCTGGCTTTCCTGTTGCTGGTCTCCCTCGTCGTCAGCGCCGGGCTGGCCATGCTCGGGAGTTATGCCGACACGGTCCTGGGCAGTCCCGCCGTGGTGCTCGCGACGATCTCCTCACTCATTTCGTTTGGCGTCATCACCTGCCTGTTCGCGGTCATCTACAAGACCTTGCCGGACGCGCCGCTGTCCTGGCGCGATACCTGGATCGGCGCGGCTTTCACGGCGGGGCTGTTCAGCCTGGGGAAATACGTGATCGGTCTGTATTTGGGCAACAGCGGCGTGGCGTCGAGCTTTGGCGCCGCCGGATCACTGATCGCGTTGCTGCTATGGGTGTATTACTCGTCACTGATATTCTTTCTCGGGGCCGAATTTACGCGGCAGTTCGCGCTTGGGTTCGGTAGCCTGCGGCATGCGCCGCCACGCACCGAGCAGCCTGTCTTAACCAGCGAGGTCCGGCCCGATGGTAACCATCACACCCCCTGAACCGAACGTTCCGGACAGCGATCGACCGTCCGACGCGCCTGCTTCGACCGCGTTGTTGTCCACCGTTCGCTTACCCAAGGTGGGGCACGGCCTGGCCGTGATCATCCTTGCCACGATCGCGGTGATCTTCGCACTGGACTGGGCGCAGAGCTTTGTCATTTCCCTGCTGCTCGGGGTTTTGTTCGCCTACACCCTGAACCCCCTCGTTGTTTGGCTCCAGCGCCTCCATATCCCGCGTGTGGTGGGCGCCGCTATCGTGATGGCGGGAGTCGTGTGCGCGCTCGTCGTGGGGAGCTACATTTTGCGTGGGCAGGTGCAGGGGATACTCGAACAGTTGCCTGAAGCGATCAGCAAGGTGTCGACCAGTCTCGCCAGTCTGCGCGAGGGCCAGACCAGCACCATGCAGAAGGTGCAAACCGCCGCGATTGAGATCGAGAAAGCGACCAGCCAGGCGATGGAGATGCCCGCGAAGAGCAAACGGCGGACGACGCAGATCGCCATCGACCCACCCGGCTTCAAACTCGGCAACTTCATTTGGGCGGGTTCCATGGGCGCGGCGGGGCTGATCGGCCAGGCCGCCATGGTGCTGTTCCTGACTTTCTTTCTCCTGCTGTCCGGCGATACCTACAAGAGAAAACTGGTGCGGCTCACGGGACCGACGCTGTCGGACAAGAAGATCACCGTGCACATCCTCGATGACATCAACCAATCCATCCAGCGCTACATGTTCATGCTGTTGGCGACCAACGTGCTGGTGGGGCTGCTCACCTGGATCGCGTTGCGCTGGATCGGCCTGGAGAACGCCGGCGCCTGGGCCGTGGCCGCGGGACTGCTCCACGTCATCCCGTACTTCGGCCCGGCCGTCACCGCCAGCGGCATCGGCATGGCGGCCTTCCTGCAGTTCAATGCCCTGCCGCCGGTGCTACTGGTCGCCGGGGCTTCGCTGGCGATCGCCACGGTTGTCGGGATATTCGTCACCACCTGGATGACCGGCAGGATCGCCAAAATGAACACGGCGGCGGTGTTCATCTCGCTGCTTTTCTGGACTTGGCTATGGGGCGTCTGGGGCATGCTGCTGAGCATGCCGATCACCGTCCTGGTGAAAGTGGTGGCCCAGCACGTGGAGCAACTCGAACCAGTGGCTGAGTTGCTGGGGGACTAGTAGTCAGTCATGTTGAATCGAATGAATCGTAGGGTGTGGTGAGCGCAGCGAACCGCACCATGCAATGCGGCCGTACTTGATGCGGTTCGCTGCGCTCACCACACCCTACGTCCGGTTCGGGCACGCTTGCGCCATTGTGTTCAACATGACTGACTGCTGGCGGCCTATCGGCCGTGTTTCGTCGCGCTTCGATTGTTGGTGTACTGCACACAGACACACCCCCGACTTGCATCGCGCCTTTCCATCGGCCCCGGGACGTCTGCATGAGCTACCAGCAACAAGGGTTGTTTGGGTAGTATTCGCGTGATTTTCACGATTATTTGGACAGACCCATTCGCGGTGCTGCCGTCAACCGGGATGAGTCTTTTGTCGTTCAATTCCAAGCAAACCCGTCCTGCCAACTACCGTGGTGATGTCCTGGCGGATGCCACCACGTTGCTGCCAGCCACCCTGCCGGTGTTCGAGAAGCGGGGCACCCGCGTCGAGGCGACCGAGTGAGGGCTGACCTGGCTTCGCCGCCTGGATTGGCAAGACGCTGGCTGCATCGGCTCTACGAATACGCCGCGCTGTGGTTCGGTCTGGGGCTGCTCGGCACGCTGACCCTGACTTGGTCAATGCTCTCGGTGCCGCTCTATTACGTCTTGCCGAAGCATTGGGCCGAGCCGCTCGGGCGTTGGGCCATCACGACCATTTTTCGCATCTACCTGGGCGCGCTTGCCCTGGTCGGAGCCTGCCGCTTCGACCTCACGGCGCTCGACGCCCTGCGCGACGAAGGCCCGCTGGTCATCGCCCCCAACCACCCCTGCCTGCTTGATGCCCTGATGGTCATCTCGCGCCTGCCCAATATGGCTTGCATCATGAAGGCCGCCCTCGTCGATAACGTTTTCGTCGGCGCCGGCGCCCGCTTGGCCGGCTACATTCGCAATGACGCGCAGCTGAGCATGATCAAGCAATCCGTGGCCGAACTTAAAAATGGCAGCCAGCTGTTGCTCTTCCCCGAAGGCACCCGCACCACCCGCTGGCCGATCAATCCCTGCAAGGGCACGGCCGCGCTCATCGCCAGCCGGGCCAAGGTGCCGATCCAGACCGTATTCATCGAAACCGACTCGGCCTACCTCAGCAAGGGCTGGCCTCTGTTTCGTCGCCCGACCATGCCGATCACCTATCGGATCCGGCTTGGTCGCCGCTTCGAGCCGCCGGAAAAGGCCGGGATATTCAGCGAGGAACTGGAGCGCTACTTCATCGATGAACTGGCCAATGCCCCGCGTTTCCTGCCGCCCGACGCGGCGCGGGCCGTGGAATCCGATGCGGGTCGACACCACTGTGGCACATGATATGAACCTATATTCCTCAGTTGACCGCTCCTCGGCCCTCGTGAGGCCGCAGGAATGCCGGCGTTTGCGCCTCCGATGGCGCGCACCAATCGGGTGGCGCCGCTACGCGCCCGATTGTGCGGTTTTCGGGCCGTCTGTCTGCGTTGCTCCTCCTTGCGGGCCTCGGCCCGCTGCGTCGTCGCGCCTTGCCAGCCGGCCCGAAAACCGCACACTCGGGCGCGTTCAACTGAGGAATATAGGTTGAACGTCTCCGCGAGTCACCTGGTGCTGATTCCCAGCTATAACCCCGGCGCACGGGTCTATGACACGGTGCGCGCCGCCCGTCGGCAGTGGACGCCGGTGTGGGTGGTGGTGGACGGCAGCAGCGACGACAGCGCCGCCGGCCTCCAGGAAATGGCGGCGACCGATCCCGGCCTCAGGGTGGTGGTGTTGCCCGAAAACGTCGGCAAGGGCGCGGCGGTGTTGCACGGTCTCGACCTCGCCGCGAATGAAGGTTTCACCCATGCCCTCACCATGGACTCGGATGGCCAACATCCGGCCGACCTCATCCCGTCTTTCATGGCGGCCTCCATGGCGGCACCGGGCTGCATGGTGCTGGGGGTGCCGGTGTTCGACGCCAGCGCGCCCAATCTGCGCGTGCAGGGCCGCAAGTTATCCAACGCCTGGGCCAACCTGGAGACGCTGTGGATGGGCATCGGCGATTCTCTCTACGGCTTCCGCGTCTATCCCATCGAACCCCTGCGCCAGGTGATGCGCGGCCAGCGCTGGATGCGCCGCTTCGACTTCGACCCCGAGGCCGTGGTGCGCCTGTGCTGGCGCGGCGTGCGCCCGATCAACCTGCCCGCGCCGGTGAAATATCTGACTGCCGCGGAAGGCGGTGTTTCGCACTTCAATTACCTGCGCGACAACATCCTGCTGACCTGGATGCACGCCCGCCTGCTGTTGGGGTTTCTGCTCAGGCTGCCGCTACTGATCGGACGGCGGTTTACTGGTAACTGAGTGGTAACTGAGTGGAAACCGAGGGCAGCCTCAAATCATGCCGCCGTTCACCGAGATGATTTGTCCGCTGATGTAGCTGGCCTGTTCCGAGGCGAGGAAGCCTACCAGGTCCGCCACTTCTTCCGGTTTTCCGGCCCGCTTCATGGGCACCATGGCGGCGATGGATTTCTCGTCGAAAACCCCTTCGATCATGCCGGTCTGGATGATGCCCGGTGCCACGGCGTTCACCGTGATGCCGCGGCTGGCGAGTTCCAGGGACAAGGACTTGGTGGCGGCGTGCAGCCCCCCTTTGGCGGCGGCATAGTTGACCTGGCCGCGATTGCCGGTCAGCCCGGCGATGGAGGTGATGTTGATGATGCGGCCCCAGCGGCCTCGAATCATGGGCAGGGTCAACGGCTGGGTGACATGGAAAAAGCCGTTGAGCGACACGTCCAGCACGCTGTGCCATTGCTCGGCGCGCATACCGGGGAAGACGGCGTCGTCATGCACGCCGGCATTGTTGACCAGGATCTGGATCGGCGCGTCCGCAACCAGGGCTTCCAGGGCAACCCGGCTGGCCTCCGCGTCGGTGACATCGAAGGTGATGGCCTCGGCCGCGCCACCGCTCGCGCGAATCTCTTCCACCAGGGCCGCCGCCTTGGCCAGGTTGCGGTTGGCGTGGACATAGACGTAACAGCCGTCAGCGGCCAGGCGTCTACAGATCGCCGCGCCGATACCGCCGCTGCCGCCGGTGACGAGGGCGCGTTTCATGTCTGGTTTCATCCTGGACTCCCCAGTTTTGCCGCATCCAGCACCACGATGGCGCGACCGCTCAACAGCACGCGCTCCCCGGCGGAAACGCTGAAGCCATAAAGGATGAGGTTGTCGTCGCCGGACAGGCGTTCCGCCGCCACGCTGAGATCGGCCGCGATGTCGTCCAGGCGCGCGACATGCAGTTCGACCCCGCGCACGCTGGCCAGGTAGCCGGACCTGGGCGCGCTGTCGGCCGCCGCCAGCAGCCCACCATGCGCGGCCATGGCCTGGGCGGCGTACTCGATGCCGCAAACGGCGCCCAGCCGACCGTGGGCGCGCAGGGGATTGTCCGGGTCGCGGTGGCTGCTGGCCGTGCAGCGGATGTGCTCGCTGTCCCAGGTCTCGATCTGGTCCAGCAGACACATGCCGCCCTGGTGCGGGATGTGGGCGAGCAGCCAGCCCCGATCTAGCGGCATGGCTCTATCGTCACGGCCAGGCTGAGCGGTTCCAGATATTCCAGAATCACCCGCTCCGCGCGGCCGCTGGCCAAGGCTTGCAGCAGCGGCAGGCCGCGCGCTGAGGGAATCTGACGGCGCAAGGCCTCCAGGTCTGGATTCTTCAACTGGTCCACGGGCGCTTCCACCAGTTCGACCCGCAGACGGGCCAGGGAATGTGGGCCTTGCCGCGGCAGCAACGCCAGGGCCAGGCCGAAGGCGGACGGATGCGGCCGCTTGGTGTGCAGCGGCTCCGGATAGGGCGCCTCGTAGGTCACCAGCAACACGCCGGTAGCGTCCACGTTCACCTGTGCCAGCGCCTCCAGCAAACCCGCCGCGAAACTGCCGTCATAGGCGCACAGCACGGTGGCCGGGGTCATGGCGCCGGAGGCGATGCCCCAATAGCCGGCCGGGGCGTTATGCACCGAATTGTGGAAGCGGGTGGGGGAAAGGTGGCGATCCTCCGAGGCCAGGGTCCGGCAGATGGCATCGCAGGTATCGCCATCGGCGCTGGAGGAGGAAAACACGGTGGCCAGTTGTCTGGCATCCAGTTGCGCGGCGGCGACGGCCTCTTGCGCCACGGCCAGGGCGATCTTGACGCCCAGACCGACGCGGCGCCGCTCTGCGGGGGGAAGCGCCATGGGCGGCGGCACGACGATGGGGCGCGGCGCGTAGTCGGCGGCTCCCGCCAGTATCGGCTGCGCCGCGATCCAGTTGTCCAGGCCCGGCCCAAGCAGGCCGACGCCGTCGAGGTAAGCGGTCAGATTCATCCTGATTTGTCCATTAGCCGAGGCAGACCTGTAGCGCCGGCGTCTCGCCGGCTTCGTCCTTCTGATTAGGCCCACGAAGCCGGCGAGACGCCGGCGCTACAGGTGGGGCCGCCTCCGTAGCCTTGGCTAATGAGCGACCTGGGTTCATCTCAACCCGCCCTGCCCAGCACCAAGCTGCAATTGGTGCCGCCAAAACCGAAAGAATTGCTCAGCACCCGGCGCGGCGCGCTTTCCCGGTTCGCGGTCAGGTACTGGATGGGAATGCCCGGATCGACCTGACGGGTGTTGACGCCCCCCGGCAGGAAGCCGTGGCGCAGCGCCAGGGCGCTGATGACGGCCTCCAGGCCACCCGCCGCGCCCAGGGTGTGGCCGGTCGCGCCCTTGGTCGAACTGCATGGCACCCGGTCGCCGAACAATGCCGCCACCGCCCGGCCCTCGGCGGCATCGTTGCTTGGCGTGGCGGTGCCGTGCAGGTTGATGTAGTCGATGTCGGTCGCTTGCAAGCCGGCCGCTTGCAGGGCGGCGGCCATCGCCATGCGGGCGCCCAGGCCGTCGGGATGCGGCGATGACATGTGATGGGCGTCGCTCGATTCCCCCGTGCCTAAAAGCAGCACGTCATTGGCATTCAGGCTGTCCGCCGCTCGTTCCAGCAGGATGAAGGCGGCGGCCTCGCCGATGGAGAGACCGTTGCGCTCGGCATCGAACGGTCGGCAGGGTTCCGGCGAGAGCAGTTCCAGGGAATTGAAGCCATACAGGGTGGTCAGGCACAAGGAATCCACCCCGCCCACGAGGGCGGCATCGATGAGCCCGGCCGCCAGCATGCGGGCGGCTGCCGCGAACACCTTGGCGCTCGAAGAGCAGGCGGTGGAGATCACCACCGCCGGCCCTTCCAGGCGAAAGACATGGCGCACGAAATCCGCCAGCGAATAGGAGTTATGGGTGGTGCGGTAGATGAAGTCGTCCGGCAGGGCACCACTGGCCGGGTCGCGGCGGCGATACGCCTGCTCCGCCTGCAGAATGCCGGCGGTGCTGGTACCGAGAAAGACGCCCACCCGGCGCCGGCCATGCCGGGCAACGGCCGCTTCCACCGCGACGCTGAAGCCATCCTGTTGCAGCCCCAGGAACGCCAGGCGATTGTTGCGGCAATCGTATTCGGCGAGAGACGCAGGCAGGGAGGCATCGTCTACCTTCGCCACCTCGCCAATGTGTGCATCGAGATTCCGCACCGTCTCGAAATGGCAAGCAGCCAGGCCAC
Organism: Gallionellaceae bacterium; assembly: GCA_028714875.1. Classification (GTDB taxonomy): domain Bacteria; phylum Pseudomonadota; class Gammaproteobacteria; order Burkholderiales; family Thiobacillaceae; genus PFJX01. Next base: position 22,225 of record JAQTLN010000027.1, read on the forward strand.
TATGATGCTGCCGCAATGCGGCCAGCGTGGCTTCCAGGCCGTGGCCGAGGCAACTGCTGGCGGTGAAGTGGGAAAGGTGGAGAGGGGTCACGCGGGGGGGGGGGCTCGGCTGTCCGGTCTGACTTTGCGCTGAATTCTAACTGACGACCCGGCCCCGGCCTTCTCGCCCAAGCGGGCGATCAGCATGACATCGGCAAAAGGTGGATCGCGGCGGCGGGCCGGCAAGCTGATCAGAACCGATAAAGGTTGTCAGCGCCCCATCATCTGTATGGTCTGAACGGCCACTTGCTGATTGGGATGTTCAAGGGCGAATGAGTTACGGCTCATGTTGTTATGCCCCAAACAGTTTGAGCAGAGCATCTATGGTCGGCTCCTTCCCCCGACCGGCTTCTAGTCGCTCCTTGCCAAAATGTTTTTCGTAGCTCTCACGCCGCGTGGGTTCGCAGTCGAGATAGGGCGCCAACATTCGTTTCAACACCTTGGCCTCATCTTCAGCATGTACACCCAGCAATCGCAGCATGACGGCATCAAAACAGGGCTCGGATGCCAGCACCTGGATTTTCTTCCCCTTGGCCTGCTTGGCCACCTTCGGCGACCAATCCTTGTCGGTATCCAGCATGGCAGCCACCGTGTCATAGGCTGCGTTGGCAATCTGCTTGATCGTCCAGTCGATAACGTGCATGGCGCCCTTGCCACGCGCGTTCTTGATGGTGACAGCCAGACCGCAGCCGCGCGAGGCATACAACTGCTTCACGTGGTTGAGGAACGCTTCTTCGTGGTACCCCTCCCCCACGATCAACAGCGTCCGCTGGGCTTTCCAATTTGCCATGTCGGATCACTCGAAAACTGGCACGGCGCCATAGGCACCCGCCATGTATTTCGCATAGAAATTGTCGTCGCTGCGGATGCCGGACACCGCATCCATACGGCTTGCCGCACTCTCGCAGTCCGTGTTCTTCTGGATCAACATCACCTGAGATTTCTGGACCAGGTTCAGCACCTCCATGGCATGGCAGGTGAACAGAAGCTGGGCCTGGTTCGGGTTGGTGGTCGGATTGGCGAACAGGTCCAGGATGGGTTCCAGCATGTGGGGATGCAGGTCGTTCTCGAATTCGTCGATCACGGCCAAGCCACCGATTTCCAAGGCCTCCAGCAGTCGCGCCAGGAGGACGAATGCACCCTGGGTGCCGCTGGACTCCAGGGCGAAAGGGAGCCGGGCCTCAATGTCATGACTCTGGTGTCTGCCAAACGGCATCCAGACTGTCTGACCGGGTTCCTGGGGGCTGTTGATAGGAACCTCCCGCAACTCAATGCCGGACAGACCGAGATCCCACGTGGAAAGCAATCGATCCATCCGCACCCGCTGATCTGGATGCTCCGAAAAATGGCGCGCGGCGACCAACATGACCTGTTCACCCATGGGCAGGCGGCCCAACACATTCACGTTGGTGACCACATAAGGCGCCACGATGCGCGTCGCCAATGGAACGCCGAATTGTGCCGCCCAGGCGATCAGCGACACATTCGGGCGAACCTTGCGCGCCTCCTGGGCGGGCAGACCGAAATCCTGCTGCTTCACCACATAGGACTTCGCCTCGGCGTCCCAGTCGCGCACGAAGACGTAGCCGAAGCGATCCCGTTTTTGGTAGAGCGCCTCGTGCAATACCCGTTCCGGCGTGCAGCGCAGCACATAGCGCCATAGCGTGCCGTCGAAATCCACCACGACCTCGAACTCACTGGGCTCATTCGGCGTGGAGAAGTGGGGCGTCACAGGAATGCTGGCATCCGGCGGCTGTTGGAACGACTGGCCGATAAACCATGACATGAACGCCATGGGCTTCAACAAGGCCGTCTTGCCGCTGCCATTGGGGCCGATCACGGCCATGAGCTTGGAAACCCGCTCACCTGTGGGCGTATCGGCCATCCAGTCGGTCAGTACCACCTTGCGGTTCAGCGTCAGGTCGACTTCAGTGCGCTCGCGGAACGACTGGAAGTTGGAGAAGGCGTAGCTGTGGAGCACGAATACCCCCTTTAACTAACTTAATAAACAAATAATTGTAGATACTACGAGTTAGATAAGGCTTTAACAACCATGGATATCATAGGGGCGCTACTTGGAAAACGCTTGCGCCAGTAACGCATTGAAGGTTGTCTGTGCCTTGGCGGTGGCGGCGGATTGTTGGGATTGGATGGAATGAACAGCGGCGGCATGCTCGCCGAATTCCTGCTGATTGGCATGTGGCGCAACTGGCAGTGATAGACCGAAGAGCTTGCCTTGGGAGATGTTGCGCATGGATGTGCTGGTGCCACTGGAGAGCTTGCCCAATTCCCGCCGCACATGGGAAGGCTGAAAAAGTGCGTCCATGTATGCCGGCTCGACAGGTTCAGCCCTTACACATCGCCATAACTTGTCCGGGAGCTATGTTTTGCCGTCAGTCCCGCCAATGATGGCGGTCGCACCGACTAATTTCTCCGTATTCGCGAGCGAGAAGCACGTCCGTGCGTTGGCGTACACGAGAAAACCCGGAATCCGATTACGCTGCACCAGTCGGACATTGATCAACCCCCATTCACGACTATTCCAGGCCGCGCCTCAACCGCGCGCGACGGGTAGTCGATTCATGCATGGCGAGTTCACTGCCCTTGAATACCGAGAAAACGGGTACGCCCCACCGGAAATTAGATGAATCGAACCAGCCATGACTAATGCGCATTGGTTTTTACTCGTGGGCGGTCTGTTGCTCACCAGGGGTTTGACTGCTTCGTTGCTCCAGCGCCTGCCGGTCACCCCGGCCATCATCTATCTGGCGGTGGGGCTGCTGGTCGGGCCTACGGTATTGAATCTGTTTCACTTCAATCCGCTCAAGGAATCGGCGCTGCTGGAAGCGCTGACCGAAGTGGTTGTGCTGATTTCGCTGTTTTCCGCCGGCATCAAAATGCCTGTGCCGGTCAGCCTCGCCCGCTGGCGCACACCGATTCTGTTGGCAACGGTCTCCATGGCGGTCAGCGTCGGGATGGTTGCCGCCTTCGCCTATTATTTTCTCGGTCTGCCACTGGGTGCCGGCGTCTTGCTGGGCGCGATTCTGGCGCCCACCGATCCGGTGCTGGCGACCGATGTGCAGATCCGCCATCCCGGTGACCACGACCAGCTCCGCTTCACCTTGACCTGCGAAGCGGGCATGAATGACGGCAGCGCTTTTCCGCTCGTGATGCTGGGGATGGGATTGCTCGGGCTGCACGATCTCGGTGAATTCGGCCTGCGCTGGGCGCTGGTTGATGTGCTGTGGGCCACGCTGGCGGGAATCGCCATCGGGGTCGTGGCAGGCGCCGCGCTGGCCCATTTGGCTTGGAAACTGCGCGGTGAGTCAGCCGCTCACACGCTCATGGACGATTTCCTCGGACTCGGCCTGATCGGTGTGGTGTATGGCTTGAGCGTGCAGGTCGATGCGTGGGGATTTCTGGCGGTTTTTTTCGCGGCCGTGGCGCTGCGCCAGACCGAGCTCAAACTCGCCGGTGCCAGTCAGGATTCCCTGAATCTGACGCAAACCGAGCGCATCGAAGCGGGAACCGCAAACGCAACGCCTGATAACGAGCCACCGCCGACCGTCAGCGGCGGATCGCTGGTCTTCAAGGAACATATGGAGCGGCTATCGGAAGTAATGCTCGTCCTGCTCATCGGCGGCACGCTGTTTCTCGATTCCTGGAGCTGGCGGGCGGTGGGGCTGGCGCTGTTCTTGTTCATGGTCGCGCGCCCGGTCAGCGTCCTCGCCAGCCTGTGGGCTACCCGCGCTTCGTGGCCGCTACGCGGCATGGTCGGCTGGTTCGGGGTACGCGGCATCGGTTCACTGTATTACCTGATGTACGCCATTCAGCATGGTCTCCCCGAAGATCTGGCCTTGGAACTGATCCAATTGACGCTCATTGCCGTGTCGCTCTCCATTCTCTTCCACGGAACCAGCGTCAAGCCGCTGATGAGCCGCTTTTGGCGATACCGCAAGCGTCTGCCCGCGTCATAAGCGACCGGCGTTCACGCCGGATGGATGTTCATGACTTGGAAATAGCCAGCGCGGAACGCAGGGTGATGGATTTGAGGCCGGCGGCCGCGGCGGCTTCCAGCAGGCGGGGGAGAACAGCCAGAATCACCGCTTGGCCGGCGCGGGTTCGCGCGGCGTGGCCGTCGTGCAGGAGCAGGATGTCGCCGGCGGCGAGGTTGCGGGTCAGGCGCCTGGTCACATCGTCGGCATCGCGGTTGCGGGTGTCGAAACCGCGCCGGGTCCAGCTCGCCAGATGCAGGCCGTGCCGGGCCAGGATGGGTTCGAGAAAGGGATTGCGCAGGCCGGCGGTGGGGCGGAAGAAACACGGCCGCTGGCCGGTGATGGCGGCCAGATTGTCCTGGCCGGACGCGATCTCGTGGGCCATGCGGCGCGGCCCGAGGGTGGCGAAATGATGCTGGTGATGCTGACTGTGGTTTTCCACGGCATGGCCGCGCCGGACGATCTCGCGGCACAACTCGGGGTGACGTTGCGCCTGTGCCCCAATGCAGAAAAAGCTGGCGCGGGCGGCATAGCGATCCAGCAGGTCGAGCACCCGCGGCGTCACTTCCGGGTCGGGGCCGTCATCAATGGTGATGGCGATATGCCCCGGCGTAGCGGCCGCCGGTAGCCGCACCCAGTTGGGGCCGAGACTCTTGCTGCGCGGCCAGAGGCCGGCGGCGCCCAGGATCAGGTGATTGGCGGCCAGCGTGCTCAGCCCCCAGAGCCACAGCCCCGGTTGCAGCGCCAGCAGCCCCAGGGTTCCGACATGCAGGATAAACGTGGCCTGCAACAGCGGCGTGGGATGCCAGCGGCGGCGGGTATGGGGGGGTGGCAAGTTCGCTGGCAAAGGCGGTGGCGGTGCCGTCATGTTCGCCGCGCCAGAATGGCGGAGAAGACCAGGGCGAGGATGGCGCCCGGGCCGACCGTGGCGCCGATGGCGTTGAGCACCGGCACGCTGGAAAAAGCAAGAATGCCGAAGCCGGCCACCGTGGTGCTGGTGGCCACTAGCAGGGAGGCCAGGGTGCGCGGCGAGAGGCCCCCTTCTTCAAGGCCCCGGTCGAAGAACAGGGCATAGTTGGAACCGACCGCCACCACCAGCAGCATGCCCACCAGATGCAGGATGGTGAGTTGCCGCCCGGCCAGGACCAGACCGGCGATGACCACGGCAACGGCCACGACCAGCGGGGCGAGGATGCGGAACACCCTGGCCGGTGAACGGGTGGTGGCGAACAGCAGGCCGAGGATGGCGGCCAGGCCGCTAAGCGAGAGCAGGATGGCCTCGCGCAGATAGCCTTGGTAAAGGCGATCGGCCTCACCCTTGATATCGACGAAGTGAACGCCCGCCAAGCCCGTCTGCGCGAGGGCGGCACGCACCCGCGCCGCGTCGAGGACGGCATGGGCTCCGGAAGCACTGGCGCGCAGCGGCAGCAGGGCCGTCCAGCTCCCCGGCGACGGCAACAGCAGGGCATCCACCCCTTCCACCAGGGAACTTCCCTCCAGGTCTTGCCGAGTCAACGGCCTCTGGCCGCGGGCCTTCGCGACATCGGCAAAAAACGGCTCGCAGCGATCCGGACGCAGGGGCAGATCGGCAATGGCTTCCTTGAAGCGTCGCCGCAGCTCGGCGTCGGGTGGCAGGCTCGCCAGGCGCTGACGCTGGGTCGCCTGGCTGGGTAGGTAAAAGGCGGGGCTCTCGAAGGCGTCGATCACACCTGCCGCTTCGAGTTGTCGGAGCGCCACTGACGCGTGTTCGCTGGTGGCGAGCGCCGCCTCCTGGCTGGCGGCGGTCACCACCACCAGATAGCGCACGTCCGGGGCGCCGAGGTCGGCGCGCATGCTCATGTCGAGGGCCTGATCGGCGGCGGACACCGGGCTCAGGGCCGCCAGTTCCCGATTCCACATGTGGTCGCTATTTGTCACGAGCACGACGCAGGCCGCCACAAACAAAACCAGAACCGGCGCGCGCAGACGGCCCGCCCACGCTACCCAGACCTGCACGCGGCGACCGAAGGCGCTGAGATCGCGCAGGCGCAGGTTGACGGGCAAAAGACGCGGCAGCACGAAACGGGTGATCAGGGCGGCTGTGACTACACCGGCTATGGCGTAGAGGCCCAGTTGGGCCAGGCCGGGGAAGCCGGAGAACAGCAGGGAGGCAAAGCCGAACACCGAGGTGAGTACGCCGATGCGTATCGTCGGCCAGGAGGTGGCCACCCAGGTGGCCGTCCCACTGCTGCGCGGCTCGCCCGCCACGGCGCGTTCCGACTGCGTGAAAAGGTAGATGGAATAATCCACCGCCTCGCCCATCAGGGCGGTGCCGAAGCCGAGCGTGACGCCATGGACGACGCCGAAGCCCAGGCTGACCGCCGCCACCCCGGCCAGAGCGCCGGACAGCACGGGCAACAGGCCGAGCAGCAAAGCCGTGGGCGAACGGTAAACCAGCAACAGGATAGTGATGATGATCAGCCCGCCGAGGCCGGAGAGGGTGGCCACTTCGCCCTTGATGGTGGCGCGGGCCGTTACGGAAAAAGGCCCGGGGCCGGTTAGCGCCAGGCGCAGCTCTGGCCCGGCCGCCGCGTGGAAGGCCGCGCGGATGGCCGCGACGGCCGCTTCCTGTGCGTCCGTGTCGGCGCCATCGGCACGGGTGCGGGCCAGGAGCAGGGCACGCTGACCGTCACGGGAAACCCAGACGCCATCGGCCATTTGCGGATGCTGGCGGCTCCCCATGGCATCCAGCAGTTGCATGAACTCGCCGGTGGGGTCGCGCGGCAACAGGGCCTTGCTGAACAGCCCGGCAGAGGTGGCCAGGAGGTCGATGCTGTCCGCCACGCCGGCACGCAATCCCGCTACCGAGAAGCGCTCGGCATTCACCGCCGGGCTCAGCAGATAGCGGTTTTCCAACAGAATCTGGCGGTCGCGCGCCAGCCCCAGGGTCTCGCCGTTGGCAATGTGCGGGAAGCGGGGGTCGCCGCGCAGGCGGGCGGCCAGATTGCGGGAGGCGCGGGCGCGGGCGGCCGGGTCGCCACCTTCGATGCCGATCAGGATCAGGCGAGAGGCGGCGCCGGATTTGATCTGGTCGACGAGGAGCTGCTGTTCCGGGGTCGGGCTACTCGGCAAAAAGGCGGACAGATCGGCCGTGAAGCTGGCCCGACTCACCAGCCAGACACAGACGAGCAGAAAGGCCAACCAGAGGGCGATGGCGACGCTTGCACGTCGGCTCATCCGAGATTGTCCATTAGCCAAAGTAGGCCTGTAGCGCAGGCGTCCCGCCTGCTTCGTAGGCCTGATCGGAAGGACGAGGCAGGCGAGACGCCTGCGCTGCATGTGGGCCTCCGGCTAATGGACACTCGGCTCATGGCAAGGCGGTCTTCTGGATGCTCATCAGCGAGCGGTCGCCGTCCGCCTGTAGGATTTCCACCGCGCGGACCTCATCCTGCGAGCCATCCATGCGGATGCGGGCGACCATCCCGCCCACTTTGGCATCCCGCGGGATCAGCACCAGGGTCCAACGCTCGCGGTCGCCTTGCAGGGCCAGGTGATAGATCCGTTCCAGCGCCTTGCGGTCGCCGGCCAGCGTGGCGCGCATGCTCTCGATCATGCCCGCCACCTCCGGGTAGTCCTTGAGTTGCAGGACATGTTTCTGCCGTCGTCGTTCGATGCTCAGAACGTCGCCGTCCAGCACCAGGGTTTCACGCTTCGGCTTGAGGGTGCGTTTCTCCAGGCGGGCGGGCGGAATGAACAGGAGCTCGCCCGACGACTCGACCGGCTGGTCCAGGATGGAAATGAATTTCTTCTCGGTGAAGCTGGCCGCTCCGTGCTTGTTGTTGGCCAACGCGGCCATGAGCTGGCTGACCGTGAATTGGGCCGCCTGGGCGGACAGGGTAAAGCCAAACAGGAGCGCGCCGAGCAGAAGTCGAATGGATCGGCTCATGATGTCTCCGTCGGCGGCCGCCAGAAATCGAAGAAGTTGAACCAGTTGAATGGCGCCGCGCGACAGTGACGTTCCAGGCAGCCTGCATAGGCGGCAACCGCATCACTGACGGCGGCGCTGCGCGCCTTGCGCTCGATGTCGGTGAAATCGGCCAGGCGCTCGAAATGGATGGCGTAGCGGTTGCCGCCCAGATAGAGGCCGCAGATGAACAGTACCGGGCGCTTGAGGATGGCCGCCAGACGCATGGGGCCGACCGGGAATGCCACTGTCTGGCCGAGGAACGCTACCGGCTGGGTGGGGTTCTGGGCCAGGGTGCGATCGCCCATCATGCCCACCACCACGCCTTCATCCAGCCGTTCCTGTACCTGGAGCATGGAATCGAACTGGCCCAGCGGAATGACGTCCAGCATGGCGGACGGATTGATGGCGGCCAGGGCGGCGTTGATCTTATGGGCATTTTCCACGTACATGGCCATGGCTATCTTAAGGTCGGGCTGGCGCCGGCCGAGGGCGCGTATTACCTCGAAGCTGCCCAGGTGGGCGCCTATCAGGAAGGCGCCGCGTCCGGCGGCCAGCACTTCCTTGACGACGTCCTCTCCTTCCACCTGGATATCGAACTGATCGAAGCGGTCGTTGAGCAGGTAGACCCGGTCATGGATACAGGAAGCGAAACTGTGGAAGTGCCGGAACTGTTCGGCCAGCCGGGGCGGCCGCCCCAGGGCACGCCGCAGGTAGGCGCGCGAGGCGTTGCGGGCGGCCGCTGCGAAAAGCAGGAAATAGAGGCTGATGCCGACCAGCACGACCCGTGACACAGGCCGTCCCAACGCCAGGGACAGCCAGGTCATCGCGCGCAGCAAGACCAGGCTGCCGCGTTCCGGTTGTTTCCTCCATTCGGACTGAAGGGCGGGATCGGCTGGGTTCACGAAGCCGCCTCTTCGAACGCGGTGAAGGCGAAGATGCCGCTCGCGACCACCCGATTATGGGCGGGGTCGGCGGCCACCACCTCGAAGCGGAACACGCCGCTCGCCGTGGCGGCATAGTCGAGACGCAGGGCCTCGCCCGGACTGACCGGACTGAGAAACTTCGCCGACCGGATCTGGCCGCCGGCGACCGTCAGGCCTTGCCGCGCGGCCAAAGCATGCAGTGCCTCGTCCAGCAGCACCACGCCGGGCAGGATGGGCTGGCCAGGGAAATGGCCGGCATAGGCGGGGTGATCGGCCGCGACGGATAAGGACAAGGACGAAGGCAGGGACAGGTCGGTCATGACGGGATGGCGTCCGTGTTTGGCGCCCGCTGGCTGGCCAGGAGATTCTGCGTCGCCTGGCGGGGCAGCTTGCCGGTGGCGTTGCGCGGCAGGGCAGCGACGAACAGCAGCGGCCGCGGCAGGAAGAGGGGGTCGATGCGCTCGCGCAGGGCTTGCATGAGGGCGGCGGGCGTCAACTCCGGCGCCACCACCAGCGCGGTGAGGCGGCGGACGTTTTCCGGCGCGTCAGCCGCGTCTTCCGGTGGCGGGAGAAACACCCCGTCGCGCACGCCGGGGATGGCATTGAGCTGGTGATTGAGATAAGCCAGGGAGGTCCGTTTGCCTGCGATGTTGACGAGATCGGCATGACGGCCGTGGAGCAGGAAATAGGCAAAATCGGTGGTCAAATCCGCCGCGCCCATCAGCTCGATGTCGTCATGCAGCCGTGTCGCTGCTTCGATGTGCCCGCCCTCGGCCCAGACCGCCTCCCCCTCACGGCGCAGATGGACCTCCGGCAAGGTCTGCCAGATTGCGCCGGCCGTGGTGCGGCGGGAAGCGAGCTGGCCGGTTTCGGTGCAGCCGTAGATCTCGAACAAGGGCGCCGCGAAGCAGGTCTCCGCCGCGACGGCCAGGTTTTGCGAAAGGGGGGCGGTGGCGGACAGCAGCAGGTCCACCGCCGGGAGGGCGGACTGCTCGGCCAGCAGCATCCGCAGGTGGTAGGGCGTGGTGACCAACATACGCGGCCGCGGCAGATCTTTCAGCGCCACGCAGATGTCGGCCGGGTAGAAGGGGTGTCCGGCATGCAAGGCGGCGCCGATCTGCAAGGGCATCAGCACGGTGAATTCCAGGCCGTACATGTGTTGCGGCGGTACGGTGCCGACCAGGGCGTGCTCGCGAGTGACGCGCAACCGCTCCGCCCCCGCTTGCACGCCACGCACCAGGCTGCCCCAGCGCTTGGGATGGGGGACCGGCATGCCGGTGGAGCCGGAGGTGAATAGTTGGGCGATGACTTGGTCGCTATCTATTTGAGGAATGACGGGCTCTGCCGGCGACTCCGGCTGCGACTCCGGAAAGTGAAAGAGCGGCAGTTCGACGCCGCTGTCAGCCCGGTCGGTGACACAGAAAACATCTGGGGCGAAGCGTTGCATCTGCCTGAGCGATTCCGGGGTTTGGCTGGAGGGCAGCAGGCTGATTCGGCCGCTGACGATGCTGGCCGCCAGAGCGACGGCAAAATGGTAGCGGTCACCGCACAGGTTGAGTACATGCCGCCCCGGGGGCAATTGGCCGGCGACATGGTCAACTTCGCCGAGAAACTGCCTGACCCTGACCGGGGTGCCGCCGCGCCACGCCATGACGGCATCGGGATGGCGATGGGCAATGAGCGGCAGGGACGACATAGGCAGTCTGGACTCCGAATGCGACCTAGCGGGGTGGGAGGGAAGCGGCGCGAGGCGTGGCTGGGGTTTTCCAGTAGGCGAGGATGCCATCCATGATGCTGTGCTTTTCCAGTTGCGGCAGCTTGCGCAGGCGGACCAGATACTCGGCGGCAAACATCAGCAGGACCAGCGGCAAAGAGAGGAAATTGGCGAAGACCGACCAGGCTTCGATGGGCGCGAACAGGAACAGCAGCGTCGAAACCAGGCTGACCGTCAGAAAAAACAGCGTCCAGGCCAGGGTGACCTGGCGGGTATAGCGCACCAACTCGGAAGTGAGCCCGCCGTGCACGACTTCGGCAAAGCGGGTGCAGATGGGCTGTCGCCCACGCGCCAGGGTGGCGCCGAATACCGCCGCCAGCATGACATTGGTGCCTGCGTGCTGGAGGAAATAGACCCAGCTGAAATTCCGTTCCAGGGCGCCCCAGAATCCCCACAGCAGCAAACCCACACCGGCGCACAGCGGCAACATGGCCAATCGTCTGGGTGAGCGCCAGGCCAGCAACAGCAGGATGCTCAGGGACGGCGCTAGCGAAACGGCGACCCCCATGGCCGGGAAGCGGGTCGCCGCGGAAGTAGCCGCGCTGTAATGGGCCAGCACGGCATAGCCGATGACCCCGGCGGCGATGACGGTCCAGCGGATCGCGCCGGCCAGGGTAAAGCTCATTTTGTTCTGTTCGCCGCGATGTGCTGAGTCAGGCTGGCGAGTGAACTGAAGATGCGGGTGTTGTCCGCGTCATCGGAGCGTAGCTGGAAACCGAACCGCTTGGAGACGACCAGGGCCACTTCCAGAATGTCGATCGAGTCGAGCCCCAATCCTTCGCCGTAAAGCGGAGCGTCGGGCTCAATCTCGTCTGGACTGATGTCCAGGTTCAGGGCGGAGGCGACAAGCTCGGCGACCTCGTTTTGCAATTCCTGGTTGGTGTCAGGCATGGTGGTTTCACATCAATGATGGGTGGGGCGACCCGACGGAATCAGGCCGGTGCCCATTGTATTCGGTAAGCAGCCACACTGACGCCAGTGTGCCCCGACTTGCCGTACACCCTGTGGCACAGGTGGCCGGGTCGCGGATAGCGACTTGATGTGGCTGTGCTTGCCCCAGACACCTGGATCAATTTGATGTAAACAAAGAAAAGCGTGCCCGTAGCACTACCGCGAGGTCGAATCAGGCCAATGTCAAAATCACTTAAAAATATCAGCTTTGCCATCGGTGCCCTCATCGGGTTCCTCGTCCTCGTCGCGATCGCTCTACGTCTGTTCTTCGATGTCAACGCCTACAAGCCGCGTATCGAAGCGGCCGCATCGAGAACTTTGGGAATGGAAGTCAGCGTTGCTGGACGTTTGGGAATCGATGTTTTTCCGGGCCTGCTCGTCACCCTGGAAGACGTCCGCATTCGCAACCGGGGGACGGATGTCGCCAGTGCGAAAAAGGCCAGGCTTGGGATCGCATTCCCGCCTCTGTTCCAGAGCGAAGTCCGGATCGGGATGATCGCGCTGGAACACCCCAGGATTTCCATTGAAAAGGGGTTGGATGGCAGGTTCAACTACGAGAAATCGGAGGCGGCCGGAGGGACATTACCTGCCCTGAACCTGGCAAAAATATCCCTTTCAGACGGGACGCTTCGCTACCTGGACAAACAATCAGGAAAAGGATTCGAGGCCGTGGAATGCAACTCGGAGGTGAGCCACTTTCAGCTTTCAGCCAGGGAAGGGCCGGGCATCATGAAGTACCTTTCCTTGGCGGCGGAGACCACCTGCGGGGAGGTCCGGACAAAGGACTACGCCGCATCCGACCTGAAGTTTTTGCTCACCGGAAAGGAGGGAGTTTTCGATTTCAAGCAACTCACGATGAAGGTTTTCGGCGGGCAAGGTTCGGGGAGCATCCGGGCGGACTTCGTCGGCGCGGTCCCTCTTTATTGGGTCAACTACACCCTTCCCCAGTTCCGCATTGAGGCGCTTCTCAAGACCGTGCCACCACACAAGGTTGTGGAAGGCGCGTTGGACTTCTCCGCACAGTTGTCGCTGCGGGGCAAGACTGTGAACGAGCTGCGGCAGACTGCGCAGGGGCGGATCACGCTGCGGGGCAAAAACATCACCCTCTATGGCCGCGATCTCGATCAGGCGTTCGCCCGGTTTGAATCGAGTCAGAACTTCAACCTGGTTGACGTGGGCGCCTACCTCCTTACCGGACCATTGGGCCTGGTGGTCACCAAGGGGTACGACTTTGCCCGCCTTGTTCAAGGAAAAGGGGGCCAAAGCGAGATCCGGACCCTCGTCTCCGACTGGAAGGTCGAGCATGGCGTGGCGCGGGCGCGGGATGTGGCCATGGCGACGAAGGAGAACCGGGTCGCCCTGCGGGGTGCGCTCGATTTGGTCAAAGAGCGCTACGCTGGCGTGACCCTGGCGTGGATCGACGCCCAGGGTTGCGCCAAGGTGCGGCAAAAAATTCGGGGAACCTTCTGGAAACCGGTAGTAGAGCGGCCGAGCACTCTGATAGCCCTCGCCGGGCCGGCACTCAAGTTGCTCAAGCAGGTGAAAAGCCTGTTTCCCGGTGGCGAGTGCGAAGTGTTCTATGCCGGTTCGGTGGCGTCGCCGTGATAGGTGGTTTGCACCGGAATCAGCGAACAGGCTGGCCGCATCCCTTCATGGGCGCTCATAGGGTTTTCCACCGAGGCGAAGAGACGAAATCTACATTCTGTCGTCCAACGCCGGCTCCGCCGCAGGAACCTTGTCCAGGATGGCCAGTGCGTCTTCTGTTCAGCCGGGGTCCGCACATAAATACCCGCGAGTTTCAGTTCGCCACCCACAAAGTCCCGGATGTTGTGCGTGGCGATGGTGCATGGCGCGGCAGCCACCGCGATTTCGTAGACAAAGTTGTCACCCTCCTCTCGCAAGTTCGGGCGCCAGTGGTAGCGACCCTGACCTCATTCGCATCGACCAGCAGCCGTGCCAGTACCTTCTCCATCTCCGGGTAAGTTAGCAAGTCAGGGCTGAAAAATCCGCGAACGATTCATCACCTCGGAAGCGGCAACTTCATGGTTGCCGGTGAGCACATCAAGTTGAAGTCAAAGATGAAATAGAAAAATCCTTCACCCTGTTCGGTGAGGTTCACATGGTGACCGTAGGCGCGGGCAAGCCCGCTCCCATGACGCGAACAACCCTGGTTTTAGGGGGAGCGGTTTCGATTTCCGCCGACCGCTACAGCAGTCTTCAGGTTTTTCCACGCTGGTTGTCGGCCAGCCAATGCTTCACCTCGCGCGCCACCCAGTCGCCGTCGTCCAGGGGCAGGTCGTGGCCGGCGCTTGGGTGAAGCGCGAAATCGGCGTTCCAGGCTTGCGCCAGCCGTTGCGAACAATGAGGGTGGACCATGCGGTCGCGTTCGCCGGCGAGAATGAGGAGCGGCACGTTCGGCCTGGCGACGGCGGAGAAGCGCGCGGCGGCGAGCAGTTGGCGCAGGGTATTGCGGCGCGAAACCGGACATTCGCGCGCCCAGGCGGTCCAGTCCGGCAGGACATGGCGCAGTTCCTTTGCGTGGGCGCTGGTGAGTTCAAGGATGGCTTGCTCGCGCGCCGCGCCGCTCGGCAACAGTTGCCGCAACAGGGCGGGGTAGGCGCTCGGCCGCAGGCGTTGCTGGAACGAGTTCCAGGGGCGCAGGCTGGTACTGAGCAAGACCGCGGCCCGGCATTCCTCCGGGTGGCGCGCGGCCCAGGCCACGGCCACCATGCCGCCCAGCGAGAGGGCCAGCAGGTGGTAGGGCGGCTTCGCGCCCTGTTCGCGAAGGTCGCGGCGACAGGCTTCCATCATGGCTTCCACGCTGCACGAGCTGGTCTCCATGAAGCGCCGGCCGTTACCGGGCAGGTCGGGGGTGAGGAGGTCACCTGGCGCCAACGCTTGCGCGAAGGCGGCGCGGAAACGGGTGGGGAAATCACCCCAGTGCCGCGCCTCGCGGGTCAGGCCGCGGAGAAAAACCCAGGTGGTCATGAATGCAGGTGCCAGCCGTACCACTCGACCATGGCCAGCTTCTTGTGGCGCAAGCGCGCGTCGCCTTGTGGCAGCCAGTTTTCCCAGCCGCAGGCGGCGCGCGCGAGAAAATCCAGCCACAGCAGATGGCGCCGCAGGATGCGGTGCAGGCGGTGGCCGGGGCGCGGGTTGAACAGGCCCTGGCGGGTGAATAGTTGACGCGGGTTCTTCTTCACCCACAGCCAGGAGCCCATTTCCAGGGTGAGCGGCAGGAACACCCGCTCCGCGCCGCCGGCCGCCCGCGCGCGCAGGTAGAAATGGTCCCAGAGGTCGCCATGCGCCAGGTATTGCCGGCTTTGCGGTTCGATCACGTAGTTGTGCGAGGGATAGGTCTGCTCGAAAAGGTCTTTCAGCGCGTGGACTTCCGGCAGGTTGGGAAACGGCCTGGAAGTGTGGGCGTAGGGAAACCAGATGCGGTCGCGCGCGCCGAAGCCGGAGTGGCAATCGAGCGCCAGGCTGAAGCGGCGCCGGCCGAGTTCTTCTTCCACCACCCGCGCCAGCACCTGGCTTTCAGCCTGCATCGGCGCGTCGGCCGGGCCGCGATACCAGGGCAGCCTGGCGCTGAAGCGCTGGCCACCGAGCAGGAAGGGCACCCGTTCCAGGGCATCCAGCGGCGCGTTGCGCATGAGATCAATCCCGCCTGGATTGCAGCGCGTGTTGCGCCACATGCCGCCGGGGTTGGCCAGCGGGACGAACACCATGCGCAGCGTTTCCAGTTGCCGGTGCAGCAGGGGGTCCCACTTCAGACGGTTCAGCAGGCCGCGCAGAAACACCAGCAAGACCCGGGTGCCGATGCGCTCCAGACCATGCACGCCGGCGAAATAGCCGATCGCCGGTAGGCTCGGATCGGGATTGCCCAGGGTCAGGACATGGATGGGTAACGCCGCGCCCTCCACCACGACCGTATGCGCCACGCGCGCCGCCAACTCGGGTGGCGCCGCGTCGAGCAGGCGATGCAGTTCAATGAGTTCGGGAAGGTGTTTATTCATCGTGCTGTAGTCGCGTGACGCGGACTACAGGGCCGGGCTTTCCAGGCCCAGAAGCGATCGTTTCAGCGTGAGTTGGATCGGGTTGTCGCCCAGCCAGATTTTCAGCAACGCGCGGTTGAAGCGTTCGCCCGGGACAAGTCCCAGGTCGTGGTTGCCGATACGGGTGTAAGTGCCTTTCCCAGGCAGGTAATCCAACTGGATTTCCATGCCGGACGGCACTTCATGCACTTGCTGGATGAGCCCGAAAAAGTGCGCGACTTCGGGCTTGATCGCGTCCAGTTCCGCCGCGCTGTTGTTGTCGCTCAGGCCTTCCTTGAGGGCGTCCAGATTCTGCTCCGTGGAGGTGTCGCGCAGGAGAACGAGCTGGAGCCGCCGAGGGAGGTCGCTTTCCAGGATATGGCTGGCCACGCGCGCGGGTTCCGCCAGATAGAGTGACGCCACATAGACGCGGAAACCATAGAGCCGACGCACCCCGGCGCCGTTCAATTGCAGTTGTTTTCCGGCGAATTGGGTGTGTTCCGCGATCGTGATGCCCGCCACTTGAACGTCCCGCGCCGCCACGTGAGCGGCGGCGCAGGTCAGAAAGAGGCTGAGGATGCTTCGGGAGAGAAGCCGGGCGCGTGGCGACAGGGATAAGACCGACATGTGCGGGATGGACCGAGTTTTTTCGATCATCGCCCACTATCGTGTCGTTCTTGTGACAGCGCCCCTGACAAGCTGCCGTCGCCGCGGGGCGACTTATTCGAGGATATCCTTGTACAGCGCGTCTTCCTCGGCGGCGAGTTCGCCCAAGACTTTGGACAGGTCGCCCTGCATGCCCTTGGCGAGGGTATGCAGGTTCAAGTGCACCACGTTGATCTTGCCGTCGGCGGTTTCGAACACAGTGGTGCGGCAGGGCAGGGGCGGGGCCTTGCCGCCGCTGGCCTTGATGACGCGCTCGTTGGCGCCGGCCGGGCAGAGGCCGAGCGTTTTCATGCGCCGCGCGTCCTTGACCCCGGCCGTGCGCATCTCGGCCTGCACGTCATGCACATCGCCCAGTTTCCAGCCGCGTTTTTCCGCGCCGCCCCTGATGGCCGCTACGGTTTCGTCGAAGCCGACACGCGAGTAACGCAGGTCGTACATGGTGGCCATCATCTGCATCTGCATCTGTTTCGCCAGAATCATTTGCTGTGCTTGCTGAATTTGCTCCTTGCTGGGCTGGGGGGCTTGCGCCAGGGCGGACAGGCTGCAACAGGCGAGCAGGGTAAATGCCAGTTTTTTCATGTATCAATTCCTCTCAGTGTTTGCGGTGAGCATGACCATCCCAGCCTTGCAGCTGGTACAGCGTGCCGCAGTAGGGACAGCGTGCCTCACCTGTTTCTTCCACCGCCAGGAACACGCGCGGGTGCGCGTCCCACAGGGCATCGCCCGACATCGGGCAATGCAGCGGCAGATCGGATTCCTTTACTTCAACGACGCGTTGCTCCTTGCTCACGGCCGTCTCCTCAAACGTGGCTGAGCCAGCCGGCATGCGCCGGGGAACGCCCCTGCACGCAGTCGAAATACAGCGCTTGCAGCTTTTCCGTGATCGGGCCGCGGTGGCCGCTGCCGATGGCGCGGTTGTCGAGTTCGCGGATCGGGGTGACCTCGGCGGCGGTGCCGGTGAAGAAGGCTTCGTCGGCGACATACACCTCGTCGCGGGTGATGCGCTTCTCGATCACCGGAATGCCCAGTTCCCCGGCAAGCTGGACGATGGTGTCGCGAGTGATGCCTTCCAGGGCGGAGGTGGTGTCCGGCGTATACAGCTTGCCGTTGCGGATGATGAACACGTTCTCGCCGGAGCCTTCCGCGACGAAACCGTCGACGTCGAGGAGCAGGGCTTCCTGATAGCCATCCATTTCGGCCTCGCGGTGGGCCAGGATGGAATTCATGTAGTTGCCGTTGGCCTTGGCCTTGCACATGGTGATGTTGACGTGGTGGCGGGTGAACGAGGAGGTCTTCACGCGGATGCCGTCGGTCAGCGCTTCCGCACCCATGTATGCGCCCCAGGGCCAGGCGGCGACGATCACATGCACCGAGAGATTCTTCGCGGAAATGCCCATGGCTTCCGGCCCGAAAAACGCCATCGGCCGCAGATAGCCGCTTTTCAGGTTGTTCTCGCGCACGGCGGCCTTCTGCGCCTCGACCAGGGTTTCCTTGTCGTAGGGCAACTTCATGCCGAGGATATGGGCCGAGCGGAACAGCCTGTCGGTGTGTTCCTGAAGCCGGAAGATGGCCGGGCCGTCGGGGGTTTCGTAAGCGCGTACGCCCTCGAACACGCCCATGCCGTAGTGCAGGGTATGGGTGAGGACGTGGGTGGTGGCGTCGCGCCAGTTCACCATCTTGCCGTCGTACCAGATAAGACCGTCGCGGTCGGCCATGGACATGATCAAAACTCCGGGTAGCTCAGAAAACGGCGATTTTAACCCGGCGCCCATGTTCCGGTGGGCCGGCTCGCGGCTTCGCTGCGTTACGATTGGGGCCATGACGCGGCAATCCTTCTTCTCCCCCCGATTCCTCTGGCTGTTATTGGCCGCTGGTAGCGCCAGCTTGGTCATTGCCAGCCTGGCGCTGACCGCCTGGCAAAACCTGCATCCCTGCCACCTGTGCATCTTCCAGCGCCTGCTCTACCTGCTGTTGGCCGGCGTCGCTTTGGCCGCCGGGTTGCTGGTGCCACGCCCGCCGGCGCGTTGGGTCGGCTTCTTCGCCCTGCCCCTGGCCGCCGGTGGGCTGGCGGTGGCGGCTTATCAGAGCTGGTTGCAAGCGCAACCGCCCGGCAGCGTTTCCTGTGTGGGTGGCGAACTCGGTCTTATCGAACGCCTGGTGGAATGGCTGGGCCAGCTTCAGCCGGAACTTTTTCTCGCCACCGGGTTCTGCGAAGAAGTCGAAATGACGATCCTGAAACTGTCTCTGGCCAACTGGTCCGTGCTCGGTTTCGCGGTCTGTCTGGCGCTGGCCTATCGGGCCTGGCGCCCGACGCCGGAACGTAGACTCTTCAGCTCTTGATCAAGGAACCCGTCATGTCCCATCTCAACGCGCCCCGCGACCCTTCCCGCCGCCAGTTCCACCGCCTCCTGCTGGCCACCCTGGCGGCCTCGGCCCTGCCCGCGCGCGCAGCCGCCAGCCCGGAATGGCTGCCGATCACGCCGCCGCAACCAGGCGACAGTCCCGGCAAGATCGAAGTGCTGGAATTCTTTTCCTGGGGTTGCCCGCATTGCCGCGACTTCAATCCCGTGGTCAAACGCTGGACGGAAAAGCTGCACAAGGACGTGGAATTCAAACGCGTGCCGGTGAGCTTCGGGCGCGCGGCCTGGAGCAATCTGGCGCGGATGTTCTATGCGCTGGAAGGCATCGGCGAACTCGAACGCCTGGACGAAGCCGTATTCGCCGCCATACATGACCGCCGCGTCAATCTCTATACGGAAGCCAGCGCGCTCGCCTGGGTACGGCAACAGGGCATCGACGCCAGCCGCTTCAGTGAAGCGTTCAAAAGTTTCTCCACGGAAACCCATGTCGCGCGCGCCGAACAACTCAGCCGCGCCTACAAGGTGGATAGCGTGCCCCTGATCACCGTGGCCGGCCGCTTCCGCGTGGTCAACAAAGCGGCGCATGACCAGGCCGGTCTGTTCACCGTGGTCGACGAACTGATCGCGCGAGTACGCAAGGAACAGCCGACACACCGCAAGCGTTGAGCACGTCTTTGGGCCGTTGCGGATGTGCGGGCGTCAGAAAATCCCCCCTAGCCCCCCTTTGAAAAAGGGGGGGATATTTACCCGCAAGCGCTTCACCAGCTAACGCGAAAAGTTTTTTTCAAAGGGGCGAGTCCCCCCCCTTTTTTCAAAGGGGGGCTAGGGGGGATTTAGCAACATTCGACCGCGCGCAACCCTCGGAGAAATCCCCCCCCGGCCCCCCTTTCCCAAAGGGGAAAGTAGGTGGCGCGGACACAGTCACCGTGGATGAAACCAGCCGGTTCATAACTTCCCCAACCCGAGCGTGGGGAACCAAGCCGATATAATCGGCCTCTTCTTTTGCCCTTTCCTCAACTTCCCGCACCCAATGAAAGCTTTCACTCTCCTGCTCTCCCTCGCGTTTCTCGTCCTTCCCGCCGCCGCCGCCCTGCCGGTGCCTCCCTCCCCACAACTCGACGCGCGCGCCTGGTTGCTGACCGATACCGACAGCGGGTTGCCGCTGGCGGAAAAGAATGCCGATGAATCGGTGGAGCCGGCTTCTCTGACCAAGCTGATGACCGCCTACCTGGCGTTCAGCGCGATCAAGGAAGGGCGTCTGGCGCTGGATCAGGAACTGCCGGTGTCAGAGAAAGCCTGGAAAGCCGAGGGCTCGCGCATGTTCCTGGACCCGCGCAAGCCGGCCAAAGTGCAAGACCTGTTGAAGGGCATGATCGTGCAGTCCGGCAACGACGCCTGCATCGTTCTGGCCGAGGCCATCGCTGGTTCCGAGGAAGGTTTCGCCGCCATGATGAATGCGCAGGCCAAGCGTCTGGGCATGACCGGCACCCACTACATGAACTCCACCGGCCTGCCGCATGCGCAACACGTCACCACCGCGCGCGACCTGGCCCGCCTCAGCAGCACCCTGATCCGCACCTTCCCCGAGTTCTACAAGATCTACTCGATGAAGGAGTATTCCTATAGCGGCATCCGCCAGCCCAACCGCAACCGCCTGCTGTTCGTCGACCCGAGCGTCGATGGCGTGAAAACCGGCCATACCGACAGCGCCGGCTATTGCCTGATCGCCTCCGCCAAGCGCGATCAGCGCCGCCTGCTCTCCGTGGTGCTGGGCACCAATTCCGACCGCGCCCGCGCGATGGAAAGCCAGAAACTGCTCAACTACGGCTTTCAGTTCTTCGAGACTGTGCGCCTCTATTCCGGCAATCAGGCCGTCAGCACCATGCGCCTGTACAAGGGCGACACGAGCGAAGCCAAGGCCGGCTTCCTGTCCGACTTCTACGTCACCGTGCCACGTGGCAGCGGCAAGCGCATCCAGGCCCAGGTCATTTCCCAGCAGCCGCTGCTCGCCCCTCTGCGTCGTGGTCAGCGCATCGCCACTCTGCGCCTCTCCATCGATGGCAGTCCCCTCGCCGATTACCCGCTGGTTGCCCTGGAAAATGCCGCCGTCGCCGGTCTGCTCGGCCGCACCTGGGACAACATGTTGCTGATGTTCAAATGAGCGTCTGGCATTGCCCGTAGGTCAGGTCGCGGCTTCATCGCTACCTGACACGGCAATGCGCCAGGTAGCCTTCGGCAATCTGACCTACTTTGGACTGCTTTTCCCATGCCCACCATCTACCTCAACGGCCAATACCTCCCGCTGGAAGAAGCACGCATTCCGGTCATGGATCGCGGCTTCCTGTTCGGCGACGGGGTGTATGAAGTCATTCCGGTGTATTCGCGGCGACCGTTTCGCCCGCATGAACACCTTGACCGCCTGCAAGCCAGCCTGGACAGCATTCGCCTGGCCAACCCGCATACGGCGGAGGAGTGGGAAAACCTGATCGACCGCATTGCCGCGCAAGCGGAAAGCGAGGATCAGGGCGTCTACCTGCAAGTTACCCGCGGCCCCGGCCCGCGCGACCATGCCTTCCCGAAACAGGCGCGGCCCACCGTGTTCATCATGCCGCTGGCCATGACCGCGCCCGCGCGCGAATTGGTGGAAAGCGGCGTCGCCGCCATCACCGCCGTGGACAACCGCTGGCTGCGCTGCGACATCAAGGCCACCTCATTGCTGCCCAACGTCCTGTTGCGGCAGCTCTCGGTGGACGCCGGCTGCGCGGAAACCCTGTTGTTGCGCGACGGCTACCTCACGGAAGGCTCCGCCAGCAACATCTTCATCGTTGCCAACGGCCGCTTGCTGGCGCCGCCCAAGTCCAACCTCGTGCTGCCCGGCATTACCTACGACGTGGTGCTGGAACTGGCGCGCGCACAAGGCATCGCCCATGAAATCCGGCCGATCAGCGAAGCCGAACTGCGCGGCGCCGATGAAGTGTGGCTTACCTCCTCCACCAAGGAAGTCCTCGCCGTCACCACCCTGGACGGCCAGCCGGTCGGCGACGGCCGCCCCGGCCCCATGTTCCGGCGCATGCACGCCGCCTACCAGGATTACAAACACACCGTCATGCGCGGGAAGGAAGCGAAATGATGGTTTACCCCGTCGCCTATGGGCGCCTTACTCCCCCCTTGCCCAAAGGGGGGCTGGGGGGGATTTGGCGACGTATGCTTGGGTACTGGCTGCGGAAATCCCCCCTAACCCCCCTTTGGAAAAGGGGGGAACCTCGTCCGTCCGCGTCACCAGCTAACGTGAAAAGAGCCTTTACCAAAGGGGGAGGTGAGCATGAGTGAAGACAGCCTGATCGAATACCCCTGCGACTTCCCGATCAAGGTCATGGGTAAACACAGCGACGACTTCGTCCGGAACATGGTGGACATCGTTCTCCGCCACGCTCCGGATTTCGCCGCCGAAACCGTGGAAATGCGCGCCTCCAGCGGCGGCGCCTACCTCTCCGTTACCTGCACCATCCGCGCCGTCTCGCGCGAGCAACTGGACAACCTCTACCGGGAATTGAGCGGGCACCCGGCGGTGAAAGTGGTGTTGTAGCGATAGCGGTGTAGGTCGGGTTAGGCGCGGCTTTATCGCGCCGTAACCCGACAAACCACCATCGCCAAGCGTCGGGTTACGCGATGAGGCCGCTAACCCGATCTACACCATTCAAATCGCCGCCGCCTTCTCCCCGCCCAGCGCAGCCACCAGGTCGGCCAGCAGCTTCGCCAGTTCCCCGCTCATCAACGCGAAATCCAGGTCGAACTGTTCGTCGGCGGATTCGCCCTGTTCGCTCTGTTCCTTGAGGATGTCCAGGAAAGCCAGGCGCTTGACCTCCATCTGCTCGCCCAGGACGAAGGAAATGCGGTCGTTCCAGGTCATGGCGAGCTTGGTCGCCTGCTTGCCCGCGCCGATGTGCGCCGCGATCTCCTCGCCTTCCAGGTCGTGCCGCACGTAACGCACGGTGGCCTTGCCCTCATCGGAGGCGCGCAGTTCCAGATCGCGATCGATGCTGAAGCCGGTCGGCGCTTCGCCACTCAGCAGCCAATCGGTCATCGCCGCGCTGGGTGAACGTTCGGTGTGCAGGCTCTTCACCGTCAGGTCGTCCACCGACTTCGACAGCGCCTCCAGCAATACCTCCGCCTTGGCCGGCGTCGCCGCGTCCACCACCAGCCAACCATTCACCGGGTCGATCCAGGCCCAGGACTGGTGGCGGCGCACGAAAGCGCGCGGCAGCAATTCGTCGGTCACCTGATCCTTCAATTCCCGCATCTGCTTCTTGCCGACCTTGAAGCCTTGTTGTTCCTCGATCTCGGCCGCCTTCTCCTCGGCGAACTGGTTCACCACGGAAGACGGCAACAATTTCGCCTCCATGCCCAGGGTGATCAGCACCTGCTGATTGAGCACATGCAGCAAGCGATCATCACCGCGCGGCGACACCCAGCCGCGTGTTTCCCGATCCATATTGCCGCACGGCTGCATGGTCAGGGTCGCCAGCTTTTCCTCCAGCGCGGTGGTGTCCAGCTTCAGCCCGGCGGGCAGGCGATAAACGGCAAGATTCTTGAACCACATGAGAACGGGCCTCCCAAAAAGGGCGGGATTATCCCGGAAACAAAGTGCTATTCCCTGTCTTCGTTCCGCCGGATTTCCAGCCGTTTCATCTTCTCCCATAGATTCTTGCGGCTGATGCCGAGGAGGTTGGCGGTTTCCTGGATTTGCCAGCCCTGGGATTCCAGCGCGCGCAGGATGTACTCCCGCTCGTGGCCGGCGAGGTAGTCGCCCAGGGTGTCGCGGGGAGCGGGCGAGTTGGCGGGCGAAGTTTCGCCGAACAGCAGTTCCGGAGTCAGGAGGGGGCCGGTGGCGAGAACCTGGGCGCGTTCCAACAGGTGTTTCAATTCGCGCACGTTGCCGGGCCAGGGGTGGTCGAGAAGGGCGCGCTCCGCCGCCGGGGCCAGAACCAGACGCCGCTCATCGCCGCGTCGCGCGGCCTGCTCAAGGAAGCGGGTGGCGAGCCAGAGGATGTCATCCTTGCGTTCACGCAGGGGCGGCACCCGGATCTGGATGACGTTGATGCGGTAATAAAGGTCTTCGCGGAACAGGCCTTGTTCCACCCGCGCCTTGAGGTCCTGGTGGGTGGCGGTGACCAGGCGAAAATCAACGGCGATCGGGCTTTCGCCGCCGATGCGGGTGATCTGGTGTTCCTGGATCGCGCGCAGCACCTTGATCTGCATGGTTAGCGGCATGTCGCCGATTTCGTCGAGGAACAGGGTACCGCCCTCGGCTTGTTCGAACAGGCCGCGCTTGGTCCGGTGCGCGCCGGTGAACGCACCTTTTTCGTGGCCGAACAGTTCCGCTTCCAATAACGTTTCCGTGAAGGCGCCGCAGTTGGCGGCCACGAAGGGACGGGTCGCGCCTTGCAGCTTGTGCAACTTCTGGGCGACCCGCTCCTTGCCGACGCCGGATTCGCCGGTGATCAGCACCGAGGCCTGGCTCTGCGCCAGGCGCGGCAGAAGCTCTTCCAGCGCGCGCATGGCGGGCGAGATACCCAGTGTGTCGGCATCCGTCCGGCCGGGAACCTGGCGGGATACGAGTTCTTTCAGCTTGCCCAGCAACAGATCCGGCTCGAACGGCTTGAGCAGGTAGTCCACCGCGCCGCGCTTGAGCAGGCGCACGGCCTGGTCCACCGCGCCGTGGCCGGTCATGAAGATGAAGGGGGGCGCGGCGGCGCTTTCCAGCAGTGCCAGATACAGTGTTTCGCCGGACATGTCGGGCAGGGCGATGTCACTGACCACCGCGCCATATGCCTGTTTGCGCAGGGCGGCCAGTGCCGCTCTGCCGGTCTGGTGCCAGTCGCAATCGAGGCCTTCCAGCTCGAAGCGCAGCGCCAGGGCGCCGCCCATGATTTCGTCGTCCTCGATCAGGCAGATTCGCTCGGCGTTCATTCGGGAGCCCCCGTGGGCAGCGTGACCACGAAGCGGGTCCAGTCGTCTAGGCTGTCCACCTCGATGTGGCCGTGCAATTGCTGGACGATCTGGTAGGTAATCCAGAGTCCCAGACCCTGTCCTTCCTCATTGAGCCCGGTGAAAGGTTCAAACAGGTGTTCCATCAATTCCGGCGTGATGCCGCTGCCGTCGTTGCCCACGTCGATCAGCAGGTTGTCACCGCTTGTCGTGATGTGCGCGCTGACACGCCCCTGTTCGCCGGCGGCCTGCACCGCGTTCAACACCAGGTTGATGAGTACCTGGCGCACCAGGGTGGCGGGCAACACGATCGTATCCGCCAGGTCGTTGTGCCATTTCCAATCCACGCCCCTTTTTTTTGCTTCCTGGGCAAGCAGGGTATGCACGTCTTCCACATCTTGATGGGTCAGGTTACGGCTCTTGGCCTTGGCCTCCACCAGCAGCGTGGCGACGATGTCCTGAATCTGGGCGAGTCCACGCTCCAGCAGGGGCAATACCTTGGCCTGAATCGGGTCGAGCCGGCTATGCCGCTTCAGGGTATCCACCGCCGTCAACAGGCCACCCAGCGGATTGTTGATTTCGTGCGCCATGCTGGCGGTCAGGCGTCCGAGCGCGGCGAGGCGGTCGGATTTGACGATCTGCCGCTCCAGGGCTTCCTTGTCGCTGAGTTCGTGGCGCATCTGTTCGTAGACCTGGAATAGACGGCCCAACTCGTCGCCGTGGGGATAGACACGCTCGGGCAGCGGCGCCGGCAGGCGCTGGCCGAGCTCCGCCATGCGCTCGGTCAACTGGAGTAGCGGTGAGGCCATACGGCGCCCCCACAACCAGGTGAGCGGCAGGAGGATCAGTAGAACGACCAGCGTGGTCCAGGTGTTGCGTTTGAGTACCCGGTCGAAGCTGGTCTGGTAGTAGTCGCCGGGATGCAGCAACACCAGGGTGCCCAGGTTCATGCCCTCCGCGACCAGGGGGATGGCCAACAAAATGCGCCCGGATTCCTGCACCAGCATGCGGCCGTCGTTTTGCTCCAGGCGCGCCTTCAGCGAACTGAACTCCGAACCCAGGCTGGCCAGGTCGCGCTGCAAGGGGTAACGCTTGGGTTGCGTGGAAATGAACACCCGATTCTTGGCATCCAGCACGATCATGTCTTCGAGCTGAAAACTCGGATGTCTGGCCTCCGCGCTGATCGGGAAGTTGATGATTTCGTAGGCGCGCCAGACGTCGTCCTGGGAGATCGCGGAATACAGCGTCCTGCTCAGCGAGCGCCCGAGTATCTCGGAGCGGACGAGCATGTTCTTCTTGATGCTTTCTCTTGTCAGTACCAGATTGGAGCCGGTGATCGCCAACGCCGTGACGACGATCAGGAGGCCACCCCAGAGCGGCAGCTTATGGCGCAGGCTGAGATCGAACAGGCCCATGTCACTTCCTTTCCATGAAACGGACCATTTCCCCGACGGGCCGGTATATCTCGGGTCGCGGGCGCGCGAAGCCGTCGAGATTCATGCGTTCCAGCACCTCGCGGCCGAGTGGGTCGGCGGTCATCGTGAGCAGCGCCTGTTGCAGCGCGTCGAATTCCCGAGCCGGCAGGGTATGGTAGGCCACGAGAGGCGGGAAACCGTACTCCTCGGAGCGCGCGGCAATCCGGGTCCGGCCGGTGAGCGCGGGTCCCTGGCGATCGAGCGTCTCCCAGATATAACTGCTCACGGAAGCGGCGTCGGCCACCCCGACGGCGACGGCTTCGATGGCTTTGCGGTGAGAGTGGGTGAAAAAGGTGCGGCGGAAGAAGGTGTCCGGGTCGATGCCCCGCTTCTTTAGTGCGTAGCGCGGGTTCATGAAGCCGGCATTGGAATAGGGGTCGCTGTAGGCGAAAACCTTGTCCTTGAGGTCGAGGAGTCCGCGCGTGCCCTTGTCATGCTCGGGCACGATCACGTAGGAACGGTAGTACGGGCGTCCCTGGAACAAGGGCGTCGCCAGCAGACGAAATTCCGGATTCGCGGTGACATGCGGGCAGTCGCACAGCCAGGCCACCTGAATTTGCCGCTGGTGCAACAGCTCCATGGTTTCCTCGTAGCTGTCCTTGAGGACGAAGGCCACCGGCCGCCCCAGCTTGCTTTCCAGATAGACGCGCCAGTCCGCTATCAGGGCATGGCGTTCGTTGAGGAAGGTGGGGGTCAGGCCGATGCGCAGGGGTTGCACAGCCCAGGCCGGATTGCCGCACAGGAACAGCGCCAATCCTAGAAGCACCAGCAGGTATTGCCCTGGTCGATTTGCTTGCACTCTCAATATCCTCAGTATCCAGTGTTACCGGATTGTAACGACTACATCCGCGGGGCTCATGCCACGTCACCGAACGGTAACCAGGCCTCCACTTAATGGCGATGATAAGTGGTTGAATTAATTGATGTTCGTCAATTGTTTGCGAAAGACATTCCGGAAACGGTGACATGACCAATCCAGTTCAATGCCTGTGGTGGTCATGTTGTTCAAGAGAAACAACCAATAAAACATGGAGTTATGTATTTTTTAAGCAAATAACTTTGCTGGCATGGTTCGTGCGGAAGTGATCTCACAGGACTCTTGTCGAGCAAGCATGAACTTCACCTCCATCCCCACCGCCCAGATTCAGGACACGATGGCTCGTCTGAGCTATTTCGAAGGCTGGGACAAGGAGCAACTGGCGCGTCTGGCGGTTGGCGCGAAGCAGTTTGCCCTGCTCCGGAAAGAGAAACTCGCCGCAAAGGGCGATCGGCTCGAAGCGCTGTATATCGTGGTCAGCGGCCAGATGCGTCTCTTCATCCCGCTTTCCAATGGCGCGGAACGGGTCGTCTCCCTGGTCGAGCGCGGCGACGGTTTCGGCGAACCCTGTCTGATCCAGGATGAGCCCTGTCCCTTTGAAGCCGTGGCCGGCAAGGATAGCCACCTGATCGCGATCGACAAGCTGGTTTACCGCCGGGAACTACGCCAGAGCCAGGCCATGACCGAGCGAACCTTGAACCTGATTTCACAGCGCCTGCTGCATACGCTGCACGACATCGAAATCTGCGCCCAGCCCTCCAGCCTGCAGCGTGTGGCGCATTACCTGGTCCATCTGCGGCCGCCCAGCCTGGATACCGAGCAGGAATTCCGCCTGCCCGCGCTCAAGCGTGACATCGCCGCCAAACTGGGGCTCAGCCAGGAAACCTTCTCCCGCATGCTCGCCTTCATGGCCCAGCAGGGCTTCATCCAACTCAGCGGCAGCCAGGTTCGCGTCGATGACTGGAATCGGATGCATGGCCTGGCAAAAGCGGGCTGTCCGATGGAGGTCGCCGGCAAGAATTGACAGGCATCAAGCTCGATGTGCGGTTCCCGCGACAGTGAGGCCGATACACCGGAATCTGCGCGCCGCTGTTCATTTGTACCAACAACATCGCCTGATGAATCAGGCGCTTTGACTTCAACCGCGACAATGGAGGAGACACCATGCGCAGAAAGTCCACCCTGGCCCTGCTGGCTTGCCTGGGGCTGAGCACGCTCCCGGCCCTGGCCGCCGACCCGATTGAAGGTCTGGCCCGCACCTGCAACAACTGCCACGGCACCGGCGGCGTCAGCGTCGGGCATTCCATGCCCTCAATCGCGGGGCTGTCGGAAACCTACCTGAAGAACATTCTGATGGAATGGAAATC
The DNA here is from genome assembly GCA_028714875.1 of Gallionellaceae bacterium. Lineage (GTDB taxonomy): Bacteria > Pseudomonadota > Gammaproteobacteria > Burkholderiales > Thiobacillaceae > PFJX01. Next base: position 50,560 of record JAQTLN010000027.1, read on the forward strand.
CGGTGCGCGTTCATCCGCCAACATGACCCGTTTGA
>JAQTLN010000028.1 GCA_028714875.1 Gallionellaceae bacterium
CTATGACTTCCATGGATAACCCCCCAGATTCCCCGGCAAAAACGCCGGATGGTTGCACACCCCGGGGTGGTAACTATTGGATGCTGTTTACCCCGGAAATCTGGAAAGTTTTCCACGCTGTTTCACATACGAGATACATGACCGGATTTCTGCCAAGAGCGGAATTGTTCCTATTTGACGTCACTTATTTGCATTCGACGAATATATGGAACATACTTCATTGACCATGCGGCACGACACTCACACCCAACGCGTCCTCGATCTACTCAGCCAGAAGGGGATGCTGCGCCCCAGCGATCTCAGTGAAATCGGGTCTCCTCGGGTGGTACTCACGCGCATGACGTCCAGCGGTTTACTGGAAAAAGCCGGACGCGGCCTCTACCGGCTGCCTGACAGTCACCCCTCCGAACACGAGAGCCTGGCTGCCATAGCAACCAAAGTTCCACAGGCGGTCTTCTGTCTGCTTACGGCGCTGCAGTTCCATGAACTGACCACGCAACTGCCGCGACAGGTCTGGATTGCCATGCCGCGTGGCAGTCATACGCCCAAGATCAAATACCCGCCGGTCAAGATGGTCCAGTACGCCGGTGATGCCTATTCCGAGGGTATCGATGTCGTTGAGCGGGACCAGATCAAACTACGGGTCTACTGCGTGGCCAAGACCGTGGCTGACTGCTTCAAGCACCGCAACAAAATCGGGCTCGACGTGGCGCTGGAGGCACTGAAAGACGCACGCGCAAAGAAAAAAGCCTCGGCCGATGACCTCTGGCGTTTCGCCAAGATATGCCGGGTCGCCAACGTCATGCGTCCGTATCTCGAGGCGGTGGAATGAACAAGGATCTTGCCGCATCGGTACGGGCACGCCTGCTGAACGTCGCGAAGGCCCAGGATGCCGATTTCAACCAGGTGCTGGTGCGCTTCGCCCTGGAGCGAATCCTCTACCGCTTGAGCCAGTCGGCACACGCCGATCATTTTCTGCTGAAGGGGGCGTTGCTGTTCACGCTGTGGTACGACCTGCCGCACCGGACTACGCGGGATGCCGATCTACTCGGCTTCGGGCCAAGCGACCTCGAATCGATCGCCCAGACGTTCCGTGACATCGCCAGCGTCGAGGTTGAGGACGGCATCGTCTTCGATCCGACAACGGTGAGCGTGGAGAAAATCCGCAAGGATGCAGGGTACGCTGGCGCCCGGGTGCTGATCACGGGCGAACTCGCCAAGGCACGCTGCAAGACACAGATCGACATCGGATTCGGTGATGCGGTCACGCCTGGCCCGGTTCACGCCGTCTACCCGGTAATGATCGAAGACTTGCCGGCACCTCGGCTGCGGACATACCCCGTCTATACCGTCATCTCGGAAAAACTACATGCCATTGCCTTGCTTGGCATGACCAACAACCGGTTGAAGGATTACCTGGATCTGTGGGTGTTGCTGGACCGTGAAGCGCTCAATGCCCACACGCTGGCGAGAGCCATCGCCGCAACCTTTCTCCGGCGAGGCATGCCTGTCCCAGCCGCATTGCCCGTTGGACTGACAGATGAATTTGCGACCGACTCATCGCGCCAGGCCATGTGGCATGCTTTCCTGAAGAAGAATGAACTCGCCATCACACCGCTGCCCGAGGTGGTGACGAAACTCCGCGCGATTCTGGAGCCCGCGCTGGCTCAAGCCGCGACATTCGCGGCCACGGCAGATCTGGTGGAGGTTGATAAGCAGGCTTCCTCATAGGCCTCGATGTCGACCAGCCGATAAAGTACACGCCCAGATAGCTTGAGAAACTTGGGACCGATGCCCTCGCTGCGCCAGCGTTCAAGAGTTGCCTCACTGACATGCCAGCGCTGGGCGAGGTTTCTTTGGTTGAGGTGAATGACTTCCATGCAGAACTCCGAACGGGTTGGTGGGAGTCCATGAAGGCGCTGTTCAGTCCGCAAGCCAAGTTGTTGCATCAATGTGGACGCGGGTTCGATTCCGGTTCTTGAATCGAATTGCAATCTGAAGTGACAGTGATGCAATCCACCAACCACTGATAGGATTGGGCCTAATTCCGCAGCTTTCCGCGTGTGTTGTTGGTAGCTTTTGCAACCCAGAAAACGCTGAGTTAGCCAGGTTTGGCGCGGGTAGCGGCCCCACCACCATTTAACGTAGTTAAAACAGTATCTTGCAATAACGACCGACCCCGCCGCACGCCAGTGTTGGCGGGGTTTTTCGTTTCTGGCTTGCGACTTCGACAACCAGTCGGCACCTCGTTTTCCCGCATTTTCGGTTTTTCCTTCGCTCTATTCTTCCTTCACCAATCACCACTGTTGATCGCTTTAGCGAGGGTAACGACCTGTTTTAGAATGAAAAAGCCGGCATGCGCCGGCTTTTTCATTGAAACAAGCGCCTGAAGGGTCAGGGCGCAGTCTTGTTGCCTTCATCGCCGGGGCGGGTTTCCACCATGACCAGCGCTTCAGCGGCCTGTTCCGTGTGTTGCGGACGGGCACGGCGACGTGGGTTGGAGGGGGGGCCCCAGGTGTCCGGATTCGACTGGGTCTGCTCCGGTACGGCGGCTTTTTCGTTGCTTGTTTCTACCATCACCATCGCTTCTACCGTGGCGGCGGTGTTGCGGTTGCGGTTGCGGCGACGTCGCGCCGGGGTGGTGGCGCTTTCTTCACTGGCTTCGGTGGCGGGCGCGCTGTGCGTTTCCACCAACTCCAGGCCGGCGCTTCCCAGATCGGCGGGTGCCGCCGCCGGGGCCGGCGCGGGCTTGATGGTCCGTTCTGCCTGGGCTACCGGCTCGGCTTCCAGCCTGACCACGACCGGTTCCAGATTGACTTCCGGAGCAGGCGTGGAAGCCGGTGTGGAGACAGCGGCCGGCTGATCACCCGCTTCAGCGACCAGTTCCTGCACGGTCTGATCGGTGGCCGTGGTGGTTTCACCACGGCGGCCTCGACCACCACGACGACCACGACGGCGGCTCTCACGCTCTTCCGCGCCGGCGGCTTCACTTGCTGCTTCGCTTTCGACCGGCGTGGCGGCCTGGGCCGGCACGCGAACTTCTTCCTGGGCCGGCGCGCGTTCGCGACGAGGGCGTTCCGGGCGCTCACCACGCGGTTCCCGATTTTCGCGGGGCTCACGTGGTTCGCGCGGTTCCCTGTTTTCACGCGGCTCACGGTTGTCACGTCCCTCGCGCTTGTCAGGACGGTCGCCGCGCGGCGGACGCTGCTCACCCGGCTCGGCAGGGCGTTCGCCACGCGGGCGGCGTTCGCCACCACGTTCGTTGCGATCGCCACGCGCTTCACGCGGTTCTCCGCCACGGCCACGACGCGGTTCCCGCTCGCCACGGCGCGGTTCGCTCTTCTTGGCCGTGTCGGCCGGTTTGACTTCTTCGGCGGATTCGTTGAGTCCACGCAGCCAACCAAAAATGCGGCCGAACATGCCGGGCTTGGCGGCGGCTGGCGCCACTTCGGCAACAGCGCGCACTGGCGCCGGTTGCGAGGGGGTGATGCCTTGCACCACAGGTTGCGCGCGCTCGGGCTTGGCGGCATTGCCGTTCTTGGCCGCTTCGTCTTCCTCGGACGGCTTTTCCACCATGCGGTAACTGGGCGCCATGGTTTCCGACAGGTTGAGCTGGTCGTGGCGCAGGCGGGTCAGGGTGTAGCGTGGGACTTCAAAGTGCAGATTCGGGATCAACATCACTTCCACGCGATGCCGCGCTTCGATGGCGAGGATATCGTGGCGTTTCTCGTTGAGCAGGAAGGTGGCGACATCGACCGGAATTTGCACATGCACGGCGCCGGTGTTTTCCTTCATCGTCTCTTCCTGGAGCATGCGCAACAGGTGCAGGGCGAAGGATTCGGTGCTGCGCACATGGCCGGTGCCGGAACAACGCGGACAGGTGATGTAGCTGGTCTCGCCCAGGCTGGGTTGCAGGCGCTGGCGCGACAGTTCCAGCAGGCCGAAACGGGAAATCTTGCCGGTCTGGATGCGGGCGCGGTCGTAATGCAGGGCATCACGCAGACGATCTTCGACTTCGCGCTGGTTCTTCTGGTTTTCCATGTCGATGAAGTCGATCACGATCAAACCGCCCAGGTCGCGCAGACGCAACTGGCGCGCGGCTTCGTCGGCCGCTTCCAGGTTGGTGTTGAAGGCGGTCTGTTCGATGTCGGCGCCCTTGGTGGCCTGCGCGGAGTTGACGTCGATGGCGACCAGCGCCTCGGTGTGGTCGATCACGATGGAGCCGCCGGAAGGTAGCGGCACCGCGCGCGAGTAGGCGGTTTCGATCTGGTGTTCGATCTGGAAGCGGGAGAACAGCGGCACCGGGTCGCTGTACAGCTTCACCTTGCTGACGTTACTCGGCATGACGTGGGCCATGAACTGCCTGGCCTGTTCGTAGATGGCGGGTTCGTCGATCAGGAGTTCTCCGATGTCCGCGGTGAAATAGTCGCGAATGGCGCGGATCACCAGGCTGGATTCGGCATAGATCAGGAAGGCGCCGGACTGGCCCTTGGCGGCGCCGTCGATGGCGTTCCACAGTTGCAGCAGGTAGTTCAGGTCCCACTGCAATTCCTCGACATTGCGGCCGATGCCGGCGGTGCGGCCGATCAGGCTCATGCCGGGGGGCACGTCCAACTGCGACAGGGCGTCGCGCAGTTCGTTGCGCTCCTCGCCCTCGATGCGGCGGGAAACACCGCCGCCGCGCGGGTTGTTGGGCATCAGCACCAGGTAACGACCGGCCAGGCTGATGAAGTTGGTCAGCGCCGCGCCCTTGTTGCCGCGTTCGTCCTTTTCCACCTGGACGACCAGTTCCATGCCTTCCTTGAGGAAGTCCTGGATCTTGCCGCGGCTGAAGTCACCGCCTTCGGCGCCACGCAGGGCGGAACGGGCGATTTCCTTGAACGGCAGGAAGCCGTGGCGCTCGGCGCCGTAATTGACGAAACAGGCTTCCAGGGAAGGCTCGACACGGGTGACGATGGCCTTGTAGATATTGCTTTTGCGCTGTTCCTTGTTGGCGGATTCGATGTCGAGATCGACCAGTTTCTGGCCTTCGACAATGGCGACGCGGAGTTCCTCCGCTTGCGTCGCGTTGAACAACATACGTTTCATATTTCACCCCAGCGCTCCTCGCGCCCCGGGCGACAAACCCATGCCGCGCTGAATGCGCGGCTGCTATGCGGGCAGGAGATCAGGCGTCTTGTCTGTTGTCGCTGAGCGGCTGGTGCATGGTGGCAGGTTTATCTTTAGTTCATCCAGCCGGCAGGTCAGGTAAAGAACCGAAGCCGACCGGGAGATCATCCGGGTGCGGGTCGCGCAGAAAAATTGCGTTACCATCGCTGCTTTTTTCGGGCTCGCGGACCTCGGGAAGCGTTCTGCCTCTTGGTGACTTGGCGCGCTAACAGCGCGGACTTGGCACACTTGGAGGGGGAACGGTTCCGGTAATTCCCGCGGGCTTTCTGCCGGTGAGCGAGACAACCGGCGCCCCTAGGCGGTGCTTGGGCAGGATCTTCAACGCCCCAGGTGCACGCTTTTTGGGCAGCGGGAGTATACGGTAATGCAATCAGTCGTCAAAGCTGCTGTAACTAAAGTACTTATCGGCCCGGAACAGGCCGGACAGCGCATCGATAATTTTCTCGTCAAGCACCTCAAAGGGGTGCCAAAAAGCCGCATTTATCGGATGTTGCGCGAGGGTGAGGTGCGGGTCAGCGGGCACCGCGCCAAACCGGAATACAAGATCGCGGAAGGCGACGAAATCCGTATTCCGCCGGTACGGGTCGCGGAAAAGGTCGGCACGCCCGCGCTCGCTTCCGGTGCCCAGTCCTTGCTCGATCGGGTGATCTATCGTGACGACGCGCTCCTGGTGATCGACAAACCCGCCGGCCAGGCGGTGCATGGCGGCAGCGGCATCAGCCTGGGGGTGATCGAACAACTGCGCCAGGAGTTGCCCCAAGCGAAATTCCTCGAACTGGCGCACCGCCTCGACCGGGAAACCTCCGGCGTGCTGGTGCTCGCCCTGAAGCGTTCCGCGCTGGTGGAACTGCACCGCATGTTGCGCGATGGCGAGCCGAAGAAAACTTATGTGGTGCTGGCCACCGGGCAATGGCGCGATGCGGTACGCCACGTCAAATTGTCCCTGCTGCGCTATCTGAATGACGACGGCGAACGCCGGGTGGCGGTGGACGATGACGGCCAGCGCGCCCACACCATCTTCCGCCTGCAACGTAAATTTGCCGATTTCAGCCTGCTCGAAGCGGAACTGAAGACCGGCCGCACCCACCAGATACGCGTGCACCTGGCCGCCCTGGGCCATCCCATCGCCGGCGACGATAAATATGGCGGCGCGGAGGTCAATCGCGCCTTGAAGAAGCAGGGTTTGCGACGCATGTTCCTGCATGCCGCTCGTCTGGAAATAAAGCACCCCCTCACTGGCGCCGCGCTTGTTATTGAAGCGCCGCTCGCGCCCGACCTACAGAACTTCCTGAACCTGCTCGAACATGAAACCGAAACGCTTTGACCTGCTGATTTTCGACTGGGACGGCACCCTGATGGACTCGGCCGGGGCGATTGCCGCCTGTATCCAGGCCGCCTGCGCCGACATGGGCTTGCCCGTCCCCACGCGCGAGGAGGCCAGCCACGTCATCGGCCTGGGGCTGCGCGAGGCGCTGGCGCACCTGTTCCCCGACCTGCCGGAAGCGCAGCACCCACTGCTGGCCGATCATTACCGCCACCACTTCCTCAGCCAGGATCATGAAATTCTCCTGTTTGAAGGCGCCCGTGAACTGATCGAGGAGCTCCACGACAGCGGCTTTCAGTTGGCCGTGGCTACCGGCAAGGCGCGCCGTGGCCTCGACCGTGCTTTCAGTCATACCGGCCTGGAACCTTATTTCCATGCCTCGCGCACCGCCGATGAAACTTTCTCGAAGCCTCACCCGGCGATGATCGAGGAGTTGCTGGGCGAGTTGATGATCGCCCCGGAGCGCGCCCTGATGATCGGCGATACCACCCATGACCTGGAAATGGCCCGCAACGCCGGCATCGACAGCCTCGCGGCGGGATACGGCGCTCACCCCGCCGAAGGCCTCGGCGAACTCGGCGCGCTCAAGGTCTGCGCCAGCTTCGCGGAATTGGCTGACTGGTTGCGCGAGAACGCCTGAGCGGACCCCCGCGTGATACGTCGTTGCTTCCTGTCTTGAGGCAGGGGGCGGCGCTTATAACAATGGCGGGAAACAACCATGAGCCGGCTGGACCGGCTCGGCCCGAGTAAAGCCGATTGGCCGAATGAGCCGGAAAACAGCGGTTGACTGTGTTTTTGGCACCGGGATGGCGCATGGCTACTGGCTCTGGTGTCCATGAGGGCGAATTACTCCCTTGGGTGAATCCGCGTGGCGGCCGTAGGGGCTTGCTTGCCCGCGATTGGCGGATGTTATCGCGGGCAATCCCGCTCCTACGATGAGGCCAACCACGGTGTTGGGATGATCCTCGTGCTCAGAGGTGATCTAACGCGCCGTCCAGCTAGTAGAACTCCGCCATAACTTGAGCGTGGCTGCCGGCCTTCTGACACGGGAAGTGAAGCGTGGTCCCGGCGAGATCGGTTGTCGCCGAACGCGCTGCCGTATAGCCGGGACCAGGGCTCGATAATTCGACAAATATGTCAAATCCTCGTCACAATTGGGCGCGCCTCACCCTTGATGAGCAATTTCTCGCTGCCGTCAGGCATGAACGCTCAGCCAAGCCTGGTAATAGGTCTTGGCCAATGACAGCAATGACGCTACCCGAAGTGGTTTCTGCAGCAACATGATGCCATTCGGCAAACCGCCACGCGCCACCACTTCCTCCGGGGTCAGCATGGTCAACGCGATGATTTGCATGGGCTGGGTCGAAGTCTCGCGCGCCAGGGTTTTCATCAGACGTAAACCATCCAGCCCAGACAGGTCGAGATCGGTCACCAGCAAATCGGGGCGTGCTTCGCCCAGTCGTATCAAGGCTTCGTAGCCATCCTCCACTACTCGCAATTGTGTTTCCGGCCCCAGCTTGGCCAGCGTTTTTTCCATTGTGGAGAGCTGATCGGGATCTTCGTTCACCAACAGCACCTCGTATTTGCTCGGGCTGCCGCCACTCATGCGCTCGCGGTTGGCCAGCATCTCTTCCACCGACGTGCGCAATACTCGGCGATGTCCGCCTGGTGTTTTCCAGGCCTTGAGGCGGCCGCCCTCGACCCAGAGTTGAATGGTGCGCACGCTGGCGCCTAGTATTTTTGCTGTTTCACGGGTGGTCAGTGTGTCCGGCTGGCTATGGGTGGTCATTTCAATCTCCTCGTAAATGCGATATTTGTCATTGTTGTCGAATGTGTCGTTTATATCAACAATTTTATTGTTTGTAGTACATTGTTTCCAGGCGTCGTTGCGTCATAGCATTGCCTTCCGTTCCACTTTTCCGGTCATCAACGATGCCTACACTTCCCGCGAATACAGGCGCACCCCCGATTCCTCCCGAGCCGATCTGCCAGTCGGCGGCGGTCGTAGAGGGGGGGAGCGGCTTTCGTTTTGAAGTGGATTGGCATGGCACGCGGTCAGCGGCTTTTGTCATCCGCCATCACGGCCGTGCCCACGCCTACCTGAACCGCTGTGGCCATGTGCCGGTGGAACTCGACTGGCAGCCGGGTGAGTTCTTCGATGGCACTCGGCTATACTTGGTCTGCGCCACCCACGGCGCGCTTTACGACCCCACCTCCGGCGCCTGCCTGGGCGGTCGTTGCGAGGGCCGGGGGCTGGTGGCGCTGCCCATCGAAGAACGCGATGGACACCTCTTTCTCATCAAGGAATATTGAATGTCGACCGACGACAACGCCGAAAAGGGCGCGCTCGAACGCCTGTTACTGGCCCATCTGGAGGAGCAGCGCAAGACCCGGCGCTGGAGCCTGCTGTTCAAGTCACTGGGCTTTATCTGGTTGTTTGCCGTGGTGCTTCTGGTGGTTTTCCACGAAGACGGGAATTTCTCTTCCGTGCGGCCGCATACCGCGCTGATCGACCTGAAGGGGGAAATCGGCGGCAGCGACGGCGTCACCGCCGATGCGCTGGTCGCATCGTTGAATGCCGCTTTCGAAGACAAGCATTCAGTCGCCGTGGTGCTGCGCATCAACAGTCCCGGCGGCAGTCCGGTCCAGGCCGGTCAGGTTTACGACGAGATCCGCCGCCTGCGCCACAAGAATCCGACGATTCCGTTCTACGTGGTGGTGGACGACATCTGTGCCTCCGGCGGCTATTACATCGCCGCCGCCGCTGACAAGATATTCGTCGACAAGGCTTCTCTGGTCGGCTCCATCGGCGTGTTGATGGATGGCTTTGGTTTTACCGAGGGGATGAAGAAACTGGGTGTGGAGCGCCGCTTGCTCACCGCCGGTGAGAACAAGGGCTTCCTCGATCCCTTTTTGCCGGTGGAGCCGGGGCAGGTGGCCCATGCCCGCGCCATGCTGGCCGAGGTGCACGAGCAATTCATTCAGGTGGTGCGCCAGGGACGCGGCAAGCGCTTGAAGGAAACCCCGGATATGTTCAGCGGCCTGATCTGGAGCGGCACACGCAGTATCGAACTGGGCCTGGCCGATGCTTTGGGCAGCCTGGACTATGTCGCGCGGGAAGTGGTCAAGGCGGAAGACATCGTCGACTACTCGCCGCAGGAGAGCATCGCCGACCGCTTGGCGCGTCGTATCGGCAGCGCGATGGGCGATGCCGTGCGGCCATGGGCGAAGGACAATATCCGGGTGCGTTGATGTCCGGCGACTACCTTCCGATTGCCTGCGCCGTCCACGAGCGCCTGGAGTTCGCCGTGCTGCGCCGACGCCACTTGCAACTTACCTGGTTGGGCGCGGATGGCCGCTCGCAATGCTGTGAACAGGTGCTGCCGCTCGACGTGGAAACACGCGCCGGCGCCGAATGGCTGACCATCAAGCGCCCGAGCGGCGAAATCGAGGTTGTGCGCCTCGACCACATCCGCTCAGCCGTCGAGTGCTGACCTTTCGGCCAACGCTCGGTGGGGCGGAGTTCAGGATTGGTGAGCGCTATCCCGTGAGCGCGGGAGCGTCATCTCTTGTGGCTTGGCGAAACCGTGGTAAAGCAGGGTCAATGCCTGTCCCAGCACGAGGAAGATGATCGCCGAGATCGCCAGAGCGGCAATCGCCGAGGTTGATGCGATGAGGATGAGGACCGAGCCGATAAGCCATTCCATGATGTGCTCCAGAAAAAAGTTTGTCCGCTCCTCCAAGCCTGTCCATTCGTGGGAACTCTTTACTTGGCGAATATAAGGATACGCTTATCCTTATATTGCCGCGGGCAGCGCGCGCTGGGAGATCAATAATCGTATGCTGCGTAGCAACAAAGCCACAGCCTGGGCTTTTCATCCCATACGCCCTGGCGGCGTGCCGCGCTAACATGACCCCCCCTCCCCAGTTCTCTCTCAAGCCCACCCAGTGATCGCCCGCAATGCGCTGCTCGCCCGCAAGCTGATCTTCACGGTCGGTGCCGGTTTCGCTCTGGCGCTGGTCTTGATCGTGGCGTTGACGGTTCTGGGGGTGCGCCAGTTGGCGGAGACCAACGCGAACCTGGAAGCGATCGTCCACGAAAACAGTGTGAAATCGCGCCTGGCCAGCCAGATGCGCGACATCCTGCGTGACCGTGCCATTTCCATGCTGTCCATCGTGGTGATGAGCGATCCCTTCGATAAAGACCAGGAGATGCTGCATTTTTATGAGTACGGCTCGACTTACCAGACGGTGCGTCTGCAATTGGAGCCCAAGCTCAAGTATCCGGAAGAAGTGGCGGTATTGGCGCGTATCGACCGGCTGACTCGGGCTAACCAGCCGGTGATGGTGCGTACCGTGGATTTGGGAGTGGAGGGTTACACCTTTTTGGCCTTTGATCTGCTGCAGAAAGAAGGCATTCCCTTGCAGCGCGATCTGGTCAAGGAACTGGACGAACTGATCCGCATCCAGCGTGAGATGAGCGGGCGGGCCGCCGACAAGGCGCACAGCAGTTATGAGCAGACCCGCTGGTTGATGATCCTGCTCGGTTTTCTCGCCGCGTTGGTGGCCGCCATCGTGGCCTGGGTGGTCATTCAGCGCAGCGCGCGTCTGGCCGCCATCACCGAACGCGAACGCACCAAGTTCCAGACCCTGTTCGAAACCAATAGCGACGGCATCGTGATTCTCGATCGGAACGGTTTCACGGACTGCAACCCGGCCATGCTGGAGATGTTCCATTTGCGTCGGGTGGAAGATTTCCTGTCGCGCCGGCCGGAAGATCTGGGTGTGGTGAATCAGCCCTGCGGCACGACTTCCGTGGTCCTGGCGCAACGCCAGATTCAGGAGGCGGTGAAACAGGGCCATACCGTGTTCGACTGGACCGCGCGGCGCCCGGATGGCAGCACCTTCCCGGCCGAGATCGCGCTGCACGCCATGACGCTGGATGGACGCCCGGTGATTCAGGCCATCATGCGCGACGTCTCCGCGCAGAAAGAGGCCGAGGCCGCGCTCAAGGCCGCGCGCGATGCCGCGCTGGAAGCGACGGAAATGAAATCGCAGTTCGTGGCGAACGTGAGCCACGAGATTCGCACCCCGATGAACGGCATTCTGGGCATGACCCGCCTGCTGCTGGCTAGCCCTCTCAGCTCCCGGCAACTGGAATATGCCGAGGCCATTTCCCGTTCCGCCGAGGCGTTGATGCGCATCATCAACGATCTACTGGATTTCTCGAAAATCGAGGCCGGGCAACTGAGCCTGGAGGAGATCGACTTCGATCTCCATGCCTTGCTGAAGGATGTGCTGGCGCTCTACCGCCCGCGCGCGGATGCCAAAGGCCTGGCCCTGCGCCTGGAAAAAACCGGTGACTTGCCCAACTGGGTGCGCGGCGACCCGCTCCGGCTACGCCAGATTCTGCTTAATCTGCTGGATAACGCGATCAAGTTCACCCAGCAAGGCGCGGTCGTTCTGGCGGCCGATGCTTTGGCAGGCGAGATGATTCAATTCGCCGTGCGCGACAGTGGCATCGGCATTCCGCTTGCCGTGCGGGAACACATCTTTCAGGCGTTCGCGCAGGCCGACGGCTCGGTCAGCCGGAAATTTGGCGGCACCGGCCTGGGGTTGGCCATCTGCCGCCAGTTGACGGGGCTGATGGGGGGCGAACTCACGCTGGAAAGCACGCCAGACCAGGGCAGTACCTTCTGCTTCTCTCTGCATCTTGCCCGCGGCCAGCCACCCAACCGCCGCTTGTCCGACCTGGGCGACCAGCCCGAAGCCGGGCCGCCGCAATTTCCCGGCGTGCGCGTCCTGGTGGCGGAAGACAACCCGGTCAACCAGAAGCTGGTCGGGTTCATGCTCGAAGATTGCGGCGTGAAGGTGCTGTGCGCGGATAACGGCAAGGCGGCATTCGAACTGCTGGAACACGAGCAAGTAGATCTGGTGTTGATGGACTGCCAGATGCCCGAATGGGACGGCATGACCGCCACCCGCGCCATCCGCGCGCGGGAACAGCAACAAAACAGCCCTCGTTTGCCCATCCTGGCGCTATCGGCCAATGCCATGCCTGGTTTCGAGGAAACCTGTCGCGAGGCGGGCATGGATGCCTATCTGGGAAAACCGCTGCAAGCGGAAGCGCTGAGCGCCGCCTTGCAGCGCTGGCTGCCGGGACGCGGTCGCGCCAATGTCCCGTCACAGCCCGAAGCCCCCCTGGCCGCCGCGACAGAAGCTTCCTTTGACCAGGCGAAGATCTACCGCTTGTGCCGTGGTGACGCGCGCAAAGTGGAAGAAATGCTGTCGCTGTTTCTCAGCAGCAGTGAAGAACTGCTCACGCAGCTCGCGCAGGCCCTGGCCGCGAATGACCTTCCCCTAGCCGCGCGGCAAGCGCACCAGATCAAGGGCGCCACCGCCTATCTCGGTGCCGACGCGGCCACCACCCTGGTCAGCGAAGTCGAGGCCAGCGCCAAGGCCGGCGACCTGGAGGCCTGCCTGTCCGCGCAGGAAGACCTGGAAGCCGCGTTCATTCGCCTGTTGATCGCCATCCGTCAGGAACTGGAACGCTTGCAGCCGGACGAACCCGCTGCCTGAGCCGGTAAAAATCCGAACACCCGCCAACAGAGCGCGGCCGCTTGCGCGGGTAGAATGCGGCGTTTTCCGTAATTCACCGATCCCTCCCCATGCTCGACATTCAACTTCTTCGCAAGGATCTCGCCGCCGTCGCCCTCAGGCTTGCCAGCCGCGGCGTCACCCTCGACACCGCCCGCATCGAACAACTCGAAGCCGAGCGCAAGGCGATCCAGGTACGCACCCAGGATTTTCAGGCCCGCCGTAACCAGCTTTCCAAGCAGATCGGACAGGTCAAGAGCAAAGGCGAAGACGCGAGCGCGCTGATGGCCGAAGTCGCCGGCCTGGGTGATGACCTGAAAGCCGGCGAAGAACGCCTGGCCGGCATCCAGGAAGACCTGTCCGCGCAACTCATGACCATTCCCAACCTGCCGCATGAAAGCGTGCCGGCGGGCAAGGGCGAGCAGGACAACCTGGAAGTACGTCGCGTCGGCACCCCGCGCGTCTTCCCGCTGCCGGCCCTCGATCATGTGGAAATCGGCGAGAACCTCGACCTACTCGACTTCCCCACTGCCGTCAAGATCACCACCAGCCGCTTCGTGCTGATGCGCGGCGCCCTGGCGCGGCTGCATCGGGCGCTGGCGCAATTCATGCTCGACACCCACACCCAGGAACACGGCTACGAAGAGGTCTACGTGCCCTATCTGGTGAACGCGGACTCCATGCGCGGCACCGGCCAGTTGCCCAAATTCGAGGAAGACCTGTTCAAGCTCACCAACGGCATGTACCTCATCCCCACCGCCGAAGTGCCGGTCACCAACATCGTGCGCGACGAGATCATTCCGGCCGAAAACCTGCCCATCAAACTGGTCGCCCACACCCCCTGTTTCCGCTCGGAAGCTGGCTCCTACGGCCGCGACACGCGCGGCATGATCCGCCAGCACCAGTTCGACAAAGTGGAAATGGTGCAATTCGTGCGTCCCGAAGATTCCTACGACGCTCTGGAAGAACTCACCGGCCACGCCGAAGCCATTCTGCGCAAGCTCGATCTACCCTATCGCGTGGTCTCCCTGTGCACCGGCGACCTGGGCTTTTCCGCCGCGAAAACCTATGACCTGGAAGTCTGGCTGCCCGGCCAGAATACCTACCGGGAAATCTCCTCCTGCTCCAACTTCGAAGCCTTCCAGGCGCGCCGCATGCAGGCCCGCTATCGCGCCGAGAAAGACGGCAAGCCAGGCAAGCCGGAACTCATCCACAGTCTCAACGGCTCCGGCCTGGCCGTCGGCCGCGCCCTGGTGGCGGTGCTGGAGAACTACCAGAACGCCGATGGCAGCGTGGCCATTCCCGAAGTCCTGCGCCCCTACATGAACGGCGCCAGCGTCATCGCCCACGACTAGGGGTGACCGGCCGGTCGCCCCTACGGGCTACAGCCCGCCGAAGAAGCCCCGATACGGCTTCTCGTACTTGGCCAGGATGTCGTAATAGATGCGCACGTTCTCGACGAAAGCGCGCGCCTCGCCGCCCCGCGCATAGCCGTACTTCAGCTTCGAGGCATATTTGCCTCGGCTGAGCAGGGGCAACACATCCTTGAGGTCATTCCAGGCGTTCGGGTCGCGCCCCAGTTTTAGCGCCAGCGCGCGCGCATCCTGGACATGCCCCATGCCGAGGTTGTAGGCGGCCAGCGCCATCCAGATGCGGTCGGTATCGACGATCTCCTCCGGTAGCGCCGCCATCAAGGAAATGATGTAACGGGCGCCGCCCAGAATGCTCTCGCGTGGGTCCAGGCGATTTTTAACGCCCAATTGGTCGGCGGTGTCCTCTGTCAGCATCATGATGCCGCGCACCCCGGTGAAGGAAACCGCCTGCGCATTCCATTGCGACTCCTGATACGCCACCGCCGCCAGCAGGCGCCAATCCATGTCGGTTTCGCCCTGCGCCTTGTAGAAATGCGGCGCCAGGGAACGCAACAAGGTGCCGCGCTTTTCCAGCACGCCCAACACATCCGCCTCTTCCAGTTGTTGCACATGGCCGAAGTAACGCTCGCGCAAGCGCGCCAGATCGCCACTCTTTTCGCTTTCCTGAAAGAAGCGCATCACCTCGCGGGAGAAGCCCAGTCCCATGCGCGGGCCGATCAACCAGGCCTGCGGCAGGCTGTTGCCGAGGGCAAAGGTGCGAATCAGCGTCGGGTGGAAATTACGCGCGATATCGAAACTGTCGGAATCCGCGATGGCGCAGTCGCTCAGCCCCAACTCCACGCGCTCCAGCAATTCCTCCGAATTGGGCACATTCATCTCCGCCCACGTCAGCCCGGGCAGACGCCGCTTGAGCAAGCGCAGGCTCTCGACATGGCTGCTCTGCGCTACCACTTCCAGGCGCAGGCCGGCCAACTCCGCCGGCGTTTGCGGAAGCCGATTCGCTTGGCGGCAGACCACCCACTCCTTGACCTGGCCATAGGTCGGGCCGAAACGAAGGCTTCTCCTGCGCTCATCCGTCGCGCTCAAGCCGGCCGCCGCGATATGGGCCTGGCCCTTTTTCATGACATTGAACAAATCCGACAAGGTCTCGGCCAGCACGAAGCGCACCTTCCAGCCCTGTTTTTCCGCGAACTGCGTCACCAGATCGTGCTCGAAACCCACCGGTTCGGATTTGGCATTCAGGTAGTAGGTGGTCGGGCTGTTGCGCGTCACCACCACCAGCTCACCCGAATCCTCCGGGGCTGGAATGGGCGCGGGCGTGCAACCCGCCAGGCTCAAAGCCAGCACGGCCGACAGCAGAAAACCCCCGAAATAGTTGGACCAAGTCATTTGCATTGCGCGCGTTTCGACCTGATGAGAATGTGGGTAGAATGCCGCCCTTTCCCGCATAAGGCCAGCCTTCGCGGGAAGCATAGACCCGGAGAGATGGCAGAGTGGTCGAATGCGCCGGATTCGAAATCCGGTTTAGTGCTTGCACTAACGGGGGTTCGAATCCCCCTCTCTCCGCCAGTAACACCACCCAGCCCGCATAGGGCCTGGCAACTGGGCTTGTCGTAGGACAGCGTTTTTCCAGTGGTGTTACAACGTGGTGTATCAAGCACCGGCAGCATTTTTTTCAAACTTTTTTGAAGAGATGCTGACATGAGTTATTTGGTATTCCACCACGGTTCCTACTACTTGCAGCTACGCGTTCCCGGCGACCTCAAGTCGCGTCATGGCGCTGTCGTCCGCGTCAACCTGCAAACCCAGGAGTCCGTGCTCGCCAAAGTGCTGGCCTTGCGTTTGGCCAGTGACTGGCTCACCCGTTTTGATGCCGACCGTGCCATAGGCGCGCAGTCCGTTCCCTTGCCCACGAGGGACACCCCGGCGCCCACATCGCGGACGACTCCGCAGCCCCCCTCCAGCACCGCCCGAACCCAGCATCGCCGCGATTGAAGTCGGTCGCTCCCCGCCGGCCTCTGACTCGCCTTCGATGGATGACCTGTACCGCATGTGGCATCGTCTCGACAACGACCGGGCATCCTGACCAAGCGCGACATCACCCAACAGAAGAAGACCGACGAGGCGCGCGAGCTGGCCATCCGCCAGATCATCAACTCGGCGGTGGTATCCGAGCAGGTCGTGGACATCTTCGACGCGGCTGGCCTGGACAAGCCCAACATCGGCATCCTCGACGACGCCTTCCTGGCCAAGGTGCGGAACCTGCCGGAACGCAACCTGGCCGTGGAACTGCTGGAGCGCCTGCTGGAAGGTGAGATCAAATCCCGCTTCGCCGGCAACGTGGTGCAGGAGAAGAAGTTCTCCGAACTGCTCGCCAACGTGGTGAAGCGCTACCAGAACCGCGCCATCGAGACCGCCCAGGTCATCGAGGAACTGATCGAGATGGCGAAGAAATTCCGCGCCGCCGCCAGCCGGGGCGAGGCGCTGGGCCTCACCGAGGACGAGGTGCGCTTCTACGACGCCCTCGCCGACAACGAATCGGCGGTGCGGGAACTCAGCGACGCGACCCTGAAGAAAATCGCCCATGAACTGACCGTGAACTTGCGCGAGAACCTCAGCGTCGATTGGTCCGAACGCGAAAGCGTGCGCGCCAAGCTGCGTCTCATGGTCAAGCGCATCCTGCGCAAATACAAATACCCGCCCGACCAGCAGGAAGCGGCGGTGGAACTGGTGCTGCAACAGGCGCGGGCGCTGGGGGAAGCCTGGTCGGCCGCGTAGGCCGGGAGGCGCCCCGGACAGCATGGGCGATGCGCAGAAGCAGGGGTGCGCCCCCCATCGGACTGTGCCCCTCAAGAAATACATCGCAACCTGTTGATTCCAAATGAGGGTATAGCCGGCTTGCAGCCGGCGTCTTATCAAACTGACGGCCGCAAGCCGGCGCTACACTCGGTACATCGGCCATGTTTCTGCGGCACGATTTGCGGCCGTGGGTTGATTACCCCGCTAACCAGGAAGGACGCAGCTTGCCGATGAAGGTGAAACAAGCAAAAATGCCGTCGCCGCCGGTGTTGCAGGGTGGCGTTACAATGTTTTCGTTGGAACAAACATCCTTAAATAATCAATTGGTTATGGATGATTCCGACGAATTCCCTCGCTCCGCCAGTAGCGCCCCTTCATCCCGCCGCCGCGGCGGCATTCATGAAGACTGATACGCCACTTCCGGCAAGACCCCGAGCCATGCGCACTCTGTTGTTACGGTTTGTCGACACCATGACCCGGGGGGCGCCCGCTCCATCAACAGACACTGACATGAATCCGAACAAAACCTCCATCCTCATGGTGTGCATGGGCAATATCTGCCGTTCCCCCACCGCCGAAGCTGTGCTTCGCCGCAAGGCCGAAGCGGCCGGCGTGTTGCAGCGTCTGCACATCGATTCGGCCGGTACCCATGACTTTCACGTCGGCAGTTCGCCGGACGCGCGCGCGCAGAAAGCCGCCCTGGGGCGCGGCTACGATCTTTCCAAATTGCGTGGCCGCCATGTCAGCGACAAGGATTTCGCGGAGTTCGACTACATCCTGGTGATGGACCGTGACAACCTCGGCAACCTGTTGCAGCGTTGCCCGGAGCAATACAAACACAAGGTCAAGCTCTTCCTGGCGTTTAGCGGCCGCTTTCCCAATCTCAATGTGCCGGACCCGTACTACGGCGGCAGCAAGGGCTTCGAGCAGGTGCTGGACATGGTGGAAGACGCGTCGGCCGGTCTATTGGCGGAGATTGCGCGCAACGCGGGGTAGGGTAGCCGCTACTTCCGCGCTACCGGGGATGCGGCCCGCGTTTACTTGATGGCTTGCAGGAAGGCTTCGACTTCGATGCGGGCTTGCGCGGCTTGTTTGCCGCATTCGGCGGCGTTACCGGCTTTGGCGGCGGTTTCCAGGGCGCGGGCGCAGGCTTCGCCGCGGCGCGCGGAGAAGGTGGCGAGCACCCCTTTGAGGGTGTGGGCGGCGCGGGTGAGGAGGAGCCAGTCGGCGGCTTGCAGGGCGGTGTCGATTTCGTTGACGTAGTTGGGGGCGTCGGCGACGAACATTTCGATCAGGGTGGCGAGGAGCTCTTCGTCGTCGGCGATGCGCGAGAGGGCGTCACCGCGGTCGTAGATCGGTAGACCTGTTTCCTCCTGGGCGGGGGCCGGGGTGGCGATGCCGGCGCCACCGCTTTCACTGGCCCGCGCGCCCAGCACGCGCTCGATTTCCTGGTAGAGGACTTCGGGTTTGACCGGTTTCGAGACGTAACCGTCCATGCCGGCTTCCAGGCAGCGTTCGCGGTCGCCCTGCATGGCGTTGGCGGTCATGGCGATGATGGGGATGTGCCCACCCGCGGCCTGTTCTTCTTCCCGGATGCGGCGGGTGGCTTCGAGGCCGTCCATCTCCGGCATCATCATGTCCATCAAGAGGAGGTCATGGCCGCCGCGGCGCCAGGCTTCCAGGGCGAGGCGGCCGTTGTCGGCGACGCTGACGGTGTGGCCTTGTTTTTCCAGGAGTTTGACGGCCAGCTTCTGGTTCACCGGGTTGTCTTCGGCGAGCAGGATGGCGTATTTGCGGCGTTCTTCGCGCAGGCTGTGGCGGGTAATCAGACGATTGCCGTCGTTCTGGCCCAGGGTGTTTTCCATGGCTTCTCTCAGTTCGGTGAGGGCGATGGGTTTGGTGAGGTAGGCGTTGAGGCCGAGTTCCTTGCAGCGGGCGGCGTCACCGCGTAGTCCGGCGGAGGTCAGCATGAGCAGGCTGGTGCCGGCGTGAAGCGGGTCGCTGCGTACTTCCTGGGCCACCGCGAAGCCGTCCATGCCGGGCATGCGGGCATCGAGCAGGATGAGCCGGTAGGGGTCGCCTTGGGCGCGTGCCTGTTCCAGCCTGTGCAAGGCGTCGCCGCCATCGGCGGCGAGGTCGTGGCGGACATGCAGGCGTTTGAGCATGAGGCTCATGACATGCCGGTTGGTGGGGTGGTCGTCCACCACGAGCACGCGCGCTTGCTTGAGGCTGGCTTCCTGATGGGCGATTTCTTCCGGCTCGATGGCGGCTTGCAGCCAGATATGGAAGATGAAGCGGGAGCCCCGACCGATCGTGCTTTCCACGCGGATCGACCCGCCCATTATTTCGATGAGTTGCTTGGTGATGGTGAGCCCCAGGCCCGTGCCGCCGTATTTGCGCGTCACCTGGCCGTCCGCCTGGGAGAAGGCGGAGAAAATATCGGTTTGTTGTTCCGGGGCGATGCCGATGCCGCTGTCCTGAATACAGAACATGAGGCAAACCCCCTCCCTTTGCTCGGTCTTTTCGCAGTCGAGCACCGTCAGGCTGACTTCGCCTTGTTCGGTAAATTTGATGGCGTTGCCGAGCAGGTTGATGAAGATCTGTTTCAGCCGCGCGGGGTCGCCGACGACGAAGCGGGGCGTGGCTTCGCCGAGGTCGTAGCCGAGTTCCAGACCTTTGAGGACGGCGCGCGGGGCAAGCGATTTAAGGGTTTCACCGATCAGGTCGATGAGGTCGAAGGGGATTTCCTGGATGTCCAGCTTGCCGGCTTCGATCTTGGAGAAGTCGAGGATGTCGTTGATGATGGTGAGCAGGTGGTCGGCGGAGTTTTTCACCAGCATCAGATATTCGCGTTGTTCGCGGCTGAGGTCGGTTTCCAGGGCCAGGTCGGCCATGCCGATGATGCCATTCATGGGGGTGCGGATTTCATGGCTCATGTTGGCGAGAAATTCGCTTTTCATGCGGTTGGCGGCTTCAGCGGCCTTGCGCGCCAGAACCAATTCGCCGTGCTGGAGCCGCATTTTATCGTTGAGGCTGGTGAGCTCCTGTTTTTGCTGTTCCGCCTCCTTGAGCGCGACAGTCAGTTCGTTGGTGCGCGTGCGGATCATGATGTCGAGTTCCGACGCCAGGCGGCGCAGGCTCTGGTTGCTTTGATATAGCTCCAGCGATTTTTCTTCCAGGATGCGCTCCGCCTGTTTGCGGGCGTTGCGTTCGCGCTCGAAGCGCGGCTGCCAGACGGAGTCACTCATGGCTCAACTCTTCAAAGCAAGAATGAAGCGGGCTTGCGCGCCGGCGAGATCGCCGGCTGTCACGCGCCGCACTTCGATGTCTTCGCCGAAATGCGCGACACAGCCTTCGATGAGGCCGTGCGCGAGATCGGCGAACGGGTGTTCGGAGAAATAATT
The DNA here is from genome assembly GCA_028714875.1 of Gallionellaceae bacterium. Classification (GTDB taxonomy): domain Bacteria; phylum Pseudomonadota; class Gammaproteobacteria; order Burkholderiales; family Thiobacillaceae; genus PFJX01. The sequence goes on from JAQTLN010000028.1 coordinate 20,667, forward strand.
CAGGATGAGGCTGTCCGCGGTTTTAGTGACTTCGAAGCTAGGTGGTTCGGCGTCCGGGTAGAGCTTTCGGACTTCGGCGTGGATCACGCTTTCGATGCCGGATAGGAAGGTGAAGCTGCCGCTGATGCCCTGCAAAAAACGGGGATAGGCGAGGGCGAAACGGCCGAACAGGTGCCGGCCGAAGGTGCGTATCAGATCGGGCGCGGCGACGCCGGTTTCCTGGGAGAGGGCGCCCACCAGGGCAATCATTTCCTCATGCGGATAGCTGCCCACCGAGGTGTAGGCGCCGCCGGAGGCGACATGGGATTGCGCGATGAGGGTGTCCACCATGTCCAGCGACCAGGTGGCTTCAACCATCTCCATGAATTCCGTGAAGATCATGCCTTTCATGTTGCGCTCCGTGTGGGTCATGGGTAGGTCGGGTTAGCGAAGCGTAACCCGACCATATTCCGCTGCGTCGGTTTACGCGATGAAGCCGCTAACCCGGCCTACGTTTCCATGATGACTCGTGTGATTTCCCGCTTCAATTCGTCGAAGCGGATGGGTTTGGTGACGTAGCCATCGGCGCGGCCCTCCTGGAATCCTTCCTGATCGCGGCGCTCGGTTTGGGAGGTGATGGCGATGATGGGGGTGCGTTGGCCGCCGCCATTGTTGTTCGCGGCGTCCATCGCGCGGAATTGGTCGAGGGCGTTCATGCCATCGCCGCCGGGCGTCAACATGTCCATCAGAATCAGGTCGAAGCGGCCGGGCGAGTAAGCCGCCACCGCGGCTTCGTCGTCTCCCACCACGCGCACGCGATGCCCCAGTTTTTCCAGCAGGGTGATGGCCAGCTTGCGGTTTACCGGGTTTTCTTCCGCGAGCAGGATGTTGAGCCCGGTGATGACGATGGCCTCTTCCCCGCCTTCCGCGCTGTCCAGGGGGGCGTAGGGCAGGAGGAAGTGAAAACGGGTGCCGTGGCCTTCCTTGCTTTCCACCCAGATGCGCCCCCCCATGAGACCGACCAGTTTGCTGGAGATGGTGAGGCCGAGGCCGGTGCCCCCGTATTTGCGTGTGATCGAGCCATCCGCCTGGGTGAAGGCGTCGAATATGGACCCCAGCTTTTCCTGGGCGATGCCGATGCCGCTATCACTCACGCACAGATGCAGGCAATCGGGCTGCTCGCAGCCGACATGGTCCACGCTGACGCTGACGCCGCCCTCACTGGTGAATTTGATGGCGTTGCCGATCAGGTTGACCAGCACCTGGCGGATGCGCCCGGAGTCGGCGGTGATCTGCCTGGGCAATTCATCGTCCATTTCCAGGGTGAGCGACAGGTTCTTTTCCCTGGCTCGAACTTCCAGGCTGCGCAGAGTCTCTTCCAGCATGGAGCGCAAGGCGAACGGTTCGTGCGTGAGGGTGAGCTTGCCGGCCTCGATTTTCGAGAAATCGAGTATTTCGTTGATGATGCCCAGGAGGTGCTGCGCGGAGGATTTGACCAGGTCCAGGTATTCGCGCTGTTCCGGGGTGAGCTCGGTGTCCAGGGCCAAATCGGTCATGCCGATGACGCCGTTCATGGGGGTGCGGATTTCATGGCTCATGTTGGCCAGGAATTCGCTCTTCATGCGGTTGGCGTTTTCCGCCACGTCGCGTGCCTGGCGCATGGAGGCCTCGGCCTGTTTGCGTGGCGTGATGTCGCGGTATTGCCAGAGGTGGCCATAGTCGGCGCCGGCCACCCGGATCGGCACGAAGTCGCGCTCCAGTACACGCCCGTCGGCCAGTTGCAGTTCTTCACCGACCACGGCCTGGCGCGCGGCGAGGATTTCGGCGATGCGCTTTGGAAAGCCTTCCACGTCGGCGAACTGGTCTTTCATGCTGTCCGCGGCCGGCGCGCAATCCTGGCCGATCAGGCTTTCCGGCGGGGCCTGGATGCCGAACAGGCGGCACTGCGCCCGGTTGATCAGGACGATGCGGCGGTCCTCGTCTTCCACCAGGATGCCGGCCTGGAGGTTTTCGATCAGGGCGGACAGGCGCGAGGTGGTGCGTTTGAGGTGGAGTTCAGCCAGCTTGCGCTCGCTGATGTCGCGCGCCACGGCGATGCGGTAGGGCATGCCGTAGAGGGTGAAGCGGGAGAGGGTGAGGTCGGCCGGAAAACTGCGTCCATTCGCGCGCAACGCGGTGGTTTCCGCCTGCACCTTGTCGTCGCCCTCTGCTGGGGCGAGGTGTTCCCAATCCGGCAGCAGGCGCGCGGCGGAGAGGCCCACCAGTTCATGTTCCGCATAGCCGAACAGCTTGCAGGCGGCGGCGTTGGCGCTTTCCACCATGGCATCGGCATTGACTGTGAGCAGGGCGTCGGAAATGTTGCCGAACACCGCTTCCATGCGCTGGTTGGCGGCGGATAGCGACATTTCCTTGGTGTACAGCCAGAGCGAGGTTTCGTTGAGCGCGTTCACCAGTTCCTCGATTTCGGCGGCACCCTTGTACTCGGGCATCTGCTCACCCAGTTTGCTGGTGAGTTCACCGGCGAAGCGGGCGGCCTCGCGTACCACGCGAACCGGGCGATGCAGGATGCCGATAAGGAGAATGACGCTGAGCGAACCCGCGATCAGGGCGATCAGAACACCGTCGCGAATGATGTTGCCGAGATCGTTCTTCAGAGCGTCGGTGCTGACCTCGATTTGCATCGCGCCGTCATAACCGTATTCGGAAAGCGAACGCCAAAGCACCAGGCGATCGGCGTTCCAGGTGAATGCGTGGCCGGCGAGGGTTTGTCCTTGCGCATCCAGCCAGATCGGTTGCGGGTTGGCGGGCGGGGTCAGGGTGAGAAAGTCGAATACCGCGCGCGGTTCCTGACCTGGTGCGTGCAACACCTGGGTGATGACCTGATGGTTGTGGCCCACCACGCGCAAGGCGCGAATGTCGCTGTGATGGGCGGAAAGCAGCAGCAGGCGTTCGACCGCGCTGTAGTCGCGCGTGAGGAGAAAACCGGCGCTGGATACCGCCAGGTTCTGCAACTGGGTATTCATGTTGTGCAGCAGCGCGGCTTCTTCCTTCTGTGATTGTTTTAGCGTGGTGTAGAAAGTGTGGCCGACAATGGCGATAAGCAGCATCAGCGCGGTGAATAGCGCTAGTTGCACCGTGAGTTGGCGTGGCAGCAGGCGTCGCGGAAAGTGGGGCAAAAATATGGGCATCGGTCGGATGGGTCGCGTTTATTTGTCGCCGGTTTTTTCAACCTGCGCGTATTGGCCCAGCTTCAGTTTCTCCAGGGGGGCATAGTCGCGCGCGTAATCCGCGACTTGGGCGCGATCCAGTTCCACCGCCGCCAGAAGTTTGCGGCCGGCCGGGTCGTGGTCAAGCTTGAGCAGGGCCGCCGTCAGGCGTTCACGGACCTCGGCGGGCACGCGTGGATGCGCGGCAAGGGGGTGCGAGGGAACGCCGGGGGTGGTGTAGAGCACGGTGAGCCGGGATTGCATGCTGGCCGGTTCCTTATCCAGGGTGGCGCCGACGCCGCCGCCGGCCGCCACTTCACCGAGCAGGACATGACGATAGACATTCTGGTGGGTGCCGACGTAAGTCGTTCTGAAAGCGATCTTTTCCTTTTCGGTAAGCAGCGCGCGCATATAGAGCGAGGCGCCGAAGGCGTTGGGGGAGGGGAAGGCCAGCGTCTTGTCGTTGAGATCGTTCAGGTTCTTGATCGGGCCATGGCGGTCCACCACCAGGATGCCGTTGAGCAAGTCGCCGCCGCGTAGCAGGGGGACATAGCCATGCGCCTTCATGGCCATCACTTCGTGCCAGGGATTGAGAAAGACGAAGTCCGGCAACCCGGCAAGGAAATCGGCCTCGAATTTGGGGATACGGTCCTGCACGCGCAATTGCAGGCTGACACCGGCTTCCTTCTCCAGATAAGCCAACACGGGGGACCAGCGCAGGCCGATGTCCACCGGGGTGAACTGCGGCACCACGGAGAGGGTGTAAACCTGTCCGGCCCAAGCGCTGGGGAGCAGGAAACACAGGGCTAAGGTGAACGCGTGGGCGAATACACGGATCATGGGGAGCATGCTCATCAAAGGTGGGCGAGGTTCGAGCCTTCATCCTGGAAGCGGGCGCGGATCAGCAGCGCATCCTCCAGGCGCGCGATGAATGCGGCGACACAGACGGGGTCGAAATGGCTGCCCGCCCCTTCTTCGAGGAAACGCACGGCGTGCTCGATTTCCCAGGCTTTCTTGTAGGGCCGCTCGGTGGTGAGGGCGTCGAACACGTCTGCCACCGCGACGATGCGGCCATAAAGGGGGATGTCCTCGCCCGCGAGCCCTTGCGGATAGCCGCTGCCGTCGAATTTCTCGTGATGCGTCCTGGCGATCAGGGCGGCCGTGTCGAGCAGGCTGGATGCGCTGCCGGAAAGCAGTTCGTAGCCCTTCTCGGCATGGGTTTTCATGATTTCGAATTCCGCCGGATCGAGGCGGCCGGGCTTCAGGAGAATCTCGTCGCGGATGGCGATCTTGCCGACATCGTGCATCGGCGCGGCGCGCAGGATGAGATCCTGCTCCGCGCGCGGCAGGCCAAGCTGCCGCGCGATCAGATGCGAATAGTTGGACATGCGCTGGATGTGGGCGCCGGTTTCCGGATCGCGGAATTCCGCGGCGCGCGACAGGCGCGTGATCATTTCCCGTTCCCGATCGAGGATTTCTTCCGTGGCCTCGGCGACTTTTTCCGCCAGCCAGGCGGCGCGGTCGGACAGCGCTTTCTGGCTGCGCCGCAGGGCCAGCATGTTGTGCAGGCGGGCGCGGAATTCGGCGTTGTCGATAGGCTTGGTCAGGAAGTCGTTGGCGCCGGTTTCCAGGGCGGCATAGCGGGTTTCCCTCTCATGATCGGCGGTGATCATGAGTATCGGGATGTCGGCGTTGAGCGGGTTCTCCCGGAAACGACGGATGAATTCCATGCCGTCGGGCGGCGGCATCATGTAATCGACGATCAGCAGGTCCGGCGTATTTTCCAGGCACCAGGCCAACCCTACGCCGGAGTCCTGGAAGGTGATGGGGGTGTACTCGCCGGCTCGCTTGACCAGGCTTTCCATCAGCTTGAGATTGACCGGGTTGTCGTCGACGATGATGACCTGCATGACCAAGTTCCTTGCGCATGAGTTTCTCACGCGCATATCGGCGGAAACTCAGGGAACTTTAGCCATCCCGTGCATCACGGGGGCGACTTTACCGCCGCTTATTCGCGTGCCGGCTTGGCCATCATGGGGCGCTTTTCCACCAACGCCCGCGCCTGCATTTCGGTCTGCTCGCGGAGCAAGCGCAGTTGCGCGATTTTTCCCGGCGGCAGCGCGGCGATCAGGTTGAGCAACGAGACGGAATCCTTGACCAGCGTGCCATTGACGGCTATCAGCACATCACCCGGATGGATGCCGGCGCGGTCGGCGGGACCGCCACGCAGGACGCCGGCGATCAGCGCCCCATCGGTCGATTTGAGTCCGAAGGACTCCGCGATCTCGGGATTGATTTCCTGGACTTCGATGCCGACCCAGCCGCGCGTCACGCCACCGTGCGTGATGATCTGGTCCATCACCTGGCGCACGATGGAAACCGGGATGGCGAAGCCGATGCCCAGGCTGCCGCCGCTGCGCGAGAAAATCGCGGTGTTGACGCCCACCAGGTTGCCGGCGGCATCGATCAGGGCGCCGCCGGAATTGCCTGGGTTGATGGCGGCGTCGGTCTGGATGTAGTTCTCGAAAGTGTTGATGCCCAGGTGGCTGCGGCCGAGCGCGGAGACGATGCCCATGGTCACGGTCTGGCCGACCCCGAACGGGTTGCCGATCGCCAGCACGACGTCGCCGACCCGCAGGTTATCCAGTTTCGCGAAGGTGATGGCCGGCAACTGGGTGTGCTGAACCTTGAGCACGGCGACATCGGTTTCCGGATCGGTGCCCACCACCTTGGCCGGCAGGGTTTTGCCATCCGGCAGGGCGACCTGGATTTCGTCGGCGGCTTCGATGACATGGTGATTGGTGAGGATGTAGCCGTCGGCGCTGACGATCACCCCGGAGCCCAGGTTGGAAACCCGTTGTGGCCGGTTGTTCGCGTTGATGTCGGCGTTGAAGCGGTCGCCAAAGAAACGGCGAAATACCGGGTCGTCCATGAGCGGATTGCGCTGAGCGCGAACTTCTTTGCTGGTGAAAATATTGACCACCGAAGGGCGCGACTTGCCGGCGGCATCGGCAAAAGTGGAAATCGGACGCGTGGCGCCGCCCTGGGTTTCGCCATTGGCCACTTCACGGATGACGACACCACCCCCGGGAGCGGGCAGCAGGCCCGGAATCAGGCGGTCCAGCGCCAGCAGAGCGGCAAGTACGAGCACCACGGCGGCAATCATCTGAGCGAACACTAACCAGGGTTTTTGCATGGGGACTTGTATTCATATAAGCAGGACTGGCGGCAATTCTAGCGCAACGGGACGGGGGGCCTCCCATACCGCCCGAACACCTGGATCAAGTACGCTTGGGCATTACCCGAGGTAATTACTCAGTTGTAATTGCTGCATGTGCGAACTAACCTGACCCACATCATGCGAACCCTGATCCTGGGCATAGGCAATACCCTCCTCACCGACGAAGGTGTCGGTGTTCATGTACTACAAGCGTTGGAAACGGCGTTGGCCGCTGAACATCCCCCCATTGATGATCTGACCCTGCTCGACGGCGGCACTTTGTCGTTCACGCTGGCCGGTCCCATCGAGGACGCCGAAGCGCTGATCGTGGTCGATGCCGCCAACATCAAGGGTGCGCCGGGCGACTGGGTGTTGTTGGAAGGCGAGGCAATGGATGCGTTCCTGCTGGGCAATCGCAAATCCACCGTGCATGAAGTCGGGCTGACCGATCTGCGCGCTATCGCCATCCTTGCCGAGCACTGGCCGGAAACGCGGGCGATGCTGGCGATCCAGCCACAAATCATGGATTGGGGTGAGCACCCCACCCCCGCCGTCGCGGCCGCCATTCCCCCTGTTTGTGCCGCCATCCTGCAACTGCTGCGGAGTTGGAACCATGCCGCTTGATGCCATCCCGGTTGTCGCCGTACCCCCCGGCCTGCGGGCCGGTGAGCTGTCCGGCAACGCACCCGCTCTGTTACGCGAAATCGCCGAAATGGTGCGCCGTCTTCTCTCCAGCGGTGATGTCTCGGCCATCGATTTGCAAGCCCTACCCCTGACACCGGCCGACCTGGAATGGTTGCGCGAGCAGTTGGGCGAGGGAGAAATCGCCGTCACCCTGAACGCGGATGGCGAGTCCAGTCTGAACGAGACGGCCTGTCCCGGCGTCTGGTGGGTGACGCACCGCAACCCCAAGGGCGCGGTCGTCTCCGAGTTCCTCGAAGTGGCCTTCGTGCCCGAAATGGTGAAGGCGCAACAAGACGATGTGGTAATCGGATTAGAACATCTTGAATTGCTGATTTCTGATCTAAGCTGAAGCAACCGTTCCGATTCAACCGTTGTTGTTTGAGTGTGTCTCGAGCCAGGAGGCGAAACATCATGCATGGTCCATTGATCGAAACTCTCGCGCGGCAAGGCGTTACCCGCCGCACGTTCATGAAGTACTGCGCCACGCTGGCGTCCATGATGGCGTTGCCGCCTTCCGCGGGTCGCGCGATGGCGGAAGCCATGGCGTCGGCCCCGGCGGCAAGCAAACGGCCGTCGGTCATCTGGTTACCCTTCCAGGAATGCACGGGCTGTACCGAATCCATTACCCGCTCGCATTCGCCCACGCTGGAAGGCCTGATTTTCGATGTGATTTCCCTGGATTATCAGGAAACCCTGATGGCCGCCGCCGGCCACCAGGCTGAAGAGGCGCTGCATGCCGCGATGGCGGCAAACGACGGCAAGTACCTGTTGATCGTCGACGGCTCGATTCCTCTGGGCCTCGATGGCGCCTATTCCTGCATCGCCGGCAAATCGAACCTGGATACGCTCAAGGAAGTGGCGAAGGGCGCGGCGGCCATCGTCGCGATGGGTTCCTGCGCGGCCTACGGTGGCCTGCCCCACGCCAATCCGAATCCGACCGGCGCGGTGTCCGTCTCGGACATCATCAAGGACAAACCCATCATCAACATTCCCGGTTGCCCGCCCATCCCGACAGTCATCACCGGCGTGCTGGCCCACTTCCTCACCTTCGGCAGCCTGCCGGAACTCGACCAGCATGGCCGCCCGAAAGCCTTCTACGGCGAAACCATCCACGACCGCTGCTATCGCCGCCCGTTCTACGACCAGGGCAAGTTTGCCAAGACCTTCGACGATGAAGGCGCGCGCAACGGCTGGTGTCTGTTCGAACTGGGCTGCAAGGGGCCGGTGACTTACAACGCCTGCGCCACGGTGAAGTGGAACGGTGGCACCTCCTGGCCGGTGGAATCCGGGCATGGCTGCCTGGGCTGCTCGGAACCTGATTTCTGGGACGGCGGTGGTTTCTACAAGGCCTTGTCGATGCCGGCGGACCCGCTGAAGTTGGCGGGTAAGGCGGCCGCGGTGGGCGCGGCGGCGGGCGTGGCGGTGAGTTTCGTCAATCGTGGCAAGAAGAGCGCGGCCAAGTCGGCTCATGAGACGACCACGCTGGCTGATCTGGAGAAATGATCATGAATGAAATTCAACTACTGACCTGGGTTCGCGGGCCGGGCCTGGATATTGCCGTGGGCATCTTTCTGCTGGGGGTGTTCTGGCGCCTGTTCGAGATTTATTCCCTCGGCCGCAAGAAAGATCTCTCGGCGTCGCGTAGTGCCGCCGGTGCTTCCGGCTGGCACACCATCTTCCGGCGTTCGCTGCCCCCCGAAGGCATGGTGAAAAAGTCTCCCGTCAGCTACATCGGTGGCTACACCTTCCACATTGGCTTGGCCATCGTAGTGTTCCTGTTCGCGCCGCACATCCTGTTGATCCATAGCCTAACCGGGCTGTCCTGGCCCGGGTTGCCTTCCCAGTTCATCGACCTGGCGGCCGTGGTGACCATGGCGGCGATGGTGGTGGTGCTGGTGGATCGCATCAACAAACCGGTGAAGCGTTATCTCTCCACCTTCGGAGACTGGTTTACCTGGGCGGTGACCTTCCTGCCCGTGTTGACCGGCTGGATGGCGGTGCAGCACCTGCTGTTGCCTTACACCACGATGCTGGCGCTGCACATTCTGAGCGTGGAAGTTCTGCTCGTGGTGCTGCCTTTCAGCAAGCTGTTCCATGCCTTCACGCTGTTTGGATCGCGCTGGTTCAACGGCCAAGTCAACGGTCACAAAGGAGTTGCGGTATGAGCGCCTCTCTCGAAAAGGGCGTGCGCGTCCTCAAGGAAGTCATCGACGCGCCCATCGCCAGTTACTTCAGCAGTTGTGTGCATTGCGGCCTGTGCGCCGAAGCCTGCCTGTTCTATACGGAAACCGGCGATCCCAAGTACACCCCCATCCACAAGTTGGAACCCATGCGCCGTCTGTATGAGCAGGAATACACCCTGCTCGGTCGGCTGAAAAAAATGGTGGGCCTGTCCAAGCCCGTCACCGACGCCGAACTGGGCGAGTGGCAGGAACTGGTCTACAACTCCTGCACCCTGTGCGGTCGCTGCTCGGCGGTCTGCCCGGTGGGCAACGACATCGTCTACATGGTGCGCAAGTTCCGCGAAGGCATGTCGGCCTCCGGTCATGCCCCCGATGGCATCAAGGGCGCGGTCAACCGCACCGTCACCATCGGCAGTCCGATGGGCGTGAAACTGCCCGCCGTGAAGGCGCAGATGAAGCACGTCGAGGAGGACTACGGCATTCCCATCCCGCTTGATGCCGAGGGCGCCGAGTACATGGTCATGCTGTCCTCGATGGAAATCATCAACTTCCCCGAGTACCTGGGCGCCATCGCCAAGATCATGAAACAGGCGGGCAAGACCTGGACGCTCTGCTCCACCGCCTTCGAGGCCACCAACGCCGGCATGCAGATCGGCAACTCGGACCTCGCCAGGGTGATCGTTTCGCGCATCGTCGAAGGCGCGGAAAAGCTCAAGGTCAAGACCGTGATCAGCCCGGAATGCGGCCATGCCTACACCGCGCTGCGCTGGGAAGGCGCCAATCTGGTCGGCCGGCCGTTCACCTTCCAGGTCAAGCACATCATCGAGGTGCTGGGTGAGTTCCAGGAACAGGGTCTGCTCAAGACCGAAGGTTTCGAGACCGACAAACTGACCTTCCACGATCCCTGCCAGTTGGCGCGTCGCGGCGGCGTCATCCAGCCGCAACGCAACTTGATGAAGATGGTCGCGAAGGACTTCGTCGAAATGCCCGACGCCGGTTACATGAACTGGTGTTGCGGTGGCGGTGGCGGTGCTTCGGCCATCGAGGAAGGCGAGGAACTGCGCCTGGAGGCCTTCAAGAAGAAGAAATCCCAGTTGGAAGCGGTCAAGCCGGATCGCCTGGTCACCGCCTGCGCCAACTGCCGCATCGTGCTGGAAGAGGGTCTGGAGCACTATCAGATGGATATTCCCGTGATCGGCCTCACCGAGATGATCGCCGAGCACATCCCGGATCAGACCAAGTCGGAAGGAGCTTGAAGCCATGCCCACCAATGACAGGGAATTCAAGGCGCAACTGGGTAGATTGCCGATCGCTCATCAACGCCATGTCGCCGCGCAATTCGTGCAGCGGGTGCTCCCGCTTTCCGGTGATTTCCGCCTCAAGACCGCCATCGAATTGGCGCAGCGCAAGGATGTCACCGAAACGGAACTGAGCGCGGCGTGCCAGGCGGCCAACACCGCCCGGGTGGAAAGTTTTACCCAGTGCGGCAAGGAAACCGACTGGACCGCGCAGGCCGGCCACTTCGTCGCCAAGGCGGCGGTGGCCTGCGTCAGGCCCGCCACCGAAGGCGACAACCTGGCCTGGGAAGCGGCCATGTCCGCGCGCATGGCGCGTACCTGCGAGACCGTAGCGATCGGTGAGGGTACCGAGAACAGTGAAACCGAGGAGCAATACCGCATCCTCAGAGATTTCTTGAATAGTTGAGGAACAGACCATGGCCATCGCTCAAAGAGTCGTTGTCGACCCCATCACCCGCATTGAAGGCCATTTGCGCATCGAGGCGGAAACCGATGCCGACGGCAAGATCACCAGCGCCTATTCCGCCGGCACCATGGTGCGCGGCATTGAAATCATCCTGCGCGGGCGCGATCCACGTGACGCCTGGGCTTTTGCCCAGCGCATCTGCGGCGTCTGCACGCTGGTGCATGGCATCGCCTCGGTGCGCTCGGTGGAAGACGCGCTGCATCGCGCCATCCCCACTTACAGCATTCCGCAAAACGCGGAACTGATACGCAACCTGATGATTGCCGCGCAGTATGTGCATGACCACGTTATGCACTTCTATCACCTGCACGCGCTCGACTGGGTGGACGTGGTGTCCGCGTTGAAAGCCGATCCCAAGGCGACCTCGACACTGGCGCAAAGCATCTCCAGCTACCCCAAGTCCTCGCCCGGCTATTTCGCTGATGTGCAGAAGAAGGTTAAGAACTTCGTCGAGCAGGGCCAGTTGGGCATCTTCTCCAATGCCTACTGGGGCCACCCCGCTTACAAGCTGCCGCCGGAAGCCAACCTGATGGCCGTGGCGCACTATCTGGAAGCGCTCGCCTGGCAACGCGACGTGGTCAAGCTGCACGCCATCTTCGGCGGCAAGAACCCGCACCCCAACTTTGTCGTGGGCGGCGTGCCTTCCGCTATTTCCGTGCATGTGGATCATCCCGGCCAGGGCAAGGGCCCGCACTATCGTGGCGGTCAGGATGCCACCGCGGTCAACATGGTGGGTTTGCAGATCGTGCAGAACGTCATCAAGCAGATGCGTGATTTCGTCGATCAGGTCTATGTGCCGGATCTGCTCGCCATCGCCTCCTTCTACAAGGAATGGGGCGGCATCGGCGACACCGGCGGCAACTTCCTGTCGTTCGGTGACATGCCCAGCAAATCCTTCTGGGATACCGACTCCTACCTCATCCCGCGCGGTGTCATTCTCAATCACGACATTTCCACCATCCATCCCATCGACCTGGACAAGGAAGACGAGATCCAGGAGTTCGTCAGCCACTCCTGGTACAAGTATGGCGGCGGCGATGCCGAGGGCCTGCACCCATTCAAGGGCGAGACCGAGCTCAACTACACCGGCCCGAAACCGCCCTACGAGCAACTGGAAGTGGAGAAGAAATATTCCTGGCTCAAATCACCGCGCTGGCAGGGCAAGGCCATGGAAGTCGGCCCGCTCGCGCGCGTGCTGCTGATGTATGCCGATACGAAATCCGCAGGCCACGCGCAGACCAAGGAATTGGTCGACTACACCCTGAAGACGCTTGATGTGCCGGTCACCGCGCTGTTCTCCACCCTCGGCCGCACCGCCGCGCGCGGCCTGGAGTCGAAGGTGCTCGCCGACTCCATGCAGGGCATGTTCGATCACTTGATGGCCAATATCAAAGCCGGCGATGTGCGTACCTTCAACGACCAGTACTGGGACCCGTCCACCTGGCCGAATCACATGCACGGCGTCGGCCTGATGGAAGCCCCGCGCGGCGGCCTGAGCCACTGGATCGTGATCGACGGCGGCAAGATCAGCAATTACCAGGCTGTGGTGCCCAGCACCTGGAACGCCGGTCCGCGCGACGCGCAAGGCCAGCCCGGTGCTTACGAGTCCGCTTTGCAACACAACCATGTCATGCACGATCCCAAGCAGCCGATCGAGATCTTGCGCACCATCCACAGTTTCGACCCGTGCATCGCCTGCGCGGTACATGTGACCGATCCGGATGGCGAGGAGTTGGTGCAAGTGAAAGTGAAGTAAGGCCCCGCTCCCCTCCCTTTTGGGGGAGGGGCCGGGGGAGAGGGAACAACGCTGAATCAAGCGGTTCCGTCATCCAGGCCTCGCTGTCTCCCCCGACCCCCACCCGATGGGGTAGGGGAGAAATGAAAGGAGGTGTGAGATGACAGAACGTAGAGAAGTTGAACACAAGGTTTACGGTTGGGGCGGGTGGAAGATGCCCATCCTTCACCTGAACGACCCCGAGTATTGCGAATACGGGTGTCCGATTTGCACTCGCGCGAGAAATGGCATTCCCTGGGCGGTTGCCGTGCAGAAAGCCGAATTGGCATTGACGCTCGGCGGCTGTCCCTGGGGCCGGGCACGCCATCGCAAATATGGGGTCGGCCCCGACCAACCGATAGCGAAACAGACCCACTGACAGGCCGAGAAGCCAAAAATGGAAGATTCACTCAAACGCCTTCTGGAAGCCGAGGCTCGCGCGCAGAACATCATCGACGCGGCCAGCACTGAACGGCAGCGCATTCTTGATGAAGCCTTGGCGGCGGCGCGCGAGGCCGAGGCGCGATTCGAATCCGGGCGTGTGGAGTTGCGCGCCCCTTTTCTGAAGGAAGCCGGTGGCCGCGCCGATCAGGCGGTGGCCGAGCTGTCCCGGAAATACGAGGAGCGACAGCGCAACTTGCGCGAGATGGCCTCGCGCCACGAACAGGAGGCGGTCGACGCCGCGCTGAATCTGTTGCTCGATCCGACCGCCTGATCTCAGTGCCTGCTGGATGATGTCGTGTCCGCCTATCTGAATACCCGCGTCAGCCTTTTCGCCGGCCGCCTCTGGCGGGCGGAGGATTTCAGGGCGCTATTGAAGGCATCCGAGGCCGAAATTCCACAGGTTCTGGTGGACGGTGGTCTGGTGCAACTGGCCGGCCTGGTTCCCGGCAACGACCTGCATTCGCTGGAACAAAGCATCATCGCCCAGTTGCTGGACGAGACCCTGATTTTGCTGCGCCCCCTGACCGGATCGGCGCGCGCTTTCCTGCTCTACTGGACCGAGCGTTTCGAAGTGACCAATCTGAAGACCCTGTTGCGCGGCAAGATGACGGGCGAACGTCCGGCCATCCTGCTCAACCGGCTCACCCCGATGGGCGCTTTCGGCCGTCTGGAGGTCCAGGATCTGGCTCATGCCGAGGATGTGGCGGAACTGTTGCGCCGCCTTGAATCCGGGCATTACGCGGGCATCGTGCGTCAGGCCCGGCAGGCTTTCGAGGATAGCCATGACCCCTTCCTGCTCGACGCCGCGCTTGACCGCAGTTACTACGAAGGTCTGGCGCACCGCGCCCGGCAACTGGAAAAGGAAACCGGGTCCGCGCTGCGGCGCCTGACCGGACCGTTGATCGACCGCATCAATCTGGTCTGGCTGCTGCGATACCGCTTCAACTACAAGCTGCCGCCCGCCCAGGTGTATTACCTGCTGGTCGCCGCCCACTATGGGCTGTCCAGCGCCAGTCTCAAGGCGCTCGCGGCCCTGGGTAGCCTGGAAGAGGTGCTGGCCGCCCTGCCGGAGGGCATGAAGCAAAGGCTCGCCGATGCCGCCACGATTCCCGAAGTCTTTGCTCGCATGGAGCACGTCGCCGCCCGGGAAGCCGAGAAGGTGCTGCGCTCCAATGCGCCCGCGATAGCTCGCGTTTTCGCCTACCTGGTCCTGCGCGAACGCCAGCTACGCGGCGTGCGCGCCATTCTGCGCGGCCGCAATCTGGGCTTGCCGGGCGTGATGATCGAGCAAACGGTCGGGCAGCTCGCCCAGGATGTCCACTGATGTTCCGCGCCCGGCCCATGTCCCGTGTGACTCTCTACTGCCTGACCAGCGAGGCGCAGGATGCGGCGCTATTGCTGGCGCGGCATGGCCTGTTCGGTCTGGCGGCGGACGAAAACGTGGCTTTCCCGGAGTCGCCGGGGGACGAGTACCGCGAAATCTACCTGGAGGCCGATGCCCGCCTCGCCAAGATCGGCGAACTCTGCGGCCATCTTGAGGTTCCGCCCATTCCGCCGGATGTCATCGCGCCGAATCTTCGCGAGCTGATCGGCATCAACAACCGTTTGCGGGAGTTGTGGCAGAAGTGTTCCGCCTGCGCGGAGCATGGGCAGAAAATCGAGGAAGACTTGCGTCGCCTGGCGGCTCTGCGGGATACCTTCGAGCGCCTGAAAACCCTGGATGTGGATGTCTCCCGGCTGCTCAAGGCCGATAGCCTGCTCGATAGTCGAATCGGCCAGGTTCCCAAGTCCAATGTGCAACGCCTCAAAGAGGCCCTGCAACTTGCCGGCTACCTGCTCACGGTGTTCGACCAGGCCGGCGAACAGGCTTTTGTCGTGGTCGCCGGCCCACGTTCCAACGGCGAACTGGGCGGCGTGCTTTCCCAGGCGGGTTGGCGTGAACTGATGATTCCGCTGGAGTTGCAGACGCACCCGGAAATCGCCGGTAAATACCTGGAGCGGGAGACCGCGCGACTGCAAGGCGCGGAAGCCCAATACTGTGACCTGAAAGTGCAAAGCGTTGGCGAGCAGAGGGAGTGGCTGGGACAGGCCCGCCTGTTGCTGGCGCTGGCCCGGCCCCTGGCGGAAACCGCGTTGGGCGGCCTGCGCGGCAAGGGGCAACTGGTCTCCATCTCGGGCTGGGTGCCCAAAGCTGCGGTGCCGCGTCTGCGGCGGGCATTGGCGGAACGTTTCACCAGCCGCTATCTGATCGCCAGTCGCGACCCCGATCCCGGCGAGCGCGGGCAGATTCCCTCCTTCCTTGAATATCCCGTCTGGCTGCGGCCGTTCGTGCCGCTGGTGAAAAGCTACGGTATTCCGCGCTATGGCGAGTTCGATCCTTCCTTGCTGTTCGCGCTGACCTATCTCTTGTTGTTCGGCGCCATGTTCGGTGACGTCGGCCACGGCGGCGTGATCCTGGTCCTCGCGCTGCTGCTGTATCGCAAGCTGGGACAGGTGGCCTGGGTGGGCATCGCGGCCGGCGTGGCCTCGATGGGTTTCGGCCTGCTCTACGGCAGCATTTTCGGCTACGAAGACGTGCTCACCCCGGTTTGGCTCTCGCCTTTGCATGACCCGATCCGCGTCCTCACGGTGGCCATTCTGTTCGGCGTCGGCTTCATCGTCTTCACCTTGCTGGCGAACATCTGGAACACCTTCACGGCGGGCCATGTGGCGGAAGCCTTGTTCGATTCCACCGGCCTGGCCGGCCTGCTGTTCTATCTCGGCGCGGCCACTGGCCTGGCTGGAGAGGCCGGGCTGCCGGCTGTTTCCGGCCTGAGCGCGCCGGCCTGGAGCCTGGCCCTGCTCGGCATCACCACGGTTGCCGTGTTCAAGTGGGTGGAAACCCGCGCCAGCCTGGGCGAGCGCGCCCTGGTGACCGCCATCGAAACGCTGGAAACCGGGATCAACCTGTTCGCCAACACGCTGTCCTTCATGCGGGTGGCCGCTTTCAGCCTCAACCATGTGGCGCTGGCATTGGCCGTGTTCACCATCGCGGGCGGTCTGGATACGACCGGCCACTGGCTGACCATCTTGCTGGGCAATGTGGTGATCATCGTCCTGGAAGGCGGCATCGTCGCGATCCAGGCGCTGCGTCTCATGTATTACGAAGGGTTCTCCCGTTTCTTCAGCGGCGATGGCACCGAGTTCGTTCCGCTGAAGCTGGTGGGTGTGAAGTAACGGTTTGATTGATTGGGCTTTTAGCATCGTAGGATGTGGTGAGCGCAGCGAACCGCATCAACCTGAATCACGCGGCATGATGCGGTTCGCCGCGTTCACCACATCCTACGTTCCTGGTGGGTGTGAAGTAGTCGTTGGATTGATCTGGCTTTTCAGGAGAGAAAAATGAGCTGGCTGATCGCATTGATGGGTTTTTCCGTAGTCGCCACGATCGGCGCGGGCGTCTGGCTGGAACTGACGCCGCGCCGGCTGCCCTCGCCAAGCTGGTTGAAGGGAGGCGTGCTGGCGAATTTTCTTGTTTTCGGCCTGGCCCTGGCGGCCATGCTGATGATGGGCGTTCAGGAAGTCATGGCGGCGGAGCCGATAGCCGGCGCCGCGATGGAAATTTCCCTGGGCAAGGGTCTGGCGCTGATCGGCATCGGCTTGCCTACCGCGCTGGCCGCCATCGGCGCCGGTATCGCCCTGGGCCCGGTCGGTTCCGCCGCGCTGGCGGTGATCGCCGAGAAACCCGAGATGTTTGGCCGCACACTCATCTACATGGGCCTGGCCGAAGGCGTGGCGATCTACGGTCTGGTCATGTCCATACTGATGCTGGGCAAGATTTGAGTGTGAGGAGTAGAGCGTGAGGCGTGAGGCGGAAACTCCCTCCAGCGGCGCGCGTTTGGTCGTGCTCGGTAGCGCCGGGTTGACCGAGGGCTTCAGCCTGATCGGCGCCGAGGTCTATCCCGACGCCGATCCCGCCCGGGTCGACGAAGTCCTGGCGCAACTGGTCAAGGACGGTAGCGAGGCCCTGGTTTTGCTGGAATCGAACCTGGCTCATGCCGGTGGCCACTGGCTCAACCGCCTGCGCAACGAAGGCGGCCGCATCGTGGTCACCGAACTGCCGCCGCTGTCGGCGCCGCATGACTACGCCCCCGCCGTTGACGACGTGGTGCGCGCGGTGCTGGGACCGGATGCGCTGAAATGAAGACCGCGCAAGCAAGTAGGGCGGAACCGCGGCGCGGATTCCGCCAACTGACGCGTTGTGCCTTGGCGGAACCGCCTGTCGGCGTTCCGCCCTACGGCCTGGAGGAAACATGGACACAGATGCACAAGTAACCCAACTGGAACAAGCCTTGATCCGCCAGGCGGAAAGCCTGGCGCGAGAACAGCGCGAACGCGCCGAATCGGGCAAGGCGCGCATCCTGAACGAGGCCTCCGACAAGATTCGGCTGGCGGAAGAGCGCGAGGTGATGGCCGCCAAAGTGGAAGCGGAGAAACATGTGCGGCGCCAGGCGCAGGCGGCGGAAACCCGCCTTGCCGCCGAACTGGACCGGCTGCGCTGGGCGCTCACCGAAGCCACCTTGTCCGGTGTGCAAATGGCGTTTCAGGAACTGGTGGACGACGATGAACGCTACCTGGAGGTGCTGGAACAGTGGCTAGCCGCCGCCGCGAAAGATTTGCCGGCGGGCGACCTGGTGGCCGAAGTGCGGCCGGCGGATCAGCCCCGCCTGGCGCGAGATTGGGCGCGGATCATTGAGCGTGCCGCGCCGGGTCGCAAGGTCGAACTGAGCGCGCTCAGCCAGATCAGCGAGGGCGGTATCCGCGTGCGCCTGGCCGATAACCGCGCCCGGCTCGACCAGACCTTCGAGGCCCGCCAATCGCGGCTGGCGGATGAGTTGGCGCGAGTGGCGATGGAACGCTTGTTCGCTAGCGCCCCCGATCTCGGGACGCTGGTTCATGGCTGAGAAAGTGAAGGCTGAAAGATGAAAGTCACTGTGGCTATTGCGAAGGGTTCCCCCCTTTTTCAAAGGGGGGCTAGGGGGGATTTGCCGACGCCCGCGCATGCGCCACTCTTGGAGAAATCCCCCTCAGTCCCCCTTTGGGAAAGGGGGAAGTCACTTGGTCGGGCGTTTCCACCCTCATCCTCAGCATTCGCGAGAAGAGCCTTTGGAAAAGGGAGGAGCCACGCTCCCACCCTTCACGGATAGGAAATAGAAATGGGCAAAATTCTTGAAATCAACGGCCCCCTGGTCAAGTTGCAACTGCCGGAAACCGTGATCGGCGAGCAGGTTCGGGTGGGGCGGATCGGACTGGTGGGTGAGGTGATCAGCCGGGATGGCGACACCGCGCTGGCGCAGCTTTATGAAGATACGGCGGGGTTGCGACCCGGCGAAGTGGCGGAAGGGCTGGGCTGGCCCCTCTCGGTGGAACTCGGCCCTGGCCTGCTCAACGCCATTTTCGACGGGGTGCAGCGGCCATTGAACGCGGTCTGGGAAAAGAGCGGCGACCGCATCGCCCGGGGTGTCGCTGTTCCTTCCCTGCCTCGGGACCAACGCTGGCATTTCGTGCCCGACCCGCACCGCCGCAATGCTACCCATGTCGACGGTGGCGATGTGCTGGGCGCGGTACAGGAAACCGAATCCATCCTGCACCGTATCCTCACCCCGCCCCTGATTCATGGCGAATTGATGGATCTGGCGCCGGAAGGCGATTACACGATCGATGAGGTGATCGGCCGGGTGAAATTGCCCGACGGCCGCATCGAGAAGCTACGCATGTTCCACCGCTGGCCGGTACGCATACCGCGCCCGTTCAAACGGCGCGACCACGCGGTGAAGCCGCTGATTACCGGGCAACGCATCCTGGATACCTTCTACCCGCTGCTGAAGGGCGGCAAGGCGGCCATTCCCGGCCCGTTCGGCGCCGGCAAGACCATGTTGCAACAGCAGATCGCGCGCTGGTGCAACGCCGAGATCGTGATTTATGTGGGCTGTGGCGAGCGCGGCAACGAACTGACCGACGTGCTCGAATTCATGCCAGAACTGAAAGACCCGCATACCGGCCGCCCCCTGATGGAGCGCACCCTGCTGGTCGCCAATACCTCCAACATGCCGGTGGTGGCGCGCGAAGCCTCGATCTATGTCGGCATCACCCTGGCCGAATATTTCCGCGACCAGGGCTACGACGTGGTGATGGTGGCCGACTCCACCAGTCGCTGGGCCGAAGCCCTGCGTGAAGTGGCCGGCCGCCTCGGCCAGATGCCGGTGGAGGAGGGCTATCCCGCCTACCTCGGCTCGCGCCTCGCCGCGTTTTACGAGCGGGCGGGGCGGGTGGAAACCCTGTCCGGCGACCACGGTTCCGTCACCCTGATCGGCGCTGTCTCGCCGCCCGGTGGCGACTTCTCCGAGCCGGTCACCAGCCACACCAAGGAAATCATCCAGACCTTCTGGGCCTTGTCGAAAGAATTGGCCGATGCCCGTCATTACCCGGCGGTGGACTGGCTGGAAAGCTTCTCCGGTTACGTGCCCTCCGCCGCCAAATGGTGGGCGGAAAACGTCGATCCCGGTTGGGAAGCGGCGCGCGCCGAGGCGCTCGACTTGCTCGCCGCGTCGGAAGAATTGCAGCGCATCGTCAACCTGGTGGGCGTCGAGGCGCTTTCCAGTGAACAACGCTGGACCCTGGAAGCCTCCGGCCTGATCAAGGAAGGCCTGTTGCAGCAGTCGGCCACCGATGAAACCGACAGCTTCGCCTCGCCGGAAAAGCAATACGTCCTGCTCGCGGCGCTGCTGGAGATTTACCGGCAAGGCATGAAGCTGGTGAAACTGGGCGCCCCGGCGAGAAGGCTGATCCAGATGCCGCTCCTGTCCCAAGCGCGGCGCTGGAAGAGCCAGCACAAGTCAGAAGACCTCGCCGCCCTGAAGGAAAAAATTGCCCGAATTCCGGCCGAGTTCGAGCAGATCGCGCTGGATTACGAATAGACCTGAATGACATATGATGTGGATGTATACATTGCAATCAGGAGCGCACCATGAGCAGCGTTCTTACTGTTCGCGTAACGGATGAAATGAAGGATCAAATGGATGCCCTGGCCGGGGCGACCGGTCGGAGTCGTTCCTGGATCGCCGCCGAGGCCATTCGCCAATACGTGGTGAACGAAGGCTGGCAAGTCGCGGAAATCAGGAAAGCCTTGGTGGAAGCCGACGCGGGCGAGTTTGTCAGTGAAGAAGAAATGCAGCGGGTATTCAACAAGTGGTCCCCCGAGGGGCGCGCGAATGCGGATTAAGTGGTTGCGCGAGGCGCTCCGCAACCTTGAACAGGAAGCGGGCTACTTGGCTGACACAAATCCCGACACCGCCGATGCCATGCTCCAGAACATCCGTTCTTCAGTAAGCCTCCTCGCCCAACAGCCCGGCATCGGCCGTCCCGGGCGTGTGCCGGGTACTCGTGAGTTGGTCGTACAACACTATCCCTATTTGATCCCGTACCGGGTGCGGGGCGACGTGCTGGAAGTCCTGCGGGTCTTCCACACTTTCCGCAAACTACCCGAAAAATGGTGAAACCATGAAAAACATCGAATTCCGTACCGCGATCTCCGCACAGGGCGGCCTGGTCGTCATGGGCGGCGTGCCCGGCGTTTCCGCGGGCTCTCGGGTGTCCTTGCGCGATCACGTTGGCAATCTGCGCAGTGGCCTGGTGATTCGTAGCGCCGACGATGCCGTGCTGGTGGAAGTGTTCGAGGGCACCGACGATCTCGACCTGGAGCGCACCTGGGTACGTTTCCTGGATGAACCGTTCAAGTTGCCGGTGTCGCGCGACATCCTCGGCCGCGTGTTCAACGGCGCCGGCCTGCCGCGCGACGGGCGCCCGCCGATCATTTCCAGTGACCGCCGCGACGTCAACGGTGAACCGCTCAACCCCGCCGCCCGCGCCTACCCGCGTGAATTCATCCAGACCGGCATTTCCGCCATCGACGGCATGAACTCGCTCACCCGCGGCCAGAAGCTGCCGATCTTCTCCGGCGGCGGCCTGCCGCATAATCGGGTGGCGGCGCAGATCGTGCGCCAGGCCAAGCTGCTGGGCGAGGAATCCTCGGAATTCGTGGTGGTATTCGCCGCCTTCGGCGCCTCGCACGCCGACGCGCGCTTCTTCCAGGAAAGCTTCGAGGAAAGCGGCGTGTTGAACAAGGTGGTGATGTTTTTGAATCTCGCCGACGAGCCGGTGATCGAGCGCCTGCTCACCCCACGCGCGGCGCTCACCGCCGCCGAATACCTGGCCTTCGAGCTGGATTACCACGTCCTGGTGGTGATGACCGACATGACCGCCTATGCCGAGGCGTTGCGCGAAGTGGCCGTGCTGCGCGGCGACGTGCCGGCGCGCAAGGGCTATCCCGGCTATCTCTATTCCGACCTCGCGGAAATCTACGAGCGGGCGGGGCGGATCAAGAACCGGCGCGGCTCCATCACCATGATTCCGGTGTTGTCCATGCCTTCCGATGACATCACCCACCCGATACCCGACCTCACTGGCTACATCACCGAAGGCCAGATCGTGCTCGGGCGCGAGTTGTCCAACCAGGGCGTCTATCCGCCGGTCACCGTGCTGCCATCGCTATCGCGCCTGATGAAAGACGGCGTCGGCAAGAACTTCACCCGCGAAGACCACCCCCACGTCGCCAGCCAGTTGTTCGCCAGCTACGCCAAGGCGCTGGAAGTACGTGGCCTGGCGGCGATCATCGGCGCCGAGGAATTGAGCGATGGCGACCGCCGCACCCTGGAATTCGCCGAAGCCTTCGAGCGCCGCTTCATCGGCCAGGGCGAGGATGAGGACCGCAGCGTCCATGAAACCCTCAATCTCGCCTGGGACCTCCTCTCCATGCTGCCGGCGGAGGCCTTGATCCGGGTTAGCGAGGATGAGTTGGCGAAGTACCACAAGGGGGCGGTATGAGCGTCAGCCATCAATATGCTGGATGGGTAGCGCGCAGCGAAACCCATCAACTGACCGGACCAGGGGCCGGCTGGAAGCCGGCGCTACAACTGTCATGAAAAAACGTCTCTCCGTCCCCCCCACCAAGAGCGCGCTGCTACAGGTAGGCCGCCAGGCGAAGTTTCTCGAACAAGGCCGGCAGATGTTGGAGAAGAAGCGTGACCTGCTGACTCGCCTAGTCTACGAACGCCTGGCCCAGTATCGGGAATTGCGCGCCCTGACCGTCAAGGAACTGGCCGAAGCCTATCGCTGGTTGGGCATCGTCCAGATGCGCATGGGCGGGCAGATGCTGCGCCAGTCCTCGGTCGGCCTGAAGCTCGCCGTGGCGCTGAAAGTGGTGGCTCGCTCCAGCGTCGGCGTGGAATATCCCAGCGTCTCCGCCGAGCCGCTGCCGTTGCAACCGGTGGGCCTGATGTGGACCGATGTCAGTTTCGACGAAGCGCGCCTGCGCCTGCGCGACCTCACCATCACCCTCGCTCGTCTGGGCGAGGCGGAAAACGCCCTCTGGCGCCTGCTCGCCGCCAGCCGCAAGACCCAGAAACGGGTCAACGCCCTGAAATACAACATCATTCCCCGCTACCAGGCCACCGTGCATCACATCCGCGCCGCCCTGGAAGAAGACGAACGCAACACCCTGTTCCAGATCAAGGTGCTGCGCGCGCGGGCGGCGGCGTGAACTTGTAGCGCCGGCGTTCCGCCGCTTTCTCTAGTGGCGAAAAGATGCCGGCAGGGATGCCGGCGCTACATGGTCGGCGCGCCCTGACCAACCTCCTCAAGTTTCTCCACTCCAAGCCGATACTGCTAGGCATAGGGGGTGATGGATGCCGCAATTCCGTGCAGTGTTCTTGCTATTGATTGCCGGACTGTTCGTCTGGGGTGGATGGTTATTCGTCTCCCCCGGGGCGGTGAGTCACGCGCCGGTTCAGGCCTATACCCCGCCCGCCACCGACCAGCCCATCTCACCCATCCCGCCGCGTCTGGATCTGGACTTGCGCAAGGTCGCGCTGGGGCGACGCCTGTTTAATGATCCGCGCCTGTCGCATGACGACACGATTTCCTGTGCCACTTGCCACCAGTTGACAAAGGCCGGTGCTGACGCGCGGCCGCTCGCGCTGGGCATTGCTGGTCGCAGCAACACGGTGAACACGCCCACGATATTCAACAGCGGCTTCAATTTCCGCCAGTTCTGGGATGGCCGCGCGGCGAGCCTGGAGGAACAGGCGGAAGGGCCGATACACAATCCGGTGGAAATGGCCTCCAGTTGGCGCGAAGTGATCGCCAAACTGGAACGCGACGATGACTATCCTCGCGAGTTCGCGGCGATCTGGCCGGCGGCTGGGGAGACGACTATTTCCGCCGCGCACATTCAGTCCGCCCTGGCTGAATTCGAGCGCGGCCTGATTACCCCGGACGCGCCCTTCGACCGTTACTTGCGTGGCGACCTTCAGGCATTGAGCGCGGCGGCGCGCCAGGGTTGGGAATTGTTCCGCAATCTTGGCTGCATCGCCTGCCACCAGGGGGTGAATGTGGGCGGCAACATGTATGCCAACCTGGGGGTCATGGGCGATTTCTTCGCTGATCGCGGCAAGCCGATCCAGAAAAGCGATCTCGGCCGCTACAACGTCACCGGGCGCGAAGAAGATCGGCACATGTTCAAGGTGCCCAGCCTGCGCAATGTCGAACGTACCGCACCGTATTTCCATGACGGCTCCATCGCGACCCTGGACAAGGCCGTGGACACTATGGCGCGCTACCAGTTGGGCGTGAGTTTGAGCGCGGAACAACGCAAGGCGTTGTTGGCGTTTCTGGGCAGTTTGAACGGCATCTTGCCGGAGACGGCGCCATGAGACTGGATATGGCCATGAGTGGGGCCAAGATCGGCGCCAATGACAAGGTCAAGTTCAAGGTCGGGCTGGCCCTGGTCGCGCTCTGCGCCGCGCTCCTGGCGGGCTTGTTGCTGCCCGCCGTGATGGGGGGAGTCGAGCGGCTGGAGTTGCTGCGTGCCCGCCTGGAACGGCTGCAAGTGGCCCAGAGCCGTTTCCGTGAACTGGTCATCGGCCTGCGTCATGGCATCACCAACAATTACGACGAGGGCAACGACTGGATGGCCCGCATCCAGCGGGAACGCGCCGGGCTGGCCAGCGAGGTGGCGAATGACATCGCCCTGCATCGGCGCTGGCTGCCCTACTACCAGTTGGTGCGGGGACAGGACGCGCTGTGGAACGACTTCAAACGGCGCAATGCCCTGGTGCGCAATTCCCTGCGTTATTTCCAGAGCGACGCGATTCTGTTCGCACAAGCCTTGCCCAATACAACCGCCGCCGATGGCGCGCTGCACCACGAGTTGATGGCGCTCAACAATGTCCTGTTCATGCAGGGGCTGGGCGAGGGCGGGCAGAGGGTCACCGAGGCGAGGGGGGAGGTAGGCGATATGCTGGCCCGCATGCGAGCCCTGGCCGCCAGGCTGCCCACGGCGCAGCGCGCGGAGTTTGCGCGCCTCGCGCGCCACGCCGAGATCATCAGTCATAACGGCCCCATCCTGGCCTCCGATGTGCGCGGCCTGATTCACGGCTCCGGACGCGCCGTGTTGACGCAACTGGAGGAGGCCAACCATGCCCGGTTGGTCGAGGAGCAGACCACGGCGGGACGTTATCGGGCCGGATTGTTGCTCAGCGTGGTGATCCTGCTGTTGGCGCTGGCTGTGCTGGCCATGCGCTACCTGGACAGCCTGCGCCAGAGCGCCAGGGAACTACGCCTGGCCGGCACCGTGTTCGACAGCAGCCAGCAGGGCATCATCGTCACGGATGCCCAAGGGAGCATCGTGCGGGTCAACCCCGCTTATTGCCAAATGACCGGCTATCAGGAACACGAGTTGCTCGGCCACAACCCGCGCCTGATCAAATCCGGTCTGCAGGATTCAGCGTTTTACCGGTCCATGTGGGCCAGACTGAACGAAGCCGGCCGCTGGCAGGGGGAATTGAAAAATCGGCGCAAGAATGGCGAACTCTATGTGCAATGGATCAATATCGACGCGATCAGCAGTGAACAGGGCGAGAAGCTGTTCGTGGGCATCGCCTCGGATATATCGGAACTGGTCAGCACCCGCGAGCGGCTCGCCAGCCTCGCCTATTACGACACCCTGACAGGCTTACCCAACCGGGTGTTGTTCCAGGATCGACTACTGCATTCCATCAGCCAATGCCGGCGTGAAAAAACCAACCTGGCCCTGATCCTGGTCGATCTCGACAACTTCAAGGCCGTCAACGACACCCTCGGCCACGCGGCGGGTGACGAAATGCTCAAGGATGTGGCCAAGCGCCTGCAAGCCTGCGTGCGCGAATCGGACACGGTGGCGCGTCTGGGCGGCGATGAATTCGCGCTGATCCTGATGGATGCCAAAGGGCCGGTGGAAATGGCGCGGAGCGCCGGCGAGATCGTCCTGGCGCTGGGCGCGTCCTATCAGCCCATGGGCTTCGATGTAGCCGGCGGCGCCAGCCTGGGGGTCACCTTCTATCCCGACGACGGGGAAACCCTGGAAGAACTGCTCAAACACGCCGATGTGGCGATGTATCGCGCCAAGGACCTTGGTCGCAACAACTACCAGTTCTTTACCGCTGACATGGCCGCCGGCGTGGCCGAAACCATGCTCATCGAATCCAACTTGCGCCATGCCCTGGACGCTGGCGAACTCTCCATGCATTACCAGCCGCAACTGAGCGCGGAGGGCCGCGTGGTGGGGGCCGAGGCGCTGATGCGCTGGAATTCGGCGGAACTGGGGCAAGTGCCGCCCATGCGCTTCATTCCAGTGGCGGAAAAAAGCGGCCTCATCGCGGCCCTGGGCGATTTCGCCTTGTGTGAGGCCAGCCGCCAGTGCGCGGCCTGGCGCCTGTCGATCGACCCCGACTTCCGCATCGCGGTCAACCTCTCCGCCGCGCAATTCCGCAATGAAAAGCTCACCGAAAAGGTGGCCGGCGCCCTGGAAAAATTCGCGCTACCCGGTTCCGCCCTGGAACTGGAAATTACCGAATCGGTGGTGATGGAAGACGTCGCGCGCGGCCAGGCCGTGCTGAAAAGCCTGAAAGATCAAGGTTGCCGCCTCGCCATCGACGACTTCGGCACTGGCTATTCCTCGCTGGCCTACCTCAGGCGCTTTCCGGTGGATGTGCTCAAGATCGACAAATCCTTCGTCGACGGCTTGGGCGCGGACCCCGACGACACCGCCGTCGCGCAGGCCATCATCGGCCTAGCGAAAAGCCTGCGTCTGGAAGTGGTGGCGGAAGGCGTGGAAACACGCGAGCAACTCAACTGCCTGATCCAGTTGGCCGGCGCGGAAGGTTTCCTCGCCCAAGGCTATTACTTCGCGAAACCCATGCCGGCGGCGGAGTTTGAACGGAAAGTGGCGGGAGGCTTTCTGTTGGCCAAGGCGGACGCCATGGCGTAGTAGGGTAAGCGTCCAACCCCACCATCTGTGCTGATCGAGAGGACCTGAGCAAGCTGGGTGCTTTATGGAGGCATCCGAGATGGCGAAGCGGCACGGGGCGGCATACTGGCAAGGGCATCTTGCGGCGTGGC
>JAQTLN010000029.1 GCA_028714875.1 Gallionellaceae bacterium
CGGTGCTGATCAGATGCGCAATGTCGATTTTCTCTGGCAGTGCCTTGCGCGTTCTCGCCATCGTGTCCGCGTTTCAAAGTCAGAATGCGCGAATTGTGATCCATAACGACATATCTGAACAGTATTGGGGCTAGGGGGGATTTCTGAGACGGCCGCACAGGCAAACGTCGCCAAATCCCCTTCCCCCTTTAAAAAAGGGGGAGGCCACTGCCGGGCGCTTTCCATCGCATCCCAGATTCGTAGCCCAGAGGTAGCGCGGCGGAATCCGGGGAATGCCACCGACATGTTCGTTGCGCGGCACGCGCCGCGAACGAACGCGCCGCTTATCGCGCGAGGCCTTCCTGAACCAGAAAGTCCAGATACACGCTTGCCGTCAGGCCCAGCCGCTTGCCGGCGAGGTGCGCCACGTTCCACATCCGCCGCAGGGGAAATTCCTCGACGTCCAGAACGACGATGCGCCCGGCTTCCAGTTCAAATTTGAGGCTGTAGAGGGGCAGTACCGACAAACCCAGGTCGGCCATGACCGCCTGCTTGATGGCTTCGCTGGAGCCGAGTTCCATGTAGGGCTGAAGCGCGAGCCCATGTTCCGCGAACACCTCCTCGACGGCGGCGCGGGTGCCCGATCCGGCCTCCCGGATCAGCATGCGCTCCCGGGCAAAGCGCTCCAGCGGAATGCGGCTTTCCCGGGCCAGGGGATGGTCGGGATGCGCGGCCGGCACCAGGATGTTCTCCATGAACGGCCGCACCGTCAGGCCCAGATGCTCGGGAATCTGGCCGATCACCACGAAGTCGTCGAGATTGTTGCTCAGCCGCTCCGCGATGCGCGCCCGATTGGTCACCACGAGCTGCGGCTGGACCTCGGGATATTCGTGCACGAAACGCCCGAGAAAGTGGGGCATGAAGTACTTCGCGGAAGTGACGACCGCGATCTTGAGCGGCCCCGCCACCTTGCCCTTCAGGTCCACCAGCGTGTCCGACAAGGCTTGCAGCCGGTTCATCACATTCAGGGATGTCTGATAGACCTCCTCGCCCGCGCGCGTCAGCAGAAGCTTCTTGCCGGCCGTCTCGATCAACTGCAAACCCATGCTCTCTTCCAGGCGCTTCACCTGGATATGCACCGCCGGTTGCGTCAAGTGCATCTCCTCCGCCGCGCGGGTGTAGCTGCGGTGCCGGGCCACGGCCTCGAAGAGACGGAACTGTTGCAGGGTCCAGTGATTAGTCATTTACCGTGGTAAATCCTATTCATTAGAAATACAAAGTTCTGTTTATAGAAACGAATCTCTACAGTCGCTCCCCAATGCGCTGCAAAAACCAATTGCGAATGCATGGGGCGGGTCAGACCGCCAACTTTCAAGACTGTCTCTCTACAAGGAGTCGAATATGGCCAAAACCTATCAGGCGGGTGTGAAGGATTACCGCCACACCTACTGGGCACCGGAATACGTCCCGCTGGACTCGGACATCCTCGCCTGCTTCAAGATCACGCCACAACCCGGTGTCGATCGCGAGGAAGCCGCCGCCGCCGTGGCCGCCGAGTCGTCCACAGGCACCTGGACCACGGTGTGGACCGACCTGCTGACCGACATGGATTACTACAAGGGTCGCGCCTACTCCATCGAGGACGTGCCGGGCGATGATACTTGCTTCTACGCCTTCATCGCCTACCCGATCGACCTGTTCGAAGAGGGTTCCGTGGTGAACGTGTTCACCTCGCTGGTGGGCAACGTGTTCGGCTTCAAGGCGGTGCGCGCCTTGCGTCTGGAAGACGTGCGCTTCCCGCTCGCCTATGTGAAGACCTGCAATGGACCGCCGCACGGCATCCAGGTCGAGCGCGACAAGATGAACAAGTACGGCCGTCCCCTGCTCGGCTGCACCATCAAGCCCAAGCTGGGCCTGTCCGCCAAGAACTACGGCCGCGCCGTTTACGAATGCCTGCGCGGTGGCCTCGACTTCACCAAGGACGACGAGAACGTCAACTCGCAGCCCTTCATGCGCTGGCGTGATCGCTTCCTGTTCGTTCAGGACGCCATCGAGACCGCCGAAGCCGAAACCGGCGAGCGCAAGGGCCACTACCTCAACGTGACCGCCCCGTCGCCCGAGGAAATGTACGAGCGCGCCGAGTTCGCCAAGGAAATCGGATCGCCCATCATCATGCATGACTTCCTCACCGGCGGTTTGACCGCCAACACGGGCCTGGCCCGCTGGTGTCGCAAGAACGGCATGCTGTTGCACATCCACCGCGCCATGCACGCCGTGCTCGACCGCAACCCGCACCACGGCATCCACTTCCGCGTGCTGACCAAGGCCCTGCGCTTGTCCGGCGGCGACCACCTGCACTCCGGCACCGTCGTCGGCAAGCTGGAAGGCGACCGTGAAGCCACCCTGGGCTGGATCGACCTGATGCGCGAGTCCTTCATCCCCGAGAACCGCTCACGCGGCATCTTCTTCGACCAGGACTGGGGCTCCATGCCCGGCGTCATGCCGGTCGCCTCCGGCGGCATCCACGTCTGGCACATGCCGGCGCTGGTTTCCATCTTTGGTGACGACTCCGTGTTGCAGTTCGGTGGCGGCACGTTGGGCCACCCCTGGGGCAACGCCGCCGGCGCCGCCGCCAACCGCGTCGCGCTGGAAGCCTGTGTGGAAGCGCGCAACCGCGGCGTCGCCCTGGAAAAGGAAGGCAAGGCCATCCTCACCAAGGCCGCCGACAGCAGCCCGGAGTTGAAGATCGCCATGGAGACCTGGAAAGAGATCAAGTTCGAATTCGACACCGTCGACAAGCTCGACGTGCAGAACCGCTGAACCTCCCCTTCATTCCCTCTCCACGACTCGCCGCCCTTCTTTGAACGAAGGGCGGCATTGAAGAAAAGGAAACCATCATGGCCGAAATGCAGGACTTCAAGTCCACCCCCAAATACGAAACCTTCTCCTATCTGCCGGAGTTCAACGCCGAGCGGACCCGCGCCCAGATCACCCACGTCGTCAACCAGGGCTGGAACCCCGCGATCGAGCATGTCGAGCCGCACCGCGCCAGCAAGTACTACTGGTACATGTGGAAGCTGCCCATGTTCGGCGAGCAATCGGTCGATCTCATCCTGGCCGAAATCGAGGCCTGCCATCGCGAGCACCCGAACAACCACGTTCGTCTGATCGGCTACGACAACTATGCCCAGAGCCAGGGCATGGCCTTCGTCGTGCACCGTGGTCGCTGATCGACCGCAATCCGCAAAATCCGCCGGCCTCGGTCGGCGGCTGTTGAATCATCGAGTTTGGGAGATCGGTTATGTCTGACCCCTCGGCAACATCGGTACTGAGTGGCAAAGAGCTGGCACGGGAACGGCGTCGCGCCATATCGCAAAACGGTCGTAGCGCCATGGCGAAAAAAACCGGCGCCCCCGCCTCGGTCGCCAGGCCCGCGCCCGCCGCCACCACCATGGCGGCGCCGGTGACCTTGCCCGCGCCTGTCGCCACCTCCTCGGCCGGTGGCATCAGTAGTGGCCGGGAAGTTTCACGCTCACGACGCGCCATGATGGCGACGAGTGGCAAGAATGGCGTGGCTGGAAAATCCGCCCCCGCGCAGTCCGCTCGCGTTTCGACGGCCGCGCCGGCCCCCGCCATCACGGCGACCAGCGCGCCTGAAGCGGAAACCGTTGCCGAGACCTTGTTCGAGCCGGAAACCGCGCTTGAAAGCCTTTGTGACATCGTCGAGGGACAGCCCGCATCCGAATCTCCGAGCGGCGCCGAAATGTTGGCGCGCGACATCTGCCGGGCGCGCCGCCAGGCGCTGTCCTCGCAAGGCAAGCGCGCGATGCCTGTCAGGCCGGGCAGCGGTGTAGCCGCTTCCGCCCGCCGCAACGGCAACGGTAATGGCAACACCAATGGCCGTGATCTGGCGCAGCAGCGACGCGTCGAACTCAGCCAGAACGGTCGCGGCAAGACCGGCGTCAGCCGCCCCAGCGGCCGTGTCCGTCCCGCCGCGCCGCCCAAGGTCGAGGTAGGCACCACCCTGTCCGGCCAGTCCGTGACCGGCAACCAGGTGGAACGCAGCAACAAGGTGACCGGCAACGAACCCGGCACCTGCCGCGGCATCACCGGCACCGAATACATCGGCGGCGAACAGTTCGCGGCCTTTTGCGAAACCCGCCCGTCGCCCGCCGCCGCCAAGATCGGCATGAGCGCGACCAGTCGTGGCCAGTGGGTCTCGGGCACCGAAGTGGGCCGCTCGACCAAGGTGACCGGCGACGAACCGGGCAGCTGCCGGCCGGTCTCCGGCACCGAGTACCTGGGCAGCGAGCGCTTCAGCGAGTTCTGCGAGGGCAAGGGTTTGCTGGACAAACCGGAAAAGGTCGCCGTCGGCACCACCGCGCGTCGCGGCCTCGCCGTCACCGGTTTCGATGAAGCACGCCTCGCGCGCGCCACCGGCGGCGAACCCGGCGCCAACCGCGCCATCACCGGTTCGCAATATAACGACGCCGGCGTGGCGCGCCTGACCATCAATGGCGCCAGCAAGGTCGCCTTGACCCATACCGTGGCCGGTCGTCCCGTGTCCGGCACGGAAGTGGGCCGTTCGGTGAAAGTGACCGGCGACGAAGCGGGCTCCTGCCGCGCCGTCTCCGGCACCGAATACCTGTCCAACGAGCAGTTCTCCTCGGTCTGCAATACTCGTCCGGAACCCACCCCCACCAAGGTCGGCGAGGATGCCAGCCGGGGCGGTCAGCGCATCACCGGCAATATGATGGACCGCGGCGAAAAAGTGACCGGCAACGAGCCCGGTACCAGCAAGCGCGTGACCGGTTCCCAGTATGGCAAGACGGGCCAGGGCACTGGCGGCGCGGAAAAAACCGCCGGCATGCACACCCTCGCGGGCCGCGCATTGACCGGCAGCCGGTTGGGCCACAGCCCAAAATTGAGCGGTGACGAGCACGGTGGGTGCCAGCCTGTCACCGGGACCGAGTATTTCGGTAAGGAACAGTTCGTCGAGAACTGCGCCGGCACCCCGGAACCCGCCGCCGCCAAGGTCGGCATCAGCCAGAGCAACCACGGTCTGCCGGTATCCGGCACCCTGCTGGGCCGCTCCGGCAACGTGACCGGAAATGAGCCGGGCAGCGCCCTGCCGATTAGCGGCACGCCTTACGCCGGGAAAGAACAGATCGTGGCCGGTCAGGCCGGCGCTCAAGCCAACGTGGTGGCGCAATCCGCCGCGCCGGCCAGTAAGCCGGCCCCCAGCCGCATCCCGCGCTATCTGGTCCCCGCCGGGCAGTCCATGCCTCGCCAGGAGTCGCTTGTGCAAGCCGAGGTGGCCAGCCCGAGGGACTTCAGCATCGTCTCGCCATCTCGCCAGGCCCAGGACGCGCGTGAGCGCATCACCGGCAACGCCTACGGCGCCGCCGGCCGCGTCACCGGCCCGATAAACATGGCCGCCGGCCTGGTTTCCGGCACGCCCGAGTTCCGTTATCGGGATGAGATGGGCGTCTCTCCGCTGGCGGCGCGGGAAGTGTCCGCGCCGGAAGCCGCCGCGCCATCGCGCTTCACCGGTGACGGCCGCGACAGTGGCATGCGCATCACCGGCGACGACTGGGCGCGCGGTGGCCATGTCACCGGCACGGTGGGGCGCTGGGCGCAAGGCCGCAACCCGACCCAGCGCGGCGAAGCGCAGCAGCCGCGGTGGGCGCGCGACGCCAGGGCCAACAAGGATCGCGAGCGCCCTGAAGAACCGGTCGGGAAAGTCACCGGCAGCAGTGGTCAAACCGGAAAGGGCGCGCTCATCACCCTCTCTGGCGGCGCCAGGGGCTAAAGGGAAATAAGCGATGAACACCCGCAACGCCTACGCCCTTCGCGCCCGCGCCGCCAGTCATGGCGGCCGTCGGGCGGGGGTGAACGCCACCCCCCACGGTCTCGGCACGCCCAACGCCGCCCCGCCGGGACGGCCCACGCCGCGCCACGAACAGCCCGTGGCGCATCCGGCTTGCGACACCCTGCCCGAGCGCAACTGTCGCCATGCCCTCGCCGACCAGGCGAGCAATGCCCGCCTGGCGCGCTGCGAGGAATCGGTGAAAGGCCGCTTCGATGCCGTCATTCCGGCCTTGAAGACCCTGGCCAGCCTGCAATCCGGCCCGGATTTTCCCGAGCGCGCCCAGGCATTTGCCCAGGAACATCTCGGCAATCGTCTCCCCGATGTCCTCCTGGACGACGCCTGGGTGGCGGGTCTGGATCTCAAGGCCTTGTATGCCCACGGCATCTTCTCGGCGCTCAAGGCTTCGGTGATTCAGTTCGCCAAGGATCTGGAACGCCAGGTCGAATCGGTGCAGGACAGCGGCAACTTCATCCTCGACTGCGGTTTCCACGCGGTCGACATCAGCCCCTGCGCCGATGGCCGCCTCAAGGGATTGATGCGCTACATCCTGCGCCTGCCGCTGTCCTCCTTCGTGCGGCGCAAGGCCTACGCCGGCGCGCTGTTCGACGTGGAAACCGATGTCCGCCACTGGGTGTCCACCGAGTTGCGCCGCTTCCGCGAGGGCGTGCCGACCACGGCGGACGCCGGCACGCGCTACCTCAAGGTGGCGGTGTACCACTACAGCACGTCTTCCCCCTGCCAGCAGGGCTGCGCCGCGCACGGCAGCAACGACCACAAGGCAATCGAGGCCGCGCTGGAACGTCTGTTGCAATTCCGCCAGGCGATCGAGAACGCGTTCTGTTGCGGCGCCAGCACCGACATTCTCTTGATCGGCGTCGATACCGACAGCGATTCGATCCGGGTTCATATTCCGGACAGCCAGGGCGACCTCAGCCCGCACCGCTTCGTCGACAACGCGAAGTTGTATCAGGACAGCCTCGGCCTCGGCGCCGATGCCGCCCGCATGGCGGTATATGAAGCCATCCGCGCGGCCAGCGCCATCGGCGGCTGGGGTTCGGGGCAAGGCGAACCGCATGACGGCATGCGCCGGCTGATCGCCACCCTGCTGATCAACAACCTGTCGCAGATCGAATACGTCGCCGATCTGTATGGCGGCCGCTACCCCGACATCGGCCATGCCGAGCGCTACATCAGCGTCGGTGACGGCTTCGAGGAAGTGCAGATGCGCAATGTGGCTTATTACGCCCATCTGCACACCGTCGAGGAAGGCGCCGCCGATCTCGACGTGGGCATCAAGATTTTCACGGGCCTCAACATCAAGCACGGCCTGCCCGTTCCCATCGCGGTGAACTACCGCTACGACGCCCGCGTCCCCGGCGCGCGGGAGCGGACCACGGAAAAAGCGCTGCGGGTGAATACGGCGATCGCCGCGCGCTACCCGGATCTCCATGCGCGCGGCCTGCTGGCCTGCCACCTGAGCGTGCAGGACCTGCCCAGCGGCAGCCCGATCGAAGTCGTGGAAGGAGGCGTGTCATGAAGATCATGCAAGTGGAAAAGACGCTGGTCTCCAGCAACCGTATCGCCGACCTCGGCCACCGGCCGCTGCTGGTGGTGCGCGAGAAGGTGGGCGGCGCGCGTCAGGTCGCGATCGACGCGATCGGCTGCATCCCCGGCGACTGGGTGATCTGCGTCGGCTCCTCGGCGGCGCGCGAAGCCGCCGGCAGCAAGGAATTTCCGTCGGATCTGACCATCGTCGGAATCATCGACCACTGGAAAGGTGACTGAGGTGGAGATCATGCGGGTGCGCTCGGATCTGGTGGCGACCCGGCAAGTGCCGGGGCTGAAGAACATGTCCCTGCGCGTGCTGGTGGATGCGAAAGGGGCGTTGAGCGTGGCTTGCGATCCGGTGGGCGTGCCTCCCGGCAAGTGGGTCTTCACCGTGAGTGGCTCTGCCGCACGGATAGCGGCCGGCGATAGCAAGGTTCTTACCGACCTGACCATCGCCGGAATTATCGACCACTGGGAACCGTAGGCATTACCCAGGTTTTTTTCTGATTTTTTTCAAGGAGTACGAAATGGCTGAAGTATCTGGAGTAGCGCTGGGAATGATCGAAACCCGTGGCCTGGTGCCCGCCATCGAAGCGGCGGACGCCATGACCAAGGCGGCGGAAGTGCGGCTGATCGGCCGCCAGTTCGTCGGCGGCGGTTATGTGACGGTGCTGGTGCGTGGCGAAACCGGCGCGGTGAACGCGGCGGTTCGCGCCGGCGCCGATGCCTGCGAGCGTGTCGGTGACGGCCTGGTGGCCGCGCACATCATCGCCCGCGTGCACTCTGAAGTTGAGGGCATCCTGCCCAAGGCGCCCGGCGCCTGATCCTGTTTTTTTGATGACATCGCAAGGAGAACGAAATGGCTGAAGTAAGTGGAATTGCCCTGGGCATGATCGAAACCCGTGGCCTGGTGCCCGCCATCGAAGCGGCGGACGCCATGACCAAAGCGGCGGAAGTGCGTCTGATCGGCCGCCAGTTTGTCGGCGGCGGCTATGTGACGGTGCTGGTGCGTGGCGAGACCGGCGCGGTGAACGCGGCGGTTCGCGCCGGCGCCGATGCCTGCGAGCGTGTCGGTGACGGCCTGGTGGCCGCGCACATCATCGCCCGCGTGCACTCCGAGGTTGAGGGCATTCTGCCCAAGCCCGGCGCGTTGTGAACGGACACGGGGTGAGCAACGCTCACCCCGGCCCAAGTTACTGAAACATTGCAAGGAGAAGGAAATGTCAGCAATCACGGGTATTGCCCTGGGCATGATCGAAACACGCGGCCTGGTGCCCGCCATCGAAGCGGCCGACGCCATGACCAAGGCGGCGGAAGTGCGTCTGATCGGTCGTGAATTTGTCGGCGGCGGCTATGTCACCGTCCTGGTGCGTGGCGAAACCGGCGCGGTGAACGCGGCGGTTCGCGCCGGCGCCGATGCCTGCGAGCGTGTCGGCGACGGCCTGGTGGCCGCGCACATCATCGCCCGCGTGCACTCCGAAGTCGAAAACGTCCTGCCGTCCTCGCCGCAAGCCAGCGGTGGCGGCCGTGACGCCGAAGTCTCCACGGAACGCGGCTGAGTATCAGGCGATGCCGGCGAATCCTCGCGTGTCCGGTTACCTGTCGCGGGCGCTCAGCCATGAGATGAGCGTGGCACAGCAATACCTGACCCAGGCCTGCCTCTGCGAGTTGTGGGGGTTGCCGGAACAGGCGGCGTATTTCCGCCGCGAGGCGGGCGAGGAACAGGACCATGCCGGCAAGATCATCCGCCACATGTTGACCCTGGGCTTCGCCCCCAACGCCACCCGGCTTGCGGCGGTGCGGCCCGGCCGCGATTTGAGGGAAATGCCGCTTCTGGATCGGCAACTGGAAGTGGAAGCCGTCCATCTCTACGACGAGGCTTTGCGTCATGCCCAGCGTTTCCGCGATCCGGAATCCGCCGGCTTGTTCGCCGCCCTGCTGGCGGACGAGCAGTCACATATCCGCGAGATCGACCGGATGCTGAGCGAACTGGCTTAGCGGGGTTGCCGGGTTTCGCTCGCGCGCAAGCCATCCCACGCAGTCAAAAAAGGAGAACACGATGTCCGAACACGGTAACTGGCAGATGCTGCAGAACGAGGCCTTGATGACGCGCCGCTTCGACTTCGCGAGCTACGCCCAGACGCGCGCCTTCCTCGACGCGCTGGCGAAGCTCTCGGAAAAGACCGGCTATTACCCGGACCTGAATTTCGCCAAGACTCACGTCAGTGTCAGTGTGGCGCCGGCGGAGAAGAAACTGGGCACCACCGAATACGCTTTCGCGCGGCAGGTGGACGCGCTCGCCGAATTCACTACCGCGAAAGCGGCAAGCTGAGGCGGCGGTGATGGCTGGCCAAATCATCGCGCTGGCCAGTCTCAAGGGCGGCTGTGGCAAGTCCACGCTGGCGCTGAATCTGGCCGCCGGCCTGGCGCGAAGCGGCAGCGTCGGCCTGGTCGACAGCGACCCGCAAGGCGCCCTCCGGCATTGGGCGGATTGGGCCGAATCAGCCGGCGGCGAAGGCCTACCCCAGGTGCTGGCCGGCGGCGCCGATCCGGTGGCGGTGATCGTCGAAGCCGCCCGGCGACACCGGTATGTGGTGGTGGACTGTCCGCCCTCGCTGGATAGGGTCGTCACCCGGCGGGTCTTGCGGCGGGTGGATCGGGTTCTGATTCCGGTGCTGCCCTCACCGCTGGATTTGTGGGCCTGCGCCGAGACGGTGGCGGCGGTGCGCGAGGCGCGGGAACACAATCCCGGCCTGCGCGCCTGGCTGCTGATCAACCAGGCGGAGCCGTCCAGCGCGCTGTCGCGGGCCATGTCGCGGGCGCTATCCAGCCTGGATGTGCCGACCCTGTCGTGCGCGGTGCGACGCCGGGCCGCCTTCCGCACGGCCGCGCTGGAAGGCGTGAGTGTCTATCAATTGGGTGCCCGTGGCCGCGAGGCGGCTCGGGAAATCGACCAGGTGATCGAAGAGGTGAACCGAACATGAGCAAACTCGAAGACAAGCTGACCGCCAGTATCAAACCCGGCCAGCGCAAGGCCCCGGCCGGCAAGCCGGAGGCACCCGCGGCCGCCGCGCCAGTTCCGGTGGCAAAGGCCAGCGTCAAAGCCGTGGTCTTGGACACGGCCGCCCTACCGCACCCCGACCGGGTCTGGCCTGACTGAACGACTCTCTGGAGTAAGTGTGATGGCGATCCAACTGGCTGATTACCAGGATGTCCTGGATGAACTGGGCGAACAAGCCGGCGAGGTGCTGGAGGCGACCTGGCATGACGCCGCGCGGGTATTCAGCCCGCGCGGACTGGAAGCCTACATTCGCGGCGCCGCCGGCCTGAAGGCGCTCGGGCGCGGCACCGATCTGGTGGTGTCGTTCATCGAGAGCGCGCCGCGGGTCTCGCGGGAAATCGGCGAGCAGGCGGTGTCCGAACTGCTCTCCACCGCCATCAAGATGTACTCCAAGACCTCGGCCTCGGTGCTGGCGCTGTTGTTCTCCACCGCGCCCACGGCGGCGGCGCGCCTGGGTGAGCTGGATCTGTTCAAGGGCTATCTCGGCCTGCTCGACAACCTGCTGTCGCAGGCGCCGCGCGCGATCCGGCCGCTGCTGGAAAACCTCGACGTGCTGCTCGCCCACCTCACCCTGGGCGGCCTGCGCCGCTGGGCGCTGTGGGGGGTATCCGCGCACCGCAACGACTTTGCCGCGCAGGCCGCCTACTTCGGCCTGGAGAGTGACGACGCCCACGCGGTAATGAAGAAGGAACAGCGCGGCGTGCTGTTCGTCGATGTGCAGCGCCGCCTGGTCATGTATCTGCGCGCGTTGTGGGGGCGGGATTTCTTCCTGCGCCCCACCTCTGGCGACTACGAGAGCCGCGAAGGCTATCGGCCCTATATCGAGCAGTATTTCATCCACCTGCCGGACGCTTTTGACGACTATGCGCCGGCGGGGATGGAGCGGGTCGCCGGCCTGGAGGTCTATCGCGCCGCCGCCGCGCACAGCGCCGCGCACATGGTGCATTCGCGGCTCGATTCCGAGGGTGAGGCGACCGACCCGCTGCAACGCGCGCTGATCGGCGTGATCGAGGACGCCCGCGTCGAGGCGCTCGCGGTACGCGCCTTCCCCGGTCTCAAGACGCTCTGGCTGAACCTGATGCCGGCCGACCCGACGCAAGGCGAGCGCCTCGGCCCGATCCTGGATCGCATCGCCCGCGCCCTGCTCGACGAGGCATACCGCGACGACCACGTCCTGGTGAGCGAAGCGCGCGCCGCCTTCGCCGACGCCCGGACGCGCCTGGCTGAGCCGGATGGTTTTACTCAGGGCCGCGCGCGCGCGATCGGCCTCGCGCTGGCCGAAAGCGCGCGCGCCCAGGGCATCCCGTTCAACGCGCGCGTCGATGTGCAAAGCAGCCCGTACCGCGACGACAACCGCTATCTCTGGGAGATTCCGGAGGGCATGGGCCCGGGCCATGTGCTGCTGCCGGGACAGACCGCCCAGGTGCGCAAGTACGTCAGCCTGATGGAAATGATCAACGGTCTCGACGTCGAGACCGCCGGTGACGACGCCCAGGAAATCTGGGTGCTGAACACCGAGCTGTACGACGACGACGGCACGACCTTCAACGAGAAGGAGGGCAAAGCCCCCGTCTCCTCGCCGTTCCACTATCACGAGTGGGATTACCAGACGCAGCTGGAGCGGCCGGGTTGGGCCACCCTGCTGGAAAAGCGGCCGAAGATGGGCGACCCCGCCGACATCGACGCGGTCATCGAGAAGCACAAGCCGCTGGTGCGCCGGCTCAAGCATCTGATCGAAGCGGTGCAGCCGCGGGGCGTGATCCGCCAGCGCAAGGTCGAGGACGGCGACGACATCGACATCAACGCCGCGATCAGCTCGATGGTGGACATCCGCATGGGCATGCAGCCGGATACCCGCATCGGCATCCGCACCCGCCTGCAAATCCGCGATCTGTCGGTGCTGCTGCTGATCGACCTGTCGGAATCGACCAACGACAAGGTGCGCGACGCCCAGGAAGACGTCTCCGTGCTCGACATGGCGCGCGAGGCCTCCGCCCTGCTGGCCGACGCGCTGGCCAAGATCGGCGATCCGTTCGCCATCCACGGCTTCGATTCCAACGGCCGCCACGATGTCGAGTACTACCGTTTCAAGGATTTCGACGGCCCCTATGACGACAAGGTGAAGGGCCGCCTGGCGGCGATGACCGGGCAGCTTTCCACCCGCATGGGCACGGCGTTGCGCCATGCCGGCGCGCACCTGGCGCGCCGCCCCAGCCACAAGAAACTGATCATGCTGCTCACCGACGGCGAGCCCGCCGACAACGACGTGCGCGACCCGCAATACCTGCGCTACGACACCAAGCGGGCGGTGGATGAACTCGCCAAGCAGGGCGTGCATACCTTCTGCCTGACCCTGGACCCCTACGCCGACGAATACGTCTCGCGCATTTTCGGCGCGCGTAATTACCTGGTGCTCGACCAGGTGGCGCGGCTGCCGGAAAAACTGCCCGCTTTGTATATGGGGTTGACCCGATGAAAACCTCCAGGCTACACACGCTGCTTCCCTTCCTGGGTTGGTTCCCCATGACCCGTGACGGCCTGCGCGCCGATCTTGTGGCGGGCATAACGGTGACCCTGATCCTGGTTCCGCAAGGCATGGCCTACGCCAATCTGGCCGGCCTGCCCGTGGTGTATGGCCTCTATTCCAGCTTCATACCCGTGATCGTGGCATCGCTGTGGGGCTCCTTGCGGCAGTTGCATACCGGCCCCACCGCGATGCTCTCGCTGATGTCGGCCGCCGCCCTGATACCGTATGCCAACGCGGGTAGCGATGCGTTCATCACCTTGTCCATCATGCTCGCCCTGATGGTGGGGGTGTTGCGTCTCGCCCTGGGACTGCTGCGCCTCGGGCTGGTGGTCAATTTTCTCTCCCATCCCGTGGTGATCGGTTTCACCAATGCCGCCGCCCTGATCATCGGCCTGTCCCAACTCAACAAGCTGGTCAACGTGACCATGCCGCGCAGCGATTTCTTCCTCGGTGACCTGTGGGCCGTGTTGCGGCAGATGGACAGCACCCATTGGCCAACCTTGATGCTCGCCGTGGCGGCCTTTGCCATTATCTTCGGCCTGCGGAAACTCGCCCCGCGCTGGCCCGCCGTGTTGATCGCCATCCTGCTCACCACGACCATCAGTTACTCGATCGGTTTCGAGCGCACGGCCAAGGCGCCGATCGCTGCCGTTCAGGATCCGCAAATGCGGGCCTGGATCACCCGTCTTGGCGAAATCGGCCCGTGGATCAAGGCCAATGGCGAGGCCATCAGCCAGTTGCAGGCCTCGCTTTCCAGCATGCGGGAACAGGGAGAGGCGAGCCTGTTGCCGCAAATGGATATCAAGGCGCAAATCGAGCGCAGGCAGGCCTGGGCCAGGATGTTGGCAACCGAGCAGGCCAAGCTGCGACTGCTGCTTGGCAAGGTCGATCTCAGCCGCGAGCAGTCTCCAGACGGTAAAACGACCTATGTGATCGCGGGGCGTGCGCCGGAAGGCGAACCACTCGGCGTGGGGCATTGGCACTTCAAGGGGCTGGATGGGGACCAGATCGTCCTCAACGGCGGCGGAGAGGTGGTGGGACGGATTCCCTCCGGATTGCCGGGATTTCGGCCGCCCCAGATCGATTGGAAGCTGGTGCCACCCTTGCTGCCGGCGGCCCTGATCATGGCCTTGCTGGGTTTCATCGAAGCGACCTCCATCTCCAAGGCGATTGCCGCAAAAACCAAACAGCGAATGGATAGCAACCGTGAACTGGTCGGCCAGGGGTTGGCCAACATCGTCGGCAGCTTTTTCCATGCCTATACGGTGAGCGGCTCCTTCTCCAGATCGGCGATTGCCGCACGGGAGGGCGCGCGGACCGGACTGTTCGCCATCATCAGCGCCCTGGGCGTGTTGCTGACGGTGCTGTTTCTCACCCCCCTTTTCTACCACCTGCCCCAGGCGGTGCTGGCGGTGATCATCATGTTCGCGGTATTCGGCCTCATCAAAATCAAGGCCTTGCTGCATGCCTGGAAGGTGAATCGGGTGGATGCGCTGATCGGACTCGTCACGTTTGTGGCCACGCTGGCCATGGCGCCCGCGCTGGCCAACGGCATCCTGGTCGGGGCCGGTCTCACCGTGCTCCTCTATCTGCTGCGCAACATGCGTCCGCGCGCGGAGATGCTCGGTTATCGCCCGGACGGTTCGCTGGGGGGGATTGATACCTATGGCCTGCCGCCGATCAGCCAGGATTACATCGTGATGCGCTTCGATGGCTCGTTGAACTTCGTCAACGTGGCCTATTTCGAGGACGCGGTGCTGGATGCCCTGGCCCGTTATCCCGATGCCAAAGCCCTGTTGATCATCGGCAATGGCATCAACGACATCGACGTTTCCGGCGAGGACAAGATGCGAACGCTGAGTCAGCAACTGAAGGAGCGCAAGGTCGAACTGTATTTCAGCAGCTTGAAGCGGCAGGTGATGGCCGTCTTCGAAGGGCGGGAACTATCCCGGTCGATTCCATCCGACCACATCTTCAAAACCAAGGATCAGGCACTGCTTGCCCTCGCCGGGCGCATCGGCACGGCGGGTGGCCTGACGGAGGCGCGCTCATGACATTCGAACCCGTGGTGCTGTTTTTTCTCCTGGGCGCGGCCGCCGGTCTGCTGCGTTCCGACCTGAAGATTCCCGGCAGCATTTACGACGCGCTGTCGATCTTCCTGTTGCTCGCCATCGGCCTCAAGGGTGGCGTCAAGCTGGCCGAGCATCCCTTGAATGAGATGCTGGCGTCGGGTGCCGCCATCGTTTTCGCCGGCGCCCTGATTCCCTTGCTGGCGTTCCCCGCGCTGCGTTACCTCGGCCGCCTGAGCCGGCCCGATTCCGCGTCGATCGCCGCGCACTACGGCTCGGTGAGCGTGGTGACCTTTTCCGTGGGTGTGACCTTCCTCGGCCAGAAACTGGAAACCTTCGAGGGCTACATGATCGTGTTCCTCGTGCTGCTGGAGATGCCCGCCCTGATGCTTGGCGTGCTGCTGGCGCGGCATGGCCAGGGCGAGGTGCGCTGGGGCAAGTTGCTGCACGAAGTGTTCTTCGGCAAGAGCATCTTCCTGCTC
Source organism: Gallionellaceae bacterium (assembly GCA_028714875.1). GTDB lineage: Bacteria > Pseudomonadota > Gammaproteobacteria > Burkholderiales > Thiobacillaceae > PFJX01. The sequence goes on from JAQTLN010000029.1 coordinate 15,539, forward strand.
GCCGGCGGCCTGCTGATCGGCTATATCGCCGGCAGCGAGGGGATCAAGCCGCTGGACAAGCTGTTCTTCGATCTGTTCAAGGGCGTGCTGGCGCTGTTCCTGCTGGAGATGGGCCTGGTGGCGGCTTCGCGCATCGCCGATCTGCGCGCCTACGGCGCTTTCCTGGTCGGCTTCGCCATCATCATGCCGCTCATCTCCGGCGTCCTCGGGGTCGTTCTCGGCTGGCTGCTCGGCCTGTCCGTGGGCGGCACGCTGCTGCTCGCGACGCTCTACGCCAGCGCTTCCTATATCGCCGCGCCGGCCGCCATGCGTATCGCCGTGCCGGAAGCCAACCCGGCGCTGTCGATCGGTTCGGCCCTCGGCATCACCTTCCCGTTCAATATTTTCATCGGCATCCCGGTCTACTACTGGATGGCCCGGTTCATTCACACAAGCGGAGTTTGAAACCATGTCTGCGCAAACCATGACCCTGCTCACCATCCTCAGCGAGGCGGTGCTGGAAGACACCCTGGTGGGTGAAATCATGCGGCTCGGCGCCAAGGGCTACACCATCACCGATGCGCGCGGCCGCGGCACGCACGGCCTGCGCAGCGGCAACTGGCGCAAGGAAGGCAACATCCGTATCGAGATCGTGGGTGACGCCGACCTCTGCGCGCGCATCGTCGCCCGCCTCCACACCACCTATGAACGCGACTACGGCTTGCTGATGTTCACCAGCCAGGTCGAAGTCCAGAACTGATTTGCCCCCTTCCCGGAGAACAGCATGAGCAGCATCGAGCAATATCGCATCACCAAGGAACCCTACTATCGCGCCGTCGCCGACGAAGTGGCGTTGTACGAAGCCGCCTACTCCGTGCGCATGCCGATGATGCTCAAGGGGCCGACCGGTTGCGGCAAGACCCGTTTCGTCGAATACATGGCCTGGAAATTGAGCAAGCCGCTGATCACCGTGGCCTGTAACGAAGACATGACCGCCTCCGACCTGGTCGGCCGCTTCCTGCTCTCCGCCCAGGGCACCGAATGGCAGGATGGCCCGCTGGCCATCGGCGCCCGCCACGGCGCCATCGTCTACCTCGACGAAGTGGTCGAGGCGCGCCAGGACACCACCGTGGTGATCCACCCACTGACCGACAACCGCCGTGTATTGCCCCTGGAAAAGAAGGGCGAACTGGTCAACGCCCACCCCGATTTCCAGATTGTGATTTCCTACAACCCCGGCTATCAGTCGCTGATGAAGGATCTGAAGCAGTCCACCAAACAGCGTTTCGGCGGCCTCGACTTCACCTATCCCGAGCACGACATCGAGACCGAGATCGTGGCGCATGAATCCTGTGTCGCCGCCGACATCGCCGGCAAACTGGTGTCGATCGCCGAGCGCTCGCGCAACCTCAAGGGCCACGGCCTCGACGAAGGCCTGTCCACCCGCATGCTGATCTACGCCGGCAGCCTGATCGCCAAGGGCGTGAAGCCGCTGCCCGCCTGTCGTGTCGCCCTGGTGCGCCCGATCACCGACGATCCGGACATGCGTGACGCCCTGGACGCGGCGGTCGGCACCTTCTTTTCCGCCTGATCGTCTTGACGCGGAGCATAAGCCGCGCGAATTTCCACCTAGCCGGAGGCCATAGGCCATGCCACTCGTCAACATGAAACACCTGATCACCCATGCCTACCGCAACGGCTACGCGGTGGGCGCCTTCGATGTGGTGAGCCTGGCTTTCCTGCAAGCCATCGTGGCCGCGGCGGAAACGGCGCGCGCGCCGGTGATTCTGAGCCTGGCCGAAACCCGCTTCGAGGAGTTCGATTTCGAACTCCTCATGCCGGCGGTGGAAGCGGCGGCGCGGCGGGCGAGCGTGCCGGTGGCGATCCAGTTGGACCACGGCGCCAACCTGGAGTCCGCCGTCCACGCCATTCGCCTGGGCTGCAACGGCGTCATGCTGGATGCCTCGCACGATTCGTTTTTCGACAACGTGGAACGCACTCGCGCCGTGGTCGAAATGGCCCGCGCCTGCGGCGTGGCGGTGGAAGGCGAACTGGGCTATGTACCCGGCGTGGCGGGCGAATCCCCCGCCGGCGCGCTAAGTTACACAACCCTGGCGGAGGCCAAGGGCTATGTCGAACGTACCGGCGTGGATTTCCTCGCGGTCTCCATCGGCACCGTGCACGGCCACTTGAAGGACAAGCCCAGGCTGGACTGGGGCCGCCTCAAGGAAATCAACACCGCGCTGGGTATTCCCCTGGTCATCCACGGCGGCAGCGGGCTCAGCGACGAGCAGTCGCGCAAACTCATCACGCTCGGCATCGCCAAGATCAATTACGCCACTGCCCTGGCCGACATCGCCGGGGAGCGCATCCGCGCCGCCGCGAAAGCCGGCGCCAAAAGCCATGCGGCCCTGCTGGCCGAGGTGCGCGGCGCGGTGAGCGCGGAAGTCGAACGTTGCCTGCGGGTGTGGGGGTCGGCCGGGCGCGCCGCCGAGGTTCAGGCCCAGTGCCAGCCCTGGCTCAACGTGGAACATGTGGTGGTCTACAACGCCCCCACCCTGGATGAAGGCCGGCTGCGCGCCCTCATGGCGGAGGGGCAGCGCCAGCTTGCCACCATCCCCGGCGTGCGCGAGGTCGTGGTGGGCAGCGTCGCCGACAAAAGCGCCCGCTACCGACATTGCTGGCTCATCCGCTTCGCGTCGGCGGCCGTGATCGACAGCTTCAAGCGGCATCCGGTCCAGGCCAGCTTTATCGATCGCCAGTTCAATGCGGCCGTGGCGGATCGTCTCGGCGCCGATTACTGCATCGCTGACCAGCGCACCGGCGCGGCCACCCTGCCGCTCTCCAGCGCCCCCATCCTCACGAGCCGGGACGTCAGCGTCTGAGGACGTTCGCGCCGCAATCCAGTGAAATCAACTGGACCCCGGCTTTCGCCGGGGTGGTGAGGTAATCAGCGTTTCCTTAACGCGAAAAGAGCGGAGTAATCGGCCCTCTGCCGCGAATCGTGCCGAAGCACCGCCCGTAGCGCCGGCTGGAAGCCGGCGTCTTTGCCGTAACGGCCGCCGGTGGTTTTACCAGACGCCGGCTGGAAGCCGACGCTAGCTGTTGGCTAAATCCCCCCCACTTCCACATTGACCTACAGCCAAGCGCACAGCGCCTGGCAAGTTGTTCCATATGGCGATGCCTGCGAGAATGCTGCGCCAACTGTTGCTTTATGCAACTTTTCAACCAAAATCAGAGCCCGCCATGATCCGCAGCAACCCCAACGGCGACATCCCCGTCGTCCATGAATCCGCCTTCGTCGACCCCACCGCCATCCTGTGCGGCAAGGTCATCGTCGGGGAGAACGTCTTTATCGGCCCCTACGCCGTGATCCGCGCCGACGAGGTGGATGAACAGGGCGGCATGGAGCCCATCGTCATCGGCGCCGATTCCAACATCCAGGACGGCGTGGTGATTCACTGCAAAGCCGGCGGCGGCGTAACCATCGGACTCGGCAGCTCGATCGCCCACCGCTCCATCGTGCACGGCCCCTGCACGGTCGGCGACAACGTCTTCATCGGCTTCAACTCGGTGCTGTTCAATTGCAACGTCGGCGACGGCTCCGTGGTGCGCCACAACTCGGTGGTGGAAGGCTGCACCGTGCCGCCCGGCTTCTACATCCCCTCCGCGACCAACATCCACTCCGACGCCGAACTCGCCACCATCACCCCAGTCACCCCCAACCAGACCGGCTTCTCGGAAAGTGTCGCCCAGGCCAACAAGGAACTGGTGAAGGGCTACAAGCGGATCAGGAACGAGTTCTGACGCGGTGCCGCCGCGTCAGAACGGGATGCCGTCGAAGTCGTCTTCAGCCATGACGCTACGATGGCGGCGTAGCTGCTTTAGCCAGGCCTTGAGGGTCGCGGCTTCCTGTATCGCTTTCAGGTCCGCCTTGATGTCACGCAGATACGCTCGCGTTCGGGCGATGTCGGCATCGAGTTCGCGCATCATGGCGGCCGGGGTGATCCGCCGATAGGTGTCGATACCCAGGTCGAGCATGACGCCATCGCTGATCTGGAACACCCGGTCCTCCATTTCCCGCAACTGCTCTTTCAGTATCTTGTTGAAATACCCCAGGCGCTCCTCGCTAAGGTGATTGAGGGCGGTCTGGTCGATGTGTTCGATCTTCATCTGCAATTCCAGCAAGGCGAGCAGGTCTTTCTGGTCGTAGGCCTGGTTCACCCGCTGCATCAATTCGGTCTTGCGCGCGCGCTCCTCCGGTCGAGTTCGCGGTCGGGATGCAGGGCGCTGGCGAGTTTGCGGTAAATCTCCCGCAGAGACTGGTTGACCCGTTGCTCCTCCTCGCGCAGCTTGTCCTCACGGGCCAGTTGCTTCGCGCTCTTCTTGCGTTGCGGCCGCGCGGCATCCCGCGCCGCCGCCTTCGCCTCCTCCTCCAGCCTGGCGCGCATCTGTTCCATGAACGCATCCGGATCACTCATATCCAGATCGTCACCCAGATCAAGGCCAAGTGTGTCTTCCAGCATGGCCTTCATCCCGGAGGCGGCATCGGACATTTCCAGGTCGAAATCACCGCCGTAGCGGTTGTAAATCGCCTTCATCTCCGCGTCGCCATCCTCGGCCGCCAATTCACCCGCCCATTCGCGCACCAGTTCGTCGACCAGATGTCGGTCGGCCTTGCCCAACTGCTTGAACGACCGTGCCCGATCCAGGCCGAACACAACGGCCCGCCGCAGCCGCGCGGCCTCCTCGATCAACGGCGTCAACTTGGCGAGATGGCGTTGCTGATAGCGCGGCACGGCGGCCTCCCACTCCAGCAGCAGCGCGCGTTGCTTCTCGATCTTGCCGATCAGGGTATTGAATGATTTCTGCGCTTTGGAAAGCTGGGGACGCTCCCGGCTGGGAACGACACTGATGGAATCGGAATCGGAAAAAAGGTCCATGACACTACGGCGATGAAGATGGGAAGGGGCGAATTGTGCAAGTCGGGGAGAGGCGCGGCAAACCTGGGCACCGCGACTGACAACCGGCTCACGCCACATGGACGGGACGACGATCGCGCCGCCGCCCGTCGCGCGCGATCACGGATTGACCGTCGCTTCCTCGATCAGCACCTTGTAGACATATCCGGCGCCGAAATCACGGTTGACGTGGACCACGCCGTTCACGGTGACCACATCCCCAAGCTTCACCGAATTCGTGGACGTCACCAGCAGGTCGTTCGTGTTGTCGGCGGCGGAACCGGAACCATCGCGTAGATGAATCCAGTTTTTCCCCAGGATCATGGGGTTGTACTTCACGACCTTGCCGCGAACCAGAACCGGTTTGTCCTTCAGTTCAGCGCTTTTCCCGATGGTCTCCGCAACGGTGTAGGCGTTGATCCCGCTGGCCTTCTCCACCGGGGTGTCCACGCCGACTTCCGCCTTGGCGACGCTCGCATGAGCCGCGACCATATCGGCGCTGGAAGTCACCGCGCTTGCCTCCGGGCCACCCAGAGTTGCAAACAGAATTGTCGGGAAAACCTGCTTCAGTGACTTGCTCTCGAAGTTGGTCATGACCAGCACATTTTCGAGTGTGACCGCCGCGCCCGGCTTGACCGTCGTCTTGTTGACCGCGGCCCAGGTTTCGCCGTCGCCAGTCTTGAGACGCAGGTAGGTATAGCCGTCGACATCCTTGAACTCGAGCACTTCCCCCGTGACAGTGCCGGACGCCGCCGCGGCGGGCGGGTCACCGGCCCAAGCGTGGGTGGCAACAACAAGCGAGCAAATCGCCAACAAGGCCTTCATGGTCGGGTAACTCCTTCTGATGTGAACGCGAAGGTTACCAGCAACATATCGTGATCAGAGGGTGCCAGGTTTGGCGGAACGTCTCGCGGTGGAGCGAAATGCCCCTGGAACATGGATCGACTCGTTGTTTCACCCCATCTCCGCCCCGTACTTCTTCAACTTCCGCCACCACCCGGTCGATGCCCAGCATCAGCGCGGCGAGGCTCTGGTTGCCGTGGGCTTCTTCCAGAACCAAGATGGTGTAGTCGCGTCAGGGCCGAATAAGCACGCCTGAAGGCTAGAATCCGGGAAAGCCACGGTAGATGAAAGTTATGGGAAGGTAATTTATGCAATGAACGGGCAAGCAGGCCTGGCCTACCCGACATTTGCCTTCCCATCCTGTTTTTCAACCTCACGGGTGACCGCGATGCAAGCAGTCGAATTCAACAGCACCGCTCACGACAACATCGTCGAGCTCCCTCCCGAACTGCGCGCCTGGAATGGGCGCCAAGTCAGGGTCATCCTGCTGGCCGAGGAGGGAAACGCCCCCGCCGATGCCGGCGTCCGCTCATTCACGGCGCTTTCGCTGAAAACCCAAGGTTTCCGCTTCAATCGGGACGAAGCCAATGCCCGGTAAGTATTTCGTCGACAGCAACGTCGTGCTCTACCTCTATTCGGAGGATGAGCCCGCCAAAAAAGCGGCGGCGGAGGACGTGGTGCGCGGCCAGGAACGCGCCTGGATCAGTACTCAGGTGCTTTCCGAGATGGCGAACGTGCTACGCCGCAAATTCCGGCTGGAATATCCGGCAATCGCCGCCGCTGTAGCCGAAGTCCGCGCGGCATGCGATGTCCATATCGTCACCCCGGAAACCATCGCGCTCGCACTCAGGCTGGGCGAGCGATACCGCCATTCCTACTTCGATAGCCTGATCCTCGCGGCGGCGCTGGAATGCGGCTGCGACACGCTGGCCAGCGAAGACATGCAGGATGGCATGCTCGTCGAATCCCGCCTGAGCATCCGGAATCCATTCGCTTGACCGGTTAGAGAAGTATCGGCAAATGTTGAAACCCTCGACATGGAGTGGTTCCATGCCTTGGGTGTCGGCCGGGCAATCGTCTTTCACGACACCCCCGAAGCCATTCAACAACGATGGCGGGAGGAGGTATTTGTCGTGCCCGTCAACGTCCAGTCACAACGCACCCGTATTTACACCCTGTCGGAATACTGGATGGCGTTACTGAAAAACGTACTGGTTAACACAAGCATTAGCACAAGCTGATTAGCGTCTAAACCTCCGAATAACAGAACAAAACGCTATATGTAGCTTTGTTTGCACGGAATAGCGCAAGCCTGGTGCGGGCGATAATGCCAATTACACCGCCAGACTCACCCCATCTCCTCCCCATACTTCTTCAACTTCCGCCACAGCGATACCCGGTCGATGCCCAGCATCTGCGCGGCGAGGGTCTGGTTGCCGTGGGCTTCTTCCAGGACCCAGAGGATGTAGTCGCGCTCCTGTTCTTCCAGAGGGATGACCTTGCCTTCGCGGCGGCGGAAAGCGCGGATGCTGAGGTCGCGCAGGTCGTCGGGGAGGTGGGCGGCTTCCAGGGTGTCGCCCTGGCAGATGGCGACGCCACGCTCGATGATGTTTTCCAGTTCGCGCACGTTGCCGGGGAAGTCGTAGGCCTTGAGCAGGGCGAGGGCTTCGTCGGAGATCGTCCGCAGCGATTTGCCCATCAGGGGCGCGGCGCGGTCGAGGAAGTGCTGGGCCAGCAGCGGGATGTCCTCGCGTCGTTGCGAGAGCGGCGGAATGTGCAGGTTGACGACGTTGAGGCGGAAATAGAGGTCCTGGCGGAAACGGCCGTCGGCCACCCAGGACTTCATGTCGCGGTTGCTGGCGGCGATGAAGCGCACGTCCACTTTCACCGGCTTGGTGCCGCCGAGTGGCAGCACTTCCTTTTCCTGGACGGCGCGCAGCAGCTTGACCTGCATGGCGGGGGACATTTCCGTGACTTCGTCGAGGAACAGGGTGCCGCCGTCAGCGGCGACCAGCAGGCCGGTCTTGCCGATGGCGCCGGTGAAAGCGCCTTTTTCGTGGCCGAACAGTTCGTTGGCGAGCAGTTCCTCATTGAAGGCGCCGCAGTTCACGGCGAGGAAGGGGCCGCCGTTTTTGCCGGCCCCGCGGCCGCTGTGCTCGTGCAGACAACGCGCGAACAATTCCTTGCCGGTGCCGGATTCGCCGGTGATGAGGACATTGCAGCCGGTGGGGGCGATCTGGCGCGCCATGTCGAGCAACTTCTGCATGCCGCCATCGCGGGTGATGACGCGGGTGCGGCCTGCAAACGCGTCGAGCTGCGCGCGCAAGGCCTTGTTCTCCCGCTTCAGGCGGACCTTCTCCAGCGCCTCGGCCACGGTCTGGCGCACTTCATCGAGACGGAACGGCTTGGCGATGTAGTGGAATGCGCCTTCCTTCATCGCTTCGATAGCGGTTTCCAGGGTGGCGTGGCCGGTGATCATGATGACTTCGGTATCCGGATGCTGTGCCTTGCAGCGGCGCAGCAGGGTCATGCCGTCGACCTTGTCCATTTTCATGTCGCTGAGCACCAGGTCGAAGGGCTGGCCGTCGAGCAGGTCGAGCGCGTGGCTGCCGCTTTGCGTGGCGGTGATCTGGTAACCCTCTTTGCTCAGCACATGTTCCAGGTTGCGTAGGGCAATGCGTTCGTCGTCGACAAGCAGGAGGCGGGCGGTCATGGGTGGTGTCGGTAGCGCCGGCATCCTTGCCGGCGGGGTTTGGAAAAAGCCGGCTGGAAGCCGGCGCTACATTGCACTCGGCAGGCGGATGCGGAATTCCGCGCCGCCTTCCTGGCGATTGGCGGCGCCGATGCAGCCGCCATGTTCTTCGATGATTTCAAAGGTGATGAACAGCCCCAGGCCGCTGCCCTGCCCGACCGCCTTGGTGGTGAAGAAGGGGTCGAAGATGCGCGGGAGGAGCTCGGGTGGGATGCCGGGGCCGTTGTCGGCGAGGATGAGGTCGATCACCGAACTGCCGGGGCGGCACTGGCCGAAGAGCGCGGGAAAGCCATCGCTTTTGCCGACCAGCCCGGCGCGTGCCGTGATGGCCAGTTCCGCGTCGCTCCGTTCCACCTCGGCAAGCGCGTCGAAGGCGTTGGCGATGAGGTTGAGCAGCACCTGTTGCAGGCGCGGACGGTCACCACTCACCGCCAGGTCCGGCGCGATGTCCACGCGCACCGTGACGCCGGGCGGGCGCTTCGCTTTGAGGAAACGCAGGGTTTCTTCCACCAGTTCCGCCAGCGGCACCGGCGCGCGCTTGAAATCACGGTCCCCGGCATAGTCCAGCAGGTTGCGCACGATACGGCGGGCGCGCAGGGTTTCGCTGTCGATGTCTTCTATTAGTTGGCGGTGGAAGGTTTCGCGGGTATCAAGCGTTGCTCCCTCACCCCGGCCCTCTCCCGGAGGGAGAGGGGGATAGGCATCCTCCTTCAATATCTGCGCCGATGAGGAGATGTTGGACAGGGGGTTGTTGAGTTCATGCGCCACGCCGGAGAGCAGGGTGCCCAGGGAAGCGAGTTTTTCCGAACGCACCAGGGTGTGCTGGCGCCGTTCCAGCTCGTCGAGCACATGGTTGAAGGCTTCGGCGAGCGAGACGAATTCCCGCTCCGGGCTATCCAGCGTCAAACGCGTGAGCTGGCCGTTGGCCACAGCTTCCATGCGGGTTTCCATCGCTTGCAGAGGGCGGGTCACCTGGCGCGCCAGCAGCACGCCGGTGAGCACCAGCAACGCCGCCACCACCGCCAGCCAGACCAGCAGATTGCGCTGGTGCGCGGTGAGGGCGGCATTGAGTGACTGGCGCTCCTGGCCGGCGAGCCGTTCGCCGACCGTGACCACGCGGTTGCCGAGGACGCGGACGCCGCCAGCCAACGCCTCGTTGGAGGGCGCTCGCGCGTGCTCGGCCATCGCCGCCATATAGCGCGTCAGGTCAGCGTCGAGGCCAGCCGCCGCGCCGGGTCCGGCGAGCGCGTCGATGGCCAGCGTGTCGCGGCGCAACAGTTCACGGGCACGGGCGGCGAAGCGGGCATGCTCTTCCAGGTCGCCGTCCTGGCCATAGAGGAAGTGGTTCTTCTCGAAGCGACGCATTTCCAGGGTCGCGTCGAACAGTTCCGCCACCTTGCCGCTTTCGCGCGCCTTGTCGGCAATGCGGTCGAGTTCGATCAGCGCCACCGCGGAGAGCCCGATGATGAGCACGGCGAGGGCGAGATAGACGAAAACGATCTTGGATTGCAGTGAGCGCATGGGGAGAAGTGTAACAGCGGTGTTGCAATATGAAATGCATGAAATAGCCTCACACGGTAATCACCATGTAACTTCAATAGGTTAGAGGCCAAATCCAGGCTGGCACGCTTGCTGCTTTAGGCAATGAATCGCAATCAACCGCTATCGCCATGTCCGCCACGCCTTACCAGACTTATCTTGAAGAACGCCTGCAATCCGCCCGAGGCCTGGGCTGGGAAGTCACCGTAGGACGCGGTGAGGCACGAACCGCGTCAAACCACACGACCGTGGCTGATGCGCTTCGCCACGCTCACCAAATCCTGCGTTTCTGGCTCGGCTTCGCCCGCTGAATGAAACGCCGCATCGTTGTCGCCCTGCGGCCGGTTTCCCCGGTGGAACGCCTGCTGTCCGTGGGCGCGTCGTTGTGCCGCCGTCTGGAGGCCGAACTGGAAGTGCTGGCCGATCCGGAACGGCCGGACTGGGCCGAACTGGAATCCCGCCTGGCGGCGCTGGAACACGATGGCCTTGACTGCCGCCTGACGCCGGCGCCGGAGCTCGATGCCCGCCATGTGGTGGAACACGCGCGGCGCCACGAATGCGTGACTTCGGTGGTGGTGGGGCGGCCGGCGGCCTGGGCGAACGACAGCTCCAATCCCTGGGCGAAGCTGGAATGCCCCCTGGTCGCCGCTTCCGATCACCCCGATTTGCCCAAAGAGCAATAAACCCCATGAACAACCTCACCCGTCCTCTAACCACTTTGGAGCTCTGATATGTCCGCAAGCCACGCCAGCCTGGGCAAGACCCTGTTTTGGGGCGGCATCACCGCCGCGCTTTACTTTTTTTTGTTCCATTACGCCGATGATTTCCTCCACCTTGCCCACACCACGCTGGATGCCTGTGTCGTGACTCAGGACGGCATGAAAACCAATTATTTCAGCCATGCCACCCCGGAACTGTGCACGGCACGGGGCGGCTCGTTCATTCCCGGCACCTGGTGGTTCGTCCTGGCGCCCATCGCGATGGCCTTCGCGCTGTCCTACGCCCACGGCATCTTCACCGGCCTGTTCTGGGACGTGGTCGGCCTGAACGCAAAAAAATAAGGAAAACGACATGGATCACAGTATGGAACTCATCAATTTCATCGACCTGAACGTCACCACGGCCATCATTCTGATTCTGGTCGGCTTCGTCGGCGGCATGGTGTCCGGCTTCATCGGCTCCGGCGGCGCCTTCGTGCTGACCCCGGCGATGATGACCCTGGGGGTGCCCGGCATCGTCGCGGTAGCCTCGAACATCTGCCACAAGTTTCCCAAGGCACTGGTGGGCTCGGTCAAACGCCACAAGTACGGCCAGGTGGACGTAAAGCTGGGCCTGGTGCTGGGCGTGTTCGCGGAGGCGGGCGTGCTGGTCGGCAAGCACGTGATGACCGGCATCAAGAACAGCTTCGGCGCGGTCGGCACCGACCTCTATGTGTCGGTGGTGTTCATCATCACCCTGGCCATCGTCGGCACCTTCGTGTTCAAGGACTATCGCAAGCTCAAGGCGATGGGCGAGGAGGAGCAATCCAAAATGGACCTGACCCGGATTGCGCGCTGGGTCCAGTCCGTGAAGATTCCCGGCACCATGATCTATTCTCACGCCGCCAAGTCGGAACTGTCGGTGCTGTTCATGATCCCGATCGGCTTCTGCACCGGTTTCCTGGCTTCGGCCATCGCCGTGGGCGGCTTCATCGGCGTGCCGGCGATGATCTATATCCTCGGCGTGCCGGCAATCATGGCCAGCGCGACGGAACTGGTGATCGCCTTCGTCATGGGCCTGGGCGGCACCTTCTTCTACGGCCTCGAAGGCGTGGTGGACATTCGCCTGTCCATGCTGATCCTGATGGGATCACTGTTCGGCATCCAGATCGGCGCCATCGGCACCACCTACGTGAAGGACTATCAGGTCAAGTTCACCATGGCGGTGATCATGCTGACCGTGCTGTTCTCGCGCTTCTTTTATGTTCCGGGCTATCTCGGCAAGCTGGGCATGATCGAGCCGCTGCCCGAGGCAACCGTAAAAATGCTGAAAATGGCGGGTGACGGCGTATTGTTCCTGGCCTTGTTCCTCGGTGCCTACACCGTCATATCCGCGCTGCTTCAGGGCATGAAAGAACATAAGGAAAGACAATCCGTAAGCGCCCGCAATGCCGTGGCCGACTGAGACAAAGAGGAGATAACCATGACCGCACTATCTGAAAACGGGATGCTCAAGCGTGTCCTGGTCGCCACCGACGGTTCCGACTATTCCGCCGGCGCCATCCGCACCGGCGTGGCCCTGGCCAAAGCCAACGGCGCCCAACTGATCGGCCTGTCCATCGCCTTGTACAACCCGGAATACAGCACCCTGGTGCCGAACCTGGCGGAAGAGGCGGAAAAACGGGCGCGCGGGGCGCTCGAATCCTTTATCGCCGAAGCGGGCGAAGGCGCCGAGGCGGTGACCATCGAAGCCGGCGACCCATACACAGGCATCCTGGAAGGCGCCAAGGCCCAACAGGCCGACGTCATCGTCATCGGCCGCCGCGGCAAACGCGGCCTGGCGCGCATGATGGTGGGCGACGCCACCGCCAAAGTCATCGGCCATGCCCATTGCGCCGTGCTGGTGGCGCCGCGCGCCGGGCACCTCTGGGAAAAATCCGTGCTCCTGGCCACCGATGGCTCCGCGCACAGCGAAGCGGCCGCCAGCGCCGCCGGCCATCTGGCCAAGCAGGCCGGCCTGCCGGTCACCGTGGTTTCCGTGGTCACCAGCAGCCACAGCCCGGCTCGCCGCCAGGAAGCTCAGGATGCCGTCATCGCCAAGGTGCTCAAGCTCAAGAACATGGGCGTGGCGGCCGAGGGCAAGGTCGTGGAAGGCCGCCCGGACGAGGCCATCGTCAAGGCCGCCGAGGACGTCGGCGCGGATCTGATCGTGATGGGTAGCCACGGCCGTACCGGGCTGATGAAGGCGCTCCTGGGCAGCGTCGCCGAGCGGGTCATCGGCCAGGCGGTGTGCCCGGTGCTGGTGATAAAGCCCCAGTAGTACCTCGAAAAGCTTTTTCGCGATTCGTGGGCCGTGCGTGACAATCACGCACGGCTTTTTTTATTGGGAACATCATGATCCGGCGCAATCCCAGCGGGCACGTGCCCCAGGTTCACGAAACCGCCTTCGTCGACCCCACCGCCATTCTTTGCGGCAAGGTTATCGTCCAGGAAAACGTCTTCATCGGCCCCTACGCCGTGATCCGCGCCGACGAGGTGGATGAACAGGGCGACATGGAGCCGATCATCATCGGCGCCGATTCCAACATCCAGGACGGCGTGGTGATTCACTGCAAAGCCGGCGGCGGCGTGACCATCGGACTCGGCAGTTCGATCGCCCACCGCTCCATCGTGCACGGCCCCTGCACGGTCGGCGACAACGTGTTCATCGGCTTCAACTCAGTGCTGTTCAATTGCAGCGTCGGCGACGGCTCCGTGGTGCGCCACAACTCGGTGGTGGAAGGCTGCACGGTGCCGCCCGGCTTCTACATCCCCTCCGCGACCAACATCCACTCCGACGCCGAACTCGCCACCATCACCCCGGTCACCCCCGACCAGGCCGGCTTCTCGGAAAGCGTCGCCCAGGCAAACCTCGAACTGGTGAGGGGCTACAAGCGGATACGCAACGAGTTCTGAGGGAATGCGCCCGACCACGTCAGAAAGTGCGGTGAACAGACATCCGCGGCTTGCCCTGTAACGCCAGCGTCTCGCCGGTATCGTTCTTTTAATTAGGCCTACGAAGCCGGCGAGACGCCGGCGCTACAGGCAGTCATTCGCCCTCACCGCGCGCCGCTCCGGCGGTCAGCCAGTCGGGCAATTCCCGGCCGCCGGCGTTATCGATGATGTACTGGCGAATCAGGCGCCGTACCACCTGCGATGGTGTCAGATCACGCTGCGCGCAAATTTCCTCGAAAAGTTGTTTTTTCCTCGGGTCGATGAGGACGGTGAGGCGGGCGGTGCGGTTTTCCATGGCGGTCGATCAAGGTGAATTTGATGTTAATCACATTAACATTGAGATTGCATTTGGTTGTCAATAGAATCAAATTCGATTTCCCCTTCAGCCCTCCACTTGCCTCCCTCTTTCGCCTTGTCCGCAGCCGGTAACGTCGCGTTGGCCTGGGGTGGCGTGCTGTTCTGGCTATGCCTGGGTTTTGCCGCCCTGTTCCTGCAACGCGCGCGTGGGCTGAACGATCTGATTTTTCCGCTCGGTGCCTTGGGCGCGCTATTCATGGCCGGCGTCGGCATCGCCGGCGTGCTGGGGACGCCCACCGCCATCGTGTTGCCGATCGGCCTGCCGGACCTGCCCTTCCACCTGCGCCTGGACCCGCTTTCGGGCTTCTTTCTGACCTTGCTGGGCGGCGCCGCATTCGGCGTGACGCTGGTCGCCTGGGGCTATTTCAGGAGTCTGGAATCCGGCCCGCTAGCCCTGATCGCGCTCTGGTATCACCTGTTCCTGGCCGGCATGGCGACGGTGCTGCTGGCCGACGATGCTTATGCCTTCATGGTGGCCTGGGAGGTGATGGCGCTGTCCTCCTACTTCCTGGTTACCAGCGCCCACGATCAGCCGGAAATTCGACGCGCCGGCTTCCTCTACCTGTTGATCGCCCACGTCGGCGCCGTCGCGTTGCTGCTGTGCTTCGGCGTGCTGCAAGGCGGCGCGGGTGACTACACCTTCAACAGCATGCGTCTGGCGGAAACCACACCTTACTGGGCCTCGGTCGCCTATCTGCTGGCCCTGTTCGGTTTCGGCGCCAAGGCCGGCCTGGTGCCCCTGCATGTGTGGCTGCCGGAGGCGCACCCGGCCGCGCCCTCGCCGGTTTCCGCCCTGATGTCGGGCGTGATGCTGAAAACCGCCATCTACGGCCTGCTGCGCGTTACCTTCGATCTGCTCAACATCCAGCTCGCCTGGTGGGGCACCCTGGCCCTGGCGCTGGGCCTGATCAGCGCGCTCTACGGCGTCATCTTCGCCGCCGTGCAGTCGGACATGAAGCGCCTGCTGGCCTGGTCCTCGATCGAAAACATCGGCGTGATTCTGGCCGGTTTCGGCCTCACCCTGATCTTCCACACCGACGGCAAAGGCGCCCTGGCCGCGCTGGCGTTGACCGCGACGCTCTACCACGCGCTCAACCACGCCTTCTTCAAGGGTCTGCTGTTCACCGGCGCCGGCGCGGTGCTGCACACCACCGGCGAACGCAACATGGACAAGCTGGGCGGCCTGATGCGCGTCATGCCCTGGACCGCCTGGCTGACCCTGATCGGCGCGCTGGCCATCGCGGGCCTGCCGCCACTCAACGGCTTCGTCTCGGAATGGCTGTTGTTGCAGGCTTTTCTGTTTACCCCCGGCCTGAATCAGCCCTACCTGAACATGCTGATTCCGGTGGCCACCGCCGCCGTGGCCCTGGCGGCGGCGCTGGCCGCCTATGTGATGGTGAAGTTTTTCGGCGTGACTTTTCTCGGCGTGACCCGCTCAGGTGTCGTCGCGCAGGCCCATGAAGCGGGCTGTCGTGAGCGTATCGGCATGATCTGGCTGGCGGCGGGCTGTGTCCTGCTGGGCTTGTTCCCGGCCCAGGTGATCGGCTGGCTGGCGCCGGTGGCGCGGCAGTTGACCGGGCACACCCTGCCGAATGACGGTAATTGGCTGCTGCTGGCGCCGTTGGATGCCGAACGCGCCAGCTATGCGCCACTGCTGTTTCTCGCCGTGGTGGCGGCGACGCTGCTGCTGGTATTCGTTTGGGTGCGCCGCGTCTATCACGGCCATGTCCGCCATGCCGCCCCATGGGATTGCGGCTATCCGGAACAGGACGCGCGCATGCAGGACACGGCCGAGGGCTTCGGCCAGCCGATCCGGCATATCTTCAGCGCCTTCATGGGCGTGGAACGGGAAGAGCCCGACCCGTTCGACCGCCAGCCGCGCCATAGCAGCGCAACACTCGACCAGATCTGGTTCTTCGTTTACCTGCCCATCGCCCGGCTAAGCAACTGGATCTCGGCTCAGTTCGGGCGCCTGCAACACGGCAGCATCCAGTGGTATTTGATCTACAGCTTCGCCACGCTGATTTTCTTGCTGGTTTTCGTGACGGGATGAAGGACATGCGAACCATCCACGGCACGCTGACTGGGGCGACTTCCCCCTTTCCCAAAGGGGGGCTGAGGGGGATTTGGCGACGCGTACCTGGTTGCCGGCTGCGGAAATCCCCCCTAGCCCCCCTTTGGAAAAGGGGGGGACTCGGCTCTCCGCGGCCGCAAGCGTTTCCACCATTGCCGCATACAGCGCCTCGAAAAAGGGGGGAGCGATGACCACCGGCATCCTCCTGCAACTCCTTCAGACCCTCGCGGCCATCCTGCTGGCGCCGCTGTTGCTGGGCTGGGTCAACCAGTGCCGCGCCTGGTTGCAGGGGCGTGGCGCGCCGCCGTTGACGCAGCCGTACCGGGTGCTGCGCAAGCTATTCCACAAGGATGCGGTGATCGCCCACAACGCCAGCCCCTTGTTCCGCTTCGCGCCCTACATGATCTTCGCCTGCATGGCGCTGGCCGCCGGCATCGTGCCCACTTTCGCCAACGATCTGCCCTTTTCCCCGGCGGCGGACGCCATTGCCCTGGTCGGCGTGTTCGCCCTAGCGCGGGTATTTCTGGCATTGGCGGCGATGGACATCGGCACCGCTTTCGGCAGCCTCGGCGCGCGCCGCGAGATGCTGGTCTCCTTCCTGGCGGAGCCGGCGCTGTTGATGGTGTTCTTCACCGCCAGCCTGATCTCGCATTCCACCGCGCTGCCCACCATCGTCGAGACCCTGGCGCACAAGCACTTCGTCATCTACCCGAGCATGGCCTTCGCGGCGGTAGCGTTCTGGATGGTGTCCACCGCCGAGAACGCGCGCATTCCGGTGGACAACCCCTCCACCCACCTGGAACTGACCATGATCCACGAGGCCATGATCCTGGAATATTCGGCGCGCCACCTGGCGCTGATCGAGTGGGCGGTGGCCTTGAAGCTGTTCACCTATTCGGCGCTGGGCATCGCCCTGTTCCTGCCCTGGGGCATTGCCGCGCGCGGCGACCTTGCCGCGTTGCCGCTGGCGGCCCTGACGCTGCTCGTGAAGATGATGGCCGGTGGCGCCGCCCTCGCCCTGCTGGAGGCCGTTTCCGCCAAGCTGCGCCTGTTCCGCGCGCCGGAGTATCTCGGCACCGCGTTCATGCTGGCGGTGCTGGGCATGCTGACGCATTTTTTGCTGGAGGCCTGAGATGAGGTCGAGATTTCGTAGCACCGTAGGATGCGGTGAGGTACGAACCGCATCACTCCGCGCGGGCGTGGTTGATGCGGTTCGCCGCGCTCACCACATCCTACGCGGGATCACCTCGACAGGAGCGTCGCAATGGCGCTGACCTACCACCTGCAAGTCGTCAACCTGTTGGCCGCGCTGTTGCTGCTGATCTCCTTCGCCATGCTGTCGCAGCGCCGCATCGTCAATCTGGTGACGCTGTTCGCCTGGCAGGGCGCGGCCTTGTCCGCGTCCACCGCCATCGTCGCCTGGTCCACCGGGCAGCATCACCTGTACTGGTCGGCGGGCCTGACGCTGTTGCTCAAGGTCATCGTCATGCCCTGGTTCTTCTACCGCCTGGTGCGCCAACTGGACGTGAATCGCGATGTGGAAGCGATGCTCAACATCCCCACCACCATGCTGATCGGCATCGCCCTGGTGATCTTCGCCTTCAACCTGGCGCTGCCGATCTCGCAGATGTCCGGCACGGTGACGCGCTCCACCCTGGGCATCGCCATGGCCTGCGTGCTGCTCGCCTTCCTCATGATGATTACCCGGCGCAAGGCCATCACCCAGGTGATCGGCTTCCTGGCGATGGAAAACAGCCTGTTCTTCGCCGCCACCAGCGCCACCTACGGCATGCCGCTGGTGGTGGAAATGGGCGTGGCGCTCGACGTGCTGGTCGGCGTGTTCGTACTGGGCATCTTCTTCTTCCAGATCCGCGAGACCTTCGATTCGCTGGATCTGCGGCACATGGAAAAGCTGAAGGAGCGATGAGGATGCCGGCGCGGACTTTGTTGAGAGCGGCCCCCCCCTTTATCAAAGGGGGGGCGGGGGGGATTTCTACGGCGGTGGCTCAGGCAAACGTTGCCAAATCCCCCCCGGCCCCCCTTTGGAAAAGGGGGGGACTCGGCTCTCCCCAGCCGCAAGCGTTTCAACCATTGCCGCATACAGCGCCTTTCCAAAGAGGGGAGAAAGGTATGCATGACGGGGCGGTGCACTGATCATGGAAATCTACTGGCTACTCGGCATCCCACTGGCCGGCGGCGTGTTTCTCGCGCTCTGGGGCAACCGGCGCCATGCCCCGGAGATCAATGCCCTGTTCAGTTTGTTGACGCTGATCGCGGCGGCCGCGCTCACGGCGCGCATCGTCGAACACGGGCCGATCATCGTCGGCGGCGAAGGCTGGTTTTTCATCGACTCGCTCAACGTCTTCCTGGTCGCGCTCACCGCTTTCGTGGCTTTCACCACGGCGCTGTTTTCCCGCCCCTACATGCGTATCGAACAGGAACACGGCCGCCTCAACGCTCAGCGCCTGCGTCTCTATCACAGCAGCTATCAGGTGTTCATCGCCGCCATGCTGCTGGCGCTGACCACCAACAACATGGGCATTTTGTGGGTGTCGATGGAAGCCGCCACCCTGGCCACCGTGCTGCTGGTTTCGCTGTACCGCACCCCGGCCTCGCTGGAAGCGGCCTGGAAGTATTTCATCCTGTGCGGCGTCGGCATCGCCCAGGCTTTGTTCGGCACCATCCTGCTCTACTTCGCGGCGGAGAAAGTGCTGGGCAGCGGCGGCACCGCGTTGCTCTGGACCCACCTCAACGGCGTCAAGGCGCAACTGGAACCGACCGTATTGCAACTGGCCTTCGTGTTCCTGCTGCTGGGTTACGGCACCAAGGTCGGCCTGGCGCCCTTGCACAACTGGCTGCCGGACGCCCATGCCGAAGGCCCCACCCCGGTCTCCGCCGTACTTTCCGGCCTGTTGCTCAACGTCGCCCTGTATGCGGTGATGCGCTCCAAGGTGCTGGTGGACGGCGCCCAGGGCAACAACATGGCGGGCGGACTGATGATGGGTTTCGGCCTGCTTTCCGTGGTGCTGGCCGCTTTCCTGATCAAGCGCCAGAGCGACGTGAAGCGGATGTTCGCCTACTCCTCGATCGAACACATGGGCCTGATTACCTTCGCCTTCGGCATGGGCGGCCCGGTGGCGAGCTTCGCCGGATTGCTGCACATGACGATGCATTCGCTCACCAAGTCCGCCATCTTCTTCGCGGTGGGGCACGCCACGCAGAAGGCCGGCACCCAGTCGATGGACGGCATCCGCGGCCTGATCAAGACCAACCCGACCATCGGCTGGGGCCTGATGTTGGGCAGCATCGCCATCCTCGGCGTGCCGCCGTTCGGCGTGTTCGCCAGCGAGTTTCTGATCATTACCACCGCCATGCACGAGCACGCCTGGGCCACACCCTTCCTGGTCGTCGCCCTGGGCGTGGCCTTCGCCGCGATCTTCGGCAAGGTGCAGCCGATGGTGTTCGGCGAAACCGAGTTGCCCCGCCTGCCGCACCAACCGGCCCTGGCGCCGGTGTTCATCCACCTTGGCCTGGTGCTGATGCTGGGGTTGTTCATCCCGCCTTATCTGGCGACGTGGTACCGGCAGGCGGCGGCGTTGCTCGGAGGGTGAAACCAGGTAGACACGTAGGTCGGGTTAGCGCAGCGTAACCCGACATTTGCAGCGATGTCGGGTTACGCGAAAAGACGCTAACCCGACCTACGAAGGGCGCACATGGAGTTGGCTAGAGAGACACGATGAAGATCGACGCACAAGACTGGAATCTCACCCTGATCGCCCCGCATATCTGGCGCGGCGGGATCGACGCGGCCACGCTGCCGGCCATCGCCCAGGCGGTGAAGGACGAAGGCGGGCAACTGGTCGCGTTGTGGGGTTCCGACGAGCGGCATCTCGATGGCGGCTACGCCCTGCACGCCGCCTTCATCACCGCCAATGGGCTGGCCTGGATCAGCGCGGCGCTGGCGGCAGACGCCCCCGCCCATCCCGATCTGGCGGCGATCTTCCCGCAGGCCGGCCGCATGCAGCGCGCCAATTTCGACCTGCTCGGCATCCGGGCCGAAGGCGCCGAGGACACCCGCAAATGGCTGCGCCACGTCGCCTGGGCCGAAGACGAATTCCCGTTGCGCAAGGATTTCCAATCCGAAATCCGAAATCCGAAACCCGAAATTACCGACGCCTATCCCTTCCTCCGCGTCGCCGGCGAAGGTGTCCATGAAATCGCGGTCGGCCCCATCCACGCCGGCACCATCGAGCCGGGACATTTCCGCTTTTCCTGCATCGGCGACCGCGTCCTCAAGCTGGAACAGCGCCTGGGCTACACCCACCAGGGGGTGGAAAAACGCTTCGAGGGCCGCGACCTCGCCAGCGGCGCCAGGCTCGCCGGGCGAGTTTCCGGCGACAGCCACATCGCCTTCGCCTGGGCCTACTGCATGGCGGTGGAGCAGGCGACCGACAGTACCGTCCCGCCGCGCGCGCTCTGGTTGCGCGCCCTGTTCCTGGAAATCGAACGGATCGCCAACCACCTGGGCGACCTCGGCTATCTCGGCAACGACGTCGCCCTCTCCTTCGGCTTCATGCAGTTCTGGCGCCTCAAGGAAGACTGGCTGCGCCTCGCGGCGAAGCTGTTCGGCCATCGCTACCTGTTCGATCGCATCGTCCCCGGCGGTGTCGCGGTCGATCTCGACGCCGCCGGCCAGCGCGAACTCGCGGCGCTGGCCGACCGCGTCGAAATGGAAGTGCGCGAACTCAAGGCCGTCTACGACGAACACGCCACCCTGCAAGACCGTTTCGCCAATACCGGCATCGTCACACCGGCGCTGGCCGCGCGCCTGGGCCTCACCGGTCTGGCCGGCCGCGCCAGCGCCCAGGCCTGGGACGCGCGCGCGCAGTTTCCCCAGGCACCCTACGATCAACTGGGCGTGACCATGGCCACCGCCCGCAAGGGCGACGTGCTGGCGCGTTCGGAAGTGCGCTTCGGCGAAATCCACGAATCCCTGCGCCTGATCCGGGAAATCATGAAACGCTTGCCCACCGGCGCCCTCCAGATGCCGCTCGTGGCGGTGCAAGCGGCGTGCGAGGGTATCGGCTGGGTGGAAGGCTGGCGCGGACAAGTGCTGGTGGCGCTGCGCATCGGCGACGACGGCAAGCTCGACCGCGTCCACCCGCACGACCCCTCCTGGCAGAACTGGCCGCTCCTGGAGGTCGGCGTGCTGGGCAACATCGTTCCCGATTTCCCGCTGATCAACAAATCGTTCAACCTCTCTTACAGCGGGCAAGACTTATGACTTACCGGATTACGGACTGACATGGTCATGCGCCTCATCCTCCGCAAGGTTCTCAAGACCGGCATCGTCTCGCAAGCCGCGCCCGAGGCCGATCTCTCCCCGCGCGCGCGGGAGCAGACGTTGCACGCGGAGATACTGAAAGTATTCGGCGACGCGGTCACCATCCGCCATGTCGATGCCGGCTCCTGCAACGGCTGCGAACTGGAAATCCACGCCCTCGGCGGGCCGCATTACAACATCGAGGGCCTGGGTGTGAAATTTGCCGCCAGCCCGCGCCATGCCGACATGCTGCTGGTCACCGGCCCGGTTTCGCGCCATCTGGAAACCGCCCTGAAGCGCACCTACGACGCCATCCCGGAACCGAAATGGGTGGTGGCGATGGGCGATTGCGCCGCCGGTTGCGGCATGGCCGGCGGCCTGTTCGGCGAGAACTACGCCTCCCTCGGCAAGGTTTCCAACGTCATACCCGTGGATGTCGAAGTACCCGGCTGCCCACCCACGCCCACCGCCTTGCTCGCGGGCATCCTGGCGGCGGTCAGCGGCGGGCGCCAGTAATCAGCCATGTTGAAGCGCATGCACAAGCGTGCCGAAACCGCGCCATGCAATGCGACCGTACTTGATGCGGTTCGCTGCGCTCACCACATCCTACGAACCTGCTCGCCGGGTTACTCGTCCACCTTCCCCCTGCCGGCCTTCACCGTCGCGCGGCGGGTCTTGTTTTCCAGCCGCTTCGCGATCGACGAACGGGTCGGCCGGGTCGGGCGGCGTTGCTTCGGTGTCACGGCGACGCGGGTAATCAGCTCCTCCAGACGGCGCAGCGCCTCGGCCCGGTTTTTCTCAAGGCTGCGAAATTCCTGTGCCTTGATGATGACCACGCCTTCCTTGCTGATGCGCTGGTCGCCGAGTGCCAGCAAGCGCTCGCGCAGCGCTTCCGGCAACGACGACGCGGCGATGTCGAAACGCAAATGCACGGCGCAGGAAACCTTGTTGACGTTCTGCCCGCCGGCGCCCTGAGCGCGGATCGCGGTGATTTCGACCTCTTCGGGCGGGATGGTGAAGCGGGGGCGCATAAAGGTGGGCGGCGGTGGATCGAGGCGCCATTGTAGAGTTCGGCCGGGGATGTCGTCGGCTTGCGCGGAAGCGATTTCGCGGTAACCTCCTCGCCCCCCTTCAACCCACCAGGCTGCCGCGTTCCGCCCGCGCCAGCCCGAGGACGGCAACATCGTGAACAGCGGCACCTACCCGGTCATCACCTGGAACGAGGACGGCGAAGCCCGCGCCGCGCGTTGGCGTTCGGAGAGCGGAAACCCGCCGCCCAGGCGCGTGCTGATCGGCGACGACCAGATCAGCGCCGATGCCGCCTATCGTCTGGCCCGCGAGGGCACCGCCCTGCTCTGGCGCGGCGATTTCCAGAATGCGCGGCAGTTGCTGCAAGCGCTGGCGCGGCGCGTGGAACGCAAACCGCGCAAGGCGAAAGCGGACAACGCTTTGGCCCCCTCACCGAGCGAGGCTTTCCATCTCCATCGCCAGGCGCAAGCGCAACGCGCGCGCACCCTGGCGATGCTGCTGCTGCCGCTCGACGCCGACTACGGCATCCCGCTGCGGCGCGCGCCCGACCTGCGCCAGGCTTGCGCGGAAGCCTATGGCCCGACCGAAGGCTCTGACCCCTCCGTGGTTTCGCTGCGCGAACTGCTTGGCCTGATCGGCGCGCACGAATGGCGCAAGAAGGGCGTTGAAGTACCCGCGCTGGGTGCTCGCATCCACCCGCACTACGGCGTATTCGCGCCGATTCGCGGCGAGTATGTGGATCTGGTGGCGGCGGCGCGGCTTTCTCCCGTCACCCTGGCCTTCGACATCGGCACCGGCACCGGCGTACTCGCCGCTGTCCTGGCGCGGCGCGGCACCGCGCATATCGTGGCCACCGATCAAGACCCCCGCGCCCTCGCCTGCGCCCGCGAAAACATCGCGCGGCTGGGCCTGGCGGAACAGGTGGAAGTCATCCAGGCCGACCTCTTCCCCGCAGGACGCGCGCCACTGGTGGTGTGCAATCCCCCGTGGCTGCCGGCGCGTCCCAGTTCCCCGCTCGAATACGCGGTCTATGACCCGGACAGCCGCATGCTGCGCGGCTTCATCGACGGCCTGGCGGCGCACCTGACGGCGGATGGCGAAGGCTGGCTGCTGCTCTCGGACCTCGCCGAACACCTGGGCCTGCGCTCGCGCGCCGAACTGCTCGCCGCCTTCGACGCGGCCGGCCTGAAAGTCGTCGGGCGCGACGATGTCCGTCCGCGCCACCCCCGCGCCGCCGACACAAGCGACCCGCTGCACGCCGCCCGCGCGGCGGAAGTGACCTCGCTGTGGCGACTCGCGATCCGTTAGCGATCGGCGTGCCCGTGTAGAGCGCCGGCTCTATTCGTGCCAGCCGTTGATGAAGTTGCGGCACTGGTTCCCCCCTTTCTCAAAGGGGGGTTAGGGGCAATACTGTTCAGATACGCAATACCGGTACCGGCTCATGCTTCTGATGAAGCGGCATACCGCGCCGTCGAATAGCGTAATTGCTCATCTTTCGCCTGACGCCACGCGGG
>JAQTLN010000030.1 GCA_028714875.1 Gallionellaceae bacterium
GATGCGCAATGTCGATTTTCTCTGGCAGTGCCTTGCGCGTTCTCGCCATCGTGTCCACATTTCAATGTCAGAATGCGCGAATTGTGATCCATAACGACATATCTGAACAGTATTGGGGTTAGGGGGGGATTCGGACGCTCGCACAGGCACAAGCCTTGGAGAAATCCCCCTCACTCCTCCTTTGAAAAAGGGGGAAGCCACGTTCCCATCCTTTTTCGCGCATATCAACGGCAAACGCGAACAGCGCCCCGGCGCTACTGGGGCGCGCCGGCCACGAATTGCCAATCCGCGTACTGTCTGCTGCCTTCGAACGCGGCATTTTCCCGAGAGAAGCCGGTGTCTTTTATTGGGGTCGCGCTGGACGGGCTGTGCACGCCCTTGATGCCGCCCTCCTCGTCGCGCAGCAGCGCCCAATCACCACCCGTGATCGGGTCCGGCCATTGGCGGCGCAGGTGGCGCACGGTGCTCGGGAAGCGGGGGTCGCGCGTCAGGTCGGACAGTTTCTTCGGGTAGTGCTTGTCGGGGCTCGGCCCCAGGCGGTAATAGCTGGCGAGGGCGCGGCGATACTGGTCGCCGATGAACAGGAGTTCGGCTTCCTTTTCCCGCTGACTCCGCATGCTCCAGGTCGTGCCCACCGCGGCCAGCAGCAGACCGAGAACCGTCACCAGAAAGAGCAGGCCGAGCAGGGTGAAGCCGGCCTGGTGTGGGGAGCGCCGTAAATCGCCCCCGTAGACCAAGGCTCCATTCGCGTTTGCCGGTGAAGCGATTGGGACAAAGTTTCCCCCCTTTGAAAAAGGGGGGTTAGGGGGGATTTTCGAGGTGGGCGACCAGGCAAATGTTGCCAAATCCCCCTCGGTCCCCCTTTGCAAAAGGGGGAAGCCACGTCCCCTGCCGCTTCGCTTACCAGTCCGCATAGGGTTTTCCATCCGCGCCCGCACCCGTCGCGCCGCTATGCACGTCGCGCACGCCACCCTCCTCACCCGGTTCGCTCGTCCAGGTGTCGTTCCGCTCGGTGATCGGGTCGGTCGGCACGTTGCGCAGATAGCGCGCGCCGGCCAGGGTTTCCAGGCTGTCGGGCCAGCGGCCCTTGTCGGCGTTGTACTGGTCGAGAGCGTCGCGCAGCGTGGCGAGGTTTTCCCGCAGCACGGCTTCCTTCGAGCGCTCAATGTGCTGGAAATATCGCGGTGTGGCGATGCTGAGCAGGAGGGCGATGATGGACAGCACCACCAGCAGTTCGACCAGGGTGAAGCCGCGCTTATTTGCCACCCTCTTTACCATTCCCGGTACCTCACACCGTTCAAGCCGGTTTTCTCCGACAGGGAATGGACATCGAACACGTCCTCGCCCTCCCTGGGATCGTCCGGTGGGCTGGCATAGCTGCGTTTGCCCCAGGTTTCGCTGGCGCCGACGTCACCCGAGGCGGCGAAAGGATCGCGCGGCAGGCGGCGCAGGAAGTAGATGGGGCGGTGGTCGGGTCGGGTGATGTCGGGCACGCCTTTGGCCAGAACGTCCAGATTCGGCGGATAGCCGGAGGCGTCGGCCGGGGCTTCGATCTTTTTATCGAGCACGGCCTGCCGGTAACTATCGAGGGCGCCGCGAATCTGGCGCAGGGCCAGGCGCAACTCGCCTTCCTTCTGGCGTTGCTGGGTCACTTCCAGCAAGGGCACGGCCATCCAGGCGAGCACGCCGACGATGGCGATAGTGACCACCAGTTCGACCAGCGTGAAGCCGCTCAAGGCCCCGTTCGCGCTGGCCGGGGGGCGGGTTCCCCCCTTTTCCAAAGGGGGGTTAGGGGGGATTTCTGAGACGGTTGCGCGAGCGCATACGTTACAAATCCCCCCCGGCCCCCCTTTGAGAAAGGGGGGAGAAAAAGGCGTCGCCGATTTGAATGTCATTGCGCCAGGGGCGGGACCATGACGACGGGGAGCGCCGGTTCGGTCTCGCTGGCGTTTTGTCCGAGCGCCGGGCGGGCGGCGCGCACGCGCAGGGGCTGGTCGCTGGTCTGGCTTTCGGTGCCGGCGAAGAATTCGCCGTCGGCCAGTTCCGGGCGCTCGATGTTGCGCAGGATGTGCGGGGTGATGGTGAGGATGATCTCGGTCTTGTTGAGTTCGTCGCGGTTGCTGGAGAACAGGCGGCCGATGAGGGGCAGGTCGCCCAGGCCGGGTACCTTGCTGGCGCCGGCGCGGTCTTCGTCGGAAATCAGGCCGGCGAGCACCTGGGTTTCGCCGTCCCTCAGGCGCAGCACGGTATTGGCGTTGCGGCTGCCTAATTGGTAAGTCAGCGTGCCGGTGGCGCTCTTCACTTCGCGCACGATGTTGGAGACTTCCATGCCGACCTTGATGGTGACATCGCCCTCCAGCCCCACCTGCGGCTCCACATCGAGCTTGAGGCCGACATCGAGATAGGCGACCGATTCGGAGGTCACGCCGGTGGAAGTGACGTTGGACGTGATGACCGGCACCTTGTCGCCGATATGGACCTTGGCCTTCTCGCGGCTCTTCACGCGGATGCGCGGATTGGCGAGGAGATTGACGTCGCTGGCATCTTTTTTCAGGTTGATCACGGCCGTGTTGATGGCGATGGCGTTGGCGTCGATGTTCTTGAGGCTGCCCAGGGTAAGCTGATTGGTGACCTGCGCCCCGGTCGTGACACTGACCCCGGTGCCAACGGTGGTCGTGGTCTGAGTACCCAGGTTCAAGGCGCTGAACTGGCTGGGCCACTGCACCCCCAAGTCCTGCAAGCGGCTCCGCTTCACCTCCATGATCTCCACTTCCAGCATCACCTCGGCATCCGGCCGGTCGGCCATCTGCACTAATTTTTCCGCCAGGCGCACCACTTCCGGGGTATCGCGCACCGCCACCATGTTCAGTTTTTCATCCACATACACGTCCTTGATGCGCGCCATGGTACGGATCAAGGTCATCACATTCTTGGCGTCGGCGTGGGCGAGGAAGAAGCTTTTCACCACCTGCTCCTGGTAATCCTTCACCTTGTTGGGCTGGTTAGGGTAGATCAGCACGGTGTTGCCGTTGAGGATTTTCTTCGCCAACTGGCTGGTGGCGAGCAGGGCATCGAGGGCGTCGGCGATGGCGGTGTCGCGCGCGAACACGGTGGCGCGCTGATCCACCCGCACGTCCTTGTCGAACACGAAATTCAGCCCGGACTGGCGGCTCAACGCGTCGAACACCTGCTTCAGCGGCGCATCGCGGAATTCCAGGCTGACCGGGCGGCGGTAGCTGGCGCCCAGTTGCGGCATGTCGATGCCGCGCGGTTGCCCCGCCTTCTCCTCGATCTGCTTGAGCAGGTGTTGCGCCTCCGGGTTGCCTGGTTCCCGCGCCAGCACGGCGCGCAAACGGGCGCGCGCGGCTTCCGGCTCATTCTTCGCCAGGTAATCCGCCGCCGCCTTCAATAACGTCTGGTTATCCAATTGCACTTGAAGGGTGCCGATGGCGCTGACGATGCGGGCATCGTCGCCATAGCGCAGGGTTAATTCCCGATAGGCCGCAAGCGTTTCCTCCAGCTTGCCGGCCCGGGCCTGTGCCTCGGCGGCGAGCAGGCCCTTGCGCAACAGCGCCTCGCGCGCCCGGACCAGAGCGGTGCGGTACTGGGCATTGCCGGGATGCGCGGCCACGGATTTTTCCAGTTCGGCCACCCCGGCCGCGTCCTTACCCTCGGCCAGCAACCTTTCGCCTTCGCGGAATGCCGGGTCGCTGGCACAGGCGGCCAGAACAAGGGCCAGCGCGATGGCGACGAGCAACATCAATAACAGCCGTTTCATGGCGAAATCCTCAAGGTCTGCTGCATGTTCAAAGCGATCCAGGTGAAGACCAGGGCATCGTCACCGACCTGATCCAGATGCCATCCGGCCAGGGTGTCACCGACTCGCGCTTGCAGCACGCGGCTGCCCTGATCCAGAAAAATCACGTCCTTGCCGCCCTCTTTCCAACGCCCCAGGTACTGGAACGGCAGGGGTGGCGCCATCGGTGGCGGCGGCGGCAATTCCACCCGCTTCGCCGGGGGAGGCGGCGGCGGTTGCCAGGTCTGTGCCGGAAACAGGTCGGCGCGCATGGCGCCGAGCTGGGGCGCGTGCTGAGGGTCGTGGGCGTCGGCGGCGGGCGCGACCCTCGCCTGCGTGGTCCGCGCTTTCGCCACTGCGCCCACCACCTCCGCCTCTTGCGGCCGGGGCCAGAAAGCCGCGACCAGGGTCGCCGCCAGGGCCAGGGCGAGCAGGAGGTGGCGCGGCTTCATCGCGCCGTCTCCAGGTTCAGCACAAAGCGCAGGCGCGCATCCAGTTCTGTCGCCGCGATGTCGTCGCGCCGCAGTTCCAGGCTTTCCAGACGCAGCGCAGGGTTGTCGTCGAGCACTTCCGCGAGGAAGGCGCGCAGGGTCGGATAGGGGGCGATCACCGGCAGATCGATACGCAGAGACTGGCTTTCCCCCGGCTTGCCGGTCTCGGCATAGCGGCCTTCGTCGAGGCTCAAACCGTGATGGCGGGCGGCGAGGAACAGGCGTGGCAAAGCGGTTTCCACACGCTCACGCGGCACGGCGAGCGGTTTTTTTTGGCGCTCGGCGGGGGTCGGCAGCAGGGCGCGGCTGGCGGCCACGGACTGGGCGTCCGCGAGGCGCGCTTCCAGGGGCGCGACGAGCAACGGATCGGCGGCCAGAGCGGCCAGCAGCAACACGGCGCCCAGCGCGCCGGGCCAGCCGAGACGGGCGAGCTGGAACTGGATGCGCGCGGCGGTGGTAGCGCCGGCCTGTGAAGCCGGCGGAACGGGCCGGCGAGACGCCGGCGCACCATTTTTCATGGCTGCCCCCAATCCAGTCGAATCTCGAAGCGCACCGGCTGCCGCTCGGTTTCAAGCTGAACTTCATGCTGGACCAGGGTGGCATCGCCAAAACCGGCCGCGCGCAAGCTGTCGAACCAAGCCAGCATGTCGGCCGTGCCGCGCGCCTCGGCGGTGATGCGCGCTTCGCCACGCGCGGCGTCGCCGCGCAGGGACAACAGCGCGATCTGTTTCGGCAGCTGGCTTTCCAGGCGGTTGAGCAGTTCGCCCCAGGGCCGCGCCGGGGTGGCCACGATGCCGCGCTCAGGGCGCGGCTTGGCGACCGCGGGGGGGGCCGTGACGGTCAAGGTGGCGAGTTGTTCCGCCAGCGTCGCCTGACGCGCGCCGACCAGGGCGGTCAGCCCGATGCCCGCCGCCAACAGCAGCCAGGCCGCCGCCGGTGGACGTGGCCGGGTTTGCAGAAAATCGGGTTCAGCGCGCCCGGAAAGGACGGCGGTCTCGGCGGCATTGGCGAGGACACGGACACCAGGCCAGTCGCCGGCCACGCCGGCGCCGACCAGGAGCGAAGGCGCGACCCCGAGGCCATCGACCAAGGCGGCGCGCGCCAACAGGCCGGCCAGCGCCTCCGACTCGCCACGCGTGCTGTCGAGCGCGACCAGCGCGCCGCGTTGCAGGCTGGCCAGCGTGATCCGCCCGCTTTCCAGCAAGGCCAGGCGCGCCGTGCCGCTTTTTCCATAGCGAGCCAGGGCCAGCGCCGGCCAGGAGGTCACGGAAGCGATGCCGAGGCCCGCGCCTGTCAGGGTGTGCATGAGTTCCGCCCACTGGCCGCTATCCAAGCCGGATGCCAGGAGGGGTTCGCCCACCGGGGCGGGGCGAAAGGCGAGGCGCCAGTTGGCGGACAGTTCGCCGAAGCGTTCCGCCGCCTGACTTTCCACCCAGCCTCGGGTTTCCTCATGGTTCAAGCGGGTGGGTGCGCCGGGCAGCAGCCAGAGCGGGGCGAAATGCGAGGACAACACGACGGCCACGCGGCCGCTCGGCTGGTGCGTATCCAGCAGGTTTTGCAGCGCGGCGAGCGCGCCGGGCCAACCGGGGGTGAGTGGCAATACCTGGCGCAAAGACGCCGGCGCCTCGCCCGCCGTCAGGCGCCCCCCGCGCGCGCGCAGGACGACGCGGTCTGGGCCGAGGTAGAGAGTGGCTGGTGTGAACAAATCAGCCCACGAACGTGACACGGTTCGCTTCCTCCAGTGTGGTTTCACCCTGCCGCACCAGATCGAGGGCGGCTTCGCGCAGGGGGCGCACGCCGGCGCGGGCGGCGGCTTCCTTGACCTGGCGGATGGGCGCGCGGGCGACGATGAGTTCGCGCAGTTCGTCGTTCAGGCGCATCAGTTCGGCGATGGCGCGGCGGCCCTTGTAGCCGCTGCCGCGACAGTGGGCGCAGCCGGGGCCGGCGTGGAAGTTCCAGCCTTCGCCGCCGTGGATGCCCGAGAGCGCCAGCAATTCGCCATCCGGCGTCACCGGCACACTGCAACGCGGGCAGTTGACCCGCACCAGGCGCTGCGCCAGGACGCCGTTGAGCGCGGAAACCAGGCTGTAAGGATCGACCCCCATGTGCATGAAGCGGCCGATCACGTCGAACACGTTGTTGGCGTGCACGGTGGTGAATACCAGATGGCCGGTGAGCGCGGACTGGATGGCGATCTGCGCGGTCTCCGGGTCGCGGATCTCGCCGACCATGATCTTGTCCGGGTCGTGGCGCAGGATGGAGCGGAGGCCGCGCGCGAAGGTCAGGCCCTTCTTCTCGTTGACCGGAATCTGCAACACGCCGGACAACTGGTATTCCACCGGGTCTTCGATGGTGATGATCTTGTCGCGCCCGGTATTGATCTCGGAGAGCGCCGCGTAAAGCGTCGTCGTCTTGCCGGAACCGGTGGGGCCGGTGACCAGGAACATGCCGTAGGGCTCGCGCGCCAGGCGCCGGATGGCGGTCAGGGCGGCGCCCGCGAAGCCGAGTCGTTCCAGGGTGATGCCGGAGAGTTCGTCGTCGAGTTGCTGGCGGTCGAGCACGCGCAGCACGGCATCCTCGCCGAATACGCCGGGCATGATGGAGACGCGGATGTCCACCTCGCGGCCGCGCAACTTCACCTTGAAGCGGCCGTCCTGCGGGATGCGCCGCTCGGCGATGTCCAGTTCGGCCATCACCTTCACCCGCGAGATCACCTGTTCCGCCATCTCGCGCCCGGCGGGCTGGGCGATGCGGTTGAGCACACCGTCGATGCGGTACTTGATGGTCAGGCCCTGGGCATCGTTTTCCAGGTGGATGTCGGAAGCGCCGCTGGAGAGCGCGTCATACAGCGTGGAGTGCACCAGCTTGATCACCGGCGAAGCGTCGGCGCCGATGGCTTGTAGCGAAAGCTCCTCGGCGCGGCCATCGTCGCCGCCCACGGCGGCTTCACCCAGCATGCCGTCCATCGCCTTGAGGTTCACCTCCAGGCGATGCAGCCAGGCCAGGATGTCCTCGCTCCGCGCCAGGGCGGGCCGGAAGGCGAAGTTGAGGCGGCGTTCCGCCCACTCCAGCACCTCGGGCTTGAGCGGATCGGCGAACACGAACCAGAGATTGCCGTCGCCATCACGGCAGGCGGCGCACTCACGCGCCAGGGACTGCGCGAACGGCAACAGGTCGAAGGCCGGCGCCATATCGCGCAAGTTCGCCATGTCCAGCGCCGGATAGGAAAACGCCTCGGCCAGCGCGCGCATGAAAGCCTTGCCGTCCAGCCCGGAGAGACGCTCCAGCACGGCCAGCGCGGTTTCGCCATGGATGAGGGCTTGTTCCCGCGCCTGGCGGACGAGGTCAGAGGTGATGGTCATGGGCGTGTGGTCAACCTGAAATTGCTCGACGAGTGGGGTGGCGCTCCCCCCTTTTCCAAAGGGGGGCTGGGGGGGATTTATCCAAGGACCGCGCAACCGCAACCGTTGCCAAATCCCCCTCACTCCCCCTTTGATAAAGGGGGAAGGCGCTTGCGCCGGCACCTGCGCCGAAATCAACGCCACGCGGGGGAGTGATCATGCCGTGCTTCATTCGATGCTCCCCGCCAATTCAAAGATGGGCAGATACAGCAACACGACGATGCCGCCGACCAGCACGCCGATGACGGCCATCAACAGGGGCTCGAAGACGCGGGTGAAGCTTTCCACGAAGCGGCTGGTTTCCTCGTCGTGGAAGCTGGCGAGGTTTTCCATCATCTCACCCATCTGTCCGCTTTTTTCCCCGACCCGCAGCAGGCGCGCGGCCACCGGCGTGGTGAGGCCGGCCTGTTGCATGGCTTCGGATATGGGCTGGCCGGCGCGGATGTGGCCGGCGGCGACCGCCACCCGCGCGCGCAATTCCAGCGACAGGAGGCCCGCCGCCATGTCCAGGGCGGGCAGGATGGGGGTGCCGCCGGACAGCAACATGCCCACGGTGCGGTAGAAACGGGTGAGCTGGAATACCCGCAAACGCTCGCCCAGGCCGGGAAGGCGCCAGGCCAGACGCGCCACGGCGGCGCGCGCGGCGGGAAGGGTGGTGGCCCAAGCCAGGGCAGCCAGGGTGCCCACAAAAGCGAGGGCGGCGCCCAGCCCATGCGCGTCGATCCAGGCGCCCAGGCCCATCAAGGCGCGCGAGGCCCAGGGCAGGCGCGCCAGGTTGTCGGCATAGATGGAGGCGAAGCGCGGCGTGACGAAGCCGATCAGGAACAGCGCCACCAGCCCACCCAGCACCAGCAGCATGAGCGGATAGATAGATGCGGAAATCACACTACGCCGCACCACGTCCACCCGTTCCTGCCAGGCGACATAGCGCGCCAGGGCGGGCGCCAGATCGCCGCTCTTTTCGGCGGCGCGCACGCTGGCGGCATAGAGGGCGGGAAACACGGCGGGGAAATGGCCGAGGGCGACGGAGAAGGCCTCGCCTTGATTGATCCGTTCCAGCACCCCGCTCAGCACCTGGCGCGGTTCGTTGCGGGTTTCCTTTTCCAGCAGGGTTTGCAGGGCCTCGATCAGCGCCAGGCCGCTGGAAAGCAGCGCCAGGAGTTCGCGCGTGAACAGCAGCAGGGGAAAACGCGAGCGCCGGGAGAACAGGGTGTTCAGTCCCCGCTCGGGCCGCACCGCCAGCACGGTCAGGCCCTCGCCCCGCGCCTGTGTCGCCGCCTCCGCGGCCGTGGCGGCTTCCAGGCGCAGGCTGACGCGACCGGCGGCATTGAGGGCGCGGACCTGGAAGATCATGAGGTGGAGATCCCCCCCTTTTTCAAAGGGGGGTTAGGGGGGATTTCCGAGACGGCCGCACAGGCACACGTCGCTAAATCCCCCTCAGTCCCCCTTTGAAAAAGTGGGAAGTCACCTTCCCATCGGCTTTCGCGCATATCGCCAGCTAACGCGAAAATCCCCCCCCGCCCCCCTTTGAAAAAGGGGGGAGTCAGCCCGATTTGTTCGCGAGTCATTGCCAGCTCACGATGTCGGCGTCTTCGCCGTTGCCGCCGGCCTGGCCGTCGCGGCCGAAGGACCAGAGGTCGTATTCGCCGTGTTCACCCGGCGCGCGGTATTGGTAGGGATGCCCCCAGGGATCGTTGGGCACGGCTTTTCTCAGATACGGTCCCTGCCAGCGGCTCTCCCCGGAGGGTTGTGCGTCAAGCGCGGCGAGGCCCGACTGGGAGGCCGGGTAATGCCCCACGTCGAGGCGGTATTGGTCGAGGGCGTCTTCCAGCGCCTTGATCTGCGCGCGCGCCACCTTCACTTCGGATTTGCCCACCTGGGCGAAATAGCGCGGCGCCACATAGCTGACCAGCAAGCCGAGAATGACCAGGACGACCAGCAGTTCGAGCAGGGTGAAGCCGGCGGCGCGGGAAGGGATTTTCATGACGCTCACTTTTCGAAGGTCTTGCTGAACATGGCGCCCAGGCCCCAGTCCGCGCTGCCGTCGGAAAAACCTTTGACGGCATAGGCCTGGAGTTTCATGCCGCCGCCGAACTTGTGCACCCAATAGGCGGTGGCCTCGTTGCTGGCGACGCCGGTGGCGCTGCTGGCCTGGCGGCTGTCCCACATGAGGCCGAGGCTGTTCTCGGAGGATTGCTTGTAGCCCAGGCCGAGAGTACCGCCCCAGACGTTTTTCAGATCCCGGCCCGTCGGGTCGCCGGTGAAGCGATAGGACACGGTGGCGAAAGGCGTCCAGGCGCCGGCCAGGTAGTAGAGATCGGCCAGCACGGTGTAATCGTTTTCGCCCGTGCCCAGCCCCTTGCCGGCATCCGCCGTGCCCAGTTTGACCTTGCCGGTCAGGTCCAGCAGAAACCCCTTTACCGGCTGCGCGAACAGGCTGTGGCTGTAGCTGGCCACCACATCGCCCTGACCTTCCTGGCTGCTCTTGGCCCCGGTGCCGTCGTAGATCGGGCGGCCCTGGGCATCGACTCCGATCAGGGTGCCGCCGCCAGGCGCGCGGATGCGCACATAGGGAACCGTCAGCTTGAACGTGGAAGCCCCGGTTTCGTATTTGGCGGTCAGCGGGACATACCAGATCTCCGTGGACTGGCTGGCGCCATATTTCCCGCTGCTGGTGTCCAACCCACTGCTGAAGGTCAAATCGCCCGCGCCGGCCGGCAATGCGGGTAAGACCGAGAGCACGGCCACGGCATAAAGCTTGTTCATTTCGACTTCCCCAGTTCGTTGCTAATCATGTCTTTCAACCCGTTCCGGCCTTTCCACCCTCTCGGGGGCTTCCACTCGTTCAGGCTTCTCGATTTTTTCCGGCTTCTCCACCTTTTCCGGCTTTTCTATTTTCTCAGGTTTCTCCACCTTCTCGGGCTTCTCCACCTTCTCGGGCTTTTCGACCTTCTCGACCCTTTCGATCGTGTCGCTCTTTTCGAATTTGGTCTTGTCCGGCGTTTCCTTCGCCTCGGGCTTCTCCTGTTTTTCCGAACTTCCGCCGGAGGCCTCACGCTCCCGCTTTTCTTGCGAGGATTGCTTGCCCGGCCCCTCATAGCGGGTCGCGTCCGGGCGCATGGCGTCGAAGCGCACGGCTTCCAGAGCACCATGCTCATGGGTCACCACTTCCACCCGGACCCACTGCCCCGGCTCGGCGGTGACCGCCAGCCCGGCCTTGACGGACATGCGCGCGTAGCCGAGATCCAGCAGCGCCGGCCCGGCGCCGTGTTGCACCACGCCCTGCAAGATCAGCCGCTCCGGCTGCGCCGGGAATGCCAGCGCGGGCGCGACGCGGGTCTGGCTCACCCTAAGTACCCCGTTCTCCAGGACGCCGGACAGACGCACCTCCTGGCCGGGTGGCAGCGGCTTCGCGCTGATGACATTGAGCTGGCCGATGCGCCCCACATTGCCGGTTTGGTAATCCAGCGGCGCCGTCACCGACACCCGCGCCCTGGGGCTGATGTGTTGCACCAGGGTGGCCCGCACGTTGCCCGCCGTATCGCGCAGGCCGCTGACCCGGATGAAATCGCCCACCTTGGGCGGATGGCCGCGCGCGCCCCCCAGGAGTCCACCATCCGGCGCCATCCGCACCCGCTGCCCCATCGCCATGAAGCCGTCGCCATCGGGCGAAACCCAGTCGACCGGCCCGACCAGCGCGGAAATCAGGGCGATGCGGCGCGCCCTCAGCGTGTTGCCGCTACCCTCCGCCTCAACTGAAACCAGTTGGCCGATGGCGAGCTGCCCGCTGTGGCCGCTTTCGCCATCGACACTGACCGGAGTATTCGCGTCGTAAGTCACGCGCAGGCCATTGACGCAGATGCTGCCGAAACCGGTGATGACGCCCACGATTCCGGTGCCGCCCATGCCTTTGCCGTCCGCGCGCAGCCCGGTACCACCACTGCCACTGCCGTCGTGGCCGGTACCGCCCATGCCGGAGCCATCAGCGTCGTGGCCTGTCCCCCCCGTGCCCGTGCCATCACCACCGTGGCCGGTGCCTCCCGAACCTGTGCCGTCACCCTGGTGGCCGCTTCCCCCCATGCCTCCGCCATCCAGGTTCAGGCCGGGCAGCGAACAGGGGTTGGCGTGGGCGCCGCCCGCGAAGAACAGGAAGCCGGCCAGCAGCAGGCTCATGCATCGCATCAGCGGTTTTCTCCGCGCTTCGCCATGGCCTCTTCCGCGTAGTAGTAGACGCCGAAGGTCATGCGCTGGCTGGCGCCTTCCTGGCCCAGGTCCGCTTCCTGCAATTGCAGTGCGCGGCGGTTGATCTCCTGCATGGCGTCGATCGCCAGTTCGCGCGAGAGGGCGCGCAGGGTCGCGAGCGACGCCGGCGACAGGCCATCGCAATACACGCTGCGTTCCAGGAAGGGCGGCTGGCCGTCGAGCAGGTTGTGCGTCGCCGCCGCCAGGTGGTCGCCGATGTTCTTGCCCAGATAGAAGCTTTTCTCGTCCAGCCCGCGCGCCGGCACGAAAGCATGTTCGACCAGATGCACGCGGTCTTCGCCATCCAGCGTCACCACCCCCAGACGCAGCCATTCATCGAGCACGGCGCGCGGGCGGATGTCCTTGCTGACGCTTTCCACCAGGCGCTCGAACGACACCGCGCCACCCTGGCTGGCGGAACGCGGCAGTGCCACGGGATGACGCTGGCTATCGAGATAAGCGGCATCGGCGCACCAGCGCGAGACCACTTGTGCGCCCAGGGACACCACCGGCGAAGGCGGCATCTGCAACAACATTTCCTCACGCAAGCGCTTGACCTCGCGGCGGTGCACTCCGGACAGCAGGCTCACCCGGCTGTCCGTGACCGTGCCGCCGTCATCAGGGAAATCGCGCGCGGCGACATCCACGAACACGCCCTTGGCCAGGTCGCAGAACGCCACGTAATTGACACCATGGGCCATCAGCAGACGCGCCAGCGGACGCAACAAGCGCTGCACCGCCTGCAACAACCTGGGCGAGGTGACTAGAGAAGCGTGGGGGAGCAAATCCCGATTCGAGTTCATCCTGGGTTCATATCAAATACGTCCATCCGGCCTACATGAGGCTTGTGTGCAAAGCACACCTGGCGAATCTATCAGCCGGTTGGACTTTTCACGCGTCTCGCATGAAAAGTCCAACAGGTTCATGGAAAAAAAGCGGGTGGGAACCCTCCCACCCGCTTTTCCTGGACACAGCATCAGGCTTAGTCGCCTTTAGGCCCATTGTGGCAGTCATAGCAGCCCACCTTCTGGCCGGCGGCGAAGTTCACCGTCTTGCCATCGGCATTGAAGCTGCGCGCGGCTTTCACCGTGGAAAGCACGCTGCCGCGATAGTCGGCGCCGTGGCAGTAAGCGCAGGCCGCCGTGTTGTTCTCGGCGTAGTTCTTGTGCCCACTGACCCAGGCGCTGCCCATGGTGTGCATGCCGTGCGGCCCCTTGTCGGCGGTCATCGGCACTTTCTTGTGGCAGGAGGCGCATTCGCCGATGGTGCCGGAGCGACCTTGCACGTCGTTCGACAACACGTTGTCGTTGGCGTGGGAACTCGGGTATACGGCATGCGTGGAACCGTGGCAGGACTCGCATTGCAGACCGCCATGACCCTTGCTGAAGCGATACAGGCTGAAACCGCTGCCGGGCACATTGGCGTTGGTGGCATAACGGGTATCCTGCCACTTCTTCAGGATGCCGGTGCCGCTGACCGCCGCCAGATCGCGCTTGCCGTCGTGGTGGCAGGCCTGGCAGTTGGGCTGATCCAGCCAGCCGGTACGGGTGGCGCTACCGACGTTGGACATGGTGCCGTGACAGCTCTGGCAATCCATCGCCGCCTGGCCGTTGGCCAGCACCGCCTTGCCCATGGCGCCGCGCAGGCACTTGGTTTGCGAGCCGGGGTGGCACTGGTAGCAGGCGCTACGGTTGTTGATGCTGTCGAGCACCTGGCCGGTGGCCGCGTCTTTCACCATGGCGTGATGGCTGTGGATGGCGGCGGTCAGGGGTTTGATGCCGGCCACGCCGGTGCCGGGCAAGGCATTGGAGGCATGGCAGGCGGCGCACAGGATGGGCTTGCCGCTGGCGGCGGTGGCCGCCAGGCCGGCGGCGGCGTAGCCCTTGGCCTTCAGCGCGTCCTGATAGGCTTTCACGCTCAGCGATTTCTCATCGTGC
Organism: Gallionellaceae bacterium; assembly: GCA_028714875.1. GTDB lineage: Bacteria > Pseudomonadota > Gammaproteobacteria > Burkholderiales > Thiobacillaceae > PFJX01. The sequence goes on from JAQTLN010000030.1 coordinate 13,868, forward strand.
AGGGCCAGGATGTTGCGTTTGTAGTCGCGTTCCGTCTGCGCATCGTTGGCCCAACCGACGGCGGGCTTGGCCGCGGCGCCGGAGTTGGAGGCATGGCAGGCGGCGCAGCTCATTTCATCGGAAACCGGCAACACCACGCGGGCCTGGGCCAGTTGCTTGCCGGCGGCGTCGCGCGCCACCACCTTGACCATGGGATAGAAGTTCTTGCGGCCGGCGTCGTCATACGGGGTGAGGGGAATGCCATCGGCGATGTATTGGCCGCTCGCGGCCTCGAAGGTAAGCGCCCTCGGGGTGTACGACGGGGCCATGTTCCCGGTCAGGCCGACGTCATCCGGCAATTTGGCGCCATAGAGCGGCTGGGCATAGAGCCAGAAATTGCTCTTGGTCGAGGAAATACTGTTGGTCGAGCCATCCAGGTCGGCCATGGCCTCATAGGTGAGGGTGACACCGGCGGTGACCAGCTTGTTGTTGCCGCTGTCCACCAATTGCGCGTGCAGATTGTTGAACGGCGGCAGGATGGAGAACACCGAGTAATCACCGTCCATGCAGTGCATACCCAGATCGTTCCAGGCCACCAGCGTATAGGTGGAGGCCGTCGTGCCGCCGCCCGTCGAGCCACCACCACTGGTGGTCTGGGTGACCGTGACCGGAATGGTCAGCGTGGTCTTGCCGTCCTTGATCGTGACTTGCGCGGAACCCGTGCTCTTGGCGGTGACTTTGACGCGCGCGTCGGATGCTTCGACTATGGCGACGCGGGTGTTGGAGGAACTCGCGCTCAGGCTACCGGAAACATTGGACAGCGCGATGTTTGCCTCGCCACCGGGCGCCAGGCTCAAGGCGCCGGGGCTGGCGCTCATGGCGGGCGGCGCGGTTTTGGGCGGTACGGTTACGGTCAGCGAAATAGCCACGCTGCCGCGCGAATCACGCACCGTCAGTTTCGCGCTACCGGCGGCCTTGGCGGTGACCTTGATCTTGCCGCTGGAATAGCTCGCGCCGGCCACCTTTGAACTGGAACTGCTCACTTCCACGTCGCCGGAGACATTGGACAGACTGACCGTCGCCGAGTCGCCCACGGTCAGCGCCAAGGTCGCTGGACTGGCCTGAAGCGCGGCTCTGGAACTGGATCTGGAAGAAGAGGACTTGCCGGATTCGGAACGATCGGAATCGGCTAGAACGGGTTGCGTAAGCAACAACAATGGCGCCAACAGCAGCGCCAACCAATGGATAGTTCGCTTAGTAGTCATGAAAGCCTCCTGACCGGAAAACATGAGGGATGAAAATCGCCCATGCCGACGACATGGTGAAACAATCATATGTGTAAAAGTTTTACACGTCAAAGAACAAATCGTTTCAAGCCGGACGAGACGGAAGCAAACCAGCAGCCTGGATTCCGCGCGCTCCCCATCCGAGCTAAGGCTCTATAGCCACGGTAGGCGGGTAATCGGGAATAAACGGATCAACACAAACAGGCAGTGGAAATCCATTCCGCGTGTGCATGGTTCACATGAAAATGAAGATCGGAGATGGCCACGGTTTGAGCAATGTGGCGCATCCGTTAGTCCACCGTGGGAGCGGGCTTGCCCGCGATGCAATGGCGCAAGCGGCCGTCGTTTCCGGCTAATACAGTCGCCCGCCGCGCGCCCGGTACAGGTCGAATACCTCGCGCGCTTCCTCACGCAGTACCCCATGCACCAGTTCGATGCCGCGCGCTTCGAGATAGCGGTGCGAAGCGGGGAACACCGGGCCTTCATCGAAGCCGGCCTGTTCGGCGTCCGCGCGCGTGGCGCCGCTCACCACCCGCTTGAGGCCACTCCAAAGGATCGCGCCCAGGCACATGGCGCAGGGTTCGCAGGAGCTGACCAGTTCCAGTCGGGGCAGATCGGCCGCCCCCAGGTTGTGGCTGGCGAAATGCTTTTCCGCCAGCATGATGGCCAGCACCTCGGCATGTAACAGCGAGTTCTGTTCGGGCAACACACGGTTGACGCCCACCGCGACCACCCGCCCTTCGGCAAACACCGCCGCCGCGAAAGGCCCGCCACCATCCCGCTCGACATGCTCCCGGGCAAGCCCCAGGACCAGGTGCATGCGCGCACGATCATCGGCGTGCTCCGGCCAGGCGGCGACGTGACGAGCAACCCAATCGGGCAAGGAGAGGTCGAGGCGTATGGGGAGCATGGCGCCCTACCCCCCGCTTGCCCAAAGGGGGGTTGGGATACCGAAGGGTAGGGGCTTTATCAGAGATTTAGCGACGTTTACCTGAGCCACCGCCTCAGAAATCCCCCCTGCCCCCCCTTTGGTAAAGGGGGGAACCACTACTCCAACCGCATCACCAGTTAACGGTCTTAGAGCCGTTGCAAAGGCGGAAATGGCCTTCGCACTCCCTTCCTTGCGCCCGTTACAACACATATCTCGCCAGGTCTTCGCTCGCCGCCAGTTCCTTCAAACGGGCATCGACATAGTCGGCGTCGATGTTGAGCGTCTCGCCGCCGCGCCGGTCGGCGTCGAAGGAGAGGTCATCGAGCAGGCGCTCCATCACCGTGTAAAGCCGGCGCGCGCCGATGTTTTCAGTGCGTTCGTTGACGCTCCAGGCGATCTCGGCGAGGCGGCGGATGGCCTCGGGGGTGAATTCCAGTTTCACGCCCTCGGTTTCCATCAGCGCCTGATATTGCCGCGTGAGGCAGGCATCGGTGCTGGTGAGGATGCGTTCGAAGTCGGCGACGGTCAGGCTTTGCAGTTCCACCCGAATCGGGAAACGCCCCTGCAATTCCGGAATGAGGTCGGACGGCTTGGAGAGATGGAAAGCGCCACTGGCGATGAACAGGATGTGGTCGGTCTTGATCATGCCGATCTTGGTGGAGACGGTGGCGCCTTCCACCAACGGCAGCAGGTCGCGCTGCACGCCTTGCCGAGAAACATCGGCGCCCTGGCTCTCGCGGCCGGCGATCTTGTCCACTTCATCGAGGAAGACGATGCCGTTGGATTCGACGTTGTGCAGCGCCGCGAGCTTCAGTTCCTCTTCGTTGACCAGCTTGCCGGCCTCCTCGTCGGTGAGCAATTTCATCGCTTCGGCGATCTTCAGCTTCTTCTTCTGGGTGCGGCGATTGCCCAGGTTCTGAAACATGCCCTGGAGCTGGTTGGTGAGTTCTTCCATGCCGGGCGGCGCGAAGATTTCCATCTGCGAGGAGGAGGCGGCCAGATCGAGTTCGATTTCCTTATCGGCCAGTTGCCCCTCGCGCAGCATCTTGCGGAATTTCTGCCGGGTGGCCGATTCTTCCTTGTTCGCCCCTTCCTCCCAGGCGTCGCGCGCGCCCGGCAGCAGGGCGTCTAGGATGCGTTCCTCGGCGCCCTCCTCCGCGCGCATCGCCACCTTGCGGGTGGCCTCTTCACGCGCCTGCTTGATGGCGATCTCGGCCAGGTCGCGAATGATGCTGTCGACATCCTTGCCGACATAGCCCACCTCGGTGAACTTGGTGGCTTCCACCTTGATGAACGGCGCCCCGGACAGCCGCGCCAGGCGTCGCGCAATTTCGGTCTTGCCGACCCCGGTGGGGCCGATCATGAGAATATTCTTGGGCGTGATTTCCTGGCGCAGTTCGCCTTCCACCTGCATGCGCCGCCAGCGATTACGCAGGGCGATGGCACAGGCGCGCTTGGCCGAATTCTGACCGACGATGTTCTTGTCGAGTTCGTGAACGATTTCCTGGGGGGTCATCTGGGTCATGGTGGTTCGAGGCAAAAAAAGACGGAGCAGTTTATCTCGAAACATCGGGCTCTCTCGTCGGCAGGATTACCCTCGCGCGGCCCTGCTGACGAAGCCCAGCCAGCAGCCCACTTGGGCGCTATAGTGGCAGCCGAGACGCAAACATCGAGGAGATATTCATGACCACCCACCGCGCGCTACTGCTGCTCGCCTTTCTGCTTGTCCCCCAGGCCCAGGCCAACGACCGCTACTCGACCAGGGATATCGAGTTGTTCAGCGTCGCCGTGCCCACCACGGAACTCACCGCCGAGGCCGCGAAGAACTACAACGTGGAACGCAGCCCGACACGGGGCCTGCTGACCGTGACTCTGGTGAAAAAAGACAAATCCGGCGCCAGTGAAACTCTACCCGGCCAGGTTTATGCCGGCGCCATCAACCTGCGCAACAACCTGTCCAACATCCCCATCCGCGAAGTCCGCGACGGCAATTCGGTCTACTACCTGGGCGAATTCCAGGTCTCCACGCCGGACACCCTGCGCTTCCTGGTCAATGCCAACGTGATGGGAAAGGTGATGAAAAGCGAATTCGCGCGTGACTTCCACGGTGCGCAAACCGCCTCAACGCATTAACTGAACCAAGCCCCAGATACCCATCGAGGCCACCCCCAGGCCGGCAACCCGTTTCACCCAGACTCGGCGCACCCACTCCCGCAACGAATCCGCCGCCCAGCCCATGAGCAGCAGATTGGGCAGGGTGCCGAGCCCGAACAGCAACAGCAAGGTGGCGCCCTGTCCCGCCCCGCCGGAAGCCAGGGCGGATACCAGCACGCTATAGACCAGCCCACACGGCAACCAGCCCCACAAAGCCCCGGCCGCCAGGGCCTGGGGCAGGGAGCGGATCGGCATCACCCGCGCCAGCAGCGGCTGAACCCGCCGCCACACCACCCCGCCCACCCGCTCCAGAACCAGCACGCTCTGATTCAGGCCGGCGAGATACAGCCCGAGCAGAATCAGCACCACCTGCGCCAGGAAATAGAGCCCCTGCTGCGCGGGATACAAGGTATCGGAGAGGAAAGCCGCCGACCCGATCAACCCCGCCAACGCCCCCGCCGCCGAATAACTGGCGATGCGCCCGGCGCTATAGGCCAGATGGAACGTGAACGGCTGCTTCCCCCCCGGCTGCAAGGAAATCGCCGCGACGATGCCGCCGCACATGCCCACGCAATGCGCGCCGCCAAGCAGACCGGTGAGGAAGACGGCTAGGAAGGAAATTTCAGGCATAAGAAAAGATCAAGAGCGAGTCGCCATGTGGCGCCGACATCTTGCAACAGCCGGCTGGAAGCCGGCACTACAGGCGTGGTCGCGGGCCGATTTGATCACTCGCACAACATCCCCCCCGTCACCCATTCCCGCGCCTGTTTCGCGAACTCGGGGGAACCGCCGGGGACGGCGGGGAAGCGGCCGCCGGGGGTCATGCCGTTGTCCAGCGCCCAGTGGACGCGAACGTCGCCCAGCAGGTGCGCGAGCATGTTCGTGGCCGGGTCGTCGCCGGCCAGGTTGCGCTTGATCAGCATGCAGGTGTCGCGCGCGCTGAGGTCGGTCCAGTCCATTCTTTCCGGCGGGGCGATCCACTCGCCGCGTCGCAGGCCGGTGATGTTGCCGCTGTGGCAGCGGTCACAGAGGAAGCGGGCGCTATGCGAGTTGTAGGCGCGGCCCTGGTGCCGGGCGCTGTTGAACTGGTGGCATTGCAGGCAGCGTGGGTGGTGAAACTTCTGGTTGAGCGCGTCACCGAATTTCACCGGGGGGGTGGATACATCGCTCGGCACATCGGCGGCCGGCGCGGTGGTCGCCTCGGTGGTCAATACGGCGCCGACAGCCAGGAGCAGCGCGAGGAGCAGCGTTCTCATGGCGTCGCGCCGTTCTCCATCACCGGCTCTTCGATGGGCGTGAAGATCATCCGGTAGGCGACATAGGTGGAGATCAAGGTTACCGGCAGGAACACCAGCATGCCCAGGCCGAAGGGAATCACCAGGGCCACCATGCCGAGCATTCCCAGGACCAAACTGTAATAGAGAATCGGGCGCCAGCTCACCCAGCAGGCCCACAGACTCCACCAGAGCGCGCGCCCGGCGGGAAAAGCATCGAACAGGGCCAGGCCGGGGGAAAACCAGGTGGCCATGAGCAGCGGCGCGAACAGGGCCGAGGCCAGCATCATGGCGGGCAGAGCGGCCGCGACAAGGCGTTCCAATTCGGCCGGCGGCAGCGCGGCGGGGTCTTGAGCCAGCCGCATCACCTCGCGCAGATCGCTGCCGGTCAGCAGGTTGACCAGCGCGAAGACCAGCAATGAGCCGACCATGTAAGCCACACCGATGCGCAGCAACGTATCGCGGCCGCTCTGGCCGCCGGCGGCGAGATGGATGAAGGTGACCGGTTCACCAGCGAGAGCGGCGCGACTGGCGGAGAAGTAGCCCGCCACCAGGAAGGGGGAGAGCAGTTCGATGGCGAAATGGCCGACCCAGGGGATCATGCTCACGCCGATGATCACCATGAAGGCCAGGGCAGTCATGCCCATCCAGGGAACCGGCGCCAGCTTGAACAGCCGCCAGCCTTCCTTGATCCAGAGCAGGCCGGCGGATGCGGGAGGACGCGAAATGGTGAGCGAATTCATGGGTTCCAGGAAATGCAAACGCCGCCGGTAAGGCGGCGTGTGGGAAGGGAAAGCGCGTTCAGAACTCCGAAATGACCCACATGGGCACCTGGAAGTTCGGGGAGAGATCATCGTAGCGGCGCATCGCGCCATCTCCGCGCTGATCGACCAGATAGTAAGCGTGCCCATGCGGCGGCGTGACCCGGATCATGTACAGCCGGCCCTTGATGCGGAACTCCTCCACCCGGTCGCCGCCGCGCTGGATGATGGTGATCCGCGGCTCCAGCGACGGATCGACCATGCCGGGTGGCGGCGGGATGTCGGGCAACGGCTCCAGACGAGGTTGCGCGGCATAAACCGGAAGAGCTAGCAGGGCGGCGAGCAGGAAAGCGTAGTTGCGCATGATGTCGTCTCGTTGGCTGTGTTGTAGGTCAGGTTGCCGGAGGCCGCCTGACGCCTGGTATACCTGTTTTGGATTTTAGCCCGTGCCCGCTTACAGATTGAACAGAATCTCCCGTTCCTGCGGCGAGGGCTCGAAGCCGCGGGTTTCGTAATAGCTGAAGATGGCGGCGACCACCTGGTCGGGTTCGTCGATCACCTGGATCAGATCCATGTCGCCCGGTTCGATCATGCCTTCGTTCACGAGCCGCTCCCGGAACCACTCAACCAGGCCACCCCAGAACTTCGACTCCACCAGGATGATGGGAATGCGCGGCGTCTTGCCGGTCTGCACCAGGGTGAGCGCCTCCATGAGTTCGTCCAGAGTGCCAAAACCGCCGGGCATGACCACGTAGGCGCTGGCAAACTTCACGAACATGACCTTGCGCGCGAAGAAGTGCCGGAAGGTCTGGCTGATGTCCTGGAACGGGTTGCTGCGCTGTTCGTGCGGCAACTGGATGTTGAGGCCGACGCTGGGCGAGTGGCCGAAGAAAGCGCCTTTGTTGGCCGCTTCCATCACCCCTGGCCCGCCCCCGGAAATCACCGCGAAGCCGGCATCCGACAGCTTGCGGGCAATGGTTTCGGTGAGCATGTAATAGGCTGAATCCGGCGAAATCCGCGCGCTGCCGAAGATGGACACCGCCGGCCGGATCGGCGCCAGACGCTCGGTGGCCTCGACGAACTCGGCCATGATCTCGAACACGCGCCAGGATTCCCGCGCCGAGAGATTGGCCTCCTGGCTACCGCCGGGGTCGACCATCGAGGGAATTTTCGGTTTGATCATGGACTGCGCCGCCTGGGGAATATGGCGCGATTGTAGCGCCGGCATCTCGCCGGCTAACCACGTTCTGGGTTGCTTCGGCACCAGGGATAACCCAGACACCTTCCCCCTTTTTCAAAGGGGGAGTGAGGGGGATTTAGCAACGGTCGCGGTCGTGCAAGCCACAAACAAATCCCCCCCTGCCCCCCTTTGAAAAAGGGGGGAGAAAAGCGCCGTCACATCTTGCCGATCAAATTGATGAACCAACCGCGCGAGCGGTAGGAGACATCGGTCAGGTCGTCCGAGAAACGGGTGAAGTTGTAGCCACCACCCAGTTTCACGTGTTTGTTCAGGTGCTTGTACACCCCGACCAGCGCGCCGGCCTGGCTGTCGCTCGCGGCGGCCACATCGAGCATGCGCAGTTCGGTGAGGATGTCCCACTCATGCACCCAATGCCAATCGGCTCTCAGAATGCCCAGCCAGGCGGTGGAGGAATACCAGTCGCCGCCCACCTTGCTGTCCTTCAACTCGCCCCGGCGCACGCCCAGCTTGCCGCCGACCGAGACCCAGGGACGCAGGTCGTAGATGGTGTCGACGGCGAGCACATGGCTCTTCTGGGCGAAGTCCGCCGCCAGGCTGTTGGACAACTGCCCCGGCGACGGCAGGTTGTAGAGATAGGTGTACTTGAACAAGGTATTCCAGCGGTCGTTCTTGACCGGCCGCCAGGCGTAGCCGGTAACCAGTTCCAGATACTCGCCATCCTGAAAGGCGCCGCCGCTGCTGCTGGAGGTGGAAAAGTTGAGGCGTCCGAGGAAGCGCCAGTTCGGGTCGATCTGATAACCCAGGGTGTTCTTCATCAGCCAGGTTTCGCGGGTGCCGCTGACGCCAGCGGTGGTGGAACTGTCCTCGTGGCGGTATTCCAGCGCCCCGGCATAGCGGGTGGCGTCCTTGCGGTAACCGACCGTGAAGCCCACCGCCTGGCGATCCATGTCGCCCGCCGCCGGGTCGGACAGCTTGCCGGACTCCAGTTTGAGGCCGTAACTCCAGCGCTCGTTGGGTGACAGGTCAAGGCCGAAGGCGTGGATCAGGCCGGAGGGGCCGTCGCCGTGCTGGTAACGCTCCTCGGCGTTGAGGCTGAGCGCATCGGAGTAGCGCGTTTTGCCGCCGGTCGTGAGTAGACCGGCGCGGCCACGGAAGCCGTCGTCGGTGCGATCCGGGGTCAGCGTGTAGTTGGTATACAAGCTGGAACGGTCATCCACCTGCCAGTCGCCGGAGACGCGCGCGCCGAAGCCGCCATCGCCATCGGACACCTCGCCGCCCAGCTTGAAGCGGTCGTTGACACGCCGTTCGCCACCGAGCCCGAAGCGGTCGTTGCCGTGGCGGGTACCGCTCTTGTCCAGGGTGCCCTGGCCGAAACCATAGGCGCTCCAGCCGGCTTTCTTGTCGGCATCCGGCGTGTAATCCATGCGCACCACCGCATCGGTGCGGTTGCCCGATTGCGACAGGATCGGGCTGGCATTGGCGGTGCGGGTATTGATGTCGTCCGCGCGCACCCCCACCCCGGCCTTCCAGTTGGGGTTGAGGGTGTGGCTGACATTCACCTCGGCCGCCTTCCTGGTCTGGCTGGTGGCATCCTTTTCGTCGGCTTTCAACTTGAGTTCGGTGGTGTCCGTCGCCTGCCAGGTGACACTACCGCCCTGCTGGGTGATGGCTTCGCCGCCGCTGCTGATCTGGCCGGGGCCGGAGAAACCAGCCGCGCGATCCTGCCAGTAGAAAGTGGCCTTGCCCTTGGCGCCGTCTTTAACCTCGGCGAAATCGACGCCGGCTTCCACGCGCTGCGCGTCGGCCTTGCCGCCGGTGGAATTCAGAGGTTTGAAGCCGAAACCGCCATCCTGCGAGGTCTGCGCGCCGGAACCGGCGCCGTCGGAACGCGCGCCCTCCACTTTCACATAGGTGCCGGGTTTGTAACGCAGCGTGGCATCAACCCCCTTGAGATTCTGGCGCGGGCCGTCCTGACGATAGCCGGAAGTCCCCACTTGCAGGTGATCGTTCACCCAGGCGCTGGCGCGGCCACCGACCACCATGCTGCTCACCGAGGTCACGCCAGGGGCGTATTCGTAGGTGGCGATCAGGTAGACCGGGTGACCGGAAAGGTCGCCGGACTGCACCAGGGTGCTCGCGCCCGCCGTGGAAGCCAGTGCCTCGCGCAGGGTGATGCGGCCCTGGAGCGCGTTCACCTCGTAGTCCTGCACCGCGACCAGTTGTTGGGTCTTCAGTACCAGGCCGCTGTCCTTGTCGCGAATCTCCACCCACACCCGCTCCGAACCCGGGGTGATGTCCATGTTGTGCAGGTAATAGAGCGAACCACCGGTGCCGCGGAATTCCTCGCGCGATTGCAGGGTGCCGGGGTCGGCGGCGAACACTTCCAGGCTGCCGCGCTTCTCGCCGTACTTCGTGGCCGAATCGGACACCAGCTTGGCGCGCGCGCCGTACAGCGCGCGGCTGTAGTTGGCGAATTCCGTGCCGGTGAGGCTGGTCTTGAAACTGCCCCACATGACTTGCGAATCGCCGCGCGCCAGGCGCACGAAGAATTTGCCCTGGGTGGGCGCGTCGTCGATGGCCGTGGAATCGTCGCCATAGACCGGGTAGTACTTGTCCGGGTCGAGGCTGCGCAACAGGTAACGCGGGTCTTTCTCGGCGAAGTTGGAGAACAGGCTCTTCAGCGGCTGTTCACGGGTGTCGGCGCTAGCGGTCAGCAGCCACTCGCCCTTCACCTTGCCCTTCAGGTAGAAGGCCAGGCGGCCATCGACATACATCTTGTTGTCGAAATGGTCGGTGGTGTCCGCCGTCACCAACTTGGCCGGGCCGCTGGTGGAATTGCGCCCCAGGGTGAGGTCGGCGATGCCGAGATAGAACCAGTCATCGGCGGCGATGGACAGGTTCCGGGAATAACGCGCGCTCCGGCCATCGGCTTTCTTCACCTCGACTTCCACCACATGCGGCCCGGCGGGCAATATCTGGCGCGCGGCGAAATCGCCCTTGGCGTCCACCGGCACCGGCTGGCCGAGGAAATACACCGCCTCGCCCGGCTGGATGCCGCCGCCATTGGCGGTGACCGCGCCGCCGTGGGTCTGGATGTTGTGGATGGCGAGGCTGTTCTCGCCGTAGCCGGCCAGGAGTTCGCGCTCGCGCTTGTCCACGTCTTCGGTCGGGCGGGCTTTATCGGTCAGGTCGATGCGCTTGGGCCGGGTTTCGTCGAAACGGCCGCGCGCGTCGTAAACCCGCAAAACGTACTGGACATGATCCTGCTTGAACCCGGCGGGCATCCAGGCGGCGGGCTGCCCCAATTCCAGCGGCAACAGCGCCAGCGGCACACCCTGGGTGGACACGCCCGGCGCGAACAGACGCAGCTCTGCCTTGGCGATGAAGGCCGCGTAATTGCTCCAGCCGGTGATTTCCACCTTGCCGTCGCGCGCCACGGCGTTGGGCCAGGCATGGGCGTTGAGCACCGGCGTCTGTTCCAGCGTGTCGTAGCGAATCTGGATGTCGGCCTTTTCCAGGGAGACGTCGGTACAACGCTGGATGTCCGGGTCGATCACGCCGCTGTCTTCCTGCGGCACACCGTCGATGCTGATGCGGAACGGCACCTCCTCGGCACGCGTGCGCGCGGCCAGCACTTCGTCGCAGGAACGCAGCGGCTGAGGCACCACGACTTGGGCGACGGGCGCGGGAGCCATTACCGGCGCGGGCGGCGCAGGTGGCTCGACCGGCGGCAGCGGCACCACCACCTCTTCCTGATGCACCACCACATCCTCGTACCAGGCGCGAATTTCCACGCGCCTGTTCTTCGCCATACCTTCCGGGGTGTCATTTCCCGCCAGCGGCTGATCCGGCCCCTTGGAGTCGCTGGTGATGCGATCCGTCGGCAAACCCAGTTTGTCGCCCAGATAAGCGGCGACGATGTCGGCGCGCGCCAGGCCAAGGCCACGGTTGTCGCGGTATTTCGCCTGGCTGCGTGGCGACAGACGCTGCGTGTCGGTATGGCCGATCACCGCCAGGCGCAACTTCTGGCGCCCGTTCAAATGCGCCACCAGTTCATCCAGGCGCGATTTCAATGCATCGCCCAACTCGCTGCCGCCGGAGATGAAAGACGAAGGCGCCAGCACCGTGCGCTCGCCCGGCTGCACCGTCTTGCGTTCCACCAGGCGGATTTCCTGGGTCGGGCGTGGCGGCGCGGAAGCTGCTTCACCCTGACGTAGGTCAGGTTGGCGCGCAGCGACTACCTGACGCTCCACCGTCACAACCGGCGCCACGGCGTCGGCATCCGACAACACAAAGGTTTCCGTCGCCAGTTCCCGCTCGCCGTTACTCGGTGTGCCGCGCGCACCCAGGCTGGCGCCATGGTCGATACGCTTGCCATTCACGCGGCGACAGGATTTTTCCTCCTTGCCATCCTTGTCCTTCTCGCAGGGCGCGCAGGCGCCATCCACCTGGCAAAAACGCGGCGCCTCGGCGGCATACAGCGGGCCGGAGGCCAACAATAGGCAGAGCAGCTTCTTGTTCATGGTTTTGCGTTTTGCGAATTTCATTTCGCGCCCCCCTTCTTCGCGGAAGCGCGCTCGAAGATTTCTTCCTCGAACACCAGGGTGTAGCAACAACCCTGGGCCTTCCACAATTCCTCCAGTCGTTCTCGTACCGCGCGCAGGCGCGCCGACGCCAGAGCGCCATCCTCCTTGCCAGCCTGATACGCCAGGCGCACGACCGAAGGCTTCACGCGCAGCGTCTCCGGCAGCTTGTCCAAAGCGCTCGCCAGGGCGGGGGCGGGATCGGACGCTCCGGCCTGGAAGGCGGCATCACTCAATTCCAGCCGAACCACGCGATGGATGGCGGCGCCGAAGTTCAGCTTCACCATCTTGCCGCGCGTGGTGCGCACCTCGCGCGGGTTCTCGGTGGTGAGGCGATATCCGGAAGGCAGGCTGCGCTCATCCAGCTTCATGATGAAGTTGGAACCGTGCTGCGCCTGCGGAATATCGGCGCAGGCCACATGGAAACGCCCGTCCTTGTCGGTGGTCACCAGCAGGCCACGCGCGGTGGCGACGCGCACATTGGGAATGCCCGGCTCGCCCTCGTCCTGATAGCCGTTGGCGTTCTGGTCGTCGAACACCTTGCCGATGATGTCGGAGCAATCGAAGGTGGGGTCGGGGACGACGCGAACGGTGGCGGCGGCGGTGTTGGAAATCCGCGTGTTGACGATGGTATTCACCGCCCAGACCAGGTTGGTGTACTCGCCCTCGCCCACCCCCGCGCCCACCACGAGTATCAGTTTGATGCGCTTGCACGACTGTGCCGTTCCGGCGGCGGTGAAGGTGCGATTCGGCCAGGTCAGAGTGCGACCACTGACCGTTGGCTCCAGGTGCACCGGCGCGATGGGCCCGTTGCAGTCATCGTCGTAGCTCGCGCTGCCCGCCTTGTACTTGAAACCCGGTGGCAGCAGGTCCGGCAAATCAACATTGCTCAAGGTACCGGTCAGGGTGTTGGTGGCGGTGATGGTGTAGGGCACCAGATCGCCCTTGGACACATTGATCAACGGCGTGGTCTTGGTCATGCGAATGGCGCCGGACAGCACCGGATCGAGCGGGATATGGTTGTTGACCACGTTGGCGGAGCCACCGCCACCAAAAGTAATGATGAAGTCGTAGTAATACTGGCTGCTGACCTGATTGGCGGGAGCAAGACCCGCCGTGCTACCCGGACAGGCGCCGATCACGGTGGCATGCGGTGTCGCCGACAGGTAGTTCACTCCCACACCAGGATCAACGTCGCGCACCTCCCACGGCGTGACGCTGGAGCCGACAGTCAGCGTGCCCGCACAAGCTGGCACAAAGGTCGAAGGCGCCGGCAGATAGCTGCCTGGGGCCGTGACCGCCAGGGTGAACGTGCTGCCGCTGGCCGGGCACCCCCCCGGCGGGCCGGGTAGAAGCAGGAATTGATAGAAACCATCGCTACCGGTGGTCTGTGGATTACTGGTCACCAGACACGAAGAGGGAACCGCCACACCGCCGACGCGCAACTCCACCAGAGCGCCCGATACCGGTAGTCCGGTAATGGCGTCATAGATCACCCCGGCGGGGTCAAGTGGCAGACTCTGCTGGACGATGTCGTCGCCAGCCAGGAATTTCAGCCCTCGCAGGGTGCCATCACGGCTGGAAACGTCCGCGCCCGCCGGGTTGCTCGGATTGGCGGCGGCGGTGTTTACCGTCGTGGCGCCTGTATCGCGGGTGTTATCAACGGGCGTGACGCCGCGTTCGTTGGTCACGGCATAACCAAAAATCGCTTGCGTGGTGGGCTCACGGAAACGCAGCTGATAACCGGACCCTGGTGCAATCCCGGTGATGGCATAACGGCCGTCTGAACCGGATACCGTCGACGCGACCAGAACGTTGCCGAGCAGGAGCTCCACGCCCCAACCCGACTTCACGGCTTCCCCCACATCCTTTACCCGGTCATGGTTCACATCGACCCAGACAGAACCGGAGAGCGAGGCGGTTCCGGTGATCGGCGTCGGGTCCGTGGCCGTATTGTTGCCGTCGAAGCCGGGCGGCTCGCTACCGCCCGAGATGACGGCGGTATTGATGAGAATCTGCCCGGACAAGCCGCTGGCGACCGCCACACGCAAGGTGATGGCATTACCCGTGGCATTGGCGGCGATGACCGCGCTGCTGGTGCAACTCACGCTGCTCGCGCCGATTGCGCCAACGCACGACCAGCCGGTGCCGGTCGCTGGCGCGGCAACGGTAATGCCGGCGGGAAGGGTATCCACCACGGTAATCAAACCGGACGTAGCAGCGCTGCCGACGTTGCTCGGGGTGATCGTGTAATAGCCGGTGTTGCCGCCCGTGCCGAAGCTATCCGGTGAGTGCGTCTTGGCAATCGCCAGATCGGGAGTCGCCGTGGCGGTTTCGGCAAAATTGTTCTCGCCGGAAACCGTGGCCGCCCCGGTCAGGACGATGTTGCCTATGACGCTGGGCGTGGTGCCGACGCCCGTAACCGTGCAACCGGCGCTGACACAGGAAGTGATGCCATTGCTGGTGCCGGTCGGCTGATTCGGTTGAGCCAGGATATAGGTGCCTTCCGGCAGCCCCGTGAAACTGTAAGTGCCATCGCTCGCGGTGGCCGTACTGGCACTGACCGGGTTGCCGTTGATGTCCGTGCCGGTCAGGTTGATGGGCTGCGCGCCGATACCGTGATCACGCGGGCTATCCAGCGTGCCGTTGTTGTCGTAGTCGACGAACACCCGGCCGTAAATGCTCCGCGTATTGGGAATCTCGGCAAAGTTGTTGCCGCTGACACTGGTATTGGGCGGCAGGATGATGCTCGTGATGACGCTGGGCAAAGTTGTCAGGCCACTGGCCGTTCCCGCCGTTCCGCCGTTGCCGACCGCACCGGCCGTGGTGATGCCGTTGGATGTGCTGGGCGGTTGCGTCGGTTCTCGCACCGAGTAGGTTCCGGGCAGCAAGTTGCTGAAGCTGTAGTTACCGGACGCATCGGTGTTGGTGAATGTGATCAGGGTGCCACTGCCGTCCAACAGGTCTACGCGCACACTGCTGATGCCCGTATCCGCGCCGTTCTGGATACCGTTGTTGTTCTGGTCCAGGAACACCGTGCCGGAAATACTGGAAGGCGCAACCTCGGCGAAGTTGTTGCCGGACGAACCGCTGATCTCGCCACCGCCACCGTCACCATTGAGCACGATGCCGATAATCTGGCTGCTCGTAGACGTCGGGTTGGAAGCCGTGCCCGGCGTGCCGGTACTGCTGTTGACCGGGGTGATGGCGCCCGCCGTCGTCGTGCCGTTGGTCGTCCCGGCCGGCTGGCTGGACTGGCAGACCGAATAGGTGCCGGCCGGCAAGCTGGAAAACAGATAGTTGCCCAGCGGGTCGGTCGTGACCGGGTTGGTCAGGCCAACCTGGCTGACCAAGGCATTGCTACAGGAAGCGCCTGTATGCAGCGCGATGCTGACACCCGCAATCGGCGTATCGGTACCCGGCTCATAAATGCCATTCGGGGTGAGGTTGTTATCCTGGAACACCCGACCGGAGACATAGCCCAGCGTGCTGATGGTCAGGGTGGAATTGGCCGGTTGCTGGTTGTTGCCGAAATCGGTTTGCAGCGCGCCAGCGGGGATGTTGTTGTTGTGCACACCCGGCGTCGCGCCAGTGACATTCAACGTAATCGTGCAACCACCCACGGGAATTTTGCTGCCACTCGGCAGACGCACCGCCACATGTCCCGCGTTCAGCGCAACGTCGGCCTCGTTGGTAATGGTCGCCGCCGCGCTATCCGCGTTATTGCGGCAAGTGGTTGAAACGCCGGGTACCGCAGCCACGCTGATCTGCCCTGGCGCGATGGGCAGGGTATCGGTGAAAGCGGAGGCCAGCGTGAGGGCCGATGCATTGCTGTTGCCCAACACGATGGTCAGCGTGGACGTTCCATTGGGTGGAATGACAGCGGGGGCAAACTGTTTGGATACCGTCGGCGGGACGGAAACCACGAGCTTCGCACGGGTTCCTTCCTCGTTGGATACGCCTTCCGCGGTGGTCACGCCGCCCGATGCGATCGTATTGGTGTAGCTGCCGGAGATATTGCTCAGCACATCGACCGTCACGGTACAGGCGCCACTGCCCGGAATGGTCGCGCCGGACAGTCGGATACTGGTGGAAGAGGCGGTAGCCAAAACCGTACCTCCCGAACAAGTGGTCGTCGCATTGGGCGTGGTTGCGACGACCAGCCCGGTGGGCAGATTGTCGGTAAACGCCGCCGCCGTAAGCGCCACGGCATTCGAGTTGCGCAGACGAATCGTCAACGTGGCGGCGCTGCCCGGCGTGGTGGTCGCCGTCCCGCTGGAAAAGCCCGATCCGGATTGAATCGCCGCATCCAGCGTCTTGCCGATGATGGCTTTCTGGACCTCCAGCGCTGATTTGGCGCGCAGCGTGTCGCTGGTCGGCAGCGAGTTCGTGGCCGGCGCGCCCCCCGCCGTGGCCGTTACGCCACCAGCCGGAATCGTGTTCACATAATCGCCCTGCGCCGCGACATAGACGTCGATCTCGGCGTAACAAGAGGCCGCCGTGCCGCCCGAAGCGGCGACGATATTGCCCCCCGTCAATTGCACCTGATTGGTGGCGGGAGAGCTTAGCGTTCCCCCCAGACAATCGGTAACCGGATTGGCGCCGCTGGGCACCGTCACACCAGCCGGCAAGGTATCGGTCACCGCCAGGTTGGCCATGGGCATGCTGGTCGGGTTGTAGAAGGTGAGGCGCAGACGCGAGCGCTCACCCGGCTTGACCACATTCGGCGTGAATTTCTTGATCACGCCGATATTGCTCGAAGTCGCCAGGCCTGTGCTGGCCAGCCCGCTGTTGCTCAAGCCCTGTTCCGTGATGATGGCTCCGGCCGGAATGGTGTTGGTGATGCCGCCGACGGCGGTGGAAGTCACGTTGACAGTGATCGTGCAGGTTGTGCTGGCGCTCATGTTGGCACCGGACAAACTGACTGAAGTCCCGCCCGGGGTCGCTGCCACCACACCACCTGGACAGGTCGTCGCGGCGCCGGGGGTGGTTGCGATGATCATCCCGTTGGCCACTCCGCCAACCGTGCCCCCCACGGTGAAGTAGTCGGTCAGGCGCAGGTTGTTGACGGTCTGCGAGCCATTGGTAACGGTGATGGTGAGCACACTGACCTGGCCGGGGAAAGTCAACGTATTGGGATTGGTGGTTTTACCGACCGTCAGATTCGTGGGCGCCTGATAGACCAACGTACCGACCACCGCTGATTGATTGATGACGCCACCGTCAGCGGTGATGTTGCCGACGGGGATCGTGTTGACCCAGTTGGCGCCGCCGGTTGCCGCGACGTCGAACAACAGATCGCAGGACGCATTCCCGGCGATGGTGGCACCGGTCATGCCGACACTACCTGTGTTATTGCCGGTTCCCGGCACCGCCGTGATGACGGGCGCGCCATCGCAGGTGCTGTACGCATTGGCCGGGTTGGCGACCACCATCCCGACGGGTAGCGGGTCGCTCACCGTGACATGGGTGAGGGCGGTAGCCCCGCCATTGCTCAAGCGGATGGTCACTCTGGAGGAACCGCCGCTGGAAACCGCGCTGGGGTTGAAGGTCTTGGCGGCACTCAGCGCGGAGTTGTAAGTCAACCCCGCCGTGGCATTGGCCGCCATGTTGATGAGGTGGGTGGTGCTATCCGGATAGGTTTCGGTGGCGCTCACGTCCGTGGTCAGCACGGTGTTGGTGTAAACGCCCGCCGGGCCGATCACGTCAACCGACAGGGTACAACTCCCCGCGCTCCCCAGGCCGTTGCTGGCACGGGCCGTGATAGAGCCGCCACTCATCGACAACACATAGGCACCGGGCGTGGCGGTAATGGTCGGGCTGCCACAAGTGCTGACGGCATTGGCGGGGTTGGCGATGCTCAGATGTTGCCCACCGGAGGTCGGCAAATTGTCGGTCAAGGCGACATTGGTCAGCGCATTGGCGGAGTTGTTGTACAGCGCGAGAGTCAACCGCGTGATAGCGCCTTCGAACAACGGCCCCGCCGGACTGAAGGACTTGGCGCCGGTAAGGACGGCGGTCGAGATGGAACCGCTGGTGGTGTTGGAAGGTGCCTGATTGCAATGAACATTGCCGGCATCACAAACCTGATTCACCTGAATGGTGTTGTCAGTGAGTGTGCCATTCGCTGCCACCTTGTCAGTCATGCCCCAGAACACCAGAGTGCAGCTACCCGCTGTGTTGACGCTGCTGCGCGCGGGGAAGCTGGCGATCGTAAAAACGGGGGTGGTAGCGCTACCTGTCGCGCTAACGGGAATATCGGCTCCGCCACAGTTGTAGTAAGCGTTGTAAGGAACCCCCTGCAGAACCGTCATGCCATTGGGCAGCGAATCGGTGACGGCTACGTTGTTCAGTACCGTATTGGAGTAGTTGTAAACCGTCAGCGAATAGCGCACCGGGTTGCCGGGGGCCGCCACGCTCGGCGTGGCACTCTTCGTGACGTGAAAGTAATCCGCCACGAAAATATTGGCGCTGACCGGCCCCTGGCTGACGATGGCGGTGTTCCCCACATCCACCGCCCCGCGCGGGATGGTATTGGTATAGGTAACGGGGGTCTGCGCGGCGGCGACGGTGGCTGTGAACGTTACGGTAATGGCACAGGAACCGCCCGCGGGAATCGATCCCCCTGTCTGGGTTACGCCTGTGTTGTTGGTCGTGGCCGCAACCGCGCCACCGCAGGAAGTCGACTGCCCGGTCACGCTCAGACCATAAGCGGGATGCCCCGCGCCAGCCGGTAACACGCCGTCGATCGGGTCGTCGGTGAATGAGGTGATGGCCAGCGGCGTGGTGCTGTCGTTGTACAGCGTGACGGTCAGCGTATCCGACTGGCCACTGGCGAGGGCGCCATTCGTGAACGCTTTGGCCACCCGCAACGGCGAGCGCACGGTGACATTCGCCGTGGCATTGTTGGCGGCCGGAATGCCTATGTAGTTACCGAACTGGGTGGACGCATTGATCGTATTGGCCTGGGTGACGGTATCGAGGCCATTCGTATGCTTGGCCTCCACTGGCACAGTCAGGCTGCAACTGCCGTTGGCCGCCAGGGTGCCGCCGGTCGCGCTGATCGTGGTGGCCCCATTGGCTGGTGTAAAGGTCGCCGGTATGCCGGCGCCAGTACAGCTTGAAGTGGCCGCACCGGCGTTGACGACCTGGATGATGCCTTCCACAGCCCCGCCATTGGCTGGGTTGGCCAGCACGGGAAATACATCGGTCAAACTGAAATCGGCGATAGCGACGGAATTGCTGTTGCTGATCGTGATCGTCAAGGTGCCGGAAGCGCCACCAAGAACCAGGGTAGAGGGAGAAAAACTCTTGCTGATGGTCGGTTTGTTGAGCGCAAGGACGCCAATGCTCTGTTGCGATGTGCCCGAATTGGCCACCGGGCCGGTATCTGTTCCCTGAACATCATTCGTTACGAAGAAACCCGTTTGATAGGTTGCCGTATTTCCTGTCGAGGTCACGGCGGTCACAGGCAGAACAATGTCGCACGTTGCCAACGTGGCGCCGGCCGCCTGCGGGATCGCTCCGCCTGACAGCGTAATCGTTCGTGATCCGACTACCGCTGTCAGTGTTCCCAGACCCGCGCTGGTCGTCGGACCACTCGGGTCGGTACAGGTATAGGTCGCGGCGGAGGCAATCTTTAGTCCGTCGGTCGCGCTTCCCGGCAAGGAAACACTGAACCCGACCCCGGTGATGGATGACGAACTGTTGCTATTGGAAAGCGTGAGCTTCAGCGATGTGGTCTGCCCTGGAGAAATGCTTGTGGGATCCGAACCATTCATACTCACCGAGGCGGTCAAGCCCGCATGCGCCGCGGCACCAAAGCACATCAGCCCAACTGCCATAAACGTGTTCGCCACAATGCCTCGATGCAAGCGGTCTTTCATGGGAAGAGCGGACAGGCAAAGAGAATACATCGCGGGAAAGTTCAGTTTTTTCATGTTTTTTCAGTCAATCAGCAAACGGACCATCAGATCGTCAAACATTTCCGCCCTGCCCTCTGCAACAGACAGTTTCAAGAAACAACTCGGCAAATTCTTGGTACACGAAGCCCCACCACAAGCGCAAAGCAAGGGGGCTACGTTCTATAAAACAGGTTTTTTCAGGCCCGATTTGGGCACTTCCCATACATCAAGTAATTCTTTTAGCGCGCTGATTCTATTAGGCTTTAAGGACATTATGGTGTGATTTCCCGCATAACAGCCAGGCGGCACATAAAATGCCGCCAACTTCCAGGATTACCTCCATGCCCCACACCCTTCTGCTGGTCGATGGCTCCAGCTATCTCTATCGCGCCTTCCATGCCCTGCCCGACTTGCGCAATCCGGAGGGCCACCCAACCGGGGCGATGTATGGCGTCATCAACATGCTCAAGCGGTTGCGCAAGGACTATCCCAGCGCTTACGCCGCCTGCGTGTTCGACGCCAAGGGCAAGACCTTCCGCGACGACTGGTATCCCGCATACAAGGCGCAGCGCCCGCCGATGCCGGATACCCTGGCCTGCCAGATCGCGCCGCTGCATGAAGCCGTGATCGCGCTGGGCTGGCCGTTGTTGATGCTGGAGGGCGTGGAGGCGGACGACGTGATCGGCACCCTGGCGCGGCAGGCCGAGGCGGCGGGCATGGAGACGGTGGTATCCACCGGCGATAAGGACCTCGCGCAACTGGTCACGCCCAATGTGCGCCTGATCAACACCATGACCAACGAGCTGCTGGACGAGGCCGGGGTGCTGGCGAAGTTCGGCGTGCCGCCGAATCGCATCGTCGAATACCTGACCCTGGTGGGCGACACGGTGGACAACGTGCCCGGCGTGGAGAAGGTGGGGCCGAAGACGGCGGTGAAATGGCTTGGCGAATTCGACGGGCTGGACGCGCTCATGGCGCGCGCCGACGAAGTGAAGGGCAAGGCCGGCGAAAACCTGCGCGCGGCGCTGGACTGGCTGCCGATGGCGCGCAAGCTGGTGACGGTGAAGACGGATGTCGCCTTGCCGGAACACGTCAACGACCTCACCTGGCGCGAGGAAGACAAGGGAAAGCTGGCGGCGTTGTTCGATAAATACGGCTTTCGGACGTGGTTGCGCGAATTGCTCCCCTCCCCCTCCGGGGGAGGGGCCGGGGGAGAGGGAACGGCGCCGGATCAAGCGGCTGCGCTGGATCAACCGTTTTTCCCTCTCCCCGGTCCTCCCCCGGAGGGGGAGGGAGAAATACAACGCCACTACGAAGCCATCCTCGACGAAGCCACCCTCGCCCACTGGCTGGAGAAACTGCAAGCCGCCGAACTGATCTGCCTGGACACCGAAACCACGTCGCTCGACCCGATGCGCGCGCAACTGGTGGGCATGTCGTTCTCCATCGAATCCGGCGAGGCCGCTTATCTGCCGCTGGCGCACCACTACGCCGGGGCGCCGGCGCAACTGCCGTTGGCCGTAACCCTGGCGCGGTTGAAACCGCTGCTGGAGGACGCGAGCCGGCCCAAGGTCGGGCAGAACCTGAAATACGACTGGCATGTGTTGATGAACCACGGCGTCGACCTGCAAGGCATCGTCCACGACACCCTGTTGCAGTCCTATGTGCTGGAAGCGCACGAGCGACACGACATGGACACCCTGGCGGCTCGGCACCTGGGCGAACAGACCATCAAGTACGAAGCCGTCTGCGGCAAGGGCGCCAACCAGATCGGCTTCGACCAGGTGAGCGTGGAGCACGCCACCACCTACGCGGCGGAGGACGCCGACATCACGCTCAGACTGCATCAGAGCATGTACCCGTCCATCGCCCGCGAAACCGGGCTGGAGAAGATCTACCGCGACATCGAGATGCCGCTGCTGCCGATCCTGGCGAAGATGGAACGCACCGGGGTGAAACTGGATGCCGACCTGCTGCGCCGGCATTCCGTCACCCTCGGCCGGGAAATGCTGGAAATCGAAAAGAAGGTGCATGAAGCGGCCGGGCAGCCGTTCAACCTCAACTCACCCAAGCAACTCGGTGAAATCCTGTTCGGCCAGCTTGGCCTGAAACCGAAGAAGAAGACGCCGGGCGGCGCGCCCTCCACCAATGAAGACGCCTTGCAGGAACTGGCGCTGGATCACCCCCTGCCGAAACTGATCCTCGATTACCGGGGCCTGGCCAAGCTGAAATCGACCTACACCGACAAGTTGCCGGGCATGGTCAACCCGGCCACCGGGCGTGTGCACACCACCTATTCGCAAGCGGTGGCGGTCACCGGGCGGCTGTCCAGTTCCGACCCCAATTTGCAGAACATCCCGGTGCGCACCATGGAGGGCCGCAAGATTCGTGAGGCCTTCATCGCCGAGGCGGGGCACGTCATCGTCTCCGCCGACTACTCGCAGATCGAGTTGCGCATCATGGCGCACCTGTCCAACGACGCCGGCCTGCTCAAAGCCTTTGCCGAAGACGCCGACATCCACGCCGCCACCGCCGCCGAGGTGCAGGGCGTGGCGCTGGAAGACGTGACCCCGGACATGCGACGCATGGCCAAGGCGGTGAACTTCGGCCTCATCTACGGCATGTCCGCCTTCGGCCTCGCCGCGCAACTGAACGTCGAGCGCGGCGTCGCGCAGGTCTACATCGACCGCTATTTCGCGCGTTATCCCGGCGTCGCCGACTACATGGCGCGCACCCGCGAGCAGGCGAAAACGCTGGGCTACGTGGAAACCCTGTTCGGCCGCCGCCTCTATCTGCCGGAACTCATGGGCGGCGCCCCCGCCCGCCGTCAGGGCGCCGAGCGCGCCGCCATCAACGCCCCCATGCAAGGCACGGCGGCGGACCTGATCAAACTGGCGATGATCGCGGTGCGCGGCTGGCTGGACAGCGCGAGTTTGCGCTCGAAACTCATCATGCAGGTGCATGACGAACTGATCCTGGAAGTACCCGAGGACGAGCTGGAAACCATCCGCGTCGGCCTGCCGGAGCAGATGGCGGGCGTGGCGAAACTGGCCGTGCCCCTGAAGGCGGAAGTGGGCGTGGGGCCCAACTGGGAAGCGGCGCACTGAGGCGCGCGCGTGGGATGTGGTGAGGGACGAACCGCATCGAACCATGACCAGCCACAAGAGGTGGTTCGCCGCGCCCCGACATAAACGGAGCTAACCAGAACTGGTAGAAAAATCTTTTCGGCATTAAGTGTTCGTTAAGTCTTGCCGCGAATAATGGCACTCACCGAACGCCACCTGACGCCCGGTAGTTCAACCCCACACCCTCTGGAGCCACACATGAACAAGACCCTGATCGCCCTGCTGACCGCCGCTTCCTTCCTGACCATCGCCGGCGCCCAAGCCGCTGACAAGCCCATGGACAAGCCCGCCGCCGAAGCCGCTTCCCCCGCCGATGCCGGCGCCAAGCCCGCCAAGCACGTCAAGAAAGTCAAGCACACCAAGAAAGCCAAAAAAGCTGCCGAAGCCGCCAAGTAATCGGTTTCTCGCAAAAAAGCCGGGCGACGCGAGTCGCCCGGCTTTTTTGTTTTCGGAAGGCTCTGTATGCGGCAATGGTTGAAACGCTTGCGGCCACGGAGAGCCGAGTCCCCCCTCAAAACGCCCTTTACGCGTGAACTGGTGATGCGGTTGGAGCAGTGGCTCCCCCCTTTGGCAAAGGGGGGTTAGGGGGGATTTTCGGACGCTTGTACTGGCACAACCCTTGGAGAAATCCCCCTCAGTCCCCCTTTGAAAAAGGGGGAAGCCACCTTCAGGTGATCTCCACGAATGGCTCGTACTCGGCCGAAGAGGATGTTGAGGAGCTTCCCGAGAATTTGGTGTCGGGCTCTTGGCTGACTGTCACCCGCCACGCCGACCATTCAGCCTCGCCTGGCTACGCACCAGGATGCGCAGTTGATCGGCATCAGCCTGAGTGGTCAATCCTCCCAGCAGTTTCTGGCGAAGCTGGGATGAGACAGGAACGCCAAAGCCAATCAATGCGGTCAAATCCCACGAATAAGTCGTGCCCTGGGTGATATGCGAGAGAACGATGTCAAAGGCGGCCATGTCAACCTCCTGAGCTGTGTGGCTGGTTAATCGTGTTGCGCTGATTCCAGCCTAGTGGTGACGTGTTCCTGCGCGGTTGCCGGCCGGTGAGCGTTTGTTACAGGCAGTGACAGGAGTTCATGGGAACGGTCCATCAGGACGTATGTGTGGATGGCTCTTGTTCGGCCTTATGTGAAGCTTCACATAAGGCCGAAACACGGCCATTGTCGAAACGATCAAGTGCCATTCACAAAAAACAGCGAACTGCTCTTACACCCTTCGCACTCCCGGAAAAACTTGTGCCCATCCTTGCGTAGTCGTTCCTTGTGCCCTTCAACACCACAGCCCAGCTTGACCGGGGTGTTTCCCCACACGAAGCACATTTAAAGTAGTAGCCATATTTCCCGTACTGGATGGTGAGTTTCTCGCCACCACAAGCACGGCACTTCGGCGCTTCCTTGGCTGATTCAACTGGCTTGGCGGGGGTACACATCGAGCAAGCGGTTGATCATCAGATGGTCGATCTGGGCTACCCGGCCGTTAACCTCGAAGCGGAGGTCATGCAGCACGACACGGTTCTTGTGGGCCGCATTCTCGAAGTCGATGAAGTAGGCTGACTCTTGCTCGCCTTTGTTGCCCGCGCGGACGAGCCGGATTTCCTGCTCGATCTTGGGTTTGATTGGCGCGGGCGCGCTTGCGAGTAGCGCCTCCAGTTCAGCGACGACCCCATCCTTGGATCGGAACGGTTTCAAAATCATTGTTGAATTACCCTGTCTTGGTTTTATTGGTTACTTGACCAGCGCCTGTCGCCAGCCAGCCTGGAACTTACACCAGCACAGGCCTGGCGGTCTTCCTCAGAATGTGGCGGTAACCGGTCTCGCACTCAGGTCTTGCTCAGGCCTTGGCGACAACGGACTCGCCGTCGCGGTGAATCTTGTGCCAGTGGATGGCGAATTAAGTGTGCGTTAAGTCTTGACATGAATAATGGCACTCACCGAACGCCACCTGACGCCCGGTAGTTCAACCCCACACCCTCTGGAGCCACACATGAACAAGACCCTGATCGCCCTGCTGACCGCCGCTTCCTTCCTGACCATCGCCGGCGCCCAAGCCGCTGACAAGCCGATGGACAAGCCCGCCGCTGAAGCCGCTTCCCCCGCCGACGCCGGCGCCAAGCCCGCCAAGCACGCGAACAAGATCAAGCACGCCAAGAAAGCCAAGAAGTCCGAAGAAGCCGCCAAGTAATCGGCTTCAAGCTTAAAAAGCCGGGCGACGCGAGTCGCCCGGCTTTTTTTATGGGCTGACGCCCCTGACAGCGGGTGATGCGTTTGGCGCGGTGGTTCCCCCCTTTTTCAAAGGGGGGTTAGGGGGGATTTCTGAGATGGCCGCTCAGGCAAACGTCGCTAAATCCCCCTTGTATGTTTCTTTTCCATCGAATTTCTTCAAACTGAATATGTGCCGTGGTGGTTGTGGACAATTCCTCGGCGGGGTTTGCCGGGGAATTGTCCACAACCACCA
>JAQTLN010000031.1 GCA_028714875.1 Gallionellaceae bacterium
CGCGCCGCTCGAACGCCGCGACGATGAAGTCAGGGACATACGACTTCTTGCCGAACAGGCCCAGCTGCGGGACCATGTCGATGGCAATTCCCCAGGAGTGGGTTGACAGACGATCACCGCCTGTCTTTTTTCGGATGTTGAAGCACCCGCCAGTGACATCATAGGCGTTCTCCTGAAGGTACTCGAGGCCGCGGTACTCCATCATCTCGCGCAGCGCGTCGACGACGACGTCCCCGACGTAGCGATGCATGTTCATCCACCTGTAGACCACAGCGGTGTTCCAGCTTGCCTTGAGCGGGAACGGGAGCTCGAATGCCGCGATCTGGTCGTGAATGAAGCCGGCGGACAGCGGGTCTCCGTAGACGCGCATGATCTCGGCGTATCCGTCGGGAAGGACCGATAGTTCCTTCACGGCCTGGTCCCGTTGAAGAGCTTCTTGTGCACCTGCTCCAGCTTTTCGGCGATGTTCTCCTGCCGTTCTAGCAGTACCCGCAGGTCGCCCCTGATGTCGCCGAAGTCTTTGTGCAGGTCGGACCGGTCCTTCCTGCTCTCGGTGATGAACTCCTTCGTCTCCGTGCAGGCGGTCTCGACTGCCTTCATCCTGCCGTCGATCGCCATGATGCCCTCCTTCGACCGGGCCGCGCTCACCCGCGCCATCTGGCCGATGATGATGCCACCGGCCGCGACGCCGACACTGACGAGCATCGTGATGACTGTACTGATCGGCATGCCGTCCATTCGGTTTCCCTTTCTGCCTCAGATGAAGTACCCGAGCTTGTACAGGTTGACATGATTGATATCCGCATTGTTCGAATACACCGCGAACCTCTTCGAGCTGTCCAGCGGAACCACCCCGTTCCCATATCCATAGATCCCCGTCGTCGGGTTGTTCATGACGATCCAGCTCTGGCCGGCCGCGATGTCCCTGATCCCGACGTACCGGCCAGCGGTGCTGCTCGACAGCATGTTGCCCCGGACGTAGACGGCCTTCGTCCCGTTCGGCACGCTGGCGCAGGTCACGTACGCCGTCCCCGCGCTGGGGTCGACGTCTGACCACAGCGTCGAATACTGTTCATGGAACGTGCCGAAGGATGGTTCGCCGGCCACGGGAGAGTCGATCACCAACCGTCCCCCAGTCTTCGGCTTCACCAGGATGTCCTCGGCCGTCATGTCGGTGGTCCACGGCTGTCCCCGGTCAACATGCTGGAAGAACACGTCGGGATCGATAGCGGTCTTGTGCGAGATGATCAGGTCGTCGATCCGTTCCTCGTACCCGGTCCCGGACAGCGTCAGGAAGAAATGAAGGTTCGTCAGACCGCTCCATGCCCCCGAGGTTTCCGTAGTTGAATCGTCGTCATCCACTCGCATGTGCAGCAACCCGGTCGAATCGTCGTAGCTGATCCCGATGAAGTGCCATGCGTTCGCGGAGATCGGCAGCGAGGACGTCTCGGTTGTGGCGGCACCGCCCTTCTTCACGGTCCCCCTGATGTAACCAGCGCTGGTCAGTTCAATACCGATGTAATCGTTCCCCGAGCTTGCATTCCACTCCAGGATGTCGACCGTCACGAACGCCGAGGTCCGGAACATGAACGCGGCAGTGACGTCGTCGCCAGCGTCCCAGACGTCAGGCCACTCGGCGTTCAGCATGGCACTGGGAGTGCTGAGCGCGTACAGGCCCTCCCATGCGTCGTTGTCTCCGTACCCCGCCGCGCCTAGGTTGATTGTCCACGGGTCGATCCCGTACTGGTCCTGCATGTCGCCCTCAAAATCGAACCGGTAGAACGTGCTGTCGGGGACCGGGTCTGTCGTCGGAGCATCGTCCTGATCGCAGAGGATGCCCCGGCAGCTCAAAAAGGGAATGATATTCCCATTAGCGTCAGTGCCACCAAGAGCCACGCGACGCTCCGACGACCACTCTCCATGCGTGTACACCTCCATCGCGATCTCGTTCTGGTCGACCATGATCCCGGCGTCCGCGGCCGACGGAGCCGAATAGTCGATCCCGGTAAACCCCAGCACGACCTCGCCTTTGATGACGCCGATATTGACGTCGCGGATCTCTCCCTCGCCTACCCCACCCGTCGGGGCCCGCTCGACCTGCTTGACGACCACGCTGTTTGATACCGACCACTCCGACGGGGTCTCCAGCATCCTGAACGTGGTCGACGCACCGTCCGGCCCGATGTCGTGCGAGAACCCCTCAACCTCCACGGCCGTCGAATATCCAAGTTCCTGTAGGTGGTAGGTCAGGATCGCGCCCGGCTGTATGAACGCCATGAACGGCAGGCCCGAATGCTCGAAACGGTGCCGGGGGTCCTTGCCGTAGGTCAGGTTCCAGTCCGCGATCCGCTCCATCTGGTCGTCCGAGCAGATGAAGTCCGACTCGATCACCCGGTCCGTCTGCCCGTAGGCGAGGATCGACGAAGCGTTCGACAGGATCGCGACTCGGCCCCAGTCATAGTCCTCGTCCGAGAGCCCCTCGGCGACGAGCGAGGCTTTGAGAATCGACGCCAGCTTCGTGTCCCCCTCGGTCTGCCGCCGCAGCGTCCGTCGGGCCACGACCGTGCCGGCGATCTGCAGGTTCATCACGTTGATCGTCTGGCCCAGCGAGTTGGCCAGCACGAGCTGCCCGCGACGCTCCTCGGCCATCAGGCTCGTCGACGTCGTCCACGCCGAGTTGGCCGTGATCAGGTTGTACGGTGCCGAGCCCTCGAAGATCCTTTGCGTCATGGCGAGTGACTGCGTGTGGATCACCTCGCCCTCGGCGATCTCATACTCGGCCCAGAACTCCGTCTCCGGGTCAGTGGTCGGATCGCTCAGGAACCACGCTCCACTCGCCACTGGCTCCCAGCACCATCCCGGGTACATCGCGTTGACCCCGGTCGAGCGGATCATGGTCAGGTCCCACACGACCTTGTCCTGGAACAGCTCGTAGACCGGGGCCCGGACCTTGACCCGGTTTGCGATCAGCGGCTCCAGGGTCTTCGTCACCGTCGCGTCGAGCTGTGAGGCGACCAGATCGTACTCACTCGACGGGACCGACCACCCGGCCGTCAACCGAGACTCCATGACGAACTTCCCGTCGTGCCTGAACCCGCAGTACTGCGCCAGGGACGCCCGCGCGACCTCCTGGATCTTGCCCCAGATCGACTCGCCCTCCTTGAACAGCGCGTACGGAACCGTGTAGGCCACCGCTCCGTTGGTGACAATGTCGTCCGAGAGGACCGAGAAGTGCTCCTGCAGCAGGATGTGCAACAGCGAGTTGCCCGCATCTCCCTCGTCCACGAGTTTCTTGTCCGTGTAGTACCAGTCGCGGGAGAACTTCCGCCGCTGCATCGCGTCCACGTCGTCGACGACCTCAATCGACGCGGCGCCCCACCCGCCATCGCGGGACTCCATGAAGCCGGCCTGCGAGACCCTGCCGAGGAACAGGGTTACGGTCGAGTCGGCGATCGACAGCTGCACCTTGACCCGTTTGCCGGGCAGCAGCTGGCCGTAGTAAGGGCCGGCCGCGTACAGGTCCGAGAACCGCTTGTCCGCGTTGGCGAGCTCCACAGTCGCGCGGTTCGACCCTGGCTCGCCGCTCAGGTTCGTCACCGACGCCTCGATGCCGATCCGGGTCACGTGCTCGGACACGTCGGTCCACGTCGACCCGTCGAACTCGACTGCGGTCTGCACGTCCTTCAGCGCGACCCCCGCCGACGAGAACCACCGCCGGGTCTCCATCAGCGAGAAGACCGCGCTCGGCAGGCTGATGTTCAGCGCCACGTCAAGCCCTCATCCCGGCCAGTCCCATCCGGACCAGGTCGGCCGCCAGCGTCTTGTCGATGTACCGCGCGTTCGGCGCGTTGATCGTGATCCCGCCGCCCCCGCCGCCGGCCACGTATGACTTCGACTTGTATGGGTTCAGGACCACCTCGCCCTTCTTCAGCAGAGCCATCGTGTCGTCCTCGGCCACGCCGCCCGAGTGGAACGTCGGCATGTCAGGGACCGTCAGCCGCTTCAGCTTGACCCCAAGCCACCCGAACGCCCAGTTCAATCCGTCGATGAACAGGTTGATGGCCATGATGACCACCCTGACGATCCCGACGACCGGGACCAGGACCGCCTTGATGACCCACCCGATCGCCTGGAAGACCGGCACGAGCAACTCGAACAGCGGCAGCAGTCCGTTCAGCAGCATTCCGATCGCGTTCAGGGCCGGCTCGAACGCCTCGAGGATCGGGAGGAGCAGCGTGCCGAGCACGTTGCCCCAGCCCTCGAGGTAGGCCAGAAACGGCGCGAGCATATTGATGACGATCGGGCCGAGGATCTCGGCGATCCCGCTCAGGACCTGGATGACGACCATCGCCAGCGCGATCAGCGGGCCGAACTCGACCAGCGAGTCGAGCAGACCCTGGAAGCCGCCGACCAGCAGGTCGAAGAATGCGGGGATCATCTCCATGATCCCACCGTCCACCATCGATGCGCCCTCGAGCGCGGTCTGGATCACCTTGCCGATCTCGGCCATCGGGTCGGCCATGAACGACTGCGCGGACAGCATCCGCGCCCGGCGTTCCTCGCGCGCAAGACGCAACTGCTCGGCCTGGGCCTTCAGTAGGTCCTCGTCGAACTTGCGCTGGTTCTCGTAGTACGCGACGAGGCCCGCGTACAGCTCGGTCCGTTCCCGCTCGCCAGCGTCGGCGATCTCCCGGGCCTCCTTCTTGCGCTCCTCGATCAGCTTCTTGATCGCCTCGAGGTCCGGAGGTGTCGCGATCAACGTGGCCTCCGGGGTCGTCGACCAGATCTTGACCAGGTCGTCGATCGCCTGACCGAACCCCTCGAACTTCGAGCCCAGGTCCTTCGACAGCGGCTCGAGGATCTTCTTCCACTCGGCCGCGATGTTGACCTCGGCGGGCTTGGCGGCCCCGGCGTTCATGGCCTTGATGTCGAACCCGAGCAGGTCCTTGCCCAGCTTCCCTCCGCTGATCCACGACAACGCCTTGCCGATGCTCTGGACCAGGCCCTCGACCATGCCGGCCAGGAAATTGATCGTCTCCTGGAACGCGACCTTGATCCCGTAGACGACCCACTCGAACCCGACCTTCAGCGGCAGCCAGATGATCTTCCCGACCGCGGCGACGATCTTGACGATCGCGTCGATCAAGCCAATCCAGAACTTCCACGTGTCGAGCGCGAGAGAAGCGGTGGTCTTGACCGCCTTGATGATGTACTGCACGACCGTGCCGACGATCTCCCCGGTGCGGTCGAACTCGTCGTTCACGCCCTTGACCTGGTCGGCCCACTCCTGCAGCACGGCCTGAACCTCGGCCCGGGCCGGCGAGACGATCTCGTTGACCAGTTGCCCGAGCGCGACCTTGTTCGCGTTGACCGCCGCGGTGAACTGCGCCGAGGAGCCGATGACCTTGTTCATCTCGGGATGCAGCTTCAAATATGCTGCCTCGAGCTCGCCGAGCGTCCGGACGACCGTGTGGATCGCGTATGCCGCGCCGCCGAGGGTCGTGATCTGACGCATGATCTGGGAAAATGCGCGGAACTGGGCCGTCGCCGTCTTCATCGAAGTGGCCACGCCCTTGATGCCCGAGGCCGCCTGCTGGCCGGCCGAACGGGTCTGACCGAGCGAAGCGTTGACTCGCCTGAGTGATCCGCTTAGTTCGTCCCTAAGCTCGAGGAGAAGTTCGTAGGTGTCCCGCGCCGGCATGCCGTTTCGCCTCCGCCTGGGCCCGCTTGGCCTCCTCGGCCAGGTGGAACCGGGCCCTGCCCTGGACGACCTTCAGG
The DNA here is from genome assembly GCA_028714875.1 of Gallionellaceae bacterium. GTDB lineage: Bacteria > Pseudomonadota > Gammaproteobacteria > Burkholderiales > Thiobacillaceae > PFJX01. The sequence goes on from JAQTLN010000031.1 coordinate 5,779, forward strand.
ATCGCCATCAGGCGCGGGTGCTCGTCCCAGCACCGTATCCACTCGCGCGGACTCATCGCCAGCGCGGCCTGATCCCCGGTCGCGATCTGGAAGAACAGGTCCACGTACGAACCCCACTTCCTGATCCCGACCCACTTCGGCGAGCCCGGCCTGAAGACCGGACTCTTCTGCCGCGAGAAGAACGCGTCGACCGCTGCCTGAATACCCGCCACCTCCGCGGCGGTCAGGTAGGGTCCGTGTCCTCCCCGACCTCGGTCTTCGAGATCCGGTCGATGGTCTCGATGACCGATTCCAAGATCCTCGGGTCCGCCTCGTCGAGCGCGTCCCACAAAGGCTTGTCCCACGCGGCCGGGACCCCGTCGGCCATGATGTCGGTCCCGACGAACGAGTGCCGCAGCTTCACGTCCCGGACCCTGATCTCCCTCTCGGCCGCCCCCTTCGGGTTCGCCTTCACCTCAGAGGCCCGCCCCTTCGCGTCAAGTTCTCCGAGCTCGAAGGACTCCATCATGATCTCTTTCACGAGCGCCCGCCCGTAAGGCGAGATCACGCGGACATCCACGTGCGCCGGCCTGTCGAAGAACCGGTCCAGCACGACCCGCTCGACCGGAGCCCCCTTGACGCCCTCGATCTTCATTCTCACCTCCCTAAATCGCCGCCGAGTACATCAGCGACTTGTTGTTCTTGACCGCGATCCACGTCGAGGTCAGCGTCGGCAGCTCTGCCTTGAACGGCATCTCCACGGTGATCACGTCGGGGTCGAAGCTGGGCGAGTCGCCCGAGTACCGGACCTTCCCAAGCGCGACCTCGAGGGCCGCGTACGTCGTCGGCAGCGAGTACGTCGTCTTCGCCGCGGTCACCGTCAGGGCCAAGGCCCGGTCGTTGCCCGCGATGAAGTTGTTGATCTCTGCCCACGACTGATGGTTCATCACCGTCACCATTCGGCCCGTGATCTCGGAGCTGCCCTCCTCGATCCCGACCGGCGAGTTCGATCCGTGGATGCGATGGTCGGGCTGCAGGTTGTTGTTGATCACCAGCTCGTACTCGCGCGCCTCCTCGAAGGCCACCGGTCCCGTCAGGGTCGAGCCGATGCTCAAGAGTCCCGTCGCCAGCGTCGCGTTCAGGAAGAACGGGTCCTCGAGCGAGAAGGCGGTCGTGGTGCTCGAGCAGGCCGAGGCGGTCATCGCGATCCCCTCGATGGCGACCGTCATCACCTCGTCGATCGACCCGCGCAGGGTCAACTGCGAGATCTTCGCGCCTCTCAGCCTGATCGACTGGATCGCGCTCGTGGCGTCCGCCACCCCCGCCAGGTAGCCGAGTACCGTGATGTACGGCAGGTCCTCCGCGAACCTGAACGTGTGGTTGTGGACCACCGACGTGACCGACGGCGCCGTGTACTCCGCGCCCATGGCCGCGAGCAGGATTCGCGGCAGGGTGTTCGGGTCGGCCTCGGCCGTAAAGCTGAACGGGACGGTCTTCGTCCCGACGTACGGGGCGCCGCTGAAGCGGGTCCCCAGCCTCCGGTTGCTGTCGATCGTCGCGAACTCCTCCAGGAACCCGCCGACTTCCGTCGGCTGGATGTAGGAGAAGACCTGCGCAAGGGTCGTCATCGAGGTCTGAATGCCCACGGCGACCCACATGTTCCTGCCGGGATACGTGTATCCGGCCATATCGTCCTCCTATCCCTCCGCCTGGCTCTGGAAGTCGAAGCGGATCGTGTCGGTCACCACACCTCGCGCTGGATCGCGCTCGATCGTAGCACCGATGAACCGATGGTTGCTCAGATTAACATCCGTGTAGATCGCGTGGACCACGTCCTCAGCGTCCTCCGCCACCGCGCGCTCGATCCTCGCGTCCCCACCCCACTCATAGACCAGGACAACTTGCAGCGCGAAGGTCAGCCTGACCACCCCGCTCGCCATCGTCCCCCGCGCGGGATGGTCACCGATCACCTCGGAGACCCTGATCACGCACCGCTTGCCCTGCTGGACGTCCTCGACGTCGACGACCGCGAACCCGCGCTTCACCAGCGTCGCCTCGAGCGTGTTCCAGATCTCCTTGATCCCCACGACTCACCTCCGCAGCGACGGCCGGGCCGACTTGTGCGAATCGGGCCAGTCGTCCTCATCCGAGTCGTAGTTGAACTGCAGCATCCCGAGCCTGGCCTGAAACTCCGAGTCGAAAACTTCCGACCGCTTCCACCAGATGTCATCGGGCGATCTCGACAGGTTGCGGCAGATCTTGATCAGCGACCAGTACAGATGCGCCGGCCGCAGATCCTCCGAGTTCATGATCAACGCCGGCCGATACCCCTTCGACTCGATCATGGCCTGCACGTCGTCCCACGCCCGGTCGATCTCTCGCTGGAAGGTCCTCCGCGCGACGAACCGGCTCGTCGAGTCGATCGTCGTCGAAAGCGACGTGTCCAGCGATATCGTCCCCGTCGCTGTAACGCTGCCCGAGATCCGCTGCTTTTCGCCCACGCACGCGCCCGCGACGATCTCCAGCGTCCCGCCCTGGAAGTGGTTGTCCTGGAACTCCTTGAGCAGGATCGACACCAGCGACGTGGAGCTGCCCGTGTCGGCCAGGCCCGTCGCCATGTACCGGTACTCCTGCAGCTGGGCGCACTCCGCGATGAGGTCCTCGTCCGTGACCGATGGATGCAGCGGTCGACGGACGATGTCGAACATCTGCCGGAAGTACTTCGGCTCGCCATCGATCGTCAGCTTCCACTCGGCGACCGCATCCTCGGCCAGCTCCGAAAGGACCGTGGCTCCGGGGATATAGGTACACGTCCCCGCCGTGGTCACCGTCGCGGCCGCCAGGGACACGTCGGTCGCCCCGTCGATGATGATCGAGATCAGAGCCGAGGTGGGGACCACTTGAACGTTGTGGTCCCACACCTCCAACTCAAGCTGATCGGTGGTCGAGTCTTCGACCAGCTGCTGTTTCACGGGGTCACACCCCGCTTCAGGCCGTCAGCCCCAGCCGCAGCCACGCCCGGACCGTGCCGTCGACACCGACGCCCATCTGCTGGAACAGCCGCAGGTACCGCCGGCACTTGACGACGCCCAGCGTCATGTCGTTGAACAGGGTCGCGGTGCAGTCCAGCGAGGCATCGCCCGGCATCTTCACGAACCCGATCGCCGAGAACGTCGAGCCGTCGGCCGCGTCCTGGAGCCAGAACCCCGGCACGGCGCACTTGCTCGCCGTCAGGCCCGAGGAATGGATCGAGAGGCAGCTGACCGTCGCCCCCGTCGTCTCGAACATGATCACCGCCGGGTGGTTGATGAACACCTGATCCGAGCCCAGGTCCAAGATGTCACTGACCGAGCTGATCGTACTGGACATCGTCGGACCGTAGGTCCACGTCGCCCCCGCCCCGTCCCAGAAGAACAGGTCGGTGTCGCGGACACCCTTCAGCCTTCCGTCATAGGTCGCCATGGCTTCATCCCTCCCTTACATCTTCGAGTCTTTGATCAGGGCGCTGTCGACGATGATGGGGATGCCGTCGTAGGTCCCGACGTACGGGCTGTAGTCCTTCTCCCCGGGCGAGTAGACCTGCTTGCCGCTCAGGAGCGCAGAGATGCACCCCCAGGCTTCCCAAGTCGTCACCAGGAGGTCAGGTTTGCCCTGCATCTTGGCGTACAGGGTCACGAAGTCCATCGCCGTGATCGGGGTCGTGGTCGCTGTCGGCGCGTCGACGCCCGCGATGCGCGCGACCGACAGGCCATGGTACTGTGCGATTCCGAACGCCGCGTTGAAAAAGGTCTTGTAGACCTCGTTCACGCTGTCGGACCCCGCAGACACGTCCTTGTCGAGGATCGCGCCGTAGTCCGTCGCGTCGATCAGCTTCCCGCTCGGGCCCGTGTTGTAGATCCCCATGAACTGCCCCGGTCCGAGCTTGAATGCGTAGATCGAGGCCCCGATCGACCCACCCGTGCAGCCGATGTGGGTCGTCATCGTGGACGGCAGCCGCTTGTTGATCCCCTCGAACCCGTCGCTCGAGTTGGCCAGCGTGGTGCCTCCGTAGAACAGTTCGAGCGACAGGTTGTACCCGATTGCCTCCAGGTACGACCAGTCCTCCTCCGCCCGCAGGGTCAGGGGACCCCGGGGGTCGCGATCGGCCCGTACCTTGTCGACCTCGCTCACGCCCGAGATCAGGAAGATTCCCTCCTGATACGGGTTCCGCTGACCCTTCGAGGCGGCGACAGATCCGCCGAGCCTCCGCCAGGATACCGTCGGGCGACCCTCGATCCGGGTGAACTGATCCACCCAGCCGGTGATCTGCCTCATGGGCAGCCGGCCGAAGGTCACGCCAGCGTTCGCGTTCGTGAGAGCGTCGACGAGGATCGGCTGATCGCCACCGAGACGCCGCGCGATGTCTGCCATCGTCAGGCCGGTTCCGTTGATCGCCATCTCGTCATCTCCTCAAGAGGTCAGTGTTTCGGAGAGGTCGGGTGGTTGTAGATCCCTCTCATGCCGGTCAGGCCCTCGACAGGCTTCGCCGGGGGCGTCCCGTCCCCGCGTCGCCCATCGCCGCCAGCCTTCGGTGCGATCGCCGGCTTGGCCTTGCGTAGCCACACCAGCTGATCGTACGGTGCTCCGGCCGGGATGAGGGTCTTGTCGAATGTCTCGGGCAAGTCCTTCATCTCGTCCTCCAGCATCGCCTTGAAGGCCGCATCCTGCGCCTCGAGCCGTTTCATCGCGGCATCGAGAGCGGCATGGTCGGTCTCATACAGCTCCCGGAACTTCCCCTGCTCCTTCAGCAGCTCCTCTTGTCGCCGCTTTTCCTTGCCTTTTCGGTCCTCTTCAATCCGCTTGAAGTTGTCCAAATCGGCCTGGAGCTTCAGGTAATCCGCCCGAGATACCATCTCGGATTCCGCCTTGCCCTCCTTCGCGGAAGACTCGGCGCCCGCGGGAGCCTGCGCGGTTCCCTTGCCGGCCGCATCACCGTGGCTTTCGGTGGACCCCCCGCCGGCCTGGGGAGTCTCTTTCTCCTCATTGCTCATGAAGGTGATAGTCATGCCGATGTGAATCAGATGCAAGTACCCCGCTATTACGTAGCGGTTTCGCTGAGATTTATAGCTGAATGGCTATTTCTTGAGCGTTGCGTCAGCGGCGATATCGGACGGCTCGAGCGAGCAACGGCACCGCCACCCGCAGACCGTGGCACCCGTACCGGGCAGCCCCTCGGCTTCCCACTCGGCCCAGCTCTGAATCCTGCCGTCCCGCTCTCTGCAGTCCTCGCACCGGTCGGCATCTTCGACGCTGATCCAGATCCAGCTGTCGGCGCCCTTCCAGTTGCGATGTACTTCCTCGATGGTGATGTAGTCGACCGCCTCGCCGGTGCAGTTGCGGAAGCCCGACATGATGGACTCGAATATCTCCCCGCCCGGCGAGCAGGCTTCCTTGATCTTCTTGACGATGACATCCTCGGACAGCCCAGCCGCGGCCCAGAGCTTGACCTTCTGCTTGATCCTCTCGCCCCACCCCTCGGCCTCGGTCGCGAGCTTGATCGTGATCCTCTCCCCGATCACATGGTCCGACACGTTAGACCGCCTTCCCTGAAGCCATGTCCTTCAGCTTCTTCTGAAGGTACTGCCAGGTCGTCTGGGCGATCTGCCGCTCGGCACCCTTGGTGATCCCGACGAACCAGTATCCCATTTTGGTAACCTTCTTGCCAATGGCCGCCCGCTTGGCGTTCAGGTGGATAAGCAGCTTGTTCGGCGGTAGGAAATCCCTGAGCCATGCCACGTAGGTATGCCGCGCGATGTACGGGCTTTCGGGATGCGCGCCCTTCAGCGGGGTCTGGTACCCCTTGAGGATCTGCTTCTCCAGCCTGGTTGAAGGCGCGTTCTGCTTCTGCGGCGTCCCATCGGGCCGGAGCTCGTTATCGATCGACTTCACGATCTCCTTAACGATGGTCAGGCCGCAGACTTTCAGGAAAACATCAGCGTCGCGGAACGTCGGGATTCCGATCCGCATCTCGGACCAGTTTTTCCGCATGGGTCCTCCCCAGACCGCGGGCCTCCCCGGCGAACTCCCGAACCACCCCGACCCCCACCTTGGCGAACACCACCTTCAGGTACGCGGTCGGGTTGGCGAGCAGCGCATCAACGTTCCACCCCGAACGCATTTCGGCATCAGCCTTCTCCCGCGACCGCTCGAACAGCGCGTCCCTTTCGTCGGCGAACCTGCGCACCTCGGCGACGGCGCCCTGCTTCGCGTTCTTCACTTTCTCTTGCCCCGGTACCCGCTGGCATATGCGGCACGTCCCTGCTTCGCGGCCTTCGCTCTCGCGCCCTTGCCGCGGTAGACCTTACCGCGCGACCCCCAGCGATAGCCGCCCTTTACCTTGCGCACAGGCATGAGTTCTATTCCCTCATCCTCTGTTTTAACTTTTGCATCTCGTCAGATGCGTTCGTGCCTTCCGGCGCATGTCTTTCGCCCGATTGCTTTCTGCCGAAAGAGCTTCCGCTCGTATTCCCTCCACCCTCTCCGAACATTGTTTCGAGCACTGAGGTTTTCGGCTTCAGTTGTGCCGCCTCTTTCTTCACCTGCTCCAAGATTATCATCGCTTCATCCCGGGTCAGCTCAGGATCATCATCAATCAGATAGTCGATCTGGTTCTTGATCCCGTTCTGGAACTCGAACTCCCACCTCGACTGCTCTTCCCACATTGCCGGCGGGTAGGATATCTCCCCCGGGTTCCACCGCAGCTCGAGGTTCTCCGGGATTATCTCGCCACCGTCCGTGTTGTTGATCAGCCTGACCAGGTTGAACAGCTCGACCTCGGTCTTCTGCGCCACCAGCTTGTCCTGCTCGCGGATCTCCTCGAGGGCCCGGTTGGCCACCCGCAGCGAGTACCCCGAGGCGATGTTGCCGGTCACGTTGAAGTTCTCGCTCGAGATCCCGTAGTTGTTGGCGATGGCCATGACCTTGCCCTTGATGACCTGGTCGATGGCCCCGAGCTGCGTGTTCAGGTCCAGGGTCGCCGCGGTGGCCCCGGCCGGCAGGACGAACGGGAAAAGCGGGTCCGCGATGGCCGACATGACCTCCGTGCTCACGTTCCCGCTGAAGGCAAGTTGCTTGAAGCTCTGCGTCTTCACAAGGTAGTTGATGTAGGTGTTCAGCACCCCGATGATGTAGTTCGCCCGCACCGCGTCCTTGTTCCAGTGCAGGTCCCAGAACTCGATGGTCGGCGAGGTGCAGAAGAATGGCACGACAGGGATGCGCCCGTATGGGTTCTCCACGTCCAGGTCGTCCGAGAACGGGTTCTCGATCTCGACCCCCGTGCCGTCCAGGTACACGACCTTCTCGTCCGTGTAGTAGACCCAGCATTCGATCTCGTTGCCGGTCTTGTCCTTGCCGCGGACCAGGTATCCGAACCCGACCATCCGCATCGGGTCGTCCACGGCCAGGTCGACGTGCGCGATGTCCGGCGTGATGATGTCCAGCCGCATCTCGCCGGTCGATCTCAGCATCCGCGGTCGCAGGAAGCAGGCCCACGCCGCCTTCGAGATCCGCTGCGCCTCGGCCATGCGCCAGTCGAAGTCCATCTCGCGCAGCCGGTCCGTGTAGGCCGGCACGTCCTGCGGCTCGGCCTTGCCCTCGGTCGACGGCACAATCAACTCACGCTTCACCGGCGTGTTGTAGACCGTGCAGGTCTCCCTGACGATCCGGCGGAAGATGTTCTGAGACGTGTCGAGCATCAGCTTGATGCGCTCCCACGTCTCGGAAACGAACTGGCGGCTCAGCTCGGCGTCGAGGAGATCTGTCCAGTCGTTTCGATAGACCCTGACGCGCTCTCGGAGGACTTCGCGGGTGTGGTCGCCATCGGCGATTGTGGTAACATGGTCTCCCACCGCCATCGCTGTTCCTTCCTTGCCCACGCCTCGTCGTCGCGCAGGTATTTCAACCTACCTTGCTCCTCCCCCAGAATCAAGACGCCCGGGATCTTCTGCGCCAGGAACGCGTCGTTCATCGCCTTGACGTACAGCGGCAGCTCCTTTTCCTCGTCGCCGAACAGCACGAACTCGACCTGCCCGTTCGGGAACTCGAACGCGTACGTGCCGAACTGCAGCAGGTACCGCTCGCAGATGTCCTGCTTGTCCTTGTTGGACAGGATGTACCGGTCCGATGGGATGTTGCCCTGCGTCTCGAGCAGGTACGCCGGGTCGATCGATGGGACCTCGTAGAGCCCACCCTTGGAGCCGACCTTCCACATGTCCGCCAGCGTCAAGCGCCACGAGTTCATGAACGTTTGTTTGTAGTACGACTGAAAATGGTCCGAGACGCACCCGTTCCTATACGTCACCTTCGGGTGCAAAGTGTACCTGGGCGGTCCGCTCGGCGGGTCCCGGACCCACGCGCCGCCCTCCCAGTGGAACCCGGAGAACCGCGCCCGATCGTCCGGGTACCCGAAGTCGCACCCGATCAGGAACAGCGGGTTGTAGCCCATCAGCTTCGCGATCATGATCTGCGAGGCCGCAACGCACCCGTAGACGTAGAGCGTCGTCCTGATCATCGGGTACGCGATCGGCAGGGCCTCGATGTAGTGCTGCATGTTGTGGACGATGATCCTGAAGTACAGCTTACCCCACCGCCAGCACTGGATCACCTCTGGCTCCATCCCGGGGTGCGTGATCATGGTCACACCCTTGCCATCGAACGCGTCAAGCGGCATGAACTCGTTCGACAGCGTCTTCACGTCGACCACGACGCACTGGAAGTCCCGCTTCCCGAGCGCGAGCATCGTGACCGCCTGCGAGGACGAGCAGAACAGCCCACCATTCCAGCCCCGGACCAGGTCGTGCGCGTCGTCCAGCGTCGGCCCGCTACCGATGATCAGCGCCGGCCCCCGGCTGCCCGGCTGGGCCCCATCAAGGTTCCGCCCCCGCCCGGTGATGAAGTCGTGCAGGATCAGCGGGTGGTTGTAGTAGGAGTTCAGGATCTCGCGCTTCAGGGCGCCGCCCGCGTACTTCGCGTTCGACGCGGTTACATCGGCCTTGACGTCCTTCTCCAGCATCTCGACCGTCGTCTCGGGCTCGGGCGGCTCGCGGGACCGGATCTCCGCGATCGCTGCCAGGGTCTGCTCGCGGCGCTTGATGAAGTCCAGGGCGAAGTAGTCTATGCCCTGGTAGACGGGGTTCGCGTGATGCTGCGGGTCGGCCACGCGCATCCCCGGGTCGTTGTCCACCGGCGCCGCCTTCGCGGCCTCCTCGGCCTTCTTCTGGGCGATCTCGTCCACGACGTCGCTCATACCTTCAGCCCTCCCTTTCGGTACACCTCGTACGGGTTCAGGCCCTCGCCCAGGATGTACTTGTAGAACACCAACTCCGCGAACCCGAGCTGATCGACCGTGTTGACATCGAACCCCTGCCACGTCTCGAGCAGGTAGGGTATCCAGTACGTCTCACCCTTGGCCGCGATCTGGTCCTCGTAGTGCTTCCGCGTCGAGATGTGGATCGACCCGTCGAAGCGGCAGTTGTTGTTCTCGTCTGGCGGCAGGACCATCGCGCAGTCATCGTTCAGGAACCGCCATCGGTAGTCCTCGTGGATCGGCACGAACGTCTGCAGGATCTTCGTCTCGCGCCCCGGGCTGGCGAAGTACTTCTTGACCGCCAGGTCGACGTCCCCGGGCCGGCGCAGCGGCGAGGTGGCCATCAGGCCGACCAGCACGTCCTCGGGTCTCATGACTTTCCCGATCAGGTGCAGCATCGGCACGTACCCCGGCGCGTCGTCGTCCTCGACCTCGGGCCGCAGGTAGGGCTTCGCGCCCAGAGCCTCGGCCAGGTCCAGGATGCGCTGCGAGTCGGAGGTGACCCACACCTCGTCCACCGTCAGCGCGTTGACCGCGGCCAGGATAGTCCACGCGACCAGCGGGCGCCCGCAGAACAGGCGCATGTTCTTGTCCGGCAGCCGCGTCGACCCGCCTCGGGCAGGGATCACGGCGATCACCCGTGGCCTCAGATGCGAATCATGCTCGGCGTGTACATGGGCCTCGTTCATCCCTTCAACCTCCCCCAGTGGACCTTCATCTTCGACCGCTCTGATGGCTTCGGGTTTCTGTGCTGGGCCAGCGCAGTCATCTCATCGACCTTGTCCAAAAAGATCACGACGGCCTGCAGCAGGCACGCGATATCGTCCAGCAGGGTCTCCTTGCGCAGGTCGGCCAGCGTGTACTCCTCGCCCGATGCGATCCGCGAATACCGTCGCTCGATCTCCTCGGCGTTCTCGACTGCGCCGCCGAACGCGGCCTCCTTCTTCGCGATCTCCAACGTCTTCTCGTAGCTGACCGGGTAGCCGGGGATCATGGTTTCGTTCCGACTGCTACCGCCATGGTGTGCCGGCGGTGGCAGAACCGCTGCCCCCCAAGCAGCCCGTATGGGACAACCGCGGTTATGATCTCCCATACCCACGCGGGACCATGAAGCCATCCGATGCCCGGCCTGATGGTGAAGGCATCCACCGAAATGAAGCCAGCAAGCTTCGTCATCTCTTCAAGCGATGGAAGTGAGAGCGGCCTTATGTGCGTGCAATCGTCATAGAACCCTCGCTGGCAGTAGCGCCAGTCGGGAACCATCGTGACAACCTTGCCTCCCGGCTTCAGAACTCGGAAGGCTTCAGCCAGCATCCTCTCCGGTTCCCGAAGGTGTTCGGCGACACTCTTGGAGAACAGCACGTCGAAGTACCCGTCGGGAAACGGAACCCGCTTGGTCACGTCCGCGTATTGCCCCGGAGGCTCAAGGTCGAGAGCTGTCACATCGAACCCCTCGCCAACGAAGGGTCCGATGCAATCGCCGCGTCCGCAGCCGGCATCCACCACTCTGCCCGGCGTCAACCCGCACCGTTTCACGATCCACGGTATGAGCACCGCGCAGTATTCGGCGTGGTGTCTTCCGGTGTAGGTGTGCGCTACATAGCCCTTCATTCCTTGATCGCTCCTACCGTCAGCCCTCCGATGAAATACTTGCTCGCGAGAGCGAAGATGACGAGGTACGGCACGAACGCCATGCACCCGATGGCCAAGTCCCTCCCCACGTCTTTCACCGCGTACACGTTGACGGCGTTCAGCATGATCCCCACCAGGAATGTCTGCTGCTCCGGCACGCGCAGATTCAAGTACGGCCACAGGAACGCGGTGAACGCGCCCATGCCGGTCAGGACCACCGAGAGCCCGACGATCGGACCCGAGAGCGGGAGGATGATACGAAGCAGCATGGTGATCTCCCCGGCCCCGTCCATCCGCGCGCTCTCAAGCAGGCTCAACGGGATCGTCCTGAAGTAGTTCCTGAACAGGTAGATCCCCGTCGGCCAGAAGATGCCCATGACATAGACCGCCGGCAACCCCCGCAGCCCGAGTCGGCCGACGATGACGAACTGCGAGACGAGCAGGACGTACCCGCTGACGAAGATCGGCAGCATCAGGGTCCAGAACACGTACTTCACCCACCGACGCCGGCAGAACGCGGCCACGTAGCCCGCCGCCCCGTTGATGATGATCCCGGCGCTGACCTGGACGACGGCGATGATCAGGCTATTCAGCGTCCATCTCGGCAGCAGCTTGAGCGCGAATATCGTCTGGTAATGCTGCAGGGTGAGCCGGTCCGGGATCAGCGCCGGCGGATCGCGGGAGAAGTTCGCGGACGGACTGAAGCTGTTCCCGAACATGAACAGGGTCGGAAGTATCCAGATGGTCATCAGGCCGATCAGCAGGACCGCTCGGAAGTAGTCGCCTACAGATTTGCGCCGGCCCACTTCTCGAACCTCTGCTTGATGATGACCATGACCGCGATCACGACGAGCAGGATCAGGCCCTTCGCCGCGGCGTACCCCGGCTCGCTGCTCATGAACGCGGTCTGGAAGATCTGGTAGACCGGCGTGGCAGTCGACCCCTTCGGCCCGCCCGATCCCGTCAGGATGAAGATCGTCTCCCACGCCTGCATCGTGCCAACGATGATCAAGAGCACGATGAGCAGGATGGTCGGCATCATCAGCGGCCGAACGATGAGCTTGCGGTACTGCGACTCCGAGGCGCCGTCCACGATGGCCTGGTCATGCAACTCGACCGGGATCGCCTTCATGGCCGCCGAGCACATGACCACCAGGGCCCCTGGCCCCGAGGACAACGACACCATGATCAGCGACAGCCGCGCCGTCCACGGCTGCGTCAGCCACGGGACCGACTTCCCGCCGAAGGCAACGATGTACTGGTTGATCAGCCCGTCGCGCTTCAGCAGCCACCGCCACATCAGCGCGATGATGATCCCCGCCGTCATGTTCGGCAGATACGAGATGAACCGCCCGACCGTCTGCGATCTCTCGCTGAACCGGGTGAGCAGGGACGTCCCGCCGTAGGTCATGATGACCGTGATCGGCACCAGCGGGACGAGGAAGATCAGCACGTTGACGAACGACTTGACGAAATACTTGTCACGGAGAGCGTCCGTGAAGTTCTTCAACCCCACGTACGTCTCCGTGACATAGTTGGATTCCAGGAACGCGAGCCGGACCACCAGCACCATCGGCGCGGCGAACGTGATGATGAACATCAGCGCCACGGGGACGAGCATGAGGATCGCGGCCCACGTTTTCATCGCTACCGGGACAGTGCGTCGTTCGCCGCTTCCTCGAACTGGTCGAGGGCCTGCTGCGCCGTGATCTCGCCGTTGAAGAACGCCTGGATCGGCTCCTTCCACGCGCTGTTGACGTCACCCGAGCGTGCGCCGAAAGGATTCATGTCCATCAGCCCGCCGGTCTTCGCCACGTTCGCGATCGCCGCGTACGACGCCTTCAGCGTCTCCCCGCCCTTCGGCTCCAGGCCGACGATGGTCGAGAATCCACCGTTGCCCATGCAGTTCGCCCCGACATAGTCAGGGCCGGCCGCCACGCGCGCCAGCTTCACGACCATCTTGTTCCTCGCCTCGTTCCCGCTGCGGTGCGCCACCACGATCGCCTGATACCCGTAGGTGGGTACGTGCGCCACCCCGGGCCCATGCGGGAACTCGACGAACGTCAGCTCGAACTCCTTCGCCAGCTTGCCGTCCTTCACCTGTGTCGGGAGCCAATAGTTGGTGTGACCATTCTGCATCGCCGAACTAAAGAGCTTCCCAGTCGTGAACATCTCGACCGCGTAGTCCTCATTCTGCTCGAGCGGGTACGGGTTCGACAGCCCCTCGTCCACGATTTGCTTCATATAGTTCAGGGCCTTGACCGCGGCCGGGGTGTTGACCGCGACCTTCGAGTAGTCCTTCCCGTTGTACAGCTTCGCTCCGAAGGCGTAGAGCCACTGGATGTTCCATCCGCTCATGCCGCCCTGAGCCATGATGGCCGTGCCCATGATGCCCTTGTCCTTCATCTTGCGAAGGATCTTCAGGAAGTTGTCCGTGGTCCACGTGGCGAAGTCGTACTTCTCGCCCACCAGCTTCAGCATGTCCAGGTTGATAGCGAACCCGCCGGCCACCTGCGACTGCGGCAACGCATAGTAGTTGCCGTTCCTGATGTACGGCGAGATCGAATCGACCCGGTACTCCGCGAGCTCCTTCTTCGTCAGGTACTGTTTGAAATCGATCGCGTACGCGTCGTTCAGGTACCCGTTCGCGCTGCCCGCCGACTCGATCCACACATCGGGCGGAGTGCCCGCCGCCACGAGCGTCTGGAACGTCAGCATGCCCTGCGTGATGTCCCGGAAGATGACCTCGACCTTCACGCCCGGGTTCGCCTTCTCGAACTCGGCGCACAGCTTCGCATCCCAATGGGGATACCCGCCAGTATCCTGCCCCGCGATGAACTTGACCGGGCCCGTGGCCATCCAGATCAGGTTCATCGTCTTCGGAGCAGCCCACGCACCGATGGCGACCGCCACCAGCGCAACCAGCACGAGGAAAGTTGTCCGCTTCATCGTGCCCTCCCAGTTTCGCCCGGTCATGCCGGGTCTATCTCATCAACCCAGCAACGCTGGGGTTTCGCCTCAATACCTCGGCCAGTGATTCTCGGTGACAAGCGGCGGCTTCTCTGTCGTGCGGTCCTTGTAGCCGTTAAAATCGCCGCCGAGCCACGTCCCGCCGAGCCACAGGCCCTCGAACTTGCCGGCGCGGTGGATGCCGCCGTGCCAGATGCCGGAGTGGATGTCCCCGCCGCGCTTCTCGCCGTTGATCACGGTGCAGTTCCAGAAGTGACCGCCGAGGATGATGCCGTCGCGGAACAGCCCATGCAGCCACAGCGTCTTCTCGTCGCCGCACCAGATGCCGTCGTGGATCGTGCCGCCGTACCACAGGACGTAGCCGTCCTTCGTCACCTCGCAGCACCCGCCCTCGGAGTCGCAGTTCTGCAACCATTGCGGCCACGAATAAAAAGGCGATGGGTCGAAGTCCGGCCGGCCCGCCTCCTTCGTCCCGTGCAACTTCTGCGGGAAGTTCGGGTAGAAGATCATCCCGCTCTCGTTCGCCCTGAACAGCGGGAACTTGCCGGCCAGCAGTTCGCCGATGAACAGCCGCTCGCCGGGCTTGCTTTCCATGATCGCCTTGAAGTCATCGACAGATAACTGTTCACCGGCAATCTTACCCGACTCGCGCGATCTTCCTCCCGCCAAGAGCGCGGCATCCTTCTGAACGCTTTCGATCCGCTTCATGCGTTCATCATCCAGTAGGGGTTTGCTTGGCTTGCCCCCTTTTCTGCCCTTGCTCCTCGCCGGCCACTCCATCATCTCATCTCCTTTGGCGCCACGATCTCGAGCGCCTTCGCGATCGTCTTCAGTCCCCACTTCATGTCTTCGCGGTCGATGTTCAACGGCGGGGCGATCTTGATCGACTTGACCGCTGGGCCGAGGTCGAAGGTCAGCACCCCGTTCCTGTAGGCGACCTGCTGGGCCTCGAACGCCCACGGAGCGTGCACCGACCACGCGGCCCCGGCCCCGTCGAAGCCGGCCGCGAGCCCACGGTTCACCAGCCCCTCGGCCCACAGCTTGATCTCGCTTCCGATGGCCAGCGCCTTCCTTGGCACGTCCACCTTGCGCATCCATCTGATGTTCGCCACCAGCGCCGCCAAGCATGCCGGGTTCCCCGCGTGGGTCGAGATGTAGTCGCCCGCCATGACCCGCGGTGACACGTCGCGCCTGAACATGACCAGTGACAACGGAAGCAGGCCGGTGGCGGCCTTCCCTGCCGCGATGATGTGCGGCTTCACCACCCCGCCGTATCGCTCGACGCCCCACCACGCACCGCAGCGACCGAAGCCGGCCTGCAGCTCGTCGTCAACAAGGATGATCCCCTCGCCGTCGACCCAGCGCTGGAAGGACTTCGCCCGGGCCGGCGTCATCCACTTGCACACCGGCCCGAGGTACGGAGAGATGGCCATGACCCCGACGCCCGGGGGATACCGCCCCGCGGCGAGATCGAAGTGGACCCCGCGCTTCCCGTTCAGGTTGTCGAGTATCCAGGTGGTGTTGCCGTGGTAGTTGCCGGTCCAGTGCGCGACCACGTCGGTATTCGCCATCGACAGCGCGGCCCGGCAGGCCACCTCGACCGCCTCGCTGCCGGTTACCACGAAGGCCACCTCGTCGAATCCATCGGGCGCTATTCCCTCGAGCTCCTCGAGCGCCCGGTCACGGACCGCGTTCGGCGAGTACCAAGCCTGCGCCTGACCCCGCAGCATCGGGACCATCGCGGCCATCGCCACCCGCCATGGCGCGTGACCCATCGAGGCGGTCATCACCCCGCTCCGGAAGTCAAGGTAGCGGTGCCCACGACGCGCGGCGCTCACCCACGCGCCCTTGGCCGCGTACCAGAACGGCCCCGTCGACGGGATGAACCGCGGGTCGTTCACTTCGGGTCCTCTCGGCTCGGCGAGAAGTCGTAGACTTGGCCCCACATCCGCGGCGAAATGACAACCTCGGGGATGCCCTGCCGCAGCTCGAGGACCGCATCCACCACGGCGCTCGGCAGCGGGCCCCTGCGCCAGTAGGTGCCGATCATGAACGCTTGGTCGGGCCGTTCGGCACCGAAGATCGCCACGTCGGGGTCCAGGTACCACGCCCACCGGACCGCCATCTCGATGACCGCCATCCCGTGTCCCGAGGCGATAGCCTTCAGCCCATCGAGGTACGGTCGTGCGGCATCAACGAACGCCGCGTTTCCGGTATTGCCGGCCAGGGCGCCATCGGCAGGCATGGCCAGAAGACCCTGCAGCAGCAGGCTGCGGACCAAGGTCCGCTTGCCCAGCGCGCGAAGGACACGTAACTCGGCATCCATACGGCCGTCGAGGATCGAGCCCGGGACCTGCACGAGCTTGTATGGCTTGAGGTGGATCGCCCTCGCTTCGGCGACCGAGTAGATGGAGATCCCATCGGCGCCCTCCGGGTCCAGCGACGTGACGTCCACGTCGACGCAGTAGTACATCACATGGTCGAGCCGGCCCACCTTCTCGCGGGTCCGCTTGATCAGCTCGTCGATCCTCGCCTTCGGGTACTGCGCGTTGAACTTGCCGTTCACCTCGAAGGCGTCGGGATGGAAGTGCAGGTAGGCACCGATGCGCTCCTCGGCCAGACCGTACTCGGAGGACGTGTCCACCATGGCGAAGCCGGCCCGGTGCGCCGCGGACAAGAGCTCGTAGGCCTCGGCGTCGGTGAGCGCGCCCTTCGAGTTGTTGACGCCGTAGTTGAGACCGAGCTGGACAGTGCCGAGTGACAGGATCATGGCCGGGCACCTGCCCAGCTTATCGTTGCTGCTATGCTATCAAATGGCGATTCAGCTATCACTTGGTGGCGATATTACCACCAATTGATATATTGTCAAGGATTATTTTCGACCGCGCCGACCGA
Organism: Gallionellaceae bacterium; assembly: GCA_028714875.1. Classification (GTDB taxonomy): domain Bacteria; phylum Pseudomonadota; class Gammaproteobacteria; order Burkholderiales; family Thiobacillaceae; genus PFJX01. The sequence continues at coordinate 22,598 of JAQTLN010000031.1, forward strand.
TGGACATCTCGTAGCCGGTCCGGCCAGTGACGACGTAGTGCTTCGGAGTCCGCATCGTCAGCCCGATCAGCTCAGGGACCCCGACCGGCATCGGCGTGGGCAGGGCCCCGACCCCGAGTCCGTAGTATTCGTCGATCGAGGACATCCGGTCGACGCCCGCGAGCGGCCAGTACCATCCCGCCGAGCTCGCCCGCGCCCATGCGGAGTTCAGCGACATCAGGGACCCGTCCCGATCTCGCCCTTGTCGTAGCTGACCCCGTCGTCGCTCTGGGTGGCCTTTTGATCTACCGTCGCCGCGTCGTCGTTATAGATGGCGATCGCGGTCGAGGTGGCGGTCTTCCTGTTGCGCCAGTTCTTGTAGAGGTACCCGATCTTCTTTACTAGCGACACGGTAGCCCCGGGCGCTTCCTGCCCCGGCTCGGCGAAGGTGTCCACGTTCAGCACGTCGAGCATCTGGGCGTTCACGTCGGCCGCGCTGATGTTGTTCAGGGCCGCGACGTCCGCGTCCACGTTCGCGACGTTGGACAGCAACGAACTGACGCTGATCGCGATTGACGTCGTCCCGCCAAGCACAGTCGTAATATCGGCAGCCGCCAGTACCAGATCTGCGTCCACATTCGCCACGTTGCTGAGCAGCGACGAGACGTTGATCGCGATGCTGGTCGTGCCGGCCAGGATCGTGGTCACGTTGCCGTCCACGGTCGCCAGGTCGGAGTCGACGTTGGCGATGTTGCTCAGCGCGGAGGACACGTTGATGGCGATCGAGGTCGTCCCCGCCAGGATCGTCGTGATGTTCCCCTGCGCGACGGCGAGGTCCGAGTCTACGTTGGCCACGTTGGAAAGCAGGCTGGCCGTGGAGACCCGGACCGCGTTGACGTTCGACAGGATCGAGGTCGTGTCGACGAAGATCTGCCCGAGGACCCGCCCCGCGGTCCCGACCCCGTACGCGCCAGGCACGGCGTTCAGCAGCGGGTCGGCCGAGGCGCCGGCGGTCATCAGGTAAGCACCGGCCATGCCGATGGTCGACTCCTGCGACACCGTGTACTGCCACACCGCCAGGGCGACGTCCGCGGGAGAGGCGCCGCCGCCTGCAGCGTAGAGGTACGCCCCCGCCATCCCGACGGTGGAGTGCTGCGACAGCGGCTCCTCCCAGATGGCTCGCGGCATCGACTCGGCGTAGAGCAGCAGTGCGTCGACGTCCGTGGCCACCGCGTTGACGTTGGACCAGGTGGACTCGAGCTGCACATGCAAGTGGTTGACCGTCGACATCGTCGACTCGACCTGGACCTCGAGGTGCACGACGTTCGACAAGAGCGAGCTGGTGTCCACGTAGACCTGACCGATGACGCGGCCGGCCGTGCCGACGCCGTACGCACCAGGGACCGCGTTCGCAAGCGGGTCCAGCGTGGTGTTGTAGATCGCGTTCGAGAGAGTCGACTTGATGGCCACGATCATCGAGGCGGCTATGTTGTGACCCCACACCTCGCTCGCCATCGAGGCCACCGTCCCCACCTCGCCGAAGGTGCCCACCGTGGTATGGCTGGCCCGCACGACGTCCCAGGTCGCGCTTGGCGCCGACTTGACCCCAAGGTCGATGGAGATGGTGTTGCTCAGGGCCGACTTGATCGCCACGATGGCCGAGGTGGCCGTCGTGTGACCCCAGATGGAGCTGGCGATGCTGTCGGCGGTCCCCGTCGCGCCGACCGCCACGACAAGCGATGTGATGTCCCGCATGGCCGAGGCGGAGAACACGCCGATCTGCGCCAGGGTGGACGCGATGCCGATCATCGCCGAGGTGCCGAACAGCTTGACGTTCGCAAGCGTGGACGCGATCCCCACGGCCGCGGACGTCTCGAACCGCGAGACGTTGACCAACAGGGACGCGATGCCGATGGCCGTTGAAGCGTTGAACGTCGTCAGCCTGACGACCGTCGAGGTCACATCCCGCATCACCGAAGCGGACATGATGCCGATCTGGGCCAGCGTCGAGTTGACCCCGATGGCGATGGAGGTCACGTCCCTCATCACCGAGGCCGACAAGACCCCGATGTTCGCCAGCGTCGAGGCGATGCCGATGGCGGCTGAAGTACCGAATAGCTTCACGTTCGCCAATGTCGATGCGACCCCGATGGCGGTCGAGGTCTCGAATCTGGCCACGTTGGTCAGCAGCGACGCCAGGGAGATCGCCGCCGAGGTGGTCCCCAGCTTGATATTGGCGATGTTCGACGCCGTCGAGCCGTACTTGAAGTCGTACGCCTCGGCCGGCAGGATGGTGAGGTCCTCCCAGCCCGGCAGGGTCCCGGTGTATTCATACGACAACCGACCCGGCCCCACTACCCCACTGACCTGCGATGCGACCAGTTGGATGGTGCAGTAGCCGGCCGCGTTGAAGACGACGTCGTTCGTCCCACCCGACTGGATCGTCAGATCGACCTTGGTGGTCCCCGTAAACAGATCGACGGCCGCGATGTTGCAGCACAGGCTGAAGGTGTTGGTGATGAGCGAGAGGCCATCCGACCAGACGACCGGGCCGAACAGGAGGGATGCGTCAGTGTTCTGTCGTAGATCTGGCATGTCACCCTCCCGGACACATAGTCAGCGATCCGTCGGCCAGATTCAAGCCGGTCGCCGAGACCTCAGCCGCCGATAGTACATCGCCTGCGGGACGATGGAGCCACCACCACCCACCTCCCAGCCAAGAAGCGGAAAGGTTCCGTCTGTGTAGTCAACAACGATGTCGTCAATGTAGGAATACGATGCGGAGGTGGCCCCTTCCGAATCCGATCCTATGGTTACGATTTGGCAGGTCAAGTCGGGTGCCTCAACCGTCAGATCGTTCCCTACTTGACTGTGGGCCGCATCATAGACCCGGAACGTCACGTTGTCGTTGCGGATGTACCTCGCAGTTATCCAATACCATGTAAGATCATCGACTCCAGTGATCGCCCCTGCATCGCTCTGATTCATGCAAAATGCGCGAACATTATTATTCGCCGCCTCACGCCCGGCGTTCAAATAATACGCAGTCCATGCTGAATCAACAAAGGTAATTATCCTCGGCCCCCAATTCCACGTTATGCTCGTATATCGTCGGTAGGCGAATCCGACAGATACACTCGCATACGCTTTACCAGTTAGCCCCAATGTAGCTTCGGCGGTTTGCGACGAGTGATCTATCTCGTGTGAGTGCGTACCTAAGTAATACTGACTTGTGTCAGCGAGCGCCAATCTGCCAGTCGTGTCTACCTCGGCGAGTTCGTCAAGTGTACTGTCCTCGCCGTCCTCATAAATGTCATAGGTGAAATCGGGCCACGCCATTTGTCACATCCTACCCATAGATCATCACCCAAGGAGTAGCGCTGGAACCATACTCATAGGCTCCAATGTCCCATGCTGCCCCTTGCGGGCGGGCAACAGAGAGAATGTCGTCAGCGAATTCGGTCTGTGTGGTACCAGTATTGACGGTCGGACTATCTGCGGCAGTTGGTTGATACTCGTTGGCAGAAGTATATCCAGCAGCAGTAGCCTCTGCCGAAGTATGAAGCAAATTGTGGTCTTCGGTATAGCTCGTTAGCGTCAATCCAGTCGTGTCAATATCGGCCCCACCGGTCGCGATGAAGTGATTGTTTTGGATTATCAGTTCATCTACCGTCGCACTATCTCCACCGGGTACGCCCACGCAATAACCAGTTCCCTCAGTCGCATCTACGGTATTATTGAGGATGTGTATTTTCCCGATGTCGGCGTTTCGACCTTCGATCTCAATGGCCGGTAACCCTGCACAGTTCCAGAAAATATTGTTATAGATATAAAAATCTGCTCCGGCAGTAGTTCCACCGAAGAAGTACACAACGCAGTTCAGTTCCAAGTCGTGTATTTTGTTACCAATGACATGCATCTCTCCGCTTACGGCAATATCTTCGAGGGCATTAGGATGGTTTGTGGCATCAAATCCTAGTACGATATTGCTGATATCATTTCCGATTGCTTTAGCAAGTTCACCACAGGCCAAAAAACCATTGGAGCAATAGGAGATGGTACATCCGGTCATGATGCCACCACCATACCAGAAACATCCCGAGTCACCGCCACCGGTACTGTCCGATCCGTTGCAGATACAATCAGTGACATAATGATATTGTGACCAATCATTGACCGGCCAGTTGTCACTCCGAATTATCTTGTATATGTCAGATGCATCGACAGCATGAGTCCACCCGTGGAAATAGCAGTTTTGGATCGTGATATATGCTGCGGTGCTGGCAAGATACAAGGAAATAACCATTCCGGAATCAGCAGCATCCCAATAGAAGCCGGTAAACTCTATGTTATCGACTGTGATGAAATCACCATTGAAAGTGATCTGCGTAGTTGAAGATGTCCCGCTATTGCTGAATATTGGCCGCGACCACGAAGCACCGCTGTACCATGCAGCATCAACACCATAGTAGTCAGGGTCAGCTGCGCTTACTCCACCGAGATTCAGCGTCATGCCAAAACAAGTGGACGGCCATGTTACTCCGCCCTTGAAAATGAAATGGTCGCCGCCCGCGTGAACATACGTTCCATCCCATCCCTGCATGTAGGGATGCACTTTCCACGGCGTCGATGTATTCGTACCATTGGCTGAGTTGTCGGCAGCGTTATAGTCTATGTAGTACGTCGCCATCTACTCACCCAAGCGCAGAGTCGACAACGCTGTTTACCTGTTCCAGCGCCGTCCGGTACTTGGGGTCCAGCGTAGGGTCCGTCAGGATAGGCACCACCAGCGCCTTGAACGCCTCCCACCTCACCGGGTCCAGCGTGATCATGTTCACCGGCTGGGCAACCAGAGAGTCGAGAAAGGCGAGAGCCTCTTCCTTCGACATCGCGTGCTCCTTGAAGGTGGGGCGGCGCGACTGCTCGTGTATGCCGCCCCGAAGGCGTTACGCCGGCGGGACCGGCTTGGCCAGCAGCACCAGCCCGATGGCGCTGCACACGACGTCCACCACGGTGATCGCCACCGCCACCCACACCGGGGTCGCCGTGGTCACCATGACGATGACGCCGATCGCGACGAACAGCACGCCCGTGACGATCGCCGTGATCCCCCACTTCTTCCTGGCATCCATCCCGTCACCTCCCGTGGCTCGATATGAAGCGGACACGGGAAGTATCAGACCACCACCGGCCAGATTCAAGTAACCCGAAGCCGGTTCACCGCAGCGGCCCACTCGCCCTTCAGCGACATCACCTTGTCAGCGATGGCCTGGATGGCCCCGTTCTGCCGGTCGATCGCAGCCCGCAGGTTCCGCACCTCGGCCCGCAGCTCGTCGACAATCCGCTTCGTCTTCTCGGCGTCAGTCATCACGCCCTCCTCGTGGGAATCCTGATCTGGTACCGCTCATCCACTGGCCCTCGCCCGCCCGGCGGAAGCATCTGGCCAGTGTTCCGAAGGTACTCGGTGACGCCCGAGATCGGTTGCCGCTGGTAGAACGTCAACAGCAACGCATCCGCATGGTCCGGCGAATGCCCGATGCGCTTCTTGAAGTCCTTCTTCGGTTCGATCTTGCGCCTCCCCTTGGTGTCGTAGTCGTACTTGCGCCCCGCCAACTCCACCATCAGGTTGTGGTCGTTCGGGATGTCCGCCTCGTCCACTGGGAAGTTGAACCACATCTCGTCCTGAACCGACACGTACTGATTCTTGTCCTGCGATTCCCCGCCGAAGTTCACCGGCAGCACCTTCGCCCCGAACTCACGTAGCCTGTCCGTCACACCTCCGCCCACACCTCCGTCGTCAACCTTGATGAGAACAACAGGTGACTTTCCGGCCATGTCCCATGCCGCTTTCGCCGTGCGCTGGGTGTCCTGCCCGGCGAACTCCAACATCCCGATCACCTTCAGCCCGTGCCGCTTGTACATGACGGTCATGTCGTCGCCGAACCTCGCCACGTCCACCCCGATCTCAACAGCCCCCTCCGGCTTGATGTCCCGGTCCATCGCCCCACGTACAGCGATCCTTGACATGACAGCGTTCTGCCCCTGCGATCTTGCCTGCCCGCCCCAGACGTGCTCGGCCATGTCCGGATCGCGCTTGTAGTCTTCCTGACGCTCCGTCTCAAGTTCTGCCGTCCACCACGGATTGTCGATCGCACCAGGCTCGAGCCAGACAATCATGGAATCGGGCCGCGGGTGCCGGCAGAACCGCTCGAAGACCGGGTCGGATTCCTCCTCCCGGTTGAAGCTTGCCCAGATCTCGCTGCCGGCTTTGCGGATCGTCGGGATGAGGATGTCCCAGCTGTCCATGCTGACCGTGGCGGCCTCCTCGACCCATGCAACGTCGACACCCTCGTAGCCCTTGATCTGGGCAGCTGCCCGCATGTCCCGAAGACCACGGAAGTAGAAGCGTGAGTCGATAGGTGAGTCGATGTGCTCCTTGGTGTACGTCCATCCCGGGTAGTGCAACCGTTCGACAGTGTGCTGGATGAGCCGGAATACCGATTCCTCTAGCGACAACTGGATCTCCCTCGTGCAGAGGACCTGAATCTTCTCATGCTGGGCGCGCTGCACCAGGAGCGATGCTATCGACCATGACTTCGCTCCAGCGCCACGCCCGCCGTGACAGATCTTGATCCGCGCCGGTTGCCGGAACACCTCCAGTTTCGGCGCCACCTTCTCGGCATCCTCGAGCTCAAGGAGCGTGAGGAGCTCAAGCTCCCCCGTTGTCGCCAAGGCCATCGCGCTGGGCCAGCAGTTGAGCGATGCGGGCCTTCCGCTCGTCAGAAGTCATGGTGTAGACGTTCAGCGACCCTTCCTGCTTGACTTCCTGCTTGTCGGTCTGCCCGAGGTACTGCTTGCCGAGCCATACCAGCATGGTGCCGTTGCCTTTCATGGCGAGCTGGAACTGACGCCGGCGAAGAGATGCGCGGCCGGCCCCGCGTTTTTCCTCGAAATAGTCCGCGAAACGTATACCCGACGCTTCCTTGACCCGACGCTCGATAGTATCCACCGAGACGTTGAAGAAGCCGGCGATCTCGATGATGGTGCATTGCATCTCGCACAGCTTGTCGAGAGTACGAATGTCGATATCGATTTTCTTCCGGCCGGTTTTCTTACCCGCCGTCTTTCGCTTCTCGCTCATCCTTGCCTTCCACCCCGAGCATGAACCGCAGCCGCCGCGCTGCGCTCACCACCCGGTCCCGTGCCACCGCGTAGACCTTCTTCTGCATGGCGCCCTGCGCGTCCCCCAGCTCAGTGAGAGCATACGCGAGCTCCTGCGCAGATACCACTACCTCGCGCGGCGCGGTTACAGCATGCTTCACTTCACCATCTCCCCCCGCATGTTGAAGTACGCCGCCTTCCAGAACATCGCCACGCTGTCAGTACAGGAACCCACAAAGGCACCAGCCACGAAGGCCAGGAGACAGGCCAGCGTGAGGATGCAGAGGTGCCGGGTAGTCACGCCTTCACCCGCTTCTTTATCTCTCGCAACGGAAACGGATTCTCGCCACCCTTCCCCACCGGTCGTTGCCACACCGTGTCGGAGGTGAGAACGGTAGGAGATATCATCTTCAAGCGCCGGAGCGCACCACACTCGTAGCACCATTCCCATATTCCGCCTGCTCCGATTAGCGCCGTCCTGTAGTGTCGGCACTTCGACACCCCCGGCCCGCTGTCGTCACTCACCGCTTCCCCTCCTTCCGCGCCTCGGCTTCCGCACGGAGACAGGCGGGACAACGCCCCTTCTCTACATTTCGATGGTAAAAAAGACAGTTGTTATAAAACGCATATAGCCACTCGCACTTCCCGCACGTCTTCGCGCCGCAGTCCACCGTCACCATAAGCTTGCGTTTGCTCATAGCCTGTTCCCTTCCTCGTCGCACCGGCGCGTCCCGTCCATGGGGTCCACATACTTCTCCTCCAGCACGGCACGGGCGGCGGCGAGATCGTCATCGATACGTTTCATCGATTCCCTCATATCCGCAAGGTCTGCCTTCAACCCATCTCGCAGAGACAAGGGACTATCATCAAGGTCAAGCGTCCGTGTGATGATAGAGTTTGTACCGTGTCGAAGATGCACTAGTGTTCCCACGCACCGTCTCAGCGCCTCGTCCTTGCGAGAGATGGCGGCTTCCAGACGGTCGGCGTCAGAGGCGAGAACCATATCCATACTTAATGCTACCCCGGCTTCACCCGGACGAGTATCATCGAAGCCGCATTGAGTGACTGTGGCCCAGTATCTTTTCGCCTTCATCATTTGATTCTCCTTTTTACCACCAGCAAAATCGACGGTATCTCTTGCCCCATCCCCATCGCCACCATGGACAGTCGCCATTTCTATTCTGCTCGTGAGGATCAATCCCGTTGCTTGCATTTTCGGTCCATGAATGGACACCGTACTCGCACGAATCAGGTAAATCTCTAGAGAATCCATCAGATGCTACTATCCAACCCATGTGATGAACGCGAAAATACCAGCAGTTTTCGCACCTCACTCGCAGTCGCTTCATGTCCCCCTCCCATCGCCGTAGCGGCGGGCCGCCTCGGCTTCGGCTTTCTTCATGAGGCGAGGATATAACCCAGTGCCAATCGGCCACGCCACCCCTGCAAGGAACGCCGCCTTCTCCCGCTCGCGGCACTCGGCTTCGAGAATGGCCAAATCAGAAGAGAGATCGAACATCTCTGCCGCAGACAGGTTGAACCCGGCCCGTAGTCGTTCAGCCCACTTATCGCTTTTCATCCCACCTCCTTCGGCGGCTCCCCCGCCGCAGCGAGCGCGGCGTCAATCTTGGCCCGTGCTGCTTTGCCATCCTCGACTCGGATAGATCGCCAACCGTGTGCGGCAGCAAGACCTACCAAGTCATTCAGTTCTTCACCGAGCAACTTGACGTACTCCTGATATGCCTCCACTAGCGCCCGCCGGTCCTCGGC
>JAQTLN010000032.1 GCA_028714875.1 Gallionellaceae bacterium
GTTCTTTAAGCGTGGCCCGCTGTTCCGGCGTCAACACCAACGCCGCCCGCTTGGATTTCCTTGCCATGATCACCGCCTTCAGAAGTTGAAGAGGAAACATGGCAATTATCACCCAGTTAGTAACTGTGTTGATGGAACGAACTACTAGCCGGAGTTCCCACATGGCTGGTAAGCGGAAGGTCGAACTCGGAAACGAAAACGGCTTCCAGAAATGGAAGCCGCTTGTTTATTGGAGGCGCGTGCCGGAGTCGAACCGACCTACACGGATTTGCAATCCGGTGCATAACCGCTTTGCTAACGCGCCTTGTGGCTAAACGTTCGCCTGAAACTGAAAGGGGAAAGTGAAAGCCTTGTGTGATGATGCCCACAAAACTACCACTTTCCCCTGAAATGCTGGAGCGGGAAACGAGACTCGAACTCGCGACCTCAACCTTGGCAAGGTTGCGCTCTACCAACTGAGCTATTCCCGCATCGAAGTGAGCGCGCATTATAAATATGAACTTGATTCTGTCAAGCCGCATTCGTTCAGATAGCGCGGGAATTTGAACAAGCGCCGGCTGAAGTGACCATTTCCACCTGGAAACGCTCGTTGAACGTGCCCGCTGACAGCCAGGTAATACTTCGTCAGGCCGTTTGCTCCGCTTTCGGTTGTTTGCTGTTATTGCTCAGTTCCCGGCGCAGTGCGATGCCCTTCTTGCGTTGTTCATGCAGCACCTGGGCCTGACGTTCGAAGTGCTCCTTGCGGGTGGAATCTCGGGATTTCTCCATTTTTTCCCGCAGTTTAACTTCCTGTTTTTTCAGGCTTTTCAGCAACACCTTGAGTTGCCTGATTTTCGCTTCCTGGCGCCTGCGTTTCTTGTCGAAGAAGCGGTACAGCTTGTCGAGCAGACTGGGGTTTTTCACGACTACGTCTCGGTAGATGGGCTACTGATGAAAGGCCTGCTCTTCGAGGACCAGACTTTCCTGAACTTCCCGCATGACGGACTCTCTCGGTGAGAACAGCACCTTGGCCATGCGAATCAAACTATCGGCGGCATCGTAAGCATAGCTGCTGTCGTTCATCAGGGAGGTGGCCATTTCCGGGGAGATGTCGCCGCCCCGGATCAGGCGCTCCAGATTGCCGCTGGCCAGGGCGTCATCCGCGAGCAGATCGGCGCGCAAACCGTCCAGCGCCAACAGCGCCTCGCTATCCGGGTCTTCGGCGAGGGCGTGGAGATCCTTCAGGAGCAAGGCCAGGCGCGCCCGGATGGCGTTGTATTCCCCCTGGATATGGGGATTGGGCGAGCCGAGATAGCGCAGCAGATTCTTTTGCAGGTGTTTGATGTCCTTGACCGCCTCCACGATATTCCGGCTGGCGTCGCGCAAGGCATAGAGATCATCGCCCTGGAACTGGGTGTCCGAGCCGACCTGCGCCCGTGCGATGAAGTCGATGATGGCGCTGTAGAGCGATTTGATGCGCCGGTCGTAATAGTCATTGATGTCGATGACCCTGATGACGGCGGGGGGCTGAGCCAATACGTCGGGATCGGTGTCCTTGCGCAACTGGGCCGGCGCCACATTGAGCACCAGGGCGATGACCTCGAAAGCGTTGGTAAAAAGGTGGTGCACTTCCTGGCGCAAGGCTTTCAAGGCCGCATCCGGGTAGCTGATGACCGCATTGTTGATGAAGCGCGGCATGGACACCGCGCGCGGCTGCTCTTTGAGGATGCGTTGCAGGAAAGCGACCAGTTGTTGAATGAAGGGCAGCATGACGACGATGCCCACCAGATTGAACAAAGTATGGAAAACGGCCAGTTTGAGCGAGTAATCCGCCACCGCGATGCCTATCCATCGGCTTGCCACATCCACCATCCAGATGAACTGCCGGATGAATACAATGGCGATCAAGCCGGTCACCACATTGAATAGCAGATGCGCCGCCGCCAGTCGCCGCCCTTCCACGTTGGCGCTGATGGCGCCCAGGATGGCGGTGATGGTGGTGCCGATGTTGGCGCCGATGGCCAGGGCCAGCGCGTTTTCGTAGGTAATCTGCCCCGCCGCCAGCGCGGTGATGATCAGCACCAGAGTGGCGTGGCTGGACTGCATCACCACCGTGGCGAAGGTGCCGATGAAGGTGTAGAGCAGCAGGCCGAGCAATCCCGGCACGGCGAAGCGGGAGAGGTCGATAGCCGCCTTGAACGACTCGAACCCTTCTTTCATGTAATGGATACCGAGGAACAGGAAACCCAGCCCACCCAGCACATAGCCGATGCCCTTCAGCATCTTGGAGGACTGAAACAGGAGAATCACGCCGAACACCAGCATCGGCATGGCATAGGCGGCGATATTCACCTTGAGGCCGAAGCCGGCCACCAGCCAGGCGCCGGTGGTGGTGCCCAGGTTGGCGCCGAAGATAATGCCGATGCCCTGGCTCAACCCGATCAGACCGGCGCTGAGGAAGGAGATGGTGATCACCGACACCAGCGAACTGGACTGCATCACTGTGGTGGCGACAACCCCGAATGCCAGGCTCTTCCAGAGGCGGTCGGTGGATACCCGCAGCAGTTTCTCCAGCACGCCGCCGGTGAAGGCCTTGAAGCCTTCTTCCAGCGAGAGCATGCCGAACAGGAAGATGGCGACGCCGGCGGAGATCTCCTTGAAGTCCGGGCTGACCCAGAACCCCCAGGCGAGAACCAGGAAAATACTGGGTAGCAGGATGCGGCGGAGCACAGTCAGCACGCTCTGGGCGGCATCATGCCGCGGCGGGCGAGAAACGGGATGGCGGCCAAGCGACAGGCCGCAAGCCGAAACATTGCGCGACGGCCCCTGGCGGTGGCCCGCGCTGGTATCAACCGCTTCTCGAGTTCCATGAGGCCGCCCACTTCCACTTGGTTACAGCGAGTCACTGTAACAAATACGCAACGACAAGGCCGCCAGGGAAACGTCGCGCGTACCCTTCGAACCTAGAAACCTCAGTTGACCGCTCCTTAGCCCTTGTGAGGCCGCATGGATGCTGGCGTTAGTGCCTCAGATGGGGTCACCGATCGGGTGAGCCCGCTACGCGCCCGAGTGCACGGTTTCCGGGCCGCTCAGGCCGTTATGCGCGCGTCGAGTCGTCTCAAGCGGCCTCGTTTTTCAGCGCTTTCCAGGCCATGCGCAGGTAATGGAACATGGACCAGAGCGTGAGGAAGGCCGCCAGATAGAGCAACCAGCGGCCGATGATGACCGTGTTTTGCCAGGAGCCAATGGGGTCGTAATAAAGCAGGAGCAGGATGGCGAGCATCTGCGAGGTGGTTTTCAGTTTGCCGATCAACGACACCGCGACATTGCCGGAACGGCCGACCTTGGCCATCCACTCGCGCAGCGCGCTGATCGCGATTTCCCGGCCGATGATGATGAGCGCCACGTCGACGCTGGCGCGGTTGAGATCGACCAGCACGATGAGGGCGGCGGCGACCATCAGCTTGTCAGCCACCGGATCGAGGAAAGCGCCGAACGCCGACATCTGGTTGAGGCGCCGCGCCAGCCAACCATCCAGCCAGTCGGTCAGGGCGGCGAAGGCGAAGATCAGGGTGGCGGTGAGGTTGATCGCGTGTTTCGGCAACCAGCCGTCAGGCAGGTAGAACACCGCGACGAACAGCGGGATCAGGAGAATGCGCAGCCAGGTGAGGGTGTTCGGCAGGTTAAGGGGCATCTGAGCCTATTTCAGTGCAGTTCGCGGTAAATCTTCTCCGCCAGATCGCGGCTGATGCCTTCGACCCGGGCCAGTTCTTCCACGCCGGCATCCACCACGCCGCGCAGGCCGCCAAAGGTTTGCAGCAACTTCTGGCGCCGCTTGGTGCCGACCCCGGCGATGTCTTCCAGACTCGACTGGGTGCGTGTCTTGCCACGCTTGGCGCGGTGGCCGGTGATGGCGAAACGGTGCGCCTCGTCGCGCACCTGCTGAATCAGGTGCAGGCCGGGATGATCCGGTGGCAACCGCAGCGGCTCCACTTCATCGGGGAAAAACAACTGTTCCATACCTGGCTTGCGCTCCACGCCTTTCGCCACGCCCAACATGGGCAGGCCGCCCAGGCCCAGTTCCGTCAACACATCCACCGCCATATGCAACTGCCCCTTGCCGCCGTCGACCAACAACAGATCGGGCAATTTGCCTTCACCTTTCGCCAACTTCCCGTAGCGCCGTGACAGCGCGTCGCGCATGGCGGCGTAATCGTCGCCCGGTGTAATACCGCTGACATTGTAGCGGCGATATTCCGAGGCCTGCATCGCGCCCTGGTCGAAAACCACGCAGGACACCACGGTGGCCTCGCCCATGGTGTGGCTGACGTCGAAACATTCGATGCGCTGAATGCCCTCCTCGCTCAACGCCTCGTTCAACGCCGCCAGGCGCGCGGACTGGTTTTCCCGCAGCCCTTCCCGCGTCGCCAGCGCCAACTCCGCGTTCTTCAGCGCCATTTCCAACCAGACCCGGCGTTCCTCGCGCGGCTGCGCGACGATGGCGACGCGATGCCCGGCCTGATCGCCCAACCAGTCGCCCAGCCCTTCCACCTCGGCGTTAAGTATCAGCGTCGGCGGCACCGGCCGACCCTCGTAATGCTGGCTGACAAAAGCCTCCAGCAACATGGAGAGATCGGCATCGGCGGCCTGAATGGGGAAGAAGGCGCGCCCGCCCAGGCTGCGGCCACCGCGCACCATGGTCAGATAAACGCAGGCGACCCCACCGCGCATCACCCCGGCGACGATGTCGGCGTCCTGGGTGGAGCGGCTTTCCACGAACTGGCGCGCGCGCACGGCGGAAAGCGCCTGAATCTGGTCGCGGAAGATGGCGGCCTGCTCGTAGCGCATCGCGGCGGCGGCGGCGGCCATGCGCTGTGACAGCTGCTCCAGCACCTCGTTGTCGCGGCCAGAGAGAAACAGCGCCGCATCCGCCGCGTCGCGCGCGTAATCGGCGTCACTCACCAGGCCGACACAGGGCGCGCTGCACCGCTTGATCTGATGCAGCAGACAGGGGCGCGAACGGTTGGCGAACACCGTGTCCTCGCAGGTACGCAGGCGGAACACCTTCTGCAATATCTGGATGCTCTCGCGCACCGCCAACGAATTGGGGAAAGGGCCGAAGGCGCGATGTTTCTTGTCCGGCGTGCCACGAAAAAAAGCCAGGCGAGGATAGGCATGGCCGGACAGCAGCAGGTAGGGATACGACTTGTCGTCGCGAAACAGGATGTTGTACTTGGGTGCCAACCCCTTGATCAGGTTGTTCTCCAGCAACAACGCCTCCGCCTCGGTGCGCGTCACCGTGGTCTGCACCTCGCGGATGCGCGCCACCATGTGGGCGATGCGCGGGCTGAGATCGGATTTCTGGAAGTAGCTGGAAACCCGCTTCTTCAGATCGCGCGCCTTGCCCACATACAACACCGCCCCCGCCTCCCCCAGCATGCGATAGACGCCGGGCAGATTGGGCAGGGAAGCGAGGAGCGGTTTGGGGTCGAAGGGGTCGGAAATGGGCACGACGGGCTATTCGTAATGCACGCGAAGCTGGGCGATGATCAACTCTTCGTCGATGGGCTTGTAGACGATGCGATGCACATTGCCGATGCGCCGCGACAAAAAACCCGTGAAATTGAATTTCAAGGCTTCCGGCTTGCCGATACCGCCAAAAGGATCGCGCTGGATGTCGCGGATCAGCGCGTTGACCCGGCGCAGCATGGCTTTGTCATTCTGCTGCCAGTAGAGGTAATCGTCCCAGGCTGCGTCTTCGAAAGTGATCATTCGTCGATCAACTCATGGCGCACCAGATTGCGGCGAGCCTCGATGTTCTCGATGGATTTCATCAAGCGCATTGCGTTCTTCGGATGCCGTAGCAGATGGGCGGTTTCCATCAGGGACTCGTACTCGCGCATGGACATGAGCACCCCCGGCTCGGCCTTCTGCCGGGTGATGATGGTGACATCGCAGTCGTTGGCCACGCGGTCGAGTTCGGATGCAAGGTTGTTGCGGGCTTCGGTGTAGGTGATGGCGCGCATGGCGCTTCCTGTACAGGATGTTGGACAGGCTGGATTCTACACAGCCTCAAACCGGCTCGAACACCAGTCGCAGTAGAGAAGATCGGCACCGCATAACCAGACATGCCAACACCACATGCTGACACTGAGCCTGCAAAAAAAGCTCACTCCCGCACGGCAGGCACGCTCAACAGGAGGCGGACCAAGTCCTTCTGCTTGCATGTCGCGGTTTTCGCCAATGCCGAATACAACTGTGTGCGTACCGTCGTGCGTTTCAACCCGGCGGCGGTGGCGTAGCTTTCGATACTTTCACCTTGAGCCAGCGCGCGGGCAAGCCGCGCCTCGGCAGGCGACAATCCAAACAGCGACATCAATTGCCGCGCGGTTGCCACGCGCTGATTGCCGCCGTCGGTAATCAGCGCAATGACTGAAATACGGCCGCTCGGAAATCCGGATTTCTGGCTTTCCGAAGCCGCCAGCACGGTCACGCAGCAATGGCGGCCCGTGGGTGTTTTCCCAAGACTGAGGTTGTGCGGCCGCGCCTGCTGAGCGGTTTGCTTGATGGCAGCCTGGAGTTGAGCGTCGTGTTCGGTATCGACGGCATGCACATGGCCATGCTGTAGTTTTAGAAACTCCTGGTCGCGCAGGAGGGTGTCCCCCTTCGCGTTGGCGTACAGCAATTCGCCGGTATCGGACAAGGCGAGAACGCCCAGATGGGATAGCGCCATGACCGATCCGGTGCAACTCGCCTGGCCTTGAGCCGCTTGCGTATGTAAGAGCAAACGTAGCGAGCGCTGCAAATGCGGAATAAGCCGCCCGAGCAATTTCTGCTCATCGGCCTCGAACGCACCCAGGTCCGCTGTCCTGGTCAGGCCAAGTTGAAAATCGATACTGCCCTCGTGCAACAGCTTCACCCCCATCGAATAACGTCCGGCGCGGGGAAGCAAAAAATCCTGATAGAACTCGCTGCGAGAGACGAAGGCTGCGTCGAAATGCTCGTGGCACGCGAGGATTTCACCGGGCGCCAGCGAGGCGGCGAGCGAAAGGCGAGGATCGATTCCGCCGTAATGCTGCTGATAGTCGGTGAGCATCGCCTGGCCTTTCGGCGTAATGATGCCGAGACGATCAGTGCCCGCCGCAATGTCCCAACCAATCAGGTGCGCGACATCGACCTCGAAGTGCCCACAGAGCGCCTCAACCACGGTGCTCCAAAGTTTCTGATCCAGCGCCGCCTCGTAAATCAAGCCAACCAATTTGTCGAACTGCGTTTGTTCGTCCATGGCGCCCCCTGAGCTTGAGAGATTCCGTCTGTGTCGTGGCGACGGTTTGGCGACGGTATCACGGCGACGAAGTGGGCTTCATGCATTTGCATGATGCGGCGATTGCGGCGATTGCCCAGAGTAGGTCGCCAGAGCCGCATGGCACAGGACGGTTGTTGGCTGCCTGGGCCGTGTGTTCCAGCGATGTGGCGCCGCACCCATTTCCGAATCTGTCACTTAGGAGACAACCATGTCATTCGTGCTCAAACCCGGCCTCACTGGCCCGAATATCGAGAAACTGCAAAGACATCTGATCGCCAATGGCGCCCTCCCCGACACCGATAGCAATGGCAATGCCAACCTCGACGGCAGATTCGGCCAGATCACCCGCAATGCCGTCATTGAGCATCAAAAGAATAAAGGCCTCGCACCGGACGGTTTTGTCAATCAGGCCACGGCGCAAAGTCTGGAAATGAACCTACCGGAACCTGATCTCGGACACCGCGTCGCGGTTGGCCAAGCGCCAGCGGACCATATCCTGACTCAGCAACAATTGCGCAAATTGGCGGAAAAAGTCGATGCGCTGATTCCCACCGGCCCCTTCGATTTCTTTGACGATGCCGCGATCCATTGGCTGGTGCGCAAGCTCGACTCCGCTCTGGCTCACACGCTACCGCCCAATATCGTCGAGTTCCTGGCCGGTTTTTCCGTGGGACTGGAGGGTAACGACATGGCTGCCTTCAAAAAGCGTCTGACAGATGCCATCAACAAGCAAGTCAATGTGCCGCTGCTCTCTGAAGAAATTGAGGGGAGCATCATCAATTTTTTCGTTGGACTAGTGGTCGATGGCCTGCGTCTTGGCAGCACTTTCGACGACGCCCTGAATAAACCTGTGCCGCAACCAGTTTGATTCATCTTTGGAACCAATTTTTATCTTGGCTACCGCCTTAATAAGGAATTAATCATGATTGGCGCGGAAACAATTAAATCCGACTTTGAGTGCGCAAAACTCGCTCTGGGTTATATCGGAGAATGGGCGAAGTGGATGTCCGGCATCCAGACGGCCGCAATCGGAGGACTTGGCGCCATTGCTTACAATGCGGACAAACTCCAAGTCGCCTATGCCGCGCAGGAGCGACACTGGATTATTGCCGCTTTTTTGTTACTTTCCGTGGCGCTTCTTCTTAACGCCTGGGTACTTTCTTCGGTCGCATCAATCGCCCTGAGGCTGGACAAATTGCGCGGCGAATCGACACTCGACATTTATGAGGCGCCCAGCTTTACCTGGTTTGGCGGGAGAAATATAACCCTTGGCTTTCTAATGGGACTGCAACATTGGGCGTGGGGTCTGGGGCTTGCCTCATTCGCGGCTTTTTGTTTGCGGCATTTTTAATGCGCTGCGGACTTCGTAAATAATATTTACGCCGTTAACTTGCATGGGCAGCAGTGCTTCCGTAGGGCGCCCGCCTCTCGCGGTCGAAATTTTTTCAATTTGTTTAACACCCCAGAAAGTAATATTGTATTTTCATGCGTTGCATACATGGAATCAATATTGTCAAATACAGCCAGGCAGCCATCTTGCCTTCCTACAGGCGTTTTTCCATCAAGGAGTCTGACAATGAAACTTATTAAATTAACTTTGTTTTTAATTGGCTTTGTTGCGTCATTTTCTGCAAATGCAACATTGATTGATTTTGAAGGAACGCCGGATGCACTTCTCATCAACGGCTACATTGATATTGGAGATTACAGGGTAACCCATTCAGGTTTTGCGGCGTATATCACCATTAGTCTAGGAGCAGGCTTTTCTGGAAATGGAACACAACGACTGATTTCGTTGAACGCTTCTACAATCACTATCAGTGATATCACTGGTGACTCTTTTGATTTCCTTGGTTTTGACGGCGCGGAGAGCTGGGGGTTTTTTCCTGACAAGATTGCTGTGACTGGCATCGGCGCCGCAGGCACGGTTCAGGCACTTTTCGACCTGGATCTAATTAAAGATCCTCTTAACGGATTTCAGCATTTCGACGTATCTGGCTTCTCCAATATTACCCAGCTTATTTTTGCTGGCGTGTGCAATACAAATTGCAACCCGGTTTTTTTGGATTTTTCAATTGACAACCTGCAATTAGCAAAAGCATCCGTACCGGAACCAAATTCTATTGGACTGCTGGCCATTGGCGCTTTGGGGGCGGCATTTTCTCGGCGTAGATTAAAATCCTAACAATCTCGTCAACAACGACATATAATCAAGCGGACCAAGTTCGCATTTTTGAACTGAGGAGATGCACATGTTCAAATTGTTGACCCTGCCCGCGCTATCGTTTTTTTTGTTTTTCCTTTGCTCGCCAGCATTTGCGGAAGAAAATACTGGAATAACTGAAGCTCAGTCGACGTGGTTATATGGGCGCCACTCCATCCCAAGCGCTGCTCGTGATAGTTGGTTTTCCAAGACGTATCGGCAATCACCAGGCGAGCAGGATTGGACCCGGCTTGCCGAGAAAGACATTAAGCCGGGTATGAAAGTGCCCACTATTCTCTATCTGCATGGTTGCACGGGCTGGAGCAATCAGGATGATATATATCGCGACATGCTTCTTTCTGAGCAATATGCGGTGTTGATGCCGGATAGTTTTCAACGCCCAAATAGAAAGCAGTGTGAGAAACAGGGTTCACTGCAAAGCAGAGTTGCGCTCAGAACAGAAGAGGTTGAATTTGCGCTCGCAGAAATCAGAAAACTTCCCTGGGTAAACCAGGCGAGAGTCGTTTTGATGGGTTACAGCGAGGGCGGCAATACAACGGACAATTGGTCCAAGCCAGGTTTTGCGGCGCATATCATTATTGGAAGCGCCTGCACATTGGTTGGAGGGGAGCCCGCAGCCCCGTCCGGCGTGCCGGTGCTTGCTATCGTTGGGGAAAAAGATCACTACCGCCCCGGCCTTAGTTGCAATATTGATCGAACCATTGGCGGGTCTAAATCGATTGTCATACCCGGTGGGCCACATGGAATTGCCGAGTACTCAGAGACGCGTGAGGCAATTAAGACATTCCTGCATCAGTGCTGCTCGTGAAATTTTCCTGTAAGCGCTACGAGAAAGACTCGCGCATGAACTTGAACATGCCTGGTTCGGCCTTCTGGCTGATGCAGTTGAAATCTGCAACCGACGGTGACCAGAAGCGGACTCCGGTCACCGTTCGAGTTGCATCAACGGCGACCGTACTCGCCAGGGCGGCCCATGTCGCCGGGACGGCCCATATCACCAGGATGACCGACGGGGCCGGCTCTTTCGCGGTCGTTCTGTTCGAACGTGATGTGCCGTCCCGCTTCAGCCAGACGCTGTTCCAGGTTGACCAGTTCGTTCGGTCCCAGGCGTCCGTCGGACATGTATTCGCGCTCCAGGTTGGCGATGGCCAGATGCTCGCGGAGTAGGCCGGCGGCCTCGCGCGAGGTCAGCTTGCCGCTATCCATGCCATTCAGGATGCGCTGCATTTGGGCGTCCTGGCGTTGGTCAAGTTGTGCCTGGCGTTGTTTCAGGTTGGCGACCATACGTGCCTGCTGGAAAGCCGGATTGGCCAGCCAGGGATTGAAATTCTGTGCGCCACCGCTCCAGGGGTTGAAAGTCGGCGCGCCACCGTAATTGCCATAGCCGTTATCGGCCTGGCTGGAAGTGGCGCTCAGCGTCAAGCTGGTCAAGCCAAGCAGCGCCAGGGTTTTCAGAGTGGTTGCGATTTTCAAGGTGTTGCTCCTTTGTGTATGGCCGGCGGCGAACTATTCGGCACCGGATGTGGTTCACGATAACGCCGAGATGTTTGGCTAACGTGTCGACGTCATGTCGGTGTGTAAGCAGTTGTAATCAACTTCCCGCATGTGCCGGCCACGCCGCCTTCGAGATGGCCTGTTTCCATTTTATGTCCGCGCAAAATCGCCCCGCTCAGTGCCCACTTAAGCCTATTTCACGAAGAAAGTGCCATGCTGACGGCGCTCCCGATACCGCCTCCTCATGTGCCTCCGCATTCCCAAGCGCATAGCCAACTTGCTCCGACCTGGCGCGGCCTGGGCTTTGACCGACCGAGATTGAAAGCCTCCCGAGCATGACCCCCACTCCCGACTCGAAACGTCTGACCACCCTGGCCATCGCCGCGCTGGGCGTGGTGTACGGCGACATCGGCACCAGCCCGCTCTACACCATGAAGGAAGTGTTCGCCGGGGTGCACCACCCGGTGCCCATCACGCCGGAGAACGTGCTGGGCGTTCTTTCCCTGATTTTCTGGTCGCTGATTCTTATCGTCTCGCTCAAATACGCCGCCTTCATCATGCGCGCGGACAACCACGGCGAGGGCGGCATCATGGCCCTGATGGCGCTGGTGCAGCGGGCCGGCGGCGATTCCCGGCGCGCGCATGGGCTGGTTCTGCTGGGCCTGTTCGGGGCCGCGCTGTTCTACGGCGACGGAGTCATCACGCCGGCCATTTCCGTGCTTTCCGCCGTGGAAGGGCTGGATGTGGTCACGCCGGTATTCAAACCCTGGGTGGTGCCGATCACGCTGGCCGTGCTGCTTGGCCTGTTCGCCATCCAGAAGCAGGGCACCGGCCGGGTCGGCGCCTGGTTCGGGCCGATCACCGGGGTGTGGTTTCTCACGCTCGCCGTGCTCGGCGTCGTCAATATTCTGAAAACACCGATGGTGCTGGGCGCGTTGCTGCCGACTCATGCCGTGGGCTTTTTCCTGGCGCAGCCGCGACTCGCTTTTCTCTCCCTGGGCGCGGTGGTGCTGGCGGTGACCGGGGCGGAAACCCTGTATGCCGACATGGGCCACTTCGGCCGCCAGCCGGTGCGCCTGGCCTGGCTCGGCCTGGTGCTGCCGGCGCTGACACTCAACTACTTCGGCCAGGGCGCGCTACTGCTCGCCGACCCAGGCGCCATCGCGCATCCCTTCTATCACCTGGCGCCGTCGTGGGCGCTGTTGCCGCTGGTGGCGCTGGCCACCGCCGCCACGATGATCGCCTCGCAGGCGGTGATTACCGGCGCCTTCTCCATCACCCACCAAGCCATCCAGTTGGGCTATGCGCCGCGCATGCTGGTGCAGCACACCTCCAGCCGGGAACGCGGGCAAATCTACCTGCCGGGCGTGAACTGGGCGCTGTTCCTCGCGGTAGCGGCGCTGGTGCTGAGTTTTCGTTCCTCCACCAACCTGGCCGCGGCCTACGGTATCGCGGTCACCGGCACCATGATCATCACCACCCTGCTGGTCTATGTGGTGGCGCGCCGCGTCTGGGGCTGGGGGCCGCTCAAGGCGGGCTTGGTGCTGATCGCATTTCTCGCGGTGGACTTGGCCTTTTTCACCGCCAACCTGACCAAGGTGGCCGATGGTGGCTGGTTCCCGCTCGCCTTCGCGGTGCTGCTGTTCGTGTTCATGACCACCTGGAAACGCGGCCGCGAATTGCTGACCGCGCGCCGCGATCGCGACGCCATGTCGCTGGACGCCTTCGCGGAGAGCATGGCGCATTCCGATGTCCCCACGGTGCCGGGCACGGCGGTGTTTCTCACGCCGCATCCGGAACAGGTGCCGCATGCCTTGTTGCACAGCCTCAAGCACTACAAATGCCTGCATCAACGGGTGGTGATCCTGAGCCTGGCCTTCCTCGACAAACCCTTTGTGCCGATCAACAAACGGGTGCGCATCGAACCTTTCGGCGAGCGTTTCTATCGGGTGCGGGTGGAATTCGGCTTCATGGACCGCCCCGACCTCACCAAAACCCTGCTCACCTGCGCCGGCAAGGGCCTGCCCTGTGATTTCAGCGACACCACTTTCTTCCTCGGCCGGGAAACGCTGATTCCCAAGAAAGGCTCCGAGATGGCCTTGTGGCGGGAAAAGCTGTTCATCGCCCAGTCGCGCAACGCCGGCAGCCCCGCCGCCTACTTCGGCCTGCCGCCCAACCGCGTGGTGGAACTGGGGGCGCAGATCGTGTTGTGAGGGGCGGCGACGGGAAGACCGCGCGACGCAAACAGATTCCGCTTTCCTCGAAGTAAACCTGTAGCGCAGGCGTCCCGCCTGCTTCGTCCTTCTGATCAGGCCCACGAAGCAGGCGGGACGCCTGCGCTACAAGTGGGCCTCCGGCACGACCCGGCTGGCCAGAACCTGATCCACCCGGTTGCGGTCCACGTCCACCACCTCGAATTCCCACTCGTCCCAGATGAAGCGTTCCGCCTTGCGCGGAATGTGGCCCAGCGAGGCGAGGACGAAGCCGCCGACGGTATGGAAGTTGCCGAGTTGTTCCTGCGGCAGATGGCGAATATCCAGTTTGTCCTTCATCTCGTCGAGGGCGAGCAGGCCGTCGAGCAGCCAGGAACCATCCTGGCGGCGCACCGCCAGGGATTCTTCCGGGTCGTCCGCCAGCGGCATCATGTCGCCCACCAGGGACTGCATCAGGTCGGACAGGGTGACGATGCCCTCACTGACGCCGAACTCGCTCACCACCAGGGCGAAGGTCGCCTTGTGCTGGCGCAGGGCGCGCAACAAATCGATCAGGGTCAGGCTGCTGGGCACAAACAGCGGCGGCTCCAGCGGCAGCTTGGCGAAATCGATCTCCCCCGCGATGGCGGCCTGGAGTATGTCGTGGCTTTCCGCGATACCCACCACCTGCTGCATATCGCCATTGCACACCGGCAACTGGGAATGCGGCGCCTCGCGCAGCATGCGCAGGTTTTCCTCGCGCGGCGCCAGCAGATTCAGCCACACCACATCCCCCACGGGCGTCATGATCGCCGCCATGCGGCGGTCTTCCAGGCGCAGCACGTTGCCCATCATGTGGCTTTCCTCGGGATTGAGGGCGCCCGAGCGTTCGCCCTCATCGACGAAAGCGAGGATGTCCTCGAAGCTGGTCACGGCCGGGGCCGAACGCACCGGCAGCAGCGCCAGAATGCGGTCGGCGGACCATGAGAGGAAACGGATCGCGGGCGACAGCACGCGGATGAACAAAGTCATGGCGGGCGCGCACAACGCCGCCACCTTCTCCGGCTGGCCGATGGCGATGCGCTTGGGCACGATCTCACCCAGCACGATGGAAACGGCGGTGACGATGATGATCGTGACCACAAAGGCGATCCCGTTGGCCCACTCGGCCACGAAGGGCACGCCGTCACGCACCAGGCTTTCCAGAGAGGAGGACAGGGCCGATTCGCCAAAGATACCCATCAGCAGCGCGGCGGCGGTGATGCCGGTCTGGGTGGCGGCCAGCAAGCGGCTGGGATGTTCCTTGATCGCCAGAGCGCTTTTGGCGCCCGTATCGCCTTCCTCCGCCAGTTGCGCCAGCCGTGCCCGGTGCGCTGAAGCCAGCGCCATCTCGGCCAGGGCGAAGAAACCGGACAGAACGATGAGGAGGATCAATATCCAGAGGGCGGTCATGATGGGGATGCGCGGTAGGGGGCTGGAGAGATTGTAGCCGCCGCGCCGGCAACGCCTGGAGCGTGAAGGCGCTCGCGCAATATGTAACGCCGGCATCCTTGCCGGCGCTACAAACAACGCTTCGCTCAGCCCTGGCGGCCCTCGTGACGCTTATCCCAGTGCTTCATCATCCGCTCGCGCTTCTCCGCGAACTGCTTGCGCTGATCGGGTGTGAGAATCTGCATGATCTCGTGGTGTTGGCGGGCGCGAATCTGCCCCATTTCCGCCATCGTCTGAGCGCCCTGTTCGGTGAGCACCTTGACCTTGGCTTCATCATATTCATCCTTCGATTGCAGCTCGTGAAGCTGGATGCGGCTGTCGCGCATGATCTTGAATTTTTCCGCCATGAGGCCGGCGTCCTGCTTGCGCAACTGGCTGATCTTGTCCTTTTGCTCGTCCGTCAGATTCAGTCGTTTCATCATCGGCGGCAGCCCGTCGCGCTCGCCCCGCATGCCATGCGGCCTTTCGCAGCCCTCCATACCGCCCATCGAGCGGGCCTGGGTGGTCAGTGGAATTGCCAGCGCGATACTGCTGGCGGCGAGAAAAGCGGTGAGGATGTAATTGCGGAATTTCATGATCGACTCCTGTTCGGTTGGGTAGAAGCAGTCGCGGCGCTAGGGGCCTCGTCTGTGGAATGCAGTGTCCGGGCACAGGGGGTAAAGCGAGGTTAAGCGGGTGTAAACGCGGGTAAAGAAGCGTGCGCAAGTGTTTCCGGCAGGGGGTGTGACGGCGTCACTTGGTGGATGCCGCTGTCATGCCGCGCACCTACTCCCCCCTTTCCCAAAGGGGGGCTGGGGGGGGGATTGGGCGACGGTCAAACTGGCGCAACCTTTGTAGAAATTCCCCCTGTGTGACGGCGTCACTTAATGGATGCCGCTGTCATGCCGCGCACCTACTCCCCCCTTTCCCAAAGGGGGGCTGGGGGGGGATTTGGCGACGGTCAAACTGGCGCAACCTTTGTAGAAATTCCCCCTGTGTGACGGCGTCACTTAATGGATGCCGCTGTCATGCCGCGCACCTACTCCCCCCTTTCCCAAAGGGGGGCTGGGGGGGGATTTGGCGACGGTCAAACTGGCGCAACCTTTGTAGAAATTCCCCCTGTGTGACGGCGTCACTTAATGGATGCCGCTGTCATGCCGCGCACCTACTCCCCCCTTTCCCAAAGGGGGGCTGGGGGGGGATTTAGCGACGGTCAAACTTGCGCAACCCTTGTAGAAATCCCCCCTACCCCCCTTTGGGAAAGGGGGGTAAGTCTTACCCCCGCGCGGCTGGCGGTTCGCCAGCCCGGGGGAATCAGCCAGGTAAATGCCGGTAAAGAACCGCGAATCCGCGCGCGGGAAACCTATCATCGGCGCCATATGGCGTTGAAAGGACTGAACCATGACCCGTGTTTTGCTGGTCGATGACGATGTGGAGCTGGCCGCGATGCTGCGTGAATACCTCGAACAGGAAGGCTTCGAGGTGGGCGTGGCGCATGACGGCGAGAGCGGCGTGCGCGAAGCGCTCAGCGGCCGTTATGCCATCGCGGTGCTAGACGTGATGATGCCGCGCCTCAATGGCGTGGAAGCACTGCGCCAGATTCGCGCCGGCAGCCGCATGCCGGTGTTGATGCTGACCGCGAAGGGGGACGACATCGATCGCATCATCGGCCTCGAACTCGGCGCGGACGACTACGTGCCCAAGCCCTGTTCCCCACGCGAACTGGTGGCGCGGCTGCGCGCCATCCTGCGTCGGGTGGAAGACGCCGCGCCCGGCACACAGCAAGGCCCGATCGTGGTGGGCCCGCTCACCCTGTGGCCGGAACGGCGCATGGCGCAATGGTATGAACAAGCGCTCGAACTCACCAGCACCGAATACAGCCTGCTCGAAGTCCTCGCCCGCCAGGCCGGCCGCGTGGTGAGCAAGCACGATCTCTCGGAATTGGCGCTGCGGCGACCGCTGGCGCGCTTCGACCGCAGCATCGACGTGCATGTCAGCAGCATCCGCCACAAGCTCGGCGCGCGGCCGAATGGCGACTCCTGGATTCAGACCGTGCGCGGCCAGGGCTACCAGTTCGTGAAGGGGTGAACATGGGCCGATTGTTCTGGAAATTCTTCTTCGCCTTCTGGCTCGCCTTGTTACTCGCGGGCATCGGCGTCGGCACGGCGGTTTGGCTGCACCGCCAGGCGACCAACGAAGTCGCCCCAGCCGCGCTGGGTGGCCCGCGCGCGGCGGTGCGGCTCGATGCGGCCGACGTCGTATTGCGCCGGGGCGGCCCGCAAATGATGCGCGAGCTGCTCCGCGAGTGGGCCGCATCGCCCGGCAGCACACATCTGTTTGTCCTCGATGCCGGCGGGCGCGACCTCATTGACCGTGCGCTGCCTGAAGATTTGCGCGCCGCGCTGTCTTCGCAAGCGGCGCGCCACAACCTCCAACCCGGCATGCGCCAGGTCGTGGCCCTCGACGGGCAGGCCTATACGCTGGTAGCGCGCGGCAAGCCCCCGCAGGATGGGCACGTCCGCCCACCGGATCACGAACCGCCTTCCCCGATCCTGCCCATCACGATGGGCCTGCTCGCCAGCCTCGCCTTCAGCGCGGCAATGGCCTGGTATGTGGCGAAGCCGATCCGCAACCTGCGCGGCGCCTTCCGCGCCGTGACCGAGGGACGGCTGGACACGCGGGTGCAGTCTTCGATGGGCGGGCGCAGTGACGAACTGGCCGATCTGGGGCGGGATTTCGACCGCATGGCGCGGCAATTGCAGACGCACATCGCCGCGCAACAACGTCTGCTGCACGACGTCTCCCACGAATTGCGCTCGCCCCTCGCGCGCCTGCACGCGGCCATCGGCCTGGCGCGGCAGAACCCGGCCAAGCTCGACCAGACACTCGAACGCATAGAGCGCGAATCCACCCGCCTCGACGAACTCGTCGGCGAAGTCCTGACCCTGTCCCGCCTCGAAGCCGGCACACCGGGCGCACCCACGGAGGCCATCGACCTCATGGAAATGGTCGCCAGCATCGCCGATGACGCCGGCTTCGAAGCCGAAGCCAATGGCCGTGGCGTGCATTTCACCGGCGCCGGCGAAGTCATCGCCACGGTGCGCGGCGAGCTGCTCTACCGCGCCATCGAGAACGTGATCCGCAACGCCGCGAAATACACCGCGCCGGGCAGCACGGTGGAAGTGCGGGCAAGCCAGAACGCCACGACCGGCGTATTCGAAGTGGTGGTATCGGATCGCGGCTCAGGCGTACCGGAAAGCGACCTGGAAGCCATATTCGAACCCTTCTACCGCGCCGACAGCAATACGACCGGCTACGGCCTCGGCCTAGCCATCGCCCGACGCGCGGTAGCCTCCCACGGCGGCCAGGTGCGCGCGCGCAACCGGCCGGAGGGCGGGCTGGAAGTGACGATTACCTTGCCGCTGGCGTAAATCGGGCGGCTGACGACTGCGGGCAATTGCGTAAGCCGATTGACGAGAAACTGACGCGGCGCCATAGTCGCGGGCACCGCAGGGCTTGAATAATTACAACAAAAGCCTGTTTCCCTTGGGAGGGATTACGACTATGCCACTCACTGAAAAAGAACCGAATGAGATTCCTGCCACGCGGTATCGAATTCGGTCTATCGGAAACACAATTCGTGGAGGCGCTACACTGGGTCTGTCTGGTGTTATCGGACAAGCTGAACTGGGCGAATCAATAGATTGGCAGGTGGCCCCAGATTACCAGCCGTGTCCAGTAACACTTTCACGCCGACAAATGTCGGCGATATTACGTTAGGTTTCCGTATGAAAGTTGCCAATAACGGTATCCAAGCCAACAAACCAAGGAGCGCATATTGGAAATAATCTCCACCACTTGGGCTGTCGGCTTGACCGTCGCTTTGGTGGGCGTCCTTGGTGCCTTCCAAGTTCACCGCTACATGGGGCGTTGCCATGCCGCTTCCATTTTTCGCGCAGCTATCGACCCTACTGTTTTCTCCGGTCTTAATGGGCACGCACTTCACGGCGCCTTGATTAAAGTCTTTCCATACCACCTTGCCGCTGCTAAGGAGTTTAGGAGATACCTTGGCCCCATTGACCGCTGGCGCTTCCGCAAAGCATGGATTGCTTATCACGGTGGCAGCGAGGATCAACCAGATTGGTTTGTGCTTTACTGTGTTCCAGAGAACGGAAATCAGTTGCTGGTTAATCATCTTGAAAGCCTCGTTAATGCGACTAATCAAACCTAACATGGCGCTCAACCCTGACGCCCGAATATGCCGTTTCACTTCGATTCGACCGGCTCACGGGCGCCGGTTAGCTTTACGTTGGGCGTCTCCATGAGGTCTCAATGAGTACGGATACTGAGTTTTTTGCCTTCGTTCTAATGCCGTTCGACAAGACGTTCGACGACATCTATAAGCTCGGAATAAAGGAAACCGCCACAGCTCTTGGAATCCTTGCCGAGCGAGTAGACGAGCAAATTTTTTCGGAAGGAATTCTCGAACGAATATATCGCCAAATTGAACTCGCCGATCTAATAGTCGCCGATATGACGGGACAAAACCCAAACGTGTTCTATGAAGTTGGATATGCTCACGCGAAGGGAAAACTCTGCATTCTCCTCACGCAACGCGCTGAAGATATTCCCTTTGACCTCAAGCATCATCGGCACATCGTTTATGGAAGCTCAATTGGTCAACTTAGAAACCTGCTCGCCGAAGAAATGGCATGGGCCAAGGACCAAGTTGAGGCAATCCGCTCAAGCAGGATAAAGGTCACCCTGAAGGACGCAAGTGGATTGCTCGAAAAGACGAAATACATTGCGTGGGGTTCTGTCGATTTCAAGGTCGATCTTCATAACGAGACTTCAAACACTTCTGCGGAAATTGACGCCATCTACTTCTACTCAAACAAGGGTTGGACGCTCAAGCAGGATGGAAAAGAATGCCCCTCCACAGACTCAGACCTTCCGGATTTCCCCGCCCGTCACTTTCTTTCACCACCTGTTCGTCGCCTGAACAAGAACTCCTGGGCTCAGCTGAAGTTCTCTGCGAGGCGAGTTCTTGCGGTCGCTTCCAAAGGCGAAGAGCTAAAGGACTCGTATCGAGTCTCTGGAAGATCCGTCATTCGTTTGGTGACTGTCGAAGGGAATTTCGACTACGAATTTCCGCTAGATGTGGCGCTTGATGAAATACCGTTCTAGTCGCCCAACCATGCAGTCCACCGGACCTGCGCGAAAACCCGCGCTGGCCGGTGATTTTGAACGTTTGGCGTCAATCGCTTAAATGGATGAGTTGATTGACTGCACGCTTGCCACAAAGCATCCATTCACCCAAAGGAGAATCGATCATGCGGATAGCGAAGGAAGATGTGGACGTCAAAATGGAAATACCTGGTGCGGTAATCCGTCAGCAAACGGATTTCGGCGATGCTACGGGATTGGGGAAAATCAGCGGCGAATGTTTCACTCTCTCGGCGGGTGTTGACACGACCCCGTTGTTCCAAGGGCTGGAGGGAAATTTGTGTCAGTGCCCTCACTGGGGCTTCGTGCTGCGCGGCCAACTCACCACAACCGACGCGGAGGGCACACAAGAGACTGTCAAAGCGAATGATCTCTTCTACTGGCCACCTGGGCACAACGTCAAGGTCGACGCGGACGCGGAAATTATCATGTTCAGCCCTCAGTATGAGCACAGCCATGTTATCGATCACATGATAAAGAAGGTCAAAGGCTAGTGAACAAAAACATCTAATTAGATGTGCCGGGTTCATATGTTTTTATGAACATCACTTATCTTTTATTTCTGCCAGGGCAACGGGGCCATTGTGTAATTGTTTTTTCAGGGCTTGGGTCATTCTGAAAATCAAGTCAACACTGGCCGCAATGCCGACAATTGGGCGTCATGGCCGTGAAGACAGGCATCCAACAGGCTTTATTTGCTCTGGATTCCCTCGGGCGCGGGAATGATGGATAGGGGCTTCATGTGGGATTTAGCGACGTTGGCCTGTGCGGCCGTCTCAGAAATCCCCCCTACCCCCCCTTTGAAAAAGGGGGGAACTTCCGCACTAACCGAATCACCCGTTAACGGAAAAGAGCCTTGGGAAAGGAGGGGGGCTTTTCGCCGCAAGGGTTTCCGGTATTGCCTTGTGCCTTGCGGCGTCAGCGGCCGCGGCGTGAGCCACTCCGAGGACGCCGTCTTGTCTTGTGGCCTTACCAGCCGGCTTTGGCGTAACCGGTGGGCGCCAGGAAGTGCTGGATCAGACGGATGAGGCGGCCACCCGCGCCGTGTTTGGCTTGTCCCAGGGTGAGGAGATCATGGCCGCCGTGCAGATAACCGGGGTTGTGGTCGGCCACCACCAGATCGGGTTGCCAGGTGGCGACGCAGTCGGCGAAGGCGCGGCGCGGTTGGCCGTAGCGGGCCAGCAGCTTCGCGTCGCCGGCCGCCAGGTTGGCGGCGAGGAAATTCAGGCGGCGCAGGGCTTCCGCTTCGTAGGCTTGTTGGCTGGCCGCGCGGCTGGGCGGGGGGTAGCCGCCATCCAGAGTGGCATCCGGCTCGATCAGGTGCAGCAGGGCCAGTTCCGCCTGACCCAGGCGCGCCAGGGCGAGCGCGCGGCGGGCGACGGCCTGGCCGCTGTCGCTAAAATCGACGACGGCGAGGATGCGACGATAGTCACGCATGGGCCGGCTCCACCGCGAGTGGCAGGACTTGTTCCGCCCTGGTCGCGCCGCATTCGCGGAAGATGCGCGCCTTGCAGGTGCGGCAGGTTTCGCGGTCCAGGTGGCGGTAGATTTCCTCGATGGCTTCGGTTTTCGAGTCGAACAGGTTGGCGCCACCAATGATCTTGAGCGCGCCGCTTTCCGCCATCTGTTCCTGCGCCGTGTCCTTGACCCGGATGAAATACAGTCCGCCGCCCATCTCGCGGCGACGCTGTGCTTCCTCGGCAAGATAGTGGGCGCCGGCCAGGTCGATGAAGTTGATGCCGTGGGCGACGATGGCGACATGTTTTTGCTCGGGATGAGCCTGATCCTGCTCGGCGAGCGATTCACGGATGTGCGAGGTGGCGCCGAAGAACAGCGAGCCGTCGATGCGCACGAAGCGCAGTTGCGGACATTCCAGCGCGTTTTCGGCATCGGTGAACTTGTGTTTGGGGCTATTCGGA
Source organism: Gallionellaceae bacterium (assembly GCA_028714875.1). Lineage (GTDB taxonomy): Bacteria > Pseudomonadota > Gammaproteobacteria > Burkholderiales > Thiobacillaceae > PFJX01. The sequence goes on from JAQTLN010000032.1 coordinate 21,811, forward strand.
TCAGGCGCGCGCACCCGCACTTGCGGCTTCGAGGTGCGCGACAGATACAGGGACAGCGACAACAACACGCCGATGATGATGGCTTCTTCCAGCGCCAGGAACAGGGTGGAGCCGAAGGTGGTGAGAAGAATGGCGGATTCGGCGCGGCTGGTTTTCAAGACGTGGATGATTTCGTCGAAGTCGATCAGGCCCCAGGCCACCAGGAACAGGATGCCGGCCATCGCCGCGTTGGGCAGGTATTGCGCCCAGGGCGCGACAAACAGCACCAGCACGAGGAGGAAGATGCCGGCGAGCATGGCGGCGATCGGCGTTTTCGCGCCGGCCGCGTAATTGACGCCACTACGGTTGAACGAGCCGGTGGCCACATAGCCGGAAAAGAAGCTGCCGAACAGGTTGGAGAGACCCTGGCCGACGAACTCCTGATTGCCGTCCACATGCTGGCCGGAACGAGCGGCGAGGGCGCGAGCGATGGAGACGGCTTCGGTGAGCGCCAGCAGGGTCACGGCCACCACGCCGGAGGCCACCGCGCGGATGCTTTCGCCGTCAAATGCGGGCGTGGACAGTGGCGGCAGAACGGCTGGAAGGGCGCCCACCGTCGCCAGTTGCGCGCCTTTCCAGGCGACAAACACGGCGGCCAGGACCGAGCCGCCGAGCATGGCGACGATCATGTAAGGCCACTTGGGTAGCCAGCGCTTGACCGCGATGCCGATCAACAGGGTCGCCATGCCCACCGCGAATACCCAGGCATGGATGTCGGAGACGTGGGTGAATGCCAGGCTCCAGGTATCTGAAAACGAGGTGCCGCGCGGGATCGCCAGTCCGGTGAAATGCTTCACCTGGTTGGTGGCGATGAGGATCGCCGCGCCGGCGGTGAAGCCGGTTACCACCGAATGCGAGATGAAGTTGACCAGGGTGCCCAGTTTGGCCAGTCCCATGCCGATCTGGATCATGCCGACCATGAAGGTCAGGGTCAGCGCCAGACTGACGTATTGCGCGCTGCCCGGCTCGGCGTGCGGCGAGAGCACCGAGAACAGAACGATGGAGGCCGCCGTGGTGGGGCCGGAAACCAGATGCCAGGAGGAGCCGAACAGGGCGGCGATGACGGCGGGGATCATGCCGGCGTAGAGGCCATATTCCGGCGGCATGCCGGCGATGGTGGCGAATGCCACGCCCTGCGGTAGCGCCACCAGCGCGCCGGTGAGGCCGGCCATGGCATCGGCCTTGACACTGCCGCGATTGACGCGCGGAAACCAGGAAAGAAAAGGAACGAGCGGGCGCAGCCAGAGGGGGAGTTGGTCTATTCGAGGCAATGTCATAGTTGCTGGATCAAGTCAGGTAGGTGGAAGGGAAAAGGCGGGAAATGGGGGGTTATTGCGTGTGTTCATCCGACGCGCGGGGCGCCACGGGTGGGGCGGGCCGCTCCGCCGGAGATTTCTCGCTGACCAGCACCACCGGCACCGGGGTGCGTGAGCCGCGCCGGTTGCGCAGGAGCGGACGCAAGGGGTCGTCATCGGTGCCGGAAACGGCAAACAGCAGGCCGCGATGCAGATTCAACGCTCGTAGGACGGAAGCGGTGGAAGCGCTCGCCAGTTCTTCGCTCTGGCAATCGACGCCTTCCAGGTCCGGCAGATACGCCTCCAGCAGCGCGCGCACCCGCGTGGTGTCGACGCTGAGCAGCAGCAAATCGGCCCGCATACGGCGGCAAGCGCCGATGACATAAGACATCACCGGAGCCGGAAGGCTGTCACCCACGCCCAGGGCAATCCACTTGCGCGACGGGCTGGCGGAGACGGCAACGGTCCGCTCGCCGCTATCGGCATAAGCCAGGGCGTTCATCGCTCGTTTGATCTGGTCGACCGGGGAGTTCATGGGCAATATCCAAGAAGGAAGCCTCTCCACTCAGCAAAACCCATGCCACACAAAACAAACACGCAACTCTTTGTTTTTATACAGCTTGCTTCGCTCTCTCCGCTTTCTCAGGCGTTTCTATTATGAAACATGCTCTCAAATAACCAGCCTAAGCGGCTGATTCGGATTGAATCTCGTGTAGTGTTTAACATTCGCAACACGTTTCTGGAATGAAACACGGCATGGCCAGCATCCGCGGCAAGATTTTCTTCATTTACCTCGCTCTGGCGCTCTGCGTCGGCGCTTTCGTGCTGTTTGCCTCGGCCAGCCTGTTTTTTCTCGAACAGCGCATGAACGAGGGCGTGGCGATCGCCGCGTTCCAGGAAACAGCGCAGGAGATGCGCCGCCACGAGAAGAATTATTTCCTCTACCGCGCCCAGGCGGATCTCGCCGCCGCGCGCGCGCTGGCGGTTGATCTGGGTGGGCATCTGGAGATGGACCACACGATCCTGGCCGATCTGCTGCGGGCCGATGAATTGCTCGCGCTCAAGCGGGCGCTGGCGCGCTATCGCCGGCTGCTCGATGACGGTGAAGTGATCGAAGCCGAGGTGCGCGGCGCCGGCCACGAAATCCTCACCCGTAGCGAGAATCTGGCGGCGCGTGAGCGCGCCAACCTGGGCGGCGGCGTGCGGCAATCGCGCCATGCGCTGCTCTGGTCGGTGGGGGTGCTGGTGCTGCTGGCGCTGGCGGGCGGCCAGGTGTTGTATCGCGTGGTGGGGCGCCCATTGCGGCAATTGGAGGAGCAACTGGAACCGCTGGCGCGCGGGCGTTTCCGCGCCTTCTCGATGGTGTCGAAGGACCGCGAGATCGTCTCCTTCACCCTGGCGCTGAACCGCATGCTGGAGGAACTCGACCTGCGCCGCCGCCAGGTTCTGCAATCGGAAAAACTCGCCTCGCTGGGCACCCTGGCCTCCGGCGTGGCGCATGAACTCAACAATCCACTCGGCAATATTTCCGGCGCGGCGCAGATCGCGCTGGAGGAAATCGACGCTTACGTGGCGCGGCCGGCGGAAACGTCGCGCGAGGAATGGTTCGGGGAACTGCGCGCCTGGCTGGTCCAGATCGACGACGAGAGCGAACGCGCGCGCCAGATCGTGCGCACCCTGCTCGATTACAGCCGCCGCCCAGGCCGGGACAATCGCCCCACGCCGCTGCTCGATGTGCTGGAGAAGAGCCTCATGTTGCTGGGGCCGCGTCTGCCCGCGGACGACACGGTCAGCCTCGCGGTGCCGCCGGAACTCATGCTTTGCATCGACCCGCAACGGATGCAGCAGGTCTTCATCAACCTGATCAAGAACGCGCTCGATGCCGGCGGCGCGGCCGTGCACATCCACATCGACGCGGTCGCCGCCGGGCCGCGCGACTGGCCGCCGCCGGAAGTGGCCGCGGCAACGGGACCGACCCAGGTGCTGGGCACGCCGAGCGAGGCGACGCGCGCGGTGCTCCTGCGCGTCCGTGACGATGGCCCCGGCATCCCCGCCGAGCGCATCGGCCAGGTATTCGACCCGTTTTTCACCACCCGCGCGCCGGGTGAAGGCACCGGTCTGGGACTCTATATCGTGGCCGAAATCGTCCAGGAACACGGCGGCGCCATCGCCGTAACCAGCCAGCCCGGCGGGGGCGCCTGTTTCAGCCTGTGGCTGCCGTGTGGAGAGGTGAAATGAAGCGACGCGACACCCATGTCCCCGCCTTTGAAAAGGCTCTATTACCGTTACCTGATGATGCGGTTGGAGTAGTAGTTCCTCCCTTTTCCAAAGGGGGACCAGGGGGGATTTCTGAGGCGGCGGCTCAGGCAAACGTCGCTAAATCCCCCTCAATCCCCCTTTGGAAAAGGGGGAAATCGCTCCTGTCAGCGCTTCATGTGCTTTCAACAACAAATGCATACAGAGCCTTTGAAAAAGGCGGGAGCGCCCATTGCCCATCGCTGCCATGACCCCCACCCCCGCTCGCATCCTGGTCGTCGACGACGAAGCCGCCGCGCTGAAGAATCTGTCGCATCTGCTGCGCAAGGAGGGCTACGAAGTCACCGCGCGCCAGAGCGGCGCGACCGGGCTGAAGGAACTACAACAACACGAGTTCGACGTGATCCTCACCGATCTGCGCATGAAAGGCGTGGATGGCCTGGCCCTGCTGCGGCGCGCGCGCGAGCTGCAAGCGGACTGCGAGGTGATCGTCATTACCGGCCACGCCACCCTGGATTCCGCCGTGGAAGCGATGAAGGAAGGCGCCTTCCACTACATCGCCAAGCCTTATCGGCTGGACGAAGTGCGCCAGGTGGTGAGGAGCGCGCTCGATGTGGTGCTGCTCAAACGCGAGAACCGCGCGCTGAAACGCCGCATCGAGGGTTACGAGGGCGGCTTGCATATCGTCACCCAGGACGCGGCGATGTTGCGCCTGCTCGACACCGCCCGCCAGGTCGGCCCGACCGACTGCAATGTCCTGGTCAGCGGCGAATCCGGCACCGGCAAGGAGTTGCTGGCGCGTTACCTGCATGCCCACAGCAGCCGTGTCGATGGCCGTTTCGTGGCGGTGAACTGCGGCGCTCTGCAGGAAGAATTGCTCGCAAACGAGTTGTTCGGCCACGAGAAAGGCGCCTTCACCGGCGCCGACCGGCAGAAGCGCGGTCTCATCGAAATCGCCGAGGGCGGCACCCTGTTCCTCGACGAAATCACGGAAATGTCCTCCACCATGCAGGTCAAGCTGTTGCGCATCGTGCAGGAGCGCGAACTGCTGCGCGTCGGCGGCACCGATCCGGTGCTCGTGGATGTCCGTTTCATTGCCGCCACCAACCGCGATCTCCAGGAAAGTGTCGCCAACGGCCGTTTCCGCGCCGACCTCTACTTCCGCCTCAACGTCGTCAACCTTGCCCTGCCCCCTTTGCGCGCGCGGCGCGACGATGTGCCCTTGCTGGCCTTCTACTTTCTGAAGAAATTCGCCCTGGCGATGGCCAAGCCGGTCGTCGACATCGACCCGGACGCGCTGCGTCTGCTGAATCGCTACGACTACCCCGGCAACGTGCGCGAACTGGCCAACCTGATCGAACGCGGCGTGGCCCTGGCACAAGGCGCCACACTGGAGCTCGCGCACCTGCCGGAAAGCCTGCGCGGCCTTTCCGTGCGCATTGCCGCGCCCGTGAGCGGTGAATTACAAACCCTGGATAAGAACGAAGCCGCCCATATCGCCCAGGTGCTGGAATACACCGGCGGCAACCGCAACCAGGCGGCCGACATCCTCGGCATCGACCGGGTTTCATTGTGGCGGCGGATCAAGCGCTATGGCCTGGAGTAAGCCGGCCCACACGACGCGGAAAAAAAGGCGCGTTTCGCGTTAACTGGCGATGCGGTTGGCGCGGTGGTTCACCCCCTTTTTCAAAGGCTCTGTATGCGGCAATTGTTGAAACGCTTGCGGCGGTGGAGAGCCGAGTTCCCCCCCCTTTTCCAAAGGGGGGCTAGGGGCAATACTGTTCAGATATGTCGTTATGGATCACAATTCGCGCATTCTGACTTTGAAACGCGGACACGATGGCGAGAACGCGCAAGGCACTGCCAGAGAAAATCGACATTG
>JAQTLN010000033.1 GCA_028714875.1 Gallionellaceae bacterium
GTGGTTGTGGACAATTCCCCGGCAAACCCCGCCGAGGAATTGTCCACAACCACCACGGCACATATTCAGTTTGAAGAAATTCGATGGAAAAGAAACATACAAGGGGGATTTGGCGACGTTTGCCAGCACGTCGGCCTCAGAAATCCCCCCTAACCCCCCTTTGAAAAGGGGGGAACCCATGCCAGAACTCATCAACGGCCATCGCGAACCAGGCCGTTTTTGGCTCGCTATCGGCGGTTACGGCGCCACGGGTTTGATTTTTCCCGCCGCGAGTTTCGCTCGTCGGCGTGCTTCGTCCGTGTCTTTTCCTTCCGCCAGGGCCACGCCCATGCGACGGCGCTGGAACGAGGTGGGTTTGCCGAACAGGCGTAGATCGGTGCCGGGGATGCGTAGTGCTTCCGCCACGCCCTCGTAGCGCAGGCCGCCGCCTTCCATGCCGCCATAGATGACGGCGGAGGCGCCGGGGTTGCGCAGGGAGGTGTCCACCGGCAGGCCGAGGATGGCGCGGGCGTGCAGTTCGAATTCGCTTTGCCGCTGGCTGATCATGGTGACCATGCCGGTGTCGTGTGGGCGCGGGCTGACTTCCGAGAACCAGACCGCGTCGCCTTTTACGAACAACTCCACGCCGAACAGACCCTGGCCGCCCAGGTTGCCGGTGATGGTGGCGGCGATTTCCCTGGCGCTGGCCAGTGCTTTCGCGGACATCGGTTGCGGCTGCCAGCTTTCCACGTAATCGCCTTTCACCTGGATGTGGCCGATGGGTTCGCAGAAGTGGGTTTCCACCTGCCCGCTTTCATTCAGCGCGCGCACGGTAAGCAGGGTGATTTCATAGTCGAAGTCGATGAAGCCTTCGACGATCACCCGGCCCTTGTCGATGCGGCCGCCGGTGGAGGCATAGTGCCAGGCGCCGGCCAGGTCTTCCTCGCTGTCGATCTTGCTCTGGCCCTTGCCGGAGGAGGACATGACCGGCTTCACCACGCAGGGGAAGCCGATCCCGCCCTTGCCTTCCACCGCCACGCGCAGGGCCTTGAGGGAATCGGCGAAGGCATAGGGGGAAGTCGGGAGCTTCAGTTCCTCGGCGGCCAGGCGGCGGATGCCTTCCCGGTTCATGGTGAGGTGGGCGGCGCGCGCCGTGGGGATCACCCGGCAGTGGCCGGCGGCTTCGATTTCCAGCAGGGTTTCGGTGGCGATGGCTTCGATCTCGGGCACCACCAGCAGCGGCTTCTCCGAGTCGATCAGACGGGCGAGGACATTGCCGTCGGCCATGTCGATGGTTTGCGAGCGGTGCGCGACGTGGTGGCCGGGCGCGCCGTCGTAGCGGTCCACCGCGATGGTCTCCACGCCCAGGCGTTGCAGGGCGATGATGACTTCCTTGCCCAGTTCCCCCGCGCCCAGCAACATGACCCGCGTGGCGGAGGGGGTGAGTGGTGTGCCGATGTGCATGTGTTTTGCCTTATGGGTTACACGTCATATAGTCGGGGTCCAAGCTTACCGGCAGGAGTTCCCATGCGCATCCCGTCATTGCTCGCAACGTTGTTTTTGGCCGCATTCGCTTTGTCCGCGCAGGCGGCCGATTGGCTCTACCTCACCCAGCCTGGCGATACCCTGAGCCAGATCGGTCAGACCTACCTGAAGAACATGGGTGACTGGCCCAAGATCCAGTCCGTCAATGGCGTACCCATTCCCAGGCACTTGCCGGCCAACACCCGCATCAAGATCCCCGTGGAACTGCTCAAGGTGACGCCGGCGCCGGTCACGGTCACGGCGGTCACCGGCAATGTGCGCTACAAGTCCGGCGACGGACCGTTTCAGCGCCTGGCGGCCGGCGCGCAATTGAATGGGGGCGAGAACGTGTTGTCCGGGCCGCGCAGCAGCGCGACCTACCGTTTCGCCGACGGCACCGTGCTGACCCAGCAGGCGTTCAGCAAACTTTCCTTCGGCCGTCTCGCCGCCTATGGCAAGACCGGCATGGTCTCGACCGAGCTGTCCCTGGACAGTGGCCGTCTCGAAGCGCGCGCCGGCAAGCAGCTTGCCCCGGCCGGCGGCTTCAAAGTGAGGACGCCGGTGGCGGTGGCCGGCCTGCGCGGCACCGATTTCCGCCTGAACGTCTCCGAGGACGGCAAGAGCCTGCGTAACGAGGTGATGGAAGGCGTGGTCGCGGTCGCGGCCGAGGGCAAGGAAGTATCGGTGGAGGGTGGTTTCGGCACCGTGGCCGAAGCTGGCAAGCCTCCCGAGGCGCCACGCCGCTTGCTCGCGGCCCCCTCGGCGACGGGGCTGGATGTGTTGATCGAACGCCTGCCGCTTTCTTTCGTCTGGCAGCCCGTGGCTGGGGCCAGTGCCTACCGCGCCCAGGTGGCGCGGGATGCCGCGTTCACCGAGGTGCTGCTCGACGACGTGTCGAAAGAAGCGTCGGTCACCTGGCAAGACAATCTGCCTGATGGCGGCTACTGGCTGCGCGTGCGCGCCATCGACAGCGCCGGCCTGGAGGGCGCGAACCGCGATCATGCGTTTGAACTGGATGCGCGCCCGTTGCCGCCGGCTCCGCTCTCGCCCACGCTGGGCGAACGCCTTTACCAGAATGCGGTTGAATTCTCCTGGGCCGCCGCCGCCGAGGCGAACGGCTATGTATTGCAGATCGCCCCGACGCCGGAATTTGCCACCGGCCTGATCGAGCGCCGACTCGCCGCCGTCACCCGGCATGGCGAAACCCTGCCGGAAGGCGATTGGCACTGGCGCGCCGCCAGTCTGGACGCGGCCGGCAAAATGCACGTGTGGAGCCCGTACCGCGCCTTCCGTGTGCAACCGCTGCCGAATCCACCCGCCGCCCACGCGCGCGCCGACGCCGGCCAGGCGCAATTCGTCTGGAGCGAGGCCAAAGGGGCGGCGCGCTATGGTCTGGAACTGGGCGATTCGGCTGATTTGAGCGCGCCGCGGGTGAAACAGGAAACCGCGACCACCACCCTGGCGCTGCCGCTCAAGTCCGGAAAGTATTTCTGGCGTGTGCGCGGCGTCGAGAGCGATGGACAGGCCGGCGCCTGGGGCGCCGTCAGCCCGATCATCGTGCCGCCCGAGGCGCCGAGCGGATTGGCCGCCCAGCTCGAAGGCGATCAATTGCGGACGACCTGGAAAGGCGACGCGCCCGCGTACAAGCTTGAATTGAGCACGGATACGAGCTTCGCCAAACCGCTGCTGACTCAGCAGGTAAACGAGGCCCGCGCCACGCTGGCGAAGCCGGAGCCGGGTGACTACTGGCTGCGCGTCACGGGCCTGGGCGCGGAAGGCGTCGAAGGCCCGGCCAGCCAGGCGATTGCCGTGAAAGTCGAGTCGTTCGCGCCCTGGTGGCTGCTACTGCCTTTGTTGCTCGTTCCCTGAGCCGATGCCTTCGCATGAGCGGGCGTTGCGGAAATCCCCCCAGCCCCCCTTTGGGAAAGGGGGGCGTCCCCTCGCCCGTCGCGGCTTTTCTCCCCCTCAGGCCGGCGCTTGCGGCTTATCGAAGTAGTAGCCCTGGGCGTGCGAGAAACCCAGTGAGATGACCTTGTCGAGTAGTTCGCGGGTTTCCACGCCTTCCGCCACCATCTGATAGCCGGCGGTCAGCACCAGGTTGGAGATGTCTTCCATCATGAGTTGTTGCCGCCGCTCGCCGCTGTCCAGCAGGCGCACCATGCTGATGTCGAACTTCACCAGATCCACCGGCATGGTGGCCAGGTAGCGCAGTGAGGAATAGCCGCTGCCGAAGTCGTCCAGCGCCACCAGGCAACCCGCTTCGCGAAGGCGGCGAATGTTGTCCGAGGCGACTTCGATCTGTGTGATCAAGGCGGTTTCGGTGATTTCCGCGACGATCTTGCGCCCTGGATGGTGGCGGATCAGCCCGACCATGGCATCAATCACCTTGGCGTTGACGATGCTGGGCGCCGAGAGGTTGACCGAGACGCCCTGGCCGGCCGGCAGGCGGCCCCGAGTCAGGTCGCGTTCCAGGGCGCGCAACACGGCCAGGTCGAATTCCATGTCCAGATTGCGTGCCTGCACGATGGGAAAAATCGCCCCCGGCCCGATCAATTCACCCTCGAAGCGGATGCGTGTGAGCGCCTCGACATATTCTTTTTGCGCCATCGGCAGGCTCATCACCGATTGGTAATGCAGTTCGATCAGGTCCGGGTTCTCGATGGCCTGGAACACCGCGCTGATTTCCTTGTTGCCGACCAACGCCGCCATGCCGCCCATGTCCTCGCTGTAGAACACCAGTTTTCGGCTGCCCGGGCGCTTGGCGGTATACATGGCGAGGTCGGCGCGCTTCTGGAGTTCATGCAGGGTGAGGCCATCGCCTTCCGAGAGGGCGATGCCGATGCTGATGGTGGTCGGCTCGCTCATGCCGTATTGGCGGAAGTCCTGGCCCAGCACATGCTCGATGCAGCGTTCCGCCACTCTTTCGGCCCGTTGCGCGTCCGCGTCGCGCAGCAAGGTGGCGAATTCGTCGCCGCCCAGCCGATACATGCGGTCCTGTGCGCGCAACGCCTGTTGCAGGGCGTCGGCGATTTTCTGTATCACCAGGTCGCCGACCTGGTGGCCGTAGGTGTCGTTGATCGCCTTGAAGTGGTCGCAGTCGAACAGCAACAGGGCCATGCGGCCGAGGCGCCGATCCTCGCCCAGGGATTTCCAGTCTTCGTCGAAAGCGCGCCGGTTGAAGGCGCCGGTCAGCGCGTCGCGGCGTGCTTGATCGTAGAAATCGCGGCTGTTCTGTTCCAGGTTGCCATGCAGTTCGGACAGGCGCGCCTGATAGTCACTGAAGGAACGGCGCACATTCTCCAGCTCCAGAATCGGCAGGGGCGAGGCCCGCGCCGGCTTGTTCGGCAGGCTGCCGCCCGGCTCGCGCAGGCTGTCTATTTCATCCGAGAGCGCGCGCAGCGGCCGCACCAGTAGACGCCCCAACAGCCAGGCCGCGAGGAACAGCAGGATCAAGATGACGATGACCAGACGAATCAACGAGGCGCGAAACAAGTCGTGAAAAGAGGCCAGATCCGGATTCAGGCGAGTCGCGAAGCGGAGGTGCCCGGCCGCCTGGGCCAGGTTGAGTGCGCTGCCTGGCGGCAAGTCGACCTGTAAATGTGTCAGGTCGGCGAACTGGTAGGCGCGCGCGCGCAGCAGGCCGACGGTGAAATCGAGTTTGATGCCGACATGGCCCAGCAGGATGCGGCGATCCGGGTCCGCGTGCACCGGCAGGAACATGTAGAGGTGGCTGCCGCTGGTTTCCCGTTGTAACAGGGCGAGCGGCGGCGGCCCGGGCAGTTTGTCCAGCATCGGGCTGTCCGGGCGCGCCGGGGCGAGAATGTGGCCGCGCTTGTCGTACAGGGCCACGCCTTCCACTTCATCGGAGATCATGCCGGCATCGCGGGTGCGGGAATCACGCCACAGCGTGTAGTACTCGGTGAAGCTCAGTTGTTGCCGGGTTTCGTCCCAGAGCGCGAGGGCTTGCGCCATGCCTCGGGCGCGATGTTGCAACTCGGCCAGGCCTTCCACGACCTCGGTACGCGCGCTCAACTCCTCGCGCGCGCGGATTTCCGCCGATACCCGCTCCATCTCCAGCCACATATAGCCGCCCAGCAACAGGATGAAGCCGGCTACCAGAAGAACGAAGAGGCCAGCCAGGCGGCTGATGCTTTGCGGTTTCATCGTGTCAGGGGGTCTGGTTCAACTCCGCGAGCACGGCATCGAGCAGGTCGAATTCGTGTTCGCCATCCATGAAGTGGTTGGCGCCCGGTATGACTTTCACCCGGTTGCGCGCCTTGAGCCGATCCACCCAGCCCGTGCCGAGACGATCGTCGCGCCCGCCCATGATATACAGGTTGGGTAGCGGCAATTGGGCGCTGGCGTCCAGTACCCGTTGCGGCGTCCATTCCAGATAGGACAGCAGGCTGGCCGGCGTGGCCTGATATTTCTGGCAGAAAGAGAACTGGTGCGTCACCACGCGTGGTCGTTTCTCTTGCGCCAGCTTGCGCATCTCGCTGATCAACTTGCCGGCCTCGGCCGAACTTAGACGCAAACGCCCCTCGATGATGCTCACGCCGATGAATTGCGTGATCGCCGGGTCGGGTTTGTCGGAAAGATAGGCGAGCGCCTCCACGCTGCCGAAGCTGTGGCCCAGCAGAATGATCGGACCCTTGTGGCGCGCCTTCAGCCATTTCACCCAGGCGCTGATTTCGCCTTCCACTTCCTTCATGGTGTGGGTGTGAATGGCTTCGCAGGCCAGGCTCTGCTGGCGGTGCGTCACCCCCAGCGTCAGCGTGGGGGCCAGCACCCCGCGCCCGGTATCGGCGATGCCCTCGACCAGGCGATGGATGGTGGGAAATTCATGCGTCTGGAGAAAGCCGTGCAGCAGGATCACAGCGGGTTTGCCGGGGTCGCCCTTGCGGTATTCGGCCCTGGCCACCAGTTTGTTGGGCAGTGTCAGTTCCACGGACGCCGCGTGTGCCGACACGTCGATGCAACACACCATCAGAAACAGGAAAAACCGCATCGCCGACTCCTTGTCGTTGTCGCCCGCTTACCAAGCCGTGACACGGCTGACCTCATATACACTCGCCGCATGAATCTGGACGAATTCTTCACCAATAGCGGCCCCCTCGGGGTGGTGATACCCATGTATCGGCCACGCGAGCAGCAACTTGAGATGGCGCGCCGCATTTTTTCCACCCTGGAAACGCGCGGGCGACTGGTGGCGGAAGCCGGCACCGGCACCGGCAAAACGCTGGCTTATCTGATTCCCGCCATGCTGTTCGGCGGCAAGGTCATCGTCTCCACCGGCACCAAGACCTTGCAAGACCAGCTATTCCATCGCGACATTCCCGCCGTGCGCGATGCCCTGGCGCGGCCGGTCACGATCGCACTGTTGAAAGGGCGGGCCAACTATGTCTGCCCTTATCACCTGGAACGCGCGCTTTCCGAGGCGCGCCTGAAAAGCCGCGAGGAGGCGCTGCACCTGCGCGCCATCGCCCGCTTTGCCGCCGTCAGCGATAGTGGTGACCGCATGGCCTGCCACGACGTGCCGGAGGATTCCCCCGCCTGGGGCTTCGCCACCTCCACCCGCGACAATTGCCTGGGCGGCGAATGCCCGAGTCACAAGGAATGCTTCGTATTGAAGGCGCGCAAGAAGGCGCTGGAGGCCGATGTCGTGGTGGTCAACCATCACCTGTTTTTCGCCGATGTCTGGCTGAAGGACGAAGGCGCCGGCGAACTGCTGCCGGCCAGCAATGCCGTGATCTTCGACGAGGCGCACCAGTTGCCGGCCACCGCCAGCCTGTTCTTCGGCGAGACCGTCACCACCGGCGTGATCATCGACCTGTGCCGCGATGTGCGGGTGGAAGCCGCCGTGGCGGCGGCGGATTTCGTCGATCTGCCGATTGCCGCCGGCGATCTGGAAACCGCCGCCCGCGATGTGCGTCTGGCCATCGGCCTGGCCCAGGCCCGCCTGCCCGCCGCGCGCGCGCTCGATCGAGAGGAATTTCGCGAGGCCGTGGACATCATGGTGGCGCGTCTGGCCAAACTCGACGCCCTCCTGGAATCACAGGCGGAACGCGCGGAAGCCCTGGCGCAGTGCCACGCGCGTTGCCGCGAGGCGGCCAATCGCATGGAGAAATGGCTCACGCCCGACGCCGATGCCGGCATGGTGCGCTGGCTGGAAGCCGCCACCCATTCCGTGCTGTTCCATGCCACGCCGCTCAACGCCGGCGAACTGTTCGCGCGCCAGATCGAGAACGACTCGCGCGCCTGGATATTCACCTCCGCCACGCTTTCGGTGCGTGGCAATTTCTCGCATTACCTGCATGAAATCGGCTTGCTGGAAGCGGATACCGCCGTCTGGGACAGCCCTTTTGATTACGCCAACCAGGCGTTGCTGTATGTGCCGGAAAAAATGCCCGACCCGAATTCCCCGGACTATGGCGAGGCCGCGCTGAACGCGGCCTGGCCCTTGCTCAAGGCCAGTGGCGGCCGTGCTTTCATGCTGTTCACTTCGCTGCGCGCCATGAACGCCGCGCACAAGATGATCCAGGCGCGCATGGCGGACGAGGGCGTGGCCTATCCGCTGCTGCTGCAAGGCGAGAAAAGCCGCAGCGAATTGCTCGAAGAATTCCGTCGCCTCGGCAACGCGGTGCTGCTGGGTAGCCAGAGTTTCTGGGAAGGCGTAGACGTGGCCGGCGAAGCGCTCTCCCTGGTGGTCATAGACCGCCTGCCGTTCCAGCCGCCGGATGACCCGGTGCTCGCCGCGCGCATGGAAGTGTTGCGCCAGGCCGGCAAGAATCCCTTCTACGACCACCAGTTGCCACATGCCGTGATCAGCCTGAAACAGGGTGCCGGCCGTCTGATCCGGCGCGAGAGCGACCACGGCGTGTTGATGATCTGCGACCCGAGATTGGTCGACAAATCCTACGGCCGCCGCATCTGGCAGGCCCTGCCGCCGATGAAACGCACGCGCAAGGAAGCCGAGGCGGTGGCGTTTTTTCGGCGCGAGGGCAGCGACTTCTAGCAGTTAGCGCGCCCCAACTGGACGTAGGGTGTGGTGAGCGCGGCGAACCGCGCCATGCCATGCGACCGTGGTTGATGCGGTTCGCGCGCTCACCACATCCTACGGACTGACGCGTTACGCGAAGGCGATCAACGCTTCCAGGCGTTCGCGCGCGGCGCCACTGGCGAGCGCCTTGCGCGCCAGGACAACCCCTTCGGCCAGGCTTTCCGCGCGGTCGGCGGCGAGCAGGGCGGCACCGGCGTTGAGGGCGACGATGTCTTGTTCCGGGCAGGCTGTGCCGGAGAGCGCGAGCAGCAGGCGATCCTTGGCGGCGGCCACGTCGGCGACGCCGAAATAGTCCGAGTCACAGCGGCCGAGGCCGAATTGTTCCGGCGTGATGGTGTATTCGTGGATTTCGCCGTGGCGCAATTCCGCGATCCAGGTTTCCCCGGACAGGGAGATTTCATCAAGGCCATCGGCGGCATGCACCACCAGCACATGGCGGCTGCCGAGTTCGCGCAACACCTCGGCGAGCAGCCGGGTGAGATCGCGCGCGAACACCCCCATCACCTGATGCGGGGCGCCGGCCGGGTTGGTCATCGGGCCCAACAGGTTGAACAGGGTGCGCACGCCGAGTTCGCGCCGCACCGGGGCGGCGTGCTTCATGGCGCTGTGGTGGTTGGGCGCGAACATGAAGCCGACGCCGATTTCCCGCACCGCCCGCGCGACTTGTTCCGGCGGCAGGTTGACGTTGACCCCGAGGGCTTCCAGCACATCGGCGCTGCCGGATTTCGACGACACCGAACGGCCGCCATGCTTGGCGACCTTGGCGCCGCAGGCGGCGGCGACAAAGGCGGCGGCGGTGGAAATGTTGAAGGTGTGGGCGCCGTCACCGCCGGTGCCGCAGGTGTCGACCAGGTGTTCGACATCGCTCAGCGGCACCTTGGTGGAGAGTTCACGCATGACGCTGGCTGCCGCGGCCAGTTCCGTTACGGTCTCGCCCTTGCAGCGCAGGGCGATGATGGCGCCAGCGATCTGCGCTGCGGTGAGTTCGCCGGTCATGATGGCGCGCATCAGGCCGAGCATCTCCTCGCGTCCCAGGTTCTCGCGATGGATCAGCTTGTGCAGCAGGGCGGCGTAGTTCATCAACGGTTCTCCAGCAGGAAATTTTTCAGCAGCGCGTGGCCGTGTTCGGTGAGGATGGATTCCGGATGGAATTGCACGCCTTCCACCGCCAGGGTCTTGTGGCGCACGCCCATGATCTCGCCATCGTCGGTCCAGGCGGTGATTTCCAGGCAATCCGGCAGGCTTTCCCGCTCAATCACCAGAGAGTGGTAGCGGGTCGCGATGAAGGGGTTGGGCAGGCCGCGAAACACCCCCTTGTCGGCATGGTGGATGGGCGAAGTCTTGCCGTGCATGAGTTGCTTGGCGTGCACGATCTTGCCGCCGAAGGCCTGGCCGATGCTCTGATGGCCGAGGCAGACGCCGAGGATGGGAATGCGTCCGGCGAACGTGTTGATCACCGGCACGGAAACACCCGCTTCGTTGGGGGTGCAGGGGCCGGGCGAGACGACGATACGGTCGGGCCGCATCGCCTCGATGGCGGCGAGGTCGATTTCGTCATTGCGGTGCACGCGGACATCCTCGCCCAACTCCCCGAAGTACTGCACGAGGTTGTAGGTGAAGGAGTCGTAGTTGTCGATCATGAGCAGCATGTTTGCGGCCATCCTGTTGATTTCACGGGGGCATGTGGGGCGGCAAGGATGGGCGTTACCGGAGACGGCCCATCCGCGAGCGCATGGTGGCGGATTCTACCTCCCAAGGTCCCCGCGCCGCTGCCGGCCAGGGCGGTGTCGAGCGATTGCCGGCGAGGACATGCGCTGGTGAGGCGTCGAAAAAAGGCGCAATCCGACTCCGCTTTCTGAGTTGCTGTTCGACAGGCTGCTGGGTACCTGCGCTATTTCAGGATGCGCGAATCCGGCGCCGGGTATTGGCCGAGCGCGGGTAGGAAGACTTCGGTGACCAGCAAGGGATGCCCTGCCAGCGTGAATTGCGAGCGGCGCATCCAGAGTCTGCGCGGCGGTTCGGCGAGATTGGCGACAGCCAGATGGGCGACGGCGGGGCGGTAGAGCGGATGGTGGGCGTCGAGTTGCCGGTATTCGAGGGGAAAGCGGCGCACCTTGGGGTTGGCGAACAGGGCGGCGCCAAGCGGGCGGTTACCGAGGCGTGAGAGGGCGACCCAGGGGCCATAAAGGCCGGGCAGGGGAATCACGCTGTGGGCGTAGACCAGGGGCGTGTCGCCGCAGATCAGCAGAACATCGCGGATCAGGGCGCGCTGACCGCGCCTCAGGCCGAGGGCGTGGTATTCGTCGCGTAGCGGCGGCGCGATGTGCTGGTTGACGCGCTGTACCCGCAGGCGCGGACAGATGGCTTGCAGGCGGCGGGTGAGCGAGCCGTGATCGTCCAGCCAGCCGCGCCAGTCGCCGGCACGCCAGGCCGGCGTATTCCAGGTTTTCATGAGGGAGTTATTTTCCGGCCGGTGTGGCGCCGGTGATCAGGTCGATGCGGCGTTGCAGGTGGGCCACGGCGCCGCTGTCGCCGGCGGCCTGGGCGCGTTTCAGTTCCACGTTCAGCCAGGCCAGCAGGGGCCGGCGCCAGCCGCGTTCCGAGGCGGTCTCGACCGCGCCGGCCAGGGTGGCGGGTTCGGCGCGGCTGGTCTTGAACAGCAGGGCGGCGGCGATCAGGCGCGGCAATGGGTCTTTGATTTCGTCCACGGCGCGGTTGGCGGCTGCGTTGTCCTTGGCGCCGACCAGGTCGGCGTAGTGCTTGGGCAGTAATTTCGTGTCCAGCCCCCGCCAGTCGCCCGCGAGGAAACGGGCATAGGCGATGTCGTTGGCGGCGGCTTCATTGGCGAGTTTTTCGTAGCCGTCGCAGGCGGCGAAATCGAGGGCGGCGGCGCGCGTGCCACAGGCCGCCAGTTCCGCGCGCGCCAGCAAGTCGAGGCGGCCGGTCTTGGCGATTTCGCCGCGCGCCTTGTCGAGGGCGAGGTCGGCGGTCTTGCCGTCGCCTTCCAGCCAGCGGGCCTGGAAGTGTTCGATCAGGCTGACGGCGTTCATCTTCCAGTCCGCCGGCGGCGGGGCGCTGGAACAGGCGGCCAGGAGCAGGGCGAAGCTGAGCGCGAGGGTCGATTTCATGGCGTCTTGATCTCCACGTCGCGGGCGAACGGCCACTTCTTGTTGATTTCGTTGATGAGGTGATTGACCTTGCGCATGCTGTCGTCGATTTCCAGGCGCAGGCGGGCCATGTCGGTGGTGGCTTCGGCGATGTTGCCGGTGATTTTCGTGACGTCCTTGCTGGCGGTCTGGGCGTTGGCGAGGATGGCGTCGGCCTTTTTCAGGCTTTCCCGCACGTCGCCGAGGAGGGTGTTGACGTTGCGGATCGCCCCTTGCGCCTGGTCCATGACGCCGTCCTGGCCGAACAGGCGGCTATCCGTCTTGGCCAGCACGCCGTCCACCTTGAGCGAGACGCCGTTGAGGGTGCTGAGCAGGGTGTTGGCGCGGTCGATGCTCTGGACCACCTTGCGGGCGTTTTCCGGGCTGCCCATGAGACCGCCGATCATGCCGTTCTCGCCGGCCATGCGGCCGGTCATGAGTTCCACATGGCCCAGGGTCTGGTTGATCGGCGCCCCGGCGGCGGTCATGGATTCGACATTGCCCAGGATGCTCTTTACCTTGGCGATCAGCACCGGGATGTCCTTGCTGGCGTCACCCATATAGAGCGGGAATACCGCGCCGTCTTCCAGCGGCGGGTCTTGCAGATTGGTGGTGTGGGCCTTGATCTTGGCGCCGCCGACCAGCGCCTTTTCCAGGGTGAAGACGCTGCTCTTGCGCAGCCAGCGGGCATCTTCCTTGGGAATGGCGAGTTCGATCTGAACCTTGCCGTCCTCCATCAAATGCAGCCGGCTGACCTTGCCGATGGGGAAGCCGGAAAAGGAAATGGGCATGCCGACGCTGACGCCTTCCACGTCCTCGGCGGTCAGGATGAGCTTCTGGCTCACCTGAAAAGCGCCGCGCGCATAGAGGGCGTAGGCGATGAAAGCGGCGCCCAGGAGCACGGTCAAGGTCAGCAGCAGGCCGATCTTGAACTCCAGGTTCTTGATCAGCGGAGCGCGGGGAACAGGGGGTGCGGGGGGTACAGGGGCTCGTTCCATCGGTAGTCCAGTATCCAGCAGTCGTTGAGGTGGTCGGCCAGGCGTTCCAGCAGATCGCCGAGGAAAGGCGGGTAATGCGTGTCCGGCAGGAGCAGGGCGGGACGGTCGATCAGGATTATAGGCGGCCGCTCGATGGCGGCTCGCAGCAGCTTGGCGACGCAGCGCTCGACAGGGTTGAGCTGCGGGTCGCGCTTCAGGGCGGCGCTTTCCTGGCCGGTCAGGAGCAGAAGGTTCCAGGCCTGAGCGGAGGCGGTTTCGTAATCCAGGTTATGGCGGTATTGCGGGATCAGGGCGATGTTGTCCAGCAGTGACAAGTTGGCGCGCAGCGGCATGTCCACCGAAACCAATGGCGCGCCCTTCCGCGCGGCGAGCAGGGCGCGCCGCTCGGCATCGTCGGCCAGCCAGTTCAGATGTATTTGAAGGCTAATGACGCCACCTCTATGAACATCAGCACGAAGAACAGCCGCACCATGCCGCGCAGCACGGAGATCGGCGCCATGAACAACATCTTCGGCGTGGCCAGGCCTTCCGCCACCGGAATGACCGTTACCGCCAGGCCGAAGGCCAGCGATTTGAGCCAGATGCTGGTGAGAATGGCGCCGTCGAACACCTTGCCCATGACGCGCGCGAAGTCCGGCAGGCTCCAGGGTTGCGCGCCATAGACCGCCAGATAGGCCAGCACCAGGGCGAGCACGCTGGTGATGGCGGTCAGCGACAGCACCGAGAGCATGCCGCCGATGACGCGCGGCATGAATTCCAGGCGCAGGGTGTCGACGCCGCTGTCTTCCAGTGCTTCGAGCTCATTGTTGATGCGCATCAGCGCCACTTCGGTATTGATCGCGGAACCGGAGCGCAGCGCCACGAACAGGGCGGTGACCAGTGGCAGCACTTCCAGCACCAGCAGGCGCACCGACATTTCCAGGGCGTAATCGGAGAGTCCGTACTCGGCGGCGGTGCCGACCACGATCTGGATCAGCACGAAAGAGAGGAGGGCGGCGAACAGGGTGAAGGGAACCAGGATCTGTACGGCGGTGAAGTAGATCTGCTTCATCACCACGGTGCGCGTGGCGCTGTTGTAAACCGTCGGCGACAGCGCGGCCACCACCACTTTGCCGGCCAGCCCGAACGTGGCGCGCCAGATGCGCCAAGTCGCCAACAAGGCGGCGCCACGACGGGTGAGGAAGTTGATGATGGCCGGCATGGGTGGATATTACCCGCGGAGGCTGACTTCGGCAGTTGTATCATTTGCCCAACGCGCAACGCTGGACTGTCATGAAAACCTTACTTTTTCTTGCCTGTTTCATAGCTGTTCCGGCCCTGGCCGCCTCCGGGGTCATGCTCAAGAACGAAGATATGAGAGCCTCCGCCAGTTCCTCCGCCACCAGCGTCGGCCGCCTCGACAAGGGGGCGACGGTGGAAGTGCTGGGGCGCCAGGGGGGCTGGACCCAGGTGGCCGAAGGCGGTCGCAAGGGTTGGGTGCGCATCCTCTCGGTGCGCGCTGACGCGGGTGCCGGTTCGGCCGACCTCTCCGGCCTGATTCAGGCTGGAACCCGGCGCGGCGATTCCAGCCGGGTGGTGGCGGTGGCCGGCCTGCGCGGCCTCAACGAGGAAGAACTCAAGTCCGCGCACTTCGATGCCAACGAACTCATGAAGCTGGACCGCTATCAGGTCGATCGCGCCGACGCCGAGCAATATGCCCGCGCGGTGGGATTGCGGCATCTTGATCTGGGTTATCTCCCGGCGCCGCAACGCGAGAAAGACAAAGGCCAGGAAAACAGTGGCCCCTGGGGTAACGGCGGCCTGCTATGAAAGCCTGGCTTTTTCTCCTGTTGTTGCCGTCCCTGGCGTTGGCGATGGGTACGCCCCCGCAAAAGCCGGTCGCGGCGGCGCCGGGCAATCCCGGCATCATGCTGCGCGACGATGCTTTGAAAACTTCTCCCAGTTCGGCGGCGGATGCCGTGGCGAAACTGGGCCGGGGCGACAAGGTGCGGGTGCTCACCAGCAACGGCGGCTGGACCCAGGTTTATGCCGCCGGCAAGACCGGCTGGGTACGCATCCTGTCCGTGAAGTCGGAGATTGCCGCCACGCCCGACCTGGGCGCGCTGGTGGA
This sequence comes from Gallionellaceae bacterium, assembly GCA_028714875.1. GTDB lineage: Bacteria > Pseudomonadota > Gammaproteobacteria > Burkholderiales > Thiobacillaceae > PFJX01. The sequence continues at coordinate 14,818 of JAQTLN010000033.1, forward strand.
AGCCGGCAATCGTCCACGTGATCCCGGCAGGGTAGTCGCGGTGGCCGGGGCGCGCGGTCTCGACGAGGTGGAACTCAAGGCCGCTCGTTTCAATCCGGACGAACTGGTGCTTCTGGACACCTATGTCGCCAGCCGCTCCGACGCCGAACAATTCGCGCAACTTGCCAGCCTGACACGCCGGGACGTGCCTTACCTTCCCGCGCCCGAAAGCGCCTCACAATCCTCGATGAGTAAGCAACCATGAAACGTCATCTTCCCTGGATCATCGTCGCGTTTTGCGGCATCGGCCTCGCCCAGGCGGGCGATTTCGACAACATCCTGCGCGGCCTGATCAAGCAGAAGATGCAGCCGGCCGCTCCCACGCAGCCCGCCGCCCCGGCGCAGCCGGTGGCGCCCAGCGCGCCGGCGGCAGCCGCGACGGCGCAGCAAAAGCCCGCCGACCAGTTGCTCAAGGCGCTGCTTTCCGGCAATACCTCGCAGGAGGAAGAACTGCGCATCGGCCAGCAGATCTCCGGCAACCTGCTCGGCGCCGCGCCCCTGGTGCGCGACGACGGCTTGCAACGCTACGTCAACCGGGTCGGCCGCTGGGTCGCCCTGCAAAGCGAGCGGCCCGATCTGCCCTGGCATTTCGGCGTGATCGAAAGCGACGACCTCAATGCCTTCGCGGCACCCGGCGGCTACGTCTTCCTGACCAAGGGGCTGTACAAGAAACTGAAGAACGAGGCGGAACTGGCCGGCGTGCTGGGTCACGAAATCGGTCATGTGATCCGCAAGCACCATCTCAAGCTGTTGCAGAAATCGCAGGCCATCGCGGCGCTGGGCTCCTTCTTCGGCAGCAAGCTCAAGAATGAAAACGAGATCGTGCAGAACCTGATCGGCAACGGCGCCGAGATCGTCGCGCGCGGCCTCGACAAGGACGCCGAATTCGAGGCCGACCGCATCGGTCTGGTGCTGGGCGCGCGCGCCGGCTACGACGCCTACGCCCTGCCGGCGGTGCTGGCCGAAATCGGCCATGTCGCCAAGAACGACAAGAGTGTCTCGCTCCTGTTCAAGACCCACCCGCTGCCGGAAGACCGCTTGGGGCAGTTGTCCGAGGCCGTGGGCGAGCGCCTGGATGGGCTGGCGGAAGGGCAGAGCGGGGTGGGGCGGTTTTATCGCCTTCGTTAAATCGCGGTAATTATTAGGTTCGAGGCCTACACATGAAGTCCCCTAATTTTCCCTTTGTCGTTGTTCCGCTGCTGGCTTTGCTGGCGGTCCTTCCCGCAAACGCGGCTAGTCCGTTCTCCGCAAATGTGACCTTCGCGGGTGGCCCGCCTATCTACCCAGTGAGCTATTCCACTTCCGATGCCCTGTTTCAGACCATGTTTTTCAGTTCCTTGCATACGGTCAAGACTGGTTACACCGGAGATGGACTGGTTGCCGCCGTCGGCAATTACCGCGGGGTCAACATGAATTTTGACTTTACCCAGCCTTTCACCAGCGAGCTCCAGCTCACCATCGACTCCCTCGGGATCACCCAACTGTTCAATGGGGGGGGGCGTGATGCAAGTGCCCAACAGTTATACGACTATTTCAAAAGCAGCACTTTCCTGACTCAGTTATCCCAGTCCCTCGCCCAGTCCTCCCCCACCGATCCCATCGCCGGCAACCCCAACAGCCTGATGTCGACCATGGTGGCCGCCGATTTCGAGCAATCGTTCACCGCCGACTTCAGCAACATCGGCGGTCCTGAAACCGCCATCGCGACGGGAACCTCGGCCGACAAGCTGACCCGGGTGGGTATCGGCCTGGAATATGGCCAGATGAAACAGGGGGGCAGCCAGGTGAGCAACGTGACCATCCCCTTGTCCTATTCCATCCGCAACGATCTCGACCCGCGCCGGCAATTGCTGCTGCGCATGCCGGTCAGCATCGTCGATGTGGAAGGCGCCAAGGCCTATCACCTGGGTTTCGGCGCTTCCTACCGTTTCCCCATGTCGCAACGCTGGACCCTGGTGCCCAGCGTCAACTATGCGTTCACCGCCTCGAAAGCGCTTGGTTCGACCGCGCAGATGGCCACGGCCGGCCTCACCAGCACCTATTACTGGCGCAAGCCGGGTTATGACGTGGGCATCGGCAACATGCTCGGCTACGTCACCACCATGCCGTTCTCCTACGGCGGCTACAACTACGACCCCAACATCAGCAATACGGTGTTGCGCAACGGCGTGATGTGGTCGGTGCCGACGGTCCTTTCCGGGCGCAAGCTGCATTTCGAAACCTCCCTGGTGGATACCCGTTTCTTCGGAAGCAAGCTGTACGCCGACAACTACCAGGAAGTGCGTTTCAGCCTGGGCACCTCACGCAGCGCCAAAGCCGCCAGCGTGTTCCGGGCGGGGCTGGCGCTGCGCCATATGAAGAGTGATACCGGCTTCAACCTGGAGTTGGGTTACTGGTTCTGAACATGCCCTTGCTCGCTCGTGTCGTCCTGATTCTGCTGCTTGCCATCAACGCGGCCCTGGCCGCTCCCGATGGTGAGAAGCAGATCGGTCTGATCGGCGAGGGGCGCTACGAAGAACTGGCCAATCAGTACGAAAGCCTGCTGCAAGCGCCCAAGGCCAGCGCGGCCGATCTGCATGGCCTGTGTTACGCCTACCACAAGATCAAGAACTACGAGCGCCTGAGCCTATGCCTGGATCGTCTCGAACAACGCATCCAGCAGGGCGACAAGGAAGGCCGCCTGTTCGGGGCCGATGACCTGACCCCTTATGCCGCCATCCTGCGTTCCGAATCCGCCAATGAGTTGGGCGACTACATGCGCGCCATCAGCGAAGCGGGGCGGGCGCTGGACTGGTACGACCGGGAACGCGAAGGCACGCAGGTGGAGATCGACTCGCTGGCCGCCCTGGTGCTGGCGCTGAGCCGGGTAGGCGACCAGGCCGCGGCGCGGGAATACGTCAAGCGGCTGGAAAAGGTTTCCACCGGCGGCTGGTTCAGCAACGATTTCAAGACCGCGAAATCACTGGCCCTGGCGCGTAGCTATCTGGCCCTGGGCGCCTACGAGCAAGCCTACAAGGCGTTGAGCGGCGACTTTCTGTTCGAGGCGAGCGCGCTGCTCGACCGCCTGTTCAGCGGCGCCGTCCTGACCGGCGAAAATCTCTGGCTGTGGCAGGACCTGCCGCGCCAGTACATGTTGGGCAAGGCCTTGCTGGAAAGCGGCCACACGGAAGAGGCCAGTCGGCGCCTCAACGCGCTGGCCGCTTCACCGCATATCCGCCAGAACGGCGAAATCTACTGGCAATTGCTTTACGACCTGGGCCGCCTGAGCAAGCGCGCGGGTGATCTGGCCAAAGCGGCGAACTATTTCCAGTCCGCCGTCGAGGTAATCGAACAGCATCGCCAGCACATCGATACCGAAGTCAACAAGATCGGTTTCGCCGCCGACCGCCAGGTGGTCTACGCCGATCTGGTGGACGCCCTGTTCCGTCTCGGCCGTTATCCGGAAATGTTGGAATACGTCGAGCGCGCCAAGGCGCGTGCCCTGGTCGATCTGCTGGCGCGCAAATGGCGCGCGGCGCCGCCGGAAAAACTGGAAAAGACCGCCGTCGAACAGTTCAGCCGCATCAGCCGCCTGGAAGAACAATCGCGCCGGCAGATGCAGTCGCGCAATGCGCCGGCGAATGATTCGAGCGGCGCGGTGAAGCAGGCGCGCCAGGCCTTGTTCCAGACCGATCCCATGTTCGCCAGCCTGATCGCCATTTATGGCGTCGATGCCGGGCGTATCCGGCAGGGGCTGCGTAGCGATGAAACCTTGCTGGAATACTTTGCCCGGGGTGACGATCTCTATGTCCTGGTGGTGGACCGGGACGGCGTGCAGGCCGTGAAACTCGATGGCGATGGTCTGACCGGTTTGGTGGGCAACTTCCGCCGCGCGGTGGCGGCGCGGGCGCCGGATGTCGAGGCGATGGCGCGCCGTCTCTACGACCGTCTGCTGCGCCCCGTGGAAGGCACGCTGCGCCAGCGGCTCACCCTGGTGCCGCATGGGCCGCTGCACTACCTCTCGTTCGCCGCCCTGCATGACGGCCATGCCTGGTTGATGGAAAAGCATAGCCTGCGGGTTTTGCCCAGCGCCGACGTCGATGCCTTGCTCCGGGCGCGCCCCGAGCGGGCCGTCGGCGCCACCCTGATTCTGGCCAATCCCGATACCGGGGTGGCGGCCAACGACTTGCAGCATGCCGATGTGGAGGCGCGCGGTATCGCCGGCCTGTTGCCGAATGCGCGGGTGCTGAGCCGCCGCGCCGCGTCCGAAACCGCGCTGCGCGCGCAGGCCGGTAGCGCCAGCTATATCCACCTCGCCAGCCACGGCAAGTTCCGTTCGGCGGAGCCGCTCAAGTCTTTCCTTCTGCTGGCGCCCGATGCCGCGAACGACGGCGTGCTCAGCGTCGATGACATCTATGGGTTGCGCCTCGATGCCGATCTGGTGGCGCTGAGCGCCTGCGATACCGGCCTGGGCCAGGGCAGCCCGGGCGATGACCTGGTCGGCTTCGTGCGTGGTTTCTTCTATTCCGGCGCGCGTTCCCTGCTCGCCAGTTACTGGAGCGTGGACGACGCGGCGACCGCGGAATTGATGCAATCCTTCTACGCAAACCTGGGTCGCCTGGGCAAGGCCGAAGCGCTGCGGCAGGCGCAGCGCGAGGTGGCTCAGACCCGTCCCGCGCCTTACTACTGGGCCGCTTTCTACCTGGCCGGCCTGGGGGAGTGAACATGCAACGACTGCTTCCGCTAATCGTCATTTCTTTTCTTTCCCTGGCGGTTCAAGCCGCGCCAGGGAAGTTGCTGCGTGATGAAAATCTTCGCGCCGATGCGGCCATGGGGGCGCGGGTATTGGCCTTGCTTGCTCGCGGCGACACGGTGGAAACCCTGGAACGGCAAGGTGGCTGGCTGCGGGTCGGCACGCCACAAGGCGACGGCTGGGTGCGCCTGCTGTCGGTGCGGGGCGATGTGGCGGCGCAAGGCGCGCCCCTGGCCGAGTTGAAGGCCGAGTTGCTGCCGGGCGCGCGGCCGGTCGAAACGCGCGTGGTCGCCGTGGCGGGATTCCGTGGCGGCGAGGACGATGAGCAAATCGAAGCCGCCGGCCGCGCGGCGCTGGAGAAACTGGAAAGTTATCGGCTGGCGGCCTCCCCGGAGGCCGTTCCTGGCCGGACCCGGCTGGCCAGCCGGGTCGACGCGGCGTGCGGCGCGCCGGCATTGCCCGCCGCGGCCAGGGCGACGCCATCGGGCGGCGCGCGCCTGTCATTGATGTCCGCCTGGTTGCTGGATCGCATGAGCGCCGAGGACGAGGCCAAGATCGGCCGCGCGCTCGCCGTCCGTCTGCTCTCCACCCTGCCCGTGGTCGACGATCCGGGCTTGCAGGGCTACCTCAACCAGGCCGGCCGCCGCCTGGTGGCCGCCTTGGGCGGGCAGGCGAATCAGCCCTGGCTGTTCGCCGTGCTCGACAGCGAGGAGATTTATGCCTACTCCGCGCCCGGTGGCTATGTCTTCATCACGCGCGGCCTCTATCGGCTGCTGCACGACGAGGCGGAGTTGGCGGTTGTGTTGGCGCGCGAGATCGCGCATCTGAGCGACCAACGCCTGTTGCTGGATTTACGCCAGAACGCTTCCAACTCGGGGCGGCCGCGTGACGAGGCGGATTTTCTGCGCCAGTTGCTGGGCAATGGGCTGGATGCGCTGATTCGGCCCTTCTCCGTGGAAAGCGAATACGCGGCTGACCGTGAGGCGGTCTTGCTGACCGCCCGCGCCGGTTACGATCCTTATGCCCTGGCCGCATTCCTGCAAAGCCTGGGCGGCGTGCCGGAAGGCGACCCGCGCCTGACCCTGTTGTCGCGTTCACAACCTCGCGCCGACGCGCGGCTGGAGCGACTGTCGCGAACCCTGGAAACCTGCCTTGCCGGCCTGCCGCCGGGACGGAGGCTGGAAGCCGCCCTTTACCGGATAAACTGACGTGCAGCGACCCTCACACAGCTTGCCGCCATGACCCTCAACCTGCGCAGCCGCCGTTTTCTCGGGCAATTCGGACTTTCACTGCTATTCCTGCTGGTGCTGGCCGGCCATGTGGGACAGGTCTACAACCTGTTCTTCGTGGCGAAACTGGATGCCGCGCTGTATGACCTGAAGCTGCGCATCTTCCGGCCACAAACCGTGGATGAGCGGGTGGTCATCGTCGACATCGACGACAAGAGCCTCAAGGAAGTCGGCCGTTGGCCGTGGCCGCGCGAGGAGGTCGCCCGCCTCACCCGAAATCTGTTCGAGCAATACGGCGTGGCCGCCGTCGGCTTCGACGTGGTGTTTTCCGAGCCGGATCAGAGCTCCGGCCTGCCGGTGCTGGAGCGCATGGCGCGCGGTCCGTTGGCGGGTGACGCCGGCTTCGCGGCCAATCTGGCGCGCCTCCGCCCGCAACTGGATTTCGACGGCAAGCTGGCCGATGCGCTGGGGAGCGGCCCCGCCGTTCTGGGCTACTACTTCAATTTCGCGCCACCCGTGGAAATCAACGGGCAGTTGCCGGCGCCGCTGTTCTCTTGCGCCGAGCTGGCGAAATACGGCGTCACGCCGCGGCACGCGGTCGGCTACAACGCCAACCTGAAGGGTTTGCAAGAACGCGCCGACAGCGCCGCCTTCTACAACATGGAAGCGGACTTCGATGGCGTCGCGCGGCGTATGCCGGTGCTCATGGAATACAACGGCCAGTGTTATGGCTCGCTGGCATTCATGACGACCCGCGCCGGCATGGGTTCGGAGACGCCGAAGATCATTCCAGCTCAGGGGCATCGTCCCGCCACCCTGGACATGGACGGCTTGCTGGTGCCTCTGGATGCCCAGGCGCAAGCCCTGGTTCCCTACCGCGCCGCCAACGCTTTCTCCTATGTTTCCGCCGCCGATGTGATCCACACGCGGGTGGCCTCGGCCAGCCTGGAAGGCCGCATCGTGCTGATCGGCTCCACCGCGCCAGGCATCATGGACCTGCGCGTCACCCCGGTTTCAAAAGTGCTGCCAGGCGTGGAAATTCACGCCAGCCTGATTTCCGGCATCCTCGACGGCACGGTGAAGTGGGAGCCATCCGGGGTGCGCGGCATGGAGCTGGCCAGCGTCGCCATCGCCGGCCTGCTGCTCGCCGCCTTGCTGCCGATCATCTCCCCCCTCTGGGCCGCGCTGGCGACCCTGGGCCTGAGCCTGTTGCTGACCGGGGGAGATTTCTACGCCTGGTCCGCCTGGCATACCCAGCTTCCCCTGGCCGCGTCGTTGCTCGCGGTATTGGGCCTGTTCGTGCTCAACATGAGTTACGGTTTCTTCGTCGAGGCGCGCTCCAAAGCGCAGATCACCAAGCTGTTCGGGCAATACATCCCGCCCGAACTGGTCGACGAAATGGCCAAGGACCCGGCGCGTTACAGCCTGCGCGGCGAATCCAAGGTGATGACCGTGTTGTTCTCCGACATCGTCAGTTTCACCAGCTTCTCGGAGAAGCTGGAAGCCGCGCAGCTGGCCGAGATGCTCAACATGTACCTCTCCGCCATGACCCGCATCGTCCAGGAAGGGCGCGGCACCATCGACAAGTACATCGGCGACGCGGTCATGGCTTTCTGGGGCGCGCCCATGAGTGACGAACGGCACGCCCGCGACGCCGTCCTGGTCGCCCTGGCCATGCAGAAGGGCTTGATTGAACTCAATCCGCGCCTGGAGGCGCGCGGCTGGCCGCCGGTGAAGATCGGCGTCGGCGTCAATACCGGGCGCATGAGCGTCGGCAACATGGGTTCCGAATTCCGCATGGCCTACACGGTGATGGCCGATGCCGTGAATCTGGCTTCACGTCTGGAAGCGCTCACCCGCCAATACGGCGTCGGGGTGCTGGCGGGTGAAGCCACCAGGGCGGACTGTCCGGATCTGAGCTTCCAACTGGTCGATCGCGTGCGGGTCAAGGGCAAGGATGTGCCGGTGGCCATCTTCGAACCGCTTGGGGTGACGGCGGAGCTGCCGCCAGAACGGCTCAAGGAAGCGGCCTTGTTCGAGTCAGTGCTCGCCGATTACCAGGCGCGCCGCTGGGACGAAGCTGAAATCAAGCTGATGCAACTGGGCAAGCTCAACCAACGCAAGCTGTATCAGGTCTATCTCGACCGCGTCACCCATTTCCGCTTCAACCCGCCGCCGGCGGAATGGGATGGCGTATTTACCTATACAACTAAATAATGACAGGGAAAAAGTTATGAAAATCAATGTACTGGGCTGCTCTGGCGGCATCGGCGACGGGCGCCATACCACGTCTTTTCTGATCGATGACGACATCCTGGTGGATGCCGGAACCGGCGTCACCCGCCTCACGCGCGCGGCGCTGGCGAAGGTGGACCACGTCTTTCTGACCCATTCCCACCTCGATCACATCCTTTGTCTGCCACTCCTGCTCGACAGCGTGGCGGGTGAGCGCGGCCATGCCCTGGTACTGCATGCCTTGCCGGAGGTGCTGGAAATCCTCAAGGACCACTTGTTCAATTGGCGCATCTGGCCGGATTTTTCTCGCATCCCCAGCGTGGAGGCGCCATTCCTGCACTACGCGCCACTGGAAATCGGCGTGCCGACGCGTCTGGGAGGGCGGGAAATCACCGCCATTCCCGCCAATCATGTGGTGCCGGCGGTCGGTTTTCTCTTGCGTGGCCGCAACGGCAGCCTCCTGTTTTCCGGGGATACCAGCAGCCATGCTGGGCTATGGGAACTGGCCGACGCGGCCACGGACCTGAAGCACCTGATCGTCGAGTGCTCCTTCCCCAATGCGCAGGCGGATGTGGCGCATGCCTCCAAACATTACTGCCCGGAAACTCTGGCCGCCGACCTCGCCTTGATGCAGCCCGATCCTTCGGTCTGGATCACCCACCTCAAGCCCGGCGGCGAGGAAGGCATCATGGCGGAACTGGATGCCCTCGCGCCGGGTCGCGTACAGGCGCTGGAAGAAGGGATGGAATTCGAGTTGTAGGGTTGGGCCGTTGCCTACGAGCCTGCCCAAACAGCATCCTGGAATGGATTGGAGAAACCCATTCGCCGCTGCCGATGGGATCAATTTCGAGTTTGTGCCTCGGCATGGGGTGGGGGATGGGTTCTACGATTAAAGGCCAGAACCTGCCAGGAACCTTCCTTCTGGTTGATCACCATGAATGACTCTTGATCGGCCTGAGCCGACATCCGGAGTTGCCCCTCAAATCATGCTGTGCGGCAGCTTTCTGGAAACGTCGGCAACGAGTGCTGTCGGCCAGTTTCAGATGCCCAAACAGTCAAGTTTGGCTGTCTGCTTCAGATTGGGGACGGGACAGCCAGAGATGGCAAAGTGCTCGGCAGCCGCCAATCCAAGAAGGCCTCCAAACGAACCGGCAACGCAGCCAATCCGCAGGCGTGGATAAAGCGGTCTGCTGCTCAGTCACTCCGGCAGCTTCATATCATTCCCCCGCACCACCTTGACGCAGGCGGCCACCACCGCCGAATCAAAATGCTGGCCGCTGCCGCGTTCGATTTCGGCCAGGGCAGCGTCCATGCCCAGGCCGGCGCGGTAGGGGCGGTGCGAGGACATGGCTTCGACCACGTCGGCGACGGCGAGGATGCGCGCTTCCAGGCAGATTTCCCCGTCCTTGAGGCCATGGGGATAGCCGCTGCCGTCCAGGCGTTCGTGGTGTTGCAAGATCATGTCTGCCACCGGCCAGGGGAAGTCGATGTCGCGGACAATTTCATAGCCGGTCTCGGGATGTTGCTGGATGAGCTGGTATTCGATATGACTGAGTTTGGTGGGCTTGGCGAGAATTTCCGCCGGGACGGCGATCTTGCCTATGTCGTGGATCATGGCGCCAAAGTACAGACCTTCGAGGATCCGTTCCTCCAAGCCGATCGCGCGCGCGATGGCCAGGGCCAGTGCGGTGACGCGCTGCTGGTGGCCTGTGGTGTAGGGGTCGCGCATCTCCAGGGTGCGGGCGATGGCGGCCACGGTGTTCTTCATGGCAGCGCGGAAGTGGCCCAGGTAACGGTCGCGCTCCTCGCCGGTGCGCAGGGCGGCGATGCCATAGGCCAGGTCGGCGGACAGTTCTTCCATCAGGCGGATTTCCGCCGCATCGAACGCGTCGGGGTTGGCCGAGAAGATGGTCAGGGCGCCGAGCAACTGTTCCCCGGCCAGCAGCGGCAAGGCCAGGATGGCCTGTACACCTGCTTCGTGCATGCGACCGAAGCCACATTCGTCCGTCACCAGCAGACGATTACAGGTCGCGGTCTGACGCTCGCGCAGGGCGATCCGGGTCAGGCAATGGCGGACGTGTTCCGGGTCGCGTTCCAGTTCGACGTGGGCCTGGAAAGCCGCCTCGTCACCGCAGTGGGCAGCGGTCATGGGTGCACCGTCCGGCGCGGCATCGAGATAGGTCACCCAGGCCAGCAGATAGCCGCCAACCTCGACGATGTCGCGGCAGATGGCTTGCAGCAGATCGAGCTCGCAGCGGGCGTGTACCAAATCCTCATTGCAGATGCTGATGGTGCGCAGGATGCGGTTCAGGTTCCTGATCTGCGTCTCACGCTGTTTACGCTCGGTGATGTCGCGCACGATGCCGGTGGCGTGCCATTTGCCGTGTATCCGCATCGCGGACAGGGATAGTTCGATGGGAAATTCCCCAGCGTCTTTGCGCAGAGCAGTCAATTCCAGGGTCTGGTTCACCAGAGCGCCTTCGCCGCTGTGCGCGAAATGTGCCAGGCCACGGCTCGCGGCCTCGCGATAGGCCGGTGGGGTGAGGAAGTCATGCAGTTTCTTGCCCAGCACTTCCTCGCGGTGGTAGCCGAACAGCGTCTCGGCAGCCGGGTTCCAGGTGGTGATGGTGCCCTGTTCGCCCTCGATCACGATGAAGGCATCGCGGATGCTGTCGGTGGCGTTGCGTAGCAGTTCCTCGGCTTCACAGCGTTGCGCGCGCAGGATATTTTCCGCCAGGGCGCGCTGCACGGAGGAAGGCAGGCGGCTCAGGCGATCCTTGAGGATGTAGTCGATGGCGCCCTGTTGGATGGTTTCCACTGCCCGCTCTTCGCCCATGGCGCCGGTCACGAAGATGAAAGGAGTTTCCGGTGTGGTCTGCAAAACAATCGCCAGAGCCTGCAAACCGTCGAAGCCGGGGAGCTGGTAGTCGGCCAGGATCAGGTCTGGTTTGAATTCGTCCAGCGCGGTGGTGAAGGCCGCCAGGGTTTCCACCCGCAGGGCGGTGAATTCGATGCCGGCCTTACGCAGCGTCCTTTCGTTCAGCTCGGCATCCGTGGGGGAATCCTCCAGCAACAGGAGGCGCAGCGGTTTGCTCATGGTTGTTCGCCGCCTGGCGTCGGCACCTTGTTGATGAGCAGCCAGTACAGCCCCATCTCCGCCACGGTACGGCTGAATTCCTCGAACGCTACTGGCTTGGGCACGAAGCTGTTCACGCCAAGTTGATAGGTGGCGATGATGTCGCGTTCTTCCTTCGAGGAGGTCAGCACCACCACGGGAATCAATCGGGTGCGCTCATCGGCGCGCATCTGCTGCAAGACCTCGATGCCGTCCACCTTGGGCAGGCGCAGGTCGAGCAGCACCACACGCGGCGGCGGCGCCCCGGCCCGGTCGGCGTAATCGCCGCGCGCGAACAGGAAATCAAGCGCCGCCGCGCCATCCTTCACCCATTCGATGCGATTGGCCAGGTTGTGTTTCTTCAGGGTGCGCAGGGTCAGTTCTGCGTCGGTCGGGTTGTCTTCCACCAGCAGAATTTCCG
>JAQTLN010000034.1 GCA_028714875.1 Gallionellaceae bacterium
TGTGGGGGAGTGATCGTTATGGCACAAACAAAAACAGGCAAAAAAAGTGGGAAGAGCCGCGCCGTTGCGGGATGTAGTGGGATATAACCTAAAAAAAACAGTTGGCACAAAATTATGCAAAAACGGCCTGAGAATGGCCGTTTTTGCATATGATTTGGCACAGAAAACTACAATGTGCATTAATTAATGCACTTCCATCAAAAAAAATAATCTTTTTTCGGAAGTGGTGCAGGTGGTGGAAATTTACGCGCCCACCCCAACTTAACGAAAGCGCCAAGCTGCTCGGCCAGCCCTTGGGTTTCCAGGCGCTTCATATCTCCGATAGCCACGCCCTGGCTATGACACATTCGCACCAATAGATTGTAGAAATCGACGGCATAACCAATCTGTTGCATAACACTAAATCTGGTGAACTCATCACCATATACTGAGCCGCATGCAGACAGACAGCTCGTTAAAAGAATCTCATCAATCCCACCATGCAGTTCGCCAGCTTTACCATACATCACCATCGGTGTTTCTGTTTGTAATGGAGGCGTGTTAAATGCTGGTTTAATCAGCTCTCCGCGCTGTCGTGCATCTATTAAAGCGCGTATTTCCGGCGGTGGCGCGTAGATACGTTTAATACCACCACGCCCACGCCCAGGAACTTCTTTGAAGTCCCATTTCCCATTCTTTGCGCGATCAAGCCAGGCACGTTCAGTGTCTGGGAGGCCAGGAAGGCGCATTTCGGCAAGGTCACGCGCGGAAAACATTACTTCCGAGTTTGCTTCCGAGTTATTTTGACCACCTTCCATGTTTGTAACTCAATGATTTTTAATAAAAAGAAAAAATATAAAGGAAATTTAACTCGGAAGTATTGACAGCACTTCCGAAGTGCTTCCATAATGCCGCCATGTCAATCACGAAACATTTGTTAAACATGCCAAAAAAACCAGCCTCAAAAGACTGGCATCGTGCACAGATAGTAGCAGCAGTACGTATGGCAGATGAAACGCTGGCAGGTCTATCGCGCAAGCACGGCTATGCCGTGATGACGTTGCGTAATGCCCTGTATTTTCCTGCACCCAAGTACGAACGCATCATCGCCGAATTTCTCGGCACCACCCCGCAAAAAATCTGGCCCAGCCGCTACCACAAAGACGGTAGCCCGAAGAGCGGTCGCGGAGAACGTGGAATCGGCAGGTACAAAGCGAAGTTTAACGGTTCTGCCAGCAGGCGCAACGTCAATTTGAAGGGGGCGCACTGACATGGATATGCGCAACTTAAGCCTATTCGACCAAAATACCACGCGCCCAGGCTCACTGGGCTGCATCGCGGAAATAGCGGCGGCGCTTGGCGAAGCTATGGCGCGGGCGGCGGAGCGGGGCATCAGCCGCGAAGAGATCGCCAACCGCATGACCGTCTATCTGGGCGAAAAGATAAGTACCGGAACCCTCAACGGCTATGCCGCCCCCTCGCACACAACACAGGCCGCCGAGCGCGGCGTGCCAGAGCGGCACATCAGTTTCATGCGGGCGATGGCGTTCGATGCGGCGGTGGAAGAAGACGCGCTGCTCGGCCTGTTCTGCGAGAAGCGCGGCGGGCGCAGGGCAGTGAGCAGCGATGATGCAGCCCTGCTGGAATGGGCGCACCTGCACCGGCAGGAGAAGGAACTGGCCGAGCGCAAGAAGGCGCTGGAAGCGGTGTTCAAATTAAGAGGCGGCACGAAATGAACGACATTCAGCCATGCCGTATCAAATCATGCTGGTTTGGCTGCACCCAGCAAGAGCTTTCCGATGTGATCAATGCAGCAGGCGATGCATCAACTCGTGAAAATCACCTCCAGCGCCAGCATTGCGAATGCCGGAAGAAATTTGGCGCAAAACAATCTGCATCAATTCCCTATTGGCAACGCTTGCAGGGATGGCTTCGGCAGTTTCTTCAAACGATGAAGCGAGGTCATCGTGGCTAATTCCAGTCTTGTGACACAGCACATTAGCAAGGTGAACATTCGCTGTTTGCATACCAGCAAGAAGGCCGACAATTACTTGCAATTGTTTTTCAGTCATGGGAAGTCTCCTGTCGTTAAAGGTGGATGCGTTTTCGAGGCGCACGTCTATTTTAAGCCAGAGCAGGCTTCCCACCCAATATTTGGGGGCGCGGCATGAAATCGCATTACTCCTGCGCCGAACTGGCCGCGATGAAGCTGCCGGGACTTCCAACCACACCGCGCGCATGGTTGGATATCGCGAAAAATGAAGGATGGGAAGGCCAAAAACGTGCAGGTCGTGGTGGTGGGTTTGAGTACACCCCGCCCGCCAAGATCGCCAAGCTGATCGCCGCGCGCCATCACCTCAAGGCCGACGGCCACGCCGCCCAAGCAGCGCGCACCGTCATGGCCGCCGTTAAAGTGCAGACCCGCGCCGAACATCATGCCAAAACGCAGGTGCAGGTGGAAGACCTGATGGCATCACTTTCCCTCAAGGGCCGCGAAAAACTTGAGGCACATTTCGACCTGGTGCTGGCCTTCCGCAGCTACTTTCAGCAGCACAACAGCGACGGCAAGCACATGCGCCGCAACGAAGCATTTGAGGCCTTCGCCGAAGACTACAACGCCAATGGTTCGACAGGCTCACCACGAACGATCAAGGTGTCCGACGCCGTCCGCGCCAAATACACCACCATCAGCGCGCGCTCGATCCAGCGCTGGGTGCTGGGCAACGAGCAGAAAGGGCTGGTCGCCTGCGCCGACCGCCGCGCCGTAAAGGGCGGAACCGGAGGAAAGCAAAGCACCATCGAGCAGCATCCGGAGCTGGAAAAGGCGCTGATCGCCATCATCAGCGAAAAGCCGCACATCAAGAACAAGCACCTGTGCGATGCGGTCAACGAATTCGCCATCAACAAAGAAACCGGCGTCATCGCATGGCCAGCCGTGTCCTACTGGGCCATCTGCCGCTGGCGCGACGCATACCAGGATCGCAACAAACAGGCGCTGATGGCCGTCACCAACCCGGACGGATGGAAGAACAACTACCTCTCCGCGCTGGGCAAGCAGGACGAAGACGTGCTGCGCCTCAACCAACGCTGGGAAATGGACGGCACGCCAGCCGACTGGATGCTGGTGGGCGGGCGCTACACCGCCAGCGTGGTGATCGACATCTTCGCGCGCCGCCCGAAGATACTTTTCAGCAAGACTCCGCGCACCGAAACCAACAAGCTGCTGCTGCGCAGCACCATCATGGAATGGGGCGTGCCGGAAGAAGCCAAGACCGACAACGGATCGGACTACACCAGCCGCGAATTGCGCATGTTCTTCGACGAAATGGGCATCACGCACACCCTCTCGAACCCCTTCTCCCCCTGGGAAAAGCCGCACGTCGAGCGCTTCATCAAGACATTCCTGCACGGCATCATGGAAACGCTCGACAGCTTCATTGGCCACAACGTCGCCGAGCGCAAGCAGATCGAAGCCAAGCGCACCTTCGCCGAGAACCTGTTCAAGAAAAATGCCGCCGTCGAAGTAGACATGACCGTGGAAGAGCTGCAACAGCTCGCCGACCAGTGGGTGGATGGCATCTACATGCAGCGCGAACACCGCAGCCTGAGCATGTCGCCGCTGCAGAAAGTCGCCAGCTACACCGGAGCCATCAAGCGCATCACCAACGAGCGCGCCTTCGACATCCTGCTGGCCAAGCCAGCCGGGCGCTTGCCGGTCATCACCAAGAAGGGCATCCGCTACGACAACGCCACATTCATCCACGCCGAGCTGCCGATCCACCAGGGCAAGCAGGCAGACATCCGCCTCGACCCGAACGATCTTGGCCGCCTCATCGTGTACGTCGAAGGCAAGTTCCTCTGTATCGCGGAATGCCCGGAGCGCACCGGCATGGATCGTCAGGAAGTGGCCGCGCATGGCCGCCAGAAACAGAAGGCATTCATCGCCGAGAAGAAGCGCGAATACAAGGCCGCCAAGGCCGCACTGCCCATGTCAACCGACGAGCTGGTCAGGGAAATACTGGTCAGCCGCGCGGAACAATCCGGCAAGGTGGCCGTACTGGCCAAACGTGCCGAAGCACACAGCACCGAAGCGCTGCTTGAGGCCGAGCGCGTCATCAAATCGCAGGAAACACCGGCGCTCGCACCGCACCACGCCAAGCTGATGGAAGAAGCGCGCCAGATGCACGCCGCCGCGCGCAACCCGAACCCCATCATCATCGACCACCCGGCGCAGCACAGCGCCACGCCGCTGGAAGGCATGAGCGCAGAGCAGAAATACGACCTGTGGCTGGAGCTGGATGGGATTGTCAGCAGCGGCGGGAATTTAACGGAACCCTGGCAGCAGCGCTTCCACGCCGGGTTCCCCAAGACTTCGGCGTATCGCGGGATGCAGGCGATGCGCCAAGAGGCAGCAACCAACTAACTGGAGAAAACAATGGCACTTGTAGTTATCAGTATTGATCGAGACAAGCTCCCGCCTCATACCCAAGAGGAATTTGAAGCGTGGGTGAGGTTCTGCGTGGGGGATACCGGGGGGATAGCAAATAGCAATCCACTGTGCGACATGGACATGGAGTCCAGGGTGGTGGAATTCAGTCGCTAAAAAGATTTATGGCCGGGTTGCAGCCCGGCCATAAGAAGTACCGCGCGAGCGGCGTTACAACAACAACGGGAGCCATTATGAAGCAAGACAAGAGTAAAACACAAGCACCACCGCAGCAGGCAGCACCCGCCGGCATCGCGCCGCTGGCCAACATCGCCGTGGCGGAGCGCGCCATCAGCCGGGCGCTCGGGCGCGGCCTGCACCAGCCCGGCCTGGTGGTGATGCACGGCCCGTCCGGCTACGGCAAGAGCATGTCCGCAGCGTGGGTCACCGCGCGCAACCGCGCCTACTACGTGCAGGCCAGCGACTTCTGGACGAAGAAGGCCATGCTCAAAGACATCTGCCGTGCGCTCGGCCTTCAATTCAAGCCCGGCGACACCGTGGACGAAATGGCCAAGATGGTGGTGGCGCAGCTCGAACAATCGGGCCGCCCGCTGATCCTGGACGAATTCGATTACGTGGTGGACAAGAACCTGGTCGAGGCCGTGCGCAGCCTGTACGAAGGCAGCAAGGCCGCGATCCTCATCATTGGCGAAGAAGCCCTGCCGCAGAAGCTCAAGAAATGGGAACGCTTCCACGGGCGCATCCTGGACTGGTACCCCGCGCAACCCGCATCCGTCGAAGACGCACGCGAACTGGCGCGGCTCTACTGCCCTCATGTCGCGGTCTCCGACTGCCTGCTGGAAAAGCTGGTGGACAAGGCGCGCGGCAGCGTGCGCCGCATCAGTACCAACCTGGAAACCGTGCAGGAAGAAGCTCTGGGCATGGGCTGGGAAGAGGTCGATCTGACCAAGTGGGGAAACCGCCCGATCCACACCGGCGAGCCGCCGAGGAGGGTTTGAGATGCGCGTCGAGATTATCGATAACACGGCATTCACCATTTTCGAGGCTCCCAAGCTCGATCCAATAACGGTGGTATTACAGGATATAGCACCGAAGCAAGGACGGATGATCATAGAGTGCTATGGATGCGCGTGGTCAGCCTACTGGGGCGGGATGGGAAACACCAACATCCGGGAGTTTATTTTGGCATGCAATGCAGAATACATCGCCGGAAAGATGGAAAGACCTCGCGAACTGAAAAGTGATAAAGCGTATTTGCTGCGCATTGTGCAGGCCGTACAACATGCCCTGCGGGAGGTTTACTAATGTCCCGTAAACCCGCCCACCTCGAACTCGCTGGCGGCAAGAGCCAGCGCCAGCGCATCTGGGAAGCCATCCGCGCTAAGAGCAAGAGGCCATTCGAGCTTGCTGAAGTTACTCCCGGCAATGTGCAGATGGCGACCGCGCGCGAATATTTAACCGGCCTGGTTAAAGCAGGTTTTCTCGGAGAAGAAAACTCTTCTTTGTCGCCGAAAATCGGGGCAAAGAAAATTTATTTTCTTGTCCGGGACACCGGAGCCGAAGCCCCGCGCGTCCGTAAAGACGGCAGCGAAGTAACCCAGGGATGCGGCAACGAAGCCATCTGGGGCGCGATGCAGGCGATGGGCAGCTTTACTTCCACCGTGCTGGCCAACATGGCGGGCGCGAAGGAAAGCACCGTTAAAACCTACTGCACCATGCTGCACCAGGCGGGATACCTGGCAGAAGAACGTCAGGGCAAAGGCACGGGTCGCGGCGGCATCGCCTCGCAATACCGGCTGCTCAAAAGCAGGATCAGCGGCCCGCGCCCGCCGATGATCACGCGCCTCAAGGCGGTCTACGACCCCAACCTGCACCAGATCGTGTGGCAGCAGGGAGCGGACGAAGCGCTGGAAGCAGCGGAGGGACGGCCATGCTGATGCGCCGCGAAGTGCCTTACAAAAACGAGCGCTGGTTCCTGCTGCTCAAGCAGGCCGTGGCGGATAGCAGCGTCACCGCCGTGGCCGCGAAAATCGGATATGGCCGCCCAGCCGTATCGCAGGTGCTCAACGGCATCTACCTGGGCAAGCCGGACAAGATCGCCGCCTGCGTCATGGCGCTGTTCGACCGTTGGCAATGCCCCTACCTCAACACCGTCATCACCGGGGAAGAATGCCGCGCGGTGCACGCATGCCCGACACCCAGCCACGACCCGGCGCGCCTCTCACAGCGGCGCATGTGCAAGACGTGCAAGCATCGTCATACCCTCAGAAAAGATGAAGGAGACTCGAATGAATAACCTGCAACTAAGAGTAGAAGCACCCGTCTGGCCGCAGCATTTCAAAGATGCCGACAAAAAAGATTCTGTGCAGAAAATATCCCGCTGCGCGCACTGGCTGCACGCGCAGGGATTTCAAGTGATATGCGCACAGGCGGGCGGGCGCAACCCGCGCATCATCATCGGCGCCAGCCTGCTGTGCGAACAGCTCGAAGGCGCTGTGCGCATGTACGAGCGCGGCCCGCAGGGAGAGCGCCGCTACTGGGTGGCGATCCGCTTCGGCTGCGAAGTGCGCTGGATGGAAAGCGAGGTTAGCCATGCAGCAGAGTAAATTTGAAGTGGCGAAGACGCTCCACAAGGCCGCGTTCGAGCTGGACAACGCAAAGCAGGATTGGAGCGACGTGGATCAGTCCTGGTTCGACGAGTTCGTGGCAAAAACATATGGCGTAGCCGATTCTCTGGCAGGCAATCGCGCGGATGAACTGCCGAAATTCACCTGCGAATCGTCGGAGGGGTGCCACGGCGGCCCGGGATGGGAAAAGATATGAGCGACTTCATCATCACCCGGCTCCCCTGCATCGCGAATATCGATGGCATGGGGATCAAGGAGCTGCGCGCGCAATACAAGTTGCTGGAAGGCGATGCCATCAGCCAGGCGCAGCAGCTCAGCGATGCCTGCAACAGCCTGCACAGGATGACCAAGGCCGCCATGAACCTGGACGCGCAGTTGAACGCGCTGGCAGATAGCTACGACGCCGGAGATCAGGCCGCGATCCTGCTGATGGTGAAGAACCTGTCCGAGCGCCGGTCAGCGCAGAAAGCGAAGGTGCACTAATGAGCGTTAAACCCTTCACCGTCAGCCACGGCGGCGTTCGCATCAAAGTGCGTGTGCTGCCGACCATCAAAGACGTGCATCGCGCCTACCAATCTTGTCCGGGCGGTCGGGCGCGTGGCGGGTTGCACGTACCCGCGTTTTTCCTGGAGACAAAAAACGGCAAGCACACCGGCACGGTCTTCCTGCCGCTGGACGGCAGGCTGGCAGAACTGGTGCCGCACGAGGTGAGCCACGCCGTCATACATGCGCGCGGAGGCGTGCTACCGCGCGATGACGAGGAGTACTGCACGACCGTGGGCATCCTGTGCGCGCGCATCATCAATAAAATCGAGGCCGCCAATGCGCGCTGATACCTTGCACGACGCCATTCTGGCCAAGCTCGCCGGATCCTCCAGTCTCGCCCCTGTGGATCTCGCCGCGCTCTACAAACTCGGCAGCGTAGAGGACGTGCAGGCCGCGCTGATGAGGCTGATGCACGGCAACGAAGTCTGCACCTGCCAGATCACAAAACGCGGATCCACGCGCAGCGTGTGGTGGCTGAGCGGCACGCCGCGCAGGCTGCTGCAATACGGCAGGATCGCGTCAGACGACACACCACGGAACAGGAAGGCCGCACCATGAAAAAAGGAGGCATTACATGGTTGACACTCAAATACGGGGCGCTGGCTGGCATGGGCCAGCACTGCCCGATCCGCAAGCTCAAGCGCCGGGCGCTGATCGCCCTGCTGGCGGCGGCTACGCTGTGTGCTGCCATTACTGCGGCTCGCAGTGCCTCGGAAACCGCCGCTCTGCTCAGCGAAGCGCAGACGGACAGGGCCAGCCTCCTGTCTCTGCTGAACGGCGCGAGTTTCTACGAGCAGAGGCCGGACGGCACGCGCATCTACACGCACGCCGTGATGCATGAGGTCGAGATCAAGCCTGTCGTAGTGGTGGAGGCGGAATGAAACTCTCCTGCCCAGCCTGCGGAGCGGTGGCCAGCCTGGACGTGCTGATCGGACACGAAGGCGCGCGCGATGCTGTCATGTCCGCGCTGCGGCTCCCTGCGCCGCTCGGCAAGGCGCTGGTGCAATACGTCGCCCTGTTTCGCCCGGCGAGCCGCAACCTGTCGATGGATCGCCTGTCAGGATTGCTTTCAGAACTCCATCCGATGATCGAGGCGGCGAAGATCGAGCGCAACGGTCGCACCTGGAGCGCGCCGCAGGAATACTGGCGCATGGCGCTGGAGGAGATGATCGCCAAGCGCGACAAACTCACGCTGCCGCTGAAATCTCACGGCTACCTGCTGGCGATCATCGAAAGCTACAGCAACAAGGCCGATGCCAAGGAGGAGGCGCAGCGCGAAAGCCAGCGCGCCGGGCGCACTCCTGTAGGAGCGGGCGCTGCCCGCGAACAGGAATCATCGCAGGCAAGGCCTGCTCCTACAAAAGCAAAACCACGCACCGGAATGCCCGCGTCCGTCAAGGCGGCGCTCAACAAACAAACGGCGGTCAACGATGGTAAATAAAGATCAACTGCTCGCCGTGCTCTCGCAGCACATCGGCATCACCAACGGCATCGGCGTCAAGCAGCTCGCGCTGCGGCTCGAGATCGAAGAGCGCCACGTGCGCACGCTGGTCAGCGACCTGCGCGAAGACGGCCACGCCATCTGCGCGCACCCGAGGACCGGATATTTCATCGCGCAAACCAAGGAGGAATGGGCGCAGACGCGCCAGTTCATCATCAACCGCTCCATGCACGGCCTGCGCTGGGTATCGCGCGTGGACAAAATCGCGCTGCCCGATTTGCTCGGGCAGCTTCATGTACCAACTTAACCAGGAGAATCACCGTGGCAAAACCCCAAACCAGACTCAAAGCCAAGGCACAGACCGCCGTCCCGCAAACCCGCGACGAGGCCGCCGCCGATATCCGCGCCATCGGCGACCTGCAAAGGAGCCTCGCGCGCAGCAGCGCCGAGATGAATGACGCCATCGCTAGCATCACGGCGAAATACCAGCCCGTGCTGGATGCAGTGACCGACCAGATCAAGCCGCTACAGGAGGGCGTACAGGCGTACTGCGAGGCGCACCGCAACGACCTCACCAACGATGGAAAGGTCAAGACCGCCAACCTCATCACCGGCGAAGTGCAGTGGCGGCAGCGCCCACCCTCCGTCAGCGTGCGCGGCGCGGAATCGGTGATCGAGGCGTTAAAACGCTTGGGCTTGGGCAAGTTCGTCCGCACCAAGGAAGAGATCAACAAGGAAGCCATCCTCAACGAGCCAAGTGAAGTTAAAGGCGTGGCGGGCATCACCGTGGTGACCGGCGTCGAGGATTTCGTGATCACGCCGTTCGAGCAAGAGGTGGCAGCGTGAGCATTGGCCAACGTTCAAATTGAGGGGCAGCCCGCTTCTGGGCTGTCCCGCTCGAATGCAGGGTTAGGCTCTGCGAAAGGCGAGAAATGCGACTAAGCGAACTAATACACGAGCTAGACAGATTGCTTGAATGCAACGGAGACATTGACGTTGAAGTGCGCAACGAAGCTGGCGAGTATGACATCGCGGAAGTGGTGGAAAAGGTGAACATTGCGCGCGAACGAGGCATGGTCACATGGCGAGTTTTCATTGATGCCTAACGCTGAGTTGAGCACCAGCCAACGGCGCGAGGAAAAACCATGAACAAAACCGAAACATCAAGCCCGCCGTTGGCTGCACGGAAAATTTAATCATGTCTAACAAATACCCATCCAGTCACAACGAGCGCCGCAAGGATATCGCCATGATCATCATGGCGGCAAAGCGCCTGGGCATGGACACGGAAGACAAGAACGAGCATAGCGAATACCGCGCGCTCATGTTCTCCGTGACACGGCTCTGGTCGTTGGCCGCGCTGGATTTCTCCGCACGACGCCGTTTCCTGGATGCGCTCAATAGCCTGCTGGAAGCGCGCGGCATGGAAAAGGTGGGTGGCCAGCGCCCCGGCCAGGCGCACAAGCCGCTGGCGCAGGACAAGGCCGCCATCGAGCGCAAGATCGGCGCGCAGCTCAAGCAACTGGACGCGAGCTGGCCATATGCCTACACCATCGCGCGCAAGCAATTCCCGGAAGTGAGCACGTTCGAATTTTTAACGGTCGAGCAGATGGGTAAGGTGTCCGGCGCGCTGGCCAGAACCATCGCCTGGCGCGAGAAAAAATCCCCCTCACCCCAACCCTCTCCCCTGGGGGGAGAGGGTGCCGAAGGCGGGAGAGGGTGAAATCATGAGTCCCGACCAGATCAGCGTCGATCTCCTGCCCGCCATCCTCCGGGAAATGGTGGAGCTGATCGGCCTGCCCGCCGTCATGGTGCTGGTGGAAAAGCGCGGCGGCATCGGGCTGTATGTCCCCAAGGGCGAACTGGCTGAA
Source organism: Gallionellaceae bacterium (assembly GCA_028714875.1). Taxonomy (GTDB): domain Bacteria; phylum Pseudomonadota; class Gammaproteobacteria; order Burkholderiales; family Thiobacillaceae; genus PFJX01. Next base: position 10,912 of record JAQTLN010000034.1, read on the forward strand.
GATCACGGCCTGGTCAAATGGATCGGGCGCGAGGCGGCGGAAAAGCTGCAATCCGAATACCCTGGAGAGGAACTGGAAATACCGCTCGCATTGCGCGCCATGACAGCCGTGCGCAACGCCGAGATCAAGTCCAACCCGCAAGGGCTGAGCGTATCGCAACTGGCGCGCATCCACCGCACCACCGAGCGTAATATCCGCTACATCCGCAACGAGGTGGGGGATGACAGGCAGCAAGGGTTGTTTTAAGGTGCGGGTTTTCAACGAAGGGGGAAGGATATGAAGAAACTGATAGCGATGGTGTTGGCTGGGGTGGTGCTGGCTGGGTGCGGCAAAAATGAACCTGCCGGGCAGCAAGTGGCTGCGCCTATTGCGCAACCATGCGCAATTGATGAAACGCACGATCAACCGCATACCTTCGATGCGGTTCGCGACTTGGCCATGAAAGGAAACTACCAGGCGCAACGTAATCTGGCATTCGGTTATGCGGGCGGCATGCCATATAAGGGGCAAGATGTAAATCCAATATTGGGGTGTGCTTGGTACAAGGTTGTTTTGCTTTCGGGCAGTGAAAAAGTAAATCAAACCGACACCGGGAATGTGCAGGTGTTTTGTGGGAAGCTATCGGCAGATGAACAGGCAGCCGCAGAGCGACAAGCCCAGGTGATACACAGCAAGCTATGCAAATGAAATCTTTCCTCGTTGCGTTGATGTTGCTGCTGGCGACAGATGCTGATGCAAGATCGGCTGCAGAAGTCCACACCTTCAAGCGTGAGCATCATTGCCCATCGACAGGCAAAGCAAAAGGAAGATGCCCCGGCTGGATCGTTGACCACATCGTTCCGCTGTGCGCCGGTGGCGCGGACAAGCCGGAAAACCTGCAATGGCAGACCGTGGAAGACGCCAAGGCCAAGGATAAGCAGGAATGGGCGCAGTGCAGGAAGTTGCGCGAAGCCAAACATTGACAGATGTGCCAAATCGAGCGCAAAATCCGCTCCGGTGCTTAAGAACACCTTTGCAGAAGCGGATGACCGCGCCCGATAGTTGTGGTTTTTTTACGTCCATCGTTTAGATGGCCGGGTGTGCGACTAATACAAGACCGTGCTTGCACGGGAATACGTCCGCCGACTTCTGCCGGTTCTTAAACACCCGGCCGCCCACGGCCTTCGTGGGTTTCCCTTAAGAAGGAGCAGAAGCATGAATCAACTTGTCCATCAGTCAGGCGGTCGCCTGATCGTCACCTCTCTCGAAATCTCCAACCACTTCGGCAGGCAGCATAAGAACGTAGTTCAGGCTATCGAAAACCTTGATTGCTCGGCTGAATTCGCACGGCTGAATTTTAAGCTGTGCTCCTACACCGACGGCAACCAGCGCCAGCGCCCCATGTACGAAATCACCCGCGACGGCTTCACCTTCCTGTGCATGGGCTTCACCGGCCAGCAGGCGGCGGTGTGGAAGGAGCGCTACATCGAGGCGTTCAACCAGATGGAGGCCACGCTGCGCGGCAACCTGCCTGTCCATCAGCAGCAGATCGGCCTCGCCCGCGAGATCGGCAGCCTGCGCGACATGATGAACCGGCAGCAGGAGCTGATCATCGCGCTATTCGAGCGGCTGGACGGCGCGCGGCGCGGGCAGATCAACGCCCAGGCACGGCTTGCGCGCACGCTGGAACGAGAGCGGAACATCCTCGCCGCCTTCGAGAAACGCCAGGCACGCGACACCATCATCGCGATGGAAGCCGAAGGCCAGCCGCGCGACGTGATCTGCGCCGTCACCGGCCGCACGCTGAACCATGTGCGGCAGGTGGTGTTCCAGGCCAAGCGCGATGGGCTGTTTCCGGCTATCCAGGGCGAACTGCCGATGATGGGAGGTGCGGCATGAACGGCCTTCCCCCACCCCAACCCTCCCCCGAAGGGAGAGGGAACCCGTGCCCCGGCGTCAAAGGCCACGGCGTGAAGAACGTTCCCGGCGCGTGGTATGACCTGGGCGCGCACATGGGCGCGGCGCGTGCAGTAGCCAATTGCGCTGCTGATTATTTGCCGGATGCTGGCGGGGCGACTCAAAACAATATTGACCAAGTCGCCTACTTGCTCGATTCGGTGAAATACCTGCTCGATATGGCACAAGCCGATGCGGACAAGCTTGAGCAGCAGCTGAAGTCGGCGTAGCATTTCCCCCACCCTAGCCCTCCCCCGGAGGGAGAGGGGACTTGAAAGCCCGGACCAGCGCCGGGCTTTGTTTTTGGCGGAACAATTTCCGCCTTAACCCTCTCCTCGCGCGCGCGTACTCTGCGCGTCATGGCACGAAAAATAGAACTCATCATCATCCACTGTTCGGACAGCCCGAACGGCAGGACTTTATTCACCGGAACGCCGGGCGAACACGGCTTTGTCACGCCCGTGCAGGAGATCGACCGCTGGCACGCGCAGCGCGGCTTCAAGCGCCAGCCGCAGTGGCGCGCCAAACAGAATCCCGACCTCACCAGCATCGGCTACCACTTCGTGATCTACACGCGCGGCGCGGTGGCAACTGGCCGCCACGTGGACGAGGTCGGCGCGCATTGCCAGGGTTATAACGCCGCCAGCATCGGCATCTGCCTGATCGGCTGCGACAAGTTCACGCGCGCGCAGTGGGATTCGCTGCGCGACTGGCTGTGCGGCCTCGCAAAAACACTCGAGCAACAAAAGCCCAATCCGCCCAAGCGGTTCAATAACCCGACCCCCGCCGAGGCGCGGGCGATCTTCGCTCAGCTCGGCGTGCGTGTACTCGGGCATCGCCAGTTAAACCCAGATAAAACCTGCCCAAATTTTAACGTGTACACCTGGCTCGAAAGCGGCATGCAGCCGCCAGTCGAGCAAATTTACCTCGACCCGATAGAAGGAGAAATAGCCTGATGGACCCGATCACCATTGCAATGGGCCTGTCCCAATTTGTCCCGCAGATCGCCAGGTGGATCACCGGCAGCGACAAGGCCGAGCAGGTCGCGCAAAAGGCCGTGGACATCGCCATGAGCGTCACCGGTGCGGCAACCGGAGACGGGGCGGCCAAGGCGCTGCAGGCCGACCCTGCGCTGGTGCTGCAATACCGCAAGGCGGTGCTCGAGCAGGAGGTCGCGTTCCAGGCGCTCGCGGTGCAGAACGCGGGAGAAATCAACGCGACCATGCGGGCCGAGGCCGCCTCGGAGCACTGGCCGACCTATAGCTGGCGGCCCTTTATCGGATTTATGTTTGGCGCGTACATCGGATCGATGTGGCTGCTGCCGCTATTTGGCAAGACCCCGACTCCTATATCGACAGACCTAACCTTGGCTGTAGGCGCCATCCTCGGCGTTGCAAGCTGGTATCGCGGCAAGATGCAGGCAGACCCGAACATCCCGACCATCAACCGGGGATAACTCCCCACTCAGAAAGGAAACCCCATGAAGACTCTACGCACTCTCGCCCTTGCCCTGATTCTCGCGCTGATCGCACCGCTTGCCAGTGCCGCCGCGATGTCAGACTACCTGGAAAACAAGCTGCTCGATTTCCTGGTGCGCGGCCAGGCGTTCACTCCGCCCGCTACGGTCTACTACGCGCTGGCCACCACCACCGGCTCGGACTCCGCCTGCGGCACCGAAGTGAGCGGCGGCAGCTATGCGCGCGTGGCGGTGACATCGAGCCTGGCAAACTGGGCGGGCACGCAAGCGGCGGGAAGCACGGCGGCGTCGAGCGGCACGGGCGGCACCACCAGCAACAACACCACCGTCACTTTCCCCGCACCGACGGCCAACTGGGGATCGGTGACCGAATATTGCGTATTCGACGCCTCGACCTCAGGCAACCTGCTGTGGCGCACCGCGCTCACCACGCCCAAGACCATCAACAATGGCGATGCCGGGCCGAGCTTCGCGGCGGGCGCGGCCACCTTCCAGATCGATAACTAAAAAATGGCTTACGTGATCGAAGACAGGGTCAAGGAGACCAGCACCAGCACCGGCACGGGCAATTTCACGCTCGCCGGGGCGGTGTCCGGTTTCCGCGCTTTTTCTGCGATCTGCGCCAACAACGACACGTGCGATGTGTGCATCGACGGCGGAGCAGAATGGGAAATCTGCGAGGCGACGTGGCAGACGGGCGGCACGCTGGTGCGGGGCGCCGTCATCGCGTCCAGCACGGGATCGGCGGTTAACTTTTCCGCCGGGACGAAGGACGTTTTCCTGACATTCCCCGCATACGATCTCAAACGCTTCCGCCCGTTCGCGGGATCCTCCGCCGCCGGATCGGCTCCTTTGCAGTTTCTGGCGGGCGCGCTGATGACCGCGGCGGAAGCGGGAGCGGTGGAGTTCGACGGTAAGGCTTTTTATTTGTCGCCGGTGGCGCGCGCCGTGGTGGCCGCGATGCACCTGATGAGCAACAGCGCGGACTTCGGCGGCGGCAACGTCAACACCGCGCAGCCTTTTTTTGAGGCCGCGAACGACACTATCACGCTTGAGGCCGCGACGACCTACCGGATCGAAGGGCACATCGAGATGACGCGCGCGGCAGGCACGACCTCGCACACTATCGACGTGTTGTTCGGCGGCACGGCGACCGTCACCGATATGAGCTGGCAATGCTTGTGCAGAGACGGCGCTGCGTCCCTGACGACGCCGGTGCGGCCTTACATGAACCATTTCCACGCGGCGGCGGGCGGCACGGTGTCGGTCGCGGCGACGACCGTGAACTCTACCGTGTTCGCCATCAAGGGCATGATCAGGGTCAATGCGGGGGGAACACTGATCCCGCAATTCAAATATTCGGCGGCGCCGGGCGGCGCGCCGACCATCAAGAAATCCAGTTTTATGACGTTCACTCCGGTCGGCTCCAACACGGTCGGCTCGATAGGGCCGGTGGCGTAAATGCTGGGGTTTTCATCTATAGGAGAATCGGCACCGGGAGAATTGCCGCGGCGCGGCGCGGTGCTTTCCGGGGCGGCGCCGGATGTCGCCGCCGCCAGCGGCGCGCTCTCGGCGCAGATCACCCTGGCGGGCGACGCGCTCGGCCAGGCACTGGCCTCGGGCGGCTTGCTCACCGACATCCTGTTGGCGGGCGATGCGGCTGCCATAGCGGTTGCGCAGGGCGGCATCACCACCGGGATCAAACTGGAAGGAGCGGCGTTAAACATCGCGGCGTCCATCGCGGACTTGACGACTGGCGGCGCTGCCGCCGCGCTGGCTGGCGATGCGGTCGCTCAATCTGCTGCTGCGGCGCAACTGACCACCTCCATCGATCTGGCCGGATCGTCTATCGCCGTATCGGTGGCTGGCGGCAGCCTGAGCGCGCAGATTCAACTGGGCGGCGCGGCTGTGGCCCAGGCGCTGGCGCAGGCCGGCCTGATCACCGCCATCCCGCTTTCGGGCGATGCGCGATCGCAGGCTACTGCGGTTGCCGAGCTGACCGCCGCTCTGCAACTCGCCGGTCACGCACAGGACAGCGTAGTGGCCACAGCAACGCTGGCTACCTCCATCAACCTGTCCGGGATCGGCGGCAACAATGCGCTGGCCACCGGCAGCCTCGCCACGCAGATACCGATCACCGGATCTGCGCTGGCGAATGCCTTGGCCTCCGGCAGCCTGGACGCGCAGATCCTGCTGAACGGCCAGGCGCAGGCATCCGCATCCGCGCAAGGATCGTTGAGCAGCGCCATCGTGCTGGTGGGTGCGGCGCTAGCCGAAGCGGGCGCGACCGGCTCCATCGCCACCCCGATACCGCTCGACGGCTCGGCTGTTGACGTAAGCGATGCTTATGGCTCTTTGAGTGCACAGGTGAGGCTAGACGGCCATGCGCTGGCCGGTGCGGGCGCATCCGGCGTACTCACCGCGCAACTGATGCTCGCGGGCGATGCGCTTGCGGCGGCATCCGGCGCGGGCAATCTCACCGTTCCCATCCTGATGACGGGCAGCGCAACCGGGCAGGCCGCCGCGTACGGCCTGCTCGACACGCGCATCGCGCTTTCCGCGCAGGCTATCGCCTCCGCAAACGCCGATGGCGGCCTTGTCACCCGCATCGTGCTGGGCGGTGCAGCCCAATCCATCGCGGCGGCAGCAGCGGGGCTTACGACGCGCCAGAAGGTCATCCCCTGGCGTTTCTCCTGCTCGGTGCGGCGCGCTGCCGCGCTGAGCGCGAACGCCTCCGTGATCCGCCATCACCAGGCGGGATCGGCGCGCGTGACCCGGCATGTGCCGAGCTGCGCCAAAGCGGCGCAGCACAGTGCCGCCGCAGCCCGTGTCTCAACGCTGAGATCGGGGGCCAGTTATGTCCGATAACTATAACTACCTCATCGGCGAGACCGGGCGCATTTCGGTCTCCATCGCGGATGGGGGAAATGTGGCCGGAGACCCGGGCGCGTTGCGCCTCAAGGTAAAAACGCCGATCGGGACCGTCACCGCCTACGTGTTCGGCGCCAGCGGCGAGATCGTGAAGGATAGCGTAGGCCATTATCACGCCGACATTCTGCTCGATACGATCGGAACATGGGCGTGGCGCTGGGAGAGCGATGCGCCGAATGCGGGGGCTTCAGAGGGAGTACTGGTCGTTAAAAAGAGCGTGGTGATATGAGTTTTTATGGCCGATGACATCGATCGCGCCCAGGAGCGCGAGCAGGAGTTGCGCCAGGATGCGCTGGACGATGTGCGCCGGAGGGCGCGCGCGGCAGGCAAAGGGGCGAAGACGTGCCGCGAATGCGGGGAGCGCATCCCCACAGCGCGGCGCAAGGCGGTACCGGGTACAGAGCTGTGCGTGGAGTGCCAGGAAAAAAAAGAAAGGTACAGGGGGCGTTGATGGATTTGGAATTGGCAAAATTTTTATTTCAGGTGCTGACGTTCTTGGTGGCGGGCGGCACGGGGTTCTACGTGTTCATGTCCAACAAGAACAAGGTCACGAATGACCGTATCGAGAAACTGGAAGACGATATACGCGACGATATCGGCAAGCAGGGCGAGCGCATCGCCAAGCTGGAATCGGGTACGGCCAAGCATGGCGATCTTTCCGATATCCACAACAAAATAAACGGCGTGGCCAAAGACGTATCGAGCATGACTGGCGCGCTGAGTGGAATTTCCGACAGCCTGAAGCTGATCATGAACAAGATTATCGACAAGGGGATGCAATGAGCACATCACGGCAGGACGCCATCACCGCTTCGCGCCGCCTGCAAATACTGACGGCACTATCCATGCGCCCGCAATACCGCGCGGAACCGCGCGGGCTGCGCCAGGAATTGGAGGCGACGGGTTACCCTATGACGCTGGCCAAGCTGGCCGTGGAGTGCGCGTTCCTGGCCGATCTGGGCCTGGTGGACGCGCCGCAGGACGGGGTGCTGGCGCTGACCGATGACGGTCTGTCGGTAGTGCGCGGCCTGATCCGCTTGCCGGGCATCGGCACGCCGGAGCCGGGAGACTTGTAATGGCGCGCGCATCCAAAATCATGAAGCTTCCGCCCGAAGTGCTGGAGGAGTTAAACGCCCGCCTGATTTCGGGAGGGTTTAACGATTACGAGGGGCTGTCGGATTGGCTCAAGGAAAAGGGCTTCGATATTTCCCGCTCGGCGGTGCACCGGCACGGCAGCGAGCTGGAGGCCGAATTCCAGGAGGCGATGGCTGATGCGCGCCGCACCCGCGCGCTGGCCAAGGCCGCGCGCGAGTCGGGAGACGATACCGACGACGCCATGATGAGCGCGGCCTCGAACATCATGCAGGACAACCTGCTGCGCGTATCGCTGAAACTCAAGAATGCCGAGGGCGACCTGGACGAGACGGCGAAGACCTTATCCCTGATCTCCCGGGCGTTCGCGGATGTGGGGCGCATGGACATCCAGCGCCAGAAATGGCAGCAGGAGCTGCGCTCGAAGGTGGCGGCCAAGATGGACGCCCTCGAAGGCGAAGCCAAGGCGGGAAAAGGCAAGTTCGACCTGGAAACGCTCAAGCGCGTCCGCGAAGAGCTGTACGGGATCGTGTGATGGCGCTCACGAAAGCCCAAAGGAATATTCTGGTTGCTCCGGCTACCATCCTTATTCGCCTTCCGCTGATGGCGATACTCTCCCTGTTCTGCCTTATTGGCGACCTTGCGCACGATGTGCGGGAGCGGGTTGATTCATACATTCCCGGATTTCGTAGATGAACCAGCCAGCCGTTCCTCTCCACGCCTACCAGAAGCGCTGGCTGCTGGATAAGGCCCGCTTCAAGATCGGTATGTTTGCGCGTCAGACCGGCAAGACGTTCACCACCACGCTGGAAATCGTGGACGACATGTTCGAGGCGGAAGCGCTCGGGCAGCGCCGCCGCTGGGTGATCCTCTCGCGCGGAGAGCGGCAGGCCAGGGAGGCGATGGAAGAAGGCATCAAGAAACACTGCAAGGCGTACAACCTCGGCATCCAGGAAATGGAAAGCGGGTTTCGCGGGGCGGATGGCACGGTCTATACCCAGCTCGACGCGGTGCTGCCGGGCGGATCGAAAGTGACCGCGCTGCCCGCCAACCCGGATACCGCGCGCGGCTTTTCCGCCAACGTGTTCCTGGACGAATTCGCGTTTCACGCGGACAGCCGCAAGATATGGAGCGCGCTGTTTCCGGTGATCTCCAACGGCTACAAGCTGCGCGTGACCAGCACGCCCAACGGCAAGGGGAATAAGTTTTACGACCTGATGACGGGCGCGGACGGCGCCTGGAGCCGCCACCTGGTGGATATCTATCAGGCCGTGAAAGATGGCCTGCCGCGCGACATAGAGGAGCTGCGTGCCGCTCTGGACGACGACGATGCATGGGCGCAGGAATACGAGCTGAAGTGGCTGGACGAAGCCAGCGCATGGCTGTCGTTCGAGCTGATCAATTCGTGCGAAAACGATAAAGCCTGCGTGCCGGAACACTACGCGGGCGGACCGTGCTACGTGGGCGTGGACATCGCTGCGCGCAACGACCTGTTTGTGATCTGGGTGGCCGAGCTGGTGGGCGATGTGCTGTGGACGCGCGAGATCATCACGCGCCGCCGCATCACCTTCGCCGAGCAGGACGCGCTGCTGGACGATGTGTTTCGGCGCTACCGCGTGGTGCGCTGCTGCATGGACCAGACCGGCATGGGCGAGAAGCCGGTGGAAGACGCGCAAGCCCGCCACGGCTCGATGCGCGTGGAAGGGGTGTTGTTCACGGGCCCGAATAAATTGACGATGGCCACGCACGGCAAGGAGGCGTTTGAGGACAAGAAAATCCGCATCCCGATGGGCGATGCCGCGCTGCGCGCCGACCTTCACAAGCTGCAAAAAGTCACCGGCCCGACCGGGGCGCCGCGCTTCGTGGCGGATTCGGACAGCAGCGGCCACGCGGACCGGGCGTGGGCTTGCTTCCTGGCTTGCAACGCGGCGGGGGGCGGCTTCGTGAAAATCGAATTCCAATCGGCGGGCCGCCGCGTTTCCGCATCGGGCGGCATGGCCGGGTTTATGTAATTTATCCCCTCTCCCTTGCAGGGAGAGGGTTAGGGTGAGGGTAGAAACATGGAACAACCAAACAAGCCTGAAAAAAACGAGATCGCCACCACCCGCGACGGGCGCGACATTACGCGCGGCTTTGTGGATGGCCTGCCGCTGCTGCCGAACACGGATACGCTGTTGCGACTCAAGAGCGGCGGTGACCTGCGCATCTATCAGGAGGTGCTGCGCGACGAACAGGTGAAGGCGTGCTTCGAGCAACGCGTGCGCGCGGTGGTGTCGAGGCCCTGGGAGGTGCGACCTGGCGGCGAGAAGCGCATCGACAAGCAGGCGGCATTGTTCATCGAGGAGCAGATCAAGAAAATATCGTTCGATTCACTCACCGAGAAGATGCTCTACGGCGTGTTCTACGGCTATGCGGTGGCCGAGGCGATGTGGGCGGTGGAAGGCAGCCAGGTTGTGCTGGATATCAGCCGTGGCGGCATCCGTGTGCGTGACCGCAGGCGCTTCGCCTTCGCGCCTGACATGTCGCTGCGCCTCAAGACATCGAGCAACCCGCTGGGTGAGGAATTGCCCGAGAAAAAGTTCTGGCACTTCGCCACCGGCAGCGACCACGACGACGAGCCATATGGCCTCGGTTTGGCGCATTGGCTTTACTGGCCGGTATTTTTCAAGCGCAGCGGCGTCAAATTCTGGCTAATCTTCCTCGAGAAGTTCGGCATGCCGACCGCCGTCGGCAAATACCCGACAGGCACGCCGAAGCCAGACCAGGATAAATTACTGGAAGCGCTCAAGGCCATCCAGACCGACAGCGCGATCATCTTCCCTGATGGCATGACGACCGAGCTGCTGGAAGCCACGCGCGGAGGCACGGCGGATTACACCGCACTCTACGACCGCATGGATGCGGCCGTCGCCCGTGTCACTCTGGGCCAGACCGCCAGCACGCAGGGTACGCCCGGCAGGCTTGGCAATGACGACCTGCAGGCAGACGTGCGCGCGGATATCGTCAAGGCCGACGCCGACCTGGTGTGCATGTCGCTCAATGCCACCGTGGTGAAATGGCTGTGCGGGTGGAATTTCCCCGGCGCGGCACTGCCGCAGGTGTGGCGCGTTTGCGAAGAACCCGAAGACCTCAACGCGCTGTCCGAACGCGATGCCAATCTCGCCAAGGTCGGGTATAGGCCGACGCTCAAGCACATTCAGGACACGTATGGCGGGGAGTGGGTTGAAATCCAACCCTCTCCCCCAAACCCTCTCCCGCAAGTGGGAGGGGGTAGCGCACCAGTTCCAGGAGAGGGAGCGCAGTTCGCGGAAAGTGATATCCAGTTCCCCGACCAGGTCGCGCTCGATGCCGCGATCGAGGCGATCGCGCCGGACATGCTGCAAGGGCAGGCCGTGGAAGCGCTCAAGCCTGTGCTGGAGATGATCGCCGCATCCGCAGACTATGCCGAGGTGCATGAAAAGCTGGCCGAGATATTTCCGACCATGAATACACAACAGATCGAAGAAACGCTGGCGCGCGCGATGTTCGTGGCCGAGGTATGGGGGCGGTTGAATGCGGAAAATTAATGATGTCTTTCTCGTTCGCCATTTCTCCCTACGGGGGAAAGTTGGATAGGGGGAGCGATGGAAAAGATTGATCTATCTCACGCCTTCGGCCTTCCGCCCGAGAAGGCCATCGAGTATTTCCAGCAGAAGGGCTACAAGCTCACCTGGGATTGGCGCGAGATGTGGCAGGAGGCGCACGCCAAGGCGTTCACCGTGGCCAAGGTGATGAACACCGATATCCTCAACGATATTCGCGGCGGGCTGGACGATGCGTTAAACAACGGCGCCACCTTTCAGGAATTCAAGCAGAAGTTGACGCCGCTGCTCCAGGACAAGGGTTGGTGGGGCAAAACCGAGCACGTCGATACCACCACCGGCGAGGTCAGCACCGTTCAGCTCGGCAGCCCGCGCCGCCTCAAGACGATCTACCAGACCAACCTGCAAACCGCCTACATGGCCGGGCGCTACAAGAGCATGATGGAGATATCCGGCAGCCATCCGTACTGGCAGTATGTCGCGGTGCTAGATGGCCGCACGCGGCCCATGCACCGCGCGATGAATGGCCGCATATTCCGCTACGATGACCCGCTGTGGGGATATAGCTACCCGCCAAACGGCTTTAACTGCCGCTGCCGCGTGCGGGCGCGCGCCGATCTTGGCGGCGCGACATTGGACAATTCCGACGGCAAGCTGATCGATCACGATATCCAGATGCGCGACGGCTCGACCGTTACCGTCAAGGCGCTGCGCCTCCAGGTGAACGGACAGGACAAGCTGTTCGCGCCGGATGCGGGCTGGAGCTACAACCCCGGTGCTGCCTGGCAGGAGAACATGGCCAACACCGCACTGATCAAGATGCAGACCGCTATCCCTGCTGTAGCCGCGCTGGCCATGCGCGAAATACTTGCGCAGACCGGTATGATTGGTGCACTGGCAGAGGATTTCCGCACCTGGGCAAGCTCAATCGAGCATTCGCGCGGAGAGTTGCGCCGGATTGGCATGTTGCTTCCGGAGGTAGTGGCCGGACTTGAGGCCAGGAACATTCGGCCAGCCAGCGCGCTCATCACTGTGCGCGATGAGGATGTACTGCATACGCACCGCGATCAAAAAGAAAACCGCATCCCTTGGGAGATTTACCAGGAACTTCCGCGCCTGCTGGATGCGCCGCGCGCGGTGCTGCTGGAGCTGGACACAAAAACAGGAAAGCCGAAGCAGCCTGCTGCCCTGCTCTATGTGTTCGACGTTCCCGGCGATAAGACGGGGAAATTGGTGATGCAAATAGACTACGAGGTGGATGTTAGGGAGGCGAGCGGAAAGAAGGTGAAGGTGCCGATGAATATCCTGCAATCAGGCAAGATAATCAATCCGAATGCGCTGCAGGACAGGAAGACTTACGAAGTGCTGTATGGAGGTATTTGATCGCAGGCGCGCCAAGACTCGAACTTGGATCATGCGGCGTATGCCGCAACCTTTCCCTAGGAAACTACGCCCGCTTGGCAAGAGTATGAGGTAAGCGATGTACGAAATCAAGAGCAACCTGCCGCAGGTAAGTATCCTGCTCACCGAGCTGGCGCAGCGCGTGGAGAATGCCTCGCCGCTGATGGGCACAATCTCCGGGATTATGCACGACGAGGTCGAGGAGAATTTCGCGCAGCAGGGCCGCCCCAAGTGGCTGGGGCTTGCGCCATCCACGATCAAGGTGCGCACCAAGCGCGGCACGTGGCCGGGGATGATGCTCCAGGTGAGCGGCCAGCTCGCCGCCTCGATCACGCCAAGCTCCGACGCGCGCAGCGCAAAGGTATCCACCAACAAAAAATACGCGGCCATTCAACATTCCGGAGGCCAGGCCGGGCGCGGCAAGAAAGTTAACCTCCCGGCTCGTCCTTACATGCTGATTACCGGCACAGGAGAGCAGCGCATCATCGGAGCCGCACAAAGCTATCTGATCGGCCTGGTTAAGTAAAAACGCCAAACCGTTTTTAAGGCGGTTTGGCGCGTTAA
>JAQTLN010000035.1 GCA_028714875.1 Gallionellaceae bacterium
ACCCGCGTGGCGTCAGGCGAAAGATGAGCAATTACGCTATTCGACGGCGCGGTATGCCGCTTCATCAGAAGCATGAGCCGGTACCGGTATTGCGTATCTGAACAGTATTGGGGCTAGGGGGGATTTCCGAGACGACCGCACAGGCAAACGTCGCTAAATCCCCCCCTTTGGAAAAGGGGGAGGCCACTCTCTCGGGCGCTTTCCGCCGCATCACCCGGTAACGCGAGCAGCGCCCAAAAAAACAGGCGACCGAAGTCGCCTGAAAAAATGCTGCTATCGCACGCAGCTGTCCTGCTCAAGGGACTCGGTTAATCAGGTGAGATAACGCCACCCGATGTAGAGATGGCTGATCGCGATGCTCAACAACATGAGCGGAAACGCGCCCAGCATAAAGGGGAGAAAACGGATGGGTTGGCCGGCGCGCTCGGCGAAGCCGGCCACCACCAGGTTGGCGGAGGCACCGACCAGGCTGCCGTTGCCACCCAGGCAGGCGCCGAGCGCGAGCGCCCACCAGAGGGTTTCAAGATTGGCCTCGCCGACCACCGGGCCGAGGTTCTGGATCACCGGAATCATGGTGGCGACGAAGGGGATGTTGTCCACCACCGCCGAAATGACCGCCGAGGCCCAGAGGATGACGTAGGCGGTCAGCGCCAGTTCGCCGCCGGTAAAGGTGACCAGGGCATCCGCCGCCATTTTCAGGGCGCCGGCCTTTTCCACGCCGGCCACCACGATGAACAGGCCGACAAAGAAGAAAATCGTCACCCATTCCACTTCCGCGAAACTCTTGTGCACCAGTTCCGACTGGTGCTCCGCGTTCTGTCCCAGCGCGCGGATCAACAACAGCAGCGCGGCGCCGAACAGGGCGATGGTGGCGGGCTCCATGCCCAGGGAATGGGCAAAAATGAAGCCGGTGATGGTGAGCGCGGTGACCAGCAGCGATTGCTTGAGCAGGAGCGGATCGGTGATGGCGGCGCGCTCGTCGAATGCCATGACCTGCGCGCGCTGTTCCGGACTGGCGCGCAGCTTGCGGCCCCAGAACCACCAGATCGGCACCAGGGTCGCAAAGAAGACCAGCAGCGCGATCGGCGCCATGTGGATCACGAAATCATTGAAGGTCAGCCCCACCGCCGAGCCGATCATGATGTTGGGTGGGTCGCCGATCAGGGTCGCGCTGCCGCCGATGTTGGAGGCGAAGATGATGGTGAACAGATAGGGATAGGGCGAAATGCGCAGCGCATCGGTGATCAGCAAGGCGACCGGCGCGATCAGCAACACCGTGGTGACGTTGTCCAGCAGCGCCGAGAACAGCGCCGTGACCACCGCGAACATCAGCAGGAGACCCCAGGGGTCGGCTTTTACCAGTTTGGCGGATTTGACCGCGACGTACTGGAACACCCCGCTTTTCTGGGTGATGGCGACGATGACCATCATGCCGGTGAGCAGGCCGATGGTGTTGAAGTCGATGCCCTGCACCGCCTCGCTCTGATGCAGCACGCCGCTCATGATCATCACGCCGGCGCCGAGCAGAGCGACGATGGCGCGGTTGATGCGCTCGGTGACGATGATTGCGTAGGTCAGGACGAAGATGACCAGTGAAACCAGCAGCGGCCCCAGGCCGAAGAGGATTTCACCGGTAATCGGTTGTGCGGCGCCGTGCATCTCAGCGTTCGCCCGACTGATTGGCCAGAAAGCGCATCAATGCGCGCTGACTGAGAACGCCGACCAGGACATCGTGGTCATCCAGCACCGGCAGCGGCCCTTGCGCGTGCGTCAGCAACAGCGCCGCCTCCATCAACGGGGTGGCCACATGCAAGGTCTCGGCGCGCGGGTCGAGCAGCGTGGTCGCCGGCTGATCGAGGATGCCCCGGAAATGGTCGAGCAGCATCGGCAAGGCATCGCCGGCAAAGGCGAGATCGTTCAAGCCGTGCGGAGTGCGCGCGGAAAACGGAATAATCCGCTCCAGCGCGACGCCGACACTGGCCAGGCCGACGAAACGCCCGCCCGCGTCAACCAGCGCGACATGATCGACGCCCTGTTCGAGCATCAGCCCCAGCACGACCCGAACCGAAGTGTCGGCGGCCACGATTTGGGGGCTAGAACTCAGGGCAATGGCGCGTAGCGGCATGGATGCGGAATGAACAAGGGGTTGCGCGAGGATAGAGAAACAGACTGGATGGCGAATTGGCGTACTCGCGTAAGGGAATTACATATACGCGGCTTCTGACGCGCTATCCGGCCGCGAGAATGCACCCCCGGACGTACCCCCAGGCGTCCTCCTGGCGTCGCGGCATCCGTGCCATGACGAACCGCGAAGCGGATTCTCTCCAGGCTGCGCATGGTGGCAAACGGCATCAGGACTTGTGCGACCAGTCCTTGATGCGGTCCGCCGCCCACTCGCGCCCGCCCAGCCCGAATGCCAGCGCCAGGGCCAGAACCAGACCGCCGAAGGCGATGGTGAAGGCGGCGGTGAGCATGTGGGTGCCGATCTCCAGTTGTTCCAGGGCGATGAACAGGGCGAACACCTGCACCGCGTATTCCACGCCGGTGCTCAGCGTAAGCGCGGCCGGCATCTTGAGGCCGTTGAGCCAGGTGAACAGCAGGCGGTTGATGAAGCGCGCGAACAAGGTACCAAACACCAGAATCAGGATCGCCACCACCACGTTGGGCAGGAACAACGCCACCCGGTTGACCAGGCCGGCCACGGCATCCAGGCCCAGGCTGTTGGCGGCGGAAACGGCGACCACCATGAGTACCAGCCAGTAGGTGGTGCCGGCGATGAGGCCGGCCAGGGAGAGTTCCACGCCGCCTTGCCGCAACAAGGCTTCGAGACCGGATTTTTCCGCCATGCGGCCGAAGCCCAGGGCTTCCAGGCCGCGCCGCACCCCGGCGCGCAGCACCCGGGCGACCAGCCAGCCGACCAGCAACAGCACCAGGGTCGCCAGCAGTTTCGGCATGAAGATCGCGATCTGGCTCCAGAAGGTTTGCAACGAGGTCAGGAACAGGTCGATTTGATTTTCCATATCAGTTCTCCAGCTTGTGTAGACGCGGCTTGGCGGCCGGTCGCGAAACGGGTTCATCCGCGCTCGGCCGGAAGATGTCCGCCAGGGGTTGCAGGGCCGCTCGGTCCTCGCGCAGCGGCAGGCTTTCGGTTACCGCGCGCATGGACACGACCACTTGTTCCAGGGCGCTGTCCGGCAGACGTTCCAGCGCGGCCTTCAGCACACCCTGGCCATGCTCCGGTGCGGTATCGGCGATGCGCTGGCCGTCGGGGGTCAGAAAATGGACGAGCGATTGTGTGTCCGCCGGCATTTCCGTCCTGACCAGGCCCTTTTCCAGCAGATCGCGCAGCAGGCTTTCCGCCTTCTGGCGATGGATGGCCATGCTCTTGGCCAGGTCCACCGCGCGCATGCCGGGGGTCTGTCCCAGTTCCCAGAGCACCCAGAGTTGCGCGCCGCCGATGCCGTGGCGCTCCTCCACCCAATCGGCATGGCGCCTCACCGCGTCCAGCATGACGCGAAACAATTTAAGCGCGCCACGGATGGTTTCCTTGCGCCGCGCTCTCGACACGGCGGCGTCCTCGTTGTGTTCGTATGCTTCGAATTTTTTGAACGGCATGGCGCGCATTTTCGGCCGCGTCTCCCCGCGTGGCATTCGGCTCGCAACGTAAGGGATACCCATACAAAATCCGCCCTGGGTATTCGCTTATGACCCCGCGCGCGGCGACGCCACCATGCGCGCCAGATCAGACAGGCCACGCGCCCGCATTTTTTCCATCATGCGGGCCTTGAATACTTCCACCGTGCGCGGGCTGATGCCCAGCTGCGCGGCGATTTCACGATTCGCCCTCCCCGCCAGGGCCAGTTCCATGACCTGACGTTCACGTCGCGACAGGCGCGCCATGCGCGCGGCGATTTCCTTCGGATCGGCGAGCGCCGTGCGTGCTCGGACGTCCCCCGTCATGGCGTGGCAACCGGGCGCGGCGGTGCCGGTTCCAATTTGTACGGAAGGGAGAGCGGGTCGCTACGGCGGGTAGATCGCATGTCACTGGTTCTCCTGCGCGTCGATGAAACGGCGAGAAAACGCAGTCTAGTCAAACGCGGGCATCAGGAAATCGACGCCCTCCCGTAAGCGAAGCCCATACGGGGATGCTTCAAAGCGCGTCTTTCGACCCGCCCTCCAGACACATACGCACCAGTTCCGGCAGGCTGCGCGCCTGCATTTTTTCCATCATGCGCGCCTTGAACACTTCCACCGTGCGCGGGCTGATTTCCAGCAATACCGCGATTTCCCGGTTGGGTTTTCCGGCCACGGCCAGAGCCATGACCTGGCGCTCGCGTTCCGACAGACGCGCCATGCGCGCGGCGATTTCTTCCGAATACGTGTGCTCCGCGTGTTGCCGCGCATCGCGCGCCACGGCCTCGCGCACGGCTTCCAGCAGGGCGCCCTCGGTGTAGGGCTTTTCCAGGAAATCGACGGCGCCGGCCTTGAGCGCGGCACGGGCATGGGCGATGTCGCCGTGGCCGGTGAGGAACACCACCGGCAGACGCGACCCGCGTTCCGCCAGGGCCTGTTGCAGGGTCAGACCATCCATGCCGCCCATGCGCAGATCGAGCAGCAGGCAGCCGCGCCAGTCCGGGCTCCAGGCCGCCAGACAGTCTTCGGCGCTGGCGAAGCTGCGGCAACGGAAGCCGCGAAAATTCAGCAGGAGAGCGAGTGAATCGCGCACGGCGTCGTCGTCGTCGACGATGGTGATGATGGTTTCGCTCATGGTCGTATCAACAGGTTCGTGGGATTGGGTTACCGAAGGGTATAAGCGGGGACTTGGCCGCCGTATTTTGGCGGCTTGGTCCTTCGCTTAGGGGCTTCATCAGGGGCTTCATCAGACACGGGAACCGCGTCAAACCTCGCACAGAAGCGATGCGCTTCGTGCCTCACCGCATCCTACCTACTCGCCCGCTCGGGCTTGAGCGGCAGGGTAAAGCAGAAGCGCGTGGGGCGCATATTGTCCAGCCACAGTTCACCGCCATGCGCCTCCACCAGGGTGCGGCTGATCGCCAGGCCCAGGCCCATGCCCTCCGGCTTGCTGGTGGCGAAGGAGTCGAACAGGCGCTCGCGCATATCCGCGACCACGCCGGGGCCGCTGTCGCGCACGCAGAACCGCAGGCGGTCGCCGTCCAGTAGGCGAACGGTGATGGCGATAGCCCGCGTTTTCGGGTCGCCGCTCTCGATCGCCTCAATGGCGTTCACCAGCAGGTTGTGCAGCACCGTGCCCATCTGCACGCGGTCGGCCATGAATAGCGGCGGCTCCCCGTGCAGATCGAGCGAGACGGCGATGCCGGCGCGTTCGGCGCGGCGCCGCGCGGGGGCGAGGCCTTCCTCGATCAATTCGTCGGCGCTCAGGCGTTCCAGGCGCAGGCCGCCGCCCCGGAAGAACTCGCGCAGGCGATGCACCACCTGGCCGGCGCGGGTGGCTTCACGGTCGATCTTGCCCAGGGTCTCGGCGAGCAGGGCGCCGTGCTGTTCGGGCGCGGCCAGCATCGCCTGGCCGGCGCGCGCGTAGTTGGCCAGGGCGGACAGGGGCTGGTTGAGTTCATGGGCGATGGCCTGCGTCATCTCGCCGGCGGCGGCCAGGCGCATGGCCTGATTCAGTTCGGCTTCGCGCTGATGCAGCTTTTCTTCCGCCGCGCGGCGCGCGCTCACCGTCATGCCGAGAAACAGGCCGGTGATGGCCAGGCCCAGCATCAACATCTGGAACTCCACCACCGCGACGGCATGCAGCCCGCGCCACGCCAGAATCGCATTGATGCCGATATGGGCGAAGGCGAGCGCGGCGGTGGCGCCCTGGATGCCGTGGCGCATGGCGACCCAGATCATGGGCAGGAACAGAAGGTAGAAGAACTTGAATTCGTCGGTGTATTTGAGGCCGAAGATCACCGCCAGCGCGAGGGCAATGGTGGATGCCTGCAACAGCATTTCCCGGCTGGGCAGCCAGTTGCGCCAGGTACTCCAGTCGCGTCCGGCATGGACCAGCACCAGGGGCGCGATGATGAGCATGCGGATCAACGCCCCCACCCAGTAATTCACCAGATCGGCGCCCCAGGCCCAGAGGTCGGGCGCGGCTTCCGGGCTGCGCGCGAACACATGCACGCCGGAATCCAGCCAGGCGCCGACCACCGCCGCCACGAGGAACCAGGACAGGTCGCGCTGGCTGGACAAACGCGCGTCGATCTTGAGGCCGCGCGTCAGCCAGGTACTGATCCCCAGCAACCCCAGCATCAACAACGTGGCGGCCCACAAGGCCGCCATCCAGTTGCTCGGCACGCCGTAGATGGGCAGGCCCATCAGGAAAGTGACGGCAATCAGCCAGGGCGCGTAGCGCGCGCCATACAACAACAGAAAGGCCAGGGAGAGGCCAAGCGGCGGCGTCCATGGCGCCAGTGCCAGCGGCAGCACGGTTTGCGGATTGCTGGCGGCGTCCAGCCCCAGGCTACACACGGCATAGGCGAGCAGGACTTTCCAGGAAACGGAGAACATGGCGCCGGGGAATACGCGCGATCAGGCGCGCAAAACGTTACCGGAGAGTGGGTCGAGGATGGTCGAAGGTGTGCGGCGACGACCGACACGCCCCGGTAGCACCCAGACCCTGCTACCGAATGCCTGGCGGCAGGCGGCGGCGGTTTTCAGGGCGCGGCGGCCGGCGCGATTGGCGCTGGTGGAAACCAGGGCCATATCCAGCGCGTGGCACAGGCGCGCCGTCTCGGCATGGGCCGTCACCCGCACCGCCAGTTGTTCGTGATGCCCGGTCAGCCAGCGCGGACAACGCCGCGAAGCCGGCAGCAACAAGGTATTCGGCCCCGGCCACCATTGCGAAAAACGGCTGGCGAGCGTGATCGGCACGGGTGCCAGAAAACGCGTGAACTGGCGGAATTCGGAACCGACCAGGATCAGCCCCTTGGCGCGCGGCCGCCCCTTCAACGCCAGAATCCGCCGCGCCGCGCGCGCGTTGCGCGGATCGCAACCGAGGCCGAAGCAGGATTCGGTGGCATAGGCAATCACCCCGCCGCGCTTTAGCCAGGCGCGCACACGGCGGATGTCAGGCAGGCGGGTCATGGTGCGCCGGCATCCCTGCCGGCTGCATGGGGCTGAATAGCCGGCGGGGATGCCGGCGCTACAGGACTGTCCATGCTCAATGCGCCGCCCGCGCCTTGCGCGCCGCGCCCCAGAGTTCTTCCAGGTTGTAATGCGCGCGCACCGTCGGGTGCATGACGTGCACCACCACGTCGCCGGCATCCACCAGCACCCACTCGCCGACCTGCTCGCCTTCCACGCCGATGATGTCGGCGCCGGCTTCCTTCAGTTTCTTCTGCACGTTGTCGGCGAGCGACTTCACCTGGCGGGTGGAATCGCCACTGGCGATGATCATCTTGTCGAACAGTGAGGTCAGGTGGCCGGCGTTGATGACGGTGATGTCCTTGCCCTTGATGTCCTCCAGTGCGGCGATGGCGATCTTGGCGAGTTGTTCGGGAGAGGGGTATTCAGACATAGAGGTGGTTCTCGTTGAGGTAAGCGATGACGGCATCCGGCAACAAATAGCGCAGGCTCTTGCCGCGCAGGGCGCGGTCGCGAATCTGGCTGGCCGAAATGTCCAGTTGGGTAATGCTGTGAAGAAAAATCCGGCCCGCCGGTTTTTCCAGAATTTCGCCGGCCTGTTCCACCCGTTGCTTGGCAAGCAGGCGACGCAATGAATCGGGAAGCGCATCTTCCCACGCGGCGGCGGAAAAGCCGGGGCGATGCGCCACCGCGATATGCGCCAACTCGAACAGCCGCCGCCACTCGTGCCAAGTGGTCAGACCCATGAAAGCATCCGCCCCCATGAACAGCACAAGCGGCGTGGCGACCGGCAGCTCGGCGCGCAGATCGGAAAGCGTATCGACGCTGTAACTGGGCGCGGCGCGATGAAACTCGCGCTCGTCGAGGACGAAACGTGGATTCGAGGCGATGGCCAGGCGCGCCATCTCCAGCCGATGCCGCGCTTCAGCACGCGGCTGCCCACGATGTGGCGGCCGCCCGGCGGGAATGAAACGCACCTGCTCGATCTCCAGCACCTCCGCCAACTCCTCGGCCAAACGCAGATGGCCGAAGTGGATGGGGTCGAAGGTGCCACCGAGGAGGGCGAGGGGTTTGCCCACATTCACATCCACATCAATGCTCCAGCGTTGCCACGATGGGATGCATCCAGAGCGGTGGGTCTTGATACATGCGGATGATCTTGCCCTCAGCGGCGCGGAGCACCAGTTTTGCTTCCTCGCCTTCGAGCGAGTTGTCATAGAGGTAGAGACGATCCACCTCGCGTGCCACCAAGGCACAGTTGGCGATGGATCGGAAGTAGCGCGAGATGATCTTGCCGATGGGCACATCGTGCCCCCCTTGCATCACGCGGCGCGCCACCCGCGCGGCATTGATCGTCGGATCACTCGTGGCAACGAAAAAAACGCGAACGAAGTAACCGTGCCGCTTTGCAAAACGCAGGAAATCAACTTTGTCCGAACCGGAAAACACGCTTTCAAACGCCAGGCTGGCGCCATATTCCATGCACTGTTCGCGCCGCGACTGGGCAAGCCTGGCTGCCTGGAGGATGGCCACGGGTGAATTCCAGTCGCCGAATTCATCGCGCGCGATGAAGTCAGGATTGATGTATTCGCAGCCATCAAACCACTCATGCGCCAAACCACGCTCGGTAATGGTGGTCTTTCCGGAGCCGTTCGGCCCGGCAACCAGTAGAACGCGCGGCTTTTCCGATTCAACCAGCATGTTGGTCATTCCGCTCACGCGCTTCGCGCACGGCTTGTGCCAACTGATCATGCATCCATGCATCCGATTCTTGTCTGCGTTGCCGGGCGACCTCGCACGCTTCGCGCATCACTTGGTGCAATTCCTCGTCTGTAGGCTCCGTGCTCGCGAGCATGGGGTTGCGTCGAGCGGGCATGACGGCGGCGACATCCACTTCAGCCTCTGACATGCCCGTCCCCCAGCACCACCCATTTCTGGCTGGTGAGGCCTTCCAGGCCGACCGGGCCGCGGGCGTGGATCTTGTCGGTGGAGATGCCGATTTCCGCGCCGAGGCCGTATTCGAAGCCGTCGGCGAAGCGGGTGGAGGCGTTGACCATGACGCTGGCGGAATCGACTTCCCGCAGGAAGCGGCGGGCGCGGCCGTAGTCTTCGGTGAGGATGGCGTCGGTGTGGTGGGAGCCGTGGACGTTGATGTGGGTGATGGCGGCGTCGAGGCCGTCCACCACTTTGATGGCGATGATGGGGGCGAGGTATTCCTCGTCCCAGTCCGATTCGACGGCCTGTTTCAGGTTGGCGACGTGAGCGCCCTCCAGGATGGCCAGCGCTTCCGGGCAGCAGCGCATTTCCACACCCTTGCCGGCGAGCATGGCGCCGATGCCGGGCAGGGCGGTGGCGGCCACGGCACGCGCGACCAGCAGGGATTCGGTGGTGTTGCAGGTGCCGTAGCGCTGGGTCTTGGCGTTTTCGACGATCTTCACCGCGCGGGCGAGGTCGGCGCGGTCATCGACATAGACGTGGCAGTTGCCGTGCAGGTGCTTGATCACGGGCACGCGCGCTTCGCCGCTGATACGTTCGATCAGGCCCTTGCCGCCACGCGGAACGATGACGTCGACGTAGTCTTTCATGGTGATGAGTTCGCCCACGGCGGCGCGATCGGTGGTTTCGATCACCTGGACGGCGGTTTCCGGCAGGCCGGCGGCGGCCAGTCCTTCGCGCACGCAGGCGGCGACGGCCTGGTTGGATTGCAGCGCTTCGGAACCGCCGCGCAGGATGGCGGCGTTGCCGGATTTCAGGCAGAGGCCGGCGGCATCCGCCGTGACGTTGGGACGCGCCTCGTAAATGATGCCGATAACGCCCAACGGCACGCGCATCTTGCCGACCTGGATGCCGGAGGGGCGGAATTTCAGGTCATCCATTTCGCCGACGGGATCGGGCAAGGCGGCGATCTGGCGCAGGCCTTCGGCCATGCCGGCGACGGTTTTTTCGTTCAGGGCGAGGCGGTCGAGCAGGGCCGGTTCCAGTCCTTGGGCGCGGGCGGCGTCCATGTCCAGCGCGTTGGCGGCGAGCAGCTTCGCGGCGTCGCGTTCGATGGCGTCGGCCATCGCCAGCAGCGCCTGGTTTTTCTGGTTGGTGTCGGCGCGGGCAACGGCGCGCGAGGCGTCGCGGGCCTGCTGGCCGAGGGTTTGCATGTAGGTTTTGATGTCCATTTCGGCTCCGTTAGGCGTTAGTCCACGCGTAGGATGCGGTGAGGAACGAACCGCATCGAAGCATAACGCGGCGGAAGACGCGGTTCGCTGCGCTCACCACATCCTACGTCGTTGTTTCATAAAGCGGGCACGGTTCGTGCGGGCCATGTTTGGTTAGTTTTTTTCAAAGGCGGGGGCATGGCCCTTGTTCATCAGAGCCAAACCCAGTTGTTTCAGTTCATCCCAGGCGTCTTCACGCAACAAGCCTTTGGCTGCGCGGTCGAGGCGGGAGAGTCCGCGCATGGCCCAGGCCCACTCGCCAAAATCCGCGCGTTGCAGGGCGCGTTCCACCAGGCTTTGCCGGCTGTCCCAGACGCGCGCGGCCTGCATCAGGGCCGGCAGGCGTTCGCCGCGAGCCAGGCCGGCGGCGAGACGGTAGAGGGTGCGGACCTCGCCGCCGAACACCGCCAGCACGAAGACCAGCGCCTCACCTTCCGCCCGCAATCCGTCCAGCACCCGGCAGAAACGCGCGGCATCGCCCTTGAGAAAGGATTCGGACAGGTCGGCCACATCGTAGCGCGCGACATCGGTGACGGCGCCGCGCACCGCCTCGCGATCCATCTGGCCGGGCGGCAGCAACAACGCGAGTTTCTCGATTTCCTGGTGCGCGGCGAGCAGGTTGCCTTCCACCCGCGCGGCCAGCCAGGCTAGCGTCTCGCGGTCGGCTTTGAGGCCGTGCCGCGCCAGGCGCTCGCCGATCCAGTCGGGCAGGCGTTCCAGCGGCGGCGGCGCGGTCTGCACCAGGATGCCGCCGCGCTCCAGCGCCGTCGCCCACTTGGTCGCCAGCGTGGCCTTGTCGAGTTTGGGCGTGGTGATCAACAGCAGGGTGTCGGCCGGTGGATTGGCTACCCAGGCTTCCAGAACCTTGCCGCCTTCGATGCCGGGCTTGCCGGTGGGCAGGCGCAGTTCGATCAGGCGGCGGCTGGAGAACAGGGAAAGCGAATCGAAGCCGGCCAGCCAGCCTTTCCAGTCGAAGCCGGTTTCACTTTGATAAGACTGGCGTTCGTCGTAGCCCTTTGCGCGCGCGGCGGCGCGGATACCGGCGCAGGCTTCGTCGGTCAGGAGCGGTTCGTCGCCGCTGACCAGCCAGATCGGCGCCAGGCCGCGTTTGAGGTTGGCGTCGAGTTGCTCGCCGCGTAGTTTCATCAGCGTTTTATGTAGGACAAACGACGCAATGCCTGGCGCAGGGCGTCCTGTTCCATGCCCCGGTTGAGGGCGGTTTCCTCGCTTGCCTTGGCGAGCACCTGGTCGTCGTTGTAGGAAAACTCGCGCGTCAGATAGATCGGCGACGCGGCAATCAGCTCCTCGCCGGCGGCATCGAAGGCGGACATCTCAACCCGGTATTCCAGGCGGAATTCCCGCACTTTGCCGCCGCCGGAGAGCGACAGGATGTTCTTGTTGCGGGTTTCCGACGAAAGCTTGATGAGGACCGGCGCGCCGTCCCTTTTCTCCGCCAGTTTCTTCTGGCTGCTCAACGACTGGCGCAAGCCCTCGCCCAGGGACGATCCGGCCGGGGCGTCGACATAGGCGGCCACGAATGGCAACTGCGCCTGCCCGCGCAACTGGAAGCCGCAGCCACCGAACAGGCTGGCGGCGGCCAGGATGGCCAGGAATTTGATTGCGCTGCGCCTCATTGCTTTTCCTCAGACAACGATGTTGACCAGGCGGCCGGGCACGACCACCACTTTTCTGGCCGGCTTGCCGTCCATGAATTTCTGTACATCCGGACTGTCCAGGGCGGCCTGCTCGATGCTGTCCTTCGAGGCGTCGGCCGCCACCTTGATCTTGCCGCGCAGTTTGCCGTTGACCTGGAGCATCAACTCGATCTCGTCGCGCACCAGGGCGCTTTCATCCACCACCGGCCAGGCCGCGCCCATCAGGCAGGTGCCCGGTTTCAGCGCCTTGATCAGGCTGCGGCAGATGTGCGGAACGATGGGCGCGAGCATCAAAACGATGGCTTCCAGGGCTTCCTGCTTCAGCGCGCGGGTTTGCGCGTCGTTGCCTTCGAGCTTCACCAGGGCGTTCATCAATTCCATGTTGGCGGCGATGGCGGTGTTGAATTGCTTGCGCCGTTCGATGTCGTCACTGACCTTGGTGATGACCGTATGCAGCAGGCGGCGGAAGTCGTGTTGAGCGGGGGTCAACCCACTCAGGTCAAACCCATCCGACCCAACCTCGCCCGCCTCGACATGTTCATACACCGTCTTCCAGAGACGGCGCAGAAAGCGGTTGGCGCCTTCGACCCCGGCATCGCTCCACTCCAGCGATTGTTCCGGCGGCGCGGCGAACATCATGAACAGGCGCGCGGTATCGGCGCCGTACTGATCGATCAAAGACTGCGGATCGACGCCGTTGTTCTTCGACTTCGCCATCTTCTCGGTACCGCCCACCGTCACTGGCTGGCCATCGGCCTTGAGTACGGTGACGCCTTCGCGTTCCTCCACATCGGCGGGGTTGATCCACTGCTTTTTACCTTCGCCGAGGTCGCGGTAATAAGTGTCGGCGATGACCATACCCTGGGTGAGCAGGTTGGCGAACGGTTCGTTGCTGTTCACCAGGCCGACGTCACGCATCAGCTTGTGGAAGAAGCGGGCGTAAAGGAGGTGCAGGATGGCGTGCTCGATGCCGCCGATGTACTGGTCCACCGGCAACCAGTAATTGGCGCGCTCATCGAGCATGGCTTCGGCGTTTTCCGGGCAGGCGTAGCGGGCGTAGTACCAGGACGATTCGACGAAGGTGTCCATGGTGTCGGTCTCACGCTCCGCCTTGCCACCGCATTTCGGGCAGGCGGTCTCGTAGAACGACGGCATCTTCTTGATCGGCGAACCGATGTCGATTTTCACGTCTTCCGGCAACACCACCGGCAATTGCGTGTCCGGCACCGTCACGTCACCACAAGTGGGGCAATGCACGATGGGGATCGGGCAGCCCCAGTAACGCTGGCGCGAAATACCCCAGTCGCGCAGGCGATAGGTGGTGCGCTTCTCGCCCAGCTTGAGGTTTTTCAGCACCAGGGCGATTTTCTCGATGGCATCTTGCGAGGCGCGGCCGGAGAAGTCGCCGGAATCGAACAGAACGCCCTGTTCCACATAGGCTTCGCCCAGCGGCAGGGTCAGTTCGCCGTCCACGGGCTTGATCACGGGCCTGATCGGCAGGCCGTATTTTTCGGCGAAGGCGAAGTCCCGCTCGTCATGCGCCGGCACCGCCATCACCGCGCCTTCGCCGTAGCCCATCAGCACATAGTTGGCGACGAACACGGGAATCGGCTCGTTGGTGAAGGGGTGATAGACCTTGCGGCCGGTATCCATGCCCTTCTTTTCCATGGTCGCCATGTCCGCCTCGGCGACGCTGCCCTGCTTGCATGAATGGATGAAGGCGGCGAGCTCAGGGTTGCCGGCGGCGGCCTCATGCGCCAAAGGATGTTCGGCGGCGACCGCGACGTAGGTAACGCCGAACAGAGTGTCGGCGCGGGTGGTGAAGACTTTGAGGACGGGCTCGGGTGACGCGGACGTTGTTCCCTCTCCCCCGGCCCCTCCAGCTTTCTCTCCGGCGTCAGCCGCTCGAAGTTCCCCTCTCCCACTGGGAGAGGGGCTAGGGGTGAGGGCGGGGGAGGGGAGCAAGGGGAAATGAATCTCCACACCGAAGCTCTTGCCGATCCAGTTGCGCTGCATGATCTTCACCCGCTCCGGCCAGCCGGGGAGGTTGTCGAGTTCGCTCAACAGCTCGTCGGCGTAGGCGGTGATGCGCATGAAATACATGGGGATGTCGCGCTTCTCGACCAGGGCGCCGGAGCGCCAGCCGCGCCCTTCGATCACCTGTTCGTTGGCCAGCACGGTGAGGTCGACCGGGTCCCAGTTCACCGTCGCCATCTTCTTGTAGATCAGGCCCTTCTCGAACAGCTTGGTGAACAACCATTGTTCCCAGCGGTAGTAGTCCGGCTTGCAGGTAGCCAGTTCGCGGCTCCAGTCCACCGCCAGGCCGAGGCGTTTCAACTGCCCGCGCATGTAGTCGATGTTGGCGTAGGTCCAGCCGGCGGGCGCCACGTTGTTGGCCAGGGCGGCGTTTTCCGCCGGCAGGCCGAAGGCGTCCCAGCCCATGGGCTGCAATACGTTGAAACCCTTCATGCGGTGATAGCGCGCCAGCACATCACCGATGGTGTAGTTGCGCACATGGCCCATGTGCAGCTTTCCAGACGGATACGGGAACATCGACAGGCAGTAGTACTTGGGTTTGCTCAAATCTTCCGTGGCTTTGAAGATTTGTTTTTCTTCCCAATGTTGTTGTGCTTCCGGCTCGATGACTTCCGGGCGGTATTGAGCTTCCATCTGAAGGGTCGTATGTGCTTGAAGGAGCGCGGATTATAGCCACCTCGGTAGCCAGCTCGACAGCCGCCCCGGTCGTCTCCTCGGGTGACAGGCTGGTGAGCCCGCGTTTATACTCCCGCGCCCCAGCGGGTTTCACCGGGGTGAGAAGCGAAACATGAAATGTGGTAGCGCGCATCCGCCGACACATTTAATTTTTCCCGTTTCATCTTTCACGTTTTTGGGGGAGCACCCATGTCCAAGAAGCATCCCGTCGTCGTCGTCACCGGCTCGTCCGGCGCCGGCACCACCACCGTCAAACGCGCGTTCGAACACATCTTCACGCGCGAGAAGCTGACCGCCGCCGTCATCGAAGGCGACAGCTTCCACAGCCTGGGCCGTGTCGAATTCAAGGAAGCCATGAAGAAGGCGGAAGCCACCGGCAACCACAGCTTCAGCCACTTCGGCCCGGAAGCCAATGACTTCGCCGCCCTGGAAAACCTGTTCAAGACCTACGGCGAAACCGGCGGCGGCCAGCGTCGCTACTACATCCACAGCGATGATGAAGCGGCTGAGCTCAACGCCAAGCTGGGCACCAGCCTGAAGCCGGGTGAGTTCACCCCCTGGCAGGACATTCCCGGAGGCAGCGACATCCTGTTCTACGAAGGCCTGCATGGCCTGGTGAAAACCGACACCGTGAACATGCCGCAACACGTCGATCTGGGCGTCGGCGTGGTGCCCGTGGTGAACCTGGAATGGATCCAGAAAATCCACCGCGACGCGGCCGAGCGCGGCTATTCCGCCGAAGTCATCGTCGACACCATCCTGCGTCGCATGCCGGATTACGTGAACTATGTGACTCCGCAGTTCTCGCAGACCGACGTGAACTTCCAGCGCGTGCCCCTGGTGGATACCTCCAACCCCTTCATCGCGCGCGACATCCCGACCCCGGACGAAAGCCTGGTGGTGGTGCGCTTCCGCAACCCCAAGGGCGTGGACTTCCCCTACTTCCTGAACATGATTCCCGGCTCCTTCATGTCGCGCCCCAACAACCTGGTGGTGCCCGGCGGCAAGATGGGCTTTGCCATGGAAGTCGTGCTCGGTCCCTTGATCGAGCGCATGGTGGAAGCCAGCCGCAAGGCCTGAGTTTCATCACGCGGTGAAAAAAGCCGGGCTTTGCCCGGCTTTTTTCTTTGTGGCGATGGCGTACCCTACGCGCGTTTTTATCGGATCAACGGAATGGCATGCCATGACGAACCCCTGGAAAGACAGCATCTACCTGCAACGCGAGCAACTCGCGCTGCTGTTGCGAGAACCCCTCGCGCGCCTGGCCGAGCAATGCGCGCCGGCCTGGGGTGAGCGCGAACCCCTGAATGCGGTGCTGATGGACGGTTTTGCCGGCATTCCCCATTGCACCTTCCTCTACTGCCTCGGCTTCGACGGCGTCCAGATCTGCGACAACATCGGCGTAGCTGTGGGTAACGATACGGCCAAGCCAGAGGTGATTCCCGACCACTTCGGACGCGACCGCTCGCAACGGCCGTACATGATGGAGGCGGTGCCGGCCTGGGGTTTTCTCCTCTCGGACGCCTATATCAGCCTGTTGAAGCAGCGCCCCTCGCTCACCGCGCTGCAGATCGTGCGTAACCGGGAGGGGGTCGCGATGGGTTACCTGTGTGCCGATTTCGACCTGCGCAACCTGCCGGCAACCACCAATATCTACGAAGAACCCGGGCACTGGCGCCAGGTCAAGGGCGACCCGTCGATCCGCGGCGCGGTGTTCCTGCAATGCCGCGTCGACAGCCCCATGGACCTGGCGCTGGACAAGGCGCTGGCCATCCTGGACGAACTCCTGACGCATCGCGGCGTATTCCAGTGCCAGATCCACTTCTCCAGCAGCCAGGCGACCATCTGGACATTCGAGGACCCCTACCGCTATCGCATCCTCGACCAGGAGGCGCTGAGCGATCCGGATATCTGCCTGGTCTACCCGCGGCAACCCTACCCGGCCGATGCCTTGATCCCGGAAGCGGACATCGCGCACATCCTCAGTCATCTGCGTTCGTTGCGACTGGCCGACGAAAACATCTATCTGCGCATGTCCTCGATCAACATCTTCAACGGCATGGTTAGTCTCACCTTCTCCTGCGACGGCTCGCACTACCTGCGTTACGACGAGTTCCTCGGCAGCAGCAGCCCGTTCGAGTTCGCCGGCGGCTGATGTTGTTCAGGCTGTTGCTCCTCCTCGGCCCGAGCCTGGCACTGGCGGTCCCGCCGGCCAGCGCCCCGCATCTCGATAGTCGCGGGCAGGCCGCTTATCAGAACTTTCTCGGCGCCGCCGCGCCGCGCGCCTTCGCCATCGCCCCGGGTGGCGCCCATGCCTGGGTCGCCGAGGCGGTGAGCGAGGAAGTGGCGGAAGAGCAGGCGCTGGAGGCCTGCCGCCGCTATAGCGAGCAGACCTGCGTGCTGTTCGCGGTCAATGGACAACAGGTGTTCGATGGCAAACGCTGGGCGACTCTGTGGGGGCCTTATCCCGACGCGGCGGCCAGCGCCCGCGCGCCGGTCGGCATGAAGCGCGGAATGCGCTTTCCCGATCTGGCGCTGAGCGACGCGGCGGGCAAAAAGCTGCGTCTGAGTGATTTCGCCGGGCGCGTGCTAGTGCTGCATTTCTGGGGCTCCTGGTGCCCCCACTGCCGCGCCGAGATGCCGGGGCTGCAACGCCTGGCCCAACAACTCGGTAAGGAAAAAATCGCCTTTGCCCTGGTTCAGGTGCGCGAGGACGCCGCCAGCGCGCGGGCGTGGCTGCGGCGGCGGAAGATCACCATGCCGCTGTATGACAGCGGCGCGCGGGGAACGCGCGACGCGGCCTTGCCATTGACGGGCGGCGGCATGCTGGCGGATCGCGAAATCGCCCGCGCGTTTCCTTCAACCTACGTCCTGGGTCGTCACGGCGTGGTGCTGTTCTCCCACACCGGGCCGATTTCGGACTGGTCGCAATACGCGGAATTCCTGCGACACGCGGCGCGGCCGTAGCGCCGGCATCCTTGCCGGCGTCTTTCAAAACGCCGGCAAGGATGCCGGCGCCACAATCTCAATGCCCCACATCCTCCCAGCCGGTGATCATGGCCTTGATGTGGGAAGTCGGCGTATGGCCGGCGGTGGCCAGATACACATGGGCGATGAAAAAGATGAGGATCATGAACGCGCCCAGGGTATGGAAGAACGCCACCCATTCCAGCGACAGATACTTGTCCACGCCCCATGCCGCCCACTGCTCGTGGAACAGGTAGAACCAGCCGGTGAACCAGATCAGCGGCGACATGCCCAGCCAGAAACCCAGGTAGGCCAGACGTTGTAGCGGGTTGTGCTTTTTCAGCACGGTCTGTTTGAACGGGTGCGGGGCGTTCGTGAAGATGCCGGTGAGGTAGTACCTGAACATGGCGCCCACCTTGTCCATTGTCGGGATGTACTGCTTCCATTCGCCGGTGGTGAAGTGCCAGAACACCGCAAACACCCACAAGGTCACCAATGACCAGGCCGCCGTGGTGTGGATGTTCACCGCCTTCTCGAAGCCGAACAGCTTGTAGCTGCCGTGCACCTCGAAGCCGGTCAGCATCAGGGTGATGATCAGGGCCGCCTGCGACCAGTGCCAGAAGCGCTCGAAGCGTTTGAAGACGTAGATTCGTTCAATTGCGTGCTCACTCATTTCCGCGCTCCTTTACCGGAGGTGTAGATACGGCCGGCGCCATGTACTGCGACGCCGAGCAGGGCGAGACCGGCGAAGCTCCAGCCCAGCTTGTCCAACAGGGGATTGCCGTGGCGGCCGGGCAGGTAGAGGCCGGGCACCTGGTCCAATCGGCCCGGCGCGGTATGGCACTGCTTGCAGGCCAGCGCGTCTTCTTTGGGCGCGACCATGTGAGTGATCGGCCAGGACATTTCGGTGCTGACGAAACCGTGCTTGCCGCTCCAGGGCAGGCCGGCGGCCGCCATGCCGGTGGTGATGGCCTTGGGCCAGTCGTAGTTGTGCCACAACGCGGTTTCATCCTCGCCGGCCGTGTGGGTCACGGCCAGGATGTTGTTGACCGTGTCGTAGACCTGCTTGCCGCGGTGGACCTTGAGCGGCCAGATCCGGGAATCCGGCGCGTTGGGGCTGCCGCCCAGGGTATCGAGTTCGACCACCTTGGTCGGATCGATCTTGTCGCCCAGAACCTTGTAAGTGGCGACGCCGTTGAACCAGCGATATTCCGGGATGACGTAGGCATCCCACACCCAGGCGCCCTTCTTGGAATCGAAGGCGCGGCGTCCGGCGCTATCTTTGCGCGAGGTGGGTTTGCCGTCCGGCCCCATGACGGTGGCCTGCGACCAGTCCCAACTGAGCTCGGTGCCGATCTTGTCGCGCGCGTATTCCGGGATGTGGCAGGTCTGGCAGGCGAGTTTTTCGGTATGGCCATTGAGGCGGGCGCTCGGATGCGGCTTGTTGCCGTGGCAGGCCTGGCATGAAGCCGGGGAGGCATCGGTCTTGCCGCGAATGTGCGCCGGCCCCTTGTCCGCCGCCGCCACGTTGTAGCGGCTGCCGGAGACCTCGTGCCCCTTGGTGGCGTGGCAGGTGACGCAAGTGAAGTTGAGCCCCTTCTCATCCATATGCACGTCGAGATATTTGTCCGGATGTTGCAGCGCGCTGTCCAGGTCACCGTGCTTGGCGCCATTCGCGCCGGCGCCGAAGAAATGGCAGGAACCGCAGTTGCTCCGACTGGGCTTGCCGACACTCTGCGCCACCTGGCGCAGGTCGGCGGCCTCGACGAACTTGCCCGAGCCGGGCGGAAATTCCCGCCGCTGGTAAACCGGGTGGCCGGCATCGCCAGGCAGTTTGCGATAGGTGCCGGTGGTGTCGTGGCAGATCAGGCAATCCACGTTCCTTTCCACCGAGAAGTCGAAACTGCTGTCCTTCCAACCGTAGCCGGCATGGCAGGCCATGCAGTCCTTCTCGTTGGAGATGGGGGAAGTGCAGTAGTTGTTGATGATGTTTTTCTTGCCCCGTTTCTGCCCGGTTTTCGGATCGACGGATTCCCAGGTCCAGTGCTTGGTGTGTTGCACCTGTTTGGCCGCGTCGTTATGGCAGGTGAGACAGGCCTCGGTCACATCCGGCCCCGCGGCGAAGGGCTGTTGCAGCACCTTGAACTTGCTGTGGTCGGCGGTGGAGAGGGTGGCCGGTTTGCTGGCCGGCAAGGCGGCGGGGGCCGCTGCCGGGGCCACCGCTGTTGCCACCGTGGGCGCTACCGCCGGGGCCGTGCTGGCCAGCGCCGGCAGCGCCACCAGGCCAAGCGCGCAGATACGCAGGAGTTGGAGTATCGACATTTTGCGGCCTCGCTTCAGCAACCACCGGCGGCGCCGCCCCCGGCTCCCCCGGCGGGCCCCGCTCCGGGCGAGCCCTCGATCATCTTGGGTGCCGGCTTGCTCGGATCGAACAGGATGAATTTCTTCTGGTCTTCCGCCACATGGCTCATCACCTCGCCGACCATCGGGCCGAACATCCTGCCCAGCGTGCCGGCGTTCATGAGGCCGATGTAGACCTTGCCGTCATTTTTCTTGTACACGGTGATCTTGCAGGGCATCAGGATGGACAGGAACCGCACGCTGTCGTCTTTCAGGATGGGTTTGGAGTATTTGGTGCTGCACGCTTCGATCATCAGCACCGGCAGCACGTTGCCACCGTCCTTCTCCACCGCCTTGGCCGCGTTGCGCAAACCGGACAAGGCCCAGCCATTGCCGGCGTTCTGGATGTTCTGCTGGATGCGCGCGACGGTTTCCTCCATGCCGAAGGGGCTGGGTACTTCCCTGAACATCAGACTGCTCGCCATGTTCCAGGCCAGAACCAGCGTCAGCGCCACACCCGCGACGAGCCCCGCGATCAACTTACCCATGACATTCTCCTATTCGGACACAGATGTCCCGCATTCTAGTGGTCTGCTTCCGAAATGGCGTGACTGATGAAACGGATGGATTTTTTCGCGAGGCAAGGCGCGAGGAGGCGCCATAGCCCGGACTATGACAACGACGAGCAACGCCGCCATGCGGAAAAAGGCGCCGTTTCATGTTGCGCTATTTCGGAAGCAGACTACTAGTAGTTCGTTCCATCAATACAGTTACTAACTGGGTGATAATTGCCATGTTTCCTCTTCAACTTCTGAAGGCGGTGATCATGGCAAGGAAATCCAAGCGGGCGGCGTTGGTGTTGACGCCGGAA
>JAQTLN010000036.1 GCA_028714875.1 Gallionellaceae bacterium
TTTCTCTGGCAGTGCCTTGCGCGTTCTCGCCATCGTGTCCGCGTTTCAAAGTCAGAATGCGCGAATTGTGATCCATAACGACATATCTGAACAGTATTGCCCCTAGCCCCCCTTTGGAAAAGGGGGGAACACGCTCCCCAACTTTATCAACGGCCAACGCGAACGGAGCCGTGAGAACGGAAGTGGTTGTTCTTCAAGGGTTCTCCTCGTGTTGGCTGGTGATGCGGTTGGCGCGGGGGTTCCCCCCTTTTCCAAAGTGGGGCTGGGGGGATTTCTGGGGTGGCGGCTCAGGCCAACGTCGCTAAATCTGATGAAGCCCCTACCCCTCGATACCCCTTTGGGAAAGGGGGAGGGCACTTTCTCGGGCGCTTTCGCCAGGATCACGCGGGGGCGAACACAGGCAAACGTTGCTAAATCCCCCTCAATCCCCCTTTGAGAAAGGGGGAAGTTCATTGCCCAACACACACAGCGCTTTTAATTTCCCCCGGCGCTGCCGACAATCCGCCCCATTCTCTTTGGAGTTCTAGTCCATGGCGCAATCGCTCTGGTATTTACGCCACGAAGGCAAGATCGTCGGCCCGTATCCACCGCCGCAGGTCGAGGAACTGCTGCGTGCCGGGGATATTTCCGGGGAATGGGAAATCAGCCTGGATGAGCAGAACTGGATGGTGCTCAAGGATAGCGGCCAGTTCTCCCTGTCGGAGGCTACTGGGGGGGAGGAACCCGCCGCCCGGAAAATGGCCTGGGTCGAAGAACGGCAGCGCGCGCGCGAACGCTGGCGCGGCGAAAGCGAGGATGAACCGGTGCCGCGCGATGCCCGGATCGACGAATCCCGGCGTCAGGCCTTGGGGTTGGACCAACAGCACACCGAACGCCTGGTCAGCGCGGAGCATGCGCGCCGCCCCTCGCGGCTGATCGGGCTGCTGGCGCTGCTGGCTTTGGCCGCTGTTGGGGTGGCTGTGTGGTGGGGGCAAAGCGAGAAGCCGATCCAGGCCGCGCTCAATCAGGCGGTGAATTGCGCCGCGCCCGCCGCTGAAGGGGTCAACTGGAACAACTGCGACAAACGCGGCGCCGTTCTGGCTGGCGCGCCGTTGCGCAACGCGCGCCTGGATCGGGCGCGTCTGGAGGATGCCCGGCTGGCCGGCGCGGTCATGGAGTACGCCAGCGCCGTCGGCGCCAACCTGCGTAATACCGACCTGCGCGGGGCCAAGCTGACGGCGGTGGACTTGTCCGGAGCCGATTTATCCGGGGCCGACCTGTCTGGCGCCAACCTGCGTTATGCCGTCATCAAGGACACCCACCTGGCCGGTACCCGTATGGATCATGTGGTGTGGAGCGATGGGCGCACCTGCGCCGTCGGGTCGGTCGGCGAATGTCTTTGATTCCGCTCACTTCACGAAGTAACGCCACTTATCAGGTCTTGCGCGGCCTCGCTGAAGACCGCCGCGCGCGGCGCCAGGCGGGTTCGACGTTGATCGACGGTGAACACCTGCTCGAAGCGGCGCTGGCGGCGGGGATCACGCCGCGCCGATTGGTGTTCTCGGAACGTGCCCTTAGCGGCGCCGCCGCCATCTGGCGCGGGCGTTTGCCCGAGGTCGCGGCCGTGGTGTTGGCCGATTCCCTGTTTGCCAACCTCTCGCCGGTCGATACGCCCACCGGCGTGCTCGCGGAGATCGCTATCCCCAGAGTGGTGAACGAGGCCGCGCGCTTCGTGGTGTTGCTGGAGGATATTCAGGACCCCGGCAACCTGGGCGCGCTGCTGCGCACCGCCGCCGCCGCCGGCGTCGAGCAGGCCTGGCTCTCCACCGCCTGCGCCGATGCCTGGTCGCCCAAGTGCCTGCGCGGCGGCCAGGGCGCACATTTCCGCCTGGCGATTCAGGAACGCGCCGATCTGGTTGCCGTCGCGCGCCAGATTCCGGTCCACGCCGCTGTCCTGGGCGCGCGGCAATCCTTGTTCGAGCTGGATTTGCGCGGCGCCGTGGGCTTCGCCTTCGGCAACGAGGGCGCGGGCCTGAGTGAAGCGTTACGCGCCAACACCAAGCCGTTCACCATTCCCATGAGCGAGCAGGTGGAATCGCTGAACGTCGCCGCCGCCGCCGCCATCTGCCTGTTCGAGCGGGTCAGGCAAGGCGGTTGCCTTTGGGGGTCTGTGTAGCGCCGGCATCCCTGCCGGCGTCTTTACAAAAGAGCCGGCTGGAAGCCGGCGCTACAAAGGCGCCACGCGATTTGCGGTAGCGACTCCCCCCTTTCCCAAAGGGGGGCAGGGGGGGATTTCTGAGGCGGCTGCTCAGGCAAACGTCGCCAAATCCCCCTCGATCCCCCTTTGAAAAAGGGGGAGGAAGGTGGTGCGATGGCAACGCGGGCGAGCCGGCTGGACCCACCGCGAGCGCTGCCGCAGTGACTCCCCCCTTTGCCAAAGGGGGGCAGGGGGGGATTTCTGAGGCGGCTGCTCAGGCAAACGTTGCCAAATCCCCCTCGATCCCCCTTTGAAAAAGGGGGATCGAGGGTGGTGCGATGGCAACGCGGGCGAGCCGGCTGGACCCACCGCGAGCGTTGCCGCAGCGACTCCCCCCTTTGCCAAAGGGGGGCAGGGGGGATTTCTGAGACGGCTGCTCAGGCAAACGTCGCTAAATCCCCCTCGATCCCCCTTTGAAAAAGGGGGAGGAAGGGTGGTGCGATGGCAACGCGGGCGAGCCGGCTGGACCCACCGCGAGCGCTGCCGCAGTGACTCCCCCCTTTGCCAAAGGGGGGGCAGGGGGGGATTTCTGAGGCTGGCGGTCCTGATCCCCGTTGCCAAATCCCCCTCGATCCCCCTTTGAAAAAGGGGGAGGAAGGTGGTGCGATGGCAACGCGGGCGAGCCGGCTGGACCCACCGCGAGCGTTGCCGCAGCGACTCCCCCTTTGCCAAAGGGGGAGGAAGGTCACGCCACCGGCAGGCTCGCTGTCTTGAGCGACTGCTTGATCAACGCCGCGATCTCTTCCACCGAACGGGCGGAGGAGTCGACGGTGGGAATGCCGGCGTCGTTCATCATCTTTTCCGCCAACTGCAATTCCGTGCGGCAGGTTTCCAGTGACGAATATGTGCTGTTGGGGCGGCGTTCCGAGCGGATCTGTTCGAGCCGTTCCGGCGCCAGGGTGAGGCCGCGCAGCTTGGGCAGATAGGGCAACAACGAGTTCGGCAGGCCGGGCTGTTCGAAGTTTTCCGGGGTGAGCGGGTAGTTGGCCACACGCAGGCCGTATTGCATGGCCATATAGAGCGAAGTGGGGGTTTTGCCGCTGCGCGACACGCCCACCAGGATGACATCGGCGCGGTCGTATTTCTCGATACTCAGGCCATCATCCGCCGCCAAAGCGAAGTTCACCGCGTTGATGCGCGTGTAGTAGTCGCTCTGATCGCCCATGCCGTGAAAACGCCCGCGCAAGGGTTCCGGCGGATAGCCGATTTCGCCCACCATCATGCCCAGGAAGTGGCCGTAAATATCCATCACCAAAGCCCCACAGGCACCCAATGCTGCACGTGCGCCAGGATCGGTCAGTGTGGAGTACACAAACGGCTTCAAGCTGGTGTTTTTCCAGGCTTCCTGGATTTGTTGCGCTGCAATATTCGCTTTCTCCATATTATCGATGAAGGGTAGACTCACCGGCGCGAACGCTTCGTCGGGGAACTGCGAGAGGAGACTCTTGCCGATGATCTCGGCGGTGATGCCAGTGTGGTCGGAAACGAAGAAAACCGGTCGTGCAGGGGTCATGGGGAAGGGCGCTGCGCTTGTGAAAAAACGTTCAGAGGACTGGAAGATGGACAACGCAATCGACTCAGCGATAGACAACGCGGTTGACTATATAGCGCGCTTTGAAACCCTGTCCATGCACGATGTGGACAAGGTCGGAGGCAAGAACGCCTCCCTCGGCGAGATGATTCACAACCTGACCGACAAGGGTGTTCGCGTCCCCGGCGGCTTCGCCACCACGGCCGATGCGTTCCGCGAGTATTTATCCCATAACGGACTTGCGGATCGCATTGCCGCCAAGCTCACCACATTCAACGTCGACGATACGCAGGCCCTGGCCGAAGCCGGGCGCGAGATTCGCGGCTGGATGATGGAAGCGCCACTGCCGGCCGGTCTGGAAGCGGGCATCCGCCACAACCATCGCTTGATGTGCGCGGAAGCCGAAGAAGACCTGCAATTTGCCGTGCGTTCCTCGGCCACCGCCGAAGATCTGCCGGATGCCTCCTTCGCCGGCCAGCAGGAAACCTTTCTCAACATCAAGGGCGCCGACAACCTCATCGACGCCGTCAAGCTCTGCTTCGCCTCCCTCTACAACGACCGCGCCATCGCCTATCGCGTCCACAACCACTTCGAGCATGCCGTGGTGGCCCTGTCCGCCGGCATCCAGCGCATGGTCCGTTCCGACCTGGGCGCGGCCGGCGTCATGTTCACCATGGATACCGAATCCGGCTTCCGCGACGTGGTGTTCATCAACGCCTCCTATGGCCTCGGCGAGACCGTGGTGCAAGGCTCGGTGAATCCCGACGAGTACTACGTGCACAAGCCCAAGTTGCGCGAGGGTAAGCGCGCCGTGGTGCGCAAGAAACTGGGCGAGAAGGCCATCCGCATGGTGTTCGGCCGTGAATCCGTGGCCGAACGCTCCACCCTCGTGGAAGACGTGCCGCTGGGCCTGCGCCACCAGTTCGCCCTGGAAGACGACGAGTTGCTGGAACTGGCGCGCTACGCCCTGACCATCGAAGAACACTACGGCCGCCCGATGGACATCGAGTGGGGCCGCGACGGTATCGACGGCAAGCTCTACATCCTGCAAGCCCGTCCGGAAACCGTGAAATCCCGCTCCGGCAACGTGCAGACCCGCTTCAAGCTGCTGGAAAAAGGCCCCGTCGTCACCCACGGCCGCGCCATCGGCAGCAAGATCGGGCAGGGTAGGGCGCGCGTCATCAAGTCCATTTCCCAGATGCACGAAGTGCAGCCCGGCGACGTGCTGATCGCCGACATGACCGACCCGGATTGGGAGCCGGTCATGAAGCGCGCTTCCGCCATCGTCACCAACCGCGGTGGACGCACCTGCCACGCCGCCATCATCGCGCGTGAAATGGGCGTGCCGGCGGTGGTGGGCACAGGCAACGGCACCACCACGGTCACCGACGGCATGGAAGTCACCGTCTCCTGCGCCGAAGGCGAGGACGGCTACGTCTACGCCGGCCTGCTCAAGTTCGAGAAGACCGAAATGGTCATGCAGGCCATGCCCGACATCCCGGTCAAGATCATGATGAACGTGGGTAACCCGGAACAGGCCTTCCACTTCGCCACCCTGCCGCATGAAGGCGTCGGCCTGGCGCGCCTGGAATTCATCATCAACAACGCCATCGGCATCCACCCCAACGCCGCCCTGGAATACCGCAAGATGCCGGAAGAAGTGAAAGCCGCCATCGACGCCAAGATCTACGGCTACGGCGACCCGGTGAATTTCTATGTGGAAAAGCTGGTGGAAGGCATCGCCACCATCGCCTGCGCGTTCTGGCCGAAACGGGTCATCGTCCGCATGTCCGACTTCAAGTCGAACGAATACGCCAACCTCATCGGCGGCCCGCAATACGAACCGCACGAAGAAAACCCCATGCTCGGCTTCCGTGGCGCCGGCCGCTACGCCAGCCCGCAATTCCAGCGCGCCTTCCAGCTCGAATGCCGCGCCATCAAGCGGGTGCGCGACGACATGGGCCTCACCAACGTGGAAATCATGCTGCCCTTCGTGCGCACCCTGCACGACGCCGACGCGGCGCTGGCCGTGCTCAAGGAAAACGGCCTGGAGCGCGGCAAGGACGACCTCAAGATCGTCATGATGTGCGAGATCCCCGCCAACGTCCTGATCGCCGACGACTTCCTGCAACGCTTCGACGGCTTCTCCATCGGCTCCAACGACCTCACCCAGCTCACCCTGGGCGTGGACCGCGACTCCAGCCT
This sequence comes from Gallionellaceae bacterium, assembly GCA_028714875.1. Lineage (GTDB taxonomy): Bacteria > Pseudomonadota > Gammaproteobacteria > Burkholderiales > Thiobacillaceae > PFJX01. The sequence continues at coordinate 5,973 of JAQTLN010000036.1, forward strand.
GGTGGCCGCCTCCTTCGACGAACGCAACCCGGCGGTGAAGAAACTCTTGAGCGAAGCCATCGCCGCCTGCAAACGCAACGGCAAATACGTCGGCATCTGCGGCCAGGGCCCCTCGGACCACCCCGACCTCGCCGACTGGCTGATGGACCAGGGCATCGATTCCATGTCGCTCAACCCGGATACCGTGGTGAGCACCTGGATGCGGCTGGCGGCAAGAAAGTAGATTGGGTTAGCGGCTTTATCGCGTAACCCAACGACTCACCGCAACGAGCTGAAGGACTACGGTGAAAGGAAAAAAGCCCGGGTGACCGGGCTTTTTTCATGGGGAGGATTGATTCGCAGGATAGCGAAAAAAATCGGTTATTTCTTCTTCGGCGGCAGCAGATCGGTGATGGTGCCTTCGGCCATTTCGGCGGCGAAGCAGATGGTTTCCGAGAGGGTGGGGTGGGCGTGGATGGTGAGGCCGATGTCTTCGGCTGTGGCGCCCATTTCGATGGCGAGGACGGCTTCGGCGAGCAACTCGCCGGCATGGACGCCGACGATGCCGGCGCCGATGACGCGGCCGGATTCCTTGTCCATGATCAGTTTGGTCATGCCTTCGGTGCGCCCCAGCGAGAGGGCGCGGCCGCTGGCGGCCCAGGGGAAAGCGCCTTTTTCGATCGCGAGGCCTTGCGCTTTGGCTTCGCTTTCGGTGACGCCGACCCAGGCGATTTCCGGGTCGGTGTAGGCGACGGAGGGGATGACCAGGGCCTGGAATTCCACCTTGTGGCCGGCGATGACTTCGGCGGCGATCTTGCCTTCGTGCACGGCTTTATGGGCGAGCATGGGCTGGCCGATGATGTCGCCGATGGCGAAGATGTGCGGGACGTTCGTGCGCATCTGCTTGTCCACCGCGATGAAGCCCTGGTCATTGACCTGGACGCCGGCGGCTTCGGCGCCGATCAGCTTGCCGTTGGGGCGGCGGCCGATGGCGACCAGGACGCGGTCGAATACTTGCATTTCAGATTTCTCGCCGGCTTGCAGGCTGACGTGGATGCCGTCGGGCTGGGCTTCCATGGCGGTAACGCCGGTGTTGAGCAGGATTTTCTCGAAGCGTTTTTCCATGCGCTTGGCGAGTGGCCGCACCAGGTCGGCGTCGCAGCCGGGAATCAGGGCGGGGCCGCGTTCGACCACGGTGACCTTGCTGCCGAGGGCGTCGTAAACGGTGCCCATTTCCAGGCCGATGATGCCGCCGCCGATGACCAGCAGGCGGCCAGGTACGTCTTCCAGCGCGAGGGCGCCGGTGGAGTCCATGACGCGCGGGTCGTCCGGCTGGCCGGGCAGTTTGAACGCCTGGCTACCGGCGGCGATGATGGCGTGGTCGAAACTGATGATCTTGGCCGCGCCGTCGGCGGCGACGACCTGAAGGCTGTTGGGGCCGGTGAATTGCGCGTTGCCGTGCACGATGCTGACCTTGCGTTGCTTGGCCAGGGCGCCGAGGCCGCCGGTGAGTTTGGCGACCACGTCGCGGGCTTTCCACTCGCGCAGTTTGTCGAGGTCCACCTGGGGTTGGCCGAAGCTGACGCCGTGGGCGGCCATTTCTTCGGTTTCGGTGATCAGCTTGGCGGCGTGCAGCAGGGCTTTCGAGGGAATGCAGCCGACATTGAGGCAGACGCCGCCGAGGTCGGGATAGCGCTCGACCAGCACGACCTGGAGGCCGAGGTCGGCGGCGCGGAAGGCGGCGGTGTAGCCGCCGGGGCCGGCGCCGAGGACGAGGACCTGGGCGTGCATCGAAGCTCCCTCCCCCCTTGGGGGAGGGCTGGGGAGAGGGGCTGGCGCTGAATTTGGCGATGGCGCTTGATTAGCCGTCGTTCCCTCTCCCCCGGCCCCTCTCCCGGAGGGGGAGGGGAGAAGGGCCAGGATCGGCGTGCCTTCCGATACTTTGTCGCCCACTTTCACCAGCAACTTCTCGACCACGCCGGCTTGCGGGCAGGGGATGTCCATCGCGGCCTTGTCGGATTCGACGGTGATCAGGGAGGCGTCCTTGGCGAGGGTGTCGCCGACGTTGACCAGAACGTCGATGACGGCGATGTCCTTGAAGCCGCCGATGTCCGGTACCTTGATTTCTATTGTTTGGCTCATGGTTTGATCTTGGTGAGATGTAGGTGTAGGTCGGGTTAGCGAAGCGTAACCCGACAATTGCCGCCATGTGTCGGGTTACGGCGCAAAAAGACGCGCCTAACCCGACCTACGCGATACGGTAGCCAGTAGGTCAGGTTGCCGAAGGCTACCTGACGATCCAGCCCCATGCCTTCAATGAGAGGGATGAACGTCAGGTAGCGATAAGGCCGCAACCTGACCTACGTCCGCGGGAGGTTACAGAAGCAGGCGGCGCACATCCGACAGCATCAGGCGCAGATGGCTGGTGAAGCGGGCGCCGTCGGCGCCGTCGATGACGCGGTGGTCGTAGGACAGCGACAGGGGCAGCATCAGGCGCGGTTCGAAGGTCTTGCCGGTCTTGTTCCACACCGGTTTCCAGTCGGCGCGGGAGAGGCCGAGGATGGCGACTTCCGGGCAGTTGATGATGGGCGTGAACGCCGTGCCGCCAATGCCGCCGAGGCTGGAGATGGTGAAGCAGCCGCCTTGCATGGCGTCGACCTTGAGCTTGCGTTCGCGCGCCAGTTCCGAGAACTCCGCCAGTTCCCGTGCGATGTCCATGACGTCTTTCTTGTTGACGTCGCGGATCACCGGGACGACCAGTCCGTCCGGGGTGTCGCAGGCGAAGCCGACGTGGAAGTACTTTTTCAGCACCAGGTTTTCGCCGTCGGGCGCGAGCGAGGCATTGAACCGCGGGTAGGTGCGCAGGGCGTTGACCACGGCTTTCATCAGGAAAGCCAGCAGCGTCAATTTGACGCCACGCTTGGCCGCTTCATCGAGCATGGATTTGCGGAAGTCTTCCAGGTCGGTGATGTCGGCTTCGTCGAATTGGGTGACGTGCGGCGCGGTGACCCAGTTGCGGTGCAGGTTGGCGCCGGAGAGCTTCTTGATGCGCGACAACGGCTGCGTGTCGATCTCGCCGAACTTGGCGAAGTCGACAACAGGGGCCGGCGGGAAACCAAGGCCAATGGCTTCGCCGGTGGGTTTGGCCAACTCCGCCTTGATCCACTCCTGCACGTCTTCCTTCAGGATACGGCCGCGCGGGCCGCTACCCTTGACGCGGCTAAGGTCGGCGCCCAATTCACGGGCGAAACGGCGCACCGCCGGGCTGGCGTGAGCCGGCTTGCCACTGGCGAATTCGGCGTGGGCGGCGACCGGGTCGGGCCGGTGCTTGGGCGGGATGTGCGCGGGGACTTCAGCCGCCGGGTGCGATGGCGGGGGCACTTTCACTCCCTCCCCCCCCGGGGGAGGGCTGGGGAGCGGGAAGCCGGCTTGCGCGCTGGCAACGCGCGCTCCCTCTCCCCCGGCCCCTCCCCCGGGGGGGGAGGGGGGGACGAACGACTTCACCACCGGCGCGCTGCTGCTCGCCGTGGCTTCTCCGGAGGTGTCCAGCATCAGCATCGGCGATCCGGCGGAAACCTTGTCGCCAACCTTGATCTTGAGTTCGGTCACCTTGCCGGCGCTGGGGGCGGGAATGTCCATCGCCGCCTTGTCGGATTCCACGGTCATGATCGAACTGTCGGCGGCAATGGTGTCGCCGACATTGACCAGGATTTCAATGACCTCGACGTCCTTGAAGCTGCCGATATCGGGGACGAGGATTTCCTTGATGCTCATTGCCAGGCCCCCATCGGAAGGACTTCGACTGTTACAGGCTTGGAGGACCCTCCACTTGCAGCGCCTCTGTTCGCGTTAGCTGGTGACGCGGATCGGCGTGCTTCCCCCCATTTGCAAAGGGGGGTTAGGGGGGATTTTCGGACGCTTGCACAAGCTCCAGCCTTGGAGAAATCCCCCTCATTCCCCCTTTGGGAAAGGGGGAGGCCACTCACCCAAGCGCTTGCACGCTTATCGACAGCTAACGTCAAAAGCACCTTTGCATGGGGGGAAAGGGGCTTGGCGACGGTTGCGCGGGCGCCGAGCCTGGAGAAATCCCCCCCGGCCCCCCTTTGATAAAGGGGGGAGTTGATGGCGGGTACTGGATGTTTCGCGGTAAAGCAGGCCAGGGAGTGGTTCATTTCTCGTCTCCTTTACACGTTGACCGGGTTGGCCCGGTCGGCGTCGATGCCGTATTTCACAATCGCTTCGGCGGCTTTCGCGACGGGGATGACGCCGTCGTCGGCCAGGGCCTTGAGGGCGGCCAGGACGACGTGGTGACGGTCCACCTCGAAGAAGCGGCGCAGCGCTTCGCGCGAGTCGGAGCGGCCGAAGCCGTCGGTGCCAAGCGTCACATAGCGGCGATGCACATAGGGGCGAATCTGGTCGGGGAAGGCGCGGATGTAGTCGGTGGAGGCGATGATCGGGCCTTCGGTTGTGCCCAGGCACTGTTCGACGTAGCTGGTTTTCTGCGTCTGGTCCGGGTGCAGGAGGTTCCAGCGATGCACGTCCTGGGCTTCGCGGCGCAGTTCGTTGAAGCTGGTCGCGCTCCAGACATCGGCGGTCACGCCCCAGTCCGCTTCGAGTAGTTCGGCGGCGGCCATGACTTCGCGCAGGATGGTGCCGCTGCCGAGCAGTTGCACGCGTGGCGCCTTCTTTTTGCCCTTTGTCTTGGCGCCTTCGCTGAGCCGGTACAGGCCCTTGAGTATGCCCGCTTCGGCGCCCTTGGGCAGGGCGGGGTGGCTGTAGTTCTCGTTCATCACCGTGAGGTAATAGAACACGTCCTCCTGCTCCTGGAACATGCGGCGCATGCCGTCGTGCAGGATCACCGCCAGTTCGTAATGGAAGGTGGGGTCGTAGCTGACGCAGTTGGGGATCAGCGCCGCTTGCAGGTGGCTGTGGCCGTCCTCGTGTTGCAGGCCTTCGCCGTTGAGCGTGGTGCGCCCGGCGGTACCGCCGAGCAGGAAGCCGCGCGCGCGCGAGTCGCCGGCGGCCCAGGCGAGGTCGCCGATGCGCTGGAAGCCGAACATCGAGTAGTAGATGTAGAAGGGGATCATCTGCACGCCGTTGTTGCTGTACGACGTGGCGGCGGCGAGCCAGGAGGAGAAGGCGCCGGCTTCGTTGATGCCTTCTTCCAGGATCTGGCCGCCTTTCTCTTCGCGGTAATACATCACCTGATCGGAGTCCACTGGCTCATAGAGTTGGCCCACCGAGGAATAGATGCCGACGGTGCGGAACAGGCCTTCCATGCCGAAGGTGCGCGCTTCGTCCGGGACGATGGGGACGATGTGGCGGCCGATGGCTTTGTCGCGCAACAGGCTGGTGAGCAGGCGAACGAAGGCCATCGTGGTCGAGATTTCCCGCTCGCCGGTGGCTTCCAGCATGGCCTGGAAGGTGGTCAACGGCGGAATCGGCAGGGCCTCGGCCTTGCTTCTGCGGGTCGGGACATAGCCGCCCAGCGCCGCGCGGCGGGCATGCAGGTATTTCATTTCCGGGCTGTCTTCGGCCGGGCGGTAGAACGGCAGCTCGGCGATGTCATCGTCGGACACGGGAATCTGGAAACGGTCGCGGAAGGCGCGCAGGTCGTCCAGCGCCATCTTCTTGGCCTGGTGCGAGGGGTTCTGCGCCTCGCCGGAAGCGCCCATGCCGTAGCCCTTCACGGTCTTGGCCAGGATCACGGTGGGCTGGCCGGTGTGCTTCACCGCCGCCGCATAGGCGGCGTAGACCTTGTGCGGGTCGTGGCCGCCCCGGTTCAGGCGCCAGATGTCGTCGTCGGACATGGCGGCGACCATTTCCTTCAGTTCCGGGTACTTACCGAAGAAATATTCGCGTGTGTAGGCGCCGCCCTTGGCCTTGAAGTTCTGGTATTCGCCGTCCACGCACTCTTCCATGCGCTGGCGCAAAAGGCCTTTGCCATCCATCGCCAGGAGCGGGTCCCAGTAGGAACCCCAGAGCACCTTGAGCACGTTCCAGCCGGCGCCGCGAAAGGCGGCTTCCAGTTCCTGGATGATCTTGCCGTTGCCGCGCACCGGGCCGTCCAGGCGTTGCAGGTTGCAGTTGATGACGAAGATCAGGTTGTCCAGCTTCTCGCGCGAGGCCAGGGTGATGGCGCCCAGGGATTCCGGTTCGTCGGTTTCGCCGTCGCCGAGGAAGGCCCAGACATGGCGCCCGGAGGTGTCGGCGATGCCGCGGTCATGCAGGTATTTTAGGAAACGCGCCTGGTAGATCGCGGTGATCGGGCCGAGGCCCATCGACACTGTGGGGAACTGCCAGAAATCCGGCATCAGCCAGGGGTGCGGGTAGGAGGGAATGCCTTCGCCGGAGGTTTCCTGGCGGAAGTTGCCGAACTGCTCGTCGTTGATGCGGCCTTCCAGATAGGCGCGGGCATAGATGCCAGGCGCCGAGTGGCCCTGGAAATAGACCAGGTCGCCGCCATGCTCCGCCGTCGGGGCGTTGAAGAAGTGGTTGAAGCCGACGTCATAGAGCGTGGCGGAAGACTGGAAGCTGGCGATATGGCCGCCCACGCCGGGCGCCTTCTCGTTGGCGCGCATCACGCAGGCCACCGCGTTCCAGCGGATCAGCGCCTTGATGCGGCCTTCCATCGCCACGTCGCCGGGATGCTTCTCCTGCATGTGCACGGGGATGGTGTTCACATAGGCGGTGGTGGCGTTGTAGGGCAGGTAGGCGCCCGAGCGGCGCGCCTTGTCGACCAGCTTTTCCAGCAGGTAATGCGCGCGCTCGACCCCTTCTTCCGCAATCACGGCGGCCAGGGCTTCCAGCCACTCGCGGGTTTCCTGAGGATCGCTATCAGGCAAATGAGCCGGCAATTGCGCGGGAATGGAATTCGGCATGAATAAAACTCTCCGTATCAGTCTTTGCTCCCCTCGTTCATTGGAGGAGGGGCTGGGGGGCGTTGGCACGCGGGGCACTATAGCAACCGCCGCGCCTTTGCCCCGACCCGCTCTCTGGGGGAGAGCGGGTTTCGTGGAACAATGGGTGGAAAACAAGGCCGCAAATTATCGTGGCGCGGCCTTTCTCGGTCAATTTATCAATACAGAGTATTGGTGTTTTTAATATTCAAGGTGGCTAATGAACAAATCTGTCGTTCGTGAACTGGCGAAACTGACCATGAACCCCACGCCGTTGCTTGTTCGCGGCGAAAAGACCACACATCTCCTGATCGTTCTCCCGGCGGGTGTGGAGTGGCATGAGGCGCCCGATTATGCGACTGTCGAGGCGAGTTTGCGGCGACGTGGCAAGAAGGCGGAGGAACTGGCCAAGCAGGCGTCGACCCTGGAATTGTCGGGCGGCTGTGTTTCGGTGTGGCTGCGCCTGGATGCGACGAAATCCACCTTCGACTGGCACAGCGCCTTGCGCCAGGCCATGAAGCCCTTGCTCGACGAGCAGCCGGCGAGCATCGAAATCGCCTTGTTCGGCGATGCGGCTTTCCGCCAGCGCGCAGGGGCGGCGGCGGCCTATGTGGCCTGGCTGAACGGTACGCCGATGCCGGTGTGGAAGCGCGGCAAGCCGCCCAAGGCGCTCAAAAACCTCGTGTTGCATGGCGTGTCCGATCTCGACCTGAAGCGCGAACGCGCGCTGGCCGAGGGCAACAGTCTGTGCCGCGAACTCACCCTGCTGCCGCCCAATCTGCTGCGGCCCTCCAGCTACCGCGCGCGCATCCGCGCCCTGGCCGAAGAGGCCGGTTGGGAGATCGAGGAATACGACATCAAGCGTCTGACCAAGCTGAAGGCCGGCGCCTTTCTGGCGGTGGCGCGCGGCAGCGGCCATGAGGATGCGGCGATCGTGCGGCTGTCGTTCAAGGGCAAAGGCGCCAAGGGCGGCACGACCGCGCTGGTGGGCAAGGGCATCTGTTTCGATACCGGCGGCCACAACCTGAAGCCGGCGCGCTACATGAACAACATGCACGACGACATGAACGGCTCCGCCGTGGTGCTGGGCATCCTGCTCGCCGCCACGCGCTTGAAGTTGCCGCTGAAGCTGGATGTCTGGCTGGCGATCGCGGAGAACCATCTCTCGCCCGATGCCTATACCCAGAACGAGGTGGTGACGGCGCTGAATGGCACGACCATCGAGATCGTCCATACCGACGCCGAGGGCCGCATGGTGCTGGCCGATGCACTGGCGCTGGCGGCGCAAGCGAAGCCGGCGGCGATCATCGATTTCGCCACCCTCACCGGCAGCATGGCGGTGGCGCTGGGCGAGCGCATGAGCGGGGTGATCAGCAATCGCGACGATTTCGCCGCGCGCGCCGTGGCGGCCGGTCAGGCCAGCGGCGAGCGGGTCGTGGCCTTCCCGATGCCGGAGGACTACGACGAAGCGCTGGATTCGACGGTGGCCGACGTCAAACAATGCACGCTCGATTCCGAGGCCGACCACATCCTCGCCGCGCGTTTCCTCAACCGCTTCGTCGGCGACACGCCCTGGCTGCACGTCGACCTCTCCGCCAGCCGCTGCAAGGGCGGCCTCGGCGCGGCGGCGACGGACATCAACGGCTTCGGCGTGGGGCTGGGGTTGGCGCTGCTGATGTAGCGAGGTGTAGGTCGGGTTAGGCGCAGCCGTAACCCGACGATGGCGTCGTGCAAAGGTGTCGGGTTACGCGATAAAGCCGCTAACCCGACCTACCCGGCCGGCGCTGTAGCGCCGGCTTCCCAGCCGGCAGTTTTGATTTGACCAGAAGAGCCGGCAGGGATGCCGGCGCTACATGGTTGCGTCACTTCCCCTTGCACTGTTCCCAATCCAGCGCCGGAAGTTCGGAGAAAGCCTGTTTGATGCGTTCGCCCCAGGCTTCGTGCAGGGTTTTGAAATAGGGGTCGTCGGCGCCGATGCGCAGACGCTTTTCGCCGCTGAAGCTGTCGCGTGGATAACACAGCAGGTCCAGCGGCATGCCCACCGAGAGGTTGGATTTGAGCGTTGAATCCATCGAGATCAGGGCGCATTTGGCGGCTTCTTCCAGCGGGCTGGCCCAGGTGAAGACACGGTCCAGGATGGGTTTGCCGTATTTCGATTCGCCAATCTGGAAGTAGGGCGTGTCGGCGCTGGACTCGACGAAATTGCCGGCGGCATAGATGTTGAACAGGCGCGGCGCCTCGCCTTGAATTTGGCCGCCGAGTAGAAAGCTGGCGTTGAAGTCGATGCTGAAGGCTTGCAGCGACTCCGCGTCACGCCGGTGCACCTCGCGCACGCAATCCCCAACATGGCGCGCGGCCTCGAACATGTCGGCCGCCTTCAACAGGCTTTCACCTTCTTTCGCCTGGCGCTCGTAAAGCAGGCTGACCACCGCCTGGGTAATCGCCAGATTGCCGGCCGAGAGCAGCACCAGCACGCGCTCGCCGGCTTGCTCGAACACGCTCATCTTGCGGAAAGTGTTGATCTGGTCGACGCCGGCATTGGTGCGGGTGTCGGAAAGGAAGACCAGGCCGGCTTCCATTAGCATGCCTACGCAGTAAGTCACAATTCAGTCCTTGTCAGAGGGTGCGGGTAAATGTTGTTCGCCGTCGGCGGGTGGCACGCTCCTTGCAATGTTTGGGCCATAAAGGAGAAAAATCATGAATACCCTGGTGCGTGATTACCCGGCCAAAGAATTTTTCGATGAACTGATCGCGTCGGATGGACAGCCTCGCCCGGCGGCGCGCGCCTTGTTCGAGCACCTGGATGCGCTCGACGCGGCTGGTCTGGATGAGCGGCGGCAAGCCGTTAACGCCGCCATCATGACCACCGGCATCACCTTCACGGTGTATAGCGAGGCCGGGAACATCGACCGCGCCTGGCCGTTCGACATCATTCCCCGTGTCATGTCGAAGAAGGAATGGACGCGCATCGAGGCCGGCCTGAAACAGCGTCTCACCGCTCTGAATTTATTCATCAACGATCTCTACAACGAGCAGCGCATCGTGAAAGACGGTGTGTTCCCACTCGAAGTCCTGAAGGGTTCGAAGAACTTCCGTGCGCAATGCATGGGCATGACGCCCCGTTTTGGCGTCTGGGCACATGTCTGCGGCACCGATCTGGTGCGTGACAAGGACGGCACCGTTTATGTGCTGGAAGATAATTTGCGGGTGCCCTCCGGTGTCTCCTACATGCTGGAAAACCGGCAACTCATGAAACGCCTGTTCCCCGAGTTGTTCCAGGCTTCCGTCATCCTGCCGGTGGACGATTACCCTACCCGTCTGCACGACACGCTCGCCGCGTTGTCGCCGCGCGCGGGGGTTCGTCCGGTGGTGGCCGTGCTCACGCCCGGCATCTTCAACTCCGCCTACTTCGAGCACAGCTATCTGGCGCAGAAGATGGGCGCCTTTCTGGTGGAAGGCAGCGATCTGGTGGTGCAGGCGGACGACTGCGTCTACATGAAAACCATCGCGGGCCTACGCCGCGTGGATGTGATCTACCGGCGTATCGATGACGATTTTCTCGATCCGGAAGCCTTCCGCGCCGATTCCGCGCTGGGCGTGAAAGGTCTGATGCGCGCCTGGCGCGCCGGCAACGTCGGCATCGCCAACGCGCCGGGTGCCGGGGTGGCGGACGACAAGGTGGTCTATGCCTTCATCCCGAAAGTGATCAAGTACTACCTGGATGAGGAGCCGATCATCCCCAACGTGCCCAGCTACCTGTGCATGTACGACGAGGATCGCGACTACGTGCTGGCCAACCTGGACAAGCTGGTGGTGAAACCGGCCAACGAATCCGGCGGCTACGGCATGTTGATCGGCCCGCGCTCCACGGTGGAGGAGCGCGAACAATTCGCCGAACTGATCAAGGCGAATCCGCGCAATTACATGGCGCAACCGACCCTGGCGCTGTCCACCGCGCCCACCCTGGTCGATGACCACATGGAGCCGCGCCACCTCGATCTGCGCCCCTTCATCCTCCAGTCCGACAAGCTCTATTGCACCACTGGCGGCCTGACCCGCGTGGCGATGACGGCGGGCTCTCTGGTGGTGAACTCGTCGCAGGGTGGCGGCGCGAAAGACACCTGGATCGTCGATGTGGACGAGTGATCTTTCGTAGGGTGCGCCGCGCGCACCACAAGATTGGTGCGCACGGCGCACCCTACACAAACGGAGTCGAACCATGCTTTCCCGAGTTGCGAAAAACCTTTACTGGATGTCGCGTTATCTCGAACGCGCCGAGAACACCGCGCGTTTCATCAATAGCACCACCCAGGTGTTGCTGGACCTGCCGCGTGGCGCCTCGTTCGGCTGGGATGTGCTGCTCAAGGTGGCCGGTCTGGACGCGCTCTATCACAAGCATTACCTCGCGGCCAACGAAGCCGACATCATGCGTTTCCTGATTCTGGACGAGCGCAATCCCGGCTCCATCGTCGCCAGCATCCACAGCGCGCGCGAGAACACCCGCACCTTCCGCGAAGTGTTGCCGATGGAAATCTGGGAGCGCATCAACGGCCTCTATCTCTACACCCGCGATAACGCCGCCCGCGCCACGCGCAGCCGCAGCCAGTGCTACGAAGTGCTGAGCGGCGTGATCGAACGGCGGCAGTCGGTGATCGGCCTGTTGATGGGCTCGATGAGCCATGACCTGGCCTACCAGTTCCTCAAGCTGGGCCGCAACCTGGAACGCGCCGACATGACCACCCGCATCGTCGATGTGAATTCGGCGGTCCACCTGCCGGACGACGCGGCGGCGGCCGAGACCGCGCGCGAACGCCTGTGGATGAGCACGCTGAACGCGCTGTCCGCCTATCAGATGTATCGCCAGCATGTCGGCGTTCGCATTGATGGCCCCTCCGTCCTGAACTTCCTGCTGCGCGACCCGCATTTCCCGCGCACTGTGGCGCATTGCCTGGGCGAGATCGAAAGTTGCCTGTCGGTATTGGTCAACTACCAGGTGCCCTTGCAGATCGCCAGCCGCACCTGGCGCCGGCTGGAGGCGATGACTCTGGATGACGTTTCCCCCGCGCCACTGCACGACCATCTCGACCAGATCCAGGCCGATCTCGGCGAACTGCATGACGCCATCTCGCGCCAGTACTTCCTGCTGCACGAGCAATCACAGGAACAGGCGTAGGTCGGGTTAGCGGCCTTATCGCGTAACCCGACGCTCCCACTCACTCCGGACCACCTACACAAATGATCCCACTCTCCCTCGACCTTCCCCGCTACGGCGACAAGCTGAACTCCGATTTCTTCGAGGAATATCTTGTGCAACTGCTGGAAGACCGCGACCGCTGCGGCCTGACCAGCCTGATCCGGCAGATCGACGCCCTGATGATCACCGTCGAACCCGGACACTCCATCGCCTATGTCGGCGAGTTGTGCCTGATGACCCCGTACCATTATCTGGTCACGCTGGAGTCGGAAACCCATTTCACCCATATCCTGCGGATCGACATGAATTCCCCGGATGTGCTGGTGCGGGAAGTGAAAGACCCCAACACGCGCGGCATCTTCCGCAGCCTCAACGAGGTCTACCCGATCGGCGCGCAGAAGCCCAACTCGCGCTACATGGGTGAAATCTTCCGCGTCACCAGCCTGCACGACGTGGTCGAGTTGCAGAAAGGGCGCGATGTGCGCTTCTTCAATCAGGACCAGATACGCAAGCTGGAACTGCCCGGCAACATGGCCGTGGTGAAACCCAGCCCCTACACCCACAACATCGTCGGCTACTGGGAGCGGCCGGAGCACAACATCCGTGTCTACCCGCTGGGCCTGTCCAGCATCCGCCCCGATGTGCAGGTGGCCTATGCAGCCGCCAAGGAAACCCAGAAGAAACTCGGCCTGGACAAGCTGCTGCTGCCCATCGACCACCTCGCCACCCGCGTCTACAGCCAGAACCGCGAAGCCGCGATTCTCGAATACCTCACGCTCACCAGCTATTACTACTGGGGTTCCTACGACATCGCCGACCAGAACTCGTCCACCAACGTCACCAAGAGCGTGCATCACAGCAACGAGCTGGAAAGCCCGGCCAAGGTCTTCACGGCGGCCAATCACCCCTATTTCGTCAACCACCTGCTGCAACTGCCGTCGCCCACCGAAGCCTTCGTGCGCAACTATGGCCCGCGCCTGCACCATGTCGCGGTGGCGGTGAACGACGGCCACAGCAACGGCAAGGCCAACATCGACTATGTGGTGGAATCGCTGCGCGATTGCGGCCAAAACTTCCTGCTCGACGTGATCGGCAGCGAGGAAGAAGGCCTGAAGCAGATTTTCTCCAGTGCTTCCGAGTATTCCAGCCTGATCATCGAATATGTGCAGCGCTTCGGCGACTTCCAGGGCTTCTTTACCAAAGGCAACGTCGCCCGCCTGACCCACGCCGCCGGTCTTGAGGAGGGCCTGCGGGAAATGGACGCGGCGGCGTCGTAGGGGAGGATTTGCCTTATTCCAAGGCTCTTTTCCCGTTAACTGGTGATGCGGCTGGCGCGGTGGTCCCCCTTTTTCAAAGGGGGGTTAGGGGCAATACTGTTCAGATACGCAATACCGGTACCGGCTCATGCTTCTGATGAAGCGGCATACCGCGCCGTCGAATAGCGTAATTGCTCATCTTTCGCCTGACGCCACGCGGG
>JAQTLN010000037.1 GCA_028714875.1 Gallionellaceae bacterium
TGATGGCGTGACTTACGTTTCGACTGACCTGTTCAGCCAAAGGAGCAAGCCATGCAGCTCATGTTGATCTTCGGCATCATTTTCGCCATCGGCTCGGTCATGTTCGCCCTGCAGAACAATGTGCCCGTGACGGCATAATTAGCATAATTAGGGTCAGACTCGAATTAATCCGCGCGTTCCGGCGTGACGCGCCGCCATCACGTGGATGAGAGCATAATTAGGGTCAGACTCGAATTAATCCGCAAAAAATGTGGCGAAGGGAGCCCTAACGTCGCAGCTCAGGGGCGCGCCGCTTGCGGCGCGTCACCCTGGAGCGAAGTGTTAGCCGATATCGACGACACGAGCGGAAATTTTTCCGGGCGGCGGATCGATTCGACGGACAAATCGACATCCAGTAGCGGCCAATACAAATGATCCTGGGTAGGCCATTCAATAGTGGTCAATTGCTCGATCGTAGCCTGCCGGAACCAAGGAAATTCCGCGAATGGCACCAGCAGCTCCTCGTCATCGAGAAGCAGCCAGAAGCCGTTTTTTGAAACATGGGTGACTTCAGCCACCGAAGTGCTTGTGCCAGGCATTGATGATCTCCTGATGATGTCGGGCGATGACGCGCTCTGCCTCCGCCAGCTCGCGCTCGGAGAGGCCAGTATGGGTGGCCAGCGCGATGCCAGGCTCAAGCCAGAACTTGGCCTCGCCATGCGGGTGTGCCACATGGACGTGCATTCTCGGCTCTTCGCGCGAAAAGAAGAAGAGCCGAAAGGGGCCATCGCGGACGACTGTCGGTGCCATACAGTGTTCAGCGGCTAACGTTAAATTGAGGGGCAGGCCGCTTCTGGCCTGTCCCTCTCGAATGTTAGGTTAGAAGTCAATTTTCAACTCTGGTAGTTCGCTGGTTGGCAACGTGCGTGTGATCTCCAAGATGCGTTCTTCCCTTCCAAAGGATGAGAATACAGAAGACCAAAGTCAGAGCGCCTACAGTGATGTGCTTTATGCTGAGAGGATAGCCACACCCGAGAACGTCCAGCGTAAAGTAGGCCAACACAAGCCAAATGCACAACGTAAATAGATTGACGATTTGGTTCGTTTTTGAGACGGAGATATTGCCAGGCCCAGTAACGTGCCTCTCAAAAAAATCGTCGCCAGGTGGACGACCCAAGATGGTTTTGTAGAGAGGTCCTGTGACTTTGTCTTCCAGAATATCAACGTGGTTTTCCCAATTTTCCTGCCATTGTTTACTTCCGCGATTCACTTGAAACCATGCGAACGTGAATAGGAAGCCAACGCACGCGACAATGAAAGCCAGAAACTTCTTGTCGGCTAGATGCTCGGCACTCAAAATCACAAAATAACCGGCGAACGCTGCGGCAATGAGCGTCCAGAAGTAAGCTGCTCTCTTCCAATAGAGTTCGATCTCAAACTTTCGGATATCGAGAGCGTGCTCAAGCGCAGCCTTCAATTTCCTGCAATTCTCTGGCTCAATGCCAAAATCACTCTTGTACTTCGCCTCGTCGATTTTCATGGCATCTTCCGATATTGACTTCTAACGTAAAGTAGCCCCCAATAAAAAACCTATCATTTTATCGGGTTGGTTTATAAACATGGCAATAACTCTAAACCTGAATTAGAATCAAGGCGATCCGATTTTTATCAGGCCATCAACTGGTTCTTGAGGCCCCATCATGTCTACCCCCGCAAACCCGCCAAAACTACTCGATCAGGTACAGTCCGTGCTGCGCGCGAAGCACTATAGCATCCGCACTGAGCGGGTTTATCTGGATTGGATTAAACGC
Organism: Gallionellaceae bacterium; assembly: GCA_028714875.1. Taxonomy (GTDB): domain Bacteria; phylum Pseudomonadota; class Gammaproteobacteria; order Burkholderiales; family Thiobacillaceae; genus PFJX01. The sequence continues at coordinate 1,791 of JAQTLN010000037.1, forward strand.
TACATTTTGTTCCATGACAAGACCCACCCGGCGCAGATGGGCGCGGCGGAGGTGGAGGCGTTTTTGTCGCATCTGGCGGTGGCGGGGAAAGTGGCGGCTTCAACCCATATTTATTTGCAGACGACGATGATCTACACCCATGTGTTGAATCGCGGCGGCAGGGGCGTGCAAAGCCCGCTCGACCGCTTATCGGATTAAATCGAGTCTGACCCTATTTATTCTATTTATTTGCATGTGTTGAATCGCGGCGGCAGGGGCGTGCAAAGCCCGCTCGACCGCTTATCGGATTAAATCGAGTCTGACCCTATTTATTGCAATTCGGCGGCAGGGGCGTGCAAAGCCCGCTCGACCGCTTATCGGATTAAATCGAGTCTGACCCTATTTATTGGGATGGGCTGGTCTGGCTGGCCGACCAGGGCCGTACCGTGCAGGTGGAAATGATGCTGCGCAAGCCGCTGCCATGCGGTTGAAATGCGGTTTTCAGGATGTACCCATCGTGGCCGGTGCAGGCTATGATGGCGTGACTTACGTTTCGACTGACCTGTTCAGCCAAAGGAGCAAGCCATGCAGCTCATGTTGATCTTCGGCATCATTTTCGCCATCGGCTCGGTCATGTTCGCCCTGCAGAACAATGTGCCCGTGACGGTGACCTTCGCCGTCTGGCGTTTCGACAGTTCCCTCGCCATGGTATTGCTGCTCGCGCTTGGCCTGGGCGCCATCATCGCGGCCCTGTTGTCGTCGCCAGCCGTGATCCGCGGCCAGTGGAACACCTCCCGCCTGCGCCGCCAGCTTGCCGCCCTGGAAGAAGAAAAGGCCTTGCTGGAACGGCGCGTCAGCGAACTGGAAAGCAAGCTGGAACAACTCACAATTCAGCAGAGGTTTCCGGGATGAATGGATTGAGCGCCAGCGAGGCCGCCCGAGCTCTGGCCGAGGACGGCCCCAACGCCTTGCCCGGCGGACAGCGCCGTACCTGGCTGGTCATCGTCTGGGAAACCATGCGCGAGCCGATGTTCCTGCTGCTGCTCGCCGCCGGCACGCTCTATCTCATCTTCGGCGAATTGCAGGAAGGGCTGATCCTGTTCGGCTTCGTCCTGGTCACCATTGGCCTCACGCTCTTTCAGGAAGGCAAGACCGAACGCGCGATCGGGGCGTTGCGCGACCTCACCAGTCCGCGCGCGCTGGTGATCCGTGACGGCCAGCGGGTGCGCATCGCCGGGCGCGAAGTGGTGCGCGGCGATCTCGTGGTGCTCGCCGAGGGCGACCGCGTGCCGGCAGATGGCGTGGTGATCGAGGGCGTCGGCCTGATGGTGGACGAATCGCTGCTCACCGGCGAGGCGGTGCCGGTAAACAAGATGGCGGGAACGGGAGAGCCTGCGCCGGTGCGACCCGGCGGCGACGACACGCCCTTCGTCTATTCCGGCACGCTGGTGGTGGCGGGGCAGGGCATCGCGCGGGTCACGGCGACCGGGCCGCGCAGCGAGATCGGCCGCATCGGCACGGCGCTCGGCACGCTGGCCACGGAACGTTCGCCGCTGCAAAAGCAGACCGCGCGCCTGATCGGCACGATCGCCTTGCTGGGGCTGGGCCTGAGCCTGCTCCTGTTCGTGGTTTACGGAGTGATGCGCGGCGACTGGCTGGCCGCGCTCCTGGCCGGCATCGCGCTGGCCATGGCCATGCTGCCGGAGGAATACCCGGTGGTGCTCGCCGTTTTCCCCGCGCTGGGTGCCTGGCGGCTGTCGAAGGAAAAAGTGCTGACCCGGCGCATCAATGCCATCGAAACCCTCGGCGCCACCTCGGTGCTGTGCGTGGACAAGACCGGCACGCTGACCGAAAACCGCATGACGGTGGCGCGGTTATGGGCCGGTGGCGACACGCTTGCGGTGAACGCTGATGCGCCGGCCGAACTGCCGGAAACATTCCACGTGCTGGTGGAATTTTCCATCCTGGCGAGCGAAATCGATCCGTTCGACCCCATGGAACAGGCCTTTCAGCGTCTTGGGGAACATTTTCTCGCGCATACCGAACACCTGCACCGCGACTGGACGCTGGCCCGCCAATATTGCCTGACGCCGCAATTGCGCGCGAAATCGCACGTGTGGAAAGCCGTGGACAGCGATAGCTATGTGGTCGCCGCCAAGGGCGCGCCGGAGGCCATCGTCGACCTGTGCCATCTCGATGCGGGCGCCCAGGCAGGTGTTGCGGCAGCAGTGGAGGCCATGGCCGCCGACGGCCTGCGCGTGCTGGCGGTAGCCAGGGCACGGTTTGACGGCGCCAGCTTTCCCGCCATCGAGCACGACTTCGATTTCGATTTCGTCGGCCTGCTGGGGCTGGCCGATCCGCTGCGCGCGGAGATCCCGGATGCCATGCGCCAGTGTCATGATGCGGGCATCCGGGTGGTGATGATCACCGGCGACTACCCCGCCACGGCGCGCGCCATCGCCCGCCAAGCAGGGCTGGATGCGCTTGAAGTGCTGTCGGGCGACACGCTGGGCGAGATGAGCGACGGGCAATTGCAGGCGCGCATGAAGGCCGTGAGCGTATGCGCCCGCATCGCGCCGGAACAGAAACTGCGCATCGTGCAGGCGCTCAAGGCCGACGGAGAAGTCACGGCCATGACCGGCGATGGCGTGAACGACGCGCCCGCGCTCAAGGCCGCGCACGTCGGCATCGCGATGGGCGGACGCGGCACCGACGTGGCGCGCGAGGCGGCGGCGCTGGTGCTGCTGGACGACAACTTCGCCTCCATCGTGCGCGCCGTGCGGCTGGGGCGGCGCATCTTCGACAACATGCAGAAATCCATGTCCTACATCCTCGCGGTGCACATCCCCATTGCCGGCATGGCGCTGCTGCCGGTGCTGCTGGGCTGGCCGGCGGTGCTGTTTCCCATGCACATCGCTTTTCTCGAACTCATCATCGACCCTTCCTGCTCGCTGGCTTTCGAGAACGAGGAGGCGGAAGCGGACGTGATGCGGCGCCCGCCGCGCGATGCGAATGCCCGGCTGTTCGGCGGCGCCACGCTGTGGCTGGCGCTGTTGCAGGGAGTCGGCGTCCTGGCCGTGGTGATGGGCGCCTATGGCTGGGCCGCTCACCGGCTGGACGAGCCGGAAGCGCGCGCCTTCGCCTTCGCCACGCTGGTGGTCGCCAACCTGGCGCTGATTTATGCCAACCGCTCGCGCGCGCAATCGCTGCTGGCGGCGCTCACGGCGCCCAACCCCATCCTGTGGATCGTCACCGGCGTGACCCTCTGCTTACTCGCGCTCGCGCTTTACCTGCCGTTCCTGGCGGGCGTGTTCCGCTTTGCGCCGCTGCCGCCGGGCGAACTGGCCGCCGCCTTCGGACTGGGACTGGCCAGCGTGGCATGGTTCCAGTTTCTCAAGCGGATTCGCCCTATATAATCCTTGCCCGGATGTTTCATGAATTGACGCGCGCCCTCGCTGGTCTTTTGTTCCGTATGGAATTTCGTTCGGTCGGGCTATGAACAAAACGCCACTCCCTCACAAAATTCCCCTATGGAACAAAATCCTGCGCGATCATCACGCGAATTTATGAAACATCCGGGCTGGGAACCTCGGTCGACCGCTTCATGGCGTGCATAGGGCAATGAATCCGACAAGTTTCTTCCTGAATGATCGTTTCACCCGACGGGTGACACCGCCACGAGGCGGATTGCACGGTTTTTGCGGCGCATGGCGGCGTGACAACGCCTTGGAATGGAACGGCCATTCCGCGTCGTTGTGCCTTGCCCTGCACCGCAAAAAACCGCACACTTCCCCTCGTCCAACCGAGGTTTCCAGGATAATTACCCCATGAACCGGTCCGCCCAAATATCTTCCGTGCCCACCATCGGCCGCGTCGTCGAAATCCACGGCCCGGTGGTGGACATTGCCTGCGACGTGCTGCCGCCCTTGCATCGGGCGCTGACGGTGGCGATCGATGGCGAAAATGCCGTGCTCGAAGTGCTGCATCATCTCGATCCGCACCAGGTGCGCGCCATCGCGCTCTCGCGCACGGCGGGCTTGCAGCGCGGCACGCCGGTGTTCGACAGCGGGGCGCCGCTGCGCGTGCCGGTGTCGGCCGATTGCCTGGGACGGCTGCTGGACGTCTTCGGCGCGCCGCTGGACGGCGGGCCGCCGCTGGCGCCGAAGGAATTCCGCAAGCTGCTTGCGCCGCCGCCCCGGCTGGCTGATACGCTGCCTTCGAGCGGCATCCTGGAGACTGGAATCAAGGTCATCGACCTGCTCTGTCCCTTCATACGCGGCGGCAAGACCGGGCTGTTCGGCGGGGCGGGAGTGGGCAAGACCGTGCTCATCATGGAGTTCATGCAGGCGGTGGCCCTGCTGCACGGCGGCGTCTCGGTATTCGCCGGGGTGGGCGAGCGCATCCGCGAGGGCCACGAGCTGTGGCACGAGATGGCCGACAACGGCGCGCTGGCCAACGCGGTGCTGGTGTTCGGCCAGATGGACGAGTCGCCGGGCGTGCGCTTCCGCGTCGGGCTGGCCGCGCTCACCTATGCCGAATACCTGCGCGATACCCTCGGCAAGGAAGTGCTGTTCCTGATGGACAACGTGTTCCGCTTCGTGCAGGCAGGTTCCGAAGTATCGGGACTGCTGGGACGCATGCCCGCCACCGTCGGTTACCAGCCGACCCTGCCGTCGGAAGTGGCGGAACTGGAGGACCGCATCGTCTCCAGCCGGCTCGGCAACATCACTTCGGTGCAGGCGGTCTACGTGCCCGCCGACGACATGACCGACCCGGCCGTAGGCGCCATCCTCGCCCATCTCGACACCCGCGTGATCCTGTCGCGCGCCCAGGCGGCCAAGGGCATCTACCCGGCGGTGGACCCGCTCGCCTCGGGCAGCAACCTGATGGACCGGCACTTCCTCGGCGACCGCCACTACCAGGTGGCTCACGACGTGCGCGAGCACCTGGCGCGCTACCGCGAGCTGGAGGACATCATCACCATGCTCGGGCTGGAGGAGCTGTCGGAAACCGACCGCCTGGTGGTGCAGCGCGCCCGCCGCCTGCAGCGCTACCTCACCCAGCCCTTCCACGCCATGACCGCGCAGAATGCCGCCGCCGGCGTGTCGGTCCCGCTCGCCCAGACGCTGACCGACTGCGAGGCCTTCCTGCGCGGCGAGTACGACGATTTGCCGGAGGAACGCTGCTACATGCGCGGGGCGATGCAGGACGCGCTACCATGAACACGTTTACCGTGCATCTCTTCGCCGCCGACCGGACGGAAGTCATCGAACAGGCGGCGAGCTTTAGCGGCGAGGACAACAGCGGCAGCTTCGGCCTGCTGGCGCGGCACGAGCGCTTCATGACCGCGCTCACCTTCGGCCTGGCGCGACTGACCCTGGCCGATGGCAGCCGGGAATACCTGGGCTTTCCCGGCGGACTGCTGTATTTTATCGACAACGAGCTGCGCATCTCCACCCGGCGCTACCTGCGCGACAGCGATGTGGGGCGCATCGCCCAGGCGCTCACCCGCGAGCTGCTGGAAGAGGAACAGGCGCTGGAGCAGACGCGGCGCAAGCTGCACCGGCTGGAAGCCGAGATGCTCAGGCGTCTGGCGCAACTGGGAATGGAGTAGCGGCGATGGAAAACGGCGAACGCCTGCGGAAGAACATCGAGAAACAGGCCGAGCGCATGGCCCAGGCAGAGAAGGACCGGCCCACGCTGCTCGCCCAGACGGTGTTCCTCGGCACGCTGGCGCTGCTGTTCGTGCTGCCGGTGGTGGGCGGCGCCTATCTCGGACACTGGATCGACAGCCTGCTTTCAGGCTATTCCTACCGCTGGACGGTGAGCCTGCTGGTGACGGGCGTGTTCGTCGGCGGCATGAATGTCTACCTCTATATCCGGAAGAACTGAACATGGGCAAACCGGAATTTCTCGAACTGCTGGTTTTTCACCTCGGGCCGCTGCATGTCGGCGTCACGGTGCTCGCCACCTGGCTGCTGATGATACTGCTGGCGGGATTCGCCTGGCTGGGCACGCGGCATCTCTCCGTGGATGCGCCCTCGCGCCGGCAAACGATGCTGGAAGGCACCGTGCTCGCCCTGCAGCAGGCCATCGAGGATACCGCGCCCGGCCATGCCGCGCGGCTCCTGCCCTTCATCGGCACGCTGTGGCTGTTCATCGCCGCGGCCAACCTGATGGGGCTGGTGCCAGGGCTGCGTTCGCCCACCGGCGATCTCTCGCTGACCGTGGCGCTGGCCCTCTTGGTGTTTGCCTCGGTGCACTGGTTCGGCATCCGCATCGACGGCTGGCGCACCTATCTCAGACATTATCTCGACCCCAACCCGATCCTGCTGCCGTTCCACCTGCTGGGCGAGGTCACCCGTACCCTGGCACTGGCGGTGCGCCTGTTCGGCAACATGATGAGCCTGGAGATGGCGGCGCTGCTGGTGCTGCTGGTGGCGGGATTTCTCGCGCCGATCCCGCTGCTCATGCTGCACATCGTCGAGGCGCTGGTGCAGGCCTACATTTTCGGCACGCTGGCGCTGGTGTACGTGGCCGGCGCACTGCAATCCCATGAACTTCAACACGAGGACTGACGCATGGACAAGATGACCTGGTTTACCCTGCTTTCCACCGGCGGCGCGCTCGCCGCCATCGCCGTTGGCGTGATTTTCCCCGCGCTCGCCATGGGGCGCGCCATTTCCCAGGCGCTGGATGCGCTGGCGCGCCAGCCCGAGGCGGAAAAGTCGATCACCCGCACCCTGTTCATCGGCCTGGCGATGATCGAGTCGCTGGCGATCTACGTGCTGGTGATCGTGCTCATCGTGCTGTTCCGCAACCCGCTGCTCGAATACATCCTGAAGTAGCCGCGCCATGGAATTCGACCTGACGACCTTCATCCTCGAAGTCATCAACTTCCTGGTGCTGGTGTGGCTGCTGAAGCGGTTTTTCTACCGTCCGGTGCTGGACGTGATCGAAAAGCGCCAGGCCGCCACCGCGAAGACCCTCGCCGACGCCGAAACCGTGCGGCGCGAGGCGGAGGCGCTGAAAAGCCAATATCAGGCGCGTCTGGCGGACGTGGACAAGGATCGCGCCGCGGCCAGGGCCGCGCTTGCCGAGGAGATCGCCGCCGAGCGGACGCGGCGCCTGGCTGCCGTGGAGGCGGAAGTCAATGCCGACCGCCAGCGCCGCCAAATGCTCGAAGCGCGCGAGAGAAGCGAGCGCGAAGCGGCGCTGGAACGCGAAGCGCTGACCATCGCCACCCGTTTCGCCAGCCGTTTTCTGGATCGCCTGGCCGGCCCCGAGTTGAACGCGAAGCTGGCGGAGCTCGCCCTGAGCGAACTCGATGCCCTGGCGCCGGACAAGCTGGACATCCTGCGCGACCCCGGCGCGAGCATCAAGGTGGTCAGCGCCTATCCCCTCGACACCGCGCAGCGCGCGGCTTTCACCCAGGTCCTTGGCCGCCTGGCGGGCCGCACGCTGGCGCCAGAATTCAGCGATGACGCCGTGCTCAAGGCGGGCGTGTGCATCATGGCGGGCTCCTGGGTACTGATGGCCAACCTGCGCGACGAGCTCGGTTTTTTCAGCGGGAGCCTCGAGCATGGGGGCTGAAGCAGGCCTGCTCGACCGCCTGGCGCGGCGCGTGGACGGCTACCGCTTCACCCTGCGCCTGGGCGAGAAGGGGCGGGTGGCCTCGGTCGGCGACGGCATCGCCTGGGTTTATGGCCTGCCCTCGGCGGCGGTGGAGGAAATCCTGCATTTCGAGGACGGCAGCCGCGGCATGGTGTTCGAACTGCAGGCGGAGCGCCTCGGGGTGATCCTGCTCGACCCGGAGGCGAACGTCGCGTCCGGCTCGCTGGTCTCGCACACTGGCGAACGGCTCGAAATCGGCATTGGCGATGGCCTGCTGGGGCGCGTGGTCGATCCGTTGGGCAAGCCGCTGGACGGCCTGCCGCCGCCCGGGACGGAAGCTTATGCGCCCCTCGAAGGCGCCTCGCCGCCGATCGTCGCGCGCGATTTCGTCAACCGCCCGCTCTACACCGGCATCAAGGTGGTCGACACCCTCATCCCCGTCGGCCGCGGCCAGCGCCAGCTCATCATCGGCGACCTGGGCACCGGCAAGACTTCGGTCGCGCTCGACACGGTGGTGGCGCAGGCCGGGCAGGGCGTGAAGTGCGTCTATGTCATGATCGGGCAGAAGCGCTCCGAGGCGGCGCTCGCCATCGACCTCTTGCAGCGCCACGGCGCGCTGGCCTACACCACGGTGGTGGTGGGGGAGGCGACTGCCACGCCGGGCATGAAGTATCTCGCGCCCTTCGCCGGCTGCGCCATCGCCGAGGGCTGGATGCGCCGCGGCGAGGACACCCTGGTGGTGTATGACGATCTCACCACCCACGCCCGCGCCTACCGCGAGCTGTCGCTGCTCATGCACCGCCCGCCGGGGCGCGAGGCCTATCCCGGCGACATCTTTTACCTGCACGCGCGCCTGCTCGAACGCTCCACCCGCCTCTCGCCGGAACATGGCGGCGGCAGCCTGACCGCGCTGCCCGTCGTCGAAACCGAGGAAGGCGAGATCGCCGCCTACATCCCCACCAATCTCATTTCCATCACCGACGGCCAGATCTACCTCGACCGCCGCCTGTTCGCCGCCGGCATCCTGCCCGCGGTGGACGTGCCGCTGTCGGTGTCGCGCATCGGCGGCAAGGCGCAGCACCCGCGCATCAAGGAAGAGGCCGGGCGAATGAAGCTCGACTACCTGCAATTCCTCGAACTGGAAGTCTTCACCCGCTTCGGCACCAAGCTGGAAGCGGGCGCCGAGGCCAAGATCCGGCGCGGTCGTGCCTTGCGCGAAATCCTCAAGCAGGAGCGCCTGACCCCCTTGCCGGCGACTTTTCAGCTCGCCTGGATGAGCGCCTTCAACGCCGGCCTGCTCGACGGCTTCGAACTGCAAACCCTGCCCGATGCGCTGCGAAAAATCCAGGACGGGCTTGTGCGCGATCCGCTTGCGCTGGACGCCGCGCGGGACGAGTGGCTGGCGCGGCTGAACAACTGGCTCGCAGCATGAGCGGCCAGGCCGAACTCGCGCAGCGCTACGCGCGCCTCAAGGAAATCAGCGGCATCATGACGGCCATGAAAAGCCTGTCGCTGGTGGAAACGAAGAAGCTTTCCCGCTTCATCGGCCACCAGCGCCGCATGCTCGCCAACATCGAGGCGGCGGCGGCCGATTTTCTGCACTTTTTCCCCGTCGCGGGCGAGCCGGGCCAACAGCCTGCAATTCTGCTCATGATCGGCTCCGAGCGCGGCTTCTGCGGCAACTTCAACGAGCGCGTCCTCGCCGCCCTGGCCGCGCTGCCTGGCTGGCAGCCCGCCCCCACGCTGCTGGTGGTGGGCAGCCGCCTGGCGGCGAAGCTGGAAAGTCACCCCGGCACCGTCGCCCGGCTCGACGGCCCGACCGTGACGGAAGACGTGCCCGCCGTGCTGAACCGCATCATGGACGCCCTGCACGCGGCGAGCCGTCAGCTTTCCGGCGCGGGCGCGGCGCTTTTCAGCCTGGCCCACGAAGCCGAGGGCGAACCGTCCCTCAAACGCCTCCTGCCTTTCGACCCCGCGCCCGCGCCGCACCTCGCGCATCCGCCGCGCCTGCAGCTCGCGGCGCCGGAATTTTTCGCCGAACTGCTCGACCAGTACCTGCTGGCCACCCTCTACGGCCTGCTCTACGAGTCCCTCGCGGCGGAAAGCCGCCAGCGCCTGGCGCACATGGAAAACGCCCTCGACCGCCTCGATGAAACCATCGCCCGCCTCGCCCTCAAACGCAACGCGCTGCGCCAGGAAAAGATCGTCGAAGAGATCGAAGTGATCCTGTCAAGCGAGATGGCATTTCATGATTGACCGCTTTATCTTAACCCGGATGTTTCATAAATTGACGCGCGCCCTCGCTGGTCTTTTGTTCGGTCGGGCGTATGAATAAAACGCCACTCCCTCACGAAATTCCCCTACGGAACAAAATCCTGCGCGATCATCACGCGAATTTGTGAAACATCCGGGTTAACGAAAAATGAAGACAATACCTGAACCGATTGCAGCACTCTGGCCGGTTACCGCGGAAAGCCTGAATCGTGGCTGCGCCTGCCGCACCCTCGACCCGGAGGCCTTGCGCCGTCATCTGGAAACCGATCCCTCGCTCGCGGGGCTGTATGGGGAAATCGCGCGCAGCCGCCCCAATCTTTTTTCCGCCACGGCCGTGTTCATTTCGCCTGAACAGTATCAGGGCATGACGGCCATTGCCGCCGCGATCGAAAGCGTGGCGGCGCTGCCGGCATACCAGGCGGCGACGCTCGCCCGCGCCCCAGCGATTGCAAGGCTGGAACAGGGCCCCAGGGGCGTGTTCATGGGTTTCGATTTTCACCTCGAAGCAGAGGGGCCGCGGCTCATCGAAATCAACACCAACGCCGGCGGCGCGCTGCTCAACGCCGTGCTGGCGCGCGCCCAGCAAGCCTGTTGCCGGCAAATGGAATGGGCGCTTCAGCCGCCCACCGAGCTCATGCGGATCGAGCAGACATTTTTTGACATGTTCGTCGAGGAGTGGCGCTGCCAGCGCGGCACGGCGCCGCTCGGCCGCATCGCCATCGTCGACGACGAGCCGGCCGCGCAATATCTCTACCCCGAGTTCCAGTTATTCGGACGCCTGTTTGCGCGCTTTGGCGCTGAGGCGGTGATCGCCGATGCAAGGGAACTGGAATGGCGCGATGGCAAGCTGCGGCATGCCGGGCAAAGCATCGACATGGTTTACAACCGGGTCACCGACTTCTACCTGCAAGACCCCGCCCATGCCGCGCTGCGCCAGGCTTACGAGGCTGGCGCCGTGGTGCTGACGCCGCATCCGCGCGCCCACGCCCTGTATGCTGACAAGCGCAATCTGGCGATCTTGAGCGACGCCGACGCGCTTGCCCGGCTCGGCGCGCCGCCGGCGCTGCGGGAAACCCTGCTGGCCGGCGTGCCGCGCACGGAACAGGTCACGCAGGGGAAAGCCGATCAATTATGGGCGCGACGCCGTACCCTGTTCTTCAAGCCGGCAACGGGCTATGGCAGCAAGGCGGCTTATCGCGGGGACAAGCTGACGCGCCGGGTGTGGGAGGAAATTCTCGCCGGCGATTACGTGGCACAAACCATCGCCCCGCCCAGCGAACGCCTGACCCTGGTGGACGGCACCGCCGCCGACCTCAAGCTCGACGTGCGCGCCTACGCCTACGGCGGCAATATCCAGCTTGTCGCGGCGCGGCTGTATGCCGGTCAGACCACCAATTTCCGCACGCCGGGCGGCGGCTTCGCGCCGGTGTTCGTGGTGCCGGCGCCCGCGGCGCAAGTGGCCGGGGCGTGAAAATGAGCCCCCGCAACGACATGCCGCTCCTGGAATTGCGCCATGTCTCGCTGCGCCTCGACGGGCGGCAGGTGTTGCGGGACGTGGAACTGGCCCTGCTCCCCGGCGAAATCCACGCCCTGCTGGGCGCCAACGGTTCGGGCAAGAGCAGCCTGGCCTACCTCGTCATGGGCTGCGGGGGATACCGGCCGGAACATGGCGAGCTGCTGTTCGGCGGGAAATCCATCGCCGAACTGCCGATCCACGAGCGGGCGCGGCTGGGCATCAGCCTGGCGTGGCAGGAGCCGGCCCGCTTCGAAGGGCTGACAGTGGCGGAATATCTGTCCCTGGGCAGCCCGAAAAGGAACGCGGCCGAGTGCCTCGACCGCGTCGGGCTGCCGTCAGGAGAGTACCTTGCCCGCATGGTGGACAAGGCGCTCTCCGGCGGCGAAAGGAAGCGCATCGAGCTCGCCGCCCTGCTGGCGCTGGGACCGAAGCTGGCGATCCTGGACGAACCCACGGCGGGGGTGGACATGCTCTCGCTGGGGGAAATCATTGCCGTGGTCGAATCCTTGCGCGAAACCGGTTCGGCGGTGCTGCTCATCACCCACCAGGAAGAACTGGCCGCGCACGCCGACCGCGCCTCGCAGTTGTGCGGCGGCCGCATCGTGTTCGGCGGGCCGCCCGAAGAGGTGGTGGCACATTACAAGGCGCGCCTGTGCCGGCGCTGCGACGGGGAGACGTGCCATGACTGATCTGGAACAGTTGTACCAGGCGCTGCGGATGATCGGGGAAGACCCGGGCCTGATCCTGTCCGGCGACAACGCGCACGTGGTGGCCTACGGTCACCAGATCGTCAGCAGGCAATCCATTCCCGGCGTGTCGGTCACCGCGCAGACGACGGAGCAGGGCATCGAGGCCAAAATCGTCATTGCCGAAGGCAGGCAGGTGGAGCAGCCGATCCACCTGTGTTTCGGCCTGTTCGAGCGCTTCGGCGTGCAGAACGTGGTGCTGGACCTGGTCATGGAGGCGAACGCGCAGGCCACGCTGTGGTCCCACTGCCTGTTCTCGGTGCCCGATGTGGCGCGCCACGCCATGCAAGCCGTCATCCGCGTCGGGCCGGGTGCCGAACTGCGCTACCAGGAAGCCCACTACCACGGCGCTTCGGGCGGCATGGAGGTCGTGCCCCGCGCGCGGGTCGAGCTGGAACGCGGCGCGCGCCTGTTCTCCGATTTTTCCCTGGTCACCGGACTGGTCGGCAAGCTGGACGTGGATTTCGACGTGAATGTCGGCGAGGACGCCGTGGCCGAACTCACCAGCAAGGTGTTCGGCCACGGGATGGACAGGATCAGGCTGAAGGAACGGCTGGTGCTCGCCGGGCGCAACGCGCGCGGCCTGATCAAGTCGCGCGTGGCGGTGGAGGACGATGCCAGCGCGGAAGTGATCGGCATCACCGAAGGCAATGCCGCCGGCGCGCGCGGGCATGTGGACTGCACCGAGATCATCCGCGACCGCGGCATGGTGAGCGCCAGTCCGGTCGTCAAGGTGACCCACCCGGAAGCCAAGGTGACCCACGAAGCCGCTATCGGCAGCGTCGACCGCCAGCAGATGGAAACCCTGATGGCGCGGGGGCTGGCGCCGGAAGAAGCGGTGTACCGCATCGTTGGCGGCCTGCTGCGTTAAACCGGGCTGTTGCAGCCATCGCGCCCTCATCCCCGGCTCTTCTCCCGGCGGGAGAAGGGTGAGGCGTCCCTGGGAGGCTGTCGGACTTATGATGAATCGGCTGCAAATCCGCCTGTGTTGTTAGCATCGAAAAATTCAGGTTTAACCACGACCATGTCATCCGTTGTCACGTTGCCGCTGCGCCTTCTGCTGATGCTGTTGTGTCTGTTTGCCGTATCGCCCGTGAGTGCGGCCGAGGCGGAATATCGTCTGTCCGTGGCCTTCGATCTGGCGGGTGGACGGGTGCTGGGCGCGGCGGAAATCCGGCCTGCCCGTCCGGGCAGGATGGTCATTCCGCGCGGGGATCTCGTGTGGAAGGCGGTCGAGGTGGACGGCAAGGCGATTTCCCTGCCGCAGGCCGATCAGGAAAGCCTTGCCCTGTCCGTGCGGCAGCGCGTGCGCATCCGCTACGAAGCCGTCTTGCCGCAGGAAGGGGAGGAACAGGTTTCGACGCGCGGCATTGTCCTGTCCGGCGAGTGGTACCCGGTGGTGCCGGGGACTTTCCGCTATCGCCTCAAGGCGCGGCTTCCCGCTGGCTGGGAAGCAGTGTCGGAGGCGAACCGCATCCGCCGCCGCGCAGTGGAGGATGGCGTGGAATTCAGCTTCGATTTTCCCCACCGGCTGCCCCACGAGGAGGGCATCAGCCTGGCGGCGTCGAAGCGTTTCGCCATCAGGCGCGGCAAGTACCGCGACATCGACCTCTTTGCCTATTTCCTGCCCGAGGAGGCCGCTTACGCCGACCGTTTCCTCGCCAAGGCCGCCGAGTATCTGCAACGCTTCGAGCGCCAGTTGGGGCCCTATCCCTACCGGCGCTTCTCGATGGTGGAGCACGCACCTGCCGGGGCGCATTCCCTGCCCACTTACATCGTGCTCGGGCGCGGCGAGATCCGCGCCGAACGCTGGGAAGACGCCGCCCTCGACCACGAGATCGCCCACCAGTGGTTCGGCAACAGCGTGTTCACCGATTATGCCAATGGTAACTGGAACGAGGGGCTGACGCTCTATGTGGCCGACTATCTTTCCGCGGAAGCGGCGGGGGAGGGCTGGAAATGCCGCCGGCGCATGCTCGCCGGTTACGGCAACAACATTCCGCGCGGCAAGGGCTATCCGCTGGCGAAGTTCGAAGAGAAGGGGGACCGCGCTTCCAAATACATCGGCTATGCCAAGGCGGCGATGGTCTTCCACATGCTGCGGCGGGAGCTGGGAGAGGCGCATTTTTTCGCCGGGCTGAAGCGCTTCGTGGCCGGAAACCGCTTCCGTGTCGCTTCCTGGCAGGACGTGGAGCGCGCATTTGCGCCGGAAGATGGCCGCCCGCTGGCCCGCTTCTTCGCCCAGTGGTTGCACCGTGCCGACACGCCGGCGCTTGGGCTTTCCGGCGTGCATGCCAGCGCCGCGCCGCAAGGCTATCAACTGGAATTCACCCTGCGGCAGTCCGCCCCGCCTTATGACTTGCACGTCCCGGTCAACATCCGTTTCGCCGATGGATCCTCGACACGGCGAACGATATGGCTCGACAAAGCCGCGCTCACCGTGCGCCAGGGTTTTGCCGTCCGGCCGGTGGAAGTCGTGGTGGATGAGGACTTCGAACTTTTCCGCGCCCTGGCCGAGGCGGAATACCCGCCCACCATCGAGCGCCTGCTCACCCGCGAGAAAATCGGCATCGTCGCCGGCGAACAAGGCGTGGGCCGCTATGCGCCGCTGGTGGAATCGCTCGCCGGACTGCAAGGGCGGGTGATGGCGATGCAGCTTGGCGACGCGGCATCCCGCTTTGCCGGCGGACGCGGGCGGCGGCAGCCCGCGCGCCGTCCGTGGCAGGCGCTGAACCCTTCCGCCCTGGCCGAAGAATCCGCTGTCCGGCCGGACTCCATCGTCGTGCTCGGGCGCGACAATCCGGTCGCGGCCAGACTGTTTCCCGAGGGAAGCTTGCCGCAGGCGGATTTCGCCCTCCGCGTCGCACCTCATCCGCGCGACCCGCGCCGCCTCGTCGCGCTGGTCCATGCCGATTCGGAGGAAGCGGCGCGGGCTGCAGCGGGAGCCTTGCCCAACCTGTGGTGCCTGACCCTCGTGGCGATGCAGGCGGGCAGGGTGACCGTGCGCGAGGAAGCCGACACGCCACGCGGCATCCGCGCCAAGGTGCTATAGTTCAAGTGCGTCGTCAGCCGAAGCTGGCTTGCGGCGTTAAACAGTTTGCAGTCCCTTGATCGTTAACTTGAAAAGGAGCAGACCATGAAACTGAAATCCGTCCTCGCCGCCGCTCTCGCCGGCACCATCCTCGCCACCTCCGGCCTGGCGCTGGCCAGGGGCCCCTGGGCCGCCAGCCAGGCCAACACCTGGGGCTGGCAGCTCATGACCCCAGCCGAGCGCACCGAACACCAGACCAAGATGCGCAGCTTCAAGACCTACGACGAGTGCAAGGCCTACCAGGAAGAGCACCACAAACAGATGGAAGAACGTGCCAAGGAAAAAGGCGTGACCCTGCCCCCCATGGGCTCCCGCTACGGCTGCGACAACATGAAGGCGCGCGGCTTCCTCAAGTAAGTTCAGCGTTGTTTTACCCGGCGGCTCCGGCTGCCGGGTTTCCTCTCCTTTTCAGCGGAGCGAACATGGAAAACGCAACCCTCGTCATGGCCATCGGCCTGGCCGTGCTGTCGGTCGCCTCGGGCATGCTGGGCTTGGGCGTGGCCTTCGCGGCAGTCCCGTTCCTCGGTTTCTTTCTGCACGACCTGGTGCATGAAGTGCAGCCGCTTTCCCTGTTTCTAAACGGCATCACGGCGTTGTTCTCGCTGTTCGGCTTTGCGCGCAGCGGGCTGGTGGCGTGGCGGCCGGCGATCCTGCTCGCCATCGTCACCACGGTGGTCGCGCCTCTCGGGTCGTGGCTCGCGCAGATCGTGGACGCGCGCTGGCTGTGGGGGTTCTATTTTCTCGCCGTCGCCTTTCTGGCCTGGCGCATGTTCCTGCCGGACAAGCCGGGTGCCGTTACTGAAACAGAGCCGAATCTGAAACTCGCCTTGCTTCTCGCCGTGCCGATCTCGGTAGCTGCGGGGATGCTCGGCGTGGGGCCGGGCTTCCTGCTGCTACCCACGCTCATCCTGGTCGGCTTCGAGCCCAAGCGCGCTGCGGCGGTCAACGCGCTCGCCGTCACCCCGCCCTCGTTCTCGGCACTCATTCCGCACCTCGCCACGGCCAGGGTCGATCTTACGCTGGCCGCCATTCTGATCGTCGTGGGCGCGGCGGGCTCGTTCTTCGGCGCGCGCATCACCAGTCTCTATGTGCCGGGCAAACGCTTGAAGCAGGGCTTCGGCGTACTCATCGTGGTGATGACGGCGTACAAGCTGTTCCAGATACTTTCCAAATAAGGAGATGACCATGAAAAAAGTCGTGATTCACATTGGCCAAGATCGCCGTTGATCGTGCTTTGGCTGCCCCACAGGTAGGCGCCTGCAATGGCCCAGCCAGAGGAAGGCTTCACCGCTCAGGAGGTTCAATTCATGTCAGAACGCGACCTGCAACAGGAGATCAATCGCATCAATGGCGCGCTGGAAGTGCTGGGCCTGTTGCGCGAGCGCCTGCAACTGCAGCGGGACGAACTGGGCGCTGAATCGGGGCAGGAGGCCGTGGACGAGATGCTGACCCAGGTGGAAGCCCTGCAAGGTGAATACGGGCGTCGACGGGCAGGTCTTCACCCGCACCACAAGAGTTACCAATTTTTCCTGGCCGGCACGGACGTGCTGCCCATAATGCACGATTGCTATGTCGACCTGATCGAGGGCCGGGCAATCGCCAGCGATTTCGCCGGGCAGACCCTGCGCTTGGCCGACTGGTATGTGCGCATGGAAGACGACCGGCCGCAACAGGTCGTGAATGAAACCTACAGCTGGCTGGTTATCGACGAATTCGGCCGCGCCGACCTGCATGCCGCGCGGGCCATCAAGGCGTCGCCGCTACCCACCAAAGAACAGCGGGATGAAATAAACAGAAGGTTGTTC
>JAQTLN010000038.1 GCA_028714875.1 Gallionellaceae bacterium
TGATCAGATGCGCAATGTCGATTTTCTCTGGCAGTGCCTTGCGCGTTCTCGCCATCGTGTCCGCGTTTCAAAGTCAGAATGCGCGAATTGTGATCCATAACGACATATCTGAACAGTATTGCCCCTAACCCCCCTTTGAAAAAGGGGGGAACCACCGCGCCAACCGCATCACCAGTTAACGGGAAAAGAGCCTTGAGAAAAGGGGGTGCGTTCAATACCCCGAATCGTCCTTCGGCTTCTTCGCTTTCTTGGCCTTGTGCACCGGGTTGGCCACGGCGGGCACCTCGGCGACATAGGCGGCGATGGCTTCCAGGTCGCCGGGGGGCAGGTATTTCAGGCCGTTGTCGATGATTTCGGCCATCAGGCTGCCGGCGCAATCGCCGTCTGTGCGGATGCCGGATGACAGGTATTGCACCAACTCCGGACGTTTCCACCTGCCGATGCCGAATTGCTTATCCGGCGTGATGTTGGGAACCACCGCGCCTTCCGGGCCGGTCATGGTGCCGGCCAGCAGGTAACCCTTGCGATAGCCCCCCAACAGGTTGCGCGGGGTATGGCACTCGCCGCAGTGGGCGGCGCCTTGAACCAGGTAGGCGCCGCGATTCCACTGCGCCGTTTTCGCCGCCACCGGCTGGTAGGCGCCGGCATCGAAATACAGCCATTTCCAGAAGGTCAGCAACGGCCGCCAGCGCAGATACCAGGGCAGTTCGTGCGGCTCGTCGGCCTGGCGCACCGCCGGAACCGCGCGCAGATAGCCCCAGAGCGCCTTCATGTCGGCATCGGAGAGGCGGGTGTAGGAGGTATAGGGAAAGCTCGGGTAATAGTTGGCGCCGTCGGGGCGCTTGCCTTCACGCAGGGCGCGGATGAAATCCGCCTCGCTCCAGCGGCCGATGCCGGTGTCCTTGTCAGGCGTGATGTTGGGCGTATAGAACACGCCCAACGGTGTCTCCAGTTTGCGGCCGCCGCCGAGGCGGGCGCCGTCGTGCTCGCGGTCGGTGTGGCAGTTCTCGCAGCCGGACAGCTTGTAGAGATATTCGCCCCGGCTCATCGGAGCGTCTGCCCAGGCGCCGCCGGCGATGCTGACCGCCAGGCCGGCCGTCAAGGCGATGGCTTTCACTTGCGGAAGTCCTTATGGCAGCTCTTGCAGGAGTCGGACAGTTCCTTGAATTTCTCCGCCAGCTTCGAATCGTTGCCGGCGGCGGCCTTGGCGAAAGCGGCGGCTTTCGTCTGGGTATCCTTGGCGCGGTGTTCGAATTCCGCGCGCTTGTTCCAGACGTCGGGCTGCGCGTCGCTGTCGGCCGCATTGCCGCCTTTCGGGAACAGCGCCGGCAAGTCCTTGTTGAGCGCTTCCAGCGCCCTGGCGTAGCCGGTGAGTTGGCCTTTGAACTCGACCTTGTTCTGGATCAGGGCGTTGGATGCGCCCATCAAGCCGCCATTGGCGCTCATCACGTTCTTGCGGTACTTGACCATGTCGTCAGGGTCGGCGGCATGGGCAGCGAGGGTGGTCAGGCAGAGCAGGGATAACAACAGGGGTTTGATCATCATGTACGGGTCATTCAGTGGGTGTTGTTCAGAAATTCGATGAGATCGGCGCGCGCGCCGGCATTGTCCAGGCCGTCATATTTCATCTTGCAGCCCGGCACCGTCTTGCGCGGGGCGGCGATATAAGCGTCCAGTTTGTCCGCCGTCCAGGTGATGCCGCTGTGCTTCATGGCATCGGAATAGACGTAGTCGGGCACGCCGCCGGCGACATGACCGGCGACCGCGAACAGGCTCGGCCCCTTCTTGTTTTTGCCGGGGCTGGCGCTGTGGCATTCGGCGCATTCCTCCGCGAAAACCTGGGCGCCGTGGCCGGCGTCTGCGGCATGAGCAAGTGGCGCGGCAAGAAGCAGGGCCAGCGGCAGGAGACGAAGAAGTTGCGTGGTCGGGTTATGCGACATGGTGTTGCTCCTCAAAACGCCGCCCAGGCGAAGGCATACAGGGTGTTGTTGTCGCTGGCGTTGCGGCCGGTGCCGTCATAGTTGTTCTTCGATCCATTGAACTTGGTGTAGCCGGTGTATTGCAGGCCCAGGCGCAGGTTCGCCCAGGGCGCGCCCCAGGAGTTCTCTTTGCCCAACGGCGTCCAGTCGGCTTGCAGGATGTAACCGTCGGAATCGGGTTTGTTGAGCACGCTGACGCCGCTGTACAGACCGCTGTCGGCGCTGCCCTTGACGCCGAACATCCCGGCGGTCACACCCCAGGTCTGGTCGTAGTGGTAAGAGCCGGAGAGGTCGAAGCGGTTGACGTTGCCACTCTGGCTACACGGGGCGTCGGGGGTGGTGCAGGTCGAATCGAAGGAAGCGTCGAATTTGCGCTTCTCGTGGATGTAGGCGGTATTCAGCGCGAACACATGCTTGCGCGTGCCGAGGAACTGGTAAGACGCATCCACGCCGATGTCGCGATATTTGTCGGTTGGGCCGGCAACGCCACCGGGTTTCAGGTTCGGATCGAAGCCGAACATGCCCACATGCCAGGCGCTTTTGTGCAGGTCTTGAAAGTAGCCGACACGCCAATAGGGTGCGACGCCATTGATCTTGTCGAGGTTGTCGCCGGGGGCGAGCACGTTCACGTTTTCCAGAAAGCTGCGGCCCATCGTGCGGTAACCGCCAAGTTCGGCGTAGACCGAATCGTTCCACAAGCCATAAGCGGCCAGGCCGCCCACTTGTCCAGCCAGGGCGCCGTCGATGATCGGCGAAGCGGCGGGGCCGGGCGCCATTTCCGTCGCCATATAAGGGAAGCGCCAGGCCGGCACGGTATTGAACGGGTCGGTCACGGTCGGGTTGTTGTTGAAGCTGAGGCCGAGCACCGTGTCCTTGCCGGCCAGTTGCAGGGTGTTGGTGTAACGCACATCGACGTTGTCCATCGTGAACTTGCGCCTGCCGGTGTCGGACCAGGTTCCCTGCGCGAAGCTGCCCACATGTTCGCCCAGGCGCCCGGCCAGGAACAACGAGGCCTCCTGCAGCAAAGCCTTGTTGTTGGGGCCGTCGGCGGGGGGCTGGTCCTTCTTGGTGTGGAACCAGGACTCCACCAGCATCGCGGAAACCGGCAGGCTGTCGTTCTTGCCGTTGCTGTCGGTATAACCGCCCATCTTGAATTTCATGCCATGCGGCGTGAGTTGCGGGCCGAAGGCGCCGATGTGGCAGGCCGCGCAATCATCGCCGGTCTGCCGCGCGAAGCTGGGCAAGGCATGAGCCGGCACGCTGGCGGCGGCAAGCAGGGCGGCGAGGGGCCAGGTGGCGCGCGGGCGCAGTCGGGCGAAGCGGGTTGTCGTGGGCATGGGGGTGGGCCTTTCGTCATCAGTGAAATACGGGATGGCGAGAGGATAGAAGTTGCATGCCCACGGCGACTTTTACCGTTTGGTAAGACGACCCATCCCGCCCGCATGGCCGCGCCACGCGCTTGCATCGACCCGCCACGGCCCCGGGTAAACGGCCGGGATTACGGATTGGTAAGCTCGGGCGGCGCGGCGGGTTCGCCCGCCTGACGTGCCGGGCCGCT
This sequence comes from Gallionellaceae bacterium, assembly GCA_028714875.1. Taxonomy (GTDB): domain Bacteria; phylum Pseudomonadota; class Gammaproteobacteria; order Burkholderiales; family Thiobacillaceae; genus PFJX01. Next base: position 3,538 of record JAQTLN010000038.1, read on the forward strand.
GTCCCGACACAAGCTGCCGGCCGCCTTTTCCAGTACCTCGACCTGGAGTCCCGCCGTCAGCGGCACGCCGACACCGGCGTCCAGGGGATAGTCGAACGACTTGACGAGCGCCGCGATGGTAGCGGCATCGTCCACGGTGGCGACGCGGAAAGTTTCGATCATGGTTGCCCCCTTTTTGCCGGAACCGTTTCCGCCACCAGGGTGGCCAGCGCGCGCCATTGGTGCAGGGTCAGGCCGAGGCCGATCAGGGCGGTTCCGACCCAGACCCGCGCGCTCACCGCCTCGCCGTTGAGCAGGCTGCCCAGCAGCAAGGCGATCACCGGGGTGATCAGGGTGATGAGCGCAACCTTGCCGGTCTCCAGGTGCTTGATGACGTAGTAGTAGAGCGCGAAGCCGAGGACCGAGCCGAACACCCCGAGGTAGACGATGGCCGCGCCGGCGCGCGCCGGCAGGTAAACGGGGATAACGCCGCCGCTCGCCCACCAGACCAGGCCGAACAGGGGCAGCGACACCGTCAGAGTGCCGGCGGTGGTGGCCAGGGGTGGGCTGTCGTCGCCGATGCGCTTCATCCACACCAGACTGGCTGAGTACACGGTCACCGCCAGCAGCAGCGCGGCCACGCCGGCGACGGCATGGGCGCCGCCCATCTCGCCACTGTCGCCGAAGATCACGGCCAGCCCGGCCAGGCCCAGCAGCATGCCGGCGAGCTGGCGCGCGCCGAGCGCTTCTTCTTCCAGCCAGAGCAGGGCGAGCAACCCGGTCAGCAGCGGCGACAAGCCGAACAGGACAGAGACCAGGCCGGAGTGGATGTACTGCGCGCCCCAGTAGGTGAGCGTCATGGCGCCGAACAGGCCGAGGCCGCCGGCCAGGTAGCTTTTCCGAGCGCGCGCGTGCAGTGGCAAACGCATGCGCAGGAGTACCAGGATCAGCGCCGCGACGGCCAGGCCGATGGCCATGCGCGAGGTGACGGCGAAGGCGAAGCCCGCGCCCTGGGCGCTCCATTTGATGGCGAGCGGCGTGGTGGACCAGATCAGAATGACCGTGAGATAGGCGGCCGGAACGGACATGTCAGTGCTCCCGCGTCATGTCAAAACAAAAAGGCCGCGAACCTTTGCGGGTCTGCGGCCTTTTCAGGGAAATCGTTCAGGAATTACTGGACTGATCTTCCTCCGGCCTCGGACGCGATGACGCGCAGCCACCTATTCAGCGGCAGTCGGCGGATCGCGGAGAGGGCGGCAAAGACGAAAGTCATGCGCGGATTGTCGCGGCTGGAGTTTCCTGGCGTCAATGTGCCTGGTCGTTAGTCATGTTGAAACGCAAGGACGACAGCGTGTCCTGACCGGACGAGGGAAGTAGGGTGTGGTGAGCGCGGCGGTGCCCCCCTTTTTCAAAGGGGGGCAGGGGGGGCTGAGAAGGCGGCTCAGGCAAACGTCGCTAAATCCCCCTCATTCCCCCTTTGAAAAAGGGGGAGGCCACTCCCTCGGGCGATTTCTGTCGCATCACCAGGCAACGGTAAAACAGCCTTTGAAAAAGGGGGAGGCCACTCCCTCGGACGCTTTCGGTCGCGCCACCGGTTAGCGTGAAAAGCGCCTATCACTTCTATTCACACTCGCCAGCCGGACTGGCGCCCCGGATCACCCCGGCGTAAGCGGCAGACTCAAGACGAAGGTGCTGCCTTCGCCGGGATGCGATTCCACCCGGATCTCGCCGCCGTGGGCGTGTGCCACGGCGCGCGCGAGGCTGAGGCCGAGGCCGTTGCCGGGAAGGTGGCGGCTGCGGTCGCCGCGATAGAAGCGTTCGAACAAATGGGCCACGTCGGCGGCGGGGATGCCGGGGCCGCTATCGCGCACGGCGATCTCCACGCCATTGTCCTTGTGCGCCAGGCTGACTTCGACGCGCCCGCCCGCCGGGGTGTATTTGAGGGCGTTGTCGATCAGGTTGGCCAGCGCGCGCAGCAGGCGGCGGCGGTCGCCTTCCAGGCTGGGGGTCGGCTGGAGATCGCTGCTCAGCGCGATGCCGCGCTCATCGGCCACGCCTTCATACAGTTCCAGCGCCTGCGCCACCAGCGCCGCCGGTTCCAGGTGGGTCAAGGCCAGGCGCTGTACGCCGGCTTCGGCTTCGGCGATTTCCAGCATGGTGTTGATCATCTGCCCCAGGCGATCGCATTCCTCGACGATGCTGCCGGCCAGTTCGGCCCGTTCGCTGCCCGGCGCGGCCTGGATGGCGGCGTTTTCCGCGAGGCCGCGGATGCGCGTGAGGGGGCTGCGCAGGTCATGGGCGATGTGGTCGTTGACCTGGCGCATCTCCGCCATCACGGTCTGCACATGTTCCGCCATGCGGTTGAAGGTGTGCACCAGATGGTCGATCTCGCGGCCCTGGCCGACCACCCGCACGCGGTCGGAAAAATGGCCGTCGGCGATGCGATCGGCGGCGCCTGTCACCGCCTCGACGCCGGCCATGGCCTTGCGCGCCAGCGCCCAGCCGGCCAGCGTGCCAAGGCTGAGCATGGTGCCCAGGATGATCAGGCCGTAATGCTGGAAATGGCGCAGGAAGGCCATGCTGTCGGCCAGGGAAAGTCCGATTTGCAGGTAGCGCCCCGGCGCCACCGCGCTGGTGAGGACGCGCGCCTGACGGCGTGCGTCGGGAATTTCCACGGTGAGATAGGTGTGCTGCCCGATCTCCAGTCCGTCCGTCGGGATGGACGGCAGGGGAACCCGCCAGGCGCGCAGGTCGGAGGACAGTTCCACACGCCCCTCGGCGTCGAGGATGCGCACGAAGTAATCCTCGCGGCCGCCGTCGGCGGTGCTGGAAGCAAGTTCGGTTTTCAGGGCATGGCTGTCATGGGCGGCGAGGATGCTGGAGATCCCCTGCTGTTGCCGTAGCAGGTCCTGGTCGATTTCCTCCAGGAGGTGAATTCGCACCAGGTGGTAGAGCAGGATACCGCCGCCGGCGGTGACGATGCCGAAGAACAGGGCGTAGAACAGGGTCAGGCGCAGGGCGACGGAACCTTTAGCGGCCGAGAACATAGCCCACCCCGCGCACCGTCTCGATCAATTCGGCGCCTTCCAGAAGCTTGCCGCGCAGGCGGCTGACGGTGGTTTCCACCAGGCTGGTTTCCGGGTCGAAGCCATAGTCCCAGACGTGTTCCATGATCATGACCTTGGACACCACGCGGCCCTTGTTGCGCAGCAGATATTCCAGCAGCGCGAATTCCCGTGGTTGCAGGATGATTTCTTGGCCGCGCCAGAGCACGCGGCGCTTAACCAGGTCCATTTCCAGGTCGCCGACGCTGAGCCGCACCGGCTCCAGGGCGCCGGTGGCGCGCCGCACCAGGGCTTGCAGGCGGGCGAGCAATTCCGAAAAGGCGAACGGTTTGACCAGGTAATCGTCGCCGCCCGCGCCCAGGCCGCGTATGCGGTCGTCCAGTTCGCGGCGCGCGGAGAGAAAGATGATCGGTGTGGTCACCCCTGACTGGCGGGCGCGCTGCACCAGGGTGAGTCCGTCGAGGTAAGGCAGCATGATGTCCACCACGGCGACGTCATGGCTCGCCGCGCGCAACCGGGCCAGGCCGAGTTCGCCGTCGCAGGCCAGATCGGCCTGATGGCCCGCCTGTTTCAGGCCTTTCACCACGAAGGAGGCGATTTTCTCGTCATCCTCGATCACCAGAATGCGCATGGGGGTTCCCATCGGAGGGGCAAGAAGAGTTGCGAAGACGCTGATTTTCCAGGTTTTTTGGACAATTCAGGATTCTTACCAAATGGTAAAGGACGGCTCGCCACGCGATCCGTAGGCTTGCGTCGGCGGCTATCCGGCCGTTGACCTATTTGTGGAGGACATACCCCATGTCAGTCAGTTCGATCGCGTCCAGCGCCGCCGTTTCCTCACTTCAGAAGGCGCTTCAGCCCGAGGCGCTGGAGCCTCGCCGTGCCGGCCCGGATCATGATGGTGACGCGGATGATCGTGTCGCCGCCATCCACGCGCCCAAGCCGGTGGTCAACACCAGTGGCCAGACCACCGGCCTCGTCGTCAACACCAAGGCTTGATCGCCACGCGGCGACGGCTTGCATGAAAAGCGCCGTCGCCTGCTTGTTTAATGGTTCCTTAATTATTGGCTTGGCAAACTCTGGGAGCGCTACTGGCGCGTGATGAGAAATTCCGCTCACGCCGTGTGTAATCCCGCCAGGAGGTAGTCCCGCCGCTTCATGCCAAAACGTTCGTAGCGCCTCCGGCGTCTGTTCGGGCGGCCGAGAAAATAACCACCGTACCAGCCATGCCGATTGCCACCGCCCCGTTTGCCACCGCTTTATCCCGCTCGCTGATCCAGCGTCTCTTCCTGGCCTGCCTGTTCTGTCCCGCGCTGGCGCTGGCGGCCTCGCCCGACCTCGCCCAGTTGACGCTGAACGACGCCGAGGCGCTGATGCAAAGCAACAACCGCGAACTTCATATCGCACAGGCCGCGACCCAGGGCGCGCGGGCGGATATTGCCAGCGCCGGCGCGCGCCCCAATCCGCAGTTGTCGCTGAACCTGGCCGCGTTGCAACCCGGCAAGGTGGGCGCCGGCGCGCCCTGGGAGAAGGCGGCGGATTACACCTGGCGCGTCGATCAACTGTTTGAGCGCGGTAACAAACGCGCCTTGCGCGGCAAGGTGGCGGACGCGCGTCTGGCCGCCGCGCGCGGTGACCAGGGCGAGGTCGGGCGGCAGCAAAGCCTGCTGCTGCGCCAGGCTTATTACGATCTGCTGCGCGCGCAGGAACGCGCCCGCATCCTCGCGGAAAGCGCCGCCCTGTATCAAAAAAGCGTGGAAGCGGCGGCGCGGCGCGTGAAGGCTGGCGATCTGTCGCCGTCCGACCTGGCCCGTCTCAAGGTGGAAGCCCTGCGCGCCGAGAACGACGCCCGCCAGGCGGTGGCCGAGCGGGAAAAGGCGCAAGCCGCGCTGGCCTACCTGATCGGCGTGGAGAACGAGGCGCGGCGGGTGCGCGCGGTGGACCCCTGGCCGGTATTGGCCAACCCGGCGGATGCGTCCAGCCGCGAGGCCGACATTGAGCAGCGCGCCGATGTGCAAGCCGCGAGCGCGCGGGTTCGCGCCGCCGAACAGGCCCGTGCCCTGGCGCAGTCATTACGCAAGCGCGATGTGAGCGTGGGCGTGCAGTACGAACACTGCCGCGCGCCCAGTTGTAGCCCGCCGACCGACACGGTGGGCTTCGGCGTGAGCATTCCGCTGTTCATCCATCACGAATACGAAGGCGAAGTGCGCCGCGCCGAGGCTGATCTCGACGCCGCCCGCGAGGTGCTGGAACAGGCGCGCGGCCAGGCTCGAGCCGAGCGGCTGCGGGCGGACAGCGATCTGCGCTCGGCCCTGGAGCAGGCGCGTCGCTTCGACGGCGGCCTGCTCGAAGAAGCCACGCGCGGCGCCGAGGCCGCCGAATTCGCCTACCGGCGTGGCGCCATCGGCCTGGTGGACCTGCTCGACGCGCGCCGCACCCTGCGCGCCGTCCAGGTCGAGGCGGTCGAAGCCCGGGCCGGCTACGCCAAATCTTTCGTCGCCTACCAGGCCAGCCTCGCGCTGGAGAAACCATGATCAAGGCTGTTTCCGCGTTACCTGGTGGTTCCCCCCTTTTTCAAAGGGCTCTTTTCCCGTTAACTGGTGATGCGGTTGGTGCGGTGGTTCCCCCCTTTTTCAAAGGGGGGCTAGGGGGGATTTTTGAGACGGCCGCACAGGCAAACGTCGCTAAATCCCCCTTATTCCCCCTTTGCAAAAGTGGGAAGTCACTCGCCCAGGCCGCATCACGCCTATCACCCGCCAACGCGAAAAGAACCATGATCAATCGCTATCTCCCCCTGTTCTTGTTGCCCGCCCTGCTCATGGGCTGCGGCAAGGAAACGCCGCCGGTCGAGGCACCCAAGGCGACGATCCAGAACGACCGCATCACTTTTGCCGGCGGCGCCAGCCAGTTGCCGGGCCTGAAGGTGGAAGCCGCCACGCCGGCCGGGCCGAGCGAGGCCAGTGTGGCCGGGCGTCTGGTCTGGGACGAGGAGCACACCGTCCGGGTGTTTTCCCCCTTGGCCGGGCGAGTCACCGCGATTCAGGCGCAGGTTGGTGACCGGGTTCGCGCCGGCGCGCCCCTGGCGCGGCTCCAGGCGGGTGAGGTGGGCGGCCTGCAAGCCGATCTGCAACGCGCCCAGGCCGAGCGCGAGCGGGCGCGCAAGCAGGCGGCGCGTACCCAGGAGCTGGTCGAGCATGGCGTCTCCCCGAGCAAGGATCTGGAGTCCGCTCAGGCCGACCTGGCGCTGGCCGAGGCCGATCACGCTCGCGCTTCGCACCGCCTGGGTGCTCTCGGCGCCGGCAGCCATGAAGTGGACGAGGGGCTGGTGCTGCGCTCATCAATCGCCGGCACGGTGGTGGAACGCCGCATCAACCCCGGTCAGGAAGTGCGCGCGGATATGGACAAGCCGTTGTTCGTGGTGACCGACCCGACCACGCTGTGGTTGCAGCTCGATGTGCCCGAGGGCGACATCGGCACCTTCCAGGTCGGCCAGAAGGCTGAGTTCACGGTGAGCGCCTGGCCCGGCCAGCGCTTCCAGGCGCGCATCATCCAGGTGGCCGATTTCGTCGACCCGGACAAGCGCACGCTGACGGTGCGCGCGCGGGTGGACAACCACGAGCGCAAGCTGAAAGGCGAGATGTTCGCCTCCGGCCTGGTCAGCAAGCCGGCCAGCGGCGGCGTTGAAGTGCCCGACGCGGCGGTCATCCTGATCGGCCGGAAACAGTATGTGTTCGTCGAAGCGGGAAATGGCGGCTTCCAGCGCCGCCTGGTCGATGGTGAGGTCAGGAACGGCAAACGCACGCTGATCCGCGAAGGCCTGCAAGCGGGTGAAAAAGTGGTGACGGAAGGCACGCTCCTGCTCCAGCAAATGCTGGAGTCGAAATGATCCGTCGTCTCGTATCTCTCGCGCTCAACCAGCCGATGTTCGTCGTGCTGGGGCTGCTGCTGTTCATCGGCGCCGGCATCGCGGCGTTCAAGGGGCTGCCGGTCGAGGCGTTCCCGGACGTTTCCGACACCCAGGTGACGGTCATCACCCTCTATTCCGGCCGCGCCGCCGAGGAGGTGGAAAAGCAGGTCACCATTCCCCTGGAAGTGGCGCTGTCCGGGTTGCCGCATTCGGTGCGGGTGTTCTCGCATACACAGTTCGGCCTGTCCTATCTGACCCTCACTTTCGACGACCAGGCGGATGCCTATTTCGCCCGCCAGCAGGTCAACGAGCGCCTGCGCGACGCGGCCCTGCCGGACGGAGTCGAGCCGATGATGGCGCCGCTCTCCACTTCCATCGGCGAGATCTACCGTTTCCAGTTGCGCGGCAAGGGCATGTCCTCGCAGGGGCTGCGCACGCTGCAGGACTGGGTGGTGGAGCGGCAATTGCGCCAGGTTCCCGGGGTGGCCGATCTGGTCACCATGGGCGGCAGCATCAAGACCTGGGAGGTACGACCCAACCCGGCCAAGTTGCGCGACCACGGCATCGGCCTGCAAGACCTGGTCACCGCCTTGCAGCGCGGCAACGCCAATGCCGGCGGCGGCTACGTGGCCCAGGGCAGCCAGCAATACCTGATTCGCGGCATCGGCCTGCTCACCGGCGCCAAGGACATCGAGAACGTGGTGGTGTCCGCGCGCGACGGCGTGCCGGTGCTGGTGCGCGACGTGGCCACGGTGGGGCTGGGCAACATCCCGCGCCAGGGCATCGTCGGGCGCGACGACGACGACGATGTGGTGACCGGTATCGTGGTCATGCGCAAGGGCGAGAACCCTTCCGAAGTGCTCAAGGGCATCAAGGACAAGGTGGCCCAGCTCAACCACGGCATCCTGCCGCCGGGCGTGAGCATCGAGCCGTTTTACGACCGCGCCTGGCTGATCGACAAAACGCTGCATACCGTGTTCGGCAACCTGGTGGAAGGCGCCGCGCTGGTGTCGCTGGTGCTGTTCCTGTTCCTCGGCAATCTGCGCGCCGCGCTCATCGTCGCTCTGGTGATTCCGCTGTCGCTGCTCGGCACTTTTCTCGGCCTGACCTTCAAGGGCATCCCGGCCAACCTGCTGTCGCTGGGGGCGATGGACTTCGGCATCATCGTCGACGGCGCCGTGATCGTGATGGAGAACATCTTCCGGCGCCTGTCCGAGGCCAGCGAGCATTCCGGCAAGTCGCGTCTGAAGATCATCCAGGAAGCGGCCACGGAAGTGGGGCGCCCCACCTTTTTTTCGATGCTCATCATCATCGCCGCGCACCTGCCCATCTTCACTTTGCAACGCCACGAGGGTCGCATCTTCTCGCCCATGGCCTGGTCGGTGGTGTCGGCCCTGGTCGTGGCCTTGATCCTGTCGCTGACCCTGGTGCCGCTGCTCGCCCGCTATTTCCTGCCCAAGCATCTGCCGCACGAGCACAACCGCCTGGTCGAGGCCTTCGCCCGCGTCTATCGCCCCACCCTGGCCTGGGCGCTCGGCCACAAACGTAGCGTGCTGGGGATCGCCCTGGCCGCGCTGGCGGCCAGCCTGGCGCTGGTGCCGCGCCTGGGCACCGAGTTCCTGCCGGAACTGGATGAAGGTTCGATCTGGGTCAACGTCACCATGCCCAACAGCGTTTCCATCCCGGAGGCGGTCGCTCTGACCCGGCAGATACGCGCGGCGCTGCATCGGGTGCCGGAGGTCGAATCCGTGGTGTCCAAGGCCGGGCGGCCCGAGGACGGCACCGATCCCAAGGCGATCAACATGGCCGAGGTGCTGGTGGACCTGAAAGAGGCCGACACCTGGCGTCCCGGCATGAAAAAGGAAGATCTCCTGCGCCAGATGGAAGCGGAAGTGGAAAAGCTGCCGGGCGTGGATGCCAGTTTTTCGCAGCCGATCCGCGACAACGTGCTGGAGAACATCTCCCAGATCGACGGCCAGATCGTGATCAAGGTGTTCGGCACCGACACGGAAACCCTGCGTCAGACTTCGCAGAACATCCTGGGCGCCATTGCCCATGTGCGCGGCGTCAACCGCGCCTTCATCGACCGCGCCGGCACCCTGCCGCAGTGGCGCATCGAGGTGGATCGCGACAAGGCGGCGCGCTATGGCCTGCGCGTGGCCGACATCCAGGACATGATCGAAACTTCGCTGGGCGGCAAGGAAGCCACCCAGATATGGGAAGGTGAACGCCGCTTCGTGGTCATGGTGCGGTTGGCGGAACCGGATCGGGTGTTGGCGCGGATGCACGACATTCTCATCAGCACGCCCAGCGGCGCCCACGTTCCGCTCGACGAGGTGGCGCATTTCTCGGCCGCTTCCGGGGCCATGAACATCGCCCGCGAGAACGGCGGCCGGGTCATGGCCATCGGCGTGTTCATCCGCGACCGCGACATGGGCAGCGTGGTGGCCGACATGCAGCAGGCGGTACAGACGAAGGTGAAGCTGCCGCGGGAATACCGCATCACCTGGTCCGGCGAGTTCGAGAACCAGGAGCGCGCGATGGCGCGACTGGCGGTGATCGTGCCGATCAGCGTGCTGCTGATCTTCGTGCTGCTGTTCGACGCCTTCAAATCGTTCAAGAACGCCGCGTTGATTCTGCTCAACATCCCCTTCGCCATGATCGGCGGCATCCTTGCCCTGTTCCTCACCGGCATTCCTTTGTCGGTGTCGGCGGCGATCGGATTCATCGCCCTGTTCGGCCAGGCGGTGCTCAACGGCGTGGTGATGATCACTACCTTCAACCAGTTGCGCGGCGAAGGCCAGTCCTGGCCCGACGCCGTGACCAACGGGGCGATGCTGCGCATGCGCACGGTGCTGATGACCGGACTGCTGGCCATGCTGGGCCTGCTGCCGATGGCGCTGTCGCACGCCATCGGCGCGGAAACCCAGCGCCCCCTGGCGGTGGTGGTGATCGGCGGCCTGATCAGCGCCACCCTGCTCACGCTGGTGGTGCTGCCGACCCTGTATGCCTGGGCGCACCAGTGGGGCGCGGAGAAGCGGGATTGATGCCATGAATCCCGCTTCGGCAACCCTGTTCAGCCGCGTCGGCGGCCCGCCACTTGGCTCCGCTTACTCGGCCGCGCCGGCCATGCCGCCGCCCTCCCACGCGCCCTGCATGTTGCTGCATGGCCTGGCCAGTTCGCCACGCGAGTTCTCCAGCATCCGCAACACCCTGTTGCGCGAGGGCGTGGCAATCCACACGCCGGAATTGCCCGACTACTCCGCCACCGGGCCGATGCGGCCGCATTCCTGGCGCAATTGGCTGGCCTCCGGTCAGCACGAGTTGCAGCGCCTGAGCGATCGCGAAGGCCCGGTGGTGCTGGGCGGCCTGTGCATAGGCGCGGTGCTGGCCCTGGCCCTGGCGCTGGCCAATCCGAAACGGGTGGCCGGGTTGGTGTTGCTGTCACCCACGCTCTACTACGATGGCTGGGGCCTGTCTCGCCTGCTGCACCTGCGCCACATCGGCTATCTGCCCGGCCTGCGGCATTGGATCAAGGTGCCCGAACAGGAGCCTTACGGCGTCAAGAACCCGCAGATCCGCAAATGGATCGCGCGCGAAATGCGCGAGCGCCATCTGTCGGGCGCCGGAGCGTCGCACCTGCCGTTATGGGCCATCCACGAAGCCGAGCGGCTGATTCGGCGAGTGCGGCTTTCCCTGGCGAAGATCGATACACCGACGCTGATCCTGCATGCCCGCGAAGACGAGGTCACCAGCCTGCGCGGCCCGGAACTGCTGATGCGGCAACTGGCGACGACGGACAAGCGCATGGTGGTGCTGGAAAACAGTTACCACATGATCACCCTGGACAACGATCGCCACACGGTCGTCGCCGAAATCACCCGCTTCACCCGCCGCATGGCCGGGAACGAGGCCAATTCCCCGATTCTCAACGCTTAGACCGCCCCGCCCATGACCGCCACGCTTGAAACCCTGAAACAACTGATCGCCGACAAATTCGGCATCGCCCCGGACGATCTCGACCCGAACAAGCCGCTGACCGACTTCGGCCTCGATTCTCTCGGCCTGATCGAACTCTTGTTCGACATCGGCGAACACTTCGACGTCAATCTTCCGGAAGACCGGCCGATCAATAACCTCGCCGAACTGGCCGCCCTGGTCGACGAAGTCCTGGCCGGGAAAACACAGAGATGAAACGACCACCTGACTCGCCGCGCTCGTTTCCCCCCGAGGGGGGTGGTCAGTTCCTTCGGAACGGCCGCGCGGAACTGACATGAACGACGCGGTCGCCGTCACCGGTATCGGCCTGGTTTCGCCGCTGGGCGACACGCCGGAGGCGGTGTTCGCGGCGGCCATGGCGGGGCGATCCGGCATCCGCCTGCTGGACGCCAGCTTCGGCGATACCCCGGCCGTCGCGGGCCAGGTGGATTTCGACCCGACGCTCTGGTTCAACCGCCTGCAACTCCTCGGCGTCGATCGCGTCAGCCAGCTCGCGGTAGTCGCGGCGGAACTGGCGCGGCGCGATGCCGGGGCGTCGCTGGATGCACTGTCGGAGCGCACCGGCATCTATCTTGGCTGCGGCATGGGCGGCGCGCAGGCGCTCGAAGCCGGTTACGCGGCGCACTTCGGCGGGCAGCGGATGCCGCCGCTGACGGTTATCGCCAGCATGAGCAACGCGCCGGCGGCGCATCTGGCCATGCGTCTGGGTATTACCGGGCCGGCACTGACTTATTCCGTGGCCTGCGCCTCCTCCAACGTCGCCATCGGCGAGGCTTTTCGCGCCGTGCGGCGTGGCGATGTCGATGTCGCCTATGCCGGCGGCGCCGAGGCCCCGCTGGCGCCGGGCGTGCTCCGCGCCTGGCAGGCCATGCGCACACTCGCCACGCCCGATTCGCGCGAACCGGCCGCCGCCTGCCGACCATTCGCCAGCGACCGCACCGGGCTGGTCCTGGCCGAGGGCGCGGCGGTGCTGATCCTGGAACGGGTCGAGCGCGCGCTGGCGCGAGGCGCCCGCATCCACGCGCTGGTCGCCGGGGTGGGCATGAGCTGTGACGCCAGCCACCTCACCAAACCGGCCGCCGCCGGGCAGGCCCGCGCGATGCGGGCCGCGCTCGAATCGGCCGGGCTGCATCCCGCCGAGGTCGGCTATTGCAATGCCCACGCCACCGCCACGCGCGCGGGCGATGAAGTCGAATGCCAGGCATTGGCTGAAGTCTGGGGAGAACACCTGGGCGGGCTGCTGGTCAGTTCCACCAAGTCCATGCACGGCCATCTGCTCGGCGCCACCGGCGCCCTGGAGGCGGCCATCACGGTGCTGGCCTTGCGCAATCGGCAAATTCCGCCCACCGCGCATTGCGACAACCCGGACCCGGCCTGCGCCGTGCCGTTGCAACGCGGTGTGGGTGTCGCCGCGCCGGATCTGCGCGCGGCCATCAGCAACTCCTTCGCCTTTGGCGGCAGCAACGCGGTGCTCGCGTTTCGCCGGCATCCGGATGAGTAGCGCCGGCGTCTCGCCGGCGAGACGCCAGCGCTACAGGGAGACAGAACGGTCGATTGCTGGATGGTTTGTAGGATGTGGTGAGCGCGGCGAACCGCATCAAGCACGGCCGCACTGCATGGTGCGGTTCGACGCGCTCACCACACCCTACGCCCGGTTGCGTCCGCGCATTTCAATGTGACTGACTTCAACCGCGCGCAAGCGCCAGCGCAAGGGGGGGCGTGGTGTCAGCTTGTCCAGGGGAGAGGCGCTGGCGATGAGGACTTCACGCAAGCCCTCGCTCGCGCCCATCCCCATCATCCGCGCGGCCTGACGATCCGCGTCCAGCTCGAAGCGCCAGTGCAGCAGCAGCCAGAGCGGCAGCAGCCCGCCCAGGGCCAGCCAGGTGGTCAGCCCCTTGGGGTCGTCCGGCACCAGCACGGTGAAGACCAGCAGGGGAAGCAGCCCGGCCAGTCGCTGCGACAAAGCGGCGTGCGCGCTGGCGCGAGCGAGGAGAAAACGCAGCCCGTTCGTGGAAAGCCGATCAGCCAGGGCGGAGGAAACGAAGACCTGGCAGCGATTCGGCAGCAAGCCGGCGGTCAGCACGAAGGGGGCGTGGTGCTCGGCGAGAACGACCGGCGGCGGGCGCGCTTTGTCGCGCAACGGCGCCAGTGCCCGGTCGACGGCGGCCCGCGACGGCCCCGTGTCGATCTCGCGCACCACCAGCGCGCGGCAGATGGCCGGCCCGAAGGCGAACCCAAGCAGCACCAGGACGCCCTGATAGAGGGAAGACATCAGTGGATAAACGGCGGCCTGGCGCCAGGCCGCCGGCAGCAGCAGATCGGGGCCGAAATAGAGCAGACAAGTCGCGCCGAGGAACAGCCAGGTGCGGCGGGGCGTGGAAGGAATCATGCGGCCATTCTCCCTGCTTGAACCCGCTTTGCGGGCACGGATTCATTCACGGTATTCAGGAAAAACATAACCATGTCCGAACATCATTTCCATGTGCATGGCGCGCATGAACACGCCCTCGAACACGAAGCCCAGCACGGCCCCGGCCTGGCCCAGTATGTGGCCATCTTCACCGCCGTGCTGTCCACCCTGGGCGCCATCGTCAGCTATCAGGGCGGCGCCTCGCAGAACGAGGCCATGCTTTACAAGAACGAGGCGGTGCTGAAGAAAACCCAAGCCTCGGACCAATGGAATTTCTATCAGGCCAAGAGCGGCAAGGGCCATCTCATGGAACTGGCCTACGACTTGGCGCCCCCCGCGAAGAAGGCGGGTTACCAGGCGTTGATCGCGAAGTACGCCGAAGAGAAGAAAGGCATAAAAAAGCAGGCCGAGGCGCTGGAAGCGGAATCGAAGCTGGCCAACGAGCGTAGCGAGCACGCCTTGCATCCGCATCACAAGCAGGCCCAGTCGATGACCCTGATCCAGATCGCCATTTCGCTTGCTTCCATCACGGCGTTGACCCGCGTGCGCTGGCTGTTCGTCGTGGCGGCGATGGCGGCCGCTGGCGGTGTGGGTCTGTGGGCCATGGCGCTGGCCGGGTAGGGGGCGCCGATGCACACGCTGTTTTATGACTGGGGTGGGCTGAATGTCTGGCTGTTCCACGCCATCAACGATGTCCGCGCTCCACTGTTCGATGCCTTCATGCTGCTGGGCACGCAATTGGGCGGCCACGCCAATTTCCCGATCTATCTGGCCCTGAGCGCGGCTTGCGGCTACTTCGTCGCGGTGCGTGGCGGGAGAAATGCGGCGGTCGCCTGGTTGTCGGTGCTGGCCGTGTTCGGCGTGGGTTATGTGCTCGAAGGGCAACTCCTGGGTTTCCTCAAACCTTGGCTGGATTTCCCCCGCCCGCCGCTCGCCTTGCCGCCGGGTAGCCTGCATATCGTCGGCCCTGCGGAATTACGGCACAGCCTGCCGAGCGGGCATTCCGCCTTCGCCATGCTGGTCGCGGCCAGCCTCTGGCCCGTGGCCACGCGACCGGCGCGCGCCGGATTGCTGCTGTTCGTGTGCTGGGTGGGCCTGTCACGAATCAGCCTGGGCGCGCATTTTCCCGCCGACGTGCTGGCGGGGTTTGCCTTGAGCCTGGCCGTGGTCTGGCCGCTGCGGGCCGTCGCGCAAAGCCTGGAACGCGGTTTGCGCTGAACGCATGCGCCACGCGCACACTACAGACGTTTATTTGGGCGCGCGTTTCATGTTGGCGGGTGAAATGCGTGAAGACGTCAGGGAGCGTGGCCTCCCCCTTTCTCAAAGGGGGAATGAGCAACCGTGTTCATCGTCAAGCGGTTTTGGGGTTCCAGGGGTCATTGTTTTTCAACATGGCATTCATGATGGTGAGCAATTTGCGCATGCAGGCAA
>JAQTLN010000039.1 GCA_028714875.1 Gallionellaceae bacterium
CCGAAGCAACCTATTTCGCCGTGGCCAAGATCGACCGCGACCAGGTGGAAGACTACGCCCGTCGCAAGGGCTGGGACCTGCAAACGGCAGAGCAATGGCTGGCGCCGAATCTGGGGTATTCGAACTAGCGATCTGCCGGATTCTGATTTGTATTGACTTGAGGGGGGGGGTAGAATTGCACGTACCGCGTTCTATTCTGGGTGTCTTGCCATGCACAACCATCGCCGTCCGTCGAAGCTGCTCCGTTCCATGAGCCAGCGCCTTGCGCTGGAACCCCGCATTGTGTTTGATGGCGCGCTCGCCGCCGTAGACGGGGACACGCATCATGACAACCACCTCCTGGCCGCGACCGACACCCAGACCCCACGGGATGCTGCACGGGACCGGCTGCTGACCGATACCGCCGCGCCAGCGCAGGGCACGGAGATCATCTTCGTCGATGCCCGTGTTACGGGCATTCAGGCCTATCTCGACGCGCATCAGCAAGGCGAAGTCGTCGTGCTCGACCCGAGCCGCGACGGTGTCACCCAGATCGCCGAGACCCTGCAAGGGCGGACAGGCGTCTCGGCCATTCACATTCTCAGCCACGGCGACGCCGGGCGGCTCGAACTCGGCAGCGCCACACTCGACGCGCACGGCATCAACGGCCAGTACGCGCAGGACATGGCTGTCATCAAATCCGCGCTGACCGACAACGCCGACATCCTGCTCTACGGCTGCGACGTGGCGGCGGGCGAGGCTGGCCAGTCCTTCGTGGCGGCGCTCGCCGCAGCCACCGGCGCCGACATTGCCGCCTCCGTCAACCCCACCGGCGCGGCGTCCCGCGGCGGCGATTGGGTGCTGGAATCGAACACCGGAGCTATCGAAGCCGCAACGCTGGCGCTCACCGGCTTCGACGGCGTGTTGACCACCGCGCCGACGATCACCGACACCGGCGCTGCCACCCCGCGCACCACGCCGGAAGACACCGCGCTGCCCATCACCGGCATCACGGTGGCCGATGCCGACAACCCGGCCGTCATGAGCGCATCGCTTACCGTGACCGGCGGCACGATCACGCTGGCGGGCAGCGGCTGGATGGTGACGGCGGGCGCCGACGGCAGCAGCGCCGTGACCATCCAGGGCACGGTGGCGCAGATCAACGCCGCGCTCAATGGCATGAGCTTCGCCCCGGACGCAAACCAGAACGCTACCGTCGCGGGCTACGCACCGAAGATCGACATCAGCGTCTCGGATGTCACCAACAGCGATGGCCCCACGTTGCTCAGCATCGCCAATCTGTCCGTGTCACCGGTCAATGACGCGCCCGCGGTGGCCGGCGGCACGCCGCTGTCCGTCCCGGAGGGCGGGACGGTGTCTTACGCGGCCCCGGTGTCCTCGGGGCAGGGGTTCACGCAATCGCAACTGGGCTTGACCGACGTGGACAGTCTGGCTGTTCAGACCATCGCCAAGATCGCCGCCCTGCCCACGCACGGCACCCTGACATTCAACGGGGCGCCGGTATTGGTCGGTTCCACCTTCGCGCTGTCCGACATCGCCAACCTGAGCTACACCCACGACGGCTCGCAGGTCACCAGCGCCTCGACCGACACCTTCCAGTTGACCTATGACGATGGCGCCGGCGGCTTGGTGACCAACCAGCCGGTCACGGTCAACCTGACCCCGGTCAATCAGCCGCCCAGCGTCGGCGGCTCGGTCACGGTCATCGAAGGCGAAACCGGCGTGCGCCTGGACAACAATGGCACGCTGCCCACCCTCGGCACGCCGCGTGGCGCAGTCAGCGTCAGCGACCCCGAGGGCGCCGCCATCAGCAGCTACACCATCGCCAGCCTGCCCGCACATGGCACGCTGTATTACAACGGCTCGCCCATCGCGGCAGCGGGTTTCGTGGTCAACGACATCACCCTGCTCACCTATAGCCACGACGGCAGCGAGACCACGGCGGACAGCTTCAACATGAGCGTCACCGATGACGGCGGCGGCACCGGCGTGCCGGCCACGACGACCGGCGCGATCAACCTCACCATCCATCCCAACGACGATGACCCGGTGCTGGCGGCCGATGTCACCCAGACCCTGTCGTCGGGCTCGACGCTCACCATCACCCCGGCGATGCTCCAGGTCACCGACATGGACACGCCCGCAGCCAACCTCACCTACTCGCTCACCGCCGTGCCCAACCCGGCCGACGGGTATTTCAAGCTGAACGGACAGACGCTGGTCGCGGGTGCCTCTTTCACCCAGGCCGACATCGCAGCCGGGAATCTGGTGTACGTTACCCTGTCCAACACGCCGCGCACCGACAGCCTCAGCTTCACCGTCAAGGATGGCGGCTTCCGCATCTATCCGGACGTGCGCGACGGCGGCATCTACGACACCAACGCCCAGAACAGCCCGCTGACGGTCAACACCTTCAACGTGACCATTCCCAATACCGTGACGCCCGATCCGAATCCCGCGCCGGGCAATGCGCCCGTCAACGCGGCGCCGGCGGCCGGCGGCAGCAACAGCGCGAGCCTGCTGGAAAGCCAGACGGTGACGCTCGACAACACCATGCTCGCCGCCACCGACAGCGACAACACGCCTGCCCAACTGGTGTACCGGCTCACGTCCCTGCCGACCAGCGGCGCAGTGCGGCTCAATGGCGCGTCCCTGGCCATCGGCCAGTCCTTCACCCAGGATGACGTGAACAATGGCCGCGTGACCTTCGCCCATGCCGGCGGCGAGGATTTCGTCGACAGCTTCACCTACACCGTGTCCGATGGCAATGGCGGGTTAACCCCGACCCAGACCTTCAGCATCAGCGCCACGCCGCAGAACGACACCCCCGTCGCCGCGACCACGGGCCAGTTGATCGCGGAAGGCGCCAGCTTCACCCTCACGACCAGCCACATCGCCCTGTCCGACGCCGACAACTCGGCATCCGACAACGAAACCGGCTACGCGGTCAACCAGTCCTTGAGCTTCCTCATCACCGGCACGGTCGCGCATGGCACGCTCAAGCTCAACGGCGTGGACGTGGTGCCCGGCACGACCATCGTTTCCTCGACGGACCTGGCGGCGGGCAAGCTGGTTTATACCCACGACTGCAGCGAGACCAGCAGCGACAGCTTCAAGCTCAAACCGCTGGACAGCGCGGGGGTAGGGCACCTTGGCGATGGCAGCGCGGGCGGAACCGCGGTGACCTCAACCAACCACGACAGCCTCGGCGCGGAAGTGACGATGCCCATCACCATCGCGCCGCTGAACGACGCGCCGGCCTATTTCTCCAAGTCGGAACTGGTCGGCAGCCAGGCCGGCGCCATCCAGGAGGGCGCCACCGCCACCATCGGCGGGGCGACGAGCTACGCCACCATCAACGGCGTGCCGGGTTCGGGCGTGCCCACGCCCGCAGCCGGGGCGCATCTCTCCTTCGGCGATGCTGACAACTCCTCGGTACAGCGGCAGTACCGCATCACCGCCGCCCCGGCCAACGGCCAGTTGCTGCTCAACGGCTCGCCCGTGGGCGTCGGCTCGGCGTTCACCCAGGCCGATCTGGACAGCGGCGCGATCAGCTACAAGCACAACGGCAGCGAAACCTCGACTGACTCGTTCAGCTACGTGGTCAGCGACGGCGATTGGACGGTCAACGACTCGCAAACCTTTGCTCAAGGCACGTCGCCGACATCGTCCATCTACCACATCGAAATCACCCCGCGCAACGATGCGCCCACGCTCGCCGCGCCCGCCAGCCTCGATGCCTTCGCCGCAGGCGCCGGAACGACGGCCATCACCGGCGTGAGCGTGGCCGACCTCGACCTGGCCGACGGTATCCAGACCGGCGAAACCGACTTCATCCGCGTCGAGGTGCAGGTGCTCGACAACGCCAACGCCCTCGTCGCCGCGGCGCAGCTCAACTACGGCGCCGCCGATCCCGGCGGCGGCAGCGCCTTCTTCTCCGGCAAGGGCACCGACTCCCTGATCGTGCAGGGCACCAAGGCCCAGGTCGATGCGGTGCTCGCCTCGCTGACCGTCGCCTTCACCAGCGATGCCGATGCCAGCGACTACAAGATCCGCGTCATTGCCGACGACCGCCTGTACACGAGTGCGGGTGCTCTGGATCCGAGCGGCGCGGCCAACGGCGGCCCCGGCCCCAACAACGCCGACGGCACGCCAATCAACGCCGCCGACAACCGCATCACCAAGGACATCGTGTTGCGCGCGTCCAACTTCAACGACCCCCCGACGCTCACCAACGCCAGCGCCTACACGGTGAACGAGGACGCGCAGGTCACGCTCTCCGGCTTCACGGTGGACGACGTAGACAGCTTTGGCAATGATGTCACGGCCACCGTCAAACTCTACAGCAATAGCGGTCATACCACGCTCGCCAACGCCTCGACCGAGGGCCACCTGATCCTGGGCGCCACCACCGGCCTGACTTCCTTTTCCGGCGACGGCACCAACACCATCACCCTCACCGGTTCGCTGGCCGAGGTGCAGGCGGCGCTCAACGCCCTCAAGTTCGCCGGCGCGGCCAACTACAACGGCACGGGCGTGGGCAACGGCAGCCTCTATCTGGAAACCACCCTGGCCGATTTCGCCCATGCCGACGGGCAGAAGACGGCCACGGTGGACAACACCATCACCATCGTCCCGGTCAACGACCAGCCGACCCTGAGCGTGCCGTCCAACCAGACGATGGCGAGCGGAACCTCGATTATCCTTCCCGCCAGCTTCGCGGTGGGTGACGCCGTGGACATCAGCCAGGGCGCGGCGGATTACGTGGAGGTGACCGTGGCGGCCACCAATGGCGTTGCATACGGCCAGATTAACGTGACCGCCAGCGGGTTGGCGCTAGTCACCGGCAACGGCACGGCGACCATCGTGGTCAAGGGCGCCACCGCCGACGTGCAGGCCACGCTCAACGCCATGAGCTACACGCCGGCCGACCCCAACGTGGACGCCACCGTCCTCATCACCACCACGGTGGATGACCGGCTGGGTAGTGGTTCTATTCCTGGCAATCTCGGCAATGGCGCGGAGGTCGTGGGCGTCGATGGCAACAACACCAACGTCAAGACCTTCACGATCAATGTTTCCAATGTCAACGAAGCGCCGGTGCTCACGGCGCCCGCCACGCTGACGGTCAACGAGGACAGCACGAACAACGCCGTTTCGGGCGTGTCGTTCACCGATTCCGACGATTTCGGTGCGCAGGAGAAGATCACGCTCGACCTCGGCGCCTCGCCCAAGGGCACGATCACCCTGGGGACCACGACCGGTCTCGCCTTCAGCGTCGGCGACGGCACGGCGGACACCAAGATGGTCTTCACCGGCACCAAGGCCGCGCTCAACGCCGCCCTGGCGTCGCTCAAGTTCACCCCCACGGCCAACATCAACACCGTGGGCGGCGGCAACGAACAGCCGCTCGCCATCACCGTCGACGATCAGGGCAACACCGGCGTCGGCGGCGCCAAGACCGCCACGCAGACGGTGCTGATCACCATCACGCCGGTCAACGATGCGCCCACGCGCACGGCGGCCAGCACCACACTGGCAGGCGTGCCGGAAGATACCGCCGCGCCTGCCGGGGATATGGTAAGCAACCTGTTTACGCCGGCCTTCTCCGACGTCACCGACCAGGTGAGCGGCGGCTCGACCGCCAACACGCTGGCCGGGGTCGCCGTGACCGGCAACGCCGCCACGGCGGCGCAGGGCGTCTGGCAATACTCCACCGATGGCGGCGCGAGCTGGACCAATTTGCCCGCCGTCTCGACCACCAGCGCCTTTGTCATCGCCACGGGCGACGAAGTACGCTTCCTGCCCAATACCAACTGGAACGGCACGCCGGGCGCGCTCACCACGCGGCTGATCGACAGTTCTGCGGGCGCGGTAAACACCGGCACCGTCGTCAATGTGACGACCTCCGGCGGCACCACCCAATATTCCAGCGCCGCCAACGCCGTGACCCTAGGCACCACGGTGACCCCGGTCAACGATGCGCCAGTCGCCTCCGGCACGGCCACGCTTGCCGCCACCTTGGAAGACACCGCCAACCCGCCGGGGGCAGCCGTTTCCAGCCTGATTACCGGTGCCAACTATTCGGACGCCACCGACCAGGTGACGCCAGCTACCACCGGCAGCTCCAGCGCCACTCCGCTCGGCGGCATCGCCATCGTCGGCAATGCGGCCAATGCCGCCACCGAAGGCGCCTGGCAGTATTCCACCGACGGCGGCGGCACCTGGACGGCGGTGCCTGCCAGCGGCCTGGGCGACAGCTCCGCCCTGATCCTGCCCACCACGGCCCAATTGCGTTTCGTGCCGGTCGCCAACTACAACGGCACGCCGGGCGGCCTCTCGGCGCGGCTGGCGGATTCCGCGCAAGTCTTCAGCGCGTCGAGCGACATTTCCGGGCAACTCGGCGGCATCAACCACTGGTCCGCGGCGGCCATCCCCATCGCGACCATGGTCAATCCGGTCAACGATGCGCCGGTCATCTCGGGCGCGGGCAGCACGCAAGGCTACGTCGAGAATGCCGCGGGCACCGTGCTGGAGCCGGCCATCAGCCTGGCTGACGTGGACGACACCCAGGTCACTCATGCCACCATCTCCATCACGGGCGGCTTTGTCGCCGGCGACCGTCTCAACTTCGTCAACCAACTGGGCATCAGCGGCAGCTACAACGCGGTGACCCACGTGTTGACCCTCACCGGCACCGCCACGCGCGCCAATTACGAAACCGCGCTGCGCTCGATCACCTTCGACTCCACTTCGGACAATCCTGGCAGCGGCCTGCGCACGATCTCGTGGCAAGTGACCGATGCCAACTCGGAAGGCGCGGCCAACGGCCAGCAGAACTCGAACGTCGCCACCACGACCGTCAATGTCACCCCGGTCAACGACGCCCCCGGCATCACCGGCCTGGACGCCACCTCGGCCAGCACCTACACCGAAAACGGCCCGGCCATCCAGATCGACGCCAACGCCGTGCTGGCCGACCCGGAACTGGATGGCGGCAACAACTGGAACGGCGCGACCCTGAGCGTGGCCCGCCAGGGCGGCGCCAACCCGGAGGATGTCTTCTCCGGCACGGGCGCCTTGACCCTCTCGGGCGGCAATGTGGTGCTCTCCGGCACGAACGTCGGCACCTACACGCAATCGGGCGGCACGCTCGCCATCACCTTCAACGCCAGCGCCACGGCGGCTATGGTCGATGGCGTGATGCAGGGCCTGGCCTACGCCAACAGCAGTGACAACCCGCCCACCTCGGTGACCCTGGACTACACGCTCAACGACCAGAATTCCAACACCACTGGCGGCGGCACGGCGGGCACCGGCCAGGATCAGGGCAACGGTGGGGCGCTCACCGCCAGCGGCAGCATCGTCGTCAACATCACCCCGATCAACGACGCGCCAGTCAACACCGTGCCGGGGGCGCAAAGCACAAGCGAGGACAATAACCTGGTCATCACCGGTCTCGCGGTTGCCGACGTGGATAGCACCAGCCTCACCACCACCCTGAGCCTGCCCGCGGGCGCGGGCGCCTTGACGGTGACCGGCGGCAGCGGCGCCACGATCACCGGCGACGGCACCGGCACGGTAACGATCCAGGGCACGGCGGCGCAGATCAATGCCGCTCTCGCCTCGGTGACCTATGCGCCGACGGCGGACTACAACAGCGGCGCTGGCACGATCAACCTGACGGTCGCCACCACCGACGGCGCGCTCACTGACACCGACACGGTCGCCATCGCGGTAACGCCGGTCGCCGACATCGTCGCCGACAGCGTGACCACCCAGGAAGACACGCCGATCAGCTTCAACGCCATCACCGGCACCAACGGCGCCAGCGCGGACAATTTCGAGAATCCAGGCCGCGCCGTCACCGCGGTGACGCAAGGCGCGCACGGCACGGTCGGCTTCGCCGCCGACGGCACGCTGACCTACACGCCGGATGCCAACTGGAACGGCACGGACACCTTCACCTACACCGTCACCTCCGGCGGCGTCACCGAGACCGCGACGGTGACGGTGAACGTCACCCCGGTCAACGACGCGCCGGTGGGCGTGAATGACAGCGCCACCACCCCGATCAACACGGCCGCCACGGGCAATGTGCTCGCCAACGACACCGATGTCGACACGCCGCACGCCAGCCTGACCGTGACCCAGTTCACGGTGGCGGGCGATGCGACGGTCTACACGGCCGGGCAGACCGCCACCATCGCGGGCGTCGGCACCTTGCAGATCAACGCCGACGGCAGCTACACCTTCACCCCGGCCGTCAACTACAGCGGCACGGCGCCGGTCGCCACCTACACCGTCTCCGACGGCGCGCTCACCGACACCGCCACCCTGACGGTGAACGTCGGCGCCAACACGCCGCCGGATGGCGCGGACGCCACCTATACCCTGGCGGAAGACACCCCCCGCAGCTTTGCCGCGGGCGACTTCGGTTTCACCGACCCCGACGCCGGCCAGACCTTGCAGGCGGTGCGCATCGACACCCTGCCGGGCGCGGGCACCCTGACCTTGAGCGGCAATCCGGTGACCGCAGGCGATGTCATCCCGGTGGCGCAACTCGGCAACCTGGTCTTCACACCCGCGGCCGACGCCAACGGCAGCCCCTATGCCAGCTTCACCTTCTCGGTAGAGGACAGCGCGGGCGCCTTCGACAGCGTGCCGAACACGCTCACCTTCAACGTCACCCCGGTCAACGACGCGCCGGTGGGCGTGAATGACAGCGCCACCACCCCGATCAACACGGCCGCCACGGGCAATGTGCTCGCCAACGACACCGATGTCGACACGCCGCACGCCAGCCTGACCGTGACCCAGTTCACGGTGGCGGGCGATGCGACGGTCTACACGGCCGGGCAGACCGCCACCATCGCGGGCGTCGGCACCTTGCAGATCAACGCCGACGGCAGCTACACCTTCACCCCGGCCGTCAACTACAGCGGCACGGCGCCGGTCGCCACCTACACCGTCTCCGACGGCGCGCTCACCGACACCGCCACCCTGACGGTGAACGTCGGCGCCAACACGCCGCCGGATGGCGCGGACGCCACCTATACCCTGGCGGAAGACACCCCCCGCAGCTTTGCCGCGGGCGACTTCGGTTTCACCGACCCCGACGCCGGCCAGACCTTGCAGGCGGTGCGCATCGACACCCTGCCGGGCGCGGGCACCCTGACCTTGAGCGGCAATCCGGTGACCGCAGGCGATGTCATCCCGGTGGCGCAACTCGGCAACCTGGTCTTCACACCCGCGGCCGACGCCAACGGCAGCCCCTATGCCAGCTTCACCTTCTCGGTAGAGGACAGCGCGGGCGCCTTCGACAGCGTGCCGAACACGCTCACCTTCAACGTCACCCCGGTCAACGACGCGCCGGTGGGCGTGAATGACAGCGCCACCACCCCGATCAACACGGCCGCCACGGGCAATGTGCTCGCCAACGACACCGATGTCGACACGCCGCACGCCAGCCTGACCGTGACCCAGTTCACGGTGGCGGGCGATGCGACGGTCTACACGGCCGGGCAGACCGCCACCATCGCGGGCGTCGGCACCTTGCAGATCAACGCCGACGGCAGCTACACCTTCACCCCGGCCGTCAACTACAGCGGCACGGCGCCGGTCGCCACCTACACCGTCTCCGACGGCGCGCTCACCGACACCGCCACGCTGACCCTGACGGTTTCTCCCAATACTCCGCCAAACGCGCTCAATGACACAGCGTCAGTGGTCGAGGATACCCCGGCCAGCGGCAATGTGCTGGCCAACGACAGCGATGCTGAGAACGACCCGCTGTCGGTCACTGGTTTCAGCATCGACACCAACAATGATGGCACGCCTGAAAACTTCACCGCCGGCCAGACCGCGACCATCGCAGGCGTGGGTACCTTGCAGATCAACGCCAATGGCAGCTACACCTTTACCCCGGCGACAAACTACAACGGCCCGGTTCCTGTGGCCACCTACACCGTTTCCGACGGCCATGGCGGCACGGCCAGCGCAACGCTGACGCTCGGCCCTGTGACGCCGGTCGCCGACCTGACTGCTGGCGACGACAGCGCCGTCACCAACGAAGACACGCCGCTGTCCGGCAGCGTGGCGGGCAACGACAGCACCACCTCGGGCGGCGCGCTCACTTACAGCCAGGCCAGCAGTCCGGCGCACGGCACGCTGGTCTTTCATGCCGATGGGAGTTACACCTATACGCCCGCTGCCAACTACAACGGCCCCGACAGCTTCGCCTACACGGTGTTTGACGCCGCCAGCGGCGAGAGCCTGACCCGCACTGTCCACCTCACGGTCAACCCGGTACAAGACCTGTTCGCGAACGACGACAGCGCGACGACGGATGAAGACACGCCGCTGTCCGGCAGCGTGGCGGGCAACGACAGCACCACCTCGGGCGGCGCGCTCACTTACAGCCAGGCCAGCAGTCCGGCGCACGGCACGCTGGTCTTTCATGCCGATGGGAGTTACACCTATACGCCCACCGCTGACTACAACGGCCCCGACAGCTTCACCTACACGGTGTTTGACGCCGCCGCCGGCGAGAGTCTGACCCGCACCGTGCACATCACCGTCAACCCGGTGGCGGACATCGTCAGTGACGACGCCAGGACCGACGAGAACAAGCCAGTCACGATCCCTGTGTTGTCCAACGATACCTTCGAGGGCAGCCCGGTCGTCACCTCCGTTACTCAAGGCAGTCATGGTTCGGTGACCGTCAACGCTGACGACACTGTGACCTATGCCCCTGATCCGGGCTGGTCCGGCCAGGATGGCTTCACCTACACCGTCACCTCCGGCGGCGTGACCGAGACGGCAAGCGTCAAGGTAACCGTGATTGCCAATCCGATCCCGGTCGGCGAATCAAGACTCTCGCACAGCGGTCTCTTGACGCAGCCCATCTTGCCCGTGCAGGTCGATCCCGCCCTGCATGTCCTGTTCAGTGTCAACGACGTTCATAATGAGATGTCGCTGCATTCGGGACTGGGAATTTTCCAGGCGGACAGCGTGACCACGGCGGAATTGCTGGGTGCCCCCGATATGGGTCTGACGTTCGCCGCTGGTACGCCGGATGGCCCTGGCGGACTGAGCGGCCACGACTACAGTCCGCTGTCGGACGACAACTGGCGCGCGCTTTACCCGTCCAACGCCTTGTACGTCCAGCATGCGGTGCGCCATCAGCCGCTGGCGACGGATCACGCGCTGCATGTGCAAAACGCCGTGCGTGCCTCGCAACTTGAATCGGCGGCGCGCAATGCGCGCGTCGATGCCTATAATTCGGCCACGCCCGGCATGGCAACGCTGTTCGATCCGTTCGCCCTCGGCGCGCCGTTGGCTGGAGCGGGGCGGACGACCGGCGCGGTCGGCGGCGAAAAAACGGCGCCCGTCCGGCTGGACACCTCGGAAGCAAGCCAGTCTGCGCTCGATGGCAAGGTGGCGGACGCGCGCGACGCCCGCTTGCAGGATCAATCGGCTCGGGCGCAAGCCGCGCCGCCGCAGTCGTATGCCGCCGCTGGTTTCGGCAGCCAATTGCAGCGCGCTGCAGCGGACTTTCGCCCGCGCATGGCGCGGCAAGCAGTGGCTCGCGTGGCGATACGATGAATCACGGGTACTGATGAAATTCCAGCCGCAATCAAGTCAGAAATTTTATGAAAGGAATGGTGCAATAAAAATGAACAGGTCGAATGGAGATACCGTAAAGAGGCTGAGCGTGCTGGTGGCCGCCCTGGTGCTGGCAGGTTGCGCCGTCACGCCGCAACTTGCGACGCAAAAGGAAGTGCAAGACCGCGTCAAGTCGGACACCGCGCGCATGTACCTCGCCCAGGCGCCAATCGCCGCGCCTGTCACGCTCGACGAGGCGGTGGCGCGCGCGCTCAAGTACAACCTGGACTACCGCCTGAAAAAGATGGAGTCCGCGCTGGCCTTCGATCTGACCGACTATGCCGGTTACGACATGTTGCCCAAGCTCCTGGCGACAGCCGGCTACAGCCGCCGGAACAATGATTCGGGCGGCACCAGCATCGGCATCGAGGATGGTCTCGTTTCGCTGCGTCCGTCCACGTCGGAGGAGCGCAACCACTCGCTGGCAAGCGCCGAGTTCTCCTGGAATGTGCTGGACTTCGGCGTGTCCTACTACCGCGCGCGTCAGCAGGCCGACCAGTTCCTTATCGCCGAGGAGCGCCGCCGCAAAGTGGTGCAAAACCTGCTCCAGGATGTTCGCGCCGCGTATTGGCGCGCCTTGGGCGCACAACGCCTCGGGGCACAAGCCAAGGAAGTGCTCGACCACGCCAACCTGGCGCTGGCGCGCTCGCGCGAAGCCGAGACGCAGCGCGTCATTCCGCCCGTGCTGGCGCTCAACTACCAGCGCGCCCTGCTGGATGCAACCACCCTCATCAACCAGCGCCGGCAGGATCTGGACTATGCCAAAGCAGAGCTGGCCGCCTTGATGAACGTTCCGCCGGGCACGGATTTCGTGCTGGCCGATGCCAGCGAGACCGCCTTGCCGCCCGCGCCCGCCAATGTGCGCAAGCTCGAGGAACTGGCTTTGCTGCAGCGCCCGGAATTGCGCGAGGAAGACTTCAAGAAGCGCATCACCGCCGACGAGACGCGCAAGCAGTTGCTCGGCATGCTGCCCGGCATCAGTTTTGACTTTGGCCTGCACCACGATTCCAATCAGTTTCTGTACAACAACAGCTGGGTGCAGGGCGGTGTCAGCGTGGGCTGGAACCTGATGCGCCTGATCGCCCTGCCTTCCCTGAACAAGTCCCAGGATCAGCAGGCCAAGACGGATGAGGCGCGTAGAATGGCCTTGTCCATGGCAGTAATGACGCAATTGCGCGTGGGGGCGGAGCGCTACCGTCTGGCGCTGGAGGACTTCAACCTGGCTGACAACGCCGCCCAGGTGGACAAGCGCCTGGCTGATTACACGAAAGCGTCGGTCAGCGCCAAGCTCGACAGCGAGTTGGAGGCCATTCGCACGCAGGCGCGCGCGCTGCTTGGCGCCTATCAGCGGGCCAATGCCTACGCCAACGCACAGATCGCCTTTGGCCGTCTTTACAACACCCTGGGATTCGACCCGCTGCCAGACAACTTCGAGGGCGATGATCTGCCCCGCTTGACCGAGCGCGTGCGCGAGCATCTGCGTGCCACGGAGCAGGGCTCATTCAAGCTGGATTCCAACCTGTTCGGTCGCTTGCCCTCGGTTTCGATCCGTCTGAGCGGCGTGGAAGACCCGGTCATGCAGGTTCGCATGAAAGCGCAACTGTCGCAGTTGCTGGCGCGCAACCAGATTCCCGTGGACGCGGACAAGGGCATTCCCCTGACTTTCGACTTGAAACATGGCGCAACGGAGGGCGTTGAGAAAGCCACCTGGCGCATCGGCATGTCCGATGGCCACGGACATGCGCGCGGTGATGCAATCTATACGGCTACCATGCCATCGAATGCGCGCGAAACGGCCTGGGAGTCGACGCTGGTCGCCGCCGCAACCTCCAAGCTGTCACAAGTGCGCACCTGGCTGGCGATGTCGGAAGGGACAACGCAATGAGGCGCTTGTCCCTTGTTTTAGCGGCCTGCGCTCTGGCCGTGGGCGGAGTGCATGCCCAGAGCGGGCCAACCCCGGCCACTGCCCGGACAGATCCGCCCAGCGAGGTTCATCCATCAGATCACGCCAAGGTTCGCGCCAGCGGCGCCACTCAGGACGACGCGGTGCGCGGCCTGCTCGTCGCGGATAAAGAAACGACCTTGTCAAGCACGGTGGCCGCGAAAATCAAGGAATTGAACGCAAGCATCGGTTCGGCGTTTAAAGCTGGGCAGACCCTGGTGAGTTTCGACTGTGAAGAACCGGTGGCGCGGTTGAACATGGCCAAAGCCGAACTCGCGGGCGCGGTAGAAACACACGAAGCCAAGCTGCGCATGCAAGGGCTGGGACAGGCCGGCGATGTCGAGGTGGCGCTGGCGGCCAGCGCGGCCAACAAGGCAGAAGCGCAGGTTGCGCTGCAGCAGGCGCAAGTGGCGCAATGCAGGGTCACTGCGCCCTGGCCGGGCCGGGTGGCGAAGGTGCACGTGCGCAGCCACATGAGCGTCACGCCCGGCCAGCCGCTCTTGGACCTGGTCAAGAGCGGGCCGCTCCGACTCAAACTGAACCTGCCCTCGCGCTGGCTTGGACAAATCAGGCACGGCGCCCGGCTCGACGTGACCATCGAAGAAACGGGCAAGACCTACCAGGCCAAGGCGGCAAATATCAACAGCCGGGTGGATGCCGTCAGTCAGACCATCGAAGTGGAAGCCGTCATGGTCAGGAACTACCCTGAACTGTTGCCCGGGATGAGCGGAATCGTGCATTTGCCCGTGGCGCGTTGACCGGTGGCCGTTGAACGCGCTACGGCGGGGGCGGAAAGCCTGGTCACGCTCCTGCATCTGGAGCAACGCGCGCTTGCCGCCGCGACCCCCGACACACTGGGCTTCACGATCGTCAATGAAACCCTGGCCCTGGTTGCCTACCGCCAGGCGGCTTTTTTCGTCATGGCGGCAAGCGGCAAGCCTGAGCTGACCACGGCATCGGGCCTGGTGAGCGTCGCGGAAGACTCGCCCTACGCGGTGTGGCTTGGCCGCTTTGCGCAAACCTTTCCCCTGGAGCCGGACTGCCACCGGCTGGACTTCGCCAGCGCCAGCCCCGACTTCGCCGACGGCTGGCAGGAATGGCTGCCGGCGCATCTGCTCGTCGCCCCACTCGCGGGGCCGGACGGGCGCGTGGCGGGCATGGCCATGTACGCGCGCGAGGCGGCTTGGAACGAACAGGAAATCGCCTTGCTGGATCGTCTGCACCTGACTTATGGCCATTGCCTGTGGGCTGTCGCGGGGCGTCGCCGCGAGTTGGCCAAGGTGCTCGCCGGCGCAATGCGGAGCCGGTTGCTGCGCTGGTTGTTGCCGGCCCTGCTGGCCAGCCTGCTGATCCCGGTAAGACTGACGGCGCTCGCGCCAGCCGAGGTCATCGCCCTCGACGCCATGGCCGTGGCGGCCCCGCAGGACGGGGTGGTGAGCGTGTTTTACGTGCGCCCCAACGCGCCGGTAAAAAAGGGCGACGCCCTGTTCTCGCTGGATGACGCCGCGCTGAGGAGCCGCCGGGAAGTGGCTGTCAAGGCGCTGGAGATCGCTCGCGCCGACGCCTTGTCGATCCAGCAACGCGCCTTCGACGACCTCAAGAGCAAGGGTGAACTGGCCGCCGCGATGGGGCGGGTGCAGGAAAAAGAAGCCGAACTGGCCGCAGTGGAAATCCTGCTGTCCCGCGTGACAGCCACGGCGGAGCGCGATGGCATCGCCGTATTCGCTGACCCCAATGATTGGCTGGGGCGCCCGGTGCAAACGGGCGAGCGGGTGATGCAACTGGCCGACCCGCGCGACGCGGGCGTGCTGGTCTGGCTGCCGGTCGCCGATGCGCTCAACCTGGAGCCCGGTGCGCCGCTGCGCCTGTTTCTCCATACCCGGCCGCTTGCCCCGCTGTCCGCCACGGTGACGCAAACCAGTTACCAGGCCGTGGTGAGCCCGGAGGGTGTCTCGGCTTACCGTCTGCGCGCGCGCTTCGACCAGGGCGAAACACGGCCCCGCATCGGCTTGCGCGGCACGGCCAGGGTTTCCGGAGAATGGGCCGTCCTGGGGTACTACATTTTGCGCCGGCCCATTGCCACGCTGCGCGAATGGACCGGCCTGTGAGCGGAGCGGCGCTGCCCCCTCTGCGCGAGGAGTTGCGCTTGCTGCCTGCGGCATCCAATCCCGACGGATCGCCGGCCTGGATGGTGCAGGACCCGGTCAATAATCGTTTTTTCCGCATCGGCTGGATCGATTTCGAGCTGTTGTTGCGCTGGGCGTGCGGCTCGCCACGGCAAATCGTGGCGCAGGTCAACACGGAAACCACCCTCGATGTCGATGAGCGGGAAATCGAAGACCTGTTGCGGTTTCTGGAACATCACTGCCTGTTGCAGCCGCGTAGCGAGCAAGCCGTCGACCGGTTGCGCCAGCGTGCCGCCGCGCTCAAGCGCAGCCCCTGGGAATGGCTGCTGCACCACTATCTGTTTTTTCGCATCCCGCTGCTCCGCCCCCAATTCTGGCTGGCGCGGCTGGCGGCCCGGATCGGCTGGCTATTCAGCCCGGCAACCGCCATTGCTGTGCTGATCCTGAGCCTTGCCGGAATCTGGCTTGCAGCGCGCCAATGGGAGACTTTCACCGCCACTTTCATCGATCACCTGACCTGGTCCGGCGCGTTGGGGTACGCCATTGCCTTCTCCTGCGCAAAGGTACTGCATGAAATGGGCCACGCGCTGATGGCCACGCGCATGGGCGTGCGCGTGGCGCACATGGGACTGGCGATGGTGGTGATGTTCCCCATGCTTTACACCGACACCAGCGAAAGCTGGAAACTGAAAAACCCTCGTCAGCGCCTGGCCATCGCCGCTGCGGGCATCCTCACCGAACTCGCCCTGGCTGGACTTGCGACACTGGCCTGGAGCCTGAGCCCCGACGGATCGTTCAGGCGCGCCATGTTCTTCCTCGCCACCACGAGCTGGGTGCTGACGCTGGCCATCAATGCCAGCCCTTTCATGCGCTTCGATGGCTATTTCATCCTGGCGGACATTCTTGACATTCCCAATCTGCATGAACGGGCCGGGGCGCTTGCCCGCGT
Organism: Gallionellaceae bacterium; assembly: GCA_028714875.1. Lineage (GTDB taxonomy): Bacteria > Pseudomonadota > Gammaproteobacteria > Burkholderiales > Thiobacillaceae > PFJX01. The sequence continues at coordinate 16,685 of JAQTLN010000039.1, forward strand.
CTGGCTGCGCCGCACCCTTCTGGGTTTTGACGATGCCTGGCCCGAGCGCCTGCCAGGGCATGGCAATGCCATACTGATCGCCTTCGCGCTACTCACCTGGGTCTATCGGCTGATCATATTCCTGGGCATTGCCCTGCTCGTTTACCACTTTTTCTTCAAGCTTCTGGGCCTCTTTCTGCTGGCCGTGGAATTGGGTTGGTTCATCGCGCGTCCGGCGTGGTCCGAGATTGGCGCGTGGGTCAAGCGACGCGGAGAAATCAAGGCCGGACGGAAAAAGACCGGCTGGCTGTTGCTCGTCATCCTGACTATAGCGGCGCTGCTGCCATGGCAAACCCATGTTGACGGCTCTGGCTGGGTGCATCCCGAGCGTCAGTACGCCGTGTATTCTCCGCTGCCGGGGCGGCTGGCGGCGTTGCCTTCGGCCGGTCAAGTAACGCAGGGGCAAGTGCTGTTTGTCGTGGAGTCGCCCGACCTGCAAGTCGCCGCCAGGCGCGCCGGTGGCTTGGCGCAAGCACGTGCGCGGGAACTCGTCGGGCTGGCCGGTCTGCCCGAAGGGGAGGAGCGTCGGGCCGGGATTCGCTCCCAGCGCGATCAGTTTCAGGCCGAGAGGCGCCTGTATGAGGAAGAGCTGTCGCGCATGAAGCTGACCTCGCCATTTGCCGGCGTGCTGTATGACCTGGACCCGCAACTCGCGCCCGGCGTCTGGATCAATCCGCATCAGATACTGGCGACCATCGTCGACCCCTCGCGCTGGGTTGTCGATGCTTACATTGCGGAATCGGACATCACAAGGGTGCGCCCCGGCGACAAGGCGAGTGTGCAGGCGGGCCTGCATTCCGTTCGATTTCTGAGCGGACGGGTGAGCGAAGTGGACACCGCGCGCGCCACGGTGCTGCCGCACAGCATGCTCGACGCGCAGTCGGGCGGCCCCATCCTGACCCTGCCTGCCGCCAGCGCCGAGCGTCATGTCGAGCACGCGCCGCGGGATGCCATCTACCGGGTCAGGATCGTTCTGGATCAGCCACCGATAGTCAGCCAGATGTCGGTGGGCAAGGTCGTCATCGCCGGAGAAGCCCGTGCCTGGCTGCCCTCGGTGTTCGAGCGTATCGTCTCGGTCTTGCTGCGCGAGAGTGGGTTCTGAGATTTATCGCGCTTGCGCTCACTCGCCATGATACCCGGACAAAACAGGCTTAAACCCGGCTAATCCATTAGCCCTGATTTTTGCAGAACAACGATACGCCGTAGGGGCGAATTCATTCGCCAATGGGCGGCTAAAGCCGCTCCTACGTGTACGTGCGCTAATAATGATAATCTGGGCTTATTCCGTTCCGTGCATAGCAGACACGCCCTGGCGGGCGCCCCGGATTGCGCTGCGCTTCATCCAGGCTACATTCCGGTAATGGTTAAACCCTTGTCGGTCATGCTAAAATTCACGCTTTTTCCAAAGTCGAGTGAAAGACCACCATGTTCAGCGCAAAAAACA
>JAQTLN010000040.1 GCA_028714875.1 Gallionellaceae bacterium
TTCGGCATGGGCAAATCATCCTGGGTGCGGTTTGGGGCGAAGCAGAGGGCGCATCGGTCCATTGTGCAGCCGGTTTAAACATATTTTTTCGCGATGTTTGATCGAACTTGTTGACAATGATTCTCAATAACATTATTGTTGATAAAAATTCTCATTTGATGTCACAAGGAGCAAACATGACTATTTTAATCGATGCATGGCTGGAAAGGCGCGAACCAAGCTTGCGCGTCTGGGATTGTGATGCGCGCGAAGTTCTGGTCGAGTGGCACGGCGCAAACCTGCGCAGCCTGCTTGAACAGGGCTTGCTGGAACTCGACGACCTGGCGGACAGCGTGTGGTCCCTGCTGCGTCAAGCAACTCAGGAAAAAAAATTGCTCACAAGTAGTAACGATTATCATTGTCATTAAAATAAGGAAAAAGCATGAAAACTTCACACCCCATTTTGTCGTTTACCACCGCCAGTGTTCTCGCGCTTGCCATGGCTTCTGCCTATGCGGTCGAATATCCCATCGGCACGCCGCAACAACGTGCCGGGATGGAAATCGCCGCGGTCTACCTGCAGCCGGTCACCATGGAACCGGAAGGCATGATGCGCAAGGCGGAGGAGTCCGACATCCATATCGAGGCCGATATCCACGCGCTGGGCAACAATCCCAACGGCTTCGAGGAAGGCGCGTGGATGCCCTACCTGGTGATCAAGTATGAAATCACCAAGCAGGGCGGCGGCGAAAAGATCGCTGGAGACTTCATGCCGATGGTGGCAAACGACGGGCCGCACTACGGCGACAACGTGAAGCTCAAGGGTCCTGGCAAGTACACCGTCAAATACAGGATTTCTCCGCCCACCGCCAACCCCGAGGCACATTTCGGACGGCACACCGACCGGCTGACCGGCGTGCGCCCCTGGTTCAAGCCCTTTGAAGTCGAATACGAATTCACCTACGTCGGCATCGGTAAAAAAGGAGGCTATTAACATGCTGCCATTCAAGCACAAACACCTGGCCACGGCACTTGCCGGCGTCATGCTGGCCGGCAGTTTCCCTGCTCTCGCCGCCGAACCGTCCCAGGCAGAGTTGCTGAAAGAATTGCATCGTCTGAGCGAGCGCATGGAAAAACTGGAGGCCCGTAACGCCGAGTTGGAGAAGAAGGTACAAAGCACACCGGCGAAGTCGGACGGAGAATTGGCGCAACGGGTCAAGACGTTGGAAGAAAACAATGCCAGGATGGAAACCGCGCTCGAAAGCGACCGACTCAGTGAAAAAGACCCGGAAGTCGTCACGCGCCTGAAAGACATCGAATTCCGCACGCTTTCCATGCAAAAGCAGGCGCGCATGATCGAATCCCTGGAGGGCATAACGGCGGGAGCGAGCCTCACCCTGGTGGCGCAGAGCGCCAACAAGGCAGCGATTGCCGCAGGCGAACCCGGCAGCGCGCTCAACTACCGCGGCGATGTTTCGGTCACTTTGCCGGGCGGCGAGATCGGTAATGCTGAAGGGAAAATTTTCGCCCACTTCCGGCTCGGCCAGGGCAACGGACTCGCCCTCAACAACACGCTGACCAGCACGCCCAACACCACCGCCTTCAGCCTTACCAACCCGAATGATTCCACCGCCATGCTCGCCCAGGCCTGGTACCAACTGGACGTGCCGCTGCCGCTCGGCGGCTACAAACCCAATTCGCGCGAACACCTAGAGATCAACGTCGGCAAGATCGACCCGTTCGTGTTCTTCGACCAGAACGTGGCGGCGGACGACGAGTCGTCCAGGTTCCTCAATAACGCCTTCGTCCACAACCCGCTGCTGGATTCCGGCAGCGACGCGGGGGTGGATGCCTACGGCTTCACGCCGGGAATGCGCATCGCCTATCACAACGAAACCCAAAAGCCGGAATGGTGGCGGACATCGCTGGGCGTGTTTGGCGCGGGCAAAGGCGCGAGTTACGACCACAGTTTCAGCGCCCCATTCGTCATCGGGCAACTGGAATTCGGGCGCAAGTTCTTCGGCGGACTGGATGGCACGTACCGCCTCTATGCCTGGCACAACGGCCAGTCGACGGCTTACCAGAATGAATTCGACACGGCTATTGAACACCATTCGGGCTGGGGCGCCAGCATCGACCAGCGCATCGGCGACGCGACAACGCTTTTCGGGCGCTACGGCAAGAACCTGAGCGGCAAGGTGCGCATCGACCAGGCCTTCACGCTGGGCGCGGAATTCGGCGGCAGCTACTGGAACCGCAGCGCGGACAGCATCGGCGTGGCATTGGGCTGGCTGCACACCAGCAAGGATTTCCGCGCCAACTCCGCAACGCTGGACGCCGATGCTGACGGCAACCCGGATTTCGGCTACACGGCAACAGGCGCCGAACAACTGGCCGAAATCTACTACCGCATGCGCCTCAACAAGAACCTGGAACTGACCCCGGACTTCCAGTTGATACGCCGCCCAGGCGGCGACCAAAGCGCGACGAACGCGAAGGTTGTCGGTTTACGTGCCAAGGCGAGCTTCTGATCTTGCTCAACGCCCATGATCACATACAAAGGAAAATCACCATGAATATCCTGAAGCTCCTTAACCGCACTGCCGTGGCGCTCATTTTTACCCTGCCGCCGGCTGCGCTTGCCGATGACTTGCCCACCTTCCGTCTCACCGCGAAGAACGGGCACTTCTCCCCCGAAACCATTGCAGTCCCGGCCGGGAAGAAATTCAGGATCGTCATCAAGAACGAGGGCTCGACGCCGGAAGAGTTCGAAAGCATCGAGCTCAGGAAGGAAACCGTGCTCGCCGCCGGCGTTACCCGGGCGGTGGTGTTCGCGCCGATGAAACCGGGCACATACAAATTTTTCGGCGATTTCCACCCGGATACCGCCAAGGGCCAGATCGTCGTCAAGTAGGAGAAAATCGTGGGCAATACGCTGTTCATCGTCTGGCGCGAAAGCGTCGAAGGCATTCTGGTCGTGGGCATCCTTTACGCATGGCTCAAGGCGCATCCGCAAGGCGCCATGGGCATGCGCTACCTGTGGGGCGGCGTGGCCGCCGGCCTGGGGCTGGCCGGATTGCTGGCGCTGGCCATGATGGGGGTGTACAGCAGCCTCGACGGCGAGGCGCTGGATTATTTCCAGCTTGGCATGATGCTGGTCGCAGCCGGGCTCATCACGCAAATGGTGTTCTGGATGCGCAAACATGGCCGCAGCCTGAAAAAGGAGCTGGAAGCCGGACTGGCGCAAGCCGCCGACAAGGCCAACTGGATGGGCGTGGCGATCATCGCCGCGCTCGCGGTCGGGCGCGAAAGCGCGGAAACCGTGATCTTCCTTTACGGCAACGGCGTGGAGCAGCACGGCATGGCATTCGCGCAATTCCTGGTGGCCGCCGCCTTGGGCTTCGCGCTGGCACTCGTTACGTTCTGGCTGCTGGCGCGGGGTGGACGCTTCTTGTCGTGGAAAATATTTTTCCGCGTCAGCGAAACCCTGCTCCTGCTGCTTGCCGCCGGCATGCTGGTGGGCGGCGTGGAAAGAATGATCGGCTACGGCTGGCTGCCGGCGCTGGCCGACCCGCTGTGGGATTCCTCCTTCCTGCTTGACGACAGCGCCAGCGTCGGCAACCTTGTGGCCGCGCTCACCGGTTACCGCGCCCATCCCGCCCTGATGCTGGTGCTGGTGTATGCCGCCTACTGGGCGCTGGTGCTGCTGGGGCCACGAATGAGGAAAGTGCGCATATGAACGTGGCAATCCAGGCTCCAGTGCTAACCCCGCGCGCGACAGTCACCTGCCCGCTGTGCGCCCTGGTCGGGGCGCTGACGGCCGCGGTGGTGCTGGCGATACTGGCGAAGACCCTGTTTTTGGCGCCGCACGGCCCCACCCAACTGGCATTGGACGAATCTTGCAGCATCAGCAGCGAAACCTGCGCCATGCCACTGCCGGACGGTGGCCGCATCGAGTTTGTGCTTGGCCCCCGGCCGGTGCGGCTGTTATCCCCGCTCAAGCTGGAAATCCGCGTCTCCGGCAGCAATGCGCGCGCCATGGAAGTGGACTTCACCGGGGTGAACACGCCCATGGCTTTTAACCGCGCTTACCTGATTCCTTCCGGGAATGGCGTTTATGGCGCGCAAACAAGCCTCCCCGTTTGCGCCACCGGCCGCATGGTGTGGCAGGCCACGATATTGCTGGAGAGCGGCGGGCGTCAAATTCTCGCCCCTTTCCGTTTTGAAACCAATCGCTAAAGAAACTGACATGAAAATGGAATCCACCCAACTCCTTCAGCCTCCGCTCCTGTACCGCGTGGGAGATGCCATGCGCCGTAATCGCGGCCTCATCATCGGCGTGCAATGGGCAATAGTGGTTTTCTACCTGGCGCTGGTAGCCGTTCCCGCCTTTCTTCCTCTGCCATCGCCCGAAGCGCGCATGCTCGATCACTTCACCCTGTTCGCGCAGTTCCTGTTCTGGGGCGTCTGGTGGCCGTTCGTGATTCTTTCCATGATGTTCATGGGGAGAGTGTGGTGCGGGGTATTCTGTCCCGAGGGTGCGCTGACCGAGTTCGCCAGCCATTACGGTCTCGGCCGCCCCGTGCCGCGCTGGCTGAAATGGGGCGGCTGGCCGTTCGTGGCCTTCGTGTTGACCACGGTGTACGGCCAGCTGGTGAGCGTGTACGAATACCCGAAGGCCGTCCTGCTGGTGCTGGGCGGCTCCACCGTTGCCGCCATCGCCATCGGCCTGGTGTATGGCAAGGGCAAGCGCGTGTGGTGCCGCCACCTGTGTCCGGTATCGGGCGTGTTCGGCCTGCTGGCGCGGCTGGCGCCGGTGCATTTCAGCGTCGAACGGGCGCAATGGGAAAATGCCATCCAGATTCACCCCGCTCCAGTCGAGTGCGCGCCGCTGGTGGACATCCGGCGCATGAAAGGCGCCTCGGAATGCCAAATGTGCGGGCGTTGCAGCGGTCACCGCGATGCGGTACGCCTTGCCGCCCGCATGCCGGGGCAGGAAATCGCCGCCCTGACGCAGCAGGATGTCCGCCCGTGGGAGGCGCGACTGCTGGTATTCGGCATCATCGGAGTGGCGGTGGGTGCCTTCCAGTGGTCGGCCTCGCCATGGTTCGTCGCCGCCAAGCAGAAGATCGCCGAATGGCTGGTGGAGCGCGATTCCTTCACCCTGCTCCAGGACAACGCCCCGTGGTGGCTGCTTACGCACTACCCGCAGAGCAACGACGTCTTCACCTGGCTCGACGGGTTGGGCATCCTCGCCTATATCGGCTTGACCGCGCTGCTCGTCGGCGGCTGGATCTGGGGCTGGCTGCGCGCGGCCGCCGCCGTGCTGCCGGGGAATGCCGCCGCCAATTCGCGCTGGCTGGCATACAGCCTCACCCCCATGGGCGGTATCGGCGTGTTCCTCGGACTCTCAGCCATGACCGTCTCCCATCTTTCCGCCGAAGGCATCCACCTTCCATGGCTGGCGCAGGCGCGCGCCGTGCTGCTTGGCATCGCCGCCTTGTGGAGCCTGGCATTGGCCATCGCCATGCTGCGCCGTACGCCTTCATCAACGCCGCGCCGCTGGCTGGCGACCGGCGCAGTGGCGATGGCTGAAGCGGGGGCTATCGCTCCGTGGATAGTCCTGTTTTTTGTCTGGTAGAGAGAACCAGACCCGATTTGTTTTTCAACACGCCGGATAACCGGCAACTCAATAAGGAGATTTAAAATGAACTTGGATACGGAAAAAGCCATCGGGCTGCTGAACCGGATCATGGAACTCGAACTTGCCGGCGTGGTGCGCTACACCCACTATTCGCTGATGGTCTACGGCTACAACCGCATGCCGATCATCGGCTGGCTCGCCAAGCAGGCTGACGAAGGGCTGCTGCATGCCAGGAAGGCCGGCGAACTGATTACCCATTTCGGCGGCCATCCCTCGCTCGGTATCGGCCCGCTGCTGGAAAGCCACAAGCACGACATCGGCGACATCCTGCGCGAATCGCTGGAACACGAACAGCTCGCCACCTCGGTGTACTACGAACTGCTCACCTTGGCCGAGGGCAACTCCATCCTGCTGGAAGACTACGCGCGCGAGATGATCTGCGAGGAAGAACTGCATGCCGGTGAAGTCGACAAGATGTTGCGCAAACCCGGCGACATCGGCGTCTTTGCCGGAAAATGACACCCGAAGCAAGCAGGATGTTCCTCTCATAAAGACCTGGAACCCCGGCGATGGGTAACAGTCGCCGGGTGTTCTCCGTGTTCCAGCGCCACCCAACCCCGCATCACAGTCGCGCAATAATCCTTAAAACAGCTTCTTGATGTATCCGCCCCTGCCTGGCACTTGATGGCCTGCGCTCGTCGTTCATTCCGATCGCACGCCTTCACGCTCGCTTGAAGGACTCCCAAGCTGGTCCGTGCTCCACGCCACTCGCATTCCATAGAAAAAACCACGCTTCTATTGATATCTCAGATGATAACGGTTATCATTATCGTTAATTAAGTCGCACCTAAGTGTTCTTGCCATCAAAAAGTTTGATGCAAGTAAATATCAGCCAGCACCGATGACCTCCGGTCGAAGGTAGCCAGCCAACCGGTTGACACTTTGATACAGGAGGTTTTGCTATGTTGTCCGAAATGATTTGCGTCAGCGACAAATTCTTCGTCCGGAAGGCGCGCAGGCATTCCTTCCAGGAACGTCTCCAGCTTTTTACCGGGCTGATGAACGTGCAGCGCGGGCTGGTCGGCCTGCGCGTGATCCCGCCGAGCAAGGGAAACACGCCTTTCGTGGTGGAAAGCACCTGGCTGTCGCGCGACCATTTCCAGGACTGGATCGCTTCGTCGACCTTTGTACTCTCCACTGGCGCGCTTTGCGGTAATGCTGCTGACCCCATCGTGCATAACAAACAAACAGAACTGCTGGCGGTAAATGACATACCGCTGCGGTTCGCGGCATAAGGAATTACAAAATGAACGCAATCCTGAAAGAAGAATTCAGCGTCCTCGAATACACCCACAACCATGCCCACAAAGAGCTAACCGCTCCCAGGCTGCACCCGCACGAACTGATGGATATTTTGTTGCACCGCCGCTTCGGGGTGGAGTACCAGCCGGTGGTGGAGACCGTTTCAGGGGAGACCGTGGGTTACGAGGCGCTGGCCCGTTTTTACCGCGCCGGCGGGGAAGCGGTGCCGCCCAACCTGATGTTCGAGATGCTGCACGAAAATCCACTGCTGTTGTTTCACACTGAACTGGAGATGAAAAAGTTCCAGATTCTGCAAGCCCCGCAAACGGAGCTGCTGTTCCTCAATCTTGATCCTGACAGCTTCCATGCCGGAGCCGCGCCCGATTTCAATGTTTTCACCGAGCTCTTCCAGCGCCACCGGCGCCCCGGCAGGGAAATCATGATCGAGGTTATCGAGAATCTGCATATTCGCGACGTGGTGCGCACCCGCGCCATGATCGACGATTTCAAGAACGCGGACATCAAGGTGGCGACCGACGATCTGGGGGTTTCCAGCGGACTGGTGTCCTTCGGCAGCTTCTGCGATTCGACGTTCATCAAATTCGACCGGGCTTGGCTCGCCCACCGCAGCAACCGCAAGTTTGCCGTCCTGCAATGGTTCCATGGGCTGGCACAAGCCGCGGGGGCGCGTACCGTGCTGGAAGGTGTGGAAACTCTTGCCGATTTGGCGTTGGCGCACGATATCGGCTTCGACTGCGTGCAGGGGTTTTATTTTCGTGACCGCTTCATTACCGGGACTTGGTAGAAAAGGGACAAAACATGAAAACGCTTATCTGGCTATTCGAGGGAAGTGGCTGGCAGATGGCATGTTTTGTTGCATTGTTCGTGCTCGGTATCGTGCTGCCGTTTCTTGTGGGGAATTCAGCTTGAGCACGCAGGCAAGTGAAAGGAGCAAACCGGCATGAGCCAGAATAAAAAACCCGAGGAACATTTTCCCATTCGGTCCGATAGCCCGAAACTGCAGCCGCCACGGCGGATCGACATCTGCGATTTGCTGGGCGATGGTCGCGAACTGCGCATCCTGCACGGCAGCGAGGAATATCGTCTGAGCCTGACCAGCAAGGGCAAGCTGATTTTGACCAAGTAGGAAAAAATATGTGCATAGCCAACCCTGAAAAAAAGCCCGGAATCCCGGAAGCGCTTGGCAGACTCTTTCCGCTCCGTGGTGACGCGGTGCCGCCTGTTGTCCGCGAAACGCCGCGCCGCCGCAAGCTGTGGGAGATCGCCAACAAATACCATTGCCCCATCGTCGGCACCTGCCTGACCGTGGAAGAACTGCGCAAGCTGGCGCGCCGCGCCGGCCTGGAAGGCTGGGACAGCGAATCCGATTACACGCTGCACAGCACCGCCGTCGGGCTGGCGCGCGACCGGAACGAATTATCCGAGCCGATGCAGAAATGGCTGGAGCGCAAGTTCGAGGCCACCGTGAAACGCTTCGCCAAGGCCAAATCCGCCGACGAATTGCTGTCGCTGTGGCGCATGGCAATGGCGCGCGGCGAGGCGGCCAGCGCCCTCTGGGCGGCCTTGTCGCACGGCCTGGCAGACGAACGGGTCGCCCACCTTGTCTACGAAGACATCCACATGCTTTCCCATCAAGTGGGAGCGGCCAGCCGCGCCGACCTCGCCGAACTGGCCCGGTTGCGGCGGACGGAAGCCGAACTGACGCTGAAACTCGAACGCCAGCTGGAGAGGCATGCCGCGCAACTGGCGGAAAAGGAAGAGGAACTGCGCAGCCTGGGGCGGCGTCTTGCCTCAGCCGCACCGGCACGGGAAAACAGCGGCATGGACGACGGCACCGCCCGTCAGCGCATCGCCGAATTGGAACAGCGCCTGGAGGCCGAAGCGCAGTGCGCGGCGCGCGCCGAAAAACGCTGTGGCGAACTGGCCGCCCAAGCCGCCGAACTGAACCGCAAGGCCGAGGAACTGCAAGGCGAATGGGAAGCCGCCGAGGAAGCACTGACCCGCGCGCTGACCCCGCCCGCCTGCCGCGATTGCGCGGAAAGCCGCGAAGGGCGCTGCGCCAGCGGGGATTTTTCCGGGCGCTGCATCCTCTGCGTGGGTGGCCGCAGCGGCCTGGCCGACCACTACCGCAGCCTGGTAGAGCGCAGCAACGGTCGCTTCGTCCACCACGACGGCGGCCTGGAGGACAACCCCAAGCGCCTGCAAATCCTGCTGTGCGCGGCGGACGCGGTGATATGCCCGGCCGACAACGTCAGCCACGGCGCCTATTACGTGGTCAAGCGCCTGTGCAAGCAATATGGCAAGCCCTGCGTGCTGCTCAAACGCTCCGGCCTGTCCACCTTCGCCCGCGGACTGGCGGAACTGGCGGAAAACCGGCCGTAGCATCCACCTCGACAAACTCTCTTTCAATCAGCCAGCCTTGGGTCGCAAGTGTCCCCGCCAGCCAAATAACATGCATCCAAGGAGCTTTTTCATGACCCCGTTCGACAAAACCGCGCTGGCCATCGGCTGCGCCCTGATCCCCCTGCCCGCCTCGGCTGTGGAGGCCGTGATGCAACTCGAAGCCGTCACAGTGACCGCCAAGGGCTATGCGGCGGACGAACTGGAGACCCCGGTGGCAATGACCACCGTTGACCGGACGGAGATTCTCCGGCGTGGCGCCAACAATCTCGGCGAAGCCTTGCGCGGCCAACCGGGCCTGGCCGTCACCAGCGACGGCGCCCAGGGGCAGAATCCTGTGATCCGCGGCCTCAAGAAGGAAAGCGTGGTTCTGCTGGTGGACGGCATGCGCTTGAATTCCGCACAGCCGGCGGGGGCTATCGGCTCCTTCATGTCGCTGGGCCTGGCCGACCGGGTGGAAGTCGTCAAAGGCCCGGCCTCGGTGCTCTACGGCACGGGCGCGCTGGGCGGCGCCATCAACGTTTTGCTGCCCCAGGCGAAGTTCACCGAAGGGGTCGGCCTGGATGCCACCGCGAGCTACGACAGCGCCAGCAGCGGCGTGCGCGGCACCGGCGTGATGAACGCCTCGGGCGGCGACCATGCCCTGATGCTGGGCGCGTCACTGGCGCGCATCGGCAATTACGAAGCCCGCGGCGGCAAGGTGGACAGGACGGGTTATGACTCGGACAGCTTTATCGGCCAATACCGTTTCCGCATCGACGGCGCGCAGCAGTTGCGCCTGTCGCTGCAACAGCACACCGACGATGACGTCTGGTATCCCGGTTCGACCAAGCCGTACCCCAATCCCCAGGTGAAAAGCACCACCGTCCATTCGCCCGAGCAGGAGCGCCGCCTGGCCGAGATCGGCTACAGCCGCAAGGGCGCGGGCGAGGCACCTATCAACCTTGATGTCCGGCTCTACCGGCAGGAGATGGAGCGGCAGATATTCTCCCGCGCCAACGGCACCTTGAACCGCGACATCGGCGAGACCCGCGCCAGCTTCGATACCGACGGCCTGGACGCCAAGGCTGACTGGCTCGCCCACCCGCAGCACCTGCTCTCCTTCGGCGTCAATACCTGGCAGATGGGGGCCTCGCCGGAGCGCTTGCTGCCGCAGGGCGGCAATCCGGCCAACCCCCTGGTCCGCAACGATGCCTTCGCGGACGCGCGCATCGATGCGCTGGGTGTCTATCTTCAGGACGACATGTGCTTCGGCGACCTCAACCTGCTGGCCGGCCTGCGCCGCGACACGGTGAAGGGCTCCGCCGCCTCCATGAACAACGGAGCGGTCATCACGGGTCTCGACCGCGAAGACAGCGCCATCTCGGGCAGCCTGGGGGCGATTTACCGGGTCACGCCGCTGCTGCGGCCCTATGCGAATCTCTCCCGCGCCTTCCGTGCCGGGGAAATGCGCGAGCGCTACGAATCCTCGCCCCGGGGCGATGGCTATTACTACTTGGGCAATCCCCAGATCAAGCCGGAAATCGCCACCCAGTTCGAAATCGGTCTCAAGGGGGCGAGCGATACGTTCAGCTACACGCTTTCCGCCTACCGCAATCAGGTCACCGACTACATTACCGGACAACCCAGCGGTGGATTCATCAGCGGCCTGCCAGTGAAAGCAACTGTCAACCTCGGCCGTGTCACCCTCACCGGGCTGGAGGCCCAAGGGCGCTGGCAGGTGGCGCGCGGGCACTGGCTGACAGCGGGCTACTCGCGGGTGCGGGGCGAGAACGATGACTTGAACGAACCCCTGTTCCAGATGCCGGCGGACGAGCTGTCCCTGGGCTGGGAAGGCGCTGTCGCCCAAGGCTGGGCGGCAGACGCCACCCTGCGCCTGGTCAACCGGCAGGACAGGGTCGCCACGGTCTTCGCGCTCGGTAGCGAGAACGCCACCCCCGGTTTCGCCACTGCTGACCTCGGTGTCACCTGGCGCTATGCGAAGGATCAGACCCTGCGCATCGCCTTGAAAAATCTGGCCGACAAGGCCTATCACGAGCACCTGGCCGAAGGCGTCTCCGGCCAGGAGATTCAGGCGCCGGGCCGCAGCCTGGCGCTCGCCTGGAAAGGAAAATTCTAAATGATGCAATTCCTCAAGACCCGCTGGCAACTCCTCTTGATCGGCCTGCTGAGCATGGCACTGATCGCAACTCTCGTCTTCTTCGGTGCGCTGGGCCGTGTCGCCGACAAGCCCAGCTCCGACGGCCGCCTCCGGCTGCTGCTGACACCCGCGGAGCGCGATCTGGTGCTGAACGAGATGCGCCATCTGCTCGCCACAGTCCAGGGCATCATCGTTGCCGCCCAGGAAAATGACATGAAGCGGGTAGCGGAGACGGCGCGGGCTGTCGGCATGGCCGATGTGCGCGCCATGCCGCCGGAAATTCGCGGCCCGCTGATCGGCAAGTTGCCGATCGAGTTCAAGCGGCTCGGCTTCGGTGTGCACGAGGACCTCGACATGCTCGCGCTCGATGCCGAAGCCTTGCGCGACCGCGACCATACCCTCAAACAGCTCGCCCAGCTCATGCAGAAATGCGTGGCCTGCCATGCCACCTATGCAATAGCGGCGGAAGGGGGGAAGAATAGCGGGGAATAGTGTTGCTTGTCGTGACAGAGAACGAGAGGGAGCCTGTTCGGTATTCAAAGATCCCTGAGGCCACGAAGCCGCATTGACACCCTTGTCGCACCAGGCGGCGTCAAGGGTCCGGAAGGCGCGGCAATGGAGATTGTTGCCGCTCGCGGTCCAGCGGGCGGTAAAGGGATTCGGCATGGGCAAATCATCCTGGCGGCTTGGGACGGGGCGAGGAAACCCGTCAAAAAAACGGGCCGAAACCAGGTTCTGAAATCCGGTAATTCTTGAGCCAGGACTTGAACTGCTTTACGTCCCTGAATAGGCGCAAATCATGCTGAATGCGGCTGATTTCATTGCGCAGCGCGACGATATCTTTGTTCAGCAAGGCGAGCAGGCGCTTGGGTGATAGAGATTCATAGGGCGCAAGTCCGGCCATTTCCCTGAGTCTCATCTCCGTAGCCATCACTTCCTCCTGGATTTCTTCCAGTTGGCATTGCAGGATTTTGTTGTAGTGCTTCAGGCGATCTTCAGCGAGGCTGTTGATTTTGCCCTGGTCAATTTGCTCTGCGCTCAGTTGCAGTTCCAGCAGTTGCAGCAAATCCCTGTTTCCGTAGGCCACGGTCACTTTCTGCAACAATTCGGTTTTGCGTGCGCGCTCCACCGGGTCCGGCTCGCGATCAGGGTGCAGGGCCGCCACCAGTTGCCGGTAAACCGCCTGGAGGGATTTGCTGGCGTTGGCTTCCTCCTCCTGTTCGCGCGCTTCCTTGGCCAGTTGTTTGGCGGATTTCTTGCGTTTGGGGCGCGCTTCCTCGGTCTGTCTCTGCTGTTCCTCGATCATTTTCTCCAATCGATCCCTCGTTCCCTCGGGGTCTGAAAAGTCTAATTCGCATCCTTCCAGTTTGATGCCGAATTCCTGTTCGAGCATCGACTTTAGCAATTCACCGGCTATCTCATTGCCTTCCTGAACGGATTCATCGAAATCCCATCCGCTGTAGCGGTTGTAAAGCGGCTTCAAGTCTTCGCGCCCGTGCTGGGTAATCAGCTCCTCGCATATCGAGGTAATCAGGTGGGCGATCTTGTCCTGCTGGTTGCGGGTGAACTTGTGGGTAGCGGACAAGGTATCCAGCAACGCCGCCATCTCGGCCTGATGTTCGCCATAGGTGTCGCGCAATGGGGCCAGTTTTCCGGCGATTTCCTGCTGGCATTGGGGAAGGGTTTCCTGCCATGATGCCAGGATCTTTTTCTGGGTATCGATTCTCTGGATCAGGCTGTTGAACTTTTTCTGTGCCGGGGAAAGACGGGCCGGCTGCTGGTTTTTCCCGAGAGGGACAACCTTGATTTTGCGGGAAGGCATGATGAGAAGGCAGGAGAAATTGACGTCCGGAAAATTCTAGCAGAATCCTGGCGAGGGGAGAAATGAGCCACGAAGCGCTCCCACCGGATCGCACGGGATATTGCCGCCCCGCATCATTTGAGCGCATAATGTAACTAGATGATTTATATATTATTTATTCCTATGCTTGTCATAGGATATCGCTATAGGAAGGACAAATGAAACTCTCTTCACTGCGTTACCTGGTCTCTTTCGCCGACGAGGGATCCATCAGTCGTGCCGCCGAACGCTGTCATGTCAGCCAGCCGACCCTGAGCATCGCCCTGCAAAACCTGGAAGCGGAACTGGGCGTTCCTCTCGTTGAACGCCACAAGGGCCATGTTTCCCTTACCGGCCTGGGCCATCAGGTGGTTGCCCAGGCGCGCAAGGCGCTGGACGAGACGCGCCGGGTGGAACTGGTCGCGCAACTGGGGCTCAACCCGCTCAAGGGCGAATTCCGCCTCGGCGTCATCCATACCATCGGTCCATATCTGCTGCCGGGCCTGATTACCTCGCTTCGGCGCATCGCCCCGGAATTGCATCTCTACATCGAGGAGAGCATGACGGCCTTGCTGGCCGATTACCTCAAGTATGGCACGATCGATGCGGCCATCATTACCCTGCCTTTCGACGTGCCGGGCATTGCTGTCCGCCCGCTCTATGACGAGTCCTTCCTGGTGGTGGTGCCGAGTGGCCACCCGTGGGAAAGCCGCGCCAGCATTCAATCCAGCGAGGTTCGGGGCGAAAACGTGCTGGTGCTCAAGGCAGGCAACTGCTTCCGCGAGCAGGTGCTGGATGCCTGCCCGGACATCAGCCATGCCGAGGGCGCCATGCGCCAGGGTCACTCCATCGAGGCCATCCGCTGCATGGTGGCTTCGGGGTTCGGCGTCTCGGTATTGCCCGAGAGCGCCCTGTCCGGCCCTTACTGTTCGGCCATGGTGCGCGCCATTCCTTTCGAGAAGCCGGAGCCTTCGCGCCGCGTCGCCCTGGCCTGGCGCCGCGGCTTCACCCGTGCCGAGGTCATCGAGGCGCTGGTCGATGCCGTAAAGCGCATGAACGACCCGATCTACCGTCCGGTCGAGGCTTGACCGGGAAGGAAATGAACCGGGTCTGGAGGGGCGTTTTTTTTCTGCGTATGTTTGCCATAGCTTTTTGCTATATCGTTGTTTAAAAAATACAATTTTTCCAGCAAGGTCTTTGCGGCTATAGTGGAATCTCCATTTCACCACCCGTTGGCCCGGCGCGGGATACAAGCCGGGGCTATCAGCCAAGGAGGCACATCATGCAACTCAAGGGCAGCAAAACCGAGCAGAACCTGAAAGACGCCTTTTCCGGTGAATCCCAAGCCAACCGCCGCTATCTTTATTTCGCGGCCAAGGCCGACGTGGAAGGCTATAACGATGTGGCGGCATTGTTCCGTTCCACCGCCGAGGGCGAGACCGGCCACGCTCACGGCCACCTGGAATACCTGGAGCAGTGCGGCGATCCGGCCACCGGCCTGCCATTCGGCTCCACCGCCGACAATCTCAAGACCGCCGTCGCGGGCGAAACCCACGAGTACACCGACATGTATCCGGGTATGGCCAAGGCCGCGCGCGACGAGGGTTTCGACGAAATCGCCGACTGGTTCGAAACGCTGGCCAAGGCGGAGCGTTCCCACGCCAACCGCTACCAGAAGGCGCTGAACGAGTTCGGCGGCTAAATGGCGGCATCCCGGCCACCGAGAGGTGGCCGGATTCGCCCGACATCAATCTGCAACAGGAGAATTCATCATGGCCGGCCCCGCTCGCGAAGGCAACCTGGAAGCGCCCACCCGACACCCGCTGGACTGGCAGAACCCGGATTTCCATAGCGAGGAATCGCTCTTCAAGGAACTGGAACGGGTATTCGAAATCTGTCATGGCTGCCGCCGCTGCATCAGCCTGTGCCAGTCCTTCCCCACATTGTTCGACCTGGTTGACGAATCGGAATCCATGGAAGTGGACGGCGTCAGGAAATCGGATTACTGGCAGGTCGTGGATCACTGTTATTTATGCGACCTGTGCTACATGACCAAGTGCCCCTACACCCCGCCTCACGAGTGGAACCTGGATTTCCCCCATTTGATGCTGCGCGCCAAGGCGGTGAAGTTCAAACGGGGCGAGGTGAAACTGCGCGACAGGATACTCACCAGCACCGACGCCGTCGGCTCTTTTGCCGGCATTCCGGTGGTGGCCCAGGTGGTCAACGCGGTCAACAAAATCGGCCCGGCCCGCAAGGCGCTGGAAGCGGTGGCCGGCATACACAGCGAGGCCTGGCTGCCGGAATTTTCCAGCCGCCCCATGCGCCGCCGCCTGCAGAAGCTGCCGGCCAGCACCATCGGCGAAGCGGCCGGCAGGACCACGGGCAAGGTGGCGCTGTTCGCCACCTGCTACATGAACCGCAACGAACCGGGCATCGGCGAGGATTTTGCCGCCGTGTACGCGCACAACGGCATCCCGGTGACGCTGGCGGAAAAGGAGCAATGCTGCGGCATGCCCAAGCTCGAACTGGGCGACCTGGAAGCGGTGCGCGCGGCCAAGGAGGCCAACATTCCGGTACTCGCAAAAATGGTGGACGAAGGCTGGGACCTCGTTGCGCTGGTGCCCTCCTGCGTGCTGATGTTCAAGCAGGAACTGCCGCTGATGTTCCCGGACGATCCCTTGGTGCGGAAGGCGAAGGAGGCCTTCTTCGACCCCTTCGAATACCTCATGCTGCGCCACAAGGAAGGCAAGTTGAAAACCGATTTCAGACAGCCGCTGGGCAAGATCGCCTACCACGCCGCCTGCCACCAGCGCGTGCAGAACATCGGGCAGAAGACGCGCGAAATCCTGTCCCTGGTGCCCGGCACCGAGGTGGAGATCATCGAGCGCTGTTCCGGCCACGACGGCACCTACGCGGTGAAAAAGGAGTTTCATGCGTTCGCCATGAAGATCGTCAAGCCGGTGGCGGAGCGGGTGAAGAAAGCCGAGGCGGCGCACTACGGCAGCGATTGCGCCATGGCCGGCCATCACATCGAGAATGGCCTGAAGGATGGAAGGGCTCCGGAGCACCCGATCACCTTGCTGCGCAGGGCCTATGACATCTGAAGTTTTCTGGTGAGATTCAAACCTAAATTCAGGAGAGAAGCAATAAGCGCCAAGAAACCACTGACCACCAACGCGGGTTGCCCCGTCGTCGACAACCAGAACGTCATGACCGCCGCACCGCGCGGGTGCCTGCAGCAAGTTCACGGTGACCTGCGTGTCGCTAAGATCGGTACCCGGACTCCAAATCGGGCCGGGTCGTTGGATTCAAACTATCAAAGGAGAAACACATGTCAACCGAAGCGAAATGTCCGTTTGTTCATAAAGTCGGGAGTGGTGCGCCGAACCGGGACTGGTGGCCGAGCCAGCTT
>JAQTLN010000041.1 GCA_028714875.1 Gallionellaceae bacterium
CTCCAAAGGTGGTCATCGTTGCCTGCATGCGCAAATTGCTCACCATCATGAATGCCATGTTGAAAAACAATGACCCCTGGAACCCCAAAACCGCTTGACGATGAACACGGTTGCTCAATCCCCCTTTAAAAAAGGGGGAGGCCCCTTCACCACGCGCCATGTGGCAAGCATCACTCCGGCGCCCTGCTGCCGCTGGCGCAGGCACGGCTGGCGGCGGTGCGGGAGACGGTGGGGGGGGCTGGTTCCCCCCTTTACCCAAGGGGGGCTAGGGGGGATTTCTGAGACAGCGGCTCAGGCCGGCGTCGCTAAATCCCCCTCAATCCCCCTTTAAAAAAGGGGGAGGCCCCTTCACCACGCGCCATGTGGCAAGCATCACTCCGGCGCGCTGCTGCCGCTGGCGAAGGCACGGCTGGCGGCGGTGCGGGAGACGGTGGTGGGGGGCTGGTTCCCCCCTTTATCAAAGGGGGGCTAGGGGGGATTTCTGAGACGGCTGCTCAGGCCGGCGTCGCTCAATCCCCCTCAATCCCCCTTTAAAAAAGGGGGAGGCCCCTTCACCACGCGCCATGTGGCAAGTGGCTAGTGTTACTCCGGCGCGCCGCTTTCGTTCAGGCTGGTGCGCAGGGTTTGCAGCGCGCCGGCCAGTTGCTGGTCGAGTGCTTCGCCGCTCTCGTAGAGGGCGGCAACACGGGCGGTGAGGGGGCGAACCAGGTTCTTCATGCCCTGTTCCTGGTCTTCGGTGAGCGCTAGGCCGGCAAAGGACTGCTCCAGCTTGTGTTCCAGCTCACTGAAGATGGCCGACATTTCCGACTGGCCGCGTTTGTATTGCGCGTCCACTTGCGACAGCACATGGTTGAGCAAAGCGGCGCCGGTTACCAGGTTGGCGCGTTCGGCGCGCATACGCAGTTCTTCCACCATCGCCGACAGGCGAAATTCCGCGCCTTCCGCGAGCAGGGCCAGGTTGTCCTTCATGCGGCCGTAGACATCCGGGTTGTCCAGCGACATGTTGCGCACCAGTAGCGCCACATTGGGGTAGCAGAAGACGGATCGGTTGCCGTAGTCGTAGATGTGGCGGTTTTCCAGCGACAGGTTGCGCAGCATTTCCTGATCGATCGGGCTGGAGCGGCGCTCGCTGTTGAGGGTGAGGATGCTGTCCGGGGTTCGTAGCTGTATGGCGCCCTTGAGGCCGTAGTTGTCCAGTGCCTGCAACATGACCTCGGCGAGCTCGCCAAGGCTGCGACAGGGCAGGGAGTTGCGCAGAGTGTGCATGACCACGCCGTATTCGCCGGTCGTGGAGAGACTGGTCATCAACATGCCTCGGGTGGCGTCGATTTCCTGGCGCAGTCCGGCGACCATCTCGCGGTTCTTCAGCGCGCTTTCGACCTTGTGGCGGATGACTTGCGCGTTGAGGGGCTTGGTGAGGATGTCGTCACCCCCCGCGTCATAGGCCGAGAGGCGGGTCTCCGCGTCGTCCTGGGAGGTGACGAAGAGGATGGTGATGTCGTCGTTGGCGGGGTCGGCGCGAAGCCGGCGGCAGGTTTCCAGGCCATTCATGCCGGGCATCAGGATGTCGAGGAGGATGACCTCCGGTTTGTCGCCGGCGATACGCGCCAGCGCGTCGAGGCCATTGTCAGCCGTGCTGTAGCGGTAGGCGGACTCGCCCAGCAGATGCTTGGCGATCTCGATGTTCATGGCGTCGTCGTCGACGATGAGAATGGGGTGTTGCCCTGTCATTACCTCGCTCCCGTGGGTTCTGTCCTGTTGCAGTATCGGCAGAGCGAATCCGTTCTTGAGGGGGCACGGGAAGTCTTTCGATATATGACCAAGCGCAGAGTAGCGCGCCGTTGCGCGGGTTGGGCGGCCTCTAGGGTTTGCGCCAGAATGGCTTGATGTCGGCCAGTTCGCGTGCCAAGCGCCGCGAGCCGGCGTGTTGTTTGGCCTCGGTGCCCAACTTGCCGACCACGCGGCCGGCGCTGAATGCGCTTTCCGGGTGGGCCTGGGAGAGTGCCTGCATGAGCCGCTCCGCCACCGCCAGATCGTTGAGCGCGCCCAGGCTTTCCTGAACATTTTCCAGACCGGCCAGCGTGGCTTTGCCGCGCTTGCCGTAAAGATTGGCCAGGGCGTCGCTGGCATAGCGCAGCTTCTTCACCGCGATACGCAGGCGATGGCGCGCGGCGACTTCGTCCACCGCCTTGTCGCTTTCGGACAGCGCCACGCCACGCCGCCGCACGTCTTTCCAGCGCTGTTCGAGCGCCTTGGCGGCCCATGCGCTGGCGTGTTTGCCGGTGGCCGGCGGCGTCAACAGCGCCTGGCCCAGTTGCAGCACGACACGGGTGAACGCGGGGGACGCCAGCGCGCTTTGCGCGGCCTGGCGCGCCGCCGTCGCCAACGCGGTGGCGCCGGTCTGAAAGGCGGCGTCATGCGGCAAATCCAGACGCGGCAGGGTTTCCTGGAGGAATACATCCCAATCGCGCGCCGGGTTCAGTAGCGCCATGTGCTCACGCAGGGGCGCCAGCCAGATCGGTTCGGGTTGCGTAAACTGAGCCAGCAGGCGCGCCAGACTCATCAACCGACGCAGGGCGACCCGAACCTGGTGCAGGTATTCGATGTCTTCCGGCTGTTCGAAAAAGCCGGGCAGGTTATCCACCAACTGCGCCAGGGCCGCTTCGACCAGGCGGGTCCAGGCCAGGCCGGCCGCCTGCGCGGGGTCCAGCTTGGGCCAGCGGGCCTTGGCCGGGGCCATTTTTACCGCGCCGGCGAGACGGTAGCCGATGGCCGCTTTGCTGCGCGAATCAAGACGCAACGGCACCCGTTCAAGCAGGCTGAGCGCGGCGACGAACAAGCCCTCCGGCGGCCCGGCTTTCAGTTCGAGCTCGATTTCGGAAATTGGGCTGGTCGCCGGGTTTGCCGCCGCGTTTGCCACCTCGTTTGCCACACTCGCGGCGCGTACTTCACCCTGATCCAGGGCGATTTCCATCGTCGTCTCGCCCGCGACCACCTGCCAGGTGGTGCGCTTGACGTCAGTGATGAACACCGGCGCCAGACGACCGAGGTCGATGCCGGCGAGCAGTGCCAGTGCCTCCGGCGCCAGGATGGCCAAGTCCGGCGTGTTGCCCATCACCTGTGCTTCCCACTCCGG
This sequence comes from Gallionellaceae bacterium, assembly GCA_028714875.1. GTDB lineage: Bacteria > Pseudomonadota > Gammaproteobacteria > Burkholderiales > Thiobacillaceae > PFJX01. Next base: position 3,137 of record JAQTLN010000041.1, read on the forward strand.
GCGGCTGCTCAAGGCGCCCACCGAGGGCGCGGCGGCTTTCAGGGTTTGCACCCAGTGGTAGCCTATGCGACGCAGGCGCAGGGCGATCTTGCGGTCGGTGAGAGCGAACTCGGGGGTATCGAAGTAAATGCTGTGCAGTGCCCGCCGTTCCGACTTGATGCCGGCCAGCAGGGGATGCCGCTTGAGGTGGGCGACAAAGGCGGGTTCGAGGGCGAGCTTGAGTTCGATTTCCATGATTTCCTTTCTTGTCCGCCATTTCCCGCTGCGGCCAGCTCGCGACCGTGATCGGGAGCTGGAATAACGGTTCAGGTCGCGATAGATGGCGATTCAGCTTGAGGGTAGCATCGACAAGGTTTTTTCATGTTACAGGCGCCTCATGAGTCCACAGTCGACACCCGATTTCCTCATCAACCGCGAACTGGGTATTCTCGAGTTCAACCGGCGCGTGCTAGCGCAGGCTGAAGACCCGGGAACGCCTTTGCTGGAACGCTTGCGTTTCCTGTGCATTTTTTCCAGCAACATGGATGAGTTCTTCGAGATTCGGGTAGCCGGGCTGAAAGAGCAGATTCACCTCAACCCGCATATGACCGGGCCGGATGGACTCACCGCGCGCAAGGCGTTCAAGGAAGTGGCGCGCATTTCGCACACGCTGGTGGCGCGCCAGTACGACCTGTTCAACAACGAGGTGATTCCGGCGCTGGGCAACGAAGACATCCGTTTTCTGCGCCGTACCCACTGGAACGAAGAACAGGCGGCGTGGATACGTGACTTTTTCTTCAACGAGCTGATGCCGGTGCTCACGCCCATCGGCCTCGATCCGGCGCACCCCTTTCCGAATGTGCTGAACAAGAGCCTCAACTTTGCCGTGGAGTTGTCGGGCAAGGATGCTTTCGGCCGCAACTCCGACCGCGCCGTGGTGCAGGCGCCGCGCACGCTGCCGCGGGTGATTCAGCTTCCCGACGAGATCGCCGGCCACGAAAACGGTTTCGTTTTCCTGTCATCCATTCTGCATACGCATGTGGGCGAGCTGTTCGCCGGCATGGAAGTTCGCGGCTGCTACCAGTTCCGTGTGACCCGCAATTCCGATCTGTTCGTGGACGACGAGGAGAACAAGAATCTGCGCGAACAACTCCAGGGCGAGTTGCCGCACCGCCACTATGGCGACGCCGTGCGCCTGGAAGTGGCGGACAACTGTTCCGAGGAAATGATGCGGTTCCTGCTCAAGCAGTTCGAGTTGGGACGCGAAGATCTCTATCAGGTGCGCGGCCCGGTCAACCTGGTTCGGATGATGAGCGTGCCGGACAAGGTGGATCGCCCGGACTTGAAGTTCCCGCCGTTCACGCCCGGCATGCCGGCGCAGTTCGCCAAGCATCCAAGCATTTTCCAGGCGATCGCGGCGGGCGACATCCTGTTGCACCACCCTTACCAATCGTTCCAGCCGGTGATCGACTTCATCCGCGAGGCGGCGGCGGACCCGGATGTGCTGGCGATCCGCCAGACCGTGTACCGCACCGGCACCGATTCCGAGTTGATGCGCCACTTGATCGCCGCCGCGCAACGCGGCAAGGAAGTCACTTGCGTGGTGGAGTTGATGGCGCGCTTCGACGAGGAAGCCAACATCAACTGGGCGGAACAACTGGAAAAAGCCGGCGCCCATGTGGTCTACGGCGTGGTCGGCTACAAGACCCACGCCAAGCTGGCGCTGGTGGTGCGCAGGGAGAACGGCAAACTGGCGCGCTACGCTCACCTGGGCACCGGCAACTACCATCCCCGCACCGCGCGTCTTTATACCGATTTCGGCCTGATGACCCGCCATCCCGAGCTATGCCAGGACGTCAACGACGTGTTCACCCAACTCACTGGCCTGGGCGGCGCGCATGAACACAAACACCTGCTGCAAGCCCCTTTCTCCCTGCACCCGTGCATGATGCGCGCGATCCGCAACGAGACCGAACGCGCCCGCGCCGGCGAGAAGGCGATCATCGTCGCCAAGATGAATTCCCTGCTCGAAGCCAAGATCATCCACGCGCTCTACGAAGCCAGCCAGGCCGGGGTAAAGGTGGATCTGATCGTGCGCGGGGTGTGCGCGTTGAAACCCGGCATTCCCGGGCTGTCGGAAAACATCCGAGTGCGTTCCGTCATCGGCCGCTTCCTCGAACATCACCGCATCTTCTACTTCTGGAACGGCGGTCAGGAAGACGTCTGGCTGGCCAGCGCCGACTGGATGGATCGCAATTTCTTCCGCCGCATCGAAACCGGCTTCCCGTTACTCGACCCGAAGCTGAAGAAGCGCGTCATCAACGAAGGCCTCAAGCCTTACCTGAAAGACAATCTGCGCACCTGGGAAATGCAGCCGGACGGCTCCTACCGGCGCCGCGCCCGACGCGGCAAGGGTTTCGACGCGCAGGCCTATCTGCGCTCGTTGCTGGGCGGGAAGTAACTCGACATGGCGCCTACCAAGAAACAGCGACGTAGGATGTGGTGAGCGACAGCGAACCACATCCTACGGGTGTTCCTACGGGTGCTGTACCTGCCGCGGCACTTCACGCGGCTCCTTGTGCGGCGGATGCGGGTGCCAGCCCGCCACCGCCATCATGACCATGAAGCCGAGCACATAGGCCAGCGCCACATGCCAGCCGCCCTTGATCCAGGCGCCCACCGATTTGGCTTCCGGAAACAGGTTGGAAAGGGCCACGCCGGCGGAGGAACCGAACCACACCATCGAGCCGCCGAAGCCCACCGCGTAGGCCAGCACGCCCCAGTCATAGCCGCCCTGGGTCAAGGACAACGCGGTGAGCGGAATGTTGTCGAACACGGCGGAGACGAAGCCGAGGCCGAAGGCGGTTTGCCATGACGCCGGCGGCAGGGTTTCAACCGGCATCATCGAGGCGCACAACACCAGGGAAAGCAGAAACACGCTCCCCTTGGCGGCATCCGGCAGCAGTCTCCACACCGGCTTGCGTAGCGGCGCCAGGGCCAGCAGGACGATCCAGACCGCCACCCCCAGGAAGGGGAAGGCATCGGACAGTTCCGGATAGTGGGTGTTGACCACGATGTTGGTGGTCATCGCTCCCAGCAGAATCAGCGCCACGATCAGCACATAGGCCCAGTCGACCCTGGCGGAGATATTGGCGTCTTTCTGGATCGGCGCGTAAGCCTGTTGCTGGCGCGCGGCGATGACACCGAATATCAGCAGCGCCGGGAAGGCGGCGACATAGGCGTGAACCACGTTGAGCGGTTCGACTCCGTCGATCCACATCATGGTCGTGGTGGTGTCGCCCACCACGGAGCCGGAGCCACCGGCATTGGAAGCGGCGACGATGGCCGCCAGGTAGCCGATATGCACGCGGCGATGAAATACTCCCGCCGCCACGGTGCCGCCGATCAGCGCCGCCGCGATGTTGTCGAGAAAGGACGAAATCACGAACACCATGACCAGCAGCACAAAGCCGCCTTTCCAGTCATCCGGCAGATAACGCGGCAGCACTTCGGGAATGCGGCTGTCCTCGAAATGGCGCGCCAGGATGGAAAAACCCAGCAACAGGCCAAGCAGGTTGGCGAGCGTCACCCACTCATGTTCCAGGTGCAGCAGCAGCCCGGAAAAACCGTAAACCCCATGAAAGTCCGTGAAACCGAGCTTGTAGAGCGTGATGCTGGTCAGCCCGGTCAGCGCCACCGCCAGCGTGTAATGGTGGAACAGGGCGACGCCGAGCAGCGTCAGCGCGAACAGGATGAATGCAACCGGAATCCCCAACAGCACAGGCCCACCGGCGGCCAGCGCGAGGGAAGGAAATGCCAGGGCCGCGAACACGGTGGCGACGAGACGTGCGGGAGTCAACATGGAATAGTTTGTATTCGGATAGCGATGTACGATTATATTGCGTTGCATCAAACGAAATGATCAAGTGCTTTGCAGACAACCGATAAATGAGGCTTCCACCATGTTCAATATTCTGATTCCCGTCGATGGTTCGGCCGGTTCCGAGCGCGCGGTGCGCCATGTCGTCGAACTGGCCAAGTTCGTGGCACCGATGCAGGCCCACGTGGTCAATGTGCAGCCGGCGGTCACCGCTTGGGAAGTGAAGCGATTCCTGCGCGAAGAGGAAATCGATGGCTTGCATGAATCGCTGTCGGAAGAAGCCACGCACGCCGCGCGCGCCATCCTTGACGCGGCTGGTATTTCCTATCAACTGCACCATAGGGTGGGTGAAGTGGCGGAAACGATCGCCGAACTCGCCGTCAGCAGCGGCTGTGACCAGATCGTCATGGGCACCCGCGGCATGGGCTCGGTGGAAGGGCTGTTACTCGGCTCGATCTCCACCAAGGTGCTGCATCTGGTGCATATGCCGGTGACCCTGGTCAAGTAAGGCGTTGACCATGGTAGTCATGTAGCGCCGGCGTCTCGCCGGCTTCGTTTTTCTGATCAGGCCCACGAAGCCGGCGAGACGCCGGCGCTACTGTGGCTGCGAGCTCAGTCGAATGCCTGCACCGGTGAGACAACCGCCGCCGGGTTGGGCGGGTACATGATGTCCACCAGGAACATCGAAATATCCGGCACATAGGTAATCAGCGCCAGATAGACCAGCATCGTCGCCACGAACGGCAGGGCGGCCTTGGAGACTTCGGTCAGCCCCATATGCGAGAGGTGGCTGGCGACATAGAGGTTGAGCCCTACCGGCGGCGTGATCATGCCGATCTCCATGTTCACGGTCATGATGATGCCGAGGTGGATGGGGTCGATGCCCAGCGCCTTGGCGATGGGCAGGAACAGCGGCGCGAGGATCAGGATGATGGAACTGGGTTCCATGAACTGCCCGGCGATCAGCAATACGAAATTCACAAACAACAGGAACTGCCAGGCTTCCAGATTTTGGGCGATGACCCAGGCCGCCAGACCTTGCGGGATCTGTTCCGAGGTGAGCAGGAAGTTGAACAGGATGGCATTGGTGATGATGTACAGCAGCATGGACGAGGTATTGGCGGCGTGCAGCAATACCTTGCCGATGTCGCGGAAGGGCAGGCTGCGGTAGATGAAGGTGGCGCAGATGAAGGCGTAGACGGCCGATACCGCCGCCGCCTCGGTGGGGGTGAAGATGCCGCCGTAGATGCCGCCCATGACGATCACCACCAGCATCAAGCCCCAGAAGGCGTCGAGGAATGACTTCACGACCTCCTTGAAACTGGCGCGCGGGATGGTGGGGAAGTTGTGTTTCTTCGCGTAAACGAAGGTCACCCCCATCAGCAACATGGCCAGCAACGCGCCCGGCACGATGCCGGCCACGAACATCTTGCCGGCCGATTCCGAGGTGGCCACGGCATAAATGATCATGACGATGGAGGGCGGAATCAGAATGCCCAGGGAGCCGGAACAGGCGATCACCCCGGTGGAAAAGCCCTTGGGATAGCCTTGCTGGATCATCGCCGGCAGCATCAGCGAGCCGATCGCCATCACGGTCGCCGGGCTGGAACCGGACAGGGTGGCGAAAAAGGCGCAGGCGACGACGGAAGCCATCGCCAGGCCGCCGGGCATCCAGCCGACCAGATTGACGGCGAATTTGATGATGCGTTTGGCCACGCCGCCATCGGTGAGGAAGGCGCCGGCCAGCACGAAGAACGGCACGGCCATGATGGCAAAGCTCTCCAGGCCGGTAAACAAGCGCTGCGAGATGATGTTCACCGTGGTCATGTCGAATGACGAGAAGAACACCAGGAAGGTCATTACCGTCATGCCCAGAGCGATGGAGATGGGCGTGCCGGTAATGAGCATGAGGGTGAGGATGCTCATGATGAGCGCGGCGGTCATTTCGCGTCCTCCTTCAGGGCACCCTCGCGCAGTTCGGCGGTTGGGCCGGCTGAGGTGGTTTCACCGCTGCGCCGGAATTTCAGCAAGGACTGGATGAAACGGAAACACATCAGTCCGGAACCGAAGGGAATCGCCAGATAGATGATCCACATCGGCCATTCCAGGTCGGGCGATATTTGCCCGGTGCCATAAATGAAAATCACCCAGCGGGCGCCGAAGAATGAGATGACTCCGGTGAAGATGATGCCAAGAACGATGCCGGTCGTGACAAGAAAGCGCCGTTTCGCGCCCTCCAGCTTGTTCACCACATAGTCCACCCCGACGTGGATGCCGGTTCGCACGCCGTAGGCGGCGCCGAACTTGGCCATCCAGATGAACAGATAAATGGTGAGTTCCGTGGCCCAGGTGAAGCCCGTACCCAGGAGATAGCGCATCGCCACGGAAACAAAGGTGACCAGGGTGGCGGTGGCCATGAAGGAGAGGATCAGCCACTCCTCCAGTCGGTCCAGCATGCGGTGAAACATGGCACTTCCCCCGCTGAATTGGGAAAGAAACCCCGGCTTGCGCCGGGGTGGGTCAAATGACGCTGTTTATTGTTTCCTGACCTTGTCAGCCTTCACCGGACCGGGTTTGTCTTTTTTGGCGGGCGCCGTGGCCTGGGCGGCTCTTTCCTGTTCCACCTCGGCGGCGGCGCGATAGGCGGCCTGGATCAGGTCGCGGCCGATTTTCTCCTCGAACTCCTTGTGCACCGGCAGCAGCGCCTGTTGCCAGACCACGCGATCCTTGTAGGGCAGCACATAGACCTGGGTGGTGCCGGCCGCCTTCACCTTGGCCAGGGCCTCGTCGTTTTCTTCCTGGGCAATTTTGCGCTCGAACACCGTGGCATCCCGCATGGCCTTGTCCAGTGTGTCGCGCAGATCGGCCGGCAGGTCGTCCCAGAATTTCTTGTTGACGATGACGGCATAGCCCAGATAACCATGGTCGGAAATGGTCAGATGTTTCTGTACCTCATTCATCTTCTGGGTGTAGAGGTTGGACATGGGGTTCTCGGTGCCGTCCACCACGCCCTGCTGCAACGCCGAATACACCTCGGAGAAGGCCATCACCTGCGGGAAGGCGCCCAGCGCCTTCATCTGCGCTTCCAGCACCTTGGAAGACTGGATACGCATCTTCAGTCCCTTGAAATCATCCAGTGAGCGCAGCGGTTTGTTCGCGCTCATTTGCTTGAAGCCGTTGTCCCAGAATGCGAGACCGGTGATGCCTTTGGCATCGAGCAGGTTGAACAGCTTCTTGCCGATGTCGCCATCCATCACCCGATAAAGCGACTCCTTGTTGGGGAAGATGTAGGGCAGATCGAACAGCTCGAAGGAACGCACACCCAGCGGCCCGAACTTCGCCAACGAGGGTGCCAGCATCTGCACCGCGCCGATCTGGAGGGCTTCCATTTCCTCACGGTCCTTGTACAGCTGGCTGTTTGGATAAACCTCGACCTTGACGCGGCCCTTGCCGCGTTCTTCCGCGAGCTTCTTGAAGTAGTCGGCGGCGCGACCCTTCGGGGTGTCGGGCGCGACCACATGGGAAAACTTGATGACGAGGGGGTCCGCGGCTTGCGCGGCGGGTATGGCAAATGAGGTGGCAAGCGCCAAAGTAAGCGCGGACAACACGACTGAGAGCTTCATGACAACTCCTTTCTGTTCGGTGAGTACCGCGGTCATGGTAGGCCTGCGCTCTGGCGCGAACAAGCCGTTTGGAGCATCTCTTTTCCGGCTGAGCATTATTTCCGGCGGACGCCTGGTCAGTTGCCCCTACGGCGATGAGTCGGCATGGCTGGGTGGAGCAAAGTGGCCAGAAAATCCGGTTGCATATGCTGATACAAGATGTCCGCCGCATGGCTAGAATGCGCAAAACGACAAGTAGCGAATTTTTCAGTTGGCCGTGTTTGGCGCCGGCTGAATTGCGAGGCGCAGGCTCGGGAGGTCTGGGCCGCTCGCGACAAACAAGACTCCGTTTGAGCGGAGACAAGATGGGAAGGTGATGGGATGGGTAGTGGCCGTTTGTCCAGGCTGAGCCTGGAGCGGGATGAAGTACATCTATGGTTTGCCGATCCGGCCGAGATACGCGATGCGGCGTTGTTGCGCGCCTACGAGGCGTTGCTGTCGGAGGAGGAGCTCTCGCGCATGCGGCAGTTCCGTTTTGCCGAGCATCGCCATGTGCATCTGGTATCGCACGCGCTGATGCGCGTGGCGTTATCGCGCTACGCGGCGGTGGCGCCGGGTGATTGGCGCTTCACCACCAATGTCTATGGGCGGCCGGAAATAGCGGCACCCAAGGTGGCTCCCACGCTGCGTTTCAATCTTTCCCATAGCGCCGATCTGGTGGTGTTCGGCGTGACGCTGGACAGCGACATCGGCGTGGACGTGGAAAGCATGGCGCGCGGCGCGCCATCGGCGGATTTCGCGCGGCGATTTTTTGCCGAGCGCGAATATCAGGACTGGATGGCGCTGGCGCCGGATCACCGCCAAGGACGCTTCTTCGAATACTGGACGCTGAAAGAGGCTTATCTGAAAGCCCGCGGCCAGGGTTTCCATCTTCCCACCACGCAGTTCGCCTTTCAGTTCGAACGGGACGGTCGTGTGGATATCGCGTTCGAAAAAGAACTGGATGATGACCCGCAAGACTGGAGCTTCTGGCAGTTCCAGCCAGGCTCCGGGCATCACGCGGCTTTGGCGGTGAGCGGACGGCGCGCGCAGCGGCATCGCGCCGTGTGCTGGCGCGGCGTGCCCTTGCTCGATGAGCGTCTGTTCTCCTGCGAGGCGACTTACCGCTCCTGAAGCGCGGGAGCCGGCACCCGCGAACCGGCGCGATCAGACAAGCAAGCAATACGGGGGTAATCATGAATCCACCATCAGCATGGAATGCGATCCGTGCCGGCGCCGAGTCGGCGCCGGCACGCCTCGTGGGGAGCCGGAAAAGCTTGGTAATGGGGGGGCTGTGACATGGACATGCAACCCCACATCGCGCCATCCGATTACCTGAATGCCCTGCATCAGCGCGGCATCGCGCTGTTGGAGCGGGATGGAAAAGTGCGCTATCGCGCCGCCCGGGGCGGGTTGAGCGAGGAAGACTTGCGTGACCTCTCCGCGCGCCAGGTGGAAATCCTGCCCTTGTTGCGCTTGCGCGGGGAAGCGCCGGATTCGTTGCCGCTGTCGCGCGGCCAGGAAGCCTTGTGGTTCCTGGCGCGCGACCGGCCCTGGAGCACGGATTACAACGTCGTGGTACTGGTGGCGCGGTTCCGTTCGCGCCTGGACGCCGAGAAAATACGTGGCGTCTACCAGACCCTGTTGAACCGACATCCCGCTCTGCGCGCTGTTTCGTGAAAGAGACGGGGTGCCGCTACAAACCATCCCGCCTTATCAGGTGCTGGATTTCCAGGAGATCGACTGCGCCGATTGCAGCTGGCGCGGCGTGTGGCCGCGGCGTATCGGCAACCATTCATCCTGGAATTCGGGCCGTTGTTCCGGGTGCGCCTGCTGCGGCGCGCGCCGGACGATGCCGTCCTGTTGGTGACGACGCACCAGCTGCTGCTCGATAGCTGGTCGATCGGGCGGCTGAGCCATGAAATGCTCCGTCTGCTGAACGAGCCCGCCGCCATGTTGCCGCCGCCCGGCGCCGGTTACGACGATTTCGTGCGCTGGCAACGCGACTGGATGGCCGGCCCGGACGCGGCGCGCGCTCGGGCTTATTGGGAGGCGCGGCTGGCGGGTGAGCTGCCTCTGCTCGATCTGCCGACGGATTATCCACGCCGTTCGCGCGCGGAATTCACCGGCGCTTCGTTGCCGTTCACTGTCTCGGCATCAACGCTGGCCGGACTGCGGGCACTGGCCGGGCAATACCGCCGCGGCCTGTTCAGCCTGCTGTTGGGGGTATTTCAAGTGCTGCTGTCCCGCCATTCCGGGCAGACCGACATCATCACCGGCACGCCGGTCGCCACCCGGCCGCTGGTGGAGTTCCACGAGACGGTGGGCTACTTCAGCAATCCGGTGGCGATTCGCGGCGACCTCTCGGGAAATCCGACGTTCCGCCAGTTTCTCGAACAGATCGAGGGGCATGTGCGGGACGCGCTGGCGCATCACAACCTGCCGTTCAGCGATCTGGTAAAGCAATTGCCCAACCACCGCGCGCGGCGCCGCGATCGTGGCCACAGCCCGGTGTACCAGGCCGCTTTCGCGCTGCATGCGCCTCCACCGCTGGGCGCGCGGGATATTTTTCTCGGGCTCATGGGCTCGGGCGAGGCGCTGGAATTCAGCGGCCTGCGCGCCGAGACCTATCCCCTGGCACGGCATGTCGGGCAGTTCGACATCGTCCTTGAATTGGTCGAAGGCGAGCACACCTGTCCGGGCCTGTTCAAGTTCAACGCCGAGCTATTCCAGCGCGCCAGCATCGAACGCATGGCTGGCCACTTCGCCCTGTTGCTGGATGGCATCGTCGCCGATCCCGACTGCCCAGTGGCAAGCCTGCCGTTGCTGAGCGGAACCGAGTTGCGCCAGCTGGAATCCTGGAACGCCACGCATGTGTCCTACCCCGCCACCCGCACCATCCACTACCAGGTGGAAGTGAGCGTGGCGCGCTATCCGGGCGCGCCGGCCCTGGCGTTTGCCGGCGCGACACTCAGCTATGCGGAGATGAACAGCCGCGCCAATCGCCTGGCGCATTACCTGGGCAACCTCGATTTTGCCGTCGGCACGCCACTCGGCGTGTGCCTGCCGCCCGGACCCGAGCGGATCATCGCCCTGCTTGCCATTCTCAAGAGCGGCTGCGCCTACCTTCCGCTGGACGCGGATTACCCCGCAGAGCGCCTGGAATACATGGTGGAAGACGCGCGCTGCGCGGCCGTGTTGTGCATGGCGCGGACGCGCGAGGCGCTGCGTGGCTGCCACACCTGCCTGCTCGATCTGGAAACCCTGGCGGAATCGCTTGCCGCGCAGCCCGGCCATAACCCGCATCTGGACCTCTCCGCCGACGGCACCGCCTATGTGATCTATACCTCCGGCTCCACCGGGCGGCCGAAGGGGGTGCCGATCCAGCATCACAGCGTGGGTAATCTGGCGCGCGCGCAGATCCGGGCATTTCATGTGAATGCTGAAAGCCGCGTGCTGCAATTCGCGGCGTTCAGTGTCGATGCCGCCATTTCCGAAATTTTCATGGCCCTGTGCGCCGGCGCCTGTCTGCATCCTCTCGAACTGGATAACACCCATGGAAAACCTGAACACGGCGCTGCAAGGCTGGCGCCAGATTCTTGGCGACGATAATGTCATCACTCACCCGGAACGTCTGGATGAAGCCGCCCGCGCCACCTTCGCCACCCGGCGGCGGATTCCCGCCATTCTGCGACCCGGCGACCGCCAGCAGGTCAGCGACAGCATGCGCATCGCCAGCCTACATGGCATTTCCATCTACCCCATCAGCAAGGGGCACAACTGGGGTTGCGGCTCGCGTGTGCCGAGCGGAGACGATTGCGTGCTGCTCGACTTGCGGCGGCTCAACCAGATCATCGATTTCTCCGAGGAACTGGCCTATGTCACGGTCGAGCCGGGTGTCACCCAGCAACAACTGGTGGACTTTCTCGGCGCGAAACAAAGCCGTTTGATGCTCAGTGTCACCGGCGCGCCGCCGACCGCCAGCCTGCGCGAATTGCGCCAGCGCGGCGTGCTGCGCGGCGGTTTTACCCTCTTCAATGACCTTCGCATGTTCTCGATCAGGCAGCGCTTTCCCTGGCGCCTGGCGGATGGGCGCGCCCCGCTCGGTGACGAACAACGCCGGGTGATGGGAAAAGGCCTGGGGGGCGGCCGCTGGTTCGGTGAGGGCGCGCTGCATTCGCCCAGCCGCGCGGTGGGTCTGGCGGAACGCAAACTGGTCAAACGGGCGCTGGCCGGCAAGGCAAGGAAAACCCTGTTCATGGATGCCGGCAAAGCGCGTTGGGTGAAACGCCTGGCGCCGCTGCTGAAGCGCCTGTCAGGCCACGATATGCAGGCAATGCTGGATCTGGACTACGAGCGCAACCCGCAGCGCGGCATTCCGGTCACGCAACCGACCAAAATGGCTTACTGGAAAAAACAGACGCGTCCTTCCAGCGCCACGGTGGACCTGGACCCCGACCGCGACCGTTGTGGCCTGATCTGGTGTACCCCGGCGTTGCCCTTCACCGGCGAGGACGTGGTGCGGGCCGTGGCGATCATCGAGAACTGTCTGGCGGCCTTCGGATTCGACGCGAATATCGGCCTCAACTTCACCAGCGAGCGCATCGTCGAGGCCAACGTCGCCATCGTCTATGACCGTGACCACAAGGGCGAGGATGCTCGCGCCCATAACTGCCACGACATGCTCCTGGAGCGCCTGAGCCTGGCCGGCTATCTTCCGTCTCGCCTCGGCATCCAGTCCATGTCCGCGCTGCCGGAAGCGGGGGACGATTCACCCGGCGTGCTCGATGACCTGAAAAAACTGTTCGACGCCGAGGGCATCCTCGCGCCCGGTCGCTACCAGCGGCTGCCGGAGAGCGAAATCCACGGGCGCGGGTAGGCGGTCGCGCGGGTTGGACGTAGGGTGTGGTGAGCGTAGCGAACCGCACCATGCCATTCGACCGTATTTGATGCGGTTTGCCGCGCTCTGATGAAGCCCCTACCCTTCGGTAATTGTTGCGTCCCGTGTGATTATGTACCCGTTCGCAGTTGGCCGCTGTTTCGAGCCCGCGAACTGATGCCGCAGCTTATTGCCTCGCTAACCGAAGAGCCGCACCCATGAGCCAAGTCCACCCGCTAGC
>JAQTLN010000042.1 GCA_028714875.1 Gallionellaceae bacterium
CGTCGCCGTTGTGCTGGGCGTAGAGGCCGGCATCTCCGGTGAGCGCGAAGGGGTTGAGTTGTTCCAGGGCGTAGCGGTAGGCGATGTCGGTTTGGGCTCGTTCGACCAGCGTGTCGCGGGAGAGGCTGGCAAGCGACTGGATTTGCACCAAGCCGGCGTCTTGTTGGAACAGGGTGTTTTGTTCGAGGCCGTAAATCGCCTGGTACAGCGCATCACGGTTGGCGTTGCCCGTGGGTAGGTTCGCCGCGTTGACTCCGAGCAGGCGTTCGAGCGCATCCACGATCCGCTCATGCCCCGCTGCGGTGCCAACCGTCGCGGCGGCCAGGATGGCCTTGAACGTGGCGCTGCTCAGGCTGGGGTCAAGCCTGGCGAGCGTGGCGTAAACCGCCAGCGCGTCGGTCAGGGTTTGCTGGGAGTGGTTTTTTGCATTCGCCGGGTTGGCTTCATCGGATTGCCACTGGTTTTCGACCGGGATGTCCACGGCCACGCCCGGACGGCTGTGCAGGCCGGCGATTCCACTCCAGGGGACATTTCCCACCCTGGCTTCGTCGGCGATGACGTTGGTGGTGGCGACTCCTGAAGGGATGGCGCCACCGAGTTGGCTGAAGAAGGTTTGCACGGTGGCGGTGTTCTTGAACCCCGGCGCGTTGAAGACGGTGGCCTGGTTCGTGGCGCTCGGGAACAAGGAAGCGAAGGCCATGGCCAGATGCCCGCCCAGGCTGTGTCCGGTGACGTCGAGTTTGTGGTCGCCGTCCGTGCCAAGCGCGCTGACTAACGCGCCAGTGGCCGTGGCCGAGGTGATGGGTTCGAGCCATTGCCCGACGCTGGACTGGATGTAGACCGCCTGATTGAGGTCATTCGGGGTGCCGGTCAAGTGGTATTGCGGCACCAGTGTGCCGGCGGCGTGGCTGACGCGCTGCCACCAGTTCCACAGGGCGACGATCTGGTCGAAACCGGCACCAGCGAGGGCGATGTCGGCATCAGTGGGAACGAAGTCGCCGGGTTCCAGCGTGCCGCGGATCGCCAGGGTGAGATTGCCGGCGGTGTCCTTGAATACCGTGGCGCTGAAACTCGTGCCCAGGCCGCCTTCGGCTGGGGTGTCGGTGTATTGGGTGAGGATTTCCGGATACTTCTTGGCGAATTCTTCGGCTTGCTTGGGGGAGAGACCGGCAATAACGAGGGCGGCTTGCCGTATCGGGACATCCGTAGCACCAGGCGTCAGGTTAGCGTATGCGGCCAGTGCTAGTTCGGATGCATTGGAAATCATCGGAATGGTGCTCATTTTTCAACTCCCTCAATGATGAAAATCTGTTTACTTACGGACCCGTAACCCTGATCACAACTAAACGAACTGGGATGGGCAAAAGTCGGAAAATCGCCACCGACTCTGGCGTAGTTCACATAACGTGCAAGAGTTCTACTCCCGGCCACTGCACGAATCGTGGCTTCAGTGCGATACACCTCAGGACTGTCCCTGTGTATCCAAGTCCTCTCCGTATCAGAAACATATTCGGCCTTGGTTGTCGCACTACGTCTCTCCGGAGTTGGGATTTCCCCTAGGAGCCCATTCAAACGTCGGTAATCCTCGGCATTAAGCTGGATTCGCTCAAAAATCTTCACCCCCCCATCCTTCGCGCACATCTCCCGCACCCGGTAATCCCAATACGCCTTGCGGCCTTCGAAGAACGCAAGCGCAAGGATGAGCATCAGCACCAGGGCCAAGGGGATGAGCAGGAGCAGCTTGAGGAGGCCGAAGCCACGCATTCGGCGAAATCGCTTGGCTGGAGCAGCATGAGGCCGGGTGTTCATGCCACCATCCTCCACGCCGATTCATTGGTGGCCCCAACGGCTTGAGCCGCAGCGGCGCTCTCGAACCCCGACGCATTGAAGACGGTGACCCGGTTCGTGGCACTCAGGAACCGCGCCATGTTTGCAATCAACCCCATCCATCGTTTCTTCATGATTGCCCTTCCCTTGTTCGTTGCCCGGAATGCTTGGTTCCAGTAGTTCTGTACCAGCAGCTTATGCCGCCCGCTTTGCCCCTACAACCCGACGAAAGTGATAGGCAGCGGCGTTTCTGGCATGTTGGCAATTTCGCCGAGCGGCCATCCTGTCGTTGCCACCCATGCCCCAGAGCCGGTCATTGCCCGTGCCGCCTGTGATGCGGTCGTCGAGGTGGGTGCCGGAGAGGGTGTCGGCGCCGGCCGTGCCCTGGATGTCGAAGCCCCGCGCGAGCAGTTGTTCGTAAGACAGGCTCGACCCGTCGGCAAATTCGAAGCGGTCGAGGGTGCGTTCGGCCAGGACGTTGCCGGGGTCGAAGGTCTCCAGATGGATGACGTCGCCGGGGATAGTGCCGACGCGCAAGGCGAGGGTGCCGTAGGCGAGGCCGAGGCTGAGGTCGCTCCCCGTGATGCCCGCGCCGAAGCGCAGGATATTGGGGGCGGGGTCGCCGTGGGCATCGCTTTGCCCGCCACTGTCGAGGATGAAATCGCTGCCGTCGCCCAGGTGGTAGAGGTAGACATTGTTGCCGCCGTCGCCGATCAGGGTGTCGCCGCCGCGCCCGCCGGAGAAGGTGGCGCCGCCACCGGTGGCTTCCAGGACGTCGTTGCCGGCGCCGCCGGCCAGTTGCGCGCCGGCCTCGGCCGTGATGCGGGTGATCGGGCTTTGCAGGCTGGCGCCGATCAGGCGGCGCCAGTCCAGGGTTGTGCCGTCGGCAAACTGGAAGTGCTCGATGGCGCCGTCGAGGCCGTTGAACAGGTAGACCCCTTCGCCGCCGAACTCCAGGCCGAGGTCGGCGCCGTAGGCGTAGGCGAGGAGATCGGCGGCGGCGATGCCGGGGCCGAACTGGAGAGTATCGTCGCCGGACGAATCGGTGATGCCTTCGGCGATGCCGTTCAGGATCGGGGCTTCGCCGGCACGGATGAGGTAGACGTCATTCCCGGTGCCGCCATCGTAGGCATCGCGCCCGGCGCCGCCGTCGAGGAAGTCGTCGCCGTCGTCGCCCCCAAGGTTGTCCTGGCCGTCGCCGCCATAGAGGGTGTCGTCGCCGCCGCCGCCGAGCAGGAGGTCGTCGCCAGTGCCGCCGTCGAGGGTGTCGTCGCCGTGGAATTCGCCCGCCAAGGGCTGATTGGAGGCGTTGTCGCCGAGCAGGATGTCATTGCCTTCGCCCCCTTCCAGGATGTCGTTGCCACCGTCGCCGATCAGGGTGTCGTTGCCGGTGCCGCCCTCCAGGGTGTCATTGCCGTGGTATTCGCCCGCCAACACGGCATCGTCGCCTTGCAGGTAGTCGTCCCCCTCGCCGCCCACGAGCACATCGCCGCCGCCCATGCCCCAGAGCCGATCGTTGCCGGCGCCGCCGTCGAGGCTGTCGTTGCCGTGGTACTGCCCCGCCAGCACGTTGCTGTCGCCCATGAGGAGGTCGCTGCCGGCACCGCCATAGAGCGTGTCGTTCCCGGTTTCGCCATAGGCTTCGTCATCGCCTTCGCCGCCCAGCACCAGATCGTCGCCCTCACCGGCGATGAGCTGGTCGTTGCCGGCGCCACCATCGAGCAGGTCGCGGCCGCCGTTGCCAATCAACCAATCGTTGTCGGCGCCGCCGTCGAGCGTGTCGTTGCCCGCATCGCCTTCCAGGAGGTCGTTGCCCGCACCGCCGAGGAGGAGGTCGCCGGCGGTGTCGGGCGGGGTGGTGCCGACTTCGTTGCTGTAGAGGCCGTACCAGAGGTCGTAAGTGGCGCCGTTGTACTGGACGCGCAGGGTCTGGTCGGCGGTGGCGCCGGGCAGATGGGGCCGGGTGTCGATCCAGTAGAGACGGGTGTCCGGGTCGTAGCGGAGGGTGGGCGCGTCGACCTGGAAGGCGCTGCCCCAGATTTGCCAGAGTGCGGGGAAATCGTTGCCGGTGCTGGTGCCGATCAAGTTGGCGTGGAAGGTGTGGCGGTTGTCTCCGAGGCCGATGAGGGTGTCATTGCCGTCGCCGCCGTCGAGCAGGTCGGCGCCGTTGCCGCCGACCAGGAAATCGTTGCCGGTGCCGCCATCAAGGCGGTCGTCGCCCGCGTTGCCGGTCAGAAAGTCGTTGCCGGCTTCGCCGTACAGGGTGTCGGCGATGGTGACGCTTTGGCCCGGAGCGAGTTCGCCCAGGCCGAAGGTGCCCTGTTCATAACGATAGGTGCCTTCGCCCATGACCAGGTCGCCCCCGGCGCCGGCATTGATGTGAGTGGTGTAGACCGCACGGGTGAGGCGGCCATGGCCTTCGAGGGCGTCATGGGCGGTGCGGCCGTAGAAGAGGTCGGCCTGGTCGCTGCCGTTTTGCTGGACGTCGAAGGTTGTGATTGGGGCGTCACCGAGGTGGAGGCCCAGATCGCCGTCGTGGAAGCCTTCGATGCGCAGGCTGGCGTCGATGCTGAGGGTGTCGCCCACCAGGCGGTAGCTGTGGCGCTTGTCGGCGCTTTGCCAGAGGTTGTCGCCGAGGCGGCTGCCGCCTTCGAGCAGGGCGTTGTCCAGGACGATCCGGCCCTGGCCGTCGCTGTCCCGGATCGTGTCGAGGCCTTCGTTGGCATAGAGGCGGTAGGTGTCGTCGCCCTGGCCGCCCAGGAGGGTGTCGTTGCCGTTGCCGCCCGCAAGTGTGTCGTCGCCGTCATTGCCGATCAGCAGGTCAGCTTCGCTGCCGCCGGTAAGCATATCGTTGCCGATGCCGCCCAGCATGAAGGCTTTCTTGATGTCTGCGGTGGCGCTCAGGCTGACGCTGCCGGCCTGGATGAACCAGTCGGTGGCGGCGGGCAAAAGTTGTAGGACGATTTGGTGCTCTTCCAGGGTGAGGGTGTTCAGGTAATTCTGAAAATACAGGTTCCACCCCTTGGCATCCGCGAGGTTGACGGCTACGTCGGTGCGGTCGAAGCGGATGCCGCCGGAGACATCGCTGAATAACGCTTTGCCATGATCCGCGCCGCTGGCCGGCTCTTCGTAGTATTTCTGCATGGCGAAGGCCACCAGGGTCTTGCTGACATACTCGTTGGTGAGGGAGAAGCCGCCGTCCTGGGCGATTTTCTGAAGGTCGGTGGTGAAGCGGTCGAGCATGGCGTCGGTGGCAATGGACGCCGAAGTCGGGGAAGCGGCTACGCCGATTTGGTGGCGGAGGAGGTGTTCGAGGAGGTTTGCCTCTTTCTTATCAACCGGGAATGCATACAGCGCACTGTCGAACACCATCTTCAGCAACTCAGGCAACTTGAAGGTGATGGCGCGGAAGGCGTCGTTTTGCAGGAAGGCGGAAAGCAGCGCTTGCGAATGCAGGTCGATGGGGCCGGTGACGAGACCCAAGCCGGTGCTGTTCTGCGTAAGCGGGGTCTGAAAACCCAGTACGCCAACCGCTGGCTGGAGCGCCTGTAAAACCTCGCCCTGCACAAAGTAACCGGTGATGTTGTGCAGGCGATCCAGCGCCGGGTTGGTGTCGCTGGCGTAGGGATCATACGAAAGCAACTCCGGCGCCAGCGTTGCCAGCAGGCTATCGCTGTAGCCGTGCCCGTTGAGGTAAGCGTGGAGGTCGTCACGGATAGCAATGCTTGCGGATGCGGCAAACGGTGCCTGGTCGAAGGTGACGGCTTTCTCATTGAACATGATGCCCATCAGAGCGGCCAGGCCGCCACCCAGACTGTGTCCGGTGAAGCTGATGGTGGTGCCGGAAGGGTTGGCGGCTTTTACTTGCAAGTAATAAAGAGCTGCTTGTTCAAGCTGGCTGGAGCTGAATCCTGTGCCGAGGGTGATATTGGCTATCCAGTCTGTAAGCTGCGATGTGCCGGCGTAGGAGATGACGATTTCACCGGTTGTAGTGTTCTGGAAAGCGGAGGCTTCAAAGCTCAGAGTAGTCGGATAGGTGCTGTTGGGGACATGTGAGAACTCTTGCCAGCCAGATGGTGCCGGAAACCAGTTGATCTTGTCGCGTGTAGATTGATAAGCAAGGCCCGCCATCATTGCGCAGTCGATTTCAAATTGTGTGGTCATGATTACTCCCTGTTTGGTCAGAACATGAATTCGGTCGAGTCAATCGACATCTCACTTCCCACCCGCTCCGCCAGCCTTCGGCGGTATCGGATAGGGAGCCTTGAAACCCGTCAGTTCTGGCGGACACAACTGAGAACTCGACAGCGGCTCGCGCACGATGGTTTGGTATTCGGGCTGAGTCAGGCTGCTGTTGAGTTTTTTAACCACATCGGCACGAATAAGCGACTGACGGGCCACTTCAGAGTCATGCTTTGTAGTGCTGATGACCAGGTTGATTTCCTTGAACTCAGCCGGGAATTCGGAGAGGGGAATTCGTTGCCATGCCTTGCCGTCATATTTGAAGACCACATAGGGCGGATTGGGGCGACCCCATTTGTTGTAGGCAAGGCACAGGTTCGGGGTAGCAACGATGTAGGGCGTGTTGTTGGAAATATGCAGTGCCAGAGGCTCGAAGTTGGCCCGTCCAACATCCTCGCTGTATTCGCTTGTCCATGTGATGGAGTGGCTTGAGCCGGGCAGGGAGAACGTAATATTTTCTTCTTTGATGGGAGGCTTTTGCCCTATTTCATGCCGCCCGCCGTAACTCTGCGACCGCTTCACAATCAGCTTCTTGCCATCGTGCAGCAGCACTTCTTCCTTCCAGCTGGCCCCGCCTATCGCGCACGCGTTCATGCCGCCTCCCAGAATCATCAGTGAAATTCCCAGCATCCAGTTCTTCATTGTTGTTTCCCGCTCCATGCCGCCGGCCTCCCATTCGTTGTTATTTCGAACAGCGCCTCATCCAGCTTCGAAAGTCGTGCGTTGTTGCAGATGCGTTTCTCGACCTTCGTGCCGGCCTTCGCGCAATCGAAACTCGCCGCCTGAACTTGGCCGACTGCCAGACACACCACCAGCCCCATCCAGCGTTTATTCATGATTTCCCTCCCCTTGTGTGTTGCCCGGAATGCTTTGTTGCCAGGTGTTTTGTACCAGCAGCTTATGCCGTTCGTTTTGCCCGCTCAATCCTGAAAAAGTAATAGTTCTTCCATTTTTTTGCAGTACGCCGCGCTGTGGCGCGTGGCCGTCGAGGCAAGGCATCGCCACCCGCGCCGCCCGAAATGCGGTCGTCGAGATGGGTGCCGCTGAGCGTATCGGCGCCATCCGTGCCCTGGATGTCGAAGCCTTTGGCGAGCAGTTGTTCGTAGGACAGGCTTGATCCGTCGGCGAATTCGAAGCGGTCGATGGTGCGTTCGGCCAGGACGTTGCCGGGGTCGAAGGTCTCCAGATGGATGACGTCGCCGGTGATAGTGCCGACGCGCAAGGCGAGGGTGCCGTAGGCGAGGCCGAGACTGAGGCCGCTTTCCGCGATGCCCTCGCCGAAGCGCAGGGTGTTCGGCGCGGGATCGCCGTGGGCGTCGCTTTGCCCGCCGCTGTCGAGGATGAAGTCGCTGCCGTCGCCCAGGTGGTAGAGGTAGACGTTGTTGCCGCCGTCGCCGATGAGGGTGTCGCCGCCGGCCAGTTGCGCGCCGGCTTCGGCCGTGAGGCGGGTAATTGGGGTTTGCAGGCTGGCGCCGATCAGGCGGCGCCAGCCCAGGGTTTGCCCGTCGGAGAACTGGAAGTGCTCGATGGCGCCGTTCAGACCGTTGAAGAGGTAGACCCCTTCACCGCCGAATTCCAGGCCGAGGTCGGCGCCGTAGGCGTAGGCGCGGAGATCGGCGGCGGCGATGCCGGGGCCGAACCGGAGAGTATCGTCGCCGGACGAATCGGTGATGCCTTCGGCAATGCCGTTCAGGATCGGGGCTTCGCCGGCACGGATGAGGTAGGTGTCGCGCCCGGCGCCGCCGTCGAGGAAATCGTCGCCGTCGTCGCCCCCAAGGTTGTCCTGGCCGTCTCCACCATAGAGGGTGTCGTTGCCGTCTCCACCGTCGAGCGTGTCATTGCCGCCGTTGCCGAGGAGGATGTCGAGTGCCGCGTCGGGCGCCGCTGCCGCCGATCAGGATGTCGGCGTCACCATGCAGGTGGTCGTCGCCGGTCCCGCCATAAACGGTGTCGGCGATGGCGATGGTCTGGCCTGGGACGAGTTCACCCAGGCCAAAGCTGATCGGTCGTAGCGGCCTTCGCCGATGCCCAGATCGCCGTCGTGGAGGCCTTTGATGCGGATGCTGGCGTCAATGCTCAGGGCGTCGCCCACCAGGCGGAAGGTGTGCTGTTTGTCGGCGCTTTGCCAGATGCCTTCCGCCACGCGGCCGCCGCATGCTTGGGCGAGTTGTTGTTACTGGCGTATCTGCCGGGGCAGGCGTGGCGAGGGAATCAGGCTTGCCTTGAACGGCCCAGCATCCTGGGCGGTCAGGTCAGGGCTGGCATCCACTTGTTGCTCGTTCTTTGGCGCGGCCAGTGGACTGTCGTGATAGCCGACGCGGAGGGAGTGCCGCAGCTTGCCGATCATGCTGAGCAGGCGTGCCTGGTCGACCAGTTGCAGGTTGCGGTTGTCGATCACGTCGCCGAGCGCCGCGAAGCGTTCGTTCTGGGTGGAGGCGACATCCAGTAGCGAGCGTTTTCCGGCATCGAATTGCAGTCGATAGGCGTGATAGACGCGGCTGGTGGTCTCCACCCGCTCGACCAGTTCCGGCTGGATTGCGCGCGCTTCGGCCAGTTCCTGATAGAGCGCGCCGAGATCGCCGGAGAGCTTGAGTTGCAGGGTATCGAGCGCGGCCTGTGCCGCTTTTTTTCGTTCCACGGTTTCGTCGACGCGCGCGAAGGTTTTACCCCCCAAGGGAATCTCGATGTTCAGAGATAGCTGCGAGGAACGCTCGGTATCGCTGACGGCGGCCGGCGTGATGTTGGCGTACAGGCGGTGGTTCAGTTCCAGGTCGAGGCTGGGCCAGTAGACGCCGCGCGCGGCGGAGATTTCGGCGGCGCGCGCGGCTACCCGTTGGGTGCCGGCGCGCAGGCGCGGGCTTTCGGTTTCCAGCAGATTTTGCAACTGCACCAGGTCGCGCGCGTTTTCCGGCGCTTCCAGCCAGGGTGAGGAGAGATTCGCCGCGGTTTGTCCGGTGAGTTGCCGGTAACGGTATTCGCTGCCGCCCAATTGGCCGCGCAACTGGCTTTGCTGGCTGCGGATGCGGAGCAGGTCGGACTGGATCTGGTCGAGATCGGCGGGCGAGACGCGGCCGGCTTCCACGCGCTGCTTCACCGAGACGCGCAGGGCCTCGTATTCCTTGATCAGAGCGTCGGCCAATTCCAGGCGCTGGCGCAGGCGCACCAGCTCGGCATAGGCCTCGGTGACTTCCAGGGCGATGCGCTCATGCGCGTCGTCAAGGTCGGAGACGGCTGCGTCGCGGTTGAAGCCGGCGGAACGCAACCTGTTGCTGTCGGTGAGGCCGTTGAACAGGTTCCAGCGCAGCACGGCATTGCCGCGTTGCGTGTTGCGGTCGATGGAAATACCGCTTTGCGAGTCACGGGCGTCGGACTGCCGGTAGTTCAGGCCGAATGTGGGATAGAAGTCCGAGCGGGTCTGGCGCAGTTGCGCTTTCGTGGCATCCAGCAGGGCTTGCGAGGATTGGATATCCGGATGCCGTTGCAAGACCTGATCGACCACGGCGGGCAGGGGCGCGGCCAGGGCCGGGGCGCAGGCGAGGAGGGCGAGAAGGAATCCACGTAGGTCAGGTTGCGGCTTCATCGCTACCTGACGCCTGGAAACGTCAGGTAGCGATGAAGCCGCAACCTGACCTACGTAACAGAAAGCGGCGAAGCGTCGGAGAGGTTTCAACATACGGTTCACTCAGCGCTCCCTCAACGATTTGTCCAGTGTCTTGATGACCGGCTTCAACAGATATTCCATCGGCGTGCGTTTGCCGGTGAGGATGCTGGCGTCGGCGGCCATGCCGGGGGAAATGGTGAGGCGTTCGCTGGCCGCGCCCAGGTAGTTGCGATCCGCTTCCAGAATGACTTCGAAGTAGGACTCCTGGCGTTCCTTGTCGAGCAGGGCGTCGGCGCCCACGCGCTTCACCTTGCCTTCGAGCGTGCCGAAGATCGACGAGTCATAGGCGCTGATACGCAGCTTGGCGATTTGGCCGGGATGGATGAAGGCGATGTCGGCGGGTTTGACGCGCGCGCTGATCAGCAACGAGTCCTGCGCCGGCACCAATTCCATCAGGGTTTGTCCCGCCTGCGCCACACCGCCCACAGTCGTGAGCAGCACCCGGTTGACGATGCCGTCCATGGGCGCGAGAAGTTCGCGGCGGCTGACCCGGTCGGCCTGCGCGGTGATCTGTTGCGAAGTGGTGGCCGCTTTCAGTTCCAGATCGCTGCGCTCGCGGCTGGCTTCGGCGATGAAACGGGAATCGGCTTCCGCCAGGCGGGAGCGGGCTTCATGGATGGCGGCCTGCAAACGCTGTACGGAAACGCGCGCCGCGTCCAGATCGCCTTGCTGACTGGATACGCGTTGCTTCGCGGTCAGGTAGTCGGCGCGGGCGCCGGCGCCCTGTTTCATCAGCTTATCTTCCATTGCCAGGCTTTCTTTGGCATCGACCAGCAACACGCCCATCGTGGCGATGCGCGAGCGGATTTCCGCCAGCTCTTCTTCTCGCTGGGTCAGTTGCTTCCTCAAGGTCTCGTTGGTGTTGTCCCGTTCCCGCATGCGTGAATGCCATAACGCTTGCTGTTCAGCTACCCGTTGCGGCGCCGAGGCCGTCAATTCCTTCGAGAAAACCGGCGCGCGACCGTGGATTTCCGCGTCCAGCCGCGCCAGTGCCGCCTGTGCGCCCCAATAATTCTGGCGCGACTCACCCAGGTCCGAGTTAAACTGGAGATTCTGCAAGCGTGCCAGCAGGTCCCCACGTTTGACCATCTGGCCTTCCTTCACCGCGATGGCCTGGATGATGCCGCCTTCCATGCTCTGGATTTCCTGCACCCGGCTGGAGGGAATCACCTTGCCGCTCGCTTGCACGGCAATGTCCAGTTTCGCCAGGGACATCCACAGGCCCGTGATCAGGAAGAACAAGGCGATGCTGCCCAGCAGGGCGAGTACCGCGCGGCGCGGACCGCGATCATGGTCGGGGGGGAGGGCGGAGGCCATGTTCATGCCGTTTGCTCCATGACTGCTTTTACGTCCCGCGCCGGCGCGCTCTGCAATTGTTTAAGCACCACGTCGCGCGGGCCATCCAGCACCACGCGGCCCTGATCCATCACCACCAGGCGATCCACCAGCGGCAACATCGCGGTGCGATGCGTCACCAGCAGCAGGGTCACATTTTGAAGACGGCGCAGGTTCTGTATCAGCATCTGCTCGGTGGCCGGGTCCATCATGCTGGTGGGCTCATCCAGCAACAGCACGTTGGGCTGATGCGCGATGGCGCGGGCGATACACACCGCCTGGCGTTGCCCGCCGGAAATCCGCTCGCCGCGTTCGCCCACCTGCGTGCCCAGCCCGTTGGGCATTTGCGCCAGCGTCTCCTCCAGGCAGGCAAAGCGAATGGCGCCGAGCAATTGCTCGTCGGAAACATCGGTGGTCCCAAGCAGGATGTTTTCCCGAATGTCGCCATGGAACAGCACCACATCCTGCGGCACATAGCCTAGACGGCGGCGCAGGCTCAAGGGTTCGATCTGACCGATGGAAAGACCGTCGATCAGCACCGTGCCCTGGTCCGGCCCATAGAGGTTGACCAACATGCGCAGCAAAGTGCTTTTTCCCGAGCCGATGCGGCCGATGAACCCCACCTTTTCGCCCGGCGCGATTTTCAGATTCAGCCCCTTGAGCAGGGGAGGGGAGTTGGGATAGGCGAAGTGAACGTCACGAAACTCGATTTGCCCGCGCAGGTTGGAGATATGCAGGCTGTCCACCTGTTCGTCCACGGGAGACGCCATCACCTTGTCCAGCGCGGAGAGCGCCAGCTTGGTCTGCTCATAGCGGATGATCAGGCCGGCGAGCTGCGCGGCGGGGGCCATCGCGCGCGCGGCCAGCATGGAAACCGCGATCAACTGGCCCATGGTCAATAGCTTGTCGGCGATCATCAGGGCGCCGAACACGATCAGCAGCACCGTGGTCAGCCCGGTCAGGGTGGCGGACAGGTTGGTGCCGAAGGTGGACCACTCGCGCATGCGCACCGCGTTTTCGGAAATCTTGATGGTCAGCATCTCCCACTTGCGCCGTGACCAGGCATCCGCGCCCAGGCTTTTCACCGTATCCAGACCGTTCATGGTCTCGAACAGATGCGCGGTGCGCTGCGCGCTCTCCTTCATGTTCTCGTTCAGCACGCGGCCGATGGGGCGGCGCAGGAGCAGGGCGGAAATCAGAATGATCGGAATCATCACCAGCGGCACCAGCGCCAACCAGCCTCCCACCAGCGCGATCATCGCGATATAGAACAACATGAACGGCATATCGCCGAGCAAGGTGAGCGTGGTGGACGTGAAAAACTCGCGCACCGACTCAAAGTCGCGCACCACGTTGGCCAGCACGCCCCCCGAAGCCGGACGCGACGCCGCGCGTAACTTCAGGCTGTGCGCGAAGATGTGCGAAGACATGGCGATGTCCGCGCGGCGGCCCGCGGATTCCAACAAATAACTGCGCAGCATCTTGATGAACAGGTCGAAGACCGTGACCACCAGCACAGCCGTGGTCAGCACCCACAGGCTGTCGAGGGCGTTGTTGGGCACCACGCGGTCGTACACCGCCATGGTGAAGAACGGAATCACCGCGCCGAACAGGTTGATCATCGCGGTGGCCAGCAGCGCCCAGCCGTAGATCGGCCGGTTCTCCAGAAACACATCCCAGAACCAGCGGCGCGGATGCGTTTTTTGATAAAGCAGGCTGCGCGCATCGAAATAAAACACCGGGCGCACGTAATACCAATCGCCCGCGTATTCCGCCGCCACCGTGGCCAGGGGCAACCAGGTCAGCCCTTCGATCGCCGTCTGCGCGCACTCCAGCCGCTCTCCGTCACGTTTCAGGATCACCAAGGCCTCGCCCGCCGACGTCATGGCCAGCGCGGGCAGGGCGGAGACACGCAGTTGGGCTGGACCCGCCTTGCAGGGCGTCAGGCTCAGACCGGCGCGCCCGGCGCATTCAGCCAGCTCCTGACGTGTAACCCGACCCTCCGGCAACGGTATGCCCGCCACGATCTGCGCCGCATCGACGCCTCGTCCAAAAAAACGCGCCAGAAACACCAGACGATCAAGCACGGCATCGGCGGTTGTTTCAGTGGGGGCCGCGGGGGCCGCGGGGGCGACGACGGGTGACGGATCGGTCATTTGGATGGTCGATTGCAATTTGACGAGGCGAATAGGCGAATGGGAAGGCAAGAAATACACCTGCGCGCGCATTAGAACACGGAGCAGGCGGAGACGATGCCCCGCGGAAGGGGCAGGGGAGAGCCGCCTAGTGATGAACCTCACAATGTAATTGGCGAAATATCAACCATACCGTCGAAATATTGACAGCACTCCTGTCTGAAAAGTTATCCACAAGGGAAGTGGTTGAATCACATGGGAAAGTCTGTGTCGGGAATTCTTACATTTTTAGATAGATTCTCAACAACCTACATGCTGATGGCATTAATTATGAAAACAATGAAATGTTTGAATTTTCTTATATTCCATGGTGGCACGGCTCTTGCGGATATCGGCGCAGAACGTTCTGCCTTTAAATCTTTTTATCAAAGGGGTTTTCCCATGCGTGCACTCTTGTCTTTAGCTGTTCTGTTGTCTGTCGCCATGCCTGCATTTGCAGATGGCAACCTGCTCCCCGAGCCTGAGTCTCTTTCTCTGCTCGCTATTGGCGCGGTTGGCCTGCTGGTGGCGCTTCGTCGCAAAAAGTAAGTTTTATAAGGGGGAGGGCGCTTTGCCCTCTCTCTTATCCATTGGCTTTCTGGTGCGCTTGCCTCTGATGCCGGCCGTATTGCTATGGTTTGCTTCAGTGTTGTTATTGGTATTGCATCAATGTCACGATTTTTGCTGGTCACGTGAATCCGCATGCTGTGTCGGGTTGGCAAACATGGTGGTATTGACCGGGCGCGGTGGATATTTGTGCTTATGGTCTGTTTAGTCGAGTTGTTGTATAAGTTATTGTTATTAAATGATCTTTGTTTAATTAATTGGCTTGATATGCTGATCGACAAGGTTGCGATGACGCGCCATGCGATGGTTGGCGTTTTTCGTATTCATAGAAATCAATTAGTCAGGAGATAGAGCATGCCCCAAGCGCCTGTTGTTACCATCAAGGTCACCTACCCTGGCTCGATACCCGATCCTAGTTACTTTGATCTTCAATTCATCAATAACGCGCTATTCGGGTCAGGTAACTACGATACTTGGTGTGCGGATAGGGATATATCTATCGACTTGTATTCACAAGGAAATGGATTCTATTCGAGCACGGTTTCAGCCTCTATTTACTCGACGTATGAAATACCGATACTCAGTGCCACTATTCCGACCATAACAAACACGGGTAATTTTGACCTGGTGAACTGGTTGCTGAATCAGAATTTCAGCGCCAGCGGCAATGGTTATACCTTTGGTGAAGTACAGGCGGCGGTTTGGACTTTGTTGGGGGATGACTACACCAGCAGCACCCTGATAGGAACGCCTGACCCCGTCAAGATCAACACGTTGGTTGCGCTGGCCAGCCAGCACGATGGCTATGTTCCGGATATTACCGACAGCGATCCGACCAATGACAAGATTGCCGTTTTGCTTTTCCCGCACAAAGCGGATGGCACCGCGCAACAACCCATCCTAATTCGTGTTGATTCGGCGGCCTTGGGCGATTACGTCTGGGCGGATGGCAACGCCAACGGCGCTCAGGATGTCGGCGAATACGGTGTGCAAGGTGTCACGGTCAATCTCTGGCGTGACCTGAATGACAACCTGGCGGTCGATGCCAATGAAATTCTTGCAACAACCACGACCGATGCGAGCGGCTACTACAAGTTCTTTGGCCTGACTCCGGGCCTGCAATACCAGTTGCAATTCATCAAACCCGCCAACTATTCGGGTTTCACGCTACAGGATGCCACTGGCGATACCCTCGATAGTGACGCGAATAGCAGCGGCATCACCGCCGCCGTTACCCTGGCTCCTGGTGAGTTCAACACCAGCATCGACGCCGGCCTGGTGCAAAAAGCGCACATTGGCGACTTCATCTGGGAAGACAAGAACGCCAACGGCCAGCAAGACGTGGGTGAAACCGGCATCGCCGGCGTCACCGTCCAGCTCAAGGACGCCGGCGGCAACGTGGTGCAAACCACCGTGACCGGCGCCAACGGCGGCTACGGCTTTGACGTCCTCCCCGGCACCTACTCGGTGCAAGTCGTCGCCCCCGCCGGCTA
>JAQTLN010000043.1 GCA_028714875.1 Gallionellaceae bacterium
ACCAACGGCATGGTCGAACGCTTTAATGGTCGGATTGCCGATTTGATCGGACAGACACGCTTCGCCTCTGCTGCCGAACTGGAAACCACCTTGGATCGGTATTTGATCATCTACAACCACCACATCCCACAACGTGCCTTGAACCACCAGACACCCATCCAGGCGCTCAAGAAGTGGTACGACGAAAACCCCAAGTTATTCGTTAAACGCGTTTATAAACAGACGGGACTGGACAAGTAAGGAACACCCCCCTTTCCCAAAGGCTCTTTTCCCGTTACCTGGTGATGCGGTTGGCGCGGTGGTTCCCCCCTTTTTCAAAGGGGGAGTAGGGGGGATTTCTGAGACGGCCGCACAGGCAAACGTCGCTAAATCCCCATTTCCCCTTTTGAAAAGGGGGGCTGGGGGGGCTCCAACGGGGGGCACGCCGGAGTTCGCCAGACCGCTCCCAACTCATTATTCAACACGATATTTTTACAAAGGCGTTGCCATTGCCCCCCCTTTAGGAAAGGGGGGAACCACATCAATCCCGGAAATTCTGATACTGCAAGGGAAAGTCGGTAATCGACTTGCGCATCAGGGCGATCACGTCCTGTAGCACATCGCGCTTGGCGCCCGAGACCCGCACGCTCTCGCCCTGAATGCTGGCGGTGACTTTGAGCTTGGAATCCTTGATCAGCTTCACCACCTTTTTGCACAACTCGGTTTCCAGGCCGTTTTTCACGGTGGTCAGGCGTTTCACCTTGTTGCCGGATACCTTCTCACTCTTGCCCGTATCCAGGCAGCGCACATCGACCCCGCGTTTGGCCAGCTTGCCGTTGAGCACTTCCTGCACCTGATCCAGCTTGAAATCGTCGTCGGCAAAAATGGTCAAGGCGTATTCCACCTGCTCGACACGGGCGTCGGAGCCCTTGAAATCGAAGCGGTTGCTCACTTCCTTGTTGGTCTGCTCGACCGCGTTCTTGACTTCGGTCTTGTCTACTTCGGAGACGATATCGAATGAGGGCATCAATGTTCCTTGCAAGAAAAAACGTGATTGTGCGGCCAGTCCTGAGCGAGGTCGACCATCTTGGCACAGAGCGCCATCCGAAGCCGCTCGACACCCGCGATACCCTCCATCCGCCGCGCGTCTGATCGCGGCATTTCGCGTCGGAAAGCCGAACAGGTACGATGCCCCCCTTCCCTCACCCGACATGGATCGAAGTAATGAAATGGCTTAGCAAATTACTAAAAAAACCTGACGCGAAGCCATCCGTGCCATCAAATCCAGCAACCGCCAAGTCCGTCAAACCCGCTGATGATAGCGAACGCTTGCGCGGCGCTCTGGCCGCCGCCGCCGATGAAGGGGAACGCTCGCGACTGAGCGCCCAACTGGGGCGGGCTCTGGCGGGGCAGGCGCGGGCGCCGCAAGCCGAGGACTCGCCCGAGGTCTGGGTCGCGGCGATATGCCATGCGCCGGACAAGGTGCTGGCACTGACCTGGTTGGCGGGCCTGGAGGGTGACGCCCACCTGGGCGAGGTGGCAACTCAGGCGCTCGGCGCCGAGGTCCGCTTCGCGGCGGCGCGGCGCATCGAGACGAACGCGGTACTGGAGCACGTCGCCCAGGCCAGCCGGGACAAGGATAAACGCGTCTATCGCCACTGCGCCGACCTGCTGCGACAGCGTCGACTGGCGGAAACGAGCGCGCGTCGCGCGCTGGAAATTGCCGGTGAACTGCGCGGCCTGCTCGACGCCGCCCCGCTGCCCGTGACACCTCTGCTCGATCTGAAAAAGGAATTGGCCACCCTGGGAGTAGCCGGCAAGCCGGGCGAGGAATGCAATGCACTGCTGGAACAGACGCTTACCCGACTGCAACAGGAAGCGGAAGCACGGCGCGATTTGCAGCTGAACCAAAGCGCGGCCGTGGCCCTGGCGGCGGAATGCGCGAGTGCCGCATGGCCGTGGAACGAACAGCTCACTGGCTGGCGCGTTCGTCTCGACACGCTGAGCCAGGCGTCGGCAGGGCTGCCACCCTGGCTTGCCGACCAGGCCTCGGCGCGGGCGCTGGGCGAGTCTCTGGCTGAAATCGAATCCCGCCTGGCGACGCTTGTCGGCGACGACGAACGCGCCATTTCTTGCGAACAGTTCCTCGCCCCGCTGGAGGCCGGCGCGCAGCCCGACGCGGGCACGGCGGCGGCCTGGGATGCGCTGGCCAAGCCGGCGCGCGCGGACGCGCGTCAGGTTCTGGAGTCACGCTGGCAGGCGCTGGGCGCGTATATCCCACCCGTCGCCGTAAGCGAACCGGCGCCGGCGGCGCCGCCGCGAGCCAAGCCGCGCGTCGACCACGACGCCGTGCGCGAACTGCTGGACAAACTGGAGCAAACCATCGAACAGGGACATCTGATCGATGCCGACGCGATCGCGAAACAGATCAAGTCCACGCCAGGGGGTGACAGCCTGCGTGGCGCCCTGGAATCGCGCTGGCACAGCCTTCAGGCGCAACTGGAACAGTTACGCGGCTGGGCGCGCTGGGGCACGGGACAGGCACGCGAGCAACTGATCGCCGCCGCCGCTGAACTGTTGAACGGCGATCGCGATGTCGCGGCACTTGCCAGGGCCATTCCCGCGCTGCGCGAGGAATGGAAGCGTCTGAACACGCACGGCGCGGCCGCCAAAGGACAGTGGGAAAGCTTCGACACGACACTGGAAAAAGCCTATCAGCCGGTGGCCGCCCGCCGCGCCGAGGAAGCGGCGCTTCAGGCCGCGGCGCGCGCGGCCAAGGAGGCACTTTGCGCCGACTGGGAGGCCGAGGTGGCCGGCATCGTCTGGGATCAGGCCGACCTCAAAGTGATCGAAACCCGGCACGCGGAGATGATCAAACAATGGCGTGCCACACCGCTGGCGGGGTTCCGTGACGAGCGCGGTTTGCGCAAGCGCTTCGACACCCTGATCGGCGGCATCGAGCAACACCTGAACGCGGCGCGCGCCGCCGAATTGGAACGGCGCGAGCAACTCATAGCCGAGGCGGAAGCACTGAGCGAGCAGACCGACCTGGGGCGAGCCATGACGGAAGCCAAGGCGTTGCAGGCGCGCTGGAACCATCCAGCGACGCCGGTACGGCTCAAACGAAGGGACGAAGAGAAACAATGGAAGCGCTTCCGCGCCGCCTGCGACGATGTGTTCGGGCGCCGCGATGCCGAGCGCGCCGAACAGGCCACGCAGCGCCAGGAACAGACGCGGTCACGCCAGTTATTGCTGGATACCTTCGCGTCCACGCTGACGGGCGCCGATGCCAACGGCATCAAGCAGGCCCTGCTCCAGTTCCGCGCCGACTGGAACGCCGGCAAGCCGGCCACGCGCGATGCCGTCGACAGGCTGGAGAAGCAGGCGCGTGACCTGCAACAACAGGCGCAACAACTGCTCGACGATCTGCGCAACAAAAAGCATCTGGCGCGTTTTGAACTGCTGGCGCTGAGGGCCGCCCTGGCCGAGCGCATCGAGGCGGCCGCGCACGCCGCCGAGCCGCTGGAGGCGATTGTTGCCGAGGCGAAACAGGCTTGGGACGGGCTGCCGAAGTTACCGGGGAAGGTCGAGAGCCTGCTTGCCCAGCGCTTCGCCGGCGCAAGCAGCGTGACCCACGCCGAACTCACCGCCGGCCGTGAGACACGGGAAGCCTTGTTGCTCGACCTGGAGATTGCCCTCGGCCTCCCCTCGCCGGAGACCCACGCGGAAGCTCGCCGCAAACGCCAATTGGAGCGATTGCAGAACCGTTTCGGCGCCGTCGCGCCGCAGTCGCTGGAAGCGGAAACGCTGCTGACCCGCTGGTACGCCACAGCCGCGCTTCCGGATGCGGTTTTCGATCGTCGAATCGCGGCGGTTGTGCGCCAATTGGCGGAGCAAATAGCCCCTGACAACGGGAGCTGAACGGTTTATTACGCCGTACCCCGCAACATTTCGCCGGCATGTTCACGAGTAGCTTCGGTGAGCTTCACGCCACCGAGCATGCGGGCGACTTCCTCGACGCGGGCCTCGCTTTCCAGTTTCACCACGCGTGAAAGGGCGTGGCCGGCCTGGGTGGATTTGCTGACCTGGTAGTGCTGGGCGGCGCGGGCGGCGACTTGCGGGAGGTGGGTGACGCAGAGCACCTGGCGGGATTGGCCCAGGTCGGCGAGGAGGCGGCCGACGATCTCGGCGACGCCGCCACCGATACCGGAATCGACTTCGTCGAAGATCAGGGTGGGCGCGCCGGAGACGCCGGAGAGCACGGTTTGCAACCCCAGGCCAATGCGTGAGAGTTCACCGCCGGAGGCGGTCTTGGCCAGCGGTTTCAGGCTCTGGCCCGCATGCGGGGAGACGCGGAACTCGATGTCTTCCAGGCCGTGCGCGGCGGGTTCGCCCGCGACAAGGCCGGCCTCGAAAGCGCCGCCCTGCATGGCGAGATGCTGCATGGCGGCGCTAACCGCTTTATCCAGACGGCCGGCGGCCTCACCGCGTTGTTGCGTGAGCTTGCCGGCCAGTTTGCGATACCCGGCTTCGGCTTTGGCCTCCGCGCGTTTCAAGGCTTCCAGGTCGCCGGCCGCGCCGAGTTCGAGCAATTGCGCGCTGGCCTCGGCGAGGTGTTGCGGGATGTCTTCGGGGCGCAGACGGAACTTGCGGGCGGCGTCCTGCACGGCGGCGATGCGCGCTTCCGCCTCGCTCAAGGCTTGCGGGTCGAGATCGACGCGTTCGGCGTAACGGGTGAGTTCGCGGGCGGCTTCATGCAGGGTGTCGGCGGCGCTTTCCAGCATGCCAAGCGATTCGGCGAGGCCGGGGTCGATTTCCGCGAGTTCGCTCAACTTGCCGCGCGCGTCGCGCAGGCGGGAAAGGACACAGTCGCCGTCGTCGTCGAGCAGCGCGGCGGCGGCCTGGGAACCGGCGAGAAGATCGGCGGCATGGGCCAGACGGCGATGCTCTTCCTGCGAGGCGGTCCAGCCTTCATGACTGAAAGCCAGAGTGGTGAGTTCGTTGACCGTCCAGGTCAGGCGTTCACGCTCGGCTTCCTGCTCGCCGGCATGGCTTTCCGCGTTCTCGCGGCGCGCGCGAGCCTCGCGCCAGGCACGAAAGGCGTCGGCGACCTCGGCGGCAAGCGGCGTGGAGCCGGCGTAGGCGTCGAGTAGACGGCGCTGTTCGGCGCTTTTCAGCAGGGAGTAGTGGGCGTGCTGGCCGTGAATATCGACCAGATGCTCGCCCGCCACCTTGAGTTGCTGGGCGGTGGCGGCGCGGCCGTTGATGAAGGCGCGGGAACGGCCGCCGGCCTCGATCACGCGGCGCAACAAGAGAACACCCTCCTCGCCCGCCAGATCGTTCTCCTCCAGCCAGACGGCCAGTTCATCCAGGCCCTCCAGAGAGAACTCGGCCGCCACTTCGGCGCGCTGCGTGCCTTCCCGCACCACACCGGCCTCGGCGCGTTCGCCGAGGACCAGGGAGAGGGCATCGAGCAGGATGGATTTGCCGGCGCCGGTTTCGCCGGTCAGCACGGAAAAACCGGCGTGGAAGTCCAGTTCCAGGCGATCGACCAGGACGAAGTCGGAGAGGGTCAGGGAGAGCAACATTAGCGGGATGCGGGAAGTAGGACGGCGCGCGCTCGACTCCCCCCTTTTTCAAAGGGGGGCTGGGGGGGATTTCTCCAGGGCATGCGGCTCCGGGAACGCCACGAAATCCCCCCCGCCCCCCTTTGGGAAAGGGGGGGGAACAGCGTGCTGCATTGTGGGTCGATCACAGCTTCTCGCCCCAATGCAGCTTCTGCCGGAGGGTGTCGTAGTAGTTGTGGCCGATGGGATGGAGCAGGCGCACGGTATTTTTTGCGCGCTGGATCACCACGCGATCGCCGATCTTGAGGTCGGCGTGTTGCTGGCCGTCGAAGTGGACGCGGGCGTCGTCGGCGTGGATCAGGTTGATCTCGATCTCGGAATGGCTGTTCACCGCGATCGGCCGCGCGGACAGCGTGTGCGGGCAGATCGGCACCAGCACCACGGCTTCCAGGGTGGGGTGCAGGATGGGGCCGCCACCGGACAGCGCATAGGCGGTGGAGCCGGTCGGCGAGGCCACCACCAGGCCATCGGCGCGCTGGCTGTAGACGAACTGGTTGTCGATGTAGACCTCGAATTCGATCAGGCGGCCCAGGGTGCTCTTGCTCACCACCACGTCGTTGAAGGCATAGGCGGCGATCAGCACGTCGTCGGCGCGCTCGACACTGGACATCAGCATGATCCGCTCCTCCGCCACATACTGGCCGGAGAGCATTTCATCCAGGGTGGAGAACATGGTGTCCAGAGACACGTCGGCGAGAAAACCGAGGCGGCCTTGATTGACCCCGATCAGCGGCACGCGATGATCGACCAGGGAGCGGGCAATATTGAGCAGGGTGCCGTCGCCGCCCATGACGATGGCCAGATCCGCCACCGCGCCCATTTCGTTCAGTGTCGCTACCGGGTACTCGCAGGTTTCGCAGGTTTCCGCCGTGTGCGCGGTAATCATCACCGCATGCCCGCGCTTTCTGAGATAGTCCGCCAGACGCAGCAAAGAACCGGCGCTACCGGGTCGGTTATATTTGCCCACCAGGGCGATGGTCTTGAAATCTGAATTCATGGCGTGAAATTATAGCCGTCCTCTCAAGTCGTTCACCGGGCCGCCCCAAGAACGACTTGCTCCCCTCGGGGGGGCTCGGGTGGTTTTCCGAGACGGGGGCTCAATCAACCACCTGCCGCCCTCCATGCTCAACGACCGTGCCCGTCTCCTGCTCAAGTTCCTCGTCGAACGCTATATCGAAGACGGCCAGCCCGTGGGCTCGCGCACCCTGTCCAAGCACACCGGGCTGAATCTTTCGCCCGCGTCGATCCGCAACGTGATGGCCGATCTGGAAGAAGGCGGCTTCATCGCCAGCCCGCACACCTCCGCCGGACGCATCCCCACCGCGCGCGGCTATCGATTGTTCGTGGACACGCTGCTGACGGTCAAACCGCTGCAACAGGGCGAAGTCCGCCAGATGCAATCCACCCTGGCGCCCAACGACCCGCAACAACTGGTCAACGCCGCCTCGCACCTGCTGGCAGAGCTTTCCGCCTATGCCGGCGTGGTGCTGACGCCGAAGCGGCGCAACCTGGGCCTGCGCCAGATCGAATTCCTGAGCCTGTCGGACAAGCGCCTCCTGCTCATCATGGTCACCGCCGAGGGCGAAGTGCAGAACCGCGTGATTGTCACCGACCGGCCCTACGACCCCAGCCAACTGGTGCGCGCCGCCAACTATTTCAATCAGCATTTCGCCGGCTTCTCCTTCGAACAGGTGCAACCGCGCCTGGCGCGCGAACTGGCGCAACTCAAGACCGACATCAGCCAACTCATGGAAGCCGTGGTCAGCATCGGCACCGAAGCGTTCAGCGGCGTCGGCAAGGAATACGTGCTCTCGGGCGAACGCAACCTGCTCGGCAGCCCGGACCTGTTCTCCAATATGGGGCGATTGCGTGAACTGTTCGGCCTGTTCGAACAGAAGACCGAGCTCATGCAACTACTCGACGTCAGCCATGCCGCCAGCGGCGTGCAACTGTTCATCGGCGCGGAGTCGGGCGTCGCCCCGCTCGACGAATGCAGCGTCATCGCCGCGCCTTACGAGGTGGACGGCGAAGTCGTCGGCACCCTCGGCGTCATCGGCCCCACCCGCATGGCCTACGAGCGGGTGATCCCCATCGTCGACATCACCGCCAAGCTGCTGTCCAACGCGCTGTCGTTTCACTGAAGCCGTATAAAAAAGCTTGCCCGATTATTTATTGTTGTTACGATAAATATGCAGATCGAATTCGATCCGGCCAAGCGCGAGAAAACCCTGACTGAGCGGGGGCTGGACTTCTCGGATACGCCATGGGTGTTCTCGCAATCAACAATCACCTTTCCAGATGATCGCAAGGACTATCAGGAAACGAGGCTCACGACGATCGGCTGGCTGCGTGGCCGGATGGTTGTCTTGATCTGGACGCCGCGCGGCGAGAGGCGCCGCGTTATCTCTATGAGGTATGTCAATGAACGCGAAATTGCCAAATACCAATCCCGTCTGGGTTGATCCGGACGATGCGCCGGAACTCACAGGCGAGGAGATTGATCGCCCGGATGCCGTATGGCGGATCGGTGGAGAAGTCGTCAGCCCCGAGGAAGGCAAAGCCGCCTTCCGGGAAATGCTGCACCGGGGCCGGCCGAAAGCCGAAACCGTCAAGGAATCCCTGACCGTGCGCTACGACGCCGACATCGTCGCCGCCTTCCGTTCCAGCGGTCCCGGCTGGCAGACGCGCATGAACGCGGCCCTGCGTGAATGGCTGGAAACGCATACACCCGCATGAAACACCGATAGCGATCCAATACATCAGCCAGCATCCAGAACCCAATATTCGAGATCGCCCATGCCCTACTACCTCCCCGAACCCCCTTTCAAACACGACCAGCCCGCCCGCGTCGGCATTCTGCTGATCAACCTGGGCACGCCGGAGGCGCCGACAGCGGCGGCGGTGCGGCCTTATCTCAAGGAATTCCTCTGGGATCGCCGGGTGGTGGAGATCCCTCGCGCGGTCTGGTGGCTGATCCTCAACGGCATCATCCTCAACACCCGACCGGCCAAGTCCGCCGAGAAATACGCCGCGATCTGGCGCCCGGAAGGCTCGCCGCTACAGGTCTATACGGAGCGAATGACCAAACTGCTCAAGGGCAGCCTCGGCGAACGTCTGGGCCAACCCGTGCTCGTGGACTACGCCATGCGCTACGGCCGACCCAGTGTGGCCGAGAAGATTCAGGCCATGAAGGCGCAAGGCGTCGACCGCCTGCTGGTGGTGCCGCTCTATCCGCACTATGCCGCCAGCAGCACCGGCTCCGCCCTGGACGCGGTGTGGGAACACCTGCTGCACACTCGCAATCCGCCGGAAACCCGCTCGATCAAGCACTTCCACGACCACCCCGGCTACCTCGGCGCCTTGCGCCAGAGTGTGGAAGCTTATTGGGCGGAACATGGTCGCCCCGATGTACTGGTGATGAGTTTCCACGGCACACCGCGCCGCTCGCTCGACCTGGGCGACCCCTACCACTGCGAATGCCGGAAAACCGGGCGCCTGTTGGCGGAAGCGCTGGGACTGGCGCCGGAACAGTTCCGCATCAGCTTCCAGTCGCGTTTCGGCCGCGCCGAATGGTTGCAACCCTATACCGCCGCGACCCTGGAGGAACTCGGCCGCGGCAAAACCGGTCGCGTGGACGTAATCTGCCCCGGCTTCGTCGCCGATTGCCTGGAAACCCTGGAAGAAATCGCCATGGAAGGCAAAACCACCTTCCTCAATGCCGGCGGCGGCGAGTTCCGCTACATCCCGGCGCTCAACGACCGCCCCCTCTGGATCAACGCTCTCACCGATCTCGTCCAATCGCATCTGGGCGGCTGGATAGACGAAAACTGGAGCGAAACCGTTGAATACCAGGAGGGCCAAAGCCGCCTCCAGCAAGCAAGCGCCCTGGGAGCGAAAAAATAGCGGGAACCCGCAGCAATATTAGGGTTTGCTTGTTGACTGGTATGTTTTGACCGGCAACAATCCGGCCGCCATACCAGTTTTGACCTAGGTCAATTCGGCTTTTGGGCAACCCATCCCCTGAACTGCGGCATCCCCTCGATGGGTACCCGCTTTGTTTATTTTCTGGAGGAGCATATGAAGAAATCCATCGCTTTGACTCTGCTGATCGCGGGGGCGCTGGGCGCCGCCGCCTCGGCCCACGCTGATCCTCGCGCACGTTTCATGGCCGCGAACTGCGCCTACTGCCACGGTCCTGATGGTCATAGCCGCGGCGCCGTTCCCAGCCTGGCCGGCCTCGAAGCCAAATATTTCGTCGATCAGATGAAGGCTTTCCGCGACGGTTCCCGTCCCGCCACTGTGATGCAGAAGCACGCGATGGGCTACACCGAGGCCGAGTACGAAGCCCTGGGCAAGTGGTTCGAATCCCACAAATAACGGACGAGGAAAAGAAACATGACTATTGATCGCCGCGAATTTCTAAAAGTCTCCGCCGGTGCCGCCGGCGCCGTCACCCTGTCCGGCCTCGCCGGCTGCGCCACCACCTCTGTTGCCGGCGGCAAAGCCAAGGTTATCGTGGTCGGCGCCGGCTTCGGTGGTTCCACCTTCGCCCGCTACATGAAGATGTGGAGTCCCGAAACCGAAGTCACCGTCATCGAGCCGCTTGGCCAGTTCGTGTCCTGCCCGTTCTCCAACACGGTGCTCGCGGGTACGAACAAGATGGAAGACATCACCATGCCCTACGACTACATCAAGAAAGTCGTGGACAACTGGGTGACGGATACCGTCACCGCCATCGACAACGAAAAGCGTACCGTCACCACCGCCGGCGGCAAAACCCTCGCCTATGACCGTCTGGTCCTGGCCGGCGGTATCGAGCTGCTGTTCGACAAGGTGCAAGGCTATGACGCCGAAGCCCAGAAAACCATCAAGCACGCCTGGAAGGCCAGCCCGGATCAAACCGGCGTCCTGCGCAAGCAACTCGAAGCCATGCCCGATGGCGGCACCTTCGTGATGTCCGTGCCGATGTCTCCGTACCGCTGCCCCCCCGGCCCCTACGAGCGTGCTTGTCAGGTCGCCACCTACTTCAAGAAGGCCAAGCCCAAGTCCAAGATCATCGTCCTGGACGGTAACCCGGACATCGCCTCCAAGAAGGGCCTGTTCCTGGCCGCCTGGAAGAAGCACTACGGCTACGGCACCCCCGACAGCATGATCGACTATCGTCCCAACAACATGCCGCGCGCCGTCGATGCCAAGAAGATGACCGTCGGCACCGAGTTCGACGATGTGAAGGGTGACGTCATCAACGTGGTGCCGCCGATGCGCGCCGCCACCGTCTGCGGCCTGGCTGGCGTGCGTAACGGCAACAACGGCAGCTGGTGCGCGATCGACTACCTGACCTTCGAATCAAAGGAAGTACCCAACGTCCACATCCTCGGTGACTCCGCCCTGACCAACTTCCCGAAGTCGGGTTCCGTGGCGAACAACACCGGCAAGATGTGCGCCTACGCCATGTCGGAAATGTTCGCTGGCCGTCAGCCGGACCCGTCGCCTGTCGTCACCAACACCTGCTACTCCGCCGGTTCCGACAGCGTCGCCTTCCACGTGGCCACCGTGTTCCGTTGGGACCCGGAGAAGAAGGCCCTGGTGCCGCCGAAGGGCGCCAACGGCGTCTCGAAGGAAGAAAGCGAGCTGGAAATGGCCTACATGGAATCCTGGGCCAAGAACGTCTGGGCGGATACCCTGGGCTTGCCGGAGAACTACAACTACACCGCCAAAGGCTGATCCAGCCTTCCGGTGTAGCGAAAGGGGCCTTCGGGCCCCTTTTTTATCGGTACCGGGTTTCAACCCGACGATGCACCGCCGCCGACATAATCGATCACAGGCGGTTAGCGTGGAAACACAAGTGGAATCATAGCTGGGAGGACAGGGACGACCCGTTACAGTCATTCAAGCGGGTAGCTTCGTATGACTCATGTTCGGCCAAAGCGGTCGCTGGCCCTGACCAGATAGCCGCCGTTCGCGAATGGCTGCTCCCACCTGCCTCGAATGAGTCAAACCGACCCAGAAGAGACGGACAAGCCTTGCCTCGCGAATGTCCTCCATGCGACAGGAAGCGGCCGCTGGTTTTATTTGCCAACAGCCTTCTCCAGTAATGCGAGCCCTCGGTCAGCTTTGCCGGCACCGCGTTGAGCCCGCAGCCGGAATTGCGTTTCCGCGTTGAACTCCGCAAGCAAGCGGGTGGTGACTTCATCCAGCAGACGCTTGACGCTGGTGCCGCAGTTTTGTGGCAGGGCGCGCAAACGCGCGTGCTTGTCATCAGGCAGACGCTGGGTCAATGCGCTCATGATGTGATCTCCTTGAGAAAGTCCTCCGGGCTCGCGACTCGCAGCTCGGGGAAATTGAGTTCCATGCGCGCGACATCGCGCAAGTTTCGGGTCACGATAAAGCGGGTGCCGCCAGGCGCGGTAGGGCGACCAGATCTCCCGCTCTTATTCCCAGCTACCCGTCATGGACTTGTCGGGGGGGGGGGCTACACTAGCCGAGCAAAAAACTCAACTACCTTATATGGGAGTTCTCCAGGGAGGAAACCACCATGTCGAAGTCGATGGACCGTTCGCAACCCCCTACCGCGCTTGCCCTGAGTTCAGCTTGCGGACGGTTGGCGGGCATTGGGGCGATGGCCTTTTTGTTGGCGCTTGCGCCGCTGCCCGCCGTGGCTGCCGAGCGGCTCACCATTTGCCACGGCAGCGTGGCGTCCGCTCTGATCCCACTGGCCAAGCTACAGGGGTTCTATGCCGCCGAAGGTCTCGATGTGGAGGTCAAGAATTACCCCAGCGGCTTCCAGGCCCTGGAGGCGATG
>JAQTLN010000044.1 GCA_028714875.1 Gallionellaceae bacterium
CTAGGAGCCTGTTGCAATGCGTCAGCATAATCCCAGATAATGGATTTTCTTGCCAACAACTGCTGGAGAGTATGATGAAAAAATTTCTGCTTGTCGTGTTTGCCTGGGTTTCCTTCATGGGCCTGGCGTTTGCCGCCCCAGCGGTGGACCTTAATAGCGCCAATCAGGCGCAACTGGAATCGGTGAAAGGCATCGGCCCAGTGAAGGCCAAGGCGATCATCGAGTATCGCACCAAGAACGGCCCGTTCAAAAGCGTGGATGACCTGAAGAAAGTGACGGGCTTTGGCAAACTCAGCGTGAACAAATTGCGCGCCGAAGTAACGGTTGGCGGCCCAAAAACCGCGAACCTCAAGGCGGCAGGAACAGGGGCGGCTGATGTGAAGGCGGGGGGGCAAAAAACCGGCAAGTAGGTTTCATTTGTCGCGGCCAAGCCCCGCCCATGGCGGGGCTTTTCTATTTATTCATGACGAGAAAAACGGGCATAATCCTAGGATAATGAACAGTCTGCGGCTTTGCCGCCCCCAACCAAGGAACGTTCGCGCTTGAATACGGCCCGTTTTGCTTTCATTCCGCCTTGGCTCGACCCGCTGCGCGCCGTAGCTGTCGCCATCTTCGATAGCAACGGCGACCTGATCGAGGCCAACGAAGGATTCCGCTTTACCCTGAGCCCTGAAGCTGGCTGCAACGCGGCGCAACGCCTATTCGAACCGTCCTTCGCGGCGCTGCTGAAGATGCTGCCGGATGAAACGGGCCTGCTTTACAGCGGTTCGATCATCTTGCACGCCGGCCATGGAACCAAGCGCACTTTTGCCGGCACGGTTTACCGCCGCAACCAGTTGTTGCTGCTCGCGGCCGACCTGGACACCTCCGCCTGCGAGTCGCTCCGCGGCGAAAACGAGCGCCTCAACCAGGAACTGGACGACACCCGGAAGCGGCTCTCCAGGCGCAACCTGACCCTGCAAAAACTGCAGGATGAGATCGCTGCGCTCAAGCGCAACGACGGTCTCACCGGCCTGGCCAACCTGAAACTGCTGGATGCCCGGCTGAGCGAGGAAATTCAGCGCTGGGAACGCTACCGCCGCCCCCTCGCCCTGGTGCTGCTGGACCTGGATGACTTCGGCAAGATCAATGACGAATTCGGCCGCGAAGTGGGCGATGAGTTGCTGCAGCATGTCGCCACCATTCTCAACGGCGCAACGCGCACCCTCGACCTGGTGGCGCGCTATGGCGGACAGGAATTCGCGGTGCTGCTGCCCGAAACCAACGAGATGGGTGCGATGATCGTAGCCGAGCGGCTACGCATGGACCTGGAGAGCATGCTGATATTGCCCCTCCTGCGCCCCCTCACCGCCAGTTTCGGCGTCGCCCTGCTGCAAGCGGAAGAAAAGCGCGACGCCTACTATGCCCGCGCGGGACGTGCGGTGAAATATGCCAAGTCTAACGGCAAAAACTGCATCGCCATGGCGGGGACAATCGCCGAACGCGACCACCTCTACCAAAGCTTCATTCAGGAAAACCATGTTTAAAACCATCGAAGATTTCGTCGGCAACACGCCGCTTGTCAAGCTGAAGCGCATTCCCGGCAACACCACCAATACCCTCCTGGTCAAGCTGGAGGGCAACAATCCCGCCGGCTCGGTGAAGGACCGCCCGGCCCTGTCCATGATCGCGCATGCCGAGGCGCGCGGCGAAATCAGGCCCGGCGACACCCTGATCGAGGCCACCAGCGGCAACACCGGCATTGCCCTGGCCATGGCAGCAGCGATGCGCGGCTACAGGATGGTGCTGGTGATGCCGGAGCACATGAGCGTGGAACGCCGCCAGGTGATGCGCGCCTTTGGCGCGGAAATCGTCCTCACGCCCCGCAGCGGCGGCATGGAAGCCGCCATCGACACGGCCAACCGGATGCGGGACGAAAGCCAGGGCATCATCCTCGACCAGTTCTCCAGTCCTGACAACCCGCTCGCGCATTACGAGGGCACGGGGCCGGAAATCTGGCGCGACACGCAAGGAACCCTCACCCATTTTGTCAGCAGCATGGGCACCACCGGCACCATCATGGGCTGCTCGCGCTATTTCAAGGAACGGAATCCTGACATCCAGGTTATCGGTGCTCAACCGACCGATGGCTCTCAGATTCCCGGCATCCGCAAATGGCCGCCGGAATACCTGCCCAGGATTTGCGATTTCAGCCGCGTGGACCGGATCGTCGAAGTCTCGCAGGCCGCAGCGGAAGAAATGACCCGCCGCCTGGCGCGAGAGGAAGGCATCTTCGCCGGCATCTCCTCCGGCGGCGCGCTGGTGGCGGCTCTCGAAGTCTCCGCCCGGGTGAAAAACGCAGTCATCGTCTCCATCGTCTGCGACCGCGGCGACCGCTACCTTTCCACCGGCGTATTCCCCGCGTGAACCTGCTCAAGGCGCTCGCCACCATTGGCAGCATGACCCTGCTCTCGCGCATTCTGGGCTTCCTGCGCGACACCATCATCGCCCGGGCCTTCGGCGCGGGCTTGTACACCGACGCCTTCTTCGTCGCCTTCAAGCTGCCCAACCTGCTGCGTCGCCTGTTCGCGGAGGGCGCCTTCTCCCAGGCCTTCGTTCCCATCCTCGCCGAATACAAGACGCGGCGCGGCCACGATGCCACGCGCGACCTGATCGACCACGTGGCAAGCTTTCTCGGGCTGGTGCTGGTGGGGGTCAGCCTGATTGGCATGATCGCCGCACCGGCTGTGATCTACATCAGCGCACCTGGTTTCTCTGCCGACATGGAGAAATTCGACCTCACGGTACGGCTGCTGCGCTACATCTTCCCCTACATCTTCTTCATCTCGCTGGTCTCGCTGGCGGGCGGCGTGCTCAACACCTACAGCAAGTTCTCGGTACCCGCCTTTACCCCGGTGCTGCTCAACCTGTCTTTCATCGCCTGCGCGCTGTGGCTAGCGCCCTACATGCACCCGCCGGTCATGGCGCTGGCAGTGGCGGTGTTGCTGGGCGGCATGCTGCAACTCGGCGTACAGCTGCCCTACCTCGCCAGGGTCGGTTTCCTCCCCAGGTTCCGCCTCAACCTGCACGACGAGGGCGTGTGGCGCGTCATGAAGCTCATGGGGCCGGCGGTGTTCGGCGTTTCCATCGCCCAGATCAGCCTGCTGATCAACACCATCTTCGCCTCCTTCCTCGAAACC
Organism: Gallionellaceae bacterium; assembly: GCA_028714875.1. GTDB lineage: Bacteria > Pseudomonadota > Gammaproteobacteria > Burkholderiales > Thiobacillaceae > PFJX01. The sequence goes on from JAQTLN010000044.1 coordinate 3,180, forward strand.
GGCAGCGTATCCTGGCTCTACTACGCCGACCGCCTGATGGAATTCCCCACGGCCATCCTGGGCGTGGCGCTTGGCACCATCCTCCTGCCCTCCCTCGCCAAGCACTACGCCGACGACTCGCCCGAGCAATTCTCCAGCCTGCTCGACTGGGGCCTGCGCCTGACGCTGATGCTGGCACTTCCTGCCGCGCTGGCGCTGGCGATGCTCGCTGTACCGCTGATCGCCACCCTGTTCTACTACGGCAAGTTCACCGCCCACGACCTGTGGATGACGCGCGAGGCCCTGATGGCCTACAGCGCCGGCCTGCTCGGCCTGATCATGGTCAAGGTGCTGGCGCCCGGCTTCTATTCCCGGCAGAACATCAAGACCCCGGTAAAAATCGCCATCTTCACCCTGCTCGCCACCCAGGCCATGAACCTCGCCTTCATCTGGAAACTGCAGCATGCCGGGCTGGCGCTGGCAATCGGCCTCGGCGCCTGCCTCAACGCCGGCCTGCTGTACTACCAGCTGCGCCGCCACAACATTTTCCAGCCCCAGCCGGGCTGGATGGCGTTCCTGCTCAGGCTGGGCGTGGCGCTGGTGGCAATGGGGGCGGCACTGTGGTTTGCCATGGGGCCGGAAGCGGCGTGGTTGGGTGGCGGCATCGTGTCGCGGGCGCTGCACCTGACCTGGGTGGTGGTGGCCGGTGCGGGCGCTTATTTCGCCACGCTGTTGCTGGTGGGGATACACCCCAGGGATTTCGCCAAGCGCGCGGCGGAATAACGTGCCGGCGTTTAGCTGCCAGACTCGTCAGAAATTGCCTTAATTTCCTTCTTGCCCATCTCCGCTGGATGAGGCTTGCCATGAAACGCAATCTGGCGTTTAATCCAATGGGCATAAGGCTGCCCGGTCCGCTTTGCATATCCCTTGCTGCAAATACGATGTTGGAGACTACTTGAAAACAAATTATGTACTCATCGACTATGAGAACGTTCAGCCCGAAGCTATGGCCGTTCTTGAAAAGGAGCACTTCAAAGTCATCGTATTCGTTGGCGCAAGCCAAGCAAAGGTAACGTTTGAAGTAGCATCGGTTCTACAGCGCATGGGTGATAACGCAGAGTACGTCAAAATCACTGGAAACGGCTCAAATGCACTAGATTTTCATATTGCGTTCTACATCGGGCAACTCGCCGCACAAGAACCGGAGGCATATTTTCATATTGTTTCAAAAGACACAGGCTTTGATCCACTCATTCAACACCTCAAGAGTAAGAAAATCTTGGCTTGTCGCTCGAAGACCGTCATAGACATTCCAATCGTAAAGGCCGCCAATTCAAAATCGCCCTCCGAAAAGCTGGCCGTAATTGTAGGGGATCTTCAACGACGTGGCGCGTCAAAACCCAGAACATTGAAGACACTTTCAAGCACTATCAACTCACTTTTTCAGAAGCAATTGCCAGATCAAGAATTGGCGACATTATTAAACGAATTACAAATCCAGGGCGTTATCACAGTCACTGATACCAAAGTTTCATATACCCTTCACGAGTAAGAAGTCGATTGATATGGGGAACTCGGGTGAAGAGTGCGCGCTGCGCACCCTTGCTTGATTGCCGGGGGCAGCCCGGCGGCTGGTTACCTTTCTTGCTTCGCCAAGAAAGGTAACCCAAAGAAGGCGAGCCCCATCCACCGCCCCTGCGGGGTCCCCTGCGCTGCTCGTCAAGCCGGGCGGCTGCGGAACTCGCGCTGCGCGCTCAGACAGTCCTCGCCGACTGCCCCCGGCTTGCCTCCGCTGCTCGGCGGTGGACCGAGGGGAATTCGGTGCGGACCCCGCGTCCATCCTTTAAATCATTGGTCGTGGTGCGCCACCCGGTTTCCCCTCTGCGCCGCTTCGGGTTGGTCAGCAAATTGGGGGGTGTCGGCTGCGCCCTGTCTGAGCGCGTAGCGCGAGTTGCGCAGCCGCCCAATTTGCTGGCCAATCCGAAGGTACCCGTAGGGCGGCGCGGCGGGGTCGCCTTTTCTTGGTTATCTTCTTTTGGCGAAGCAAAAGAAGTAACCCGCTCGCCGGGCGGCCCCGGCATCAAATCCATCATGCACGAAGTGCATTCAGAACCTATTGAACCGCGCTTTTTCATTTAGCCCCGGAGTGCGTATAATTCCCTCTTTTGTTTGACCGATTATGCTGATTTTCCGAGGAATTCCCGCCAGCGAGACGCCGATTGCCCTGACCATCGGCAATTTCGACGGCGTCCATCTGGGCCATCAGGCGATGCTCGAACGCATGGAAGATGCCGCCAGGAAGCGCGGCCTGCCGGCATGCGTGATGACGTTCGAGCCGCACCCGCGCGAATTCTTCACCCCGGACCAGGCGCCCACCCGCCTCACCAGCCTGCGCGAGAAACTGCAGCTGTTCGCTGAATACGGCGTGGACCGGGTTTTCATCTGCCGCTTCAACAAACGCTTCGCCAGCATCGACGCCGGCGAGTTCGTCACTGAAATGCTGCACCATCGCCTGAACACGCAATGGGCGCTGATCGGCGACGATTTCCGCTTCGGCGCCAGGCGCGCGGGCGACTTCGACCTGCTGCAAACGGCCGGCGCGCGGCTCGGTTTTGAAGTTGAGGCCATGCACAGCGTCATGGCGGCAGGCATGCGCGTGTCCAGCACCGCGGCGCGCGAAGCGCTGGCGGGCGGCGATCTCGAGCTGGCGCGCGCGCTGCTGGGCCGCCCTTACAGCATCAGTGGACGGGTGGAACACGGCGAAAGCCTGGGTCACAAAATCGGCTTCCCGACCGCGAACATCCAGCTCAAGCACAACCGTCCGCCGCTGTGGGGCATTTTCGCGGTCGAGGTGGAAGGACTGGGCGACCAGCCGCTGCAGGGGGCGGCCAGCCTGGGCGTGCGCCCGACGGTGATGAACAATGGCCTGCCGACGCTGGAAGTGCACCTGTTCAACTTCGACCGGCAGATTTACAACCGGCACGTGCGGGTGGATTTCCTGCACAAGCTGCGCGACGAAATGAAATTTCCCGACCTTGAAACGCTGACAGCGCAAATCGCAGCCGATGTGGACAACGCTAAACGGTATTTTGGAACCCGATAAATGGCTGATTACAAAGACACGCTGAATTTACCCGACACGCCTTTCCCAATGCGCGGCGACCTCGCCAGGCGCGAGCCGGCCTGGGTCAGGCAGTGGCAGGAAAAGAAACTCTACCAGCGCATCCGCGCCGCCAGCGCGGGCCGCCCCAAGTTCATCCTGCACGACGGCCCGCCCTACGCCAACGGCGACATCCACATCGGCCATGCGGTCAACAAGATACTCAAGGACATCATCGTCCGCTCCAAAACCCTGGCCGGATTCGACGCCCCTTACGTGCCGGGCTGGGACTGCCACGGCCTGCCGATCGAACTGCAGGTCGAAAAACAGCACGGCAAGGAAATTCCGGCGGCCAGATTCCGCGAGCTGTGCCGCGAATATGCCAAGGCCCAGGTGGAGCGTCAAAAAACCGATTTCATCCGTCTCGGCGTGCTGGGCGAGTGGGACAATCCCTACCTCACCATGGATTTCCAGTTCGAGGCCGACATCATGCGCACCCTCGGGCGCATTCACGCCAACGGCTACCTCTACCAGGGGCAGAAACCGGTGCACTGGTGCATTGATTGCGGTTCGGCGCTCGCTGAAGCGGAAGTGGAATACGAGGACAAGACTTCGCCCGCCATCGATGTCGCCTTTGCGGTCAGGGACGTACCCGGACTGGCGGCAAAGCTCGGCATGAAGGATCCCGGGCAACCGGTTTACGCGGTGATCTGGACCACCACGCCGTGGACCCTGCCCGCCAACCAGGCCGTTTCCGTTCATCCCGAACTCGACTATGACCTGGTCCAGACGCCCAAAGGCATCCTCATCCTGGCGCATGATCTGGCTGAGGCCTGCCTCCAGCGCTACGGCTTCGAGACGGTTAAAGTCATCGCCAAGGTCAAGGGCGCCGCGCTGGAGTATGTGCAATTGCAGCACCCGTTCTACGAGCGCACCGTGCCCATCATTTGCGGCGAGCATGTCACGCTCGATGCTGGCACCGGACTGGTACATACGGCACCGGCGCATGGCCAGGACGACTATGTCGTCGGCCTGAAATACAAACTGGCGGTGGACTGTCCGGTGGGCGACGACGGAAAATTTTTCCAACGCACGCCGCTGGTCGGCGGCCAATCCATCTGGGCTGCCAACAAGACCGTGCTGGAGATTCTCAACACCAGCGGCGCGCTGTTAAAGAGCGAGAAGCTGCTGCACAGTTATCCCCACTGCTGGCGCCACAAGACGCCGATCATTTTCCGCGCCACGCATCAGTGGTTCATCGGCATGGAGGCCAGCGGCGAGCATGCCAGCCTGCGTGCAGCCGCATTGAAAGCTGTCGAGAGCACCGGGTTTTTCCCCTCATGGGGCCGCGCCCGGCTGGAGGCCATGATCAGGAACCGCCCTGACTGGTGCGTGTCGCGCCAGCGCAACTGGGGCGTGCCGATGCCGCTGTTCGTGCACAAGGAATCGGGCGCGCTGCATCCGCGCACCCAGGAACTGCTGGAGCAGGTAGCGCAGCGCGTGGAACAGCAGGGCATCGAAGCCTGGTTCAGCCTGGACGCTGCAGAACTGCTGGGCGCTGATGCGGCCACCTACAAGAAGGTGAGCGACACCCTCGACGTGTGGTTCGATTCCGGGTCGAGCCACGCCTGCGTGCTGAAGCGCCGCGATTACCTGGCCCACCCCGCCGACCTGTACCTTGAAGGTTCCGACCAGCATCGCGGCTGGTTCCAGTCCTCGCTCCTCACCGGCTGCGCCACCGACGGCCATGCGCCCTACAAGGCGCTGCTCACCCACGGCTTCGTGGTCGATGCCAACGGCCACAAGATGAGCAAGTCCAAGGGCAACGTGGTCGCGCCGCAAAAAGTGGTGGACACCCTGGGCGCGGACATCCTGCGCCTGTGGGTAGCCTCCACCGATTATTCCGGCGAGCTGACCATTTCCGACGAAATTCTCAAGCGCGTAACCGAAGGCTATCGCCGCATCCGCAACACGCTGCGTTTTCTGCTCGCCAACCTGGCGGACTTCGACCCGGCACGGCACGCCCTGCCCGTCGAGGAATGGCTGGAAATCGACCGCTACGCCCTGGCGCTGGCAGAGACGTTCCAGCACGACGTGGCGGATGATTACAGCCGCTACGAATTCCACCTGGTGGCGCAGAAGCTCACCGCTTTCTGCTCGGAAGACCTGGGCGGCTTCTACCTGGACATCCTGAAAGACCGTCTTTATACCGCGGGCAAGGACTCGAAAGCACGCCGCGCGGCGCAAAACGCGCTTTACCATATCACCCACAGCCTGCTGCGCCTGATGGCACCCGTTCTCAGCTTCACCGCGGAAGAGGCCTGGAACGCATTCACCGGCAAGCCGGACGACAGCGTGTTTTTACACACGTGGCACGCTCTCCCGGCTCAGCCGCAGCCCCCCGAACTGCTGGAAAAATGGCGGCAGATCCGCGAGTTCCGCGCCCGCGTCACCAAGGAACTGGAAACGGTGCGGGTTTCCGGAGCGATAGGCTCCTCGCTGCAGGCCGAGGTCGAGGTCCAGGCCGGCGGCAATCTGTTCGACTTGCTGCAAAGCCTGGGCGATGACCTGCGCTTCGTCCTGATCACCTCCCAGGCCAGGCTGGTCGAAGCCGCCGAGGAAAAAATCGTGATCACGCCCAGCCCGCACCAGAAATGCGAGCGCTGCTGGCATTACCGCGCCGATGTGGGCAAAAATGCCGCGCACCCGACCCTGTGCGGGCGCTGCGTGTCCAACCTGTTCGGCCCGGGCGAAGCGCGCTCCCATGCGTGACTGGCGCATGTGGCTGATGCCCAGCGCACTGGTGATCGCGCTCGACCAATTCACCAAACACCGGATCGTGCAGATATTCAGCTTCGGCGATGCCCGCCCCGTCACTTCGTACTTCAACCTGGTGCTGGCCCACAACACCGGCGCGGCCTTCAGCTTCCTCGCCGCGGCAGGGGGATGGCAGCGCCTCTTCTTCATCGTCGTGGCGGCAGCGGCTTCCGCCGTGATCCTCTACCTGCTGCGCAAACACGCCCGGCAAGCCCGCTTCGCCCTGGCCCTGAGCCTGGTGCTGGGCGGCGCGCTGGGCAACCTGATCGACCGTATCCGCTGGGGCTACGTGGTGGACTTTCTCGATTTTTATTATGGCAACTACCACTGGCCGGCCTTCAACATCGCCGACATGGCCATAACCGGTGGGGTGATCCTGCTGGTATGGGATAGCTTGCGCAAACCCGGCACTGCAAAACAATGACCCGCACCGCGCTGTGGGGCGACAGGATTGCCCTCCATTACCGCCTGTCCGCCGGCGATGGCAGCGAAGT
>JAQTLN010000045.1 GCA_028714875.1 Gallionellaceae bacterium
CGGTGTCGAGTCCATCGACCTGGCCGCTACCCAAGGGCTGGAAGTGATCGACGGCCAGAGCGTGTTCGCGCGGGGCGCGATCCGGATGAAGGATGGCTCGACTCGTCAGTACGCCGATACCGAACTCGACTGGAGCGATACGGTGCGCATCGATCTGCCGGACGGGAGCACGCGCCTGGCCAGGCATGACGTACACGCGTCAGGGTATCGGATATGCAAAAAATCATATCGACGGCAAAACCCGCTATCACTACATTTATGTCCGAAATGGGCGGCAAACGATCCGGAATACCGGGCAGCCGCGTAGAAACCAGGTTACCGGCCAACAAAGGGAAGAAAAATATGAACGGGAAAACTGAGCTCACCCGAGCGCTGCAAGCCGACGTATCCCTGGCAAGCGGCCGCACGGGCCGGGTGGCGAAGGAGGCAATGATGAAACTCACCACTGCCGTGCTCGGATTCGGGCTGGTGGTCCTCTCGGCCTGCGCGCAACAACCGGACGCCAAGGCCTACCAGGAACAAGAAAAGCGCTGGCAGTCTTGCCCCGACGGCTACTACAGCGGCCCACGGCCAGGGCGGTTGAACTACGGCAACGACAAATACCTGTGGGTGGTCACTCCGGAGTTCGCCAAGCGCTTCTGCATGCCCGAACACCTGGTGGACCCGGACCTCAAGGGGGCGGAAGCCATCGCCTTCAAGCGGGTTCCGTCGGAGGATGGCTTCGACCGCTGCGCGGTGCAGGACGGCAAAACCCACTGTGTGGACGATGGCGTAGGGCGTTTCGAGGTTTACCTGAAGAGCGATCTAAACCTGCCGGCGGCGCATCCGGAGGTGAGGTTCTTCGACGATGAGCGGAATCACAGCTATTGGCACATCACCACAAGTGAGCCTCCAAGCGAAATGCCAAGCCAGCGCTACCGCAAAGGCCTCTACCAGCTCCCCCCCGGCGCCATCAACCGGTTCGGGAATCCGTATCACCATCCGGATGCGGGGTATCAGTTCAGCCTTATCGGGATACAGCGAAACGGGATGGGCGCAAGCGTATCCGCCTTATGGGAGGTGGGATTCCGCGCTGAATGGACCATGGGCATTGACTTGGTGACGCTGGAATCGCGTGGCATTGCGGGAGACCTTGATCTCACTCCGCGCCAAATCGAGCTAGGGGTGAATCGATTCGCCATCGTGCTGCATCGTGAGCCGAGCCCAAAGCATCACGACGAGATGTACGTCGCTAAGGACTATTCCCATGTCATCCATCTGCCCAAGCGATTCATGGACCGGGTCAAGGCCGCAGTGGACCAGGCCGGGACATGGAACGACGTCATCCGCACCTTCCGCCAACCCTGAATCACCAACGTTGAATCAAGCCAATCCAAAGGGAGAACACCATGAGCAACCTGCTGCTTGACGCCAAACTGAACCAGGCCAGCTACGACAACGCCTACAAGAACGGCAATACTGGCTCGCCCGTAGCCGGCTGGCAGGCCATCCAGGTGAAGGGATGGGACGCGACGAAACAGCTCACCACCAACTTCTCCGCCCAACTCTTCAAGGGTCCGGACGGTACCTACAAAATCGCCTACCGGGGCACCAGCGACTGGGGACCGGGAGATCGGGACACTAATTTCAGCTTTGTGGATGGCACCTGGGCCCCGGAGATGACTGACTCCATCCGGTTCACCCAGCAGGCGATCCAGGCCATCATGACCGAGACGGGCAAGGGTTACGACTATGCCCGTGGTCTTCTCTCCGTCACCGGCCACAGCCAGGGCGGCTTCGAAGCCGAGCTCAACGCCAAATTCTTCGGTCTATCCGGCTCCTCCCTGGATGGCCCCGGCACCTCCGCGCAGGTAGGTACACGCGCATGGAACCAACTCAAATCGGAAATCATCCGCCAGCAGCCCGACCTGCAAGTCAATTACGCCGTCACCGACTTCCTTGCCCGACGCTACACCAACCTGGTGGGTGGCCTGGGTCAGCATGTGGCGGGTGTGGTAACGAACGATGCGAACCTGTTCCTGGCCGGGGGGAATGTGCCCTGGGTGCTGGGCCGCATGGCTGGCGCGGGCGGTTCCGTGGCTTTGCAGGCTTTCCTTTTCCATAAAATAAGCAACATCATCGACCTTGAAGCCGCCCGCGCAAAAAGCCCCCTCCTGCGCTGGATCAGCGAAGCCGACGACCCCCTCAGCCCCGTCTCCACGCAACCCCAGGCCGTCGCCGCCACCATCTCCGGCGAACTGAACCAGGCCATCGTCACGGCCAACGAGCTTCCGCCGCTCGACTTCAACGCCCTGCAAGCCCGCGCCGACCAGATCGCGGCCTTCCTCCAAGCCCACCCCGGCGAGATTCAATACCGCATCAACAAGGGCACGGTGCTGATCGAAGCGAACGGCGACGTCCTGCTCCTGCGCCAGGATGGCAGCGGCGAACGCTGGAGCCAGGACGGCCTGGGCGGTTTCAGCCAGGAAACACTGGGCACGGGCGGCGCAGTCACCGACGCCATGACCACCACCCCGATCTCCGACACCGAAGCTCTGGTGACCCTCACCCAGAACGGCCACACCAGTTCCACCGTGGCTCTGTCGAATAACAGCGCGGGCCTGGACATCCAGGAACGCGATGCCAGTGGAAACCTGCTAACCAGCGGCAAGTTGCATGAACTGGGAACAAACGATGGCGGCGAGCCGTTCTACGGCCTGGACCAAACCCGCTATGCCGGCGGGCAGGTGCAATCCACCAGCATCACCACCCTCACCCCCGCCGGCCAACTGCAAATGACCGTCGAGCGCCAGATCGACGGCCACGCGGTCAAGATCGAATTCGTCGAGGACGAATGGGGCGACATGAAGGCCGCCAAAGTCCTCAGCGTCGATGGCCAAGCCGCGCAAACCAACGCCTTCGCGCAGCTCCTCGACTCCCAGGGCTACGACGCCTGGGGTTTCGCCGACGGCGTTTCCAGCAAAGCGGGCGGCGCGGCGCTGACCGATCTCTACCACGCCAACGACCCGCTCAAGCCCTCCGGCCTGCAAACCCTGGTCACCGCGCTCACCCATACCGCCGATGCGCTCTCTCTGCTCGCCGCCATCCAGAGCGGCCAGCCCTTGCCCATCCTTGCCTCCGGATTGCGTCTGGCGAGTTCCATCCCCGGCGCCGCGAACGACGCCGCCGCCGCTGGCTTCAACCTCTCGGGCGCCGCCAACGCCGTTTCCGGTGTGCTCAGTCTCATGAGCCTGGATCAGGCCTTGAAGAACGGCGACACCCTTGGCGCCGTCACTGCCGGGGCCACCGCCCTTTCCTTCGCCAGCAAGGCCTACATCGACTTCGCCTCCAGCGGGGCATCCGGCCTTGCCACCGCCGCCGGCATCGACAGCTTCCTCAACGGCACACCGGCCACCCCGACGGTTCCTGGCACACCCGGCGTCCTGCCTTACCTCAACATCGTCAACAGCCTGGCCCACGGCGACTATGTCGGCGCGGCCATTTACACCATCAGCCTCAGCTTCCCGCCGCTTGGCATCGCCTACACCGTCTTCAACCTCATCAGCAGCCTGTTCGGCGGCGACGACGACGTGCCGCAACCCTGGGCCAGCGGCCGCTGGGGCTGGAACGCGCAGGGCCAGCTTGTGCCCCAGGTCAGCGGCGGCGATGGTGGCGAGGCGACGCTCAACGGCCTCATGGGGCAGTTGCAGGGCATCCTCGGCCAGCTTGCAAGTCAGAGCGAGGGAGGTAACAGCGGTGGCCTCGGCCTGATCCCCGAACGCCTGCCCGGCTTGAGTTTCCAGAACAACACCTTCCATCTCAGCGACCTGGACTACGCCAGCGGCGCGGAGGCCCTGCCCCAGATTCGCTACACCCCCGCCGGGCAACCGTTCGACGCGCCAGCCGGTTCCGATGAAGGCTACTGGAGCCTGTCCGAACGCTTTGTGCGGGTGGCCCTGGAACACGGCGCCATCGCGCCGCAGTGGGAGGCGGACACCGCCCGCCTGCAATCGGCCAACCGTCTCAACGACGCGGGGCTGAGCGAGGAAGACCGCGCAGCCAAGGCGGGCAAGCTCGTCGCGCCCGCCAGCGGCGCCAGCCAGACCTTCCGCCCCGTGGTGCTCGACCTCGACGGCGATGGCCTTGCCCTTACGGACCAAGCCCACTCCGGCGTCGCCTTCGATGTCGATGATTCCGGTTTCCTCAAGGCCACCAGCTGGCTCGCCAACGAGGGCGCGGGCAGCGACGGTTTCCTCTGGCTGGACCGCAACTGGAACGGCGCCATCGACGGCTGCGGCGAACTCTTCAGCAACGCCAAGGTGCAGGCCGGATCGAGAGGCGTGCCCAGCCTGGATTGGGTAGATGCCAACGGCGACGGCAAGCTCACCGCCGCCGACCCGGTGTGGAACCAACTCAAGGTCTGGAAAGACAGCAACGGCAACGGCCTGGGCGAGGCGGGCGAAGTCTGGGCGCTGTCCGGCCTATGCCTTTTGGCAGATCGACAGAAAAACCCGCTATCGCCACATTCTTGTCCGAAATGGGTGGCGAACGATCCGGAACACCGGGCAGCCGCGTAGAAACCGGATTACCGGACAACAAAGGGAAGAAAAACATGAACGGGCAAAATGGGCTTACCCAAGCGATGCAAGCGGGCGCACTCCTGGCAAGGGTTCGTAGGGGCCGAGTGGCGAAGGAGGCGATGATGAAACTCTCCGCGGTCGTGGTTGGATTCGGGCTGGTGGTCTTGTCGGCTTGTGCGCAGCAACCGGACGCCAAGACCTACCAGGAGCAGGAGAAGCGCTGGCAGTCCTGCCCCGACGGCTACTACAGCGGCCCGCGCCCCGGGCGATTGAACTACAACAACGACAAATACCTGTGGGTGGTCACGCCTGAGTTCGCCAAGCGCTTCTGCATGCCGGAGCAGATGGTGGACCCGGAACTCAAAGGTGCGGAAGCCGTCGCCTTCAAGCGGGTGCCGTCGGAGGATGGCTTCGACCGTTGCGCGGTGCTGGAGGACGGCAAGACACGCTGTGTAGACGACGGGGTGGGGCGCTTCGAGCTTTACCTGAAGAGCGACCTCAAGCTGCCGGCGGCGCATCCGGAAGTGAAGTTCTTCGATGGGGAGCGGAATCACAGCTATTGGCACATCACCACAAGCGAGCCTCCAAGCGAAATGCCAAGCCAACGCTACCGAAAAGGCCTCTACTCCCTCCCCCCCGGCACCATCAACCGGTTCGGGAATCCGTATCACCATCCGGATGCGGGGTATCAGTTCATTCTGACTGGCATCCAACGCAGCAACTATGGCTGGGGTCTGGGGGCGTTGCCAGAAATGGGTTTCCGCGCGGAATGGACCACGGGCATTGACCTGTTGACGCTGGAGACGCGCGGGATGATCGGCATCTTTGACATAGGGCCACGAGGCCCCCAGGCCGGCGTTGACCGGTTCGCAATCGTGCTGACCAAGATGCCGAGAGATAAACACGATAGTGAGATGCGTGTTCCCGAGGACTACGCCCATGCCATCTACCTGCCCAAGCGGTTTGTAACCCAGGTCAAGGCCGCCGTGGATCAGGCCGGGACATGGAATGACGCCATCCGCACCTTCCGCCAGCCCTGAATTTATACCGTTGTTGAAATAAACCAACTTGAAGGGGAATCACCATGAGCAACCTGCTGCTTGACGCCAAACTGAACCAGGCCAGCTACGGCAACGCCTACCACAACAAAGGTACTGGAGACAGCATCAGCGGCTGGCGGCCTGTCGAAGTAGTCATCGACTCTGCCAAACAGCTCACCACCAACTTCTCCGCCCAACTCTTCAAGAGCGCGGACGGCACCTACAAGCTGGCCTTCCGGGGCACGGAACTGGAGTGGAACCCGACGGACCTGGGCGACGCGAAGGCCAACACCGCCCTGGCGCTGGGCTACTGGAGCCCGGAGTTCACGGATGACATCCGGTTTACCCATCAGGCGATCCAGGCCATCATGACCGAGACGGGCAAGGGCTACGACTATGCCCGTGGTCTTCTCTCCGTCACCGGCCACAGCCAGGGCGGTGCCGAAGCGGAACTGGTCGCCAAGTTCTTCGGGCTTGGCGGCACCTCGCTGGACGGCCCCGGCGTCAAAGCGCAAGTGGGCAGCGCCGCCTGGGGCCTGCTCAAGGCCGAACTCAGACGCCAGCAGCCCGAACTCCAGGCCAACTACACCCTCACCGACTTCACCGCCCGGCGCTACACCTTTTTGGTGGGCACTGCCGGGCACCACTTGTCGGACGTGCAGCAGGACAACGCCGCGCTCTGGCTGATAGGGCAGGCACTGCCCATGCTCACCGGCCCGCTTGGGGTCGGGATTTCCCTGGGTGCACAAGCCGCCGGATTCCATAGCATCCAGAACATCGTCGACTGGGAGGCCGCCCGCGATAAGTCTTCCATCCTGCGCCGGATCGGCCTGCTGGATGATCCAACCGGGCTGTCCCTGCTTCCCCAGAATGTCGCCGCCACCATCTCCGGCGAGATGAACCGGGTGAACGTCGCGGGTGAAGCACCACCCCTGGATTTCAGCGAACTCGAAGCACGCAGCGCCCAGATCACCGAATTCCTGGTCACGCATCCCGGCGAGATTCAATACCGCATCAACAACGGCGCGGCCCTCATCGAGGCGGGCAACGGCGACACCCTGCTGTTGCGCCAGGATGGCAGCGGCATGCGCCTTGTCCAGGATGGCCTGGGCGGCCTCGTTCAAGAAAACCTCGGCCTGAACGGCGTGATCCTCGAATCAATGGCCCTCGCGCCCCTCTCGGATACCGAAACCCTGGTCACGGTCACCAGCGCTGGCCAGACCATCACCAAGGTGGTCAGCACCCAAAACGACGGCAGCCTGGGCGTGGAGGAACGCGACACCGACGGCAACCTGCTTACCGAAAGCACGGTGCGCGCACTGGGCACCGATGAAAACGGCCAGCCCCGCTATGGCCTGGACCAAACCCGCTACGCCGGCGGGCAGGTGCAATCCACCAGCATCAGTAACCTCACCCCCGCCGGCCAACTGCAAATGACGGTCGAACGCCAGATCGACGGCCACACCGTCCAAGTCGAGTTCATCGAAGACGAATGGGGCGAACTCCAGGCCAGCCGGGTAATCAGCGTTGACGGGCAAGCCATCGACGGCGGCGGCACGTTCGACGACATCCTCAATTACCAGGGCTACGATGCGTGGGCCTTCGCCGACGGCGCCACGCCAACGGGTTCACCTTCCATCGAAACCCTGTTCCAGGCCTACAACCCCCTGGAGAAGCAAGGCCTGCAAACCCTGGTCTCGGCCCTCACCCGCACCGCCGACGCGCTCTCCCTGCTCGCCGCCATCCAGAGCGGCAAGCCGCTGCCCCTCCTCGCCTCCGGCCTGCGTCTGGCCAACACCATCCCCGGCGCGGCGAACGACGCCGCCGCCGCCGGCTTCAACCTCTCCGGGGTGAGCAATGCCGTCGGCGGTGTGCTCTCCCTCATGAGCCTGGACGCGGCCGTCAAGAACGGCGACACGATCGGCGCCATCACCGCCGGCGCCCAGGCCCTCTCCTTCGGTGCCGGCGCCTATGTCGATTTCGCCGCCCAGAACGTGCTCACCGCCACCACCTTCGAGGCCACCGCCGCCGCCCACGCGGCCTTCGACGGCGCCGCCGGCCTCCAGCAAAGCGTGGGCAAGGCCCTGCCCGCTCTCAACATCATCAACAGCCTGGCCCACGGCGACTACGTGGGGGCCGGCATCAACACCCTGGCGTTGATGAACCCAGTCTTTGCCCCGGTGGCCGTCGCCTACACCGTCTTCAACCTCATCAAAGGCCTGTTCGGCGGCGACGACGAGCCGCGGCCCTGGGCCTCCGGCCGCTGGGGCTGGAACGCGCAGGGCCAGCTTGTGCCCCAGGTCAGCGGCGGCGATGGCGGCGAGGCGACGCTCAACGGCCTCATGGGGCAGTTGCAGGGCATCCTCGGCCAGCTCGCGACCCAAAGCGGCAATGGTTTAGGCCTGATCCCCGAACGCCTGCCCGGGCTCTCCTTCCAGAACAACACCTTCCATCTATCCGACCTGGACTACGCCAGCGGCGCGGAAGCCCTGCCCGAGGTGCGCTACACGACCGCCGGCCAGCCCTACAACGCCCCGGCCGGCAGCAATGAAGGCTACTGGAGCCTCTCCGAGCGCTTCGTGCGCGTCGCCCTGGAACACGGCGCCATCGCGCCGCAGTGGGAGGCGGATACCGCCCGGCTGCAAAGCGCGAACCGGCTCAACGATGCGGGGCTGACCGAAGAAGACCGCGCCGCCAAGGCCGGAAAGCTCGTGGCACCCGCCACCGGCGCCAGCCAGGCCTTCCGCCCCGTGATCCTCGACCTCGATGGCGACGGCATTGCCCTTGCGGATCAAGCCCACTCCGGCGTGGCTTTCGATGTCGATGATTCCGGCTATCTCAAGGCAACGGGCTGGCTCACCAACGAGGGGGCAGACACGGACGGCTTTCTCTGGCTGGACCGCAACTGGAACGGCGCCATCGATAGCGGCAGCGAGCTCTTCAGCAACGCCCAGGTGCAGGCCGGCAGCCGGGGCGTGCCCAGCCTGGACTGGGTGGATGCCGACGGCGACGGCCGCATCACGGCGGCCGACCCGGTGTGGAGCCAGCTCAAGGTCTGGAAAGACGCCAACGGCAATGGCCAGGGCGAGGCGGGCGAAGTCTGGGCGCTGGATGGCCTGGGCATCGGTGAACTCGACTACGCCCACGGCCGCTACACCATCGGCGGCCAGACCCGGCAACTGGCGAGCCCGGAGATCGTGGCGGATACGGCCGGCACCCGCACCCATGTCATCCCCGAAGGCATCCTGGTGGAGACCACCGACCACGGCATCAGCCTCATCGCCACCCGCGTGGATGATCTCTCGGCGCTGGAGGCCAACCGCGATGGGGTGACCGGGTTCGAGGACGTGGAGTTGATCGTCAGCGGCACCGACTTGTTGGCCAACGATACGTTGGGAGGTGCGGCGGGGCCGGGCCTCACGATCACCGCGCTCACGAACTTCCGCAACGGCTCGGGGTGGCTGGATGGCAACGGCTTTGTGCATTTCATGCCGACGGCGGATTTCAATGGGCTGGCGGGGTTCGACTACAGCGTGGCCGCCCCCGGCGGACAGACCGGCACGGCCGGCGTGGACATCACTATCCAGGGTGTCAATGATGCGCCCACGGTGGTG
>JAQTLN010000046.1 GCA_028714875.1 Gallionellaceae bacterium
CATTCCCATGGCAAGACAGACTGATGCTGTGGCAGGCACTGACGGCGGTACGTGACCTTGGTCGCCTGCATGACATCGCCTCGATCCTGGTCCGCTACGGTTTCGGCGACCTGGTGCGCCGGATGGGTCTGGCCAATGCCCTGGAACGGGCCGGGCGGGCGCTGCACTGGAGTGAAGCCGACCAGCTTTCGCGCCTGACATCGCCCGTGCGCGTGCGGCGGGCGCTGGAGGAGCTGGGCCCCACCTTCGTCAAGCTCGGCCAGGTGCTCGCCACCCGCGTCGACCTGTTCGAGCCGGAATGGATCGCCGAATTCGGCAAGCTGCAGGACAGCGCCCCGCCTGCGCCTTGGGCCGACGTCCGTCAGCAGCTCATCGAAGACCTCGGCGCGCCGCCCGAGGAAGTATTCGCCGCATTCGATCCGGACCCGCTGGCGGCTGCCTCCATTGCCCAGGTGCATCGCGCCCGCCTCGAAGATGGCAGCGAAGTGGTGGTCAAGGTGCGCCGCCCCGGCATCCGGCCGGTCATCGAAGCCGACCTGCGCTGGCTCATGCGCCTGGCCCAGCTTGCCGAATCGGAAAGTACGGAACTGCGCGCCTTCCGCCCCCAGGAGGTGGTGCGCCAGTTTACCCAGTCGCTGCGGCATGAGCTCGATTTCGCCGGCGAATGCCGCAATGCCGAGCGCATCGCGGAGAATTTTGCCGGCTATACCGACAAGGACGTGCCTGCCACCCAAGCCTCGGCCGGAATGGCATGCGAAGCGGCGCAAGCGGCCCCGATCGTCGTGATTCCCCGCGTCTACTGGCAATGGACCGGCGAACGGGTCTGCGTGCAGGAATTCATGACTGGCATTAGCGGGCGCGATCTTCAGGCCGTCGACCAGGCGGGTCTCGACCGCAAGATCCTTGCCCGCCGCGGGGCGCGCGCGGAACTGAAGATGATCGTCGAGGATGGCTTCTTCCACGCCGACCCGCATCCCGGCAACGTCTTCTACCTGCCTGGCAACCGCATCGCCTTCATCGACTTCGGCATGGTCGGGCGGCTCACCGAGGAGCGCCGCGACCAGCTCATCCGCCTGCTGCTGGGGCTGGTGAAGCACGAGCCGCGCCGCGTCGCCGACGTGATGCTCGACTGGACGGGCGACGGCGCGATAGACGAGGACGGCCTGATGCTGGAAATCCAGGCTTTCGTCGACCAATACCACGGCGTGGCGCTGAAACAGTTGAGACTGGGCGCCATGCTCAGCGACCTGGTGGCCATCCTGCGCCAGCACCGGCTCGCGCTCCCGTCCGACCTTTCGCTGCTGGTCAAGGCTTTCATTACCCTCGAAGGCATGGGGCGCGAGCTTGATCCCGACTTCGACATGGCCAACGAGGCCATGCCCCTGCTGGAACAGGCAATGCGCGCGCGTTATGCGCCCGCTGCGCTCATCAGGCGTGGCTGGCGGGGGGCCGGTGAGGCGCTCGCGCTGGTGGCTGGCCTGCCCCAGGACCTCTCCCGGCTGCTGCGCGCCGCCCGGCGCGGGCGGCTGGAAATCCATATCGACGTCACCCACCTCAAACACGTCGGCAACCAGCTCGACAGCGCCGCCAACCGGCTGGCGCTTGGCATCGTCGTCGCCGCGCTCATCATCGGCACCTCCATCGTCATGACCGTGCCCGGCGGCCCGACCCTCTTCGGGCTGCCCTTCTTCGGACTGATCGGTTTTCTCGGCGCGGTTTTCGGCGGCGTGTGGCTGTTGCTGTCGATCTGGAAAAGCGGCAGGGCGGATCGGGAATGAACCGGCCATCGCGCCGTCCCCGTATCGGCCTCGCCCTGGGCAGCGGATCGGCGCGCGGCCTGGCCCACCTGGGCGTGATCCGGGCCATCGCGGACGCCGGCATCGAACTCGACTGCATCGCCGGCACCAGCATGGGCGCACTGATCGGCGCGATCCAAGCCGCCGGCAAGCTGGACGAGCTGGAAGCCACCTTCCTGTCCTTCGACTGGAAAAAAACGGTTTCCTTCTTCGACGTCGTCTTGCCCAAGTCCGGCCTGCTCGACGGCGCCAAGGTCGGCGAACTGGTGCGCGCGCACGTCCATGCCGACGCCATCGAGGCGCTGCCCATCTCCTTCGCCGCCGTGGCGACCGACATCGTCAGCGGCGAGGAGATCGTCATCCGCTCGGGCGACGTGATTGAGGCGGTGCGCGCCAGCATCTCGGTGCCCGGCATCTTCACCCCGGTGAAGAGCAACGGGCGCATCCTGGTCGACGGCGGCCTCGTCAATCCCGTTCCGGTGAGCGTGGCGCGCGCCCTGGGCGCCGATATCGTCATCGCCGTCGACCTCAACCACGAGATCGTCGCCGGCAAGAACCTCAAGCCGCTGCTGAACACGCCTGGCGCCGCCGACAACGAAGCGCCCGGCCCATTGCCGCGCTGGGTGGTCGGCTACCGCCAGGCCATGCAGGATCTCAAGGCCCGTCTGCTCGCCCGCGAATGGCCGGGCGCGGCGCAGTTCGCCCGCTGGGCGGCGAAGGAAGAGCCGCTGCCGAGCATCTTCGAAGTCCTTCTGGCCTCGATCAACATCATGGAAACCCGCATCACGCAAGCCCGCCTGGCGCTGGATGCGCCGGACATCCTGATCCAGCCGCCGCTGGGCCACATCCGTTTCCTGGAATTCGGCCGCGCCGGAGAGATCATCGCGCTCGGCTACGCGAGCGCGGCGCGGCAGATTGCCGCCTGGCAGGACAAGACAACTCCATGAGCGACAGGCTCCCGCCGCCAATGATGCGGCACTTCAAGCGATAGCCCGAATAGCTTTCCGGATTTTTTTAGGTTAGACTGTCCAGTCCATATCGAGGACGACATATGCGCCAGGCGACAGAAATATCCGCCACTGACAACCGCCAGCGCCTGATCCAGGCCGCCGCCGAAGCCTTCATGGAGGAAGGCTACCACGCCAGCATCGACCGCATCGCGGCGCGCGCGGGCGTGGCGAGGCAGACTGTCTACAACCATTTCGCCAGCAAGGACGACCTGTTCAGTGAAGTGGCGCAGGTCGCCGCCGGTGCCATCCTGGTTTCCCTCGATGGCGATGGCGGCGACCTGCGCGAGCGTCTGCTGCGCTTTGGCGCCGGCCTGCGGCAAAAGGTCATCGGGGACCAGGGCCTGGCCATGTTCCGCACCCTCGCCGCCGAAGCACCGCGTTTCCCGGCCCTGGCCCAGGCCTTTCTGGACAAGGGCCCGGAGCAGACGGCACGGCGGCTGACCGATTTTCTCGCTCGCGCCATGGACGAGGGACGCCTGCGCCGGGACGACCCTCGTTTTGCCGCGGAGATGCTGCTCTCCATGCTCGAGGGTTTCGACCGCACCCGCCGCCTGCTGGGCGCGCCAGCACTCCCCGCCGGTCTGGAACAGGACCGGGTCGCCCGCATCGTCGACTGTTTTCTCCATGCTTATGCACTTTGAGGATAGCTCCATGAACCTGCCCAAACGCTCCGCCGCCGCTTTCATCCTGATTTCCCTCGCCGCCTGCGGGCCTGGCGGGAAGCCGCCCGCGGGCGCGCCGGGCGGACCCGGCGGAGCCATGCCGCCGCCGGAAGTCGAAGTGGTGAGCATAGTCAAGGGAACGGCGACCTTGACCCAGGACCTCCCGGGGCGCCTGCAGGCCTGGCGCACGGCCGAAGTTCGCGCGCGGGTGGATGGCATCGTCGAGAAGCGTCTGTTCACCGAGGGCTCGGACGTGAAGGCGGGCGCGACCCTGTTCCAGATCGATGCGCGTACCTTCAGGGAGGCGCGCGATGCGGCGGCTGCGGAGGTGGAGGCGGCGCGCCTGGTGGTGGAGCGTTACCGGCCGCTGGTGGAAGCCAGGGCGGTGAGCCGGCAGGAGTTCGACGCCGCCGAGGCGCGCCTCAAGCAGGCGCAGGCCGCGCTCGCCAGCGCCGAACTGGATCTTGAGAACACCCGCGTTCCCGCGCCGATCTCCGGCCGCATCGACCGTGCGCTGGTCACCGAAGGGGCGCTGGTGAACCGCAATGGCGCGACCCACATGGCGACCATCGAGCAGATCGACCCCATCTATGTCAACTTCACCCAGCCCGGCGCCGATGTGCTGCGACTGAAAGCGGCGCTCCAGTCCGGCAAGCTCGAGCGCAGCGCTTCGGCGCAGGTCGAACTGGTGCTGGAAGACGGCAGCGCCTACCCGCATCCCGGACGCCTCCTGTTCGCCAGCCAGACGGTCGATCCTTCCACCGGCGCGGTCGGCATGCGCGCCGAGTTTCCCAATCCGAAGCACGACCTGTTGCCCGGCATGTTCGTGCGCATCCGTTTCCCGCAGGCGGTGGCGAGCGACGCCATCCGCGTGCCGCAACGCGCGGTGCAAGCCGGGCCGCAGGGCCAGTTCGTGCTGATCGTCACGCCTGACGGCAAGGCCGCCCCGCTGCCCATCGGGACCGGCGGCATGGCGGGGACGGATTTCCTCGTCACCGAGGGCCTGAAGGGCGGCGAGCAGGTGATCGTCGAGGGGTTGCAGAAAGCGCGGCCGGGGGCGCCAGTGACCTTAAAACCCCTCAACCCCGCCCCCTCTCCCGGAGGGAAAGGGGAGACGGCGCCAGCGAAAGCAGGAGCTTGAGGTCATGGCCCGCTTCTTCATCGACCGTCCGGTATTCGCCTGGGTAATCGCCATTCTCATCGTCTTCGCCGGGCTCCTGGCGCTGCGCGCGCTGCCGGTGTCGCAATACCCGAGCGTGGCGCCACCCGCGCTCGACATCACCGTCAACTATCCCGGCGCTTCGGCCCAGGTGGTCGAGCAGGCTGCAGTGCAACTGGTCGAGCAGGAAATGAACGGCATCGACAACCTGCTCTACATGGACTCCAGTTCGCAGGTGGGAACCGGCCAGGTCACCCTCACCTTCAGGCCCGGCACCGACATCCAGTTCGCCGAGGTGGAGGCGCAAAACCGCATCAAGCGGGTGGAAGCGCGTCTGCCGGACGACGTGCGCCGCCTCGGCGTGACGGTGACGCGCGCCGGCCGCAACTTCATCCAGGTGGTGGCGCTGACTTCGCCCGACGGGCGCTTCGATGCCATCGACCTGGGCAGCTATGCCGCCGCCAGCGTGCTGGAACCCCTGTTGCGCGTGCCCGGCGTGGGCGAAGTGCTGCTGTTCGGCACCGAATATTCGATGCGCATCTGGCTAAAACCCGACAAACTGGAGTCGCTGGCGCTCTCGCCGTCCGACGTGAGCCAGGCGGTGCGGGCGCAGAACACGCTTTTGCCGCTGGGCGAAATCGGCCAGTTGCCGAGCACGCCCGGCCAGGAGGTGAATGCGGTCATCAGTACGCGCGGACGGCTGACCACGCCGGAAGAATTCGGCGACATCGTGGTGCGCGCCAATCCCGACGGCTCCACTGTGCGCCTCAAGGACATCGCGCGCGTCGAGCTGGGCGCCCAGGACTACAGCCGCTCCGCGCGGCTCAACGGCCAGCCCATCGCCGGCATGGCAATCCGCATCACCCCCGGCGCCAACGCGCTGGAGACGGCACGCGGCGTGGCGGCGAAGATGAAGGCGCTGTCCCGCTACTTCCCGCAGGGCATGAACTGGGTCATCCCCTATGACACCACGCGCTTCATCGAGCTGTCGATCAACGAAGTGGTGAAGACGCTGATCGAAGCCGCGGCGCTGGTGGTGCTGGTGATGTTCATCTTCCTCGGCAGCTGGCGGGTGACGCTGATCCCCGCCATCGTCGTGCCGGTCTCGCTGATGGGCGGTCTCCTGGGGCTGTATGTGTTCGGTTTCTCGATCAACGTGCTGACGCTGTTCGCCATGGTGCTGGCGATCGGCATCGTGGTCGACGATGCCATCGTGGTAGTGGAAAACGTCGAGCGCAACATGCGCGCCAACCACCTCGATCCGCGCGGCGCGACCATCCAGGCGATGAAGGAGATCACCGGCGCGATCGTCGCCATCTCGCTGGTGCTCTCCGCGGTGTTCGTGCCGATGGCCTTCTTCGGTGGATCGGTGGGCGCGATCTACCGCCAGTTCGCCGTTACCCTGGTGGTGACCATGGCGTTCTCGGCCTTCCTCGCGCTGTCGCTCACCCCGGCGCTGTGCGCGAGCCTGTTGAAGCACGACCCGGAAAGCCTGGAAAAGGGCTTTCACGGCTGGTTCAACCGCATGTTCGACCGCACCGCGAATGCCTACGTGGGCGGCGTCGGCTTCTTCACCCGGCGCCTGTTCGTGTCGCTGACGCTGTATGCCGTGATCGTCGCCGCCGCGGCCTGGACGTACATGAAACTGCCGGGCAGTTTCCTGCCCGAGGAAGACCAGGGCTACATCGTCACCGCGATCCAGCTCCCGCCCGCCGCTACCCGCGAACGCGCGCAAGCGGTGCTGGAGCAGGTGGAGCGGCATTTCCTGAACGAGCCGCAGGTGGACAAGGTGGTCGGCGTGCTGGGCTTTTCCTTCTTCGGACGCGGCCAGAACATGGCGCTCGCCTTCGTCAAGCTCAAGGACTGGGACGCGCGCCCGGGCGAGGCCAATTCGGCGCAGGCGCTCATCAAGCGCGCCAACATGCTGTTCTTCCGCATGAAGCAGGCGATGCTGTTCGCCATCAACCCGCCGCCGATTCCCGAGCTCGCCTCTTCCGGCGGATTCGACTTCCGCTTGCAGGATCGCGGCGGCGTCGGGCGCGACAGGCTGCTCGACGCGCGCAACCAGGTGCTGGGCATGGCGATGGCCGACCAGCGCCTCACCGCCGTGCGCCCTGAAGGCCAGGAACCCGCCCCGCAACTGTTCCTCGACATCGACCGCGACAAGGCGGAAACGCTGGGGATCCGTACCGCCGACCTCAACGACACCCTGCAATCGCTGTTCGGCGTCGCCTACATCAACGACTTCGTGCGCCAGGGCCGCGTGCTGCGCGTGCAGATGCAGGCCGAAAAAACCACGCGCAAGGGTGAGGCCGACCTCCTCAGAACCGCCGTGCGCAACAAGGACGGGCGCATGGTGCGGCTGTCCGAATTCACCCGCGTCAAGTGGATCGGCGGATCGGCCAAGCTCGATCGCTACAACGGCCTGCCGGCAATGAAGATTTCGGGCGCCACCGCCCCCGGCACATCGAGCGGCGAAGCCATCGCGGCGATGGAAGAGATCGCCGCCAAGCTGCCGCCCGGCATCGGTTTCGAGTGGTCGGGCGTGTCGTTCGAGGAAAAGCTCTCCGGGCAACAGGCGCCGATGCTGTTCGGCATCTCGCTCCTGGTGGTGTTCCTGGTGCTGGCGGCCCTCTATGAAAGCTGGACGGTGCCGCTCGCGGTGATGCTGGCGGTACCGCTGGGCGTCTTCGGCGCGCTGGTCGCGGTGGAACTCAGGGATCTTCCCAACGACGTGTATTTCAAGGTAGGGCTGATCGCCATCATCGGTCTGGCCGCCAAGAACGCCATCCTCATCGTCGAATTCGCGCGCCGCCTGGAAGACGAAGGCCGCGAGCGGCTTGCGGCAGTGCTGGAAGCCTCGCGCCTGCGGCTGCGCCCCATCCTGATGACCTCGATCGCCTTCATCGCCGGCGTCACGCCGCTCGCCATCTCGGTCGGCGCCGGCGCGGAGAGCCGCCACGCCATCGGCACCGGCGTCATCGGCGGCATGATCGCCGCCACGCTGTTCGCCATCTTCCTGGTGCCGGTATTTTACCTGGTGGTGCGGCGTGCCTTTCCCGGCCACGCCCGCTCGCAGCGGGAGAACGGAGGAGAAACCCATGAATAAATCCTTGCTGATCGCGTTATCCGGCATCGGTGTTGCGCTGGCGGGCTGCTCGCTGGCCCCGCCCTACCAGCAGCCGGCAACGCCGGTTCCGGCCCAGTGGCCCAGCGGCCCGGCCTACCAGGCATCCAAGCAGTCGGCGCCGCTGGCCGGCGAGCTGAAATGGCAGGAATTCTTCCCTGACGCGCGCCTGCAAAAGCTCATTGAAACGGCGCTGCAAAGCAACCGCGACCTGCGACTGGCCGCCCTGAACGTGGAGCGGGCGCGGGCGATGTACGGCATCCAGCGCGCGGAACTTTACCCGGCACTCGACGCCCAGGGCAAAGGCGGCAAACAGCGCCAGTCGATTGACCTCATCAGCCCCGGCGATGACCGGACGCGGGGGCAGTACAGTCTCGACCTGGGCATCGCCGCCTGGGAAATCGACTTCTTCGGACGCATCCGCAGCTTGTCCAACCAGGCGCTGGAAGAATATCTGGCCACCGACGAAGCCCGGCGCGGCGCGCAAATCGCCTTGATCGGCGAAGTCGCGCGCGCATGGCTTCAGCTTTCCGCTGACCGGGAAAATCTGCAACTCGCGCGCGCCACTCTGGAAAGCCAGCAAGCGGCCTACGCCCTGGTGAAACAGCGTTACGATGTCGGCGTGGCCAACGAACTCGACCTCAAGCGCGCGCAGGTCCCGCTCGACACCGCGCGCGGCGACCTCGCCCGCTACACGCAGGCGGTGGCGCAGGACAGGAACGCTCTCGACCTGCTGGCCGGCACGCCGGTCGCGGAAGAATGGCTGACGCCGGATCTGGACAGCGTGGCGCCACCCGCGGAGATCGCTGCCGGCCTGTCCTCCGAGACGCTGCTGCACCGGCCCGACGTGATGGCCGCCGAGCATCGCCTCAAGGGCGCCTACGCCAACATCGGCGCGGCACGGGCCGCCCTGTTCCCGCATATTTCGCTCACCACTTCAGTCGGCACCGCGAGCAGCCAGCTCTCCGGCCTGTTCGATGGCGGAACGGGCACCTGGGCCTTCACGCCACAGTTCGTCGCGCCGATCTTCGATGCCCGCCTGTGGGCCGCCTTGCGCGTCAGCAAGACCGACCGGGAGATCGCCCTCGCCCAGTACGAGAAGACAATTCAGAGCGCTTTCCGCGACGTCGCCGATGCGCTGGCCGCGCAGGGCACGATCGACGCGCAGGTCGCGGCCCAGCAATCCCTCACGGCGGCGCAGGCGGACAGCTATCGCCTGGCTTCGCTGCGCTTCGAGCGGGGAGTCGACAGCTACCTTCCCGTGCTGGACGCGCAGCGCGCCCACTATGCCGCACAACAGGGGCTGGTCTCCCTGCGCCTGGCCCGGCTGGCCAGCCAGGTGCGGCTGTACGCGGTGCTGGGCGGCGGGGGATGACGAGACGCGCAAGTCCATGCGAGGAGTGATGGCGCATTAA
>JAQTLN010000047.1 GCA_028714875.1 Gallionellaceae bacterium
CAATGTCGATTTTCTCTGGCAGTGCCTTGCGCGTTCTCGCCATCGTGTCCGCGTTTCAAAGTCAGAATGCGCGAATTGTGATCCATAACGACATATCTGAACAGTATTGCCCCTAGCCCCCCTTTGGGAAAGGGGGGGAACCACCGCGACCCTCCTACGGTTGCCCGCTGCGCGACACCGGATAGCGCACATGTTCCACCATCGCCTGGGTGGTGGCGTCGGGGGCGGGGGTGAGGAGGCTGACCACGACGATGGTGAGGAAGCCGGCGGGAATTCCGAAGATGCCGGCGGAGATGTCGGAGATATCGAACCATTTGGGCATTCCGAAGAACTTCACGCCGAGCAGGTAGTACAGGGTGAGGCCCATCCCGACCAACATGCCGGCGATGGCGCCCTGGCGGGTGGCGCGCTTCCAGAAAATGCCCAGCACCAGGGCGGGGAAGAAGCAGGAACCGGCGATGGAAAAGGCCCAGGCGACCATCGAAAGAATGGTGTCGGGGCGCCGCGAGGCGGCCCAGGCGGCCAGCAGCGCCACCACCAGAAGCAGGGATTTGGCTAGGGTAATGCGGCGGCCGGTGGAGGCGGCGGGGTTGATCATCTTGTAGTAGACGTCGTGCGAGAGGGCGTTGGCGATGGTGAGCAGCAGGCCATCGGCGGTGGACAGCGCCGCCGCCAGTCCGCCGGCCGCCACCAGGCCGGCCACCACATAGGGCAGGCCGGCGATCTCCGGGGTCGCCAGCACGATCACATCCGGGTTCAGGGTCAGTTCCGCCAGTTGCAGGATGCCGTCGCGGTTGATGTCCTCCACCGCCACCAGGCCCACCTTGGCCCACGACGCCACCCAGGCCGGCAGGTCGGCGATCGAGGTGCCGATGAGGTTGCTGTAAACCTCGTATTTAGCGAACACCGCGTAGGCCGGCGCGGTGAAATAGAGCAAGGAAATGAAGAACAGCGACCAGACCACGGATTCGCGCGCTTCCCGCACCGAGGGGGTGGTGTAGTAGCGCATCAGGACGTGCGGCAGCGCCGCCGTGCCGACCATCAGGCAGAAGGTGAGGGCGAGAAAGTTGAGCCGCGCGCTGTCGCGCTCCGCGCTGGTTTCGCCGGGGAAAGCCTCGCCGTGCGGCTGGAGCGGCCGCGATTTTTCCTGGGCCTCCCGCATTTCCCGTTGCCAGCGTTCCCGACTCGCCTCGCCGACGTTGGCCTGTTCGCCGGATGCGTCGATCTGCCGCAATTTCGTTTCGATGGCCAGGGCGCGCGCCGCATAGGCGTCGCGCGCCTCGATTTGTGCCGGGTCGGCCATGATTTCCTTTTCCCGCGCCGCGATCTTCTGCATCACCTCGCCGTAGACCAGTTGCGGCACCGGCACATTGGTGACCTTGTAGGACATGAACACCACCGGCATCAGGTAGGCGATGATCAAAATGATGTACTGCGCCACCTGGGTCCAGGTCACCGCGCGCATGCCGCCCAGGAACGAGCACACCAGGATGCCGCCGAGTCCGACGAATACGCCGGTCTCGAAGGTGATGCCGAGGAAGCGGCTGGTGATGATGCCGACACCGAATATCTGCGCGGTGACATAGGTGAACGAAGCCAGAATGGTGCCCACCACGGCGATGCCGCGCGCGGCATTGCCGCCACCCTCGCCGCCATAGCGCGCGCCCATGAAATCGGGAATGGTGAACTGGCCGAACTTGCGTAGATAAGGCGCCAGCAACAGGGCCACCAGGACATAGCCACCGGTCCAGCCCATCACGAAGGCGAGACCGTCGTAACCCTTCTGGTACAGCGTGCCGGCCAGGCCGATGAAGGACGCCGCGCTCATCCAGTCGGCGCCGGTGGCCATGCCGTTGTACACCGCCGGCACGCGCCGCCCGGCGACATAGAACTCATCGACATCCGAAGTGCGGCTAAGGATGCCAATGCCGGCATAGAGCGCCACGGTCGCCGTCATGAAGGTCCAGCCGATCCAGTGTTCCGGCATGCCCATGTACTCGGCCACCGCCAGCGCGAGCAGGAACATGACGAAGCCGCCGGTATAGAAGCTGTAGTAGCGGAACAGGGTGCGGAGGAAGACCTTGCGCATGCGCGTGGAGCGGCGGCCGGGAATGAGGAGGGGATTGTAGACCCGGCGGCGCGCCCCAATATGCCGGGGGTTGCCACTTCACCGCGCTCGCCATGAACCCCTTGCTCGACTTTTCCGGCCTGCCCCGTTACAGCGAAATCCGCCCCGAACACGTCAGCCCGGCCATCGATCAGTTGCTGGCGGAGAACCGCGCGCTGGTGGAACGCCAGTTGAGTGTCGCGCCCACCTGGGACGATTTCGTTGCGCCGATGGACGACGCCAACGAGCGCCTGTCGCGCGCCTGGGGTCAGGTGTCCCACCTGCATTCGGTGCTGGACAGCCCGGAGTTGCGTGAGGTCTACAACGAAAACCTGCCCAAGATCACCCAGTACTACGCCGAACTCGGCCAGCACGAAGGCCTGTTCAAACAATACAAGGCGCTCGCCGCCGCGCCCGAATTCGCCCACCTCAGCACGGCGCGCCAGAAGATCATCGACAACGAAGTGCGCGACTTCCGCCTCGGCGGCGCCGATCTTCCTGAGGCGCAAAAACCCCGGTTCATGGAAATCCAGGAAGAACTGGCCAAGCTCTCCGCCAAGTTCGAGGAAAACCTGCTCGATGCCACCCGCGCCTGGTCGAAATTCATCGACGACGAAGCCGAACTCGCCGGCCTGCCCGACGACGCCCGCGCGATGTTCAAGGAAATGGCCGAGGCCGACGGCAAGACCGGCTGGAAACTCAACCTGCAAGCCCCCTCCTTCATGCCCATCGTGCAGTACTGCGACAACCGCGCCTTGCGTGAGGAGATGTACCGCGCCTACACCACGCGCGCCTCCGAATTCGGCCCCGCCGAACTGGACAACACCACGCTGATTTCACGCATTCTCGAACTGCGCCAGGAAGCCGCGAAGATGCTGGGCTTCGACTCCTACGCCCAGGTCTCGCTGGAACCCAAGATGGCCGAGAGCCCGGCGGAAGTGCTTGATTTCATGAACGAACTCGGCCAGCGCGCCAAGCCCTATGGCGAACGCGACATGGCGGAACTGCGTGAATTTGCCGCCCAGGAAGTGGGCCTCAACGACCCGCAAGCCTGGGACATGGCCTACGTCAGCGAAAAGCTGCGCGAGACCCGCTACGCATTCTCGGAAAACGAGGTCAAACAGTATTTCCAGGAACCCAAGGTGCTCGCCGGCCTGTTCCGCGTCATAGAAACCCTCTACGGCCTCGCCATCACGCCCGACCAAGCGCCACTCTGGCACGAGGACGTGCGGTTCTACGCCATCCGCGATCAGGCCGGAAACCGGGTCGGCCAGTTCTATCTCGACCTGCACGCGCGCGACACCAAACGCGGCGGCGCCTGGATGGACGACGCCATCACCCGGCGCCAGACCGGGAACGGCATCCAGACCCCGGTGGCCTACCTCAACTGCAACTTCACCCGACCCATCCGCGGCAAGCCGGCGCTTCTGACCCACGACGAGGTCATCACCCTGTTCCACGAATTCGGCCACGGCCTGCATCACCTCATGACGAAAGTGGAAGACCTCGGCGTCTCCGGCATCAGCGGCGTCGAATGGGACGCGGTGGAACTGCCCAGCCAGTTCATGGAGAACTTCTGCTGGGAATGGGACGTGGTGAAACACATGACCGCCCACGTCGACACGGGCGAGCCCCTGCCCCGTGAACTGTTCGACAAGATGCTCGCCGCCAAGAACTTCCAGGCCGGCATGCAGACCCTGCGCCAGATCGAGTTCTCCCTGTTCGACATGCACCTGCACCACGACCTGGCGCCCGGCCAGACAGCACTGCAACTCCTGAACGACATCCGCAAACAGATCGCCGTCGTCGTCCCGCCCGACTACAACCGCTTCCCCAACAACTTCAGCCACATCTTCGCCGGCGGCTACGCGGCCGGCTACTACAGCTACAAATGGGCGGAAGTGCTATCAGCCGACGCCTACAGCCTGTTCGAGGAAGAAGCCGGCAGCCACGTCGGCGGTGTGCTCAACCCTGAAGTCGGCCACCGCTTCTGGAGCGAAATCCTCGCCCAGGGCGGCAGCCGCCCGGCCATCGAATCATTCAAGGCATTCCGTGGCAGAGAACCCACCATCGACGCGCTGTTGCGGCATAACGGAATGGCGTGAGCTTTTCTCCCTGTCAATCAGCATCCAATAGTTACCAGGCAACAGCGTCCAAATCTTTCCAGGTGATCAGGCCATTTTTACCTGTTTCTTGCGCTGCTTGAAGCGGAAGGAATCGTTGCCGGTTTCCAGGATGTCGCAGTGGTGGGTGATGCGTTCGAGCAAGGCGGTGGTCATCTTGGCATCGTTGAAGACCGTTACCCATTCGCCGAAGGACAGGTTGGTGGTGACGATCAGCGAAGTCTTCTCGTAGAGCTGGCTGATCAGGTGGAACAGCAGCACGCCGCCCGAGGCCGGGAACGGCAAGTAGCCCAGTTCATCCAGGATCACTGCATCGATCTGCACCAGCTGCTTGGCCAGGTTGCCTGTCTTCCCCTGCTGCTTCTCCCGTTCCAGTTGATTCACCAGATCCACCGCGTTGAAGAACCGAACCCGTTTGCCCTGATGGATCGCGGCCACTCCAAGCGCCGTGGCGAAATGCGTTTTGCCCGTGC
>JAQTLN010000048.1:0-2405 GCA_028714875.1 Gallionellaceae bacterium
TAATGATTCTGGCATGGTATTGCAGCCTTGTTGCGACGCCTGCACAAAACCAGCCAGAATCCCCGGCCCAGGGCCGAAAACAGATAGGCCACGCCCGCCAGCAGGATGATGGTCGCCCCGGCGGGCAGGTCCGGTTCGTAGGACAAGGCCAGCCCCGCGCCGGTAAAGATCATGCCGAGCAAAGTCGCCACCAGCATCATGGCGGCGAGGGTGCGCGTGTACTGGCCGGCGACGGCGGCCGGCAGGGTGAGCAGCGCGAGCACCAGGATCAGCCCCACCACCTGGATCAGGATCACTACGGTCAAGGCCACCATCCACAACAACAACAGATAGAACAGGCCGACCGGCACGCCGCGCAGGCGAGAAAACTCCTCGTCGAAGCACACCGCGAGGAACGGCTTGCGAAACAGCACCACCAGGGCGACGATCACCGCGTCCAGGCCGGCCATGAGCAGCAAGTCCTCGCGCGGCACCATGAGGATGTTGCCGAACAGGTAGCTCATCAGGTCCACGTTGTAGCCCGGCGTGCGCGAGATGAAAATCACGCCGATCGCCATGCCCACCGCCCACAGGGCGCCGATGATGGTGTCCTCGTGCTGGCGCAGGCGCAGGTTGACCCAGGCGATCACCGCCGCCGCCAGCAGCGCGGCGACGAGCGCCCCGCCGATCGGACTTTTGCCCAGGAAATAGGCGACGCCCATGCCGCCCAGCACGGTATGCGCCACGCCGCCGGCGAGATAGCCGATGCGCTTGACCACGACGTAGCTGCCGACGATGCCGCAGGCGATGCTGGCGAGCACGCCGGCTGCCAGGGCGTGCTGCAGAAACGACTGGGTGGCGAGCGCAGCGAGGAACGCGCTCATGGTTTGGCTCCTGTCCTGCCGGCTTCGCCGTGGGGAATGCGCTGTACGGGTATGCCATACAGCCTCTCGATCATTTCCGCGCCGATGGGGGCCGGCCGGTGGCATAGCAGGGTGCGGTTGAGGCAGGCCACGCGGGTCACGTAGCGCGAAATGAAGCCGATGTCGTGCGACACCACGACGATGGTCATGCGCCGGTTGAGCACCTGGAACAGGTCGAAAATCTCCGTTTCGGCGCGCTGGTCGATGTTGGCGGTGGGCTCGTCCAGGATCAGGATGCGCGGCTCGCAGGCGAGCGCCCTCGCTACCAGCACGCGCTGCAACTGTCCGCCGGAAAGGGTGCCGAGCGGACGGCCCACCAGGTCGAGCACCTCGGTTTCCTTCATCACCCGGTGCGCCACCTCCCGGTCCGCCGCGCGGTAGCCGCCCAGCAGCCGGGTCGCGCCCAGCCGCCCCAGCAGCACCGTCTCTTCCACCGAAATGGGGAAGTCGCGCGCGAAGCGGGCGTATTGCGGCACATAGCCGATCAACTTGCGTGATTCCTGCGGCGTCCTGCCAGCCACGCGCACCTCGCCCCCACCCGGCCGGAGCAGGCCGAGCACGAGTTTGAGCAGCGTGCTCTTGCCGCCGCCGTTCGGCCCCACCAGACCGAGGAATTCGCCGTCTTCCACGCTCAGGGTGACATGCTCCAGCGCCGGCGGGCCGATGTCGTAGGCGAAGGAAACATCTATCACTTCGATGATGGGCTTCATTTCAGGGCCGCGGCAAATTCGCGCGCGACGCGCAACAGGTTCTGCGGGTAGTCCTCAGCCAAGGGGTCCACCGCCACCACCCGCGCGCCGATGGCGGCGGCGACGGTCTCGGCGGTGCGCCGGCTGAACTGGCTTTGCACGAAGATGACCTTGACGCCCTCGCGCCTGCCGAGCTCGATCACGCGCGCCAGCGACTTCGCGCCCGGCTCCTTGCCTTCGGCCTCGATGGGAATCTGGCGCAGGCCATAGTCGTGCGCGAAGTAGCCCCAGGCCGGATGGAACACCATGAAGGACTTGCCCCCGGCCGGCGCGAGCAGGCTGCGGATGTCGCCGTCCAGCTTGTCCAGTTCGGCGGCAAACGTCCGGTAGTTCGACTCATAGTCGCCGCGCTGGGCGGGGTCGGCCTGGATCAACGCATCGCGGACGTTGGCTGCCATCCGTTTCACCCGTTGCGGGCTGGTCCAGACATGCGGATCGATGCCGCCGGGCTCGCCGCCTGCCGCTGCCAGCGGCAACAGGGCAACACCCTGCTGCATGGGCACCACGCGCAGGGCGGGATTCGCGGCCTGGATGCGCTTCATCCAGGTGTCCTCGAACGCCACCCCGATGGAAAAATAAATCCGCGCCCGCGCCAGCGCCGCCATCTGCTTCGGCGTCGGCTCGTAGGTCTCGGGGCTTTGCCCGGGGCCGACCAGCACCGAAACCGCAACGTGATCGCCCCCGACCTGCTCGACAAAGTACTGCTGCGGCAGGATGCTGACGAACACCGGCAACGGCGCGGAAGCTGACGCAG
>JAQTLN010000048.1:2505-4500 GCA_028714875.1 Gallionellaceae bacterium
CCCCAGCATCGGGTCGTTGAGCGGCTTGACCAGGATGTTGCGCGCCCGCAGGCCCGCCGCCAGCTTGCCGGCATCGTGCGGCGCGAAGTCGGCGAGGAAGAAATAGGTCTCGGTCGGATAGGTGCGCACGCCCAGGTCGCGCAGTTGCGCCGCGAGCGCATCGGTCCAGGTGCGCAATTGCGCGGCACGGGCATGTATCCTGTCCTCGTGCTCGAGGGTGGCGATGGCGGCGGCCTGGCTCGGGCGGGCCAGCGGGTAGGCGTCGTTGTGGCCGTTGAGGTCGTCTGCGAGGTGTTCGGGGAGGATGGCATATCCGACGCGGAAACCAGCCAGACTGTGGGCCTTCGACAGGGTGCGGGTGACCAGCAGATTGGCGTGCCGCGGCACCAGATGGGCGACCGATTCGCCCCCCACGCCGATGAAGGCCTCGTCCACCAGGAAACGGGTGCCGGGATAGCGCGCCAGCAGCGCTGGCAGCGGGCGCATGTCGAAGGTGCCGCCGTTGGGATTGTTCGGATTGACGATGACGGCCAGCGTGGTGCCCGGCGGGATTTCCAGGTCGGCCAGGTCGAAGGCGAAGCCCCGTTCCGGCCGCAGGCGCGTTTCGGTGTAATGCCGCGCGATCTCTGGGAACAGGGCATAGGTCGGGGTGAGCAGATGCACCTGCTGCCCGAGGCGGTCGAAGATCTGGCGCAGGATCAGCTCGGAGCCGGCGTTGATGTGAATGAGCCGTTCCGGCACGCCGATGCGCGCACTGATGAGCTGGCGCAGGGGCGCAGAATACGCTTCGGTGTAATAGTTGCCGTGCGCGGACGCGGCCTGGGCGGCGGCGATGGCCTCCTCGATCGGCGGCAGCGGGTTCTCGCACAGCAGCAGGCGGATGCCCTGAAAGCCGCTGCCGCCTTTTTCCAGAATTGAAGTCATAGCCTCTCTCCTCAAGCAAGAATAAAAATAGACCCGGGGATGAAGGAGCAACGCTTCCATGACTTCTTCCCACTGCCAAACAACATGCCATCACCACTTGAATGCGTGCGGAACAGGATCAAGCGACTCATGCCGCCACCCCGAACAGCCTGCCGACGCCCGCCGTGATGGCCATCGCCAGCGCACCCCAGAACGTGACGCGCGAAATGCCCCTGAGGATGCCGGCGCCGCCGGTGTAAGCGGCCAGGCCGCCCAGAATCACCAGGAACAGCAGCGATGTGGCGCCGACAACCAGCGCCAGCGCCTTGTCGGGAGAGAGCCACGCGCTCAGCAACGGCAGGCCGGCACCCACGGTGAACGCCAGCGCAGAGGTGATCGCCGCTTGCAGGGGCTTGGCACTCACCGTCTCTGAAATGCCGAGCTCGTCGCGGATGTGGGCGCCGAGCGCATCCCTGGCCATCAATTGCGCGGCCACCTGCCGGGCGAGTTCCGCGTCCAGGCCGCGCTGCATGTAAATGCCGGCCAGCTCGGCCGCTTCGCGCTCGCCATCCGTGGCGAGTTCGACCTGCTCGCGCGCGATATCGGCCTGCTCGGTATCCGACTGCGAACTGACCGACACGTATTCGCCCGCCGCCATCGACATGGCGCCCGCCACCAGCCCCGCCACCCCGGCCACCAGCACGCCGCCATGCGTTGCGCCGGATGCCGCGACGCCAATAATCAGGCTGGCGGTGGACACGATGCCATCATTGGCGCCCAGCACGGCCGCGCGCAGCCAGCCGATGTGCTGGGTTTTATGGTTTTCTGTATTGCTTTTCGACATGCTTGATTCCGGATTCCCCATCTCGAATGACACCCATATGGTGCTGCTTCACCTCGCACTTCAGTGGCGCCGGCCATTAACCTGGATGTTTCATAAATTGACGCGCGCCCTCCCTTAACGTAAACAACGCGAAGCGTTTCCTCGTCCCCCCTTCTCGCCGGATTGAGCGGCCTTGCCGCCAATCCCGGCGGGGACACCCCTTGCGGGCGCGCCCTCCCTCATCCCAACCTTCTCCCGGAGGGAGAAGG
>JAQTLN010000049.1 GCA_028714875.1 Gallionellaceae bacterium
TAAAACCCCGCAACGCCCTCGATTTTCGCGCGCGGAACTTGCAGTTTTACGCTGAGATAATCCACTGCATCCGGATGGATGTGGCCGTAGTGTTCCTGCGCTTCACGCAGGATTTGCAGGAGATTGGTTGCGGCATACTTATGGCGCTCGAGTATCGAGTCCAGATAGGCTGCATGTAACCCGGCATCTATTGCCATGAAAGCCACTCCTTGATTGGCGCCCCGTCTTGCCCGGGGATATTTTTGTATTGCGGTCGGATGGTTTTCCGGTAATCGTATTCCGATTTACTTTGAAAGCAAAGCAGGATTTAATGCAATTGAAAATGTTTTTCCATAGTATCTGAAAGGTGCCGGAAGGAGCCACCATGCCTCTGCTGGAAATCAGGAACGTGACGCGCCGCTTCGGCGATTTCGTGGCAGTGGACAACATCAGCCTCAGCATTGAGTCTGGTGAATTCTTTACCCTGCTCGGGCCGTCCGGCTGCGGCAAGACCACCATTCTGCGCATGATCGCGGGCTTCGATCTGCCCGATGCCGGACAGATCCTGCTCGACGGTCAAGACCTCGCCGGCACGCCGCCGGAAAAACGCCCGGTGCGCACCGTATTCCAGAGCTATGCGCTGTTCCCGCACATGACCGTGGCGCAGAACGTCGCTTTCCCGCTCAAGATGGCGCGCTGTTCGGCGGACGAAACCAGGCAGCGCCTGGGTGAAGCCCTGGAACAGGTGCATCTCACCGACAAGGCGCCTGCCTATCCGCACGAATTGTCCGGCGGGCAGAAGCAGCGCGTGGCGCTGGCGCGCGGCCTGGTCAACCGCCCCAGCATCCTGCTGCTGGACGAGCCGCTGGGTGCGCTCGACGCCAAGCTGCGCGAGGAAATGCAGATCGAGCTGATCAACCTGCAACGGGACGTGGGGGTCACTTTCATCTTTGTTACCCACGCCCAGGTCGAGGCGCTGGCCTTGTCGCACCGCATCGCCGTGATGCGCGAGGGGCGCGTGGAACAGGTGGATGAGCCGGCGCGGCTGTACGCTTTCCCCAAGAGCCGCTTTGTCGCCGATTTCATCGGCCACATCAACCTGCTGGATGCGCAAGTGCTCGAGGCGACGCATGGGCACCTGCGTCTGACCATTGCAGGACTGGGCGAAATGATTGCGCCGCCCCTTGCCGGTGCGGCGCCCGGCGGCAAGGGGACGTTTGCCATCCGCCCCGAGCAGGTGCGCATCGGCATTCACGGCGAAGTGACGGAATTGAAAAATCACTTCCCCGGCGAAGTAACGCACTTCCTTTATCGCGGCGATGTCACGGTGTACAAGGTGCGTCTGGCAAACGGCATGATGATTGAAGCGCTGCTGCCCAACTCCGCGCCGGGAGGCGCCGAGCTGTTCAAGGTGGGCGATCCGGTCCGGGTCGGCTGGCGCCATGACGCGGGGGTATTTCTGCATGAGTGACGAGCACGCCAACCTGTCGCCCGCCGCGCGCCTTACCAAATGGCTGGTGAGCGGCCCGCCGTTTGTATTCCTGCTGCTGTTCTTTGTTGCACCCAGCATCATCATGGTGGTCGCCTCGTTCCGCTATCCCGGCGAGTTCGGCGGACTGGCGCCGGTTGCCGCCGCCGATCCCGCAACCTTGCAGGGCCTCACGCTGGAA
Source organism: Gallionellaceae bacterium (assembly GCA_028714875.1). Classification (GTDB taxonomy): domain Bacteria; phylum Pseudomonadota; class Gammaproteobacteria; order Burkholderiales; family Thiobacillaceae; genus PFJX01. Next base: position 1,650 of record JAQTLN010000049.1, read on the forward strand.
ACCTACCGCTTCTTCTTCAGCGACTTCATCTACACGGAAATCTTCATCAAGTCATTTTTCGTGGCGCTGGCCACCACCGTGATTTGCCTGGTCATGGCGTATCCGCTGGCGCTGCTGATTGCGCGCAGCCCGAAGAAAAGCCGCGATCTCATGGTGCTGCTGGTGATCCTGCCGTTCGCCAGCAATTTCCTGATCCGCGTCTATGCCTGGATGATCCTGCTCGGGCCGCAGGCCGCGCTCAGCCAGCTGGTGAATGGCGTGCTCGGCGCGGTTGGTGCCGGGCCGGTGCATCTGCTGTTTTCACCGTTCGCCGTGCTCATCGCGATGGTCTATGTGCACCTGCCGTTCATGGTGCTGCCGCTGTACACCAATCTGGAAAAGCACGACCCCAGCCTGCTCGATGCGGCGCAGGACCTGGGGGCAAATGCGTGGCGCCGCTTCTGGCATGTGACGTTCCCGCTGTCGCTGCCCGGCATTTTTTCCGGCTCCACCCTGGTGTTCATTCCGGTGCTGGGCATGTTCGCCATCCCCGACATACTCGGCGGCACCGGCGACATGCTGATCGGCAACCTGATCAAGGAGCAATTCCTCGGCACGCGCGACTGGCCGTTCGGCTCCACGCTGTCCATCATGCTCACCCTGGCCGTGCTGCTGTGCGTGTGGCTTGCCGCCAGGGTTGGCAGCACCAGGGGGCGCTATGCGTAGGGGGCCTTGGCTGTGGGCAGCCGCGCTCGCCGTGTATGCCTTCCTTTATGTGCCGCTGGCCATCGTGGTGGTCTATTCGTTCAACGACTCGCGCCTCAACGCCGAGTGGGTGGGCTTCACCTGGCACTGGTATGACGTGCTGCTGCACGATGAGGACATGCTCGCCGCCGCGGGCAATTCGCTGTTCATCGCGCTGGTGTCCAGCCTCAGCGCCACCGCTCTCGGCACCATGGCGGGCATGGCCATGCACCGTTACGGGATGCGAGTGCTGGCCTTCATGGTGCTGACGCCGGTGGCCATGCCGGAAATCCTGCTCGGCGTGTCGCTGCTGCTGTTCTTCATCCAGGTGCTCAACCTCACTCTGGGCATGATTTCGATCATGATTGCCCACATCACCTTCTCCATCGGCTTTGTCGCCGTAATCGTGCGCGCGCGCCTGGCCGGCATCGATGAAAGCATCTTCGAGGCGGCGCGCGACCTGGGGGCATCGCCGTGGGAGACATTCCGCTACATCACCTTTCCGCTGATCCTGCCCGGCGTGATCGCGGGCGGGCTGATGGCGTTCACGCTGTCCATCGATGATTTCGTCATCACCTTTTTTACCGCCGGCGTCGGCGTTGCCACCTTGCCGCTACGCATTTATTCGATGATCAAGATCGCGGTCACGCCCGAGGTGAACGCGGTGTCCACCCTGCTGCTGCTGACCCTGACCATGATCGTGCTGGCCAGCCGGTTCGCGCCGGATGTGTTGCGGGGCAAGACTTGATGCGCGGCCTGCTGCTGATTTTGCTGCTGCTGGCCGGAAACGCGCAGGCTGCGGACGTGCTGCACCTGTACAACTGGAACAATTACATCTCGGCGCAGACTATTGCGCGTTTCGAGGCGCAGTGCGCATGCCGCGTGGTGCAGGACTATTACTCCGACAACGAGGAGATGCTGGCCAAGCTGGCGGCGGGCGCGAGCGGCTACGACATCATCGTGCCGACCGGCAACGCAGTGGAATCGCTGATCCGCCAGAAGGCATTGCGTCCACTCGACAAGGCCATGCTGCCGAACTTGAAAAACATCAACCCGGCCTACCTCGACACCGCATTCGATCCGGGCAACCGGTTTTCCGTGCCCTACGCCTACACCCTGACGCTGATCGGCTACAACGTCGAGAAGATGCACGAACTGGGCTTGCCCACCGATACCTGGGCGGTGATCTTCGAGCCGGAATACCTGTCCAAAGTGAAAGGCCGCGTCACTGTGCTCGACAGTCAGCGCGAACTGTTTTCCGCGGCGTTGAAGTATCTCGGCTATTCGGCTAATGACACCGACGAGGCGCACTGGAAGCAGGCGCGCGACCTGATCATCCGCGCCAAGCCGTACTGGGCGGCGTTCAATGCATCGAGCTATATCAAGGAATTGACCGTGGGCAACGTCTGGCTGGTGCACGGCTACTCCAACGACATCTTCCAGGCCAACCTGGATGCGCAGAAAGCCGGCAGGAAATTCAGCATCGCCTCCAGCATACCGAAGCAAGGCGCGGTGCTGTCGCTCGATTCGATGGTGCTGCACAAGAGCGGGCCGCGCCCCGATCTCGCGCACCAGTTCATCGGCTTCATGCTCGACGGCAAAAATTCTGCGGAACTCACCAACCTGATCGGCTCCGGCAACCCCAATCTGGATGCGATGCATTACATCAAAGCGGAAATCGCGCACAACCCGGCCATATTTCCCGCCCCGCAACGTCTGGCACGCCTGGAAATGCTGCGCGACCTTGACCGCAAGCAGCGGCGCATACTGTCGCGCATGTGGACCGAAACCAAGCTCAGATAGC
>JAQTLN010000050.1 GCA_028714875.1 Gallionellaceae bacterium
TCGACTTCCCGGAGGAAATTATTGCGGTAGTTTTCGCTCATATGCCGTCTCCTAGAAGCCCTTCATCGGGCTCATGCCGATTTTCTGGATCAAAGCCGCGTAATCGTTGATCAATTGCGGCACGCGCTCGATGTCGGTGATCGCCACCTCGAAGGTGGAAACCCGCTCTTCTTCCAGGCTCATGTTCTTCAGCGTGTCGCCGATCTTGCTCATGCGGATGTTGGCGAGCTCGGAGCCCTTGACGAAGTGGCACTGGTAGTCGTCGCCGTGCTTGCAGCCCATCATCATCACGCCGTCGTAGCCGTTGGAAAGTGCGTCGTTGATCCAGATGGTGTTGACCGAACCCAGGCAGCGCACCGGAATGACGCGGACGAAGGCGCTGTAGACGTTGCGGTTCATCGCAGCCATGTCGAGCGCCGGATAGGCATCGTTTTCGCAGGCCAGCACCAGGATGCGCGGCTTCTCGGAAAACTCGTCGGGCACGTCAACCGCTTTCAGCTGCGAGCCGACGGTTTCCACCGAGTAGTTCTCGAACGAAATCACGCGCACCGGACAGGCGCCCATGCAGGTGCCGCAACGGCGGCAGCGTGCCTGGTTGAACTGCGGGAAGCGCTGCTCGTCTTCATCGATCGCGCCGAACGGGCATTCCACCGTGCAGCGTTTGCACTGGGTGCAGCCTTCCTTGCGGAAGATCGGGTAGGACAGGTCGCCCGAGCGCGGATGCGCGGCGCGGCCGATGCCGGCGTTTTCGATCGCCTGGATCGCCTTCATGGTGGCGCCGGTGGCGTCTTCCATGGCCTGCACCATGTCCATCGGACGGCGCACCGGACCGGCGGCATAGATGCCGGTGCGGCGCGTTTCGTATGGGAAGCAGATGAAATGCGAATCGGCGAAGCCATACTTCAATTGCGGCATGTCCGGGCCCTGACGGTAAGTCAGGTTGAGGATCGAAACCGGCTTGACCGCGCCTTCCTGCTGGGACGCGTTGTAGGCTTCCATCAGCGAATTGTCGCCGGCCGCCGCGGCGATTTCCGCCTTCAGCTTGGTATCGATATCCACGCCGGAATTCGGCACCTGGCCGGTGGCGAGCACCACCAGGTCGGCATCGTCGATCACGACCTGGTCGTTCAGGATCAGATCCTGGAACGCGACCTTGCACTGGTTGCCGGCGGCTTCGACGCCGGATACCTTGCCCTTGGTGAACGTCACGCCCTTGGTCTGGCCGCTGCGGTAAAAATCCTCGCCTTGGCCGGGCATGCGCAGATCCTGATAGATCACCACGGTGTCGATGTCGGGGTTGGCGTCCTTGAAATACATCGCCTGCTTGACCGAAGTCAGGCAGCAGGAGCCGGAGCAATACGGCAGGTGCTTGCCGGAATCGTCGCGCTGGCCGGCGCACTGCACGAACACCACGCGCTTGACTTCGCCGCCGTCGGACGGACGCTTGATCGCGCCGCCGCCGGCCGCCTTGGCCAGCGCCTCCAACCCGGCCTGATCGACCACGTTGGCGGATTTGCCATAGCCCAGTTCGGGCAGTTTATTGGCGTCATACAGGTTGAAGCCGGTGGACTGAACGATGCCGCCGGCCTTCTCGGTCACGGTGGAACCGGATTCGGTGCTGATCTCGGCTTCGAAACGGCCAGGCGCGCCGCCGATCTTGCTGGTGACGGCGTTGAGGTAAACCTTGATGTTGGCGTCGCCCTCGATGGCTGCGACCATGGCCGCCACCGGGGTTTCCTGCGGATCGGCGTAGGGGGACTTGCCCGGCGTGCGCTTATGCAGCTTGGCGGCCCAGCCGCCCAAAGCGCCGGATTTTTCCACCAGCACCACTTTGTAGCCGGCGCGGGAAGCTTCCAGCGCAGCGGTCATGCCCGACACGCCGCCGCCCACCACCAGCAGGGTGCGCTCGGTGACGGCAGCGGGGTCGCCCGCCGGCAGGGTCATTTTCTTCACTTCGGCGCAGCCCATGCGGATGTAGTCTTCCGCCATTTCCTGCGTGGTCTCTTGCGCCTCGTCGGTTTCCGGCTGGCTCCAGATCACGCCCTCGCGCAGGTTGGCGCGGGACACGCAGACGTCGGTGAAGCCGAACGCCTCGGTCTTGGCGCGGCGCGAGCAGGCGCCGATCATGACGTGGGTGACGGCCTCGTTGGCGATGTCGTCGCGGATCATCTTCACGCCTTCGGCGTTGCACAGGAACTCGTGTTCCTTGACGATCGCCGCCTTGCCTTCCTTCTTCGCCACACCGGCCAGTGCCTTGGTGTCCAGGCGATCGCCCAGGCCGCAGCCCTGGCAAATGTATGCTGCTACTTTCATGTCCGCCATTTAATCAATCCTCCACTCTGGCAACACGGTTAACCACTTGAATCGCGCGCAGCGCCGATGCGGTCGCGCTTTGCACCGCGCGGTTCACGTCCAGCGGGTTGGACGCGCAGCCGGCGCCGAAGAACGCGTGGTTGGCCGGATCGGCTTCGATGAAGCCGCTCGAATCGGAAACGATCTGGGCCGGCAGATCGGCGCCCTTGACGGACGGCTCCATGCCGACGGCCAGCACGACCAGGTCATGCGGCGTGGCGTAGCGGTGATAGCCTTCGGTGTTCACGCCGTGCAGCACCACGTCGCCGGTCTTCTCGTCCTGCACCGCCTTGGCGACCTTGGACTTGATGAAGGTCACGTTGGGGTCGTTCCACACCTTGGCGTAGAAATCCTCGAAGCGGTCGATCGCGCGGATGTCGATGTAGTAAATGGTGGACTTGCCTTCGTCGCCGTAGGCTTCGCGCACATAGTTGGTCTGCTTGAGCGAGGCCATGCAGCAGATGCGCGAACAGTGGCGTAGATGGTTCTCGTCGCGCGAACCTGCGCACTGGATGAAGGCGATGTTCTTCGCTTCCTTGCCGTCGGACGGACGCAGGATCTTGCCCTTGGTCGGGCCGTGGATGTCGGCCAGGCGCTCGAACTCGACGCTGGTGATGACGTTGCTGAAGCGGTCGTAGCCGTAGGGCTGAATCTTCGCCGCGTCGTAGGGCTTCCAGCCGGTCGCCCAGATCACCGCGCCGGCCTTGAGCTGAACAGTCTCTTCCTTCATGTCCAGGTCGATGGCGCCGTATTTGCAGGCCGCCTTGGCTTTTTCGCCTTCCGGCGTACCGACGATGGACGGGTCGATCACGTAGCGCTGCGGATAAGCCATCTTGTTGGGGAGGTAGGCCGCCTTGACCTTGCCGAGGTTGTAATTGAAGGCGTCCGGCACTTCGCTGTCCACCGCTTTGGAGCATTCGCCGCAAGCGGTGCAGTTTTCATTGACGAAGCGCGGCGCGAGCTTGACGGTTGCCGTGTAATCGCCTTCGCCGCCAACGATGGCGGTCACTTCCGCCATGGTCAGCACGCGGATGCGCGGATTCTGCTTGAGGCGGCGCTGATTGATTTCCAACCCGCATATCGGGTGGCACAGCTTGGGGAAATAGCGGTAGAGCTGCGAAACGCGTCCGCCGAGGGCCGGATTCTTTTCCACCAGCACCACGTTCTTGCCGCACTCGGCCGCTTCCAGAGCGGCGGTCATGCCGCTGATGCCACCACCGACGACCAGAATGGTCTGATTGGTTGCAATTACTTCCGTCATCAGGTTACCTCCATCACGGATACTTGGGCTTCGGCGCGGGCGCGCTTCAACCGGTTTGGCCACATTTAATCGGGTGCAATGTTACTCTCAATCGACACCCCAATCCACAGTGCGACCCACAAAAGATAATTGAATTTTCTTATGTTTGAATAGATTAAATCAATGCTGGCAAATACCCGACACCAAGCGAAAAAGCCATCTATCAAGGGTGACTTCAAAAGAGAGAAATGCTCGCCATGAGCAAACGCCCTCATCCCCGGCCCTTCTCCCGCCAGCGGGAGAAGGGAGGCAACCCACAGCCGTTATCAAGCCGCGGCGGGCACCGGAATCACCTCGAAAGTCATCGCTTCCAAGTCTCCCAGGATGTAGGTTGGCGGCTTGCCGACCCCGCCCACCGTGCCGGGATTCACCAGCCAGGTC
>JAQTLN010000051.1 GCA_028714875.1 Gallionellaceae bacterium
CCGGCCTGCCGCCGAAGAACGCGCTGCCGTTTCTCGTCACGCTGGAACTCCTGCTGCTGGAACACGCCGTGCTGCAACACCTCTACGACCGGCTGTCGCGTCACATGCCCAAATCGGTCGAGGAACTCATCGCCCTCAAGCAGGACGTGATCGACGGACTGGAGGAATACTACGGCGCAATCACCAACGCCACCCGCTTCAGCGACGCGGTGACGGCCGACGGCGAAACCCTGCTCGGCATCGGGGACATCTACGACGCCGTGATGGAACGCCTGGAGTCGGTGAGTTTCGCCATCACCACGCGCTCCCAGCGCCACATGACCCTGCTGCAGTTCTGGCTCACCATCGTCTTCGGCGCGAGCGAGATCGGCTTCATCGCCGCCAGCATCGCCACCTGGTATTACCGTACCGGGCTGTGGATGGTGCTGGGGTGGACGCTCAGCGCTTCACTGGCAAGCGGTCTCGGGCTGGCGCTCCTGCTGAAAGGGAAGGTCGAATGAGCATGGCCGCCGAAGTGGCGCGACGCCAGCGAGTGGAATGGTTTATCCTGTTAATTGTTACCATGCTAGGATAGAAAAATGAAAATGCCTTTTACCGTGCCGCGCCAGGTCTGGTTTGCCCTGTTTGGCGTCGCGCTGCTGCTGGCCTTTGGCTGGGTTGCATTGAAGAGCGGTCCTTTTGCGCCGATCAAGGTTACCTTGACCCGTGTTGCCAAGGGGGAGGTGGCGCCCGCCCTGTTCGGCATCGGCACGGTCGAGGCGCGGCGCGCCTATCTCATCGGGCCGACGGCCGCCGGGCGCGTCGGGCGGGTGCTGGTGGACGTGGGGGATACGGTGAGGACGGGCCAATTGCTGGCGGAGATGGACCCGGTGGACCTCGACAAGCGGGTGGCCTCCGCCGCTGCCGCGGCCCAGCGCGGCAAGAGCGCCGTGGCCGCCGCCGAGGCCCAGGTACGCGATGCCAGGAGCCGCCAGGCACTGGCTGCCAGCGAGGCACGGCGCTACGTCGACCTGGGCAAGAAGAATTTCGTCAGCCAGAGCATGGTGGACAGCAAGCTTCAGCAGCAGCAATCGGGCGACGCCCAATTGGCTGCCGCCGAATCGGCGCTGGCCAGCGCCCGCCAGGACCTCGCCCGGCTGGACGCCGATCGCGCGGCGGCCCAGCAGCAGCGCGGCAATATCCGTTTGCTGGCGCCCACTGACGGCGTGGTCACGTCGCGCGATGCCGAGCCCGGCTCCACGGTGATCGCGGGGCAGTCGGTGCTCAAGCTGCAGGAGCCGGGCAGCCTGTGGGTCACGGTGCGGCTCGACCAGGGACGTTCCGCCGGCCTGCGCGTGGGGCTGCCGGCCGATATCGTGCTGCGCTCCAGTCCCGGTCGAACCCTGCCGGGCAAGGTGGTGCGCGTCGAGCCGATCAGCGACAGCGTGACCGAGGAGCGTATCGCCCAAGTGGCCTTCGACAGCCTGCCGCAAGGGGTGAGCAGCAACGAGATGGCGGACGTGACGCTGCATCTGCCTGTCGTGACCGATGCCCTGATCCTGCCCAACGCCGCGCTGCGCCATCGCGGCGCCCAGGCTGGCGTGTGGCTGCGCGCCGACGGCAGGCTGCGCTTCGCGCCGGTGAAGACCGGGGCGGAAGGGCTGGACGGCAAGGTGCAGATCGTCGAAGGACTGAAGGCCGGCGACGAGGCGGTTGTCTATACTGAGCGCGAGCTCCGGGACGACAGCCGCATCAAGGTGGTCAGCTCCTTGACGGGAACGGCAAAATGATCAGCCTCGCCGGCCGCGATATCCTGCATTCCTGGGGCAAGTTCGTCCTCACCGGCTTCGGGCTCGGACTCCTGATCGGCGTCACGCTTACCATGGCGGGCGTCTATCGCGGCATGGTGGACGATGCCAAGGTGCTGCTCAACAACAGCGGCGCCGACCTGTGGGTGGTGCAGAAGGATACCCTGGGACCCTACGCCGAGTCGTCGAGCATTCCCGACGACGTCTACCGCGGCATCCGCGGCCTGTCCGGCGTGGCGCAGGCTGCCAACGTGACCTACCTCACCATGCAGGTGCGCAAAGGCAGCACCGACGTGCGCGCCATGGTGGTCGGCTTCGAGCCCGGCCAGCCGGGCGAGCCGGGCTACCTGGTGGCGGGGCGGCGCATCACCCGTGGCCACTACGAAGCCGTGGCCGATGTGATGGCCCGTTTCCAGGTCGGCGACCGCATCCGCATCCGCCGCCACGACTACACCGTGGTGGGGCTGACGCGGCGCATGGTGTCCTCCGGCGGCGACCCGATGGTGTTCATTCCGTTGAAGGATGCGCAGGAGGCGCAGTTCCTCAGGGACAACGACGCCATCGTCAACCAGCGCGCCCGCACTGCCGCCAATCCGGCGCTCAATCGCCCCGGCGTGCCCGGCCTGCTGGACGCCATCAACGCCTCGCAGACCAGCAACCACAACGTCAACGCGGTGCTGGTGCGGGTCGCCGAGGGCCGTTCCGCCGAGGCGGTGGCGCAGGATATCCGCCGCTGGAAGCATTTGCAGGCATACACCCGCGCGCAGATGGAAGACATCCTCATCGCCAAGCTGATCGCCACCGCCTCCAAGCAGATCGGCATGTTCCTGGTAATACTCATGGTCGTGAGCGCGTCCATCGTTGCCTTCATCATCTACACCATGACGCTTGGTAAAATCCGCGAGATCGCCGTGCTGAAGCTGATCGGCACGCACAACATGACCATCGCCAGCATGATCCTGCAGCAGGCGCTGGGACTGGGGGTGATCGGCTTCGTCATCGGCAAGATCGCCGCCACGCTGTGGGGGCCGGCTTTCCCCAAATACGTGCTGCTGCTGCCCGAGGACGCGGGGCGCGGCTTCGTCGTCGTCATGGTGGTGTGCGTGCTCGCCAGCACCCTGGCGATACGCGCGGCGCTCAAGGTCGATCCAGCCACGGCGATCGGAGGCTGACATGGATAAGGGCGTCGGCATCCAGATCGAAGGCTTGAGTAAACGCTATGGCAAGGGCGACACCGCCGTCGATGCGCTCAAGGAAGTCAACATGCAGGTGGCGCCCGGCGAAGTGGTCGGCCTCATCGGGCCGAGCGGCTCCGGCAAGACCACGCTGCTCAAGTGCCTGGGCGCGGTGATCGAGCCGACCCAGGGCCGCATGACCCTGGGCGGCGAGGTGATCTACGACAACGGCTGGAAGATCAAGGACTTGCGCGTGCTGCGCCGCGACCGCATCGGTTTCGTCTTCCAGGCGCCGTACCTGATTCCCTTCCTCGACGTGACCGACAACGTGGCGCTGCTGCCGATGCTGGCCGGGCGGCCCAACGGCGAGGCGCGCGCCCGCGCGCTGGAACTGCTCTCCGCGCTCGACGTGGCGCACCGGGCGAAGGCAGAAACCTCCGAACTTTCCGGCGGCGAACAGCAGCGCGTGTCGATCGCCCGCGCGCTGGTCAACCGGCCACCGGTGATCCTCGCCGATGAACCCACCGCGCCGCTCGACAGCGAACGTGCCCTGGCGGTAATGCGCATCCTCAACCAGATGGCCACGCAGTACCAGACCGCCATTATCGTCGTCACCCACGATGACGCAATCATCCCCTCCTTCAAGCGCATGTATCGCATCCGCGACGGGCGGACGGTCGAGGAGGCGGGGGAGGGGCGGGCGCTGGGCTAACGATCATGGCGATTCGCCG
>JAQTLN010000052.1 GCA_028714875.1 Gallionellaceae bacterium
CCACCCTGCTCAAGGACAAGGCGATCGGCAAGCTGGTGGTGCCGATCATCCCGGACGAGGCGCGCACCTTCGGCATGGAAGGCATGTTCCGCCAGCTCGGCATCTATTCCTCGGTGGGCCAGCTCTATGAGCCGCAGGACGCCGATCAGGTGATGTACTACAAGGAAGACAAACGCGGCCAGATCCTCGAAGAGGGCATCAACGAAGCCGGCGCTTTCGCCTCCTGGCTCGCGGCGGGCACCAGCTACAGCAACCATGGCCAGGCCATGATTCCGTTCTATACGTTCTACTCGATGTTCGGCTTCCAGCGCATCGGCGACCTCGCCTGGGCGGCGGGCGACGCGCGCGCCCGCGGCTTCCTGATGGGCGGCACGGCCGGGCGCACCACCCTGAACGGCGAAGGACTGCAGCACGAAGACGGCCATAGCCACCTGCTGGCCTCGACCATCCCCAACTGCGTGACCTACGACCCGACCTACGCCTACGAGCTGGCGGTGATTGTCCAGGACGGCTTGCGCCGCATGTACAAGGAACAGGAAAGCGTCTATTACTACATCACCATCATGAACGAGAACTACGCCCATCCGCCGATGCCCAAGGGCGCGGAGGAAGGCATTCTCAAGGGCATGTACCTGTTGAAGCGCGGCGCGCCGCGCAAGAAGATGAAGGTACAGCTGATGGGCAGCGGCGTCATCCTGCGCGAAGTGATCGCGGCGGCGGACTTGCTGGAAGCCGATTTCGGCGTGTCGGCCGACATCTGGAGCGTCACCAGCTTCAACGAACTGCGTCGCGAAGGGCTCGACGTGCAGCGCTGGAACATGCTCCATCCCGAGCATACCCGGCGCATGCCCTACGTGGAGAAATGCCTGAAGGACGGCTCCGGCCCGGTGATCGCCTCGACCGACTACATGAAGGCCTATGCCGACCAGATCCGCGCCTTCGTGCCGCGCCATTACGTCGCGCTCGGCACCGACGGCTTCGGCCGCAGCGACAGCCGCGAAAACCTGCGCCGCTTCTTCGAGGTGGACCGCTACCACGTGGTGCTGGCCGCGCTCAAGGCGCTCGCCGACGAAGGCGCGATCCCGGCCGCCAAGGCCGCCGAGGCCATCGTCAAGTATGGCATCGACCCCGACAAGCCGAATCCGCTGACGGTGTAGGTTGGGCCAAAGTAATGTAGGTTGGGTTGGGCGCGGCTTTTTGCGCCGTAACCCAACAAACCCAATCTTCCTTCAACATGTTGGTTTTGGGTTTGTCAGGTTTCCCCCGGCCACCGTATAGGGGCTGGCGGTAAGGGGCCAGAGGCGAAAGCCGCCGACCCCTCAAGCAAGGAGAATAACAGTGCCAACAATAAAAGAAGTCCGTGTTCCCGACATCGGCAATTTCGATTCGGTGGACGTCATCGAAATTCCGGTCAAGGAAGGCGACATCGTCAAGGCGGAAGACACGCTGATCACGCTGGAAAGCGAAAAAGCCACCATGGACATCCCTTCGCCCTGGAATGGCAAGGTCACCGCGGTGCGCGCCAAGGTGGGCGACAAGGTCAACGAGGGCAGCTTGATCCTGTTGATGGAAGTAGCTGAGGAAGGAAAAGAACCGGCTGCGAAAGAAAAACCCGCGCCGGCGGCACAGCCCGCTCCGGCACCTGCCCCCCCGGCCCCAGCCGCTCCGGCAACGCCTGCGCCCTCCCCAGCCCCGCAAGCCGCTCCCGCACCGGCCCTGCATGCAGACACTGGCGAGCCGGCAAAAGTCCACGCCAGCCCTTCGGTGCGCGCCTTCGCCCGCGAGCTCGGGGTCAATCTCGCGCTGGTCAACGGCTCCGGCCCGAAACGCCGCATCCTGAAAGAGGACGTGCAGGCCTTCGTCAAGGCCGAGCTCGCCCATCCGCGCGGCGCGGCGGGCGGCGGCATGGGCCTGTCGGTACTGGAAATGCCGCAGGTGGATTTCGCCAAGTTCGGCGCGGTCGAGGTCAAGCCGCTCACCAAGATCAAGAAAGTGTCCGGCGCCAACCTGCACCGCAACTGGGTTACCGCACCCCATGTCACGCAGCACGAGGAAGTCGATATCACCGAGCTCGAAGCCTTCCGCAAGGCGATGAGCGCGGAGGCCGAAAAACAAGGCGTGCGCCTGACCCTGCCGGCCTTCCTGATCAAGGCCATGGTGGCCGCATTGAAAGCCTATCCCGACTTCAACGCCTCGCTGTCGGCGGACGGCGAAAGCCTGGTGTTCAAGCAATACTTCCATATCGGCATGGCGGTGGATACGCCCGACGGCCTGGTCGTGCCGGTGATCCGCGACGCCGACAGGAAAGGCGTGCTGGAGCTGGCGCGCGACTTGATGGCCCTAAGCCAGAAGGCGCGCGACAAGAAGCTCACCCCCGGCGAAATGCAGGGCGGCTGCATCAGCCTGTCGAGCCTGGGCGGCATCGGCGGCTCTTTCTTCACCCCCATCATCAACCTGCCGGAAGTAGCGGTGCTCGGCATTTCCCGCGCCGTGATGAAGCCGATCTGGAACGGCAAGGAATTCGTCCCGCGCCTGATGCTCCCCCTGTCGCTGTCCTACGACCACCGCGTCATCGACGGCGCCCAGGGCGCGCGCTTCATCACCTATCTGGGCCAGCTGCTGGCGGATGTGAGAAGGCTGCTGCTGTAAATCATAAAACCGCAATGGCGTGAAGGCGCAAAGAAAACCAATAGGCAAAACAATTGAGTCTTAATCTTTGCGCCTTCGCGCCTTTGCGGTTAGAAATTTAGGGAAAACCAACATGGCAAAAATAATCGAAATCACCGTGCCCGACATCGGCGACTTCAACAACGTCGATGTCATCGAAATCCTGGTGAAGCCGGGTGACCGGGTCCAGAAGGACGATTCGCTGGTGGCGCTCGAAAGCGAAAAGGCGACGATGGAAATCCCGTCGTCCCACGCCGGCACGGTGAAAAACATCCATCTCAAGGTGGGCGACAAGGTGTCGCGGGGGTCGCTGATCCT
>JAQTLN010000053.1 GCA_028714875.1 Gallionellaceae bacterium
TCTCCAGGCCGAGCTGGGCGGCGATGGCGGCAGCGGTGTCGGCGTGGTCGCCGGTGATCATTTTCACCGCGATGCCCGCCGCGTGGCAGGCCCTGACCGCCGCAACGGCCTCGGCGCGCGGCGGGTCGATCATCCCCTGCAGTCCGATCAGGACGAGACGGGAGGGGTGGCGGAGGTCGAGCGCCTCGCCTTCGGCCAACCTGCCCCTGGCCAGCGCCAGCACGCGCAAGCCGCGCTGCGCCATGGACAGCGCGGCGGCTTCGATCATGGCACGGTCGAGCGCTGTTTCCTCGCCCGCGGCGTCGAGCATGGCGCCGGCACGGTCGAGTATTTTTTCCAGGGCGCCTTTGACGTAGACGATATCGCCATGCCGGGTCGCCATGGTTTGATGGCGCGAATCGAAGGGCACTTCGTCGCTGCGGGGGTGGGCGGCGTGCAATTGCGTCGGCGACAGGCCGGATTTCTCGGCCGCGACCAACAGGGCACCCTCGGTGGGATCGCCCGCCACTTCGCGCCGTCCGTCGCGCTCGACCAGCACCGCGTCGTTGCACAGCACGCCGGCCAGCAGGCATTCGCCTAGTGCGCCCCGCGGCGGCGCCACCATCCCCTGCCGGCGAATTTCGCCCGCGGCGGCGTAGCCGTCGCCGCTAACGCTGAAGCTTTCGCCGCCGGCATGGATTTCGCGCACCGTCATCTGGTTTTCGGTCAGCGTGCCGGTCTTGTCGGAGCAGATCACCGTGGCGCCGCCCAGCGTCTCCACCGCCGGCAGCTTGCGGATGATGGCGCGGCGCCGGGCCATGCGCGACACGCCGATGGCCAGGGTGATGGTGATGGCCGCCGGCAGTCCTTCGGGAATGGCGCCTACCGCCAGCGCGACCGCCGCCATGAACATTTCCACCGGCGGTTCGCCGCGCCACGTGCCGACGGCGAAGGTGAACGCCGCCAAGGCGAGGATCACGTACAGCATGACCGTGCTGAAATGCGCGATCTTGCGGGTCAGCGGCGTGGAGAGATCGGCCGCCCCGGAGATCAGGCGCGAAATGCGGCCGGTTTCGGTGCGGTCGCCGGTCGCCACCACCAGCCCCGCGCCCTGGCCGCCGGTGATCAGCGTGCCGGCATAAGCCATGTTGGCGCGCTCCGCCAGGATGGGGTCCCCTTCCAGATGCGCGGTAACCTTGGCCACCGGCAAGGATTCCCCGGTCAGGGGCGCTTCGTCGGCCATCAGTTCGCGCGCCCGGAACAGTCGCAGGTCGGCCGGAACCTTGTCGCCGGGAGCAAGCAGCACGACATCGCCCGGCACCAGATCGGCGGCGGGCAGCGGCTGTTTTACGCCGCCGCGCAGGACCGTGGCGGAGCTCGCTGCCATCCGTGCCAGCGCCGCGATCGCATCCTGTGCCCTGGATTCCTGGAAATAGCCGATCACGGCGTTGAGCAGCACCACCCCGAAAATCACGCCGGCATCCACCCATTCCCGCAGAAACGCGGTCAGCGCCCCTGAAGCGAGCAGGATGTAGATCAGCGGCTGGTGGAACTGGAGCAGGAAGCGCAGCCAGGCCGGCCGGCCTTTCTTGGGGGTGAGCAGGTTGGCGCCGTAACTCCCGCGTCGGCGCCGCGCTTCATCGGCGCTCAAGCCGCGGGCGAGATCGCTGTCGAGCAACCCGGCTACCGCGTTCGCCGGCAGGCGGTGCCAGTGTTCTTCCGGCAGGGCGACTGGCGGTTCGGACATCACCCCATTGCCTTCAAAATCTCCCGCACCGGCGCCGGGATGGCCGCGCCGAGCGCTTCGGCCGGCGCGATCCACAGGCCGCCCGGCTCGCCCGCCGCGGGCAGGCTGGCCGTCACTTCGAACAGCCGGGGCACGATGCGCAGGCGGAAATGGGTAAAGGTGTGCTGCATCTCCGGCAAAGCCATCCCGGCTTTGCCCTCGACGCCGAAGCGGGCGAGGCGGGCCTCGTCCGCCACCCCGATTTCGGGAAAGCTCCACATGCCGCCCCAGATGCCGGTGGGCGGCCTTTTTTCCAGGTACACCTCGCCCTTGCGGCGCAGGATCAGCATGGCGGTTTCCTTTTGCGGCTGGATTTTGCGCGGCTTGGGCGAGGGCAGCTCCGCCAGCCGGTTTTCATTGTAGGCGACGCAGACGGTGCGCAGCGGGCAGGGGCCGCAGGCAGGGCGGCGGGCGCACAGCGTCGCTCCCAGGTCCATCAGCGCCTGGGTGTAGGTTTCGATGCCGGCATCGGGCAAAAGCTGCTCGGCCTTTTGCCACAGCGCATTTTCCACCGCCTTCGCGCCGGGGTAGCCGGCGATGCCGAAGCAGCGCGCCAGCACGCGCTTGACGTTGCCGTCCAGGATTGCGCGGCGCTGCCCGAACGCGAAAGCCAGGATCGCTGCGGCGGTGGAGCGGCCGATGCCGGGCAGCGCCGTCACCGCTTCCGGATCGGCGGGGAAAATGCCGCCGTGCCGCTCCATGACGAGCTGCGCGGCGCGGTGCAGATTGCGCCCGCGCGCGTAGTAGCCGAGCCCGCTCCAGTGCGCCAGCACCTCGTCCAGGGGCGCGGCGGCGAGCGCGGCGACATCGGGAAAGCGGGCGAGGAAGCGCTGGTAATAGGCGATCACGCTGGCGACCTGGGTCTGCTGCAGCATGATTTCCGACAGCCAGATCGCGTAGGGGTCGCGCGTGCCTTGCCAGGGCAGGTCGTGGCGGCCGTGGATTGTTTGCCAGGTTACGAGGCGGGTGGCGAAATCGGGCATGGGTTGTTTATTGGCCGCAAAAAGGCGAAAAAGTCACAAAAATGTAACCACTCAGGTAGCTGCGAACATATAGCCCCTCTCCCGTAGGCGGGAGAGGGGTTGGGGTGAGGGATTTTGCGCATGGTCAACGCTTGCAGTGACGCAAACACCCTCATCCCCGGCCCTTCTCCCGCCTGCGGGAGAAGGGAGAAAATCGACCTGA
>JAQTLN010000054.1 GCA_028714875.1 Gallionellaceae bacterium
CCCAGCCGTTGTAAGCGCGGCTGGGGTTGAGGCCAAAGCCGTCGAAAATCACGAGGAGTACTGGGGGTTGGGTCATGACAGCCTCATGGCACTGGATTCAAGTATGTTCTTGCGCCAGGCGCAAGACCTTCCTCTGTTTGCTTCCACCAGCATCCGCCCATGCGGCAGGTTGATGAAAAGCGGGCGCAGCGCCGATTCATGCCTTTCAGCGGAAGCCAAGGTAAGCACGGCAAGCGGCTCGCGCATCATGTTCATTCGATTTCTCCTTGTTGATCTGTCAACACGCGGACGTGGAACGAGGGAAAGCGCATCAGGGCGATTTTTAACAGATCGGCAACGACGAGGAAGACGATGGCCAGGAGCAACATGGCGCCGATCAGCGATGGCGGGATCGGCGCCATCAACCAGCCCTGGGTTGCCAGGAGCGTGACCACGCCCAGGTCTAGAATAGTGGCCAGGATGATCCAACGGCCCGGATGTGGCCTCTCCCAAAAATAGCCTCGCGCGCGCATCGAGTAGAGATTGGCCTGCGTACTGCCAAAGACCAGCCAGACAAAGGTGAGGGTCTGGGATTCGGCAATGCCCAGCCGTAACACGCCGGTGGCAACCCACCACACGGCGGCGCTCAGCAACATGAGCAGAGCCGCAAGGCCCAGACTTCTCATGACCAGCGAGCGGACAGCCCAGCGCTCAGGGGTTGGCGAAGGCGTCACCCGATCCGTCGAAAGTGACATGGTTGCAAAATCTGTTGCAAACACCAGCAATACCATCAGCGTGGGATTGATGACAAAGCGCCCGAACAGGATGACGCCGAGGGCGAGAAAGGGCGGAACGAATATTTTCCGCGTCATCATGGTCATGATCCAGGTCTGCATGCGCTGATAAATGCGCCGGCTTTCCTCGATCGCGGTGACGATCTCGCCCAGTCCCGGTCGTGTCAGCACCAGGCTGGCCGCCGCTTTCGCGACATCGGTTGCGCTCGCCACCGCGATGCCGACATCCGCCTGGCGCAGGGCGGGCGCGTCATTCACGCCGTCTCCCGTCATCCCGACCACATGCCCGGCCTGCTGTAACGCCTGAACCAGGAAGAATTTATCCTGCGGCAACACGCCGGCAAAAATGTCGTAGCGGGCGATGGCCTCGTAATCCATATTCGCGCGCAGTGTCCCGGCCGGCGCGGCCTCGCCGCTGATCCCGACCTTGGCTGCCACGGCGCGCGCGGTCGCTTCGCCGTCGCCGGTGACGAGGATGACGCGCACACCGTGCTGGCGCAGCGCGGTGATGAGCGCCGCGGAATCGGGGCGCGGCGGGTCATTCAATGCAATGAAGCCGGCGAGGCGGAGCGTGGCGCCGGTTCCGGACGCCACCGCCAGAACGCGCGCGCCGCTGGCGGCGAGCTGCTCCACCTGGGGAGCGATCTCCGGCCACGGAATGTGCGCCAGTTCTGCGAGCACCGACGGTGCCCCCTTGATGATGCGCGCCACCTCATTGTCCTGCCGGATCGACACTTCCGAACGTTTGGTGGCGGGATCGAAGGGAACGAAGTCGAAACGTGGCGGCGGATTGGCGATCAGCCCGCGCTCGCGCGCCGCCTTCAGGATGGCAAGATCGATCGGGTCCTGCGTCGCCTCGTCGGACGCCAGCGCCGCCAGCCGCAGCACCTCGTCCGTCGTGGCCGCCGCGAGCGGCACCACTTGCTCGATGCTGAGGCGGTTCGCGGTGATCGTGCCGGTCTTGTCGAGGCAGAGAATGTCCATGGCCGCGGCGTCCTGGATCGCCGACAGCCGCGTGACCAGAATGCCGTTTTCGGCCAGTGCGCGAGCACCCAGTGCGGCGGACATGGTGAACATGGTCGGCAGCGCGACGGGAACGGCCGCCACCAGCAGCATCAGACCGAAAGGAAGCATATCGAGGATCGGGGTGCCGTGGATCAGCGTGGCGATCAACACGGCCACCGCGAGCACGATCACCAGGGCTGCCAGGTAGCGGGTAATTTGCAGGATCAGCCGTTCCAGGCGGCGGGGTGCTTCGGCCGTGCGCACCAGTTCAGCCGTTTTCCCGAAATACGTTTTGGTGCCGGTTGCCGTTACCACGCCCGTCGCCTCGCCACGGCTCACCAGCGAACCGGCATAGCTTGTGCTCCCTGCCAGACGATCCACGGGCAGCGATTCGCCGGTCAACTGGGATTGATCCACCTGTATCCGGCCAGCGGTGAGCCGGATGTCCGCCGGGACGATATCACCGACGCGCAGCCGCACCACGTCGCCCGGCACCAGTTCGGCGGCCGGGATCGTCTGCCAGCGGCCGTCCCGCTGCACGCGGGCGATGACGGTCAGACGCTGGCGCAGCAAGGCAAGTGCGGCCTGCGCGCGATTTTCCTGAAAAAAACCGATCAGCGCGTTGAACACGAGCAAGGCGGTGATCACGCCGGCCTCTATCCATCGCGCCATGACCAGATCCAGAATGACAGCGAGTTCGAGCATCCACGGCACTACGCCCCAAAACTTGCGCAGCAAGGCTTTCATTCCGTGGGGATGCTCCTGCGCCACCACGTTGGGGCCAAATTGCTTGAATCGCTCAGCCGCTTCCGGGCTCGTCAGTCCTTCGGCTGTAGGGGTCAGCACGGGAACCCCGTGCAGCGCCTGTCGTTCCTGTTCATTTAATGATTCTGGCATGGTATTGCAGCCTTGTTGCGACGCCTGCACAAAACCAGCCAGAATCCCCGGCCCAGGGCCGAAAACAGATAGGCCACGCCCGCCAGCAGGATGATGGTCGCCCCGGCGGGCA